>CAVOXM010000001.1:0-638752 GCA_963700435.1 uncultured Flavobacteriaceae bacterium
TGTCGAGTATCAATCGTGATTTCTCGAATTTTACCTGTTCGATTTTGGGTGAAGACTGCCAGATTTTTATGAGTTCATCTTCCATCTCTTCATTGTTTTTGATTTAGACAGTTCAACAATTTCGTTTTGATGCGTTTTATTTTCACGGCGATATTGTTTTCGGTTAAACCGGTAACTGTGAAATCTCCTTATAAGGTAGTTCTTCCAAATACAGTGTGACTGCTTTGTCTGCTTCATTGAGTCTTTCTAATACATTTCGCAATCTGACGTAGCTGCTCTCGTTGACCATCTTCTGAATGCACTGCTTTATGGATGTTTATTGCGCGGCCGTCTAAACGCAATAGTTTGTTTTGGTTTTTGATTTCTTTGGTTTTCAGGCGGAGACAGACATTTAGGGTAATTCTGTACATCCAAGTGCCTATTGCCGAATTGCCCTTGAACGTGGGCATCGATTTCCATATGTGTACCAATACTTCTTGATAAAGGGTCCTTGGTACATCTTCATCTTTGGCATAGACCGAGCATATGCGTAGCAGCTTGTGCTGATGCTCCTCCAATGCATTTAGAAGTCTATCTAGTTCTTTGGTCATTGGTGTTGCTAGTCTCTACTCTTTTAGTGACAAGGCAAGTGAAAATATGACAACTTCTTTAATGTTTTTTAAACTAAGTGAACGAGGGGCCTGTGAGTCTTTAAAAATGTTCTAGATGTCACAATGAGATTAGAGTATGTCTAGGAGTATCAACAAACGACCGTTTATTTGAAATTCACGATTGATTAAATCATATTCCAATAAGGCATACTGGCTATCATTTAAAGGCTGAATGCCATTGAACTTTTTACCTATAAAACGGAAAAAACAAGAGATGAAAAAGGGTAATAGTATTTTGAATAGTCATCTCCCTCAGATGAATTTTTAAATTCCATCAATAATGTGTCTATTGGAAATTTATGTAATTCGCCACTACCGCTGATATGGTACTCGATTGTCTTCATATATTCCTCAAAGTTACGGCACTTGACATAGAATTTTAATTTAACTGGTGAACATCTTTGTTGATCATATCACCGAGATATCTTTTATTGCAATATTATATTTGTCGCCTGACAATAAAATAGAAATGTGCAGACGACTCCCCTTGCAATCTTTCCTCGAATCATTTCAAGATCGATCTCCCCCACCTCATGATGCCAAAAAAACCGAGATACTGCCCAATCTTGGATCAGTTATTTGGCGGCAGCGAATTCGGCAATATAGGTGGCCGTTCTTCATGGTTGGCATTTGCAGAAAGTTAGCCATTTTATCCTGTAAGAAAGGAGAGTGATTTTTGATCAGCAGAAGAAGCACCATAAATAAAACATACCTGACATCCGGTTTATGGCTATGGACCACAACATGGATGTCTTACGCAACAATCTTTTTTTTCTTACCGTCTATAGCGTTTTCTTTGATCGAGTAAAATTTCCATATAATGTTATGGTAAAAGGGCCAATCCCAAATTTGTGGCCCTTTTGCTTTTTTTGGAATCTTTCTTTTTGAACTTTTAAAGAACTGCACTAGGTCTTTTCGATTGGTTTAATTTAGATTATTATTCTACTTTAAATAGGTTCGGTTTCAGGGGGTGCTTACACATGCCCCCGCTATTTTTTTATTTACACACTTTATGAGATAGTCCTTAAATAACCTAAGTAATGATATTCTATTCAACTCCTTCTTTAACCTTAGTGTTTTGATACTATCTTTTATATTTTCTTCATAGATTTTCATTAAATATTTTTTAAATTATCTTGAATATAATGATAGCGATCTTTAGTATGGCATATAACGTATGAACATTATAACCAGTTATTATATTTCTGTTTTGCGATTACTTCAAATATTGTTGATTTATCAGTCCCTTATTTGAACTTTACCCGGATTACCTTGGTAGTCTATTTTTTACCAATGCTATTTGGCCCATATGATTCGCTGAATGCTCCAAAACATGAAACCATACCCAATGGTTGTTCACGCTTTCATCTATGGTGACAGCAAACCGCCCATTCATGTTTGGCTTTCAGACCTTCAAGTTTTTGCAAACTCTTGATCCCATAGATCTAAATAATATTTTATAGGTTTTCCCTTTAGTTTGTCTCTAGATTTTTCTCCCAAACCACCGGCAATTCCCCAAAATTCTGCTTCTTCATCAGTCCAAGTGCGTCCTTCTAAAGTTTCAACTTGGTGATATGCTTCAGTAGCCACCAAATGTATAATTATAGCCCCAATACTATTGGCCTTGTCATCAAATAAGTAATCCGTTTCCATTTGATCTAAATCGCGAGTAAGTTCCATAATTCGATCCTTTAAATCTTCAAGCATATCTACCATTACACCAATTTGGGGTGTATATCCTTTTTCGGGTATAATTTCATGCTGTGCGTTCAGAAATGTAAGCGGAGAAAACATCATTACGAACAAAGTATTTTTCCTTTAGACTTCATATTATTATCGTTTATTTGAGCTTTGGTTGAAATTTGTTAGATGAATGAAATTGTGATAATTGTCATCTTATTTCGATTTTTTCAATCTCTTTCTTCTTTTTTTCTTTGGCCGTTTTTACCGGTACCTTTTTGACGTTTTTCTTTGCGTATTGACCTTTTCCCATGATGGTATTTTTTTAATGATTAGTTATATTTTTGTTTTGTTCCCATTTACAAAATCAATCCTTTATTTGAACTTTGGTTTGCTCAATTCTTTGGGGAACCATGGGCTTTTTCGAGTAAATATTAAAACTAGCCCTATAATTACAAATGGAACACTCAAAATTTGCCCCATATTCATAGCCATTCCATCTTCAAACCCTACTTGGTTTTCTTTAAAAAATTCTATTACAATCCTTGCCGAAAATACTAATACTAAAAGCACGCCTAAAACCAGACCATTGGCTTGCCCTTTTGTCTTTTTAAAGATGTATAATAATATTCCGAAAATTAAAAGGTATGAAAATGCCTCATATAATTGCGTTGGATGTCTAGGAATTAAATCATCCCTTTGGTGGATACTTCAAGCATAGTTTGTGCCACCCATTTCGGTGTTATAGTGCCAGGCATTTCGGTTTGATCTGTGCCAATTTTAACTGCAACGCAATCTATTTCGGTTCGTTTTGTGCCAGTGATATCGGTTAGATCTGTGCCATCCTTGCCGGGAACGGAACCTATAACGTTTCGATCTGTGCCACTTTGAGAGATCAAGTAACAATTACCTTGTCGCTTAAAAACGAGCGATATGGCCAATACACTTGATCCAATGGACTTAAAACAGATTATTTCCCTGCACCTCGACGGGCTGAGCAACCGTAAGATAGGTGCCACCCTGGGGATATCCCGTAATACGGTAAAATCCTATATGCGCTTGTTCGGGGCCTGTGACGGCTCCCTTAAAGAGTTGTTGGCCCTTCACAATGCGGCCCTGTGAAACCCTGTTCCCTTCCCATACGACCATAGATAACAGGCGCTACGAAGAGCTCATGCGATGTTTTGAGGAAATCGACGAATGCCCGGAACCATCCCGGCTTCACCTTCCTTCACCATTACCGGGATTATGTGCAAACGGCAAAGGACCCCTATGGCTATACCCAGTTCTTGGAACATTACCGGCGCAAATATGCCAAGGCCAAAGGTTCGATGAAACTCGAGCACGACCCCGGCAACGAAATGTTCATCGACTGGCAGGGGCAAGAAGCTGCATATTGTTGATAGGGACACAGGGGAAGTGGTCCCGGTGGAAGTGTTCGTGGCCATCCTGCCCAATAGCCAGTACACCTATGTGGAAGCCTGCAGGAGCCAAAAACGGGAGGACCTGATCAGCTGTTGTACCAATGCCCTGAACTATTACGGCGGCGTGCCCAAGGCCATCGTATCGGACAACCTGAAATCGGCGGTGACAAGGGCGAGCAGATATGAGGCGGACATTAATAGTAGCTTTAAGGATTTTGCACGGTATTACAACTGCGCCATAAACCCCGCCCGGGGGTCTCCCCGCAGGACAAGGCCCTGGTGGAGAACGCCGTGCACCTTGCCTATCAGCGTATCTACTACCCCTTAAGGGAAATGGTGTTCTTCTCCCTTGAGCTGAACCGGGAGATAAAACATTGTCCATACATGATCACAACGACCTGTTGTTCAAACGACAAGGCCAGCCGAAGGGAACTGTTCCAATCCGTGGAACGGGAATACCTGAAGCCCCCTCCCGAACGTGCGTACGAGCTCAAGGAATATCGAAAAGGCGGAAAGGTGCAGAAGATGGGATATATCTATTTCTCCGCGGACAAGAGCTATTATAGCGTTCCCTACCGCTATATCGGAAAAGAGACCACCATCCATTACACCGTTGCGTTCGAAGTCTATTACCACCAACAACGGATCGCCCTGCACCGGCGCCATCAAAAGGCAGCTATAATACCAACAGGGAGCCAGCAGTACCCATAAATATTATAGTGACTGGAGCCGGAGTTCTTTAAAAAGAAAGCGGCCCGACACGGCGACCATGTACTGGGCTGTGTAGAGGCGATACTCGCCAAGGGGGACTACCCGGAGATAGGATATAAAAGGGCGATGAGGGGGTCATACAGCTCCATAGGGCCTACGGGGCGGAACGCTTAAACAATGCCTGCAAAAGGGCCCTAGGCGGATGCCGCCACCTATATGCGCATCAGGAACATCCTGAAGAACAACTTGGACAAAAGTTCCCTGTTCTACCGGGACCTCGAAGAGGACAGGAGCCATATCCCTGACCACGGGAACATACGGGGTGCCTCCGCTTACCGATAATAAATAACTTAAATCCGATACATTATGAACAATGAACAGGCACGATGAAAAATTGAAACAGATGCGCTGGGGGCCATGGCCCAATTGCACCTACATACGTAAGGGACAACGGTGTGGCCGACATTACCGCAGATGAATACCTGGCCCTGCTCACGGACCACCAGTCGGAGGAGCCGCCAGAACCGGAAGATCCAACGTTTGTTGAAACAGGCGGGGTTCGCACAGTCCGCCAACCTGGCCGAGGTGAACTATATGCCCAGCAACGCAACCTGGACAGGAACATATTCACCGCCTGGGAACCTTGGATTTTATGGCACGGAAGGAAAACGTCGTCTTCACCGGAGCCTCGGGGACGGGGCGAGAGCTATCTGGCACAGGCACTGGGGCACCAGGCATGTATGATGGAACACAGGGCCATATACGCCAATACGGCCAGGCTCCTCAAAAGACTGAAACTCTGCAAAGTGGACGGTACCTATCTCAAGGAACTGGACAAGATCCTGAAAACGGACCTGTTGATCCTGGACGACTTTGGCCTACAGAGTTTTGACAACCACGCCCGGGAGGCCCTGATGGATATCATCGACGACCGTTACAATAAGGCCTCCACCATTATATCCTCCCAGATACCCGTATCCGCATCGTACGATATTATAGGGGAAAGCACCATTGCGGACGCCATATAAAACAGTAATAATCCTGGCACGGTTGGACCTAAAAGGGGAAAGTTTAAGAAAAGGAATTTTAAAAAACGCTTAACACATTTTTTTTGTATAATTGAACGATCTTTCAAAGTGGCACTGTTTGACCGAAACAGGTGGCACCATCACTCCGAAATAGCCACTTTGGAAAACAACACCCCAATTTCCATTTGTAGGTTTTCCATAAACTTCAGAGTTCATGAAATTTCCAAACCTGATGAACGCGCCTACAATTGGGCCAACAATTGCAATTCGGTCTAGAACCCATAAGAATTTTGTCTTATACTTTCTGCAATAAATAATAATGGCAATAATTACACCTATTGTTCCTCCGTGGCTTGCTAAGCCTTGAAAACCGGTAAATTGGTAAGAATCTGCAATTTTTCGAATTGGCAGTAAAATTTCCAATGGATTTTGCAAGTAGTAGGAAGGTTCATAAAAGAAGCAATGTCCGAGTCTTGCCCCTAAAACTATTCCGACAATCACATAGATAAAAAGTTTTTCTAAATTTTCGACTGGTATATTTTCCTTTTTGAAAATACTTTTCTCCACTTGGAATGCCACAAATAGACCTCCTATGAATAGTATGCTATAATACCTAATAGGAAAGATATCCATTATGGTAAAAATTTCAGGGTCGAGATTCCAATTTAGAATGCCATCGTTCATATAATACAGAATTGATTTCCATGGGTGCCATTTTATATAGAAATAAAATACGTCCCAATACTTCCGAGCAAGTTCAAAATCAGAAGTTTTTTAATCGTTTATTTGAACTTTATGCTTTGTTTAATTTTCTGATACGGTTTGCGATTTTCTCGATGTCCTTTCTCTCTCCGGTCTCAATGTATCTTGCGGCAATAGTATTACAAGAATTGCACAACCCTTTTAAAATAACGTCATTAAGGTTATTTAGATAACTCTTGTATTTGACCAACCTTTTGCTCTGGGCACCACAATTGCAAAATATAGAGTTCACCGCAATTTCTATGTCCTCTTTATATGAAGGGCCAAACATTATTTGCAATTGGAAAGAATCTATTTCAACTTCATCATCATGAATTATATGACTGGTTCTTTTTATGGCCATGTAATATCCTTTATTTGAACTTATTTCCAATTTTATTGCAACTGGTTATTCGATCACGCTTAAAAATTCAGGAATAAAAGTATCAAGACTCTTATAGGTGTCAGGTTTCGATTCGTACTCATTGATGATTAATTCTTCCATTTTCGGAAGCCAAATGAAAGCTTTGTTCGTATCTCTAAGTTCTTGCGCTTCTTTAGCTCCTATGTAAAGGTCGGCAATCCTTATCTCCAATAAGCGCACAATATGCTCAACGATATATGTGTGAAAATCGCCGATACCTGTATGCTTTAATGGCTCTTTCACTTCCTCTGTAAATAGATGTCCTTTTTCCTCTAAAAATGCCTTGTTGGAAGCAATACTCAAATCCAGGTTAACAAAGGAGTGACCGAATTCATGGACCAATATGGTTCGTATATATGAATTGTCCGCATATCCGAAGCCCGTAGTAACTGGGTTATAATTGACTCCTTGCAGGTCAATATTGGGAGAAGGACTAATGAACTGGAAACAAATCTTTCCATTTTCTGTGTAGATAGTTGGACCGATACCTCTTGACCCACCCGTAATAAAAAGGGGTTCAGGGGAGACCACATATCGGTAATTCTCCATTCGGCAGTATTCCTCCATTTGCTGGACTACATCAAACTGGTCTGCTGCGTGCTTAATTTCATCCACGGCACCACTGTACCAATAGTCCATTTCGTTTAGGAACTTTTCTACATTGGCCTTCTGATAGAAATCGTATAGTTCGGAGTAAATCCTGTTATAAAGAGTATCTACTCCGACATAACCATCTAATTCCATTTCTTGAATAGTTATCGAGTCATTATGTAAGTTCCCAAAATCAGGAAACTCCTTTTGGTGGAGCAGCCACTGGGACACTACATCATCATATCCGATATCCTCATTCTGAAGTGTATTAATAACCGAATGATTCACATAGTCATTAAAATAGTATTCCAAAGTATCGCGGACAGGGTTGGGTCTAGCAAAATCTTTATCCGTTTCGGCAAGATGGTGGGCTATTCGAAATACAACCTCATTTCTGTTAACTAAAACCTCTATCTTTTTCTCAGAATCTTTTGGCAGGTCTAAAGGAAGTTTCTCCTTTCGGCCACAAGCAGCAAAAAAGCAAATCAGTAATATTGAAAGAGTGGTTTTATAAAAGTTGTTCATTTTGAATCCTTTGTTTGAACTTTTACCTTTTTATGCCCTAAACATTATTCTATTGTCTTTATTATGAAAGCAGAACCTACACAAAGTGCTGAAAATTCCATAACTCCAACCATATGATAACCAAGCCAACCAGTTTGAAATGCAATCCCTTGTAATATTCCAATAATGATCAGGGGAACCAACCAATTCATTTTCTTTCGTGTAGTGATATCTATAATTATCCCAATATATATCGCTATTGATGCAAAATAATTATGGATAGAAATGTATTCAGTAAAATATGAGCTAAACGTAGCTAAACTTATAAAACCTATACCTACAAACCATTTCTTATAAAGTAGCCAACAACCTATTACCAGTAAAAAGATTGTATAGAAATAAACTCTACTGGTATCCATTCCCATTATTGACGAATAAGAAGATTGTCTATTCACGAGTAAATCTAAAAATCCTGTAACTACAAACCCAAACAACAATAAACCTGTTACAAGTTTGTTTATTGAATACTTTTTTAGAATCACACGGATTTTCATCGATTTATTGAACTTTCTTTTATATTCTTGATCAGCAATAAGATATAGTATAATAGAACCATACCTCGACCGAATTTGAAAACGTTTTATTGCGCGTAATCAATTACTCGGAAAAAGCAACTTCATTCATATGTAATGAAAATAGCTGTTGATTGATATTTTTAAGCTCTAATTTGAAAACTTTGGTTTCCTTTCTTTGGGTTTCTAATCCGAAGTTATAGTAGATCGTGGCTTTTAAGTAGCTACCTGTAAGCTTTCGATTTCCTAGATATTTGGCATTTATTCGCCATGTGCCGGGTAGGGAATCATCCATAAGAAACTCTTTGCATGAGTAACCAATCTGTTTTTCTTGTTGTACTTCAACTGCATTGGCAAACAAAGAATGATCTGCTATATAATAATGACCCTGTGGATTTACAAATTGTAATTCAAACTCAGCCTCGCCATCATTCCATTCAAAAACCAACCGAGTGCCTTGAAAATCTTCTTCTAAAATGTTATTTTCAAATGTTTTATCTGCGTTGATTTCATTCCCTTTAAGTGCAATTAAATTGTTAAAATCTCTTTCAAAAATTTCGAAGAATTGACTAGAGTCTTTTTTTATTATTTCGCTGCCAGTTAAATGATTGTAGCGCGCATACAATGCAACTGACTTCTTATATGCCTTAATATCCCGGTAACTGTTAGCCAAATCTAAATACGATTGCCCATAATCGGGTCGCAGTAAGAACACTTTTTATAAAGCGCATTGGCTTTTTCGAAATTACCATTGCTTTGATAAATATAGGCCAAAGCTTTCAATGCCAAAGGGTTCTCTTCAAAGAGTAATTCGTTATCTCTAATAATTTGATTTGTGCTTTCTACATTACCATAGCGTTCCTGAAAAAATCGATATACTTCCAATACGAAAACATAAGAATTTCCAAAGTTCGCTTTATGTTTGTTGTAAATGGTTATAGCCTCTTCAGCGTTCGAACATTGATATAAATCTCTTAGATAAACAGGTTGATTATTGCGCATTGCTTCTTGGCCAATTGCATCATTGACATATATGTTACCCCTTAATTTAGCCTGATAAAGGCTTGTTGCCAACTTCTCGTTCACCATAGGTTATTTTGTCCGTATTAATAACAACCATACCACCAATAGCTTCTGGCCCATATAGCCTTAAGGCTTGGTCACCTGGAATAATTCCAATACGCAGCACACTTTCTATATTTATGTGAGTTGGTGATTGTGGCCAAAGTTGACCATCAATTTCATAAATAACAGGATTTCCACCTCGCAAAGACTTATAGCTCTCAGTAAAAAGTACTCGTTCTCCTAGTTTGATACGAATTGTTACACCCGGAAGCTGTTCTGCAATAGCATCTAAGATATCAATGGCTTTGGTGTTCAAATCCTTTCCACCAATCACTCGTAGCTCATACCCCACTACCTGAGGGTTCAAATACCCGGAATTCGATCTAATAATGGTTGGGTCGCTATAAAAAGTGCGGGCTAAATCTGTTTGTGTTTTTCGTTTGTACTTCGTAACAACAACCTCATCCAATTCTTCAATATCTGGTATCATTTCAATATTCAATGTTCTTGTTACATCATCTACGACTATTTCTAAAGAATTCATTCCGACGTGAGTGAAGATCAAAACATCTTTGGGCGCTGCTTCTATAACGTATTTGCCAACCACATCAGTAACAACACCTTTAGTTGTGCCTTTGATTAGTATACTAGTATCAGCTAACGGGGTATTGCCGTCAGTCACGACACCTTCAATTTGATTTTGTTGTTTCTGTGAAAAAGCAACTGTTGTAATCAAAAAAAGTAGTAGATGAAAATATTTTATGGTTGGTTTCATAGCTTTTCATGCAACTTTTTCATAGGGTAATGACCACAAAAACTATTCCGAAAATGATCAAAATTCAAAGCATAAATCTATCCTATAGTTTGAACTTTGGTTTATTAAGGAGTTCAATTTTGCAATTTTTCTAATTTTTCACTTAGCGTTGGCTTCTCTCCAATTTCAAGTCCATTTTTAAACTCTTTAATGGCATTTAAAGTGTCGGATTGAAATAAATAATAATCTCCCATAGATTCAAATGCTTTAATGCTTTTCGGATAATTTTTAATGTTCAAATTCAATAAAGCATATGCTTTTTCAGGCATATCATTATACATAAATCCGTTGCCGATTGAGTTAATATATTTTTCAGGTGGAATTACTTCGTAACCAAATTGGTCAGAAATATTCGCATAGTGAGAATTAATTAAATTTAGTATTTCTTGAGTACTTAATGTTGAGTTCTCCGAATAGAAATCATTTACTTCATTCAATTTATACCAAGAAAAAAGAAATCTAAGAGCATCATGGCTATTTCGGAGTGATGGTGCCACCTGTTTCGGTCAAACAGTGCCACTTTGAAAGATCGTTCAATTATACAAAAAAAATGTGTTAAGCGTTTTTTAAAATTCCTTTTCTTAAACTTTCCCCTTTTAGGTCCAACCTGTGCGAGGAGTTCACGATCCTGTCCAATATGGCGTCCGCAATGGTGCTTTCCCCTATAATATCGTACCATGCGGATACGGGTATCTGGGAGGATATAATGGTGGAGGCCTTATTGTAACGGTCGTCGATGATATCCATCAGGGCCTCCCGGGCGTGGTTGTCAAAACTCTGTAGGCCAAAGTCGTCCAGGATCAACAGGTCCGTTTTCAGGATCTTGTCCAGTTCCTTGAGATAGGTACCGTCCACTTTGCAGAGTTTCAGTCTTTTGAGGAGCCTGGCCGTATTGGCGTATATGGCCCTGTGTTCCATCATACATGCCTGGTGCCCCAGTGCCTGTGCCAGATAGCTCTTGCCCGTTCCCGAGGCTCCGGTGAAGATGATGTTTTCCTTCCGTGCCATAAAATCCAAGGTTCCCAGGCGGGCGAACATGTTCCTGTCCAGGTTGCGTTGCTGGGCATAGTTCACCTCGGCCAGGTTGGCGGACTGTGCGAACCCCGCCTGTTTCAACAAACGTTGGATCTTCCGGTTCTGGCGGTCCTCCCACTGGTGGTCCGTGAGCAGGGCCAGGTATTCATCTGCGGTAATGTCGGCCACACCGTTGTCCCTTACGTACTGTAGGTGCAATTGGGCCATGGCCCCCAGGCGCATCTGTTTCAATTTTTCGATCGTCTGTTCATTGTTCATAATGTATCGGATTTAAGTTATTTATTATCGGTAAGCGGAGGCACCCCGTATGTTCCCGTGGTCAGGGATATGGCTCCTGTCCTCTTCGAGGTCCCGGTAGAACAGGGAACTTTTGTCCAAGTTGTTCTTCAGGATGTTCCTGATGCGCATATAGGTGGCGGCATCCGCCTGCAGGGCCCTTTTGCAGGCATTGTTTAAGCGTTCCGCCCCGTAGGCCCTATGGAGCTGTATGACCCCCATCGCCCTTTTATATCCTATCTCCGGGTAGTCCCCCTTGGCGAGTATCGCCTCTACACAGCCCAGTACATGGTCGCCGTGTCGGGCCGCTTTCTTTTTAAAGAACTCCGGGCTCCAGTCACTATAATATTTATGGGTACTGCTAAGGTGCTCCCTGTTGGTATTATAGCTGCCTTTTTCCGGATGGCGCCGGTGCAGGGCGATCCGTTGTTGGTGGTAATAGACTTCGACAACGGAACCGGTGTAATGGATGGTGGTCTCTTTTCCGATATAGCGGTAGGGAACGCTATAATAGCTCTTGTCCGCGGAGAAATAGATATATCCCATCTTCTGCACCTTCGCCCTTCGATATTCCTTGAGCTCGTACGCACGTTCGGGCAGGGGCTTCAGGTATTCCCGTTCCACGGATTGGAACAGTTCCCTTCGGCTGGCCTCCTTTCGTTTGAACAACAGGTCGTTGTACGCCACCAGCAGGCGTTTTATCTCCCGGTTCAGATCCTCAAGGGAGAAGAACACCATTTCCCTTAAGGGGTAGTAGATACGCTGATAGGCAAGGTGCACGGCGTTCTCCACCAGGGCCTTGTCCTGCGGGGAATACCCCCGGGCGGGGTTTATGGCGCAGTTGTAATGCCGTGCAAAATCCTTAAAGCTACGATTAATGTCCGCCTCATATCTGCTCGCCCTTGTCACCGCCGATTTCAGGTTGTCCGATACGATGGCCTTGGGCACGCCGCCGTAATAGTTCAGGGCATTGGTACAACAGCTGATCAGGTCCTCCCGTTTTTGGCTCCTGCAGGCTTCCACATAGGTGTACTGGCTATTGGGCAGGATGGCCACGAACACTTCCACCGGGACCACTTCCCCTGTGTCCCTATCAACAATATGCAGCTTCTTGCCCGCGAAGTCGATGAACATTTCGTTGCCGGGGTCGTGCTCGAGTTTCATCGAACCTTTGGCCTTGGCATATTTGCGCCGGTAATGTTCCAAGAACTGGGTATAGCCATAGGGGTCCTTTGCCGTTTGCACATAATCCCGGTAATGGTGAAGGAAGGTGAAGCCGGGATGGTTCCGGGCATTGTTGATTCCCTCAAAACATCGCATGAGCTCTTCGTAGCGCCTGTTATCTATGGTCGTATGGGAAGGGAAGAGGGCTTCCAGGGCCCCATTGTGAAGGGCCAACAACTCTTTAAGGGAGCCGTCACAGGCCCCGAACAAGCGCATATAGGTATTTACCGTATTACGGGATATCCCCAGGGTGGCACCTATCTTACGGTTGCTCAGCCCGTCGAGGTGCAGGGAAATAATCTGTTTTAAGTCCATTGGATCAAGTGTATTGGCCATATCGCTCGTTTTTAAGCGACAAGGTAATTGTTACTTGATCTCTCAAAGTGGCACAGATCGAAACGTTATAGGTTCCGTTCCCGGCAAGGATGGCACAGATCTAACCGATATCACTGGCACAAAACGAACCGAAATAGATTGCGTTGCAAGCCAAAATTGGCACAGATCAAACCGAAATGCCTGGCACTATAACACCGAAATGGGTGGCACAAAACGAACCGAAGTATCCAAAAGTATTTAAAGTATGCGATTGGAGAAATTGTTCTTGTTGTAATTGGAATTTTGATTGCTTTACAGATTGATAATTGGAATCAGCATCGCATTGCCTCTGAGGAGGAGTTACACATATTAAAAGCATTAAAAATTGGTCTCGAGGCAGATATGGAAGATTTAAAATTTAATGAAAAAAGAATCCAATCTAGTATATCTTCAGCAAACGTAGTTATCCAAAACTTGGAAAATAATCAGCCTTACAGAGATTCTATAGCAGATTATATTGGAGATATGATGTTTCCAGTAATGTTTGTCCATTCTACCAGTGCTTTCGAGACGCTCAAATCTAAAGGAATAAATTTGATTAAGAATGATTCTTTAAGAGATGAAATAATAAATGTCTATGATTCTGGATATAGCTTTTTCCTTAAAAATGAGTCTCTTATGGTTTTAGACGAAGCTGAACGTGCACTTCAAGAACTATTTTCTACTCGATTTGAGGAATCCTATGTTTATGATTTTAATGAGCCGAACTACAAACCGCGTTTAACGCCGCTAAATTATAAAGCACTAAAAGCCGATCAAGAGTTTAAATACTTTGTAAAATCCTTTAAAAACAGACTCATTGTTTTATTAAATTTTCATTATAGAAATAAATTACTAAAAAATGTGGAAGCACTCATAAATTCTATCAATGATGAAATCAAAAATTTAGAAAAATAACGAAAGCACAACAACGGCTCCTATGAAAAGCCCTAGTCCAGTTCTCTAAAGTTAAATAATATTTTCTTTTTTACTTAAACCACCTTTTTTTCTTTTAATATAACTTGCTCCGCATCCTATATGTGATCGGCCTTTAAGGGACGTCACCAGCATCTGTATGATTATAAGTTATAATAAGCCCGGCCACTTGCTATAAATATGTGATCCTCGCCTTGGACGGAGCCACCCACGTTGTTTTGTGATACGGGCTTGTATACTTGTGTTGTGAGCTTTGTTATGTTTATTTACGTTTAATTATTCGATAACTCCTATCACATAGGGAATTTCTGTTTTTATTACTGCCAGGGTCCTACTGAGCAGTTTTCTGGCCACTTTTACGATAATACTCTTTATGTTCTTGCCCAAATGCTTTCGATAATAGGCCTGCATTACTGGATCTGTCCTTATGGCTTGCCAAGATGCTTCTACAAAATAATACGTATCAATCGGTGAGCCCTCGGGGTAATCCCTGTAACCCGGTAGATTGTCCCCACTTTGATGACATGCCCGGGGCAAGGCCTACATAGCCTGCCAAGTGTTTTACACTATTAAACCGTCTCAGATCACCCAACTCACAGAGTATACCACAGGCCACAATACCACCGATCCCGGGAATACTACGCAGCAACATATAATCCTTCTTATAATATTCCTTACAGTATCTCCGTGAGCTGAGTCGAAACATCCCGAAGTTCCTGATCCACAAACGGAAAATAACGCATCTGACTATCCAAGGTCACTCTTGCTGTGGGATAAGTGAAATCCAAGATCATCTAGCCAATTTCGGAAACTTATGACTCCAATGGTAATTGTCAAACTCCTAGGGACACTATTGATCCCCGAAATACAACAACTGTGATTTTGATTAGACTCTTGATTCTTCGGTAATCCTTCACCAAATCATTTCGTCTGACGAAAAAGCTGCGAAGCTGCTCTCGTTCCAAATCAGGAATATGGATTCCTTCAAGACGACCATCCTTGAGTTCCCTAGACTATCAACTGTGCATCAATATGGTCCGTCTTGGTATAACTCTCCTTACCCTTTCTATGAATATCAGCAGGATTCACAACCAATGATTGCCAACCATAGCACTCAAAGCCCCGATGGGCATAATAACCACAGCATCCAGCCTCATAGGCCGTAAAAACTTCGATGATCCCGGAAAATGTTTCTACATAATTCTTAAGTTGTTCGGGTTAGGGTGACATCGAAAATGTCTTGCCTGAAGAAATATCAGTGCGCACAATGTATCTTCCAGCTACGTTTGTGAATGTCGATACCAATGAATAACTTAGGTATGGCAGTTTGTTGAGTATTCATATCTTTATGATTTTTAGTGGAATTAAAGATACTCGACTCACTGCTTTTACATAGATGCTATAATTCATAGCTGCCCTCCCCTAACCTGAAATTTTTTACTTTTATTTGGCTGGATTTCTTAAACGAAAAATCCTAATGGATTTCCCGCTACGAAACCATAGCCTAAACGTTATCATCAACTAAAAGGTAAATATATAATGAATGTTAAGTTAATTTTCGCCCTGGTATTTAGCGCTCAAATACTTGGCCTTTCATTTTTCCTTCCAAGGTTTCTCTTGTTTAACATTGTAAAAAACAATAAGAAGTCCTTATTAACTAATCCCGTAATAAAAAGGTATAACCTTCAGAATACTGTTAATGTAGTAATCGGATTTCTGGTATTAGCCTTACTCCTGTTTCATCCGGTTTTTTCATCAATCGAGTTGATATTACTCACTATTGGCATATTCTTTCTTTTACAAGTATCAGTAGTAATCATTATCAAGCAATTTCTGGAAAATTCAGAAACTCAGAATTACAATGACTTAGAGTCGGGCAAATTATCCAACGTGGTTCATCCAATCTTTATAGGTATTGCCATCATTTTGTTTTTATCATATTTTCTTAAATCTTTAATTGATTGGGATGGAAGTATGAACACTCAGCTCTTGCAAATGATAATATTCGTTGGTGTTAACGCTTATCTTGTGTTTACATTGGTTACTATTATTAGAAAAATTAACCGAAATACTGGCGAAGCAAGAGTGAAACAGATTTCGTTTTTTTCGAAAGCGGCTCCTCTTTTTATCTATCTCAGTATAGGTCTTAGTATTTACTATTTCGGTAAAGTGTTGATATTTAATTTTGAGCTGAATGAATTTCGTCCTGTAATGATGAGTGCAGCATTGTTAGCAGTCGGATTTGCTGCGTTCACAATTATAAAACCCAATAATCAGATTGATGGCAATAGCAAAGAAGAGTGAACCAAGATTTTTATCTGCCTTATATTATACCTTGTATCACAAATATTTGTATAGCTGATACCTCTTCTCAGGATAATTTTGAAAACTACTATCATGAGGGTGTACCCTGCAAATTCGCGAGCAAGGACAACAAATTCCACTTTTTGTGTCGGAAAATGAGAATTTAAAAAGAAAGCTGATGATAACAATGTATAAAAATAATAGCCGAGTAAGTCGTAAATTCAAGATTTGAAGTCCTCTTAAAATTTTGTGGTATATGAAGAATTGTGTTTAATTATAAAAACTAATGAAATTCCTTAATCAATCGATTTTCATAATTCTTATTGGATTTTTATCTCATAATTCGTGCGGGCAGGATTTGAAAGAATTAGAAATCAAAATTGATAGTTATATCAAGCCTTATCTTGAAATGAATGCTTGGAGTGGGCTAATCAATATTTACCAAAATGGTGAACCAGTTTTTCAGAAAGGCTATGGTTATGCCGACAATGAATGGGGAATAAAAAATTCCTCTGAAACCAAATATAGAATTGCCTCAATATCTAAAGTATTCACTGAAGTTGCTATTCTTTATCTAATGGAAGCTAATGAAGTTTCACTAGATGACCGACTCTCTCAATTTATTCCCGACTACCCTAGAGGAAATGAAATTAGTGTGCGACAACTTTTAAACCATCGGTCTGGGATACCACACTTGAATAGTTTTCCAAACTATAATGAACTGAATAAATTAGCATATGATTTGGAAGAAATTATTGAACTATTCAAGTATAAACCTCTTGATTTTGGACCTGGAGAACGCTATAGCTACAGTAATTCTGGATATGTTTTATTGGCCGCTATTATCGAAAAAGTCAGTGAACTCTCGTATGAAGAATTTTTACGATTGCAAATCTTCAAAAAGATTGGCTTGAGCAATACAGGCATGGATAGTAATACCAAAATAGTGAAGAATCGTGCACGAGGTTATATGTTTGATGAAAATGGACAACTTATTAATGCCGAGTATGTAAATATGAGCATAAAAATTGGTGGAGGTTCATTGTATTCAACTGCTGCAGATTTAAATAAATTTGTTCAATCCCTTATTAAGGGACAGCTATTAAAATCAACTCTGGAAGAATTACCAAACTTCGGAAGCATTGACGGAGAAAATGTTTTTACAGCGAACGGAAGAGTACAGGGCTTTTGTCATCAAATTACTCATAGGATAGAAGAAGATTTGACAATTATTATTCTTGGGAATCACTATTCTAATTTAGCATTACCTATTTCGCAAGATATATATCGGATTTATAAAAATAAAGAATACAAAATACCAGTAAATTATATATATCAGAAAATAGATGTCAACATAAAAGAACTCTCTAAATATGAAGGAACCTATGATTTTGGATTTGGCCCAGTAGGAAAAGTAAAAGCCATAGATAATAATTTAGGCTATTTAGCGCCAGGAAGGAAAACTTATGATATTTTGATTCCCATCGATGAAAATAAGTTTTTCTATATTCAGAGTTGGGTCTTACTTGAGTTTAAAAAATCTAGACAAAGAATCGTTTCAAACATTGGATTGGATAATGGGTGAAAACGCATATCCAGCAAAAAGAATAAATAACCGGTCGGATTTCCCAAAATGGAAATCCTTGCAAATAATTATCTTTAGAGTCAGGCGGACATTTTCCGTTGGAAAAGTCCGCAACTAATCATACACGAACCGTTGGAGGCCATTATGACCCGTCCTGAATAAAGGCTACATAATTTTAAACATTATGTACAAAAATGACAAAGTGATCAGACGGTATTCCGAATCTTTCAAACTCAAAATTTTAGACGAACTTACCACCGGAAAACTGAACAAGTACCAACTAGGTAAGGCCTACGGTATTGCTCCTACTACCATCAATGAATGGATAAAAAAGTATAATCGTAAAGACCTTATGAACACCCGTGTGACCGTGAAGACAAAAGATGAAATAACCCGTATCAAAGAGCTTCAAAAAGAGATTGAACAGCTTAAAAAACTGCTCCTGAAAAAGGATATGGATGCCCTAGTGGACGAATCTTACCTTGAGGTGGCCGCTGAACAACTTGGTTATAAATCTGTCCTGGAGCTAAAAAAAAAGCTAAATATAAAGCCCTGATAAAAGCTAGGGAAAAGTCCAAGGGGTTTGCTTCTTTGTCAACTGTTACTGCCTGCTTCGGCCTTAAACGTGATGCTTACTACAAGTATAAACGTAGAGCTGACAAACGTTCAAAACTTGAACATAAGGTATTGAAAATAGTCAAGCAAAAACGCAAATCCCTCCCCAGAGAAGGCGTGCGCAAACTCAAAAAATCTTTGAAAGATGAGTTTGACAAAGCCAACCTTAAAGTAGGCAGGGACACATTATTTAATATTCTTAGAAAGTACAATATGCTAACACTTAGAAAGAAACCTAGCTATAAAACAACGAACTCATTGCACAGGTTCCATAAGTACAACAATATCATAAAAGATCTGCGTGCCACAAGACCAAACCAAATCTGGGCAAGCGACATAACCTACATTAGAACAATCAAGGGATTTTGTTACCTGGCTCTCATTACGGACATGTACTCGCGTAAAATCGTAGGATATGACATCAGCAACAGCTTAGAACTTAAAGGCTGTGAAAGGGCCTTGAATAAAGCCCTATATCAAGCTCAAGACATCACCGGACTTATTCACCATTCCGATAGAGGAATACAATATTGTAGCAATGTATACACCCAAATACTTAAAAGAAACAACATTCAAATAAGTATGACAGAGGACAACCATTGTTATGAAAATGCCGTGGCGGAAAGGGTAAATGGCATACTAAAAGACGAATTTTATCTCGACCAGACCTTTGATAGCCTGCAACACGCCAAAAGAGCAACAAAAAATGCAATCAACTTTACAACGAAATAAGATTACATCTATCTTTAGAATACAAAACACCGAATATGGTATATAAATTAACAGCGTAAATCTATTTTTAACCTGTAGCCATATTTCAGGACTAGACATTATAAGTGCCGCAGGGACATTTTTTCCAAGGTTTGCATGAAATGGAATCGGCCGTTGTTTATTTGTGGGGAGATAGCCGACTTTTTTAAGGAAGGTACCGCCCCAAGTAGTTTATCTTATCAGCGTTGAGAGCTCGCTATCAAAACGTTGTCACGTTAAAAACTACTTGAATCAAGGACGGTAAAATTTTTGACAAAGTCAATTTTATCGGGATTTATAACAAAAAACAACGGATAATATATCTCCCATCCCGACAGTTCTTAGTCGGTGGACTAAAAACCATAGTGCTGGGGAAGCTTATAAAAAATGGCTATATCATGTTCGGCAATGAGAACGGTTCCCTTATTTTATTCTTAATTTTAGAAAAGCTGAAAATTAAAATAAAACGGCCAACAACACGCTGTATAATCAATGGCCCAAAGCAAGGTTGTGAATAAGGGCCACAGATCATACACCTATCGTTGTGTCGAATTCAGCTGAAGCTGACCTATGGTGCTATACTTTGCTCCGCAAAGCCCCGCAACAAAGGAAATTCGACACAACGCCCCGCTAAACCAAATTGCTTATCCACCCTACCAACATTCAGCTTTGGCGCTGCCGGTTCAAACCGTCCACTCCACACAACAATCGCTAAAAGCAATTTGGCAACGTCCTATCTGTCTTTTAAATCTTATATGTATCTTCGATACACAACGATTTAAAATCCAGGACGTCACTGCGTTTAGCGGGGCGTTAGCGAACATAGTGCCTTAAAAATGCAAAGAGGTACGCAATCTGTGCGGGTAATTTAAAAAAAGACGATGGCCCGGTTCTTCGGGCTTTTTTTAAAATGGTTTCTTGGGCTCGGGCAGGTTTTCCAGTTTATTTTTATTTGACAGGCTACCCTCCTATTTTTTCAGGCTCGGGGCCGGACGGATTTCGGACTGTCGGCCAGGTAAAAAGGTCATGTCGATTGGTCGGCGCTGCTCTGCCAGGGCCGGTCGGACGGACGGAAGAAACCATTTTAAAAAGGATCTGGGCGTAAATGTGAGGTCTGTGAAATCCTATGGTTCGGGCCGCACCACGTTCGCTAACACTAGCTATAATTCAGTGCTGCTTTCGATTTTAAGGAAATTCCCTACTTTTAACTAGCTTGATTCCGCACCGGAAAATCCTAACGGATTTCCCGCACCGTAATCATAGCTTTAACGTTGTGCGCAACCCATTTTGACGACAGTATGTTTGACGAATTAAAGGAATATTGTAAGCGAATTGTTCCGTTGACAAAAAACGAACTTGAACTTATTGACAAGTATTTTGAATCTACCCTCCTTGACAAAAAGGACTTCCTTTTGACGGATGGAAAGATTTGCAACTTCATTGCTTTTATTTCAGAAGGCGCAATCAGACACTTCCATTTAAAGAATGGAATAGAAAAAACTTGCGACATTTCTTTTGCAAATAGTTGGGTTACAGATTTTCAAAGTTTTACTTATGGCACTTCTTGCATCATGAATTTGCAAGCATTAGAGAACACTACGGTTTTTGTTATCAAAAAACAGAAGCTTATTGAACTCTATGAAAAATGTGGCAAATATGAAACCTTTGGCAGATTGATGGCGGAACAAGTGGCTCAAAGGGCAACTGAAATTGCAATGTCTCTTTCCAGTGACAAACCGGAAGAACGTTATTTGAACTTAATAAAAAATCACCCCGACATATTCCAACGAGTTCAACAAAAATACATTGCTAATTTTTTAGGAATTAGCCCTGAGAGTTTGAGCCGAATCAGAAACAGAATAGTAACCAAGAGAAAATCTTAACTTAAGTCATCGTCTCTTAGTTGAAAGTTGACTGACCTTTGCCTCATTAAATAAAACAAAATGAGACAATTATTAATCACTTTAACGATCGCAACTATGACAACATTTAACAGTGCAACTGCACAACAAATTGACTTTGTCAAAGTCAAAAGCATTGAGCATCAATTGGACGATGTGATGGAACTTATTGACACAACAGTGTTGAAACTTAAACTTATTGAAGTTGAAGAATCTTACAAAGTAAATCCAACTGAAATGAATAAATCGAGACTTGGTATTATTTATCACGAAACCGCGTTGAATTTATCATTTTTTTCAAAAACAGAATATAAAGGATACGCTAAGAAAAGTTTTGACGTTTTAACTGAACTGTTTACTTCACCAGACACAAAACCGGAATTAATGCCTTTCATTGCTGCCTATAGAGCTTCTGCGTTATCATTGGTTAGTGCTGAAACAAAAAAGCTAAAATTATTAGGTGATGCATTTAAAGAATTTCAAAGCGCAGTAGAAAAGTATGGAAGTGTGTCTTACTGTCCTGAGTTTATGAGAGGAAGTGTTGCCGAAAATATGCCTTGGTTTTTCTTTTCAAAAGCGAAGTTTGCCAAACTTGACTTCCAATCAATCATTCAGAAACAAGAGAAAAATCCCGACTACGCAAATTGGAAAATAATGAGCTTTACGTATTGGGCTTGGGCAAAACAACATCAATCAAATAAGTATCGTAAGCAAGCGATTACCTACCTTGACAAAGCAATTGAACTCGATTCGAACTATCAAGCTGGACGAAAGAAAGCAGAAGATTTGAGATCCAAATTGATGAAGTGAGTTGTAAATGGGCAGCGCACAACAAAATGTATAAAACATGGCTGGGGCGCAGTGTAAATTTGTAGTTTGGTTTTCTTAATTTAGTTCAGTCACGTGGGACAGTGACGGGCTTCGAAAACCCAGCCACGTTTCATACACAAACGTTGTGGTGCATTTTGACAAAACCAAAAAATTATGATTTCAGTTGCCGTTATATTTATTCTAGCCGGTGCATTAATTAAATTCGGAAAAATGTATTTCCTCATTGCGGGTTATAACACAATGCCTAAAGAAGAGAGAAATAAATATGATGCGGCTGGAATAGCTAGCGTAATGTGGAATGGTTTGTTGGGAATGGCAATTATAATAGTGATTGGACATTTTGCCACAGAGTGGTTGGACAATCCTCAGATTGAGGTTTATGCCATGTTTGGGGCACTAATAATAGGTATGCCTTACATATTGATAAAAGCGAATTCTGGTAAATACAGAATTGACGAAGACTCTGACTGAATAAAGAAAAACGCACCACAACATCGGCTCCTATGAAAAGCCCTAGTCCGGTTCTCTAAAGTTAAATAATATTTTCTTTTTTGTTTAAACCACCTTTTTTTCTTTTAATATAACTTGCTCCGCATCCTATATGTGATCCATCTGTAGGAGGTCACCAGCATCTGTATGATTATAAGCTATAATAGACCGGGCCACTTGCTATAATATGTGGTCTACTTTTAAAAATAGCCACCCACGTTGTTTTGTGATACAGGTCTTAAATACTTCTTTGTGAGCTTTGTTATTTGTCTACTTTATGTTTTTTATTATTCTAATACCCCTACTACATAAGGTGTCTCCGTTTTTATAACCGCCAAGGTCCTGCTGAGCAATTTCCTGGCTACCTTTACGATGATACTCTTTACGTTCTTGCCCAGATGCTGTCTATAATATGACTGCATCACAGGGTCTGTCCTGATCGCTTGCCATGATGCTTCTATAAAATAGCTGCGTATCAACCGGTGTGCCCTTCTGGTAATGCCGGTCGTCCGAAGATTATCGCCGCTCTGATGGATGCCCGGGGCAAGACCGACATAGCCGGACAAATGCTTCAAACTTCTGAACCTTCTCAGGTCGCCCAATTCACAGAGTATACCACAGGCGACGATACCGCCGATTCCCGGAACACTCCTGAGCAACTTATAATCTTTCTTGTAATAGGTCTTGCAAAACCTTCGTAATTGTGTTGATACGTCCCTGAGGTCCTGGTCCACAAAACGGAACTGGCGCATGCGACTGTCAAGGGTCGCCCGGGCAGGGGAATACTGAATTCCAAGGCATCGAGCCAATGACGGAAACCATGGCTCCAATGGCTATTGTCGAACTCCTGGGGAACGATTACGCCGAAATACAATAACTGTGATTTTATGAGACTCTTTATACGGCGGTAATCCTTCACCAAATCATTTCTTCTGCGAAAAAGGCTGCGGAGCTGCTCGCGCTCCATATCGGGAACATGGATGCCATCAAGACGACCGTCCTTGAGTTCCCTTGCCAACAATTGTGCATCTATCCTATCCGTCTTGGTGTGCTTCTCCTTGCCCTTTCTATGAACATCAGCAGGATTCACTACCAAAGACCTCCAACCATAGCACTCAAAGCTACGGTGTGCATGATAACCACAGCATCCGGCCTCATAGGCCGTAACCACTTCATGATCGGGAGAATACCTTTCTACATAATTCTTTAGGCCTTCTGGTGAGGGTGACATCGAAAAGGTCTTGCCCCCGGAAATATCCGTCGAACAATGAATCTTCCAACTTCGTTTGTGAATATCGATACCAATGAATAACTTAGGTCTGGCAGTGTGTCCTGTTTTCATATCTTTTTGTTTTAGAGAACTTTAAAGATAAAGGACACGCTGCTTTTACATAGATGCTATAATCAATTGCTAGCGGAATTTCCGCATGGAAATTCCTGCAATCGATTATCGGCAATACCGATAGACAATTCTCGTTCTAAAAATCGCAACTGATCATACATAGCCCGTTACCTGCAAGCGAAAAGACCGGCACAGTATGACAGAAATTTTAAAATCTCAATTTGACGAAATTTGTAAAGGGACAATTCTACCTTTTTTCAAAGAGCTTGGTTTTAAGCGAAAGACTTTACATTTCGCTAAACGGACAAACGACATAATTCAATGTTTTAATGTGCAGAAAAGTCAATGGAATTCTTACCACGATAATGTTATGTTCACTTTTAATTTTGGATTTTACAACGCAGACATTTCTTCTATTCTTGCCGACAAAGAAGTCGTAAATGAATTCCCAAAAACTTATGACTGCTTTATTCAGAACAGACTTGGAACATTTTCCCACAACAGAGACCATTGGTATACACTATCAAAAAACATTGACGTTAAGGAAACTGCTGAACAAATTAAAACCGACCTTGAAAAATATCTAAAGCCAATGTTTGACAATTACATTTCACTTGACACTCTAAAACAATTAATAGCTAAGGACGAAAAATATATTAGTCCGACTCTTTCACCATATTATTTGACAGCATTTTATATGTTGACAGACCAAATAGAGAAAGGACAAAAAACGATAATTGAACATCATCAAAACTCATTAAAACCACAAACGATCACTGACACTATTGTTTTTCCAGACGGGACAAGACAAGAGAAAGTTAAAACGTACATTAACCAACATTATATTGACAGCATAAAAAAACTTGCAGACCGATATGGAGTTAAACTTTAAACAGACAAAATCGCCAGCAGGTAACATCGGTTTGGCTATATGACGGCTGAAGTGCTTCTATGAAACATTTGTGCAAGGTTCAACAGCAGTAAATCTATTGAGCTTTAGTGCTAAAAATCCGCCACATCGCCAAGCCGAAAACCGTTGGCAACAAGCTGACAATACTTATTGAACCTCAATTATTTCTCCTTCATTATTCCCTAATTTTATTCCCCATTGAGTAATGACTTCAATTACTGGAATCAGACTCATTCCAAATTCTGTTAAATGATAGTGAACAAAAAATGGAGCTTTCTCTCCGACACTATGACGCTCTATCAAACTGTCCTCCGCCAAAGATTTTAATTGAAGACTCAACATTTTTTCGGTTATATCAGGAATTAATCGCTTGAGTTCAGAGAACCGCAATGAGCCATTTCTTAAATACCATAATACCACGCACTTCCATTTGCCACCAATAAAACTCATGGTAACATCTGTGCCACAGTGATAAATTCTATCGTTGATCTTATATGCTTTACGCTTTCCTTCTAATATCATGCCTCTAATTTTAATATGTCATTATTGACAGCTCTTGCAAGTCAAATATAATCAAAATATACTTGTACTGTAAAAAGTATAGTGAGTATGAAGGAATATGATTTCATAGGTTACATAGGTTTGCTTTTAAACCTGTATTCTATGTATGCCAAAGGCGAATATAAATTACGACTCTTCTCGGTCATTGCCAATATTATCTATATCATCTACGGTATTCTTATTTCTGCCATACCCATTGTTATTGGGTGCATCATAGCCGTGATTCTTCATCTGTACCGATTAAAAAACTTAAAAACTGATAATTATGTTGATCATACGAAAAGCAACCCTACCTGATGCTCAAACAATCGCTTTACTAGGAAGAATCACTTTTAATGAATCCTTTGGAAACCTTTTTAGTGATAAAGATGACTTACTGGCCTACCACGAAAGAACATTTTCAGTAAGTAAAATGCAGAGTAGTCTTCAAAAGGTTAGTAATATATTTTGGATTGCTTTTAATGATGAACTTCCCGTTGGCTATGCAAAACTCAAATTAAATTCCCATACAGAATTTCTTGCAGAGGAGCGAGTGTGTCAACTTCAAAAGATCTATGTTCTTAATGACTTTGTGTCAAATAGAATAGGGTTTGAATTACAGAATACGTTGTTGAAAGAAGCAAAAAATAAAGGATTCCATACTATATGGCTGTCGGTATATGATGGTAATAAAAAAGCTATTAGATTTTATTTAAAAAATGGATTCAAGCAAATTGGAACTCTTAATTTTCAAATCGGAAAAGAGCTTTTCAATTTTTCAGCAATGGCCAAGGATCTTTGATATTTTGAATTAAGTCAATAAAAAAAATTCTGGTTAATGGGATAGTAGAACTTGCACTACTTTTTATTATGATGGATTCGGAAAAACAATAAATTGGGTGATCAACTTTATAGACTACAAACTGAATAAAATAATGAAAATAAGGAATAGCGATTTAACAGATATTTCAAAAATAGTCGAGCTATATAGCATCGCTACAGCTTTTATGAAATCGAAGAACCAAGTTGCTTGGCCCAAATTTGATAGGGATTTGATTGTTGAAGAAATTAAGAGCCTAAGACAATGGAAGCTATTGATTAATGATGAAATAGCATGTATTTGGGCGATAACCTTAGACGATGAATTAATTTGGGGAAATGCAAATAATGATCCCTCTATATATATCCATAGAATAGCTACTAATCCAAATTTTCGTGGACAAAACCTAGTAAAATACCTGTTAGATTGGGCGGATGATTATTGCCTTAAGAATAATTTGAAATATGTCAGAATGGATACGGTAGGGTTAAATGAAGGGTTAATCAGCCATTATGGAAAGCTTGGATTTGATTTTCTAGGTACGAAAGAGCTGGATCATGTAGGTGATTTACCGAAACATTATAGTGAAGGTCCTATATGTTTATT
This sequence comes from uncultured Flavobacteriaceae bacterium, assembly GCA_963700435.1. Lineage (GTDB taxonomy): Bacteria > Bacteroidota > Bacteroidia > Flavobacteriales > Flavobacteriaceae > Pelagihabitans. Next base: position 26,723 of record CAVOXM010000001.1, read on the forward strand.
TCAAAGAGAAGTATTAAATACTGGTTTAAAAATAAACTACAACAATAAAAGATTTAAACCTGTCCAGAATTCAGAAAATGGGGAAACATCAGAAGAAACCATTTTTGAATACAAACAGAGCGCAAATATTTTAACTTCAGTGTACCAAGGTGATAGAATATTAAAAGGCCACTTACTAGGCTTAGTCGATGAAGCTGGAAATATTGAAATGCACTATCATCAGGTAAATGACAAAGGAGAAATACGGACTGGAATTTGTTTTTCTAAACCCGAAATTTTGGATAGTGGAAAAATACGTTTGCACGAAGACTGGACTTGGACTTCAGGAGACAAATCGAGCGGAAAATCAATTTTGGAAGAGATATAAAACAAGTGAAGCCTTATGCCAGCACAGTTTGCAGGCCCTTGCTTCCGATTAAATAACAAATAGCCTCATGCACAATTAGGTTGTGCTTAACTAAAGAAAAAAATGAACTGGAAAAAAATAGTCAAGTACTTCTTTATACTCTTAGTATTTGGAACCGTTGTTTTAGCTTTTTTGGCGAACCGTAATATGAAACAAATTTATGGTGGTCTTACAGAATTGGTTGATTACAATAAAATAACTACTCCAAATACAGCAGTTGAGATAACCAATGTTAACATCTTATCTTCAGATGGTACGGCATTTATCCCAAATCAAACAGTTCGAATTGAAAATGGCATAATTACCGCCATTGACTCCCTCCTAGAGCCATCAAAAGATATTACTACGATCAATGGCAAATGGAAATTTTTAATTCCTGGTTTAATTGATTCTCATGTGCATCTGTTTAAAAGCCAAAATGATTTACTGCTGTACGTTGCGAATGGCGTAACAGAAATCCGAGAATTAATCGGTGAAAAAGATCACCTTCAGTGGCGGCAGGAAATAAGGGAAGGTAGAATAGGACCGGACATGTACATTGCATCGCCACGATTGGGAAGTTTTGGGTTGATTGAGGGATGGTGGATGAATTGGACTCAGGGATTCAATAATATCAGAGATGCCAAAGAAGCAGAATCTATGGTTAAAAACTACGCTAAACAAGGGTACGATGCTGTGAAAATATACAGTTTCTTAAACAAAAAATCATATGAGGCGATCAACAAAGTGGCTATATCAGAAGGATTGGATGTGGTAGGACATATCCCCTTTGCTTTAGCCTTTACTGACATATTTAATGCCAACCAATCAGACATTTCTCATCTTGAAGAAATAATGAATGGCTTTAGAAGAGAATTTGGAAAGTTCGATAATCAAGAGGGTGCAAGTAATTTTCTGGCTTACGTAGAAAAGCGCACCAAAGAAATTATTCCTGAATTGATTAAAAAAGATATTTCGGTCACTACGACACTTTGGTTAACCCAAAGCTTTGTGCGGCAGAAGTTTGAATTGGACAATGTACTGAAAGAGGTCTCATTAGTCTATGAAAATCCCGGAATTAGCGAATGGGATGAAATGATTCCCGAAGGTTTGGGCTGGCTCCCTCAAGTTAATCGGTATAAAATGCCTGAAAATTTAGATGAGGAAGAAGAGGAATGGCAGAAAATATTTTGGACTACCTATGCCGAGGCATGTTCCATCATTCTCAAGAACTTATCTGAAGGTGGTGCGACAATATTGGCTGGAACCGATACAAATCTTCCTCCAACTGTACCTGGTTTTTCGTTACACGATGAACTCATTGCAATGAGTAAAGCAGGTATGACTACATCGCAAGTTTTGCAGTCGGCTACATCAATTCCTGCGGATAGGTTAAGGAGCAATGCAGGAAGAATAATTAAAGGTAAAAAAGCCAATCTGGTCCTTTTAGAAGATAACCCGCTAGAAAACATTGCCCATACACGCAACATAAATACCGTATTCATCAATGGTCGAATTTTAGACAGGACTTTATTAAATGATTTATTGGAGTCAGTAAAAAAAGCGAATAATTCGAGCAGAAGAAAAGAAATAAGCCAGTTTCATAACAATGAACACTGAACAAAATAAATTATAACGACAAGCGGTTTAAGCCTGTCCAGAATTCAGAAAATGGGGAAACATCAGAAGAAACTATTTTCGAATATAAACAGAATGCAAATATTTTAACATCGAAATACGAAGGAGGTAAAATTGTAAAAGGTCATTTAATTGGATTAGTAGATGAAAATGGGAATATTGAAATGCGTTATCATCAAGTAAATACAAAAGGCGAATTAATGACTGGCATTTGTTTTTCCAGCCCCGAAATAATGGACAATGGAAAAATACGATTATATGAAAAGTGGGAATGGACTGCGGGCGATAAATCAAGTGGGGTGTCAATTTTACAGGAAGTATAAAATAATTAAAGCAGAAAGCCAGTTGCCAACATTGTATAAGCTTAATGCGGGCTAAAGTGCTAAAATTAAACGGATTGAATATTAACAAATATTGATAAACCGAAAGTGATGTGCTCTTAATCCCGCACTACGCTTATACTAAACCGTCAGACTGTCTAAAAACCTACTTTTCTTGATAACCCTGTTGATTACTTTTGTCCGTTGATCTTGACCCGGGGCACATGGGACCGTAACTTGAATCCATGAAACATATCACAGGGACCGACCGCAGGCAGGCATCGCTCTTTCCCACATCGCTGGAAGAGGCCATAGAAAAGGACAACACCGTAAGGGCCATCGACACTTTTGTGGACGGTCTGGATCTCGGAAAACTGGGATTCAAGGTGAGCTTCCCGGAGAACGGCAGGCCGGCCTATCACCCATCCGTGCTGCTCAAACTCTACATCTACGGGTACATGAACAGGATACGTTCCAGCAGGGACCTGGAAAAGGAGTGCAAGCGCAACATCGAGGTAATGTGGCTGCTCGAGAGCCTTGCCCCCGACCATAACACCATAAGCAATTTCAGAAGGGACAACCCCAGGGCGATCAAAAGGGTCTTCCGCGCCACCGTCGAGATCGCACGCAACTTCGGCCTTATCGGTACCACGTTGATCGCCGGGGACAGTACCAAACTGCGCGCCCAGAACAGCAAGAAGAACAATTACAACCAAAAGAAGATAGACCGCCATATCGCCTACATCGACAAAAAACTCGAAGAGTACCAAGGACAGCTAGAGCAAGGCGACGGCGACCGGGACGGTATAAAAAACGATATGGAAGAGCACCGCAAAAGAAGGGAAGGTTACAGGAAACTGGAACGCGAGCTCAAGGAATCCGGGCAGGAACAGATCTCCACCTCCGACCCGGAGAGCCGCCACATGATAGTGCGCAACAACATCACCGAGGTGGCCTATAACCTACAGTCCACCGTGGACTCGAAACATTGCATACCTATCGATTACAAGGTGACAGGGAACAACGATACCAAGGCCATGGGGAACATGCTGCGGCGGGCCAAGACGATCATACGGACCAACGGCTTTACCGCACTCTATGACAAGGGATACCATACCGGGAGCGAGTTCAAGATAGCCGACGAACTGGGCATCGATACCTTGGTGGCCGTTCCGGGGATCGGAAGGGCATCACAGGCGCCCGACCCGGCGTACAACGCGGAACATTTCGCGTACGACAAAGGCGACGATACCTACACTTGCCCCCAAGGGCATGTCCTGAAGAGCAACGGTAGCCGTTACAAAGGGCGCAACTATTATTTCAAACAATATAAAACGACGGCCTGCAAGGGCTGTCCGGTGCGCGGACTCTGTACCACCGCAAAACAGAACGGAAAGATCATCCAACGAAGCGAGTTCAAGGAATATATCGAGCAAAATGCCGAAAGGGTGGCGGGGGACCAAGAACTCTACAAAAGAAGACAGGCCATCGTGGAGCATCCCTTCGGTACCATAAAGAGGCAATGGGGTTTCGATCACTTGATGACCAAAAGGACCAAGGCAAGGGCATCGGCCGATGTAGGGCTCATCTTTATCGCCTACAACCTCAAAAGGATCCTTAACCTGATAGGTAAACATCGCCATTTGTCGGTATACGCACCTTTGGTCGACATTTTGAGGGACCTGAAGAAGCTTGTCGTCCGTTTTCGGGACAAGTACCTTCTCAAAATCGGAACCGCACATTTTGGCCCACCACCAGGCAAAAGGATTATTTTCGATTATATTTAAAGAATCCGACAGGGTTTTTAGACAGACTGCCGTTGGCACTTATTTACAAAAATGAATAGAAAAAAATTAATTGTCTTTTTATTACTGACCTTTTTGTGGTCTTGGATACTTTGGATTATTGGACTGAAATACCTATCAGACGGAATTAATCAAGAGGCAATCAATAAATTTTTGGTTTTCTTTTTTGTTGGGGTATATGGACCAACAATTGCCGGAATAATTACAACTCTATTCTTTGATGGACCTATGGCAGTATTTGAATTAATCAAAAAGCTCTTTATATGGAAAGTCCCTTTAAAATATTATGTATACCTAATTCTTTTACCTCTAATATTTGTTATTATTGGTATTGCACTTTACAGCCAGTTTATTGGAGAGATTGGAGGTTTTGATAAAATGGCATATCTATCGATACCAACAATATTATTAGCGGGATCGTATGCTGGACCTTTGGGAGAAGAACTTGGATGGAGAGGTTTTTTATTGCCCGAATTTCAAAAAAGATATTCAAATTTGACAAGTGCGATCATTATCGGATTTATATGGTTTGTTTGGCATATTCCACTATGGTGGGCACCATTCGGAACCTTGGTTAGTGGAGAACCAATATCTTTAATTCCTGTCATTACCTATTTTACAATGCTAATCTGTCTATCCATAATAATTACTTGGTTAGTAATTAATTCAAAGGGAAGTGTTCTTATTGCAATTTTATTCCACTTGTCAATTAACGCAGGAATCGCATTGCTGTTTTACCCTGAATTGAATATGGATTTCAAAAAGGTACATTTATTATCCAGCATCGGAATGTTGATATTTACTGGATTTTTAATAGTAAAGAATAAATTAAAAATAAGTGCCAACAATGAACTGAGCTAAAAAACAAATAAAATTTAGCTCAATCTTCCAATATAGTTTCTATCATAATCCAACCCCGATCTTGATATTCCATAGGCTTGCTTGATCAGTTTATTGCAAACAGCGATAAGGGCAAGTTTCTTGCTTTTACCTTTTGTGACTAATCTTTCATACAGTGCCTTGTATTGCGGATTATGGACACAGGCCATTTCAATACGTGTCTGGGGGTTTACGGTTCTGGTTGAAGTTCGGATTGTTTGCGCACATGCCAACGCACAGTTACATAATTTGACGTTATATTAAATAGCCGCTCAAGGCCGCGCTTCTCCGGGCCAAGCGCTCCTCGTCCTTGAGTGTCTATGTAATTTGAACAATACGGCATGAAAGTTTTTTGCCAACGCGTAGGTAATGCGCCAGCCCGCCAAGCATAGGTAATTGCTGGCCGCACAAAGCCTGGCTCAGACCAAAGCCAGCGTTACACATGCTTGATCCATCACTCAATGATCTATTTGATAAATGTTCTGATTCTTAACTATTTGTGTCCAAGGAATTATTCGTTGACGCTCAAGCCGCTGGGCTTTTACTTTTTCCATTGATGAAAAAGTAAACAAAAAATCTAGGCCCAAAAATGCTTCCACCCACTTCCCTACGCGCCACCCCGCTTTTGGGCCGAGCCAGCGCGCTCATCGGTTCCAAACTAGTAATTTTCTGATCCTATCAACTTACCTCATCAGTTGCTTGAATCAAAAGTGCCAAAATCAACTCAATTTCGATTATATTTAACGCTATTTCACAACAGGAATTTTTTAATGGCATCAAACTTTTTTACTAACCAAGGCGAGAATACACTGTACAAAAAGTTTGTAGGGGTATTTGAGCATATGCAGAATATTGAGTACTTCAAATCTGTTATTGGTTATTTCAGAGCATCCGGTTATTTCGCAATTCGTAAACATTTTCCAGCCAATTTAAAAGTAAAAATTATTGCTGGAATCAATGTTGATCCATTTGTTGCATTGGCTCAGAAACAAGGTCTTTTATTCAACCTTAATGCAAAAGACACCAAGAAATCTTTCATTGAATCAATCCAGGAGGAAATACTAAATTCGAAATACGGTAAGAACATTGAGGAAGGAATTATCCAACTCATCAGTGATATTGCCGATGGCCGAATTGAAATAAGAGCACACAATTCAAAGAAGCTCCATTCTAAGTTTTACATTTTTCTTTCTCCAAATTTCAACGAGCATAATCAGGTGATCGCTGCATTAGACTTTTCCTCATCAATAACTACACCTTCTTTAACTGCGACCATTTTAATTCAAGGTATCGAACTCATGTCACCAATAGATTGATATGCCTTCACATCAATTTCGCCACTGACCTCGTCAAAAGCATCTTTTCTTATATTGAACGTGCTTATAAATGATGTGCCCTTGGAAGCACTACCAACTCTGCTTTAGCTTTACCGGACGAATTCACAATGTCGATTGCGCTTTGTGATACCAGATATCAGATATCAGTTAATTCTATTCCAGGCATCGGCATATATTTTCCATTGATTGTTAACCTTTTTCCATACAATAAGATACTTACCCTTCCATGACATTTCATTTCCATCCTTTTGCATTGTCCTACCTTCATAGTACCCAAGGTCGTAAGCATACTCTCCAACAATTTTTATTTCGACCGGTGATATTTTATGATATGGTATTTTAACGCCAATTGGAAGCGTCCATTGTTTCCTTATTGCCTCCCTCCCGCTAATAATATCAGCTCCCAGTGGCATTATTACAGCATCTTCAGTGTACGCATTCACAATGCTTTCATAATCAAGCTTCATATAGAAGCGTGAAAAATCATCTATATTTTTAAGAATAATCTTTATATCATTTTGATCCCCAACGAATGTTTGCGCAAATGCATTTTCGGTGGGACTCAAAATCAAGAAAGTCAAAACAAAAACTGTCAAATGACATCCTGAACTAAATCTATTATTCATTTTTATTTTATTAACCTTTCATGTAACCAGCTCCACATATAATGATAAGCCTGAACACCGATTTCACCATTGACTTCATCAAAGGCATCTTTTCTTGTAGCAAAGGTACTAAGCAAATGATTAGCCTTTGGAACCTCTACCAGCTCCGCCTTGGATTTACCAGACGCGTTGACAATATCTACTGCTCGTTGGTGATCCTGCAAACTCATGACCCAATCATATTCTCCGTGGATAGCTATAACAGGAACCTGAACATTTGCCCAGGACTTTTCAAAATTCAATTGCTGCACTTGATAGAAGTAAGTGTAATAGCGGCCAAATTGATGGTATGGCATGTCGTACCAAATCGAAGCGTACTGCGATTGCTGTTCAATGATTTCCCCCGGACTTTTTCTATCTAGCAGATACTGCTGATAAAACGGTATGAACAACTTCATATTCGCATTTACAGTATCCGGATGCACACCACTAAGCTGTAATCGATGCCGCTCAAACTCCAACATGTGCTCATACCAGGTTTGTGTCGTTCCGCCACTAACCATAAAACCTGCTACGGGAAAATCCTCCGCAACGATTGGCGCCAGGCTCATCCCTAAACTTAGGCCAAGGACATATACCTGGTCAGGATCAACATCCGTTCTTTTTAGTAGAACTTGTAAGGCTTGCCTGTAAAGCGCAATCTCTGTTTCCGCATCCAGATCACAACATGGCATACCCTGGCTATCACCAACACCCATACGTTCAACCCTAAAAAACAACACCTCAGGATTGCTGGCAAAAGATTTAATGATGTGATCAAAGCCGTCAGCAGGGTCACCCGTGATCTCAACAGAACCACAAGAAAGCCAAGGCACCAGAAAAACAGCTGGCAACTTACCAGCAACAAGTAACTTAGGTTTTGTCACAATGGTTCTGATCTTGTTTCCGTTAAACGTAATCGATCCATATTCAACTTCAGTCGCAGGATATTCCTCTTTAGGAAGTGGCGCAAAAGAAATATTTAGGTCAAGATTCTCATCCCTCCTCTCCACGTTGAAAATATACTTTTTACCTGCCTTTAAGGTGTAAAGATGCCTATCGGCTTGTTGGTAGTCATTTATCTTGACACCATCAATCGACACAATGATATCTCCATCGCGAAGACCAGATTTATAAGCACCTGATTCCCTGTCAATAGAAGAAACTAAAACGCCTTGGCTGCTTTTATTAAACTCAAAAGAAAAGCCCCTTATTGCTCTTCGAGATATATCCTGACCATATGTATTGGTTAAAAGTAATACATAGAGAACCACGATTGAGATCATTGGACTTTGTCTTCGGTTTCTGAGGATCATATTAGCTGAACAATTTTAACTTCGTAATTCATTGCTATTTTTTGACATGACAGCTGCGCGTACTCTAACGAACTCCCCACTCCCACAATCCAAATTGTGTCTTCTTGTTTACCAAATGGCCGTTATGCTTGAGACAAAGCATTACCTGACCACGGTGGTGAGATTCATGTGAAATGAGATAACCAAGAAACGCTGTCGGATGGGGTTTGAACCCTTTCAGTTTACCTGTATCAAGTGCTGACTTCAATAATTGGGTAATTGCCTTTCCACTTTTCTCCAGACCTTTCAAAAGGTCCTTTTTTGTAATTCCCTCCTTTTCAATCTTATCCAGTCCCTTCATTAAATCCGGTGCCGCTTGCTTTATCCACATCAACCTCACATTATGAATATGGGCGAACTGCTCCCCGACACTTCTTCCTTTTGAGGCCGCTTGATCACCAAGATGACCTTCAATTATTTCCTGTAATAAATACAAGTTGATCCGATGATGAATGTTCCAGGTGTCTAAGAGTTGTTCATTCATAATTGTATTGTTTAATTATAGTAAGCGTTTTAAAGAATGAATCATCAGATCAGCGATTTAAAGCGGGAAGAAATCATTTCAATTTATACAGACTTGCCAGAGACTGAAAAAGTCTCATAGCATCGGGGTATTCAGCACGGTCTGAGTTGCTGCAGATAATTACTGTGTTATCTGACGACCGTAAATAGGCAGTAAAAAAGCCACGCTCGCTACCCCCTATTGATATCTTACCCTGACTATATAAATCCTTGCTTTTTTGGGATAATATTTTTCCTGAATGCAAACCCTTATTCCATAAATAAAGGTCAGTAGGATTAGATACCATACCCCCGCTCCCTTTAACGAGCCACGAAGTAGCCCCCCAGTTTGTGGGAATATTTGGCTTGCTGGCTTGCTTTCCATAGCCTACCGCCATCGTTAGCGGATTAAGTCCTGATTCATCCCCATAAGGCCCAGTATTTTTCATTTTCAATGGGATGAAAAAGTTTTCATTAAGAAATGCTTCATAAGTTTTGCCACTTGCTATTTCAACAATGGCTGCGAGTAGTCCATAACCAGAATGGGAAGGCGAAACATCTGACCCAGGCTCAAACAATAGCTTTCGGCTTAGCATTCTATTTATTGCCTCTTCACGACTAATCCAAGAAAGGTCATGATCAACATCCTTTGAATCGTCCCCATGAAAATTGTGGAGGCCAGATTTATTAGTCATGAGGTGTTCGATGGTCATTCGTTTCTTATCGGCAGGCACATTATCGATAAATTTATCAATAGGGTCATCGAATGAAATCTTCCCATCATCTACCAATTTTAAAATTGCTGCCCGTGTAAAGTCAATTGGAACAGAACCGACATCAAATATTATTTTACTGCTGTTTTTAAGTACATTGCTTTTATTGGCAAAACCGTATCCCTGTTGATGAACAACCTTTCCATTTCGTACAATTAATACAGCACCAGAAAACCCTTTGGATGCTTCCTCTAGGAGTACGTCTTTGTACGTTTTCCAATTAAGTGCAATCAACGCGTTTGTGTTGTCATCGTCCAAAGCGCTAACATTCGTATTTACAACGAATCTATCGATACGGTAAGGATCAACATCCTCGATTGAAAACGATACCTCTGCAGATTTGGAACCTTTTAATACAAGGACAGCCTCATTTTGACTTGATCCAGGTTTGACATTGATGACGGAGGAAGTTGCGGCAGCTAAACCCACAGACTTCAAATCCTGAATAAGTCCATTCCGATCTGTGGTTGAAATAAAGCCTGGGCTAAAGTTTTCCTTAATAAATTCAACAAATTCAGACTCCATCTCCAGTGTAGCAAGTGATTCCATCCTTTGAACCCGCATACGCATCGCATTTTCAAACTTCTCCTGGTCAGACATCTTGGAAGGGTCGGTGTTGGCCAAGTCTAACAACTTTATTTTACCGGGTTCATCCGGATCAAAAATCAATACTAGGGTAGCGCTAGCCCCTTCGGAAAAAATTATCCTAAACACCTCATTACTTACCGCTATATCAACGCCTCCCGCACCATGTGTAGCTTGTTTGATTTTCTTTAGGTTATTTTCCAATTCTTGAATACTGCCAGAAAATTTGCCTTTTTTAGAAAAATTCCTTTGTATAAAATCAGAAAAGTCTGCATCATCCGGCCCCATCATCAGTTGAACTGTGGCGCGAATGGTATTATCCACTTCAGCTGGTGGCCTATTTTGAGCCAGTAGGCTAGTTGCAGAAAAGATGACGAGGAAAAAATATACTAAGTAGGTTTTCATATAGTTATCTTTTATTGTTTTAGTTGTTATTTTTCGTTCGTTAAAAAATCCACCACTTATTTCCTTTCTGATTCGATCAAATCCTCAAGTGCACGAAATACATGGCGGATTTCCGCATTACCTGAATCGTTCAGGAAAAGATAGATTTCGCTGTTAGATGGAAGGAATGCACTGAACAATTCAAATCCACGATCAGAGCCATCAAGATTAAATGAAGCTCCTGTAAACCATTTATTGTGTTCAGTATCCAAAACTTTATTGGAACGAACCAATGTGTAGAATTTTAACAAATCATCTAACGTAGAATACATTCCTCCGCTACCTTTCACAAGCCAGGATGTAGGTCCCCAATTAGGCGGGATATTTGGGATACCAACAAATTTTGGCCCTCCTCCAACGGCAAAATCTTGTATGGAAAGCCCTTTAGTTTCTCCATATTCACCTGTTCTTTGCATACCGGCAGGTTCAAAAAAGTTTTTGTTAATAAAGTCGTAGTAGCTCTGACCTACAACAATCTCAACTATAGCTGCGAGCAATCCAAAGGCGCCATGTGAATGCTGACCTTCTGTTCCCGGCTCAAAAAGTAACTCTTGTGAAAGCATGCGTTTAACAGCAGTTTCGCGATCAACCCACGCAAGATCCGGATCCCAGTCTTCATCATTATGGAAAAAATCAGGGAGTCCCGATTGACCCGATAACAAGTGTTGAATCGTTATTGCGGATTTGTCTTTGGGTACGTTTTTGAAATATTTACCGATATTATCTTCAATATTAATGAGAGCTCTTTGATTTAGCAGGTAAATAGCCGCAACAGTAAAATCAATCGGCCTTGAACCGGTACCGAAGATTGTATTCAAATCATTGCGTATTCCAAGTTCCCTGTTAGCATAGCCGAATCCACGTTTAATGATGACTTCACCATTGATCTTTACATATATTAAACCAGCCACACCATCCCTTTCTAGTTGATCGAACGTTTCAGCTATGTTTTCTATGTTGATGTTCAAAGATGTAGGACTCGAAACAAGGTAGAGGCGGGAAATGGCTTTTGCTTTTTCATCCATCACGATCATCAGATGTCTTTCAACTTTTCCATCCGACATGATAATTCGTAAACCTTCCGCCTCAGCCTCAATGGAGATACCATCACGCAGGCCTTTCATTTCCGTCCGAATGTTTTTGAGCGAATCTAATAAGGCGCTTCGATCACGATTAATATCTTTAACCATGGACTGCTCAATAAATTTAGCCAGAGCATCATCCGTATTACTATCTAACATTCTTTCAGTACTCTGAACGGCATTTCGTATATACTGAGGCGGTTGATCCTGTGCTTTGAGATCTCCTATGCTGTATGTTAATACAAGCATGATCAAAAGGGCTGATCTGACTAGGCTGCTGCTAAACCAAGCCGTATTTCTGAAGACTTCAATGGACTTTCGGTGATATGTTTTCATACTGCTTAGTTAATTTGAATACCAATACAGCAAGTTTATATGCAGCGTGAATGAACTTTTAAACGAAGTTATGAATGCCAACAAATCTGTGATGAAAGACTTAAACAATGGGACATACTTTCAAATGGCTGGTTTGTAACACCAAACTAGGGATTTGTACCATTTGAGTAATTCATAGCTTCTTAGTATTAACTTTGCTTAATGAAAAAAATTTGGATAGAGGTCTTTATTCACGTGCTTTTTTGGATCAGTACATCTTGGCTGATTACGACCAGTTTTTCCATACAATCACATGAAATAGAACTAAACAATGGATTAGAAACAGTAAATATTGTCAGAAACAATGGCCTGGCGTATCAATTGCTACTTTGTATTATGGTTTCATTCTTCGCTTTTTATTTGAATTATTGGCTATTGATTAAAAGAAATCGAACTGCGAAGACGAAAACCTGGGGGGGCTTGTCAGTTTTTACAGCTTTATTGATTGTTACCTATTTTTTGGTCGAATTTCGGTTTTTCATGGAAACACTACCTATTCCAAAACAAATAGCCTTTGGAATCGCTATTTTTTACTTTGCTCTGTCGATAGCATATAGTTTGTTTAAAAAATCAATTCAAGACACTGCTTATTTGCAAAAATTAATTATTGACAAAAAACAAGCTGAACTCAACCTGCTTCGCAACCAATTGCAACCCCATTTTTTGTTCAATGCGCTGAATAATCTTTTGTCGATGGTAAAACCTTCTGAAAATCCGAAACTTATAAGCGCTATAGACAAGCTTTCGCATCTGTTGCGTTTTGTTATCGAGGACAACAAAACTGAAAAAATACCTATTTCCAAGGAAATCGGATTTCTCAAAAATTATATTGATTTGCAAAAATTACGTTTTGAAGAGGGAGAAGTATGCGTTCAATTTAACGTGATTGATAGCAGCTATCAGCAGAAAGTTGAACCGGGTTTATTTATTCCATTTATTGAAAATGCCTTTAAATATGGTACAGAGCCTGAAAAACCATCAACAATAAAAGTTGAATTTGATCTGTCCAAACCGGATGCCATTCAGTTTACTTCAATAAATAAAATAATGATTCACAATGCCAACGGTTTTGGATCAGGAATAGAAGCCACAAGAAAACGATTGGCATTAATCTACCCGGATAAGCACGAATTAAGGATTTCCGAAACAGATGAATTTATTGTTCATTTAACAATAAACACAAAATGAAGGTCATAATTGTTGATGATGAACCCAAGGCGATTGAACTGCTCAAAAGTTATGTACAACACTTCAGCAATATCGAATTGGTGGGTACATTCAGAAATGGCCTAAAGGCATTTGAATTTGTATCAAAAGAGCCTGTGGATCTAATTTTTTTAGATATCAATATGCCTCATATTTCGGGAATTTCATTGTCAAAAATGTTGCCCGAAAACGTAAAGGTAATCTTCACCACTGCTTATTCAGAATATGCTGTAGAAAGCTATGAAATTCAAGCTGTGGACTACTTGGTTAAACCCATAACTTTGGAACGCTTCACAAAATCAATGAGCAGGATATTACCATCCAAAGCACAAGCAGTTGAAAAAGAAAGGCAGTATATATTTATTAAAAGTGGATTTGAAACGTTTAGACTTGAAAGTGCCTCCATATTGTTTTTAGAAAAAGAAGGGAACTATATGAACTACCAATGTGTAAACCAGAAGATTTTAGCACGGGAGACTATTCAGGAAGCGATTGAAAAATTACCTGCCAATTTTGTTCAGACGCACAAATCCTATATTGTAAATTTGGACAATATTATGAGCTACACAAGTAACGAATTGACCATTGGAAAAGAAAAAATACCCATCAGCGAAACGTATAAAAATGAAGTATTAAAAAGATTGGAAAATAATGCCAGCCGCTAATAAAGAACTGAGCTAAAGAACAACCTTTTCCTAGCTAATTTTCTGTTGGGTCAATTCCAAAACATACCATTTGTATTCATTTGAGTACATTTGTAATGACGGAGGAAAAACCATCAAAAAAGTTCACAAATCGTCAACATTGTTAACCAGAAAAAGCGGCAAACCGGTTAAACAAAAGGCTCACAGAAAAAGGTTCGATTCCTGGTGAGGCTACGAACGAGCATAGCAGGCCTTTGCGAAAGCAAGGGCTTTTATGATTTGGAATGGGCTTTAAAGGCCATCACGGTGAGCCCATGTCGAGGCCGTCAAGAATCAATATGAAACCCATTCGATATTTCATATCTTCGATCGATTGCAATCGCATGATGTAGAACCATCGATTTCCATAATATATTAACGAATTCCCATGACCATTCCGACCTTCTTTCGATTTTCGCTCTGCGCTATATTTTGTAGTGCGTTATTTTCTGCAACAGCCCAAGAGATGCTTCCACCAGTGGCCGAGTGGAACGGAGCAAGCGAGGCCCTGATCGCCAAACAGGATGATATATGGATAACGCCCACGGAAAAATCCGATTTTGTGATCACGCCAAATTATGTGGAAACCATGGATTGGTTGAAAAAGCTTTCTTCCGCATCCCCACTATTGCATATCGTTTCCATTGGCAAAAGTCTGGAACGTCGGGATATTTTCATGATCATCGCTTCTTCGGATGAAGATATCCGACCGGAATCCCTAAAAAAGTCGGAAAAGCCATTGCTTCTTGCACAAGCGGGCATCCACTCGGGGGAAATAGACGGTAAGGATGCCGGGTTGATGTTGCTGCGCGACATTGCCTTTGGAGCAAAGAAAGAACTTTTGGCCAAGGTAAATTTTCTGTTCATCCCGATATTGAATGTTGACGGCCATGAACGTTCATCCCCCTATAACAGGCCCAATCAAAGGGGTCCCCAAAATATGGGGTGGAGAACCAATGCCAAGAATTTGAACCTGAACAGGGATTATGCCAAGCTAGACACCGAGGAAGTCAAGGCCGTGGTGCAGGTGATGAACGACTACGATCCCCTTTTGTATTTAGACCTCCATGTGACCGATGGGGCCGACTACCAATACGACGTTACCTTTGGCGGCTTGGGGCAACAGGGATATTCCCCGGCCATTTCCAAATGGCTGGAAACGACCTATAAACCTTATGCCGACCGCGATTTAAAGGCCAATGGCCATATCCCCGGACCATTGCTGTTCGCCTTGAACGATCGTGATTTTTCGCATGGCAATATATTGAACATGGGCGGACCGAGGTTTTCCGATGCCTATGGCAATTTGAGGCATATGCCGACCCTTTTGGTGGAAAACCATTCTTTGAAACCCTTTAAGCAGCGGGTGTTGGGCACCTATGTCTTGTTGGAGAGCACCCTTAGGTTGTTGGCAATCGAAGGGAAAAACCTCCGGCATAATGCAACCGATGACCAAGAGGCAAGGCCCTCAAAAATTCCGATGATGTTCAAGGTGCCGCAGATGGAAAATGCCCTGGGCTACGACGTACAGGCCGACCTTAAGGTATCGGAACAAGCCGTGGCGCCCCCTGATAGCCTCACCATAAAGGGTATTTCATCCAAATTGTTAAAATCCTCGATTACCGGTTCGGATTATATTCAATGGACCGGAAAACCGGAAACCATGACCGTGGTCAACTATTTGGCCTCGGAACCCGTAGATTTGGTCGCAAGGCCAAAAGGGTATTGGGTGCCCGCCTTTTGCGATGAGGTCTTGGATCGCCTGAAATGGCATGGCATTCAAATGGAAATCATTTCCGAGCCCCGTGAAGTAAACGTGGAAATGTATCGGATCAGGGATGCCAAATTCGAAAATGAAAGCCATGAAGTCTTACCCTTCGAAGGGCATATGCAGGTATACGGCACGCCCCAGTCGGAAATGCGAATGGAAGTATTCCCAGCGGGATCGGCCTATATTTCCACAGACCAAACCCTGGGAGATCTGGCAATGGTCTTATTGGAGCCATTATCACGGGATTCCTTTTTTAGCTGGGGGTTTTTCCCTACCATTTTTCAACGCACTGAATATATCGAAGCCTATGTGATGGAACCCATGGCCCAACGAATGTTGGAAGCTTCCCCTGAACTGAGAAGGGAGTTTGAACAAAAAAAAGCGGCAGATAAGGTATTCGCCGCGGATCCGGGGGCGATCTTGACCTGGTTTTACGGGAAAACCCAATATTATGATGAACGCTACTTGTTATATCCTATAGGAAGGGCACTCTAGGACATTTGACTGCTACATCGAGGGAAGACAATGGGTCGAGAAATGAGGAAAAATAGGGTTCCCCGTATTTTTTGGATAACAGTAACATCTTTATAACCTGCTAAAATGAATAGCAATACAAAGAAAAATATACCACTTTCGGTGGTCATGCTGGGGGCCAGTGGAGCGGTTGGGAGCCAAGTGCTGCGGTCGTTGGCAACCTTTCCACAGATAGGAAGCATCACCTCGTTGGGCCGCAGGGCCATACCCGAGTTATCCGTTGAAAAGGTCCTTCAAAAAGTAATCGATATTTTTGATCCGAAATCTTATTTGGAGCTATTGCCCGGCCATGATGTGGCCATTTGTACCTTGGGCGTGGGACAACCCTCGAAAATGGGGAAAGACGAATTTGTGAAAATCGATAAGCTTGCGGTAATCGACTTTGCAAAGGCCTGTAAAAAAGCCGGTGTACGCCATTTCGAACTCTTGGGATCGGTAGGCGCCAATCCCAATTCCTCGTCGTTCTATCTTCGCTCAAAGGGGGAATTGGCAAAAGCCCTACAAGCACTCGATTTTGACCGCCTGAGCATATTTCAGCCTTCCATGATTATAACCGCCAACAATAGGTACGGTTTTTTACAGGGCATTATGCTACGTGTTTGGCCCCTGTTAAGTCCATTGTTTTTGGGAGGCATGCGCAAGTACCGGGGTATTCCGGTCGCCTCACTCGGGAAGGCGATCGCAAATAACGTTCTAAACCATAACCAAGGTTTCGAAACCTTACATTGGGACAAAATTTGCGGACTTGCGGATGGAATGTGATCATAAGGCCATATTTGGATGAGTCGCCAAGGGCCAGAACCGACCTGATTATGAATTTAAGGCTAAAATTTATGGTCCTTTCCGCTGAGTTGAAGGGGTAACCGAAGCAATCTAAAAGAAATGAACTGGATCGTATTGATCATTGCCGGTCTTTTTGAAGTGGGATTCGCATTTTGTCTGGGAAAGGCCAAAGAAGCGACGGGTATGGCGGCAAATTATTGGTATTTGGGATTTTTGGGCTGCCTGGCGATCAGCATGTACCTTCTTGTGAAGGCGGCCCAAGGATTACCGATCGGGACGGCCTATGCGGTTTGGACGGGCATAGGGGCCGTGGGCACCGTACTGGTGGGCATTTTTGTGTTCAGGGAACCCGCAGATTTTTGGCGTCTCTTTTTTATCACCACCCTAATCGTTTCCCTAGTAGGACTCAAAGTGGTCACCCACTAAATCGGGCCAGGGTTTTCGCGATTTCCATTTTTTGCGATTCCAAAGGAAGGGGGCAAGCGATGTGCCTTCGATCAGCGTTTGGACCATATTTCATAAAGGGGCTCGCCCTTGCTGTTCTTTCCGGTATGGTGCCAATCCTTGCCATCGATCCGGTAATCGAATTTTAAGGAAGCGCCCACGCGGGCATCGTCTCTGGAAAAATACTTGATGTTTTCCGTATAAATGCCGTCCTTGGACGAATAACTGCCTCCTCCTGTCCCAAAAAATTCCATGGTATCGGTATTGAAGGCGATCCATTGGAAATGGCCATCCATCAAAAATTTTAAGGTCTTTCTTGGCGAGGAGTCACCGCGACGGTCTTGTCCTTCGCCCGGTCCACGCGTGGCAAAAAGCCATTGGCCGTCAAGGTCTTGCGGCATTGTCGGCGCAGGGGAAAACACCAAATCGGTATCGGTCCGCAGGGTGAGCTGGTTTTCTTGAACGGAGTAAGGTACGGACCAGCTGCCGGCCTTTTCACCTGGAGCAGCCGAATTGAATTCGAGCTGTACCTTGAGGCTGTCATTCTTTATGTCATAGAAGCCCCCCAAGGTTTTCAGAAAATGGGGAGGGTCGGATTCATAAACGCTGTACGTCAAATAATTTGCGTTTATTTTTAGCTCATGCCGCTCTGTTTTCCCATTGGTTTCCGATTCAAGAAGATAGACCCGCTCAGGTATTTGGGCGCCAAGCTGGCCCAAAATGGTAAGCATTGACAATAAAATAATAGGGGCGGAGAAAGGTTTAAGTGTCATGATCAAGGTATTTTGACCTCAATATAATAAATTAAGACACTTGAAATGAACGCCTTATGGTATATTTTGACTTTTGATTGGGAACCATTGATTTTACTTTGGTATTTTTGTGGGAATCCCTTGTTTTTCCAGTTTTTTTCTTTTCATTTGTTTCCTCAAGCCAGCAATGAATTCGGTTTGCGCGAAAAGCTTTTAGCGGTACATGATGCAAGTTTTTTTTATGTTCGGATTAAGGAGGATTTTGATGATAAACGCAATGTCGGACCATTTGATGGGAAACCGGTTTTCAAGACGAATATCCAGCCTTTTTAATATCGTGTGCAGTCAGCACGAATACGGTTTTATGCCCACCACCCAACCCCAAATTATGATCTGAAGCTTGTCTTTCAAATTTCTTTTGGACCTAATGGATTTTCCAAAATCCCTATTTTGCGACTTTACAACCCTTTATAGATGAATACCAAATACATTGATCTGATCGATCAAACCTATTATTTCCCCCAAGAAGAGTTTACCTTGGATGGGGAATACCTAAAATTTCATGACATCCCCTTGATCGAATTGATCCATACATACGGGAGTCCGTTGAAGTTTACCTATTTGCCGAAGATTTCAGAAAATATCAACCTGGCCAAAGGCTGGTTTGCCAATGCCATTGCCAAACACGATTACAAGGGCAAATACCATTACTGTTACTGTACCAAAAGTTCGCACTTTCAGCACGTGATGCACGAGGCTCTAAAGAACAATATCCATATAGAGACCTCTTCCGCCTTTGATATCAATATTGTGGAAGACCTTAAAAAAGAGGGGAAGATCAAAGACGACACCTATGTCATCTGCAATGGTTTTAAGCGCGATGAATACATCACCAATATCGGCAATTTGATCAACAATGGTCACCGAAATTGTATTCCCATTATCGATAATTATGAAGAGATCGACCTGCTTTCCGAGGTCATTCACGACACTTTCAAGGTAGGCATACGCATTGCCTCGGAAGAGGAGCCTAAATTCGAATTTTACACCTCTCGATTGGGCATAGGATATAAGAACATTGTTCCATTTTATGAAAACCAGATCAAGGATAATGACAAGGTCGAATTAAAAATGCTGCATTTTTTCATCAATACGGGCATTCGGGACAATGCTTATTATTGGAACGAACTTGCCAAATGTTTAAAGGTGTACGTTCGGCTGAAGAAACTCTGCCCATCCCTTGACAGTCTTAATGTAGGTGGGGGTTTTCCGATCAAGAACTCTCTGGCCTTCAATTACGACTATCAATACATGATAGATGAGATCGTGAACCAGATCAAAATCGCCTGTGCGGAAGCGGAGGTTCCGGTTCCACATATATTTACGGAATTTGGTAGCTTTACCGTTGGGGAGAGCGGCGGTGCCATTTATGAGATCTTATATCAAAAACAACAGAACGACCGGGAAAAGTGGAATATGATCGATTCTTCCTTCATTACCACCCTTCCCGATACATGGGCGATCAACAAACGATTCGTGATGCTGCCCATCAACCGTTGGAACGATGAATACGAGCGGGTTTTATTGGGCGGACTCACCTGTGACAGCGATGATTATTACAATAGCGAACAAAATATGAATGCCATATACCTGCCAAAGTACAGAAAGGACAAACCTTTGTATATTGGGTTTTTCAATACGGGCGCCTATCAAGAAACCATTGGGGGTTATGGCGGTTTGCAACACTGCCTTATCCCACAGCCCAAACATATATTGATCGACCGGGACAAGGATGGCAAATTAACTTACGAACTCTTTAGTAAAGAACAAACGGCAGGTGACCTGCTACAAATTTTAGGATATGGAAACAAATAGGAATTACGCCGGTATTCCTGACGAATTCGCGCAATTGGAAAAGGCAAAGGTAATCTTGATACCCGTGCCTTATGATGGTACCAGTACTTGGGGCAAAGGTACCGACAAAGGACCGGAGGCCTTTTTGGAGGCTTCTTCGAATATGGAGCTTTACGATATTGAAACGGGAACTGAGGTTTTTGAACAGGGCATATACCTGTCAGATCCCATTACTGAAAAGGGCAGTCCCGAAGCGGTGGTGAACATGGTCCATAAAACCACCAAAGAGTATATCAAACGCAATAAGTTCGTAACGCTTTTCGGAGGGGAACATTCCATTTCCATAGGCACCATCAGGGCCTTCAATGAATGTTTCGACAATTTAACGGTCTTGCATATCGATGCCCATGCCGATTTGCGCAAGTCGTACAATGGCAGCAAGTACAACCATGCTTGCGCGGTGCACGAGGCAAGCCAGAATACCAATCTTGTTCAGGTGGGCATTCGGAGCATGGATACCATAGAGAAGACCTTCATGGATATGGAAAAGACCTTTTTTGCCCATGATATGGTCAATGATGAATATTGGATGGACAAGGTCATCGAAGCGATGACCGAACAATGTATACATCACTTTCGATCTTGATGCCTTGGATCCCTCGATCATGCCTGCAACCGGAACCCCGGAGCCGGGCGGACTTGTTTTGGTACGAGACCCTCGATTTCTTAAAACAGGTCTTTGAGGAAAAGAATGTGGTGGGGTTCGATATCGTTGAACTTTGCCCAAATCCTTCGGATAAAACGTCTGACTATTTAGCGGCTAAATTATATTACAAGATGCTCAGCTATAAATTCATGGGAGAGGCCGTAGACGATGTTTACGACAACACCTACGACGTTGAATATAAGTCGGGCAACAACAACAATTCAAAATTCGACGATGACGAAGACTAAAGGCGCAATATCCAATTTTATCGAAAAGTATTATCTTCATTTCAATGCGGCGGCCCTGGTAGATGCGGCCAAAGGCTACGAAGACCAATTGAATCAAGGTTCGAAAATGTTGGTTTCCCTGGCTGGGGCCATGAGTACTGCCGAACTGGGTAAGATATTTGCAGAGATCATCAGGCAGGACAAGGTGCAGATCATCTCCTGTACCGGCGCAAATTTGGAGGAAGATATCATGAATTTGGTGGCCCATTCGCATTATAAAAGGGTGCCGAATTACCGCGACCTTACCCCACAGGATGAATGGGATCTGCTTGGAAAAGGGGCTCAACAGGGTCACCGATACCTGTATCCCCGAAGAAGAGGCATTTAGAAGATTGCAAAAACATATCTTTAAAATATGGAGTGATGCCGAAGCGGCTGGGGAGCGTTATTTCCCACATGAATTCATGTATAAAATGCTTTTGTCAGGGGTGTTGGAACAATACTATGAAATCGACATCAAGAATTCATGGATGTACGCCGCGGCGAAAAAAAACCTGCCGATCATCTGTCCCGGATGGGAAGACAGCACCATGGGAAATATTTTTGCGTCCTATGTGCTGAAAGGGCAATTGAAGGCCAGTACCATGAAATCGGGTATCGAATACATGACCTTCTTGGCCGATTGGTATACCGGTAATTCAGAAAAGGGAATTGGATTCTTTCAAATCGGTGGCGGAATCGCCGGTGATTTTCCTATCTGCGTCGTTCCGATGCTCTACCAAGACATGGAACGCCCAGAAACCCCATTTTGGAGTTATTTTTGCCAAATAAGTGATAGTACCACGAGTTATGGGTCTTATTCCGGAGCGGTACCCAATGAAAAGATCACTTGGGGAAAACTCGATATCGATACCCCAAAATTTATCATAGAAAGTGATGCGACCATTGTAGCGCCCTTAATTTTTGCTTACCTTTTGGACATGTAATTATGGAAAATTTAAAGAGAGTCATAGTAGATTTTAAAAAGCTGACCCCGGAGGTGCTTAAACTTTTGGTCGAAAAATATCCCGATGGATACGACGACCGAAACATCATTTCTTTCAAAAATGCCCAGGGGGAGCGTATTGAGGCTGTTGAGGTGACCACGGAGGATACCAAATATCTGGTGAAGATCAGCGCCAAGCTCGAACGCACCATGGAAAACTATGATGAGGATGATTATGAAGATTTTGATTCCGATGATCCGGATGCTGTGGTAGATCCTGAGCTCATTCAGGACGAAGACGACCAAGACGACGATTAAAGACAGCTATGTTTGAAGTCGTAGCGTACCAAATATCGGCTTCCATAAATACCCGGCAATGCAAATCCCTCTTGCCGTTAAAGGTTTTATTTTCCGATAGCGATGAACTCTATTTGAACAATGGGGAGAGGAAATTCGTTTATATTTTTCAATACGGGATGGTTTCCTTCTTCAACCATACCAACGACGAAATAGAGGAAATTCTGGAAAAGATAGCGATAGCCACCAAAGGGCATCTCGATGAACATTTTTCCGAGACCATAGCGGTGGAAATCGTAAAGGGGCACCAGAAGGTCACCTTTAACAAAGTGAGCTTGCCCGACTTCGATAGGGAAGCCATTCGCTTGGTGATGTTGAACACTTCCCAATCGGTGGCCTTGGATCGTTATTTGGAGATTACGGAGCAGCTGTTGGAGGAAACCCAGGCCCATACCAACTATCTCGAGCAATTCGGCAAGTTGGATATCAGTGGGAATACCTTGAAGAAGTTTATCGGAAAAGTGCTCAATGTAAAGAATCAGATCGCGGAGAACCTCTATATTTTTGATGCTCCCGACAGCACATGGGAAAGTGAACAATTGAATTCGCTCAATCAAGAATTGCAGAAAACGTTCGACCTAAAGATACGATATCGAAATATCTATGAAAGGATTGAGATCGTTAAGGAAAACCTCCAATTGTTCAAAGACATTATGTACCATACCGAAAGCAGCCGGCTCGAGTGGATCATTATTGTACTGATTTTGGTTGAGGTCCTCGATTTGTTCGTGCTGCGTATTTGGAAGTGACCGAAGCGTACAATTTTGTAAATTAGATAAAGAATCTAAATCAAAGCCGATGAAAAAAGCACCTTTTCATATGTCACTGCCTTGTCTGAGCATCAGTAAAACAATGGATTTTTATGTGGACGTCATCGGTGCCGATCTGGGCCGACATTCAACCCGTTGGTTGGATATTGATCTGTTCGGCAATCAAATTACGTTTACCAGGTCGGGCGAATTCAATTTTTCCTACCGATCCTACAAGTTTGAGGAAACCGTATTGCCCTCATTTCATTTTGGGGTGATTGTTGATCGGGCATTATGGGAAACCCTTTACCAAAAAATGATGGCTTCAGAATATGAGGTGACCACCGAGGCCACCTTTTTAAAAGACCAGGTCGGCGAACATGTTTCTTTTTTTGTAAAAGATCCAAATGGGCATATGCTCGAATTCAAGAGTTTTCTCAAGACCAAGGATATGTTTCGTCAATAAAGCATTAATAAGATATAACCGACGCAATACTTAGCTTTTTTAAGTTGGTCTGTTTCAACCAATACCTATGCATTTGAATAAATTAGAGCTCATCGGGAGTGAGGAATGGTGCGTTTTTGAGACATTGGGCATTCCGGCCATCAAGGCCAGGGTAGATTCAGGCGCCAAGACTTCCTCCATTCAGGCTGCCAATATAAAATTGTTCTCAAGAGGGGCCCAGGAATGGGTGAAGTTCGAGGTGAACCCATTGCAGGACAACCGCGCTATCGCCGTAGAATGTGAAGCCAAGCTGATCGATAGGCGCACTGTTCGAAGTTCTTCGGGAATTTCCGAAGAACGGGTGGTCATCAAAGTGCCCATCAGCATGGGCAACAAAACCTTCGACATCGAGCTGACCTTGGCCAGCCGCGATACCATGGAATTTCGAATGCTGCTCGGCCGGGAAGCCCTCAGTGGCAGGTTCATCGTAAATCCGGCAGAAAGTTTTTGTCTGAAAAGCTTCACCGATGATCAAGTCGCCCTGAAGTATGCTTCCTATATCAAGGAGAAAACAGGTTTGAAGCTGGCCCTTTTGGCCAGTAACCCTGAACTCTACAGCAATCGACGGTTAATGGAGGCGGCAGAAGGCCGGGGTCATGAAATCGTTTTTCTCAATGTGGAACTCGCCTATATGAAGCTCGATGCCCATTCTCCCGAAATCCGATACCGCGGTGGCAATATCCTCAATGAGTTCGATGCCATCATCCCGAGGATCAAACCCGCGATAACTTTCTATGGATGCGCCTTGATCCGACAGTTCGCGAACCTGGGGGTGTATTGCCTGAACACCGCGGAGGCGATTGCCCAATCGCGTGATAAACTGTTCGCATCGCAATTGTTCTCCAAGAACGACATCCATATTCCGATCACAGGTTTCGCCAAATCGCCCATGGACACCAGGGATTTGATCCGTATGGTGAACGGGGCGCCGCTGATCATCAAATTGTTGGAAAGCACACAGGGAAGAGGGGTGGTATTGGCCGAAACCAATAAGGCGGCCGAGAGTGTGATCAACGCCTTTAAGAGCGTACAGACCAATATCTTGGTACAGGAATTCATCAAAGAGGCCAACGGACAGGATATTAGATGTTTTGTGGTCAATGGAAAAGTAATCGCCTCCATGCAAAGGCAGGCGGAAAAAGGTGAATTCAGGGCGAACCTGCATCAAGGAGGGAAGGCCTCGATCATCAAGATCACCGGCGAGGAAAAAAAGCTGGCCATCAAGGCGGCCAAGGTCTTGAACCTTGCCGTTGCCGGCGTCGATATCATTCGGTCGAACAAGGGCCCCCTATTGTTGGAAGTCAACTCTTCACCTGGCCTTGAAGGCATTGAAAATGCAACGGGCAAGGATATCGCCAATTCCATGATCATGGCCGTAGAAAAAAAGCTGCGATTCGGGGAACCGATCTAGCCCATGAGCTATTGAAATAGTATGGTCACGCCCTGGTGCAGGCAGATACTTGGCTTTAAAGTTTTCCTGAGCTTAAATTTTTCAGCATGACGTCGGTAGTGGCGTCCAGATTAAATTCAGCTTTCCAACCCCAATCGCTTTTGGCAATGGAGTCGTCGATACTGCTGGGCCAGGAATCTGCGATGGCCTGTCTGAAATCGGGCTGGTAGCTCATTTGAAAATCAGGGATTTTTTTTTGGATACTTTTCGCGATTGCCGCAGGGGTGAAGCTCATCGCCGCCAAATTATAGGAAGAACGTATCTTTAAGTTCTTGCCTTCCGAATCCATAAGTTCCATGGTTGCCCTGATGGCATCGTCCATGAACATCATCGGAAGTTCCGTATCTTCTTTCAGAAAACAGGTATATTTCCCGTCCGACAAAGCCTTGTGATAAATTTCCACGGCATAATCGGTAGTGCCTCCACCGGGCATGGTTTTCCAACTGATCAGGCCGGGATAACGGAGGCTCCGTACATCGACCCCATATTTGCGATGATAGTATTCGCACCATCGTTCCCCGGATTGCTTACTGATGCCATAAACAGTGCTGGGTTCCATTATCGCGCTTTGTGGGGTATGGTTTTTAGGGGTATTTGAGCCGAAAACGGCGATACTTGAGGGCCAGAAAATCTTGGATATCTTTTTTTCCTTACCGAGGTTGAGCACATTGAAGAGTGAGTTCATATTTAGGCTCCACGCCCTTTCCGGAAATTTTTCGGCGGTCGCACTGAGCATGGCCGCCATAAGGTACACCTCATTGATCTCATAATAGGCCACCAATTCCTCCAAGGCATCATAGTCGGTGGCATCCAATATTTCAAAAGGCCCCGATTCCATCAAAGCGGTATTGCCATGCCGGATGTCGCTAGCGATGACATGGTCGGCACCATATTTTTCCCTTAAGGCATATGTCAATTCCGTACCTATCTGTCCACAGGCACCAATGATCAGGATATAGTTTTGCATTAAATTGGCGTTAAATGAATTCTTGGTTAAAGATAGCCTTTATTAAAATTTGTACCTTGGGCCCATGCGAAGAATGTTGCTTATTGGGTGGGTTTTTCTAGCTTTCGTTTCTTGTAGGACGGAACCAAAGGCAACCGGGTCATCCGATAATTCTTCCTTTGAAATCGAAACCACCGATTGGCCCAAAAAAGCGGCCATCAACCCGAAGGCGATGGAATTGATCCAAAAATGGAACGAATTCTACGACCTGGAAACCAGTTTTGATGCCCTTTATACGGTGGCGAACAGGGAAGATTTGAGCCTTGTGATCGAAGATCTGATCGAAAAGCAGAAAGTTTTGGAAGCTTCCACTTACCCTATTGATTTCGACAAACCCCAAATAAAAGGCAGACAAAAGATGTTCAAGACCTTTACGCTCAAGGTGAAGGGCGATCTTTATTATCGATTGGATGTACAGCCCACGGTCAAAGAAATGATCGCTGCCTACAATGCCTTCAGAAATCAGTTCAATATCATGGTCAACAATACCCTGGATACCAAATTGATTCTGGAACAACAATAGCTTGAAGAAAAAAAGGGGATAAAAAAAGCGGTATATCTTACCGCTTTTTTAAAATTACAATGTGTCGATCCTTTACTCTTTAGGGGTCTCAGGATTTTCTTTTCTGGATACCAGGGCTTGCTTGCTCAAGCTCGCGAGGTTGAAGTTGGGGTCGGTTTTCAGGGCCTCATCGATCAATGCCACGGCCGCATCTATGTTGTCTTTGTCCTGATTGTATTGCACCAAACCTTTAAGGTGCAGAAATGCGGCCTTCAGAGAAACCTCATAAGGCTGCTGCCGCTCGTAAAAAGCATACTTCATATCTTCTTTGGCGTTGGCAAGTCCATATTCTATGTCAGCGGTCGCCCCGGCATTATCTCCGGTCTGTATCTTTAAATCGGCCAATTCATAGGCCAAATAGGGATTTGGATTTCTGGCGTACAATAATTCGAACTGTTCCAAAGCCCGTTTGGGCTGGTTCAATGCCTTCAGGGAAATCGCCTTGACTTGCACGGCCAAATCGGAATCCGCTTCGTTCTTCTCGATCCCGATGGTATTCAAGGCTTGTAAATGCTGGTTGTCGTTGGCATAGATATAGGCAAGGGTATCGGTCCTTTCCTTTGAAGGTGCAATGACGTTCAAGTGGGTAAGGGCACCGATCACGCCCATGACATCACCCTGAAGCCTCATTTCCTTATAGTACGCCTCGAAGTGTTTTTGAAGTTCGCTCTTGGTCTGGGCAGTTGCATTGATGCCCATCATTAAAATGATGATAATCGCAATACGTTTCATGTTTGACTTATTTTGGTGCGCAAAACTATTAAAATATTTGGTATTCGACTGTTAACGAATGCCATAAATAAGCTGGTTTACGTTCAATTCCGTGATTTGAACCGCTTCGGTCGGGGTTGCCATAAAATCTGCAGCCAATACGATGTAAAAAGGATGCCTTTTGGCATCCTTGAACATTTAAGATCCCATTGCGCCATTAAGGCACCAAAATATGATCTTCGACTTCAAATCCTTTGATCATCTGGGAATAAAATGCAATGCTTAGCTGATCTCTGTCGATACAGGACACCAAGAACTCATATAAATTTCGATACCATAAGTTCGTAGGCAGGGTAGGCAGTTCTGTATTGACCCTATTGGGGTCATATGCCGAATCATCGGTAACGATGTTCATCTTGATCCTTCGCCTATGATAGTCGATGGTTACATCGGTGGCATTATAATGTTTCTTGATAAGGGTTTCATGCAACGATTTCAGTTTTTCAGGGGCGTTTTGCGCAGGAATGCTCTTGCTTATAAGACCTTCGACTTCCCTTAAAATCCTACCGCCCAATCTTGAATTTTCCATGGCAATCAATGTTTTGATTTATAGGAGTAAAGTTAAGGTTTCATCGATGAAATGCATGCCGCCTTAACATAGTGCCGCCGACTTTGTTGTGAAATGTGGTGATTTCGTGGTGAACTAGGATACAATCGAGGTTTGGTATACGAACATTTTAACATTGGTAAGGGCGGGCGATGCTATTTTTTTTCCTTTTGTTGCTTTTAAGGGACTATAGACAGGGGGCTGTAGGTTTCTTTTTTGGGCTTCGGCTCGATAATAGTCGGCTTTTGCGGGATGGTAAGGGAAGACCCCATTGAAGGTTTCGTACCACCATCCGTTCAAAATAATATGTTCCAATATCCGAACGCAATCGTTTAGATGGATAAGGTTTACGGGGTCCTGCCCGTTTTCAAGATCCTTCTTGCCCGTCAAATGATGGATGGGATGCCTATCGTTTCCAATGAGCCCCCCAAACCTGACTATAGTTGACTTTATGGCTCTTTTATCTTGAAAGAGCCTTTCCGCTGCCAAGAGTTGCCTGCCCGATTCGGAGGACGGTCGGGGGATGGTGGTTTCCGTCACTTCACCCTCCAGGTTACCATAAACCGAGGTGCTACTCACAAAAATGATCTTGCCGATGTCAGAAGCTTTTAGTGCATTGAGCAGGAATTTCATTTTCATGACATAGTCTTCCTGCTTTGGACCCCTTAATCTTGGAGGGATATTGATGATCAGGATCTCGATGCCCGATAAAAAGCCGCCCAGGTCGCCCAGCACCCCTTTTTCTGTGAGGGAAACCAAAAAAGCATCGATTCCTTTGAGTTGGAGCATTCCTATCTTTTCTTCGGAGGTGGTGCTTCCTTGTATTCGATATCCCTTCTTGAGAAGGGATTCTGCCAAAGGAAGGCCCAACCATCCACAACCTAAAATGCCAATGCGGTTATTCAAATTTGAGGGTTTTTATGACCAGTACCGCATCATTCAAGACAAATGGCATGGGAATGCTGTTTGCGGGACGCTCAGGGATCGTGAATTGGGGGTTCTCCAGAAGGTCGTTGGATGCTTCGTATAGGGTAAGTTCGAAAATAGCATCGCTGGGGAAGCTCAGTTTTAAATGGGTCGGTTCGTTATTGCTGATATAGTGGGTAAGCAACTTGCCCCCTTTCCTGTTTTCCAAATAGTACTCCGATAAAGCTACGTTGTTGACCAGGGCCGATGAAATCACCACCTCATTGGTGAACAGTTCGAGCCGGTTTACCGGACGCTGATGGCTAATGGTCAGTTCCAGCCAGCGTTGATCGCCGATAATGGTATCTTTTTGGGTTTCCACCATGGGAGGCGCAATCGGTTTCATGGGGGCCGCGGAAACAAAACTGAAGCCCGACCCATATTTACTGCTGAGGGCCCGCCCTGAAAGTTGATCGTGCGGCTTTCTGTCCTTGCCGAGGAATTGGTCGTTCCAATCGATCAGCACATGGTCATAGGTCGCCCATTTGGAAGTGTTTTGGTCGGTGTCGAGTACGTACAACAAACTGCTGGGCTTCGCCCGATCCGGGGTAAAGTCGGCGTTGAAATGGGCAACCAGCATGCATGTCAAAAACAGAACAAGTCCCAAAGAAGCCCAATGATTCTTGCTTTTATAAAAGGAGAACAAGGGAAGCAAAAGCATGAATGTGAGCGTGCTGAGCAGGGTGGAGGCCACCATCATTTTAAGCCCCAAGCCCACTGGAAACATTTTAATGAAGGGGGCGTAAAGCCATAACGCGGGCAAGGCCAGAAGCACCAAAAGGTAAGGATTGGGTTCTTTTTGATTCACCAAGATCAATAGGGAAGCCAACAAGGCAAATACCGGAATGATGAAAAAACTTGCTCCGGGCAGGTAACAGGCCACCCCATAACAGAGGGCCAACCAGACCACCAAAGGCCCAATAAGCAGGTTTGGAGCCGTAATGGATTTGAATTTATGGTAGACCCAGAAGCATACCGAAACGGAAATCATGACAAAAGCCAGTATGTACGTATAACCGTTATAGGTAAAACCATGTAGCATATCTCGATATTCGGGATAGATCCATTGAAGCATGCGATACCCATAAAAGCCTATCAGGCCATTGATTCCCAAAGCGATCAGCATGGGTAAAAAGCCCTTGAGCGACTGTCCAAGGGCGAGGGTTTTTTTTCGAAATCCCAAGAAAAGAAGAGGTCCGGTCATCAGAACGGCCAGTACCCACATAAGCCAAATCCAATCGAAAGGATAAGATACCAGCCTGAAGAAAGGCATGTTGAAATAGACCATGTCGTTCAGACTTTTCAACCCAGCGAGGTCGGCTTGGCTGAAGTGGTGAAGGAGCGGCATGAGGTAGGTGCCTTGGTGTGCCATGGTCTTCCGATCCAAGCGATCATAATTGTCTCGAACCGTATGGTAATCGAAATGATCGTCAATAAAGGCAAAATTAAAACCTTCTATGTCGCGGTCTTCCCGAAAAACGGTAAGGTCGGTATCATTGGGCAGCATTTTGTAGATGCTGTACACCAGGGAATTCGCAACAGGAAAATGAGGATCGGCAGCCGTAAATTCCTTGATAAGGTTGGCATTTCCCCTGTTGGTCTCGATGAGCATATAACTGGGTCCGCCACTCCCCCGGGCCTCGAAATTGAGCACCAGGCCTACTTCCCTGGCCCATGGATGTTGATTTACAAAAAGGTCGGCCCCATTAAGGCCGAGTTCCTCGGCATCGGAGATAAGGATGATGATATCATTTTTCGGGCTTTTATGTTCCGCTAAAAATGCCCGGACCCCTTCCAAAATGGCAGCAACGCCACTGCCCGCATCACTGGCCCCCAAGGAGGAATGCGGATTGCTGTCATAATGCGAAAGCAGCATCAATGCCTTTCCCGAACCAGATCCCTTGATCCGGGCCAAAATATTGGTCGCTTTGCTTAAATTGCCCCAATCCCCGGCGGTGTATCCCTCCTGTAAACTCGTTTCGAGACCCATTTTGTCCAATTCGGACCGGATATAGGACCTTACCGTTTCATGGGCCGGAAACCCCACCGCATGGGGCATTTTTGCAATTTCAGCCACATGTTGAAG
Organism: uncultured Flavobacteriaceae bacterium; assembly: GCA_963700435.1. Lineage (GTDB taxonomy): Bacteria > Bacteroidota > Bacteroidia > Flavobacteriales > Flavobacteriaceae > Pelagihabitans. The sequence goes on from CAVOXM010000001.1 coordinate 57,790, forward strand.
GGCCCTGTCGGTTGAAAATGAAGTGTCCCCAATGTCCAGATCGGGTTCATAGTGTGGCATGGCAGGATCGAAAAGACCAATAAATGGCCAAGACAACGAGTAAAAAGGTAAAAATGGACGGGAATTTATTCATGGATACAAAGTTCTTACTTTTTGGTTGGTTTCCGCTTCATTTTTATTGGCAACCTGTATTTTTTGGTTAGCACAAAACCATTTTTTTCCCAATAGGTACAGGACTTAAAAGTATAAAATTCTTATGGTTCAAGGCATTAGGTCGATATTATTTAGGCTGTTTGGGAAAAATCCCTATCTTTAGAAATCAACCTAAAACCAATCGATATGGGAATCAAGAGTTTTCAAGGCATCCGAAAGGCATTTAAAAAGGAATACCACGCCCCTATATTGGTTTCGGATTATATGACCAAGAAGTTAATCACCTTTAGGCCAGACCAATCGATTCTCAACGTGATGGAATTGTTCACCAAACACAACATTTCAGGAGGGCCCGTTTTGGATGATAATGGATTTTTGGTGGGAATCATTTCTGAAGCGGATTGTATGAAACAAATATCGGAGAGCCGTTATTTCAACCAACCCATTTTGGATAAGGACGTGGAAAGTTTTATGACCAAGGGTGTCGAAACCATTCCACACGACATGAGCATTTTTGATGCCGCCGGGGTATTTGTAAAGCACAATAGAAGAAGGTTGCCCGTGATGAAAGACGGCTTGCTGGTCGGGCAGATCAGTCGTAAGGATATCGTGGTCGCAGCCCTGAAATTGAACGCCCAGAACTGGAAGTAACAATCTTTGAATGTAGGATGATTGTCATTCCCTTTTTACGATCATATAATAATCGTTGTCCAGGGGCAGATAACCAAGATCATATATGAAGTAATAGGTCGTACCTTTTTTAGTAGTGTATAGGTTGGTGATCATATCAAAATCGAATCCTTTGTCCAATAATCGCGTCCGGGAAGTTCGGGTTTTGCCCTCCCTCAATTCAAAGCTGTCGAGTATCCTGTAGTTTTTCCGCAAACGATTATTGATGTTGCGTATCAGGTTTTTACTGTTTTTGTTGACCTTATTGTGATAGGCGTTTCTGCAATGGTCTGAACAGAACTTTTTATCGATCCTACCCAAAATTTCGTTTCCGCATTCCAAACAGCTCCTTTTCAACTTATTGTCTTTTGTAATTGAATTTTACTTCCTGTTCCGTTCCGTCCTCCTCCACGATGACCACATACAAATTGATTTCATCATCGCTGATTTTTTCAAAGGTAAATCCGTCAAAATAAACGTGAGCGGTATCGAGCTTCACCAAGGGGAAGCTTTCCATTTCTTCCTTTTCTTCCCATGCTTTCAGATCGGCGTCAAAATGCCTCAGTTGCAACAGCAGGGTATTGCCGGTTTCCTGGATATGTCCGAGTTCGTAGAATTGTACCTTACCGTCAACGACCAACTTAAAGGAGAACATCATCGAATCCCCTAAGGGCGGACTCCAGATTCTCCTCAGTAATACCCCCCAACGCCGTTCCCTGCCAATACCCGGCAATCCATTCCACATCGACCAAACTTGCCCTTGGGGAAACATGCCCATCGGAATAGGTGAGGGTATGTTGTGCCCGGCCCACGATTGAGAATAAGAAGAGGTAAATGACAATACGGTTCATGCTTGTTGGATGCTTTGCACAAACAAGATACAAAAATACCGTTTACAAACGACTAAGAAGTCAACCATCGATTTCGATATCATATTTAGCCAACAGGCCCAAGACGCCTTCCTTGGAAAATTTTGTCTTTTTAAGCTGGTTTTGTGAAGGGTCGAACCGATAATTATAGGCCGTCCTGAAGTCGGCCTGGTCGAGTTGGGAATTCATGAAGAGGGCTCTTTGCAAATCACAATCATCGAAACTGGCAGCTGTCAGGTCCGCTTCGGTAAAATCGGCCTCGATCAATTTGCAGCTCACAAAAGAGAGGTTCTTCAATGACATGCCATAAAATGAAGCAAAGTTCAGGGAACATTCCTTAAAGCGAAAGGAGCGTAAAAAGGGGTTGCACGCTTCCAATTTTATGCCGATCATCTTGCAGCCGGTGAAGGTCACCTCATTGAAGATGCTATGGGCCACGTTGACATTGCTCAGGTTGCAGTCGATAAATTCGCATTCGATAAAATGCTGGTTGTCCAAAAAAGCATTCGACCAATCGCAACCTTCAAAGACACAATGGTCATATTCCCCTTTCGGGAGGCGTTCTAGGGAATAATTTTCACCTTTAAAAATTTGGTCGGCAATATAATCTGACATGGTACATCTTTAAAATGGCCCCAATGGTTTTTTGCTTCTGGGTTTACCCGCACCAATGATGCGTTCATTTATTCTCAGATAAAATCACTGCAGGTAGCCCCAAGGTTCTATAGGTCTCATTGTAGTCGTTCATTTCGGTCTTCACAATGGCATCTCGCTCCGAGGCGTAGGTGTTCCAGAAAGCGAGAAGGTCGGTCAATCGCTCTTTTGCGCCTTGGGTGACCTTTGGCGCTGCGGCATCCACATAGCTCTTGAGTTCCATGAACTCGGCGTTGAGCTGGTTGTGGTAATTGATGACATCCTGAAATGTTTTTTGTTTGGGTTGGATGAGGTTTTCCTCCCAGGTATCGATACGTTTAATCAGCGATTTTCCTTTTTCCACCAATCCTTTCGCCTGTTCATTCTCCTTTAGCAGTTTGGCATAGTGCTCCAATTGCGATTTTACCGAGCGCATCTGGTTCACCGATTCATGTATGTTTTTGATGGCTTCCTCAATCTGTCCCAATACCGCCTGCTGCTCTTCATAGTCGGCCGGGGAAGCGGTTACGTTCGGATTTGGCAGTATATCGACTTCGGTCTCCACGGTACTCCCTTCCAGGGTCAATTGGAGCCTATAGGTGCCCGGACCAACGCGAGACCCGCTATAGTCGCCGTACACGAAGACCTTTTCCACTGCGGGCAGGTCGTCCTTTCTAAAATCCCAGGTAAAGCGGTTGTATCCTTTTTTGGAAGGCAAGGTATTTGGCTTCGATGGGCCTCCCGGCCATGACTTAAAGTCCTTGTCTTTTTTATTGGTATAAGAGCGGATCAATTTTCCCTGATGGCGCACTTCCAGTTTCAAGTCGAGGCTATCCGAATCATTCTCCAAATAATAATCCAATGTAACGCCCTGTTTCGGATTTTCACCCAAGCCTGGTACCGGTTTTTCGGTACTGCCGCCAAACAGTAAATAGGTGTCTTTGGGTTTGATCAGGCCGACCGGCGATTTTGCAGTATCAAGGTTTTGGAGGGCCCCCACATCATCGAGGATCCAAAAAGAACGACCTGCGGTGGCGGCCACCAGATCGTTGCCCTGAAAAATGAGGTCGTTAATGGGGACCACCGGTAGATTGAGTTGCAGGGTTTGCCAGTTTAACCCGTCATCCAAGGAAATGAAAAGTCCGGTTTCGGTACCGGCATACAACAGCCCTTTTCGCTTTGGATCTTCGCGTACCACACGAACAAAGGTATGCTCGCCTTTGATGCCGTTCACGATTTTTGTCCATGTTTTACCATAATCGGCGGTTTTGAAGATGTATGGGGCCAAGTCCATTTGCTTATATCGCATGACCACCGCATAGGCCGTGGCCGGGTGATGCAAAGAGACTTCGATGCTGTTGATGATGCCTTCGGCCAAACCGCTGGGGGTTACATTTTCCCAGTTATTGCCCCCATCCTTGGATATATGGATCAATCCGTCATCGCTGCCGGCCCAAAGCACGCCTTTTTCAAGCGGGGATTCCACCAAATACATGAGCGTGTTGTAGTTTTCTCCCCCTGCGGCCTCATTGGTATAGGGTTTGCCACCCGGGCCTTGTTTGCTTTTATCGTTGCGGGTAAGGTCTGGACTCACCACGGTCCAGCGCTGTCCGCCATCGGAAGATTTAAAAACGACGTTTCCCGCATGGTAAATGGTATTCCTATCATGGGGAGAGCTGATGATGGGCGCATTCCAGTTATAGCGGTATTTAAAATCGGCCGGTACATTGCCCAAGTTCAGTTCGGGATACTCTTTGATCGACTTGCCTTCCCGGGATGCCTTCACCCATTTTTCGATGATGCCTTGATAACAGCCCCCGTATATTACTTTGGGATTATCGGGATCAAAGGCCAAATAAGCACTTTCACAACCGGCCACCGAATACCAATCTTTCCAATCGATGCCCATGGTGTTGGTCCTGCTCGCTATGGCGATCGCCGAATTGTCTTGCTGCCCTCCATAGACCATAAAGGGTACCTGATTATCGGTGATCACCCTATAGAACTGTGCGGTGGGCTGATTTTCCTGGGTACTCCAACTAGTCCCCCCGTTGTTGGAAATATTGGCGCCCCCATCATTGGAATTGATCATTTTTGAATTATCGTTCGGATTGATCCATAAATGGTGGTTGTCGCCGTGCGGTGTTGAAAGGGGCGCAAAGGTTTTTCCCCCATCGATCGATCGGGTCATCGGTGCGTTCAGCACATAAACCTTGTTCTCGTCCTGTGGATCTGCAAAAATTTCCATATAGTACCAAGATCTGGTAATGTTGATACGGTCTTTGTTGACCTGTTCCCACTTTTTGCCCGCATCATCGGATCGATACACCCCGCCCTTTTCACCCTCGGCCTCGATGACCGCGAACACGCGTTCGGGGTTCGCGCGTGAGACCGAGATCCCGGCCTTGCCAATAGCCTCTGGCAGTCCTTCCTCCATTTTCTTCCAAGTGTCTCCGCCATCGGTTGATTTAAATAGCGCCGAACCCTTTCCACCGGATTCGATGGTCCAAGGAAACCGCTGGTGCTCCCAAAGGGCCGCATACAGGATCATCGGATTTTTCATATCCATGGAAAGCGATGAAGCCCCGGTCCTGTCATTGACATAGAGTACTTTCTCCCAATTTTTCCCACCATCCAAGGAACGGTAAATGCCGCGATCGGCAGAAGGGCCAAATTGCGCACCTTGGGCAGCGACAAAAAGTATATCAGGATCTGTGGGATGTATGATCACATCGGAAATATGGCGCGTATAGTCGAGCCCGATGTGATTCCAAGTCTTTCCCCCATCGATGGATTTGTAGACCCCATCGCCCATGGAGGTCATCACGCCACGCGCCGCATGTTCCCCCATGCCCACCAGCACGAGGTTGGGATTGCTTTCCGAAACCGCAATGGCCCCGACGGTACCCGTTTTGAACTGGCCATCGGAAATATTCTTCCAGCTAATGCCATCGTCGACCGTTTTCCAGACCCCGCCACCGGTGCTGCCCATATAATAGGTCATAGGCTGGCCCATTACCCCACTGGAAGCAACCGAGCGCCCCCCGCGGAACGGACCAATATTACGCCATTTCAGGCCATGGAACATCGAATCGCTGAGTACCACACTGGGGCCGGTATTTTGTGATTTTCTTTTTTGGGATTGGGCCGGGAAGGATACGATAAGCAGGGCGAGGAGCAACAGTTGCGTAAATTTCATTTTGGATGATTTTTTGGGTTCTATTTTGTTTTTTGCGGGTATAGTCAGGCCTTAATTTTGGCCTCCGTTGCGTTCTGGGGTTCGGGGCTCGGGCCAAGTCGCCTTTTCGCCTGTTCTTGGATTGATGCCCAAAACGGCCTTTTCCCTCGAGCTTTTCTCTGGGTCTTCGCTGGCCATATAAGCCATGATGGCGGTGAGGATGGCATTGTTGCGGACCTCATCGAACACGATTTTGTCGTAGGTATCAAGGTTGGTATGCCAGGTATAGGTGCCGTAACTCCAGCTCAGGGAGCTTAAGGAGAATGCCGGGGCGCCCACGGCCACAAAGGAGGCGTAGTCCGAACCGCCCCCACCGGGAGTGCCGGGGAAGGTGGTCTCGATATGTTGGGTGATTTCCTCGGGGACGGCCTCGAGCCATCGACCGATGTAATCATAGGAATGCAAAAAACCCTGGCCGGAAATTTTAACGACCCTTCCCGTACCGTTGTCCTGGTTGAACAAAGCCTGAAGGCCGGCAACTACTTCCGGATGGTCTTCCACGAAGGCACGGGATCCATTGAGCCCTTGCTCTTCACTGCCCCAATGGCCTATGATTATGGTGCGTTTGGGATTTGGATATACTTTTTTAAGGATCCTGGCCGCTTCCAACATGGTGATGCTTCCCGTCCCGTTATCGGTAGCACCCGTTGCCCCGTCCCAGGAATCGAAATGCGCGGAGAGCAGTATGTATTCATCAGGCAATTCCTTGCCGGGTATGGTGGCGATGGTATTGAAAGTGGGAACGGTGCCCATATCTTCGGATTCTGCGACTACCTTGATCTGCGGGTTGTCGCCATGTTCTGCCATGCGGTACAGCATGCCGTAATGTTCGAGGGAAAGATCAACCACTGGAATTTTTTTGGTGTTCGCACTGAATATCTTATTGGCGCCGAAACCTTTTGACCAAAGCGATTGAATGATACCGACGGCCCCTGCTTTTTCCAAGGCCTGATTAATGTTGCGGGAGGTATACCCCGTATGGTCAATGTTTTGGTCCCATGCCTCCTGTTGGGCTTCGCGGGCCTTTTTCATTTTTTCGAAAGATGCTTCGGTGGCGAATTCCTCCCAATTATAATCGGGACGTCCCGTTGGCTGGGGCATGGAGACCAATACGAATTTACCTTTGACGTTGGGCAGCCATCGAACGAAGTCAAGGGAGTCTGCGATGATCGGCATGGTAATCAGGGAGGCGGTTACCCCTTTCTTCGGGGTACTGGGGCTCCAGGCCAATTGCATGCCGTTGAGCGATACGGTTCTAGGGGATACCAGATCAATATGGGTGATGCCCCGTTGCCATCCGCGCCATTGCCCCCAGGCTTCGTTTCGGGCCTCGATGCCCCATTTGGCATAGGTGGCCACTGCCCAGTCATTCGCCGCTTTCATTTGGGGAGTTCCCACCAACCGAGGGCCGATCACGTCCATCAGTTCATGTGCGAGCAGTTCCAAATGGGAATTTTCATTGGCTTCTTTTTGGATGTCGGCAATGACTTGCTCCGGACTTTGACCGAAACTGAACACAGTGCCCAACCCTATTAAAAGGGTGGTAAGGAAAATTATTTTTTTCATCATGTTAGCAGTTCTTTTTAAATTAATTCAATGAATGTTTTTGTGCCGACCGAACGATGGGCCGCTACAAGTTAGGCACATTATAGTTTTTTATCCAAGCTCAGGATCGTCGTCAACAGCACGTTGGCACCATTGGCCATATCGTTGGGCGAGGTATATTCTTTGGGAGAGTGGCTAATGCCCCCTTTGCTGGGCACAAATATCATCCCCGTTGGGGCGATCAGTGCCATGTCCTGGGCATCATGTCCGGCACCACTGGGCATGAACCTCGTACTCAGCCCTAACTGCGTTGCAGAATTTTTGATTTCGGCTTGAATGCTGCTGTCCATCAAAGCAGGGTTTGCGGTGGTATCGAGTGAAAGAATTTCGATGGAGACATTTGATTCAACTTCTATTTCCTTGCTTTTTGCGCTTATGGCCTGGAACACTTTTTCGATCACTTCGGACGAAAGGTCCCTGATTTCCAAACTGGTCACCACTTTTCCCGGAATCACGTTGGGCGCACCGGGCTCCGCCTTGATACGTCCTACGGTACCGACCTGTCTTCCTTCAAAGCTGTTGGTAATTTCATTGACCGCAACGATGAACTTGGCGGCGGCGAGAAGGGCATCCTGTCTCGCATTCATTGGGGTGGTGCCCGCATGGTTGGCAAACCCGGTAAAGATGACATCCCACCATCTAAGACCAACGATGCCTTCAACGATACCGATATCCAAATTTTCTTTTTCCAAAATACCGCCTTGTTCGATATGGAGTTCCAAAAAAGCTGCTATGTCCCCTTTCCTGCGGGCGACTTCGGCAATCTTAGTGGTATCGCCCCCAAGGCGCATAATGCCCTCTCCCACGGTAAAACCGGTGCTATTGGTCACCGACAATGCTTTCTTGCCCAATTTGCCCACCATGGCCCTGCTCCCCATGATCGCTCCTTCCTCATCCGCAAAAATTATGACTTCCAAGGGATGGCTGGTGGTGATTTGCGCTTCATTGAGCACTTCGATCACCTCCAGGGCGGCCATTGAACCCACACAACCATCATAGTTGCCCCCATTGGGCACCCGATCGGTATGGGAGCCAAAAACGATCGGTTTTTTGGCGGGGTCGCTTCCCTTTCTTTTACCGATGATGTTCCCTGCATAGTCTATGGATACTTCCAAGCCCAAATTGTTCATGTTCTTGATGTGCCAGTCCCGCGATTCCAGATCTGCCTCGCTATAGGCCACCCGTTCGGTCTCGCCATTGTCTTGCAGCCCGAATCGGGCCAGGTCAACGATCCGCCGTTCGAGGCGTTCTTGGTTTACTTTGGGTTGGGGTTGAAAGGCCTGACCAACAAAAAAAAGATTCAGGAAAAATAGGGATGCTATACACTTTGAGGTCATGGATTTTTTTTAGGCCCTTAAAATAGTCAAAATATTTGCGCTTTTCGATGAAACCTTTGCTGTGTCCGGGAATTAATTTCTATCTATGGTTTCTGTCCAGTTGCGTTCCCTAATCGATTCCCCATTTTCTTCCAACCTTCGAGTGTAGTCGAAATAAAAATGGTGGACATCACTTGAAAATTTCAGTTCTCCGGACCAAACCAATTCACGTCCATTTAGTTTTACCGTAATGGTGTAAACGCTATTGACACTGGCCAGTGCCGGTCTCGCATCGTTGACGGAATGCGTGATTGATTCGGTATAGTCGACAATGCCCCATGGATATTCGTCGCTTCCCGAATTGGTGGCCAATACCGACGCGGTCATGGCTTTTTCATCCTGCTTCACATCCTTGATCTCGGCGAAACCCGAGAGGGTTTCCGAGCCGAGGGAGATATAGCCAGGCAATTCCGGATCTTTTTCGGGTGTTGGAAAGGGATCCTTCATGGGAATGGCAGAAGCCAATGCCAAGGGCAGCTTTAGATAGGAGGGCTGGAGCGAATCGGAAAGCAGGGAAGTGGTCATGGGGTAAGGGGAGGGCCATATCATGGGCCATTGGGCATTGTTGATGGCCAGTCTTATTTTATGGCCCTTTTGGAAGGTCCATGAAGTGGCGTGCAATTGAATTTCAAGCGAGTATGTGCTATCGATTGCCAAAGGCACCGGTTTTTCGGAACTATTGTGATGGGTGCCATTAAAGCCTGCCCCTGTGATCTGGGTGACCTTGCCATCCGGGGCCACATCGGATAGGCGAACCAACCAATTGGCCGCGGGTGCATTGGCACTTACCTGCAAAACCACTTCCGGGAAGCCGATGATCGCCACTTCCCCCTTTATGGGTTCAGAGTCGTAAACCAAACTTTGTGAATCGGCATTGGTTTGATCGGGCGCCCAATCGCCCCACCACATGACCGAGCCGCTGGCCTCGATCCCTACGGAAGGCTTATATTTCAGTTGATGTTCAAAGCTTGCTGCGGCAGTGGCCAGGGTTTGGTTTGGCTGTAAATAGAGCAGCGAGTCTTGGGTCTGCGGCCAGGTGTCGGACTGCATCCAGCGCCCCGGAATTTCGGTGAGATCCGTTCCGGGTTCATGGTAGGCCCTTTGAAAGTAATATAGTTTGGGATCGTCCATGATGCCATTCTCGATATCCTTCAACCAATGGTCGAACCAGCGTACCGCCATGTCGCGCCACTCCATTGCAGGTTCGGGACTCGCCCAATTCGGCCAGGTATGGTTCCATGGCCCCAGGAGCGCTTTTATCGGCGCATCTGTATTTTGGAGCATTCGTGGTACAAAATCACGATACCCGTCGTACCAACCGCCTATGACAAAAGTTGGGACATCGATTCGCGTGTAATCCTCGTTCAAGGAGGCCCTGTTCCAAAAAGGACCGTCGGTTTGCTGCCGCTTATATTTCAACAACCAGGGCTCGGTATCGAACCGATTCTTGAAATAGGCCGAATCGATCACGAAATCGGGAGCCCCTGGGAGGGCGTTTGTCAAATCCTGTCCGATTTCATACGCATCGATATGCATCATGCCATCGATAAAATGCACATCGTCTTCGTATATATCGTCCGTTGACATCAAGGATATTATGGTCTTTAAGGCAGGAGGCCGTCGCATGGCCAGGTGCAAGGCGTTGAATCCGCCCCATGAGATACCGAACATGCCCACATTGCCGTTTGAAAAACTTTGTTCCGATAACCAGGCGATCACCTCCTCGCCGTCGCGTTGTTCCTGTTCGGAATATTCCCCATCCACAAGCTCCCCTTCGCTGCGCCCGGTGCCCCGAATATCGACCCTGGCCACCACATAACCGCGCAGCACGAAATAAGAAAAGAGCGGATAGCGTTTGCCCCGGCCTTCATCTTTGCGATAGGGAAGATATTCGAGCAGTACCGGTAAACGTTCCGCCTTTTCGATTTCTTTTGGCAGATAGAGGTCAGCTGCCAACCGGGTACCATCGGAAAGCGGAATCCATACTTCTTTGATGTGGATGCCCTCTTTCGTAAAGATATCCTGGCCATGGAGCAGCGTGATCCCACAAAAAAAAAGATACAGGGTGCAAATCAAGAATTGGACAGGTATACCAAAGAAATGGCCGGTACGGTTCTCCATCCAAACAGTGATGTCAATCATCGATTGTGGTAAACACCATCTGTCTGAATTTCCACCCGGTAGGGTCGTCGACAGGGCCCTGGGTCTGTTTCATCAATACGCCTATGACGTTCTCTTCGGGATCTGCAAAATATTGGGTATTGAAGTAGCCGCCCCAATCGAAGGTGCCCACACTGCCCTCGCCCCCGGCATCCTGCCCTGCAGGGGTGACCACCCCAAAGGCGAGTCCGTAATGTTTTCCGGCCCCTCCGAATTTATCGCCGGTTTGGTTGCCCATGATGCTCTGCACCGTGGTTCGGCTCAAAAGGCGCTTGCCGTTGAGTACGCCCCCGTTGAGGTACATCTGTAGAAAGGCAGCGTAGTCCTTGGCGGTACTGGAGAGCCCTGCCCCACCGGAAAAAAAGCGTTTGGCCCCTTTTTTGGGATAGTCGGTATCATAGAAGGTAACGGGGTATTTTTGCCATTTGCCGTCTACTTTTTCCTGTACGGTCACCAATCGGGAATGCTTGTCTTCGGGGAGATAAAACCAGGTATCGTGCATCCCCAGCGGTTCAAAGATACGGGTCCTTAAAAATTGGTCGAAGGGCATCCCGGAAACCACTTCGATGAAATAGCCCAGCACATCGAGGCCTTCGCTATAGGTGAATTTTTCCCCGGGATTGTGGTGCAGGGGGAGCTGGGCCAGTTTTTTCACGCTTTCGCCAATGCTGATGTTTTCGGTGGAAAACAGGTCGGTAATGCCCGCTTTGGCATAGATTTTTTTGAATCGTTCGTCCCCATCGATCACCCCATATCCAATTCCCGAAGTATGGGTGATCAGATGTCGTATGGTGATTTGGTTTTCGGCCGGTTTGGTGGTATACGTGCCGTCGCTTTCGTTGTAAGTATCGAGAATTTGGGCCTCCTTGAATTCGGGGATGTACTTGGAGATGGGATCGTCGAGCCTAAACCGCCCCTCTTCCCATAACATCATCACAGCGGTCGAGGTAATGGCTTTGGTCTGTGATGCGATCCTAAAGATCGTGCCCTGTTCCATGGGTTTATTGCTGCCATTGTCTGCCATGCCATAGGCATTGAAAAATACGATCTTGCCGTTTCGGGCAATCAGGGCCACCGCACCGGGAATCCGATCATTGGCGATCGCTTCCTTGAACATGGCATCGATCTTCGCCAATCTTTCGGCCGAAATACCCACCTCCGTTGCATTTGCCATGGAGAGCGGGGGCGACTGTTTTTGGGAAGGTGTCTGTGCGAGCAGAAAGAAGCTGAAAAGCGAAATGAATAGGGTAGAAAGGGTGGTTTTCATAGTGGGTCGGTTTAAATTGATCAAAATGATTGTAATGTCTTCAAGGGCCAAGGGATGCCGTGAAAACACCTATTTAAAAATAACGATTTTTAATCCAAGTATGAAATCGTTTTTTGATTCAAGTTGAACATAGGCCACCTCTAAATCATTTCAAGGCATTTGCGATCAGCCATATCAGATAAAAGGTGTAGAGCAAGATCAAAAACAGTCCCGATTTGCGCCCCAATTTCCATTTTTGGAAGACAAACAGAAAGAAGATACAGACGATGGTGGCCAGAAGCAGCATGATGGAACTGGATAGATTGGTATTGTCGACGATGATTTGATCTTGGAAGAAAACCAACATAATGACCCAGGGTAGGCCCAGTCCTATTAGGATATCAAAGATATTGGAACCGATGGCATTGCTGATGGCCATATCGCCCCGACCTTCTTTGGCCACGATCAAGGAAGATATGAGATCGGGTATGGAAGTCCCCGCAGCAAGAATGGTAAGTCCAATGATCACTTCCGGGACGCCAAGCTCATGGGCAATTCCAATACCGCCCTCCACCAACAACCAACTGAGTGCGATGATCCAGCCGATGGATATAAAAAAGGTAAGGTAGTAGCGCTGCGGACCGGGAAAGGTCTTGTCCAAAATAAAAGTAAAGGCCGTGGCCACTTTCTTAAGCCAGCGGTTTTCGGCTTCTTTGGTTTTCTCAACGATTTCTTCAAGATCTTTTTCTTCATACTTCAAGAGTTTTTTCCATTTGACGACGGCAAAAACATAAATGATGTAGATGGCAAGAAAGGTACCGGCTTCAAAAAGATCGATGGTTCCGTCACGAAAGGAAAAAAGCAAAAGGACAATCGCAAATAGGTAAAAAATAGTATCACGAATTACAGGTTGCCATAAAATATGGGCTTTTCTGATCACCAATGATCCACCTATAATGACCAAAATATTAAAAATGGCCGACCCAACGATGGTTCCCGCACCCATGGCCCCATGATCTCCAGGTCGCAACAAGGCCATTAAGGATACAAAAAGTTCGGGGGCACTGGTGCCCACGGCCATGAGCGTTGCACCGGATGCTTCCGAGGAAAGGTTAAGGTTTTTCGCTATTTTGTCCAAGGAACTTACAAAGTACTCGTCGCAAACCTTCATCAACAGATAGAACGCCAAAAGAAGTGCAAGAATGTATAGTATGATCATGTCCTTGGCATATTAGTGATTGGTTTGTTTTGAAAACAGGAAGAAATAAAAATGTCTTTATCCCATGTACATTCGCAGCGTGCTTTTTTTCTTCCTCCCATTGTGATGAAGCAAATATTTTTGTGTTCCGTCTCTTCGGATCGTTTGGGAAATGTAGCGAATTTTTTGCACGCTTTTTATTGTTCTAAAAAATAATCTGGAGCGGGGCATAAACCGTTTTGCCTTGGTAAATGGCCTTCATCTATGGGACGCGAAAAATGTATTAAATTTCAATGGACGGAGCGCGCTTTGCCACTATGGGCAATCGGATGATATCCTTAGGATTCATACACCCATTTACCGCCTACCATGGTCCTTTCAATTTTGATGTCGATGATCGTGGTAGGGTCTGTTTTGGTGGGATCTTTCTCCAACACGACCAAATCGGCCAATTTCCCTTTTTCCAATGATCCTTTTATGCCTTCTTCATAGGAGGCGTAAGCACCGTTGATCGTCCCCACTTTAATCGCTTCCTCCACCGAAATTTTTTGACTGGGTCCCCAGACATTTCCCGACATATCGGTTCTTGTAACGGAAGATTGAATGGCCATCATCGGTTCAAACGGACCGGGAGGGTAATCGGAGGTCTGGGTCACATTGATGCCCGCATCCAGAAAGCTTTTGACGGCAAACATATTTTCCAACCGGGCTTTTCCATAGTTCACCATCTTTTCCCCGTGAAAATAGACGTAGGTTGAAAATGGACATGGGATGGCATTTAGTTTTTTGATGCGTTTTAGAAGATCGGCATTGATCAATGTACAGTGTTCCAGTCTAAACCTGGGATCTTGTCTTGGGTGCTCTTGCTGAAGCCTTTCAAAAACATTAAGGGACTTATCGATGCCCACATCGCCATTGGCGTGGATACCGATCTGCCAATTGGCCTTTTGGGCCTTGATCGCATAGGTGTACAATTCTTCCTCGTCCATCACGATAATGCCAAAGTCGTTGGGCCTTCCAATATAAGGTTCCGACATTCTGGCCGTGCGTTCGGATATGGAACCGTCACAGGTAAGTTTCATCCCTCCAAGGCGCACCCAATCGTCTCCATCGCCCGTTTTTATGCCGCTGGCAATCATGGCATCGATATGGGGGTACCCTATCATACAATAAATTCTGGAAGACAATTCATTTGCGGCTTGGGCATCCCGGTACGCTTGAAGGTCTTCGGGGTTGCCATAGGCATCCGTTACCGATGTTATTCCCGACTTTGAAATCATTTCAGAAAAAAGCTTTACGCCGGCCTGGCGATCTTTTGCGGTAAAATCATTGGGAATAAGCCGTGTCACCATTTCAACGGCATTTTCTTTAAGAAGGCCCGTGGGCTCCCCATTTTCGTCACGCACGATCTGGCCGCCTTGGGGATTGGGGGTTTCCCTATCGATTTTCGCCAATTTCAAGGCCAGGGAATTCGCATATAAGGTATGGCCTCCCCTGTGCTCGATGGCAATTGGGTGGTCGGTTGATATTTGATCAAGGTCGTATCGGGTAATATACCTTCCCTCTGCCGTTTTGGTATCGTCATATTTAAAACCGGAGACCCATTGTCCGGGCGCTTTTTTGAGCGATTCGGTTTTTAAGGCCTGTTGAATGGCCTTGATCGATCGTAGGTCGCAATCGACATTTCTCAAATGACGATATCCGGAATAAGCGGGGTGGGAATGAGAATCGATAAATCCAGCCGTAATGGTTTTGCCCCCGATATCTATTTTACGGGTGGCTGCACCGGCCAACCGCAAAATATCGCCATCCGTACCGACTGCAACGACCTTGCCATTACTGATGGCGATGGCCTGGGCTTTGGGCAATTTTGGATTTGAGGTATGGATATTCGCGTTATGGAGCACCATTTCAGGATTTGGCAGTGTATATGAATTCAAGGCCAACATGCCCAAAGAGCCCATTCCCAAGGTGTTGACAAATGACCTTCGATCCATCTTTTTGTTCATCCCTTCGATTTACGTTATTTTCTTAAAATTTTCTCCATGGCCTTACCCTTTGCCAATTCGTCGATAAGCTTATCCATATATCGGATCTGCTGCATGAGTTTGTCTTCGATTTCTTCCACACGATAGCCACATATTACACCGGTTATTTTTGAAACGTTGGGATTGATTTGGGGTGCTTTTGCAAAAAAGGTTTCAAAATTAATTTTATTGTCGATTTGTTGCTGTAAAGTCTTCCGGTCATATCCAGTGAGCCAACAGATGATGGTGTCTACCTCTTCCTTGGTACGGCCCTTTTTCTCCGCTTTTTGCACATAATGCGGATAGACGCCGGCAAATGACATTTTGTATACTCTGGAATTGTCCATGTCAATCAAATATTTTTATTCAGGCGCTACATCGTCTATGATGACAAAAAAGCTATCCAAGGAACACCAAACTGCCTTGAAAAAAGGTTCCAAAGCGAATCAAGATGGCTGTCGGTACCATTGGCATCTTAGCGGCGCCTTATAAAAGTAAGGATTTTAGCGATAAGGGAAAGGATTGTCATAGGATAGCCTTTATGGGCAGTATTCTTTATGCTATATCCAATTTAAATCCAAAAACTGGAAGTGCCCTTAATTAAAATCGATTTCGGGACACTGATTAAATCCCAGTCTTTCATACAATGCCCCAACCACTTTGTTTTCGTCGGCAAGGGCCACCAAGAGTTCCGTATTGTCTTTTTGGGTCAATTGGCCAACATTCAAAAGCATCTCATAATATTGCGGTTGTTCCGATTCTTTTGGAAAACCTTCCAACTGAGCATACACTTTAACCATTAATTTACCGATGGTCATAAATTCTTCTGGTTTGGCATTTCTTATTTTCATTTTTGTCTTAAGGCGGATTATTTTTTGGCATTAAAATAGTTCTTCAATCTTTCTCGAAGAAAATATTCCCAGCCCGCAATGCAACTTGCTCTGGAGAAGGCAGGCATGTCTTGGGGGAAAGTTTCAATACCTTCATTTGTTAATGTTAAAAGCGTTTTGTGCCCTATTTCAGACAGCAAAAAATCAGTCGTACCGATTCCGTCACATTCATAATAGGACCAACTGTATTTTATTCTTTTGGTTTTTAATACTTCCAAAACTTCCCAAGTAACAGTAAAAGTTTGTTCTTCTGACCCGATTTCAAATTTGGTATTAAAACCGACTTTAGGTTCAAAATCGGGTATATTTTCAAAATACCACTTTTTCATCTCGTGTAGGTCGGTAAGTGCACTCCAAAGTTTTTCTTTGGAAGCGTTAAATAAAACTTCTACCTGAATGTGATCTTTCATCCGGTATTTATTTATTGTTATTTTAAGACTTCAGAACATGGAATACCCAATAAAAATAAATGCTTTTATGCTGATTTGAATTCAGGACAAGGATTTTAGCAGGTATGCATGCACCAGCAATTTTTGTTATGTCTGGTTAGATTAAATTGATTTTGGTCCTTTAAAGGTACCGGACTTTGTTTTATGGTAAAACACATTTGACGGTTCCTTTTATACCACAGCTCCTTTGAACCGTATTAAAAATAGTTCCAAATTTCTCGATATTTTTTTTGAGCAGTTCGGCATTGATATCTGGCTGATGCGTATGAATCACCAATCGATATTCGATTTCATCCATTCTGGGCGGTTTTTCCAAACGGGTGGCACTTACTTCAATAGCGGCATCGATATATTGGAATTTCATTAATTCAGAAAAACGCTCCACATTTTTAAGAATACAGGCAGCAAAGGAACTTAAAAATAATTCTGCCGGATTGGCTAAAGTGTCGACCGATTCTGCCGTTGTGCCAAATTTTATTAAGGTTTCTTTAATAGGGATGACCGCATTGTCTTTAGCATAAGAATTTGCCTTGATACTATATTTCATACTTTCGAACTTTTTTAATTAACAGTTGTCTACCTCCCCAACCACTAAATACCTTCGCCTTCGTAATATTTCGAATTTATTCGGATGATGCCATGTATGTCCCAAACATTGCAATTGGGATCGATGGAATCCGATTCGAAATGCCTAAAAGTGGCTTTAAGAAATTCCATTTTGAGGTTGTTTTATGAAGTATAATAATGCTATCTGTCAGCTTTTCGAAAAGAATATGCACTGCGCTAAAAATGGAATGAAACGAAAAACACTATTAAAATTACGCTTTTTTTGATGACAAAGACAATTTTCAGTGAAATTTAAAATGCTGGAAAACAATATAATAAAAGTTTACAAATGACTACAAACGGAAACAAACGAAAGTAATTATTTTCCAACCGAATACTTTTTATAGCGGGTTCTATGTTTGTGGTGTCGGATCAAGGAGGTTCGATGGCATCAATTGTTTAACCTATAAAATTCAATAAAATGAACGCCATTAAAAACAGAGTACAGTTGATTGGAAACCTGGGCCAAGACCCAGAAATCGTAAACATGGAAAACGGGGGCAAGCTCGCCAAATTTTCCATCGCCACCAGCGAAACCTACAAGAACGCCAAGGGCGAAAAAGTAGAGGATACCCAGTGGCACAATGTAGTTGCCTGGGGGAAGACCGCTGAAATCGTTGAGAATTTCCTCACCAAGGGCAAACAGGTGGCCGTGGAAGGGAAACTGGTCCACCGGTCGTATGAGACCAATGAAGGCGAAAAACGGTACATTACCGAAGTCAAGTGCAATGAGCTGCTGATGCTGGGCAAATGATCCGGTGAATTCGCAAAAAAAACCCGCTCGAAACAGCGGGTTTTTTTGTTGGGGAGCCCAAAGATCTGTTACTCTTTTTCCAGCTTGATGGTTTCCAGCACGTGCCGGCCCACCTGCTGCCCCTGTCGGATGCCCAGATCGATGGCAGGGCGATAATGGATGCCCCCGTACAACCTGCTGATGGCGGCTTCCTGGGAGGCCTGGTTGAAGGAAGCAAAACTCCGTACCGGAAGTCCGTAAGGGACCTCCGTGGCATCGACAAAGGCGAAATCCTCCCCAAAAAAATGCGTTAGAACGGTCGCGGCGGCATTGGAGGCCACACTGTGACCCGAAGTATGTTCCGGGAAGGCCGGGGTCTGTAGAACGGGAGCCCATTTGGGATCGATATACTTGTTGATATAGGTCTCCGGCCGTGTGAGGTTGCTCTTGAATTTTTGGTCCCAACAGCTGATGAAGCCATCTGCTACGGCAATGGCGACCAAAGACATGGTTTCGGCCGACGGTACCGATTTCAACTTTTGGTCTTCCACGACCTGGGCCGCGATGTGTATCCAATGTCCGCCGGGCGAAATCTGCTGTTGAAAATACATCACATGGCCATTGGTATGCGAGATATTGGGGTTACAGTCCCAGAACTTCGCGATCTCGATCTTGCTCGAATCGAGTTTCGCCACGGTTTCATAGACTTCAAAAGCTTCCTTATAAAACTGTGAATCCTTATCGGTATCGAAAGGGGTAGGGAAGCCCGGATCGAATTGGCCCGCCGAGTCTAGTGCAAAGGGCCTAAGGGTATTCCAGTGCGGCTCGATGGCCTCCATATAATCGGGAGGGGTGGGGCGCCAGCGGCCGGGATCATCGTTCACGCTGTATCTCGGCAGGGCGGTACGCCTCAAATAGCCGTCGTTGCGAGCCCATACCAGAATCTCGGACGCCAAACGTTCCCCAAAGGCCACCGAATTTTCATACGTTTTTTCATCGATGCCAATGGCCCTTACCTCACCGAGCATCTTTTGCTCCATTTGTTCGACCTTTTCCAGATCAAACACGAGGGCTTCGGCCACATTGGTGAAGGCGACCAGGGAAACCAACGGAAAATAATAGGATTTGTCCTTTTCGGGCATCGGCAAAATTTCGAGTCCGTTCAATTGGCCCGCATAGGACACCTTTGTCGAATCGATAAATCGTATGCCCTCATAAGCCGCGATATTGCTATAGGCGTAGATGCGGCTCGCCACGGGCGGTGTAAAAATATCCGCGACGATCACATCGGTGAGCATGCGGTTGAATCTGGGCAGGCTTCCTTCAAAATAGACATCCAATTGCCCTCGATTTTCCTTCGGGCCACAGGCCAGGAACATCAGGGACAGCAACACCAAAAATTTACCGGTTCCCTTCATTTGAATATACTGTTTTTGAAGTTCCATCATTGTAGAACATCTTGATTTCCTTGATATGGCCATTGATCGGAATTTGCTTCGACTGCTGCGAAAGATAACCCGAACCTGAATAAAATTCCAACTTGTACCTTTTGCCATCGGTGTCGGTCACTTCGGCCGACTGCGCTTCTTCCGGGACTTCTATCAATTGATTCTCCGGAGCTTTCATCAGGGTTTCAAATAGCTTGAGCGGGCCGTCGTTACCGGCGGTCACCACATAGGTGTTCCCCTCACCGGCGTACATCAAGGCGAGACCGCTTCCATCGGTATCCTGTTCGAAGCCGGAGCTTGCCCAGCCGACTTTTTCAAAGGTGCCGTCGCCCTTGCCCTTCCACAAAAGGCCCATGAAGGCATCATAGCGCCCCGTGGAGGCTTCGGTGGCATACGAATTGCCCGTGAGCAATACATCTTGTTTGCCATCCAGGTCAAAGTCAGCTACCAAGATGCCCTCCACCGGGGCCACCTGTGCCGAAAGGGGCAACCTTCTCAGTTCAAACCTGCCATTGCCCAGATTTTCTAGATAGCTACTTGCAAAATTATGGCTTTTTACAATATAGGCCGATTCAATCTCCTGGGGCAAAAACGATTTATCAAAATTGGATTCCGCGTAGGACTCATAAGTTTTGAACCTCGAGCGCATCGCGCTGATCTGACCGATGATCTCATCCCGGGAATGTGCCAAATGGTTTTCCCCATCTAAAAAATAACACATGATGGGATCGATGCGCCCATCTTTGTCATAGTCGGCGGCATATATGCAAAGCGGTTCGGTTGCGGAAGCGGTGTATTTTGTATTCAATCCAAGATTGCCCAGGATATAATCGGTATCCCCATCCCTGTCAAAATCCCCGCCAGAGATACTGTTCCACCAACCCTCCGTTTTGGTCAGCCCGGTAGTTTGGCCCACCAAGGCCAATTGTCCCTTATCGTTATGGAAAAAGGTAAGGGGCATGAATTCACCCACTACGATAAGGTCGGTCCAGCCGTCGTTGTCATAATCGGTCCAAAGCGCGGAAGTGACCATGGTGAGTTGGTCCCAACCTTGGATATTCTCGCCGATGTCTTCAAATTTAGCATCCCCGGTGGTCCGGTTCAATCTGTTTTCAAGAAGATAGCTTTTTGCCGGCATGGGATAACGGCCGGGATCTAACCGGCCCCCGACGAAGAGGTCGATATCGCCATCTTTATCATAATCGGCGCCCACCACGCAGGAACCGCTGGAGTTCATTTCGGGCAGTGCGTTGGAAATACCCAGCATGCCACTGCCATCATTCAGGTAGAGCCGGTCTTGGTATGCCCTACGGTCTTGGGTGGTCAATACCCCACCGCTCACGACATACAGGTCGTCAAAACCATCGCCGTTGGCATCGAAGAACAAAGAGCCCATATCTTCAAATTTGGGATCGGAACCTTCCCTTGTATCGAAGCCGCCGCCGCTTCTTTGGATGAAGATCCGCCCCGGTTGCCCGGCTGCGCCTCCCACATAGAAGTCTTCAAGGCCATCGTCATTGAGATCGCCCACCGAAATGCCTGGGCCGTTACGGGAATGCATATGGGGCAAAATGGGCTGTAGCTTAAAGTCGACCAGGTTATCCTCGCGATGCACGAAGGCGATGCCCAGACTATCGGTCAGATCGCGGAACCAGGAGGCGCGTACGATCCCCTCATCGGAAGCCACAAAGGGAACCGCATCGGCATGGTCGAGCACCAGCAGTTGGTTGGCATCCAGGTCCCGTTTCAGTTCATAGGTGCCATCGGGCCACCAGATTTCCAAGCTATCGACCTTTTTATGGCGTCCAAGCCCGAAGTGCACGATGGGATCGACGCTGGACTCATAACCACGACTTAGATAATGCTGATCATATTGCTGATCTCCTTGCGTACCAATCTTTATTTTCGCTCCGATCCCCTCCAAATTGCCCGCTTTGCCTTTAAGCTTCAACCGAAGAAAATGGTTGTCTTCTTTAAGGTCCGATAAATTTTGATAGACAAAGGCCGGTTGGTTCACATTGTTCACCAAAAGATCAAGATCCCCGTCATTGTCGAGGTCGGCAAAGGCGGCCCCATTGGAACAGCTCGATTCCCTGAAGCCCCATGATTCGGTAACCTTTTCGAAAGTGGCATCCCCATTGTTACGATAGGCGTAGTTGACCAGGTCGGCCTTGGGCAATTCCCTTATCGATTCCAATTTACGGGCGATTTTGGACTGGGCTTCCCCCAGGGGATTGTCGTAGATATTTTGGTAATGGATGTAGTCGAGATTACCCAGGTCCCTAAGAAAACCATTGGTCACATAGAGGTCTTTCAGGCCGTCATTGTCATAATCGGCCAAAAGGGGGCTCCAGCTCCAATCGGTACTGCTCACCCCGGCCAAAAAGCCCACTTCACTGAATTTCCCGCCTCCTTGGTTGATCTGTAGCGTGTTCCTGCTGTACTGCGGATTGTATCCTGCCTGCAACATCATTTGGAAACGATCGTATCCCGTTGAGGAAATGATGAGTTTTTGCCGTTTGTTGTCTTCCGGGCGCATGTCGAGCACCATGATATCAGGGGCGCCATTGTTGTCGATATCGGCCACATCGTTGCCCATCCCGGCATAAGAGGTGTGTTTGATATGGGCGGTAATTTCGTCCTTGAAAGTGCCATCTTTTTGATTGATGTACAAGATATCATTGCCGATAAAATCGTTGGAAACATAGACATCGGGCCAAGAGTCGCCATTGATATCGGAGACCGCCACGCCAAGGCCATAGCCTTCCACCAAGATTCCGGCCGACAATGAAACATCCTTAAAGCGGCCATTGCCCTCATTTCTGTAGAGCCGGTCATTGTTTACCGATTCCCCATTGAGTTCCCGGGGCTTGCTCACGTTCACTTTGTATTCGTAGGCGGCCGGGTTCACCAAGAGGTACATGTCGAGATCACCATCTTTGTCATAATCAAAAAAAGCGGCCTGCATGCTCTGTCGGGTATCCGCAAGGCCGTATTCCTTTGCCTTTTCGGAAAAGGTGCCATCACCGTTATTGACATACAGCATATTTGCCCTTTCAGATTCCCTGCCACCTCCCGAAACGCATACGTAAAGATCGAGATACCCGTCTTGGTTGATGTCGACCATGGTCGCCCCCGTACCCCAGCGGGAATTTAAGAGACCCGATTTTTCGGTGATGTCCTCGAATTGCATTCCCCCTTTATTGTGGTACAGCCTGCCCGATACCATATTGCCGCTAAAGTATACGTCGATCAGGCCATCATTGTCGATATCGCCCACTGCTACTCCGGCCCCTGTGTAAATATTCATGTATTCGAACACATTGATGCTATCGTTTTCGATGATGGTATTTTCAAAATCGATGCCTGTTTTCCCAGCATCCAAAAGTTGGAAGCGTGCCGAACGGTCTGGCCCGCACGAAACGCACATGTAGGCAAGTATGACGGTCAAAACGGTGCTTTGATACTTCATGGCATGGGCAAAATTTCGGTTTGTTGGCCCTTGTCGTCTATGATCTTAACGGATACCGCATCCGAAGGAATTTGGAAACGTCGACTGGGCTGGGAGAGATATCCAGAACCATAGGGAAACTCCATCTTTTGCAATTTCCCGTCCTTATACAGCACGATGGCGGCGATTTCATCAGGCTTTGGCAGGTAGGTTTTGTTTGATACCGTGCGGGTAAAAGTCTTTAGTTCGGCATCGTTCCTCGACACGACCATTAATTCTTGGCCCTCGTCATAGAGGTTGACCAAACCTTTGGCATCGCCCACGACAAAGAACCCGCTCTTGTCGACCGCCATGGGATCGAAGCCGCCCTTTCCATTGCCCGCGAGCAACCAACCGATGGAGGCGTCGTAGCGGCCGGAAAACACTTCACCGCTGTAAAAATTACCCACGGCCAGGAGGTCAAGATTCCGATCCCCGGTATAGTCTCCTACCAACATACCGTACATCGGTGCGATTTGGGCCGCCCGAGGCAGTTCGCTCAGGCGAAATTTACCGCCCCCAAGATTTTCCAAATAGGAATTGGCGAAGGTTTCACTTTTGACCACATGGGCCGTGGCGATTTCTTCCTTCAAAAAAGACTCCTCGAAGGTGGCATTTGCGTAATCCGCATAGTTGCGAAACCGCGACCTCATGGCGTTGATTTGATCGATCAGGTCGTTGCGCGAATGCGCTACATAGTTTTCCCCGTCGATATAATAGCACATCACCGGATCGATCTGTCCGTTTTTGTCATAATCGTTGGCATAAATACATAGGGGTTCTTGGGCTGTTGCTTTAAAGCGGCTGTTGAGGCCAAGGTTTCCCAAAACATAGTCGGTGTCGCCGTCATTGTCAAAATCGCCGGGAGTGATGCCGTTCCACCATCCATGGGTGTTTTTCAAACCGGTTTGCCCCGTGAAATCGGTGAGGGTTCCCTTATTGTTTTGAAAGATACTGATGGGCATAAATTCGCCCACTACGATAAGGTCTTGCCAACCATCGTCGTTAAAGTCGGTCCAAAGGGCAGCGGTTACCATGCCCAGTTCGGCAAGTTCATTGTTCAGGGCTTGTGCGTCTTTCACATACTTGATATGCCCGGGCGTACTTTGGTTTTGGAGCAACATACTTGCTGGTGGTAAGGGGTATTCTCCGGGCCGCACCCTCCCGCCCACGAAAAGATCGAGGTCGCCGTCCTGATCGTAATCTGCGGCCGTGACCACCGACCCACTCACCCTAAAGTCGGGCAGGGCATCTGTTTTCCGGAAGTTGCCCGCACCGTCATTTTCATAAAGGCGGTCTTGATAACTGGCATCGCCCAACGGTTTGGATGAGCCGCCACTGACTACGTAAAGATCTTGGTCGCCATCGTTATCGGCATCCAAAAACAGGGCGCCCATATCTTCGCTCTCCGGGCTTGTGAAGTTCGATGTTTGAAAGGACCCATCGGACTGCTGGGTATGCAGGGCTCCCGATTGGCCAAGTGCGCCCCCGACATAAAGGTCTTCTTTTTCATCATTGTTTATATCGCCCACCGCCAAACCTGGACCATTTCTGGAGTGCATATGGGGCAATAGCGCTTGTATTTTATAATCGACGAAATCGTCTTCCTGATGCTTGAAGGAAATCAGGCTGTCGTTTTCCCTGAACAAGGTCAACTCCATCCTAGAAGCCAAAAGCTGCCCTGGCGTGGCCTCTTTTTGAAACAACGTCAATTCTTGGTTGACGGCCACATTGGGCAGTTGCTGCACCAGACCATTGGGCCAAGTGACCAACAAGCTGTCTATTTGTTTTGCGGGTCCAAGGCCAAAATGTAGCTTTTGGGTGACGGTGGAAAGATAGCCACGATAGGGCGTGAAATATTGCCGCTGTGCCATGCCGTCGTAATAAAGGGTCACTTGGGCACCCAATCCTTCGAGGTTGGGGGCTTCGCCTTTAAAAGCTACCTTAAGGTAATGGTTGTTGTTGTCGGGCACCGTGCGTGTTCTCATAGAGCAGGGCGGGATCATCGATATTGTTCATGACCAGATCAAGATCGCCGTCATTGTCAAAATCGGCATAGGCCATGCCGTTGGAGTAGGTAGGCTTGGTAAATCCTGCCGTTTTTGAGGCGTCCTCGAACTGCAGGTTGCCCTTATTTCTGTAGAAGTAATTATGAATCTTGATGCCCGGCAATTTGTTGAGGGCTTCCAGGCGCTGTTGCCGGTTTGCCTCTTCGGTACCCATTGCCAGAATTTGGTTGCCATAAACCATGAAGTCGAGATTGGTGATGTCTTGGCGATAACCGTTGGTGATGCAAAGGTCCTTTAATCCATCCTGATCGTAATCTGCGAAAAGGGCACTCCAACTCCATTCGGTGGCGGAGATACCTGCCAACTGGCCTACTTCGCTGAAGGAGCCATTGCCATTGTTCATCTGTAGTGTATTGCGGATGTACTGCGGTTGGTACCCGTAGGATTGGCCCGTTTCGAATTCATCATAATTATTGCCCATCATGGTGAGCTTCCATCGTTTGTTGTCTGGGGGAAGCATATCCAGCACCACCACATCCATTTTGCCATCGTTATTGATATCTGCGATGTCGTTGCCCATGCCATTGAAAGTAAGGTGACGAAAGTATTTAGCAATTTCGTTCGAAAAGGTGCCGTCTTTTTGATTGATGTACAGCAGGTCATCGGTTAGGAAATCATTGGAGACATATACATCGGGCCATCCATCTTCGTTCAAATCACAGACTTCCACGCCCAAACCGAAGCCTTCTATCAAGACACCGGCCGCTGCGGAGATGTCGGTAAAGGTCTGGTCTCCGTTATTGCGGTAAAATTTGTCGGCAGATGGCGCTTTGCCACTGCGATCTTTGGGTCGGGAGGTATTTCTGTTAAAATCGACCAGGGCATTGCTCAGGAGGTACATGTCCAGGTCCCCGTCTTGGTCATAATCGAAAAAGGCGGCCTGAACGGAGTAACTTTCGTCATCAAGGCCCCATTGGGCGGCCGCTTCTTCAAACAGCAAATTTCCGTTCACCAAGCCTTTATTGATGAACAATAGATTGGCCCTATCCTTGCCTTCCGAACCTCGGGGTCCGCCCCTACAAACGTATATATCGGGATAACCGTCTTGGTTGATATCGACTATGGAAACACCGTTCGACCAATGGGTCGATCCGGTGCGGGAAGATTCCGTGATATCCTCAAATTTCCAATTTCCCAAATTGCGGTAGAGCCTATTGCTGACCATGTTGCCGGTGAAGTAGATATCCTCCAGGCCATCAAGGTCAAAATCGGCGACCGCTACCCCGGCACCGTTGTACATATATTCGAACTCCAATACGGAGGGCGTGCCCCCAATGATCAGACGGTTGTTAAAATCAATGCCGGTCTCTTGATACGAAAGTTCCCTGAAAAGTGGTTTTGTGGATTCCTGACAAGATTGCCATCCCAGCACGATCACCAATAATACCAACCGAGCGAAATGTTTATAAATAGGTGCTTGGAACATGATGCGAAGATACTAAGCAACTGTTAAAAAAAAGGAATCCAATCTCTTAAATTGGACTGGATTCCTTTGTTTGATATTTGACCAAATTTGATGTCGTACTATTCGACACCCATGAATTTCTAGTAACCTGGTATTTTGGGTCAATAATCCGTCCGACCGATCTATTTCGGTTTGTGGGAAAGGGAGTACGTTATACCTGTCGTTCCAGGCGGCCCCGAAAAGTGTTGAACCGATGCCCCATCGGGTAATATCGAACCAACGGTGGGGTTCAAGAGCGAGCTCCACCCTTTTCTCTTGTCGCATCGCTTGGGTCAAATCTGCTCCCGGCAGCAACGGCAATAATCCGGCGCGTACCCTGATATCATTGATCTGCTGTTCAGCAATGCCCAAATCGCCCCCGCCTTCGATCAATGCCTCGGCATATAATAAGTTTGAGTTCGGCGAAACGGAACCAGCGTTCGTTGTTGTAATCGGCTTGTCCGTTCGGAGAACTATTGCCCGGAAACCGCATTGACCGACCCTCTATATTTCTTTAAGGTATAGCTGGTGGAAGACCAGGTAGGGTCGTATGGCAGTTCATACCGTGAGCCATCAAAGGAATAGTAGGTGTCTCCATCTTGATAAAGAATGGTCGCCAATCGCACATCTCCGGGTTCAAAGGCATCTACCAGATCCTGGGTTGGTGCCCACCATCCCAGCTTACCGCCCGGAGCTCCGTTCGAGGCGTCCCAGTACCAGCCTCTACCGGTACCTTGCGAGGCCTTGAAATCTTCGGAGTGGGTATCGTCAAAAACCCAAAGGTTATCATCGGAAAATGGTCCGCCATATTGAACTTCGAAAATCGATTCAGCATTGTTTTCATTGTCTGAAGTCAAAAACACTTTCGTAATCGGGCAGCAATTCATAAGGTCCATTGTTCGACTACATCGGCAAAAGCGGTAATGGCCGCAGCCCAGTCTTCTTTCCAAACATTCACCTTCCCGATGTAGGATTTGGCCGCCCATGCGGTGGCCCTACCGGTATTGCTGCTGTCCCAAGCATCGGGAAGCCCTGCAGCAGCGGCACTGAAGTCGGCCAGAGATGGCTGTGAAAAGTTCATCTCTGGTGGCATTGGGTCTGGCCTGATCGTTGATGCCCGGAATGATATCGAGTGCCAAAGGCGGTGTGCCGAACAATTTCATCGCCTGGAAATGGAACCATCCACTTAAAAATCTTGCTTCCGCACCCAGTTCGGCTTTATCGGCCGCGGTTAGACTGTTCTCGTTGTCCAAATTTTGTAACACCAGATTGGCACGGTAGATTCCTTCATAGATTTGTGTATACGCCGCTCCATAGGGAGTGTCGCTTGCCCGAAGGAACAAATTGTCGATATCCCTGGATACTTGATCTGATAGGACCGCATCTGCTGCCACATCGTCGGTGATGGCGAGGGTAATCTTCCAAAATTCACCTCTCTCCGATAAGGGTTTCGGTACTGGTGCCCCAAAAATCCTGAATGGAGGAATAGGAGGCAAATACCGCACCGTCAAAATCGGCCCTGGACTTGTAAAAGGTATCTGTGGTCAACCGGTCCAAAGGTTGAAGATCCAATTCATTATTGCATGAAATTATGCTCAGGAAGCAGCAACTTGCGATAAATAAATAGATTTTTTTCATAATCGTTTTTCTTATAAAGATATTAAAATTCAGCATTAATTAAAAGAGACCGATAAGCCCAACTGTATGATTCTTGGTAATGGCGAAGCCCCTCCGTCCTGTCCAGTGGCCAGGGTGAACTCCCCTTTCTGGAAACTTTGGGTACGCCCAACTTCGGGATCGTAACCAGAGTATTTAGTGAAAGTGGCGAGATTCTGAGCCCCAACGTAAACCCTCACATTGGTCACAAAGTCGTCTGTCCAGCTTCGAAGCATGTCTTGTGGCAAGGTATAGCCGATGGAGATGTTCTGGATCCTCAAATAACCGGCATTCTCGACCCAACGATCTGAATAACGGGTGTTGCCGTTGGGGTCTCCGGGAGCCAGTCTGGGATTCGAACTTGAATTGGTGGTTCCCTCCCCGGTCCAGCGGTTCAATACTTGTGTGCTAAAGTTGCCTTGGCCTTGCATGCCTTCAAGGCTAATACGAGCTGCATTATAGATCTGTCGGTCCCCGACCCCCCTGAAATTCACGGAGAAATCCAAGCCTTTGTATTCGGCATTGAAGACCATCCCGTAAAAGAATCCCGGGAATGGACTTCCCAAAATGGTCCTGTCTTGGGCATTTACCTGGCCATCACCGTTTACGTCCACAAAACGGATATCCCCTGGTGAAGGCGTACCGTTGGCATCGGGCAATGCCGCGGCCACTTCGGCTGCATTCTGGTAAAGCCCATCGGTCTTATAGCCATAGAAGTGGCCCAAGCTTTCTCCAACGATGGTACGGTGCGTAGATGCGCCACCGATACCGGAAATGATCTGCGGGATCGGGCCCAAATCGGTCACCTCGTTCTTAACGGTGGTGATGTTGCCTCCAAAACTATACTTGAAATCGCCTATGCTATTGTTCCAGTTGAACGAAAATTCAATTCCCGAGTTCTTGATCTGCCCTACGTTGGCATCTGCCGGCAAAAAGAATCCGGAGACATAAGGAAGCGGGAAGCCCAACAATACATCGTTGGTGGTCTTGTTATAGTAATCGAAGGTGGTGGTCAATTTTCCTTTCAGGAAACTGGCATCGACCCCTATATCGAACTGATCACTGGTCTCCCATTTCAGATCGGCATTGGCAAAAGTGGTGGGTGCAGGTGCCACAACGGTACCTTGGCCATCGCCTACCACATAACGTATGTTATTGTCTATGGCACTGAGGTAGGCAAAGTTAAGACCTGTGAACTGGTTGCCCGATTGTCCCCACCCGGCCCTGATTTTAATGTCATCTATATTTTCTCCCTTATTGAAGAAGGCTTCGTCAGAAATCCTCCAGCCCAAAGAAACGGATGGGAACACCTGGTCCCTGTTTCCTTCTGCAAATCTGGAAGTGGCATCCCTTCTCACGTTGAAGGTGGCGAGGTACTTGCCCTGGAAGTTATAGGTCAGACGGCCCAGCCATCCCTGTATGGTCCATAGATCCGCTTCGTTGGCCCCTGCAACCGTGGTTCCACTGGCGGCGAAATTTTCATTGAAGAGGTCTCGGCCCTGTAGCCTTACCTTATCGTACCTGAATTTGGTCTGCTCAAAGCCGAACAGGGCGCCGATATTGTGATCCCCATCCC
The DNA here is from genome assembly GCA_963700435.1 of uncultured Flavobacteriaceae bacterium. Classification (GTDB taxonomy): domain Bacteria; phylum Bacteroidota; class Bacteroidia; order Flavobacteriales; family Flavobacteriaceae; genus Pelagihabitans. The sequence goes on from CAVOXM010000001.1 coordinate 87,325, forward strand.
CGAAGGTCTTATCGTATTGGAGGGTGGCCGCTGAGGTCAAGGTAAGTTCGATCGGGCGCTCCGACACCAATAACGAGGCACCGGTAGAATTGTTGAGCACCGCACTGCTGGTGAAATAATCCCCAACCCCAACGTTGTAATCGATACCCAATGAAGGTCTTAATTTTAGACCGTCGATGATTTCCAATTCCCCGTAAAAATTTCCCAATACTTTTCGAGTTCTGAACCGTAGTCTTGGTATACCGTTCATCGGTGTTGAACAAATAGTTGGTGGCCGAACCATTGCCCACGGTGGTCGGATTGATATCGTTATAACCGAATGCACCATCTCCAAAAGGTTGGTAATAAGGGGCGTTGAGCGCCGAATTGAAGCCGGCAAAGATGGCGGGCTCACTCTGTACCTGTCGGTCGGTTTGGCTGATCAACAGTGATTGTCCGAATTTCAAGCGTTTCCCGGCCTTGATGTCTGTATTGGCCTTGAAGGAATAACGGCCAAAACCTTGTGCCAATTCAATACCTTCCTGATCGAAATAACTGCCTGAAATAAAGTAGGTCGCCTTCTCGCTTCCACCGCCAACGGATACGTTGTGGCTCTGCACGAAACCGGTCCTGAAAATGAGATCTTGCCAATCGACGAAGGGCTGGCCCCTGAATTGCGAAACGTCCGTACCCAATTCTGCCTGAATATCCACATATTGATCTACGCCCAAAACGTTGATCCTATCCCTTGAACCGGCCCATGAGGTGTACATATCGTAGGTTACCCTTGCATCTCCCGTTTTACCACGTTTGGTTGTAACGATGATTACACCGTTTGCGGCCCTTGCGCCATAAATGGCAGTGGAGGCGGCATCTTTCAACACGTCGATCGATTCAATGTCATTGGCATTCAAGCCAGCTAGAGGGTTCGAATCGGTGGTGGACGAAGTGTTCACCGTAATGTTGGTGGTCTGCACGATGGGAACCCCATCGATGACCCAAAGTGGATCGTTAACGCCCGGTGTTCCGACCCCACGGATCAAAACACTGATCGGTGCTCCTGGATCGCCGCTACGGTTGGTGATGTTTACGCCCGCTATCGTTCCTGCCAATACCTGATCGGGACTGGTAATGGGTTTGGAAACAATTTCCGCGGCTCCTATTGAACCCACTGAACCGGTAAGGTCGGCCTTTCTTTGCGTACCATACCCTACCACGACGACCTCGCTCAAGGCCTGGGCATCTTCTTCCAATTGCACACTGATGGAAGACCGGCCATCAATGGCGATTTCCTGTGCGGAATATCCGATGTAGGAAAAAATCAAAGTGTTTGCTCCACTGGGAACCTCTATGGAATAATTTCCATCAAAATCGGACTGGGTACCGGTAGTGGTCCCTTTTACCACGATACTTGCCCCCGGTAGCGGACCATTGGCATCGGAAACCGAACCTGTGACCGTACTCTGGGCGTAAAGTGATGGTGCTCCAAATAAAATAGTCAAAACAAATATCGCGCAAAAGGCACTCAATCGATTTTGTTTGGTGAAGTTTTGTTCCATAATTAGAAAAAGTTAAGAGTTAGTTATTTTGATTTATTGTTGCTGAAAAAAACTAAAAAAGAAGGACTTTATAGGGATAGGAAAAAATTATCCAATTCCCAAAAACTGTAGCCCCAAGACTCGAATATAGTAAAAGTTCTTAAAACTAACTTAAAAAACAATAAATTTTGTTAATGGCATGCCCTTTTTCATTTGTGCATTTCATCGGTTTTTTTGTGCAGGTCATACCCAATTTATGCGGATGGACCACAAAAGGCAGATATTCTGACATTGCCAATATAATTAGGGGTTTGTCTGCACTGGGAAGGGAAAATTGTTCAAACATTCATTTTAGCTCACAACGGCCCTCCGTTTCTATGATAACAAGCAGTGCCAACGGGCGAACCCTTCCAACTCTTTATTTCTGCAATAAAATAAGTAGGTCTTTGCCCAATTTACCTTGGGGAGGCTTTTCGTTTAAACCATGATCAAGATAGTGGGCCGATAGTACATAGGCTCCGCCCGGCTCCATGCCTGATTTCAGCTCCCAAGTTCGAAATGCCCCTTGCAAGCCGGGAAAATAGCTATAGTCTTCGGCTTGGGCATTGCGCAATATCCACTGGATCACGTCTTGAATCTGATCGGGCGGTAGATGGGTTTGTGCGGGCATAATTTGGTCTCCCCATGTACCTTGACTGCCTTTGATTACTTTTTCCGACAGTTCCGAAACACTGTTCGGTTGCTCGGAATATCGCTCGGCGATTTCGGAAAATGGGGGTCCGATCAATCTGTCCTTTGCGCGATGGCATGTAAAACAGGCGTTGCTGCCCATCCAAGACAAGACCTGATAATTTTTGATAGCATCCGATGTCAGAAAGGCTTTTGCTTTTGAGGAATCGGATACGAACTTTACCGAGAGGATCACTTCGTTCATGGGTATTTCGCCATATTCCGAAATGCCATCCTCCTTGTCGTCAACCTCGATGCGATAGGGGACCAAGGTATTCGGTTTCAAGGGTCCGTTGCCGCGGGTAAGGATGAGCTTCACTTCAGGGGCAGTGTTTTCCTGTGCCAAAAATGACCATAACAGGCACAGCGAGGATCCAAACACCCAATATGTCAATATTTTTTTTGTCATTTGGTTGTCCTCTACCCTAGGATTCATCGATTTCTTTGGCAACCCTGTTGGCCGACCGTGTCGCCGCCTCCGTGCCCCAGCTAAGATTGTCGGCGTAGGCTCCTGCGAAATAAATCCGACCTTCAGGTGCCATGAGCTGCGGCCAAAATTTGCGCAGTTCGCCGATAGGGAAGGGTTCGCGTTCACAAGTGGGCGCATATTGCTGTTTGGTCCAATCCCTTCCTATGGCCAGTTCAATACTGTCTTTTTTCCCGGGATACAGTTCCCGGAAAACGGCCAGTGCCCTTTGCGGTGAAATGCCGCCCGACCCGGTACCCAAGACGATGACCCTATGGGTGTCCACTTCCTCCGCCGAATGCCAAACCTGCCAAAGATCGGGATGCTCGAATTCCATATTGATGCTCAAACCATCCTCTAACCAGAACTTGGAGCTGGCCTGAAACACGAAACGTTGATAGGAACCATAAACGATATTGTCGAGCACAAACTGTTTTTCAGGCGAAAACGAAGGTTGCAGCGGAATTTTTTTAAATGCGGGAGGGGGGATACAGTTGACGAAACAGTCTGCGGTCAAGGTTTTGGTTTCCTTGTTTTCTTGATAGGTCACCGTTACTTGTTCCGGGCCATTTTGGACTTCGATGATCTGCCGGTTCAACCATACCCTGGGCCCAAGCCTCTTCGCAAAGGCATCGGGCAACATCTGGTTGCCTCCCTGCAATCGATATACTTCAACGGGGTATTCCGAAACGCCCCTCAATTTAAGGATGGCCGAGTTCCAAAGCTCGTACAAGGCCGAGGAATTTTGACCGCCCAACCGTTCCATGGCCGCGGGCGAGGCACCTGACTTTTGGTAGATGTCCGACATGGGAACGAGATCCAGTTCATCGTAGCCTATGCCAAAGGGCTGGTATTCGTCCGTGAATTTATCCAAATATGGGGCAGTGTACAATGATTTGAGTTCTCCCCAGGGGTTTTTGGAAAGAAAATCAACCTCCTTGGCATTGAATCCCATTTGTTTCAAAACGTTGGGATCTTTCAGTGCCGCTTCGTCATAGAACTCGCCCTTGATGCTTCTCAGCACGTTCTTCCTTCTGGGGTAGGGCAGGGCGGTGAGTCCGAATTCACGGATGTATGCCCAGTAAAGATCATAGCCCGGTTTGGTGATGTGCTCTTGGCCATAATCCCCGTAGAGTCCGTCGGAAAGTTCATCATGTGCGGTGTAGACATGGCCGCCGTGCCTTCCCGATGCTTCCAGTACGGTAACGTCATGGCCCAATTTCATCAATTCATAGGCGCAGCACAGGCCGCCGATCCCGGCACCGCCGACCACTATTTTTTTGGGTTTCAACGCCGCTTTGATCTTGAAGTCGGAGGCCGCTTCCGGCGACTTGGCCCTGGCGATATCAAGATGGAGCAGCGAGGTGCCGATTCCCGCTTTGATACCCGACTTTATAAAATCCCTTCTGTTCTTTTTTTCCATGATCGTAGTTTTTAGTGTAATCGTTGATGTTTCGGCTTATTGGGAAGCGACAATCGGGATTGGATGGGCCAAGGTCTCAAAAAAATCATCCAAAATGGCCGTCTTGTCGAAATTCTCCCACACCCATATCTTTCTTGGATTAGCGGGTCTCGCTACCCATTCGTTATCGATCAGAATCGGTGCGGGAACCGACTGTTGTTCGGCCCAAGCGTTGTTTTTAAGGATGGCTAGGGCCACCATATCGAACAGTGGCCTCGAATTTTTGGCGCCTTCATGGTTGATATGATCAAAAATATGTTCGAACAGGTTGATGGAGTAATCGCCAAAAGTAGTGAAGGTGCCTCCATGCCGGCCCGTAATCGGTGCGGTGGCCGTAGGGCCCAGGCCAGGCATTTTTGCATTGATCTCGTCTTTGGTCACCGCCACCGCGGCGGTACCGGAGGGCTTGCCGTAACGAACCGTCACCATTTCGAAGGGGATGGCACTGTTGAGCACGAAGTTCATCGAAAGGGTATCGTTGTCCTGGTTGTATTCCCCGGGTTCGGGATAGTTGCTGCCCAACCATACGATTCTTGTACGCTGCGCAAAGGTGGGATCTTTTTTTAAGGCCAGGGCAATGTTGGTGAGCTTGCCCACCGCTACCACGATCAGGGTATCCCTGCGTGTTTCTTCCAAAATGAAATCTACCGCTTCCTGCCCGTCGTAATGATTTGGATCAAAGTCTTTGGCGATGGTCTCAAAATTACCTTCGGCCCCTTTCAAAAGCGGCACTGCATTTTTGAGGTTACAGAGCTGCATGATCCGTTCCGCTTCATCATAATGGCCCTGAATTCCTTTTCCGTTGATGGTCGCGTTCACCGTGATGCCCTTAAGGTCAAAAACATCCCCGTTCAACAAAAGGTAGGCCAAGGCATGCTGATCGTCCAATTCATTATTGGCGTCCGTATCGAATATCAATTTGATTTTTTTTGGGGATTTTGCGGCCCTGACCGCTTCATCGGCCGATTCCTTCTTGGCTTTATCCGCACAGGAAAGGGCGCAAAGAAATATAAACAGTGGGCAGATCGCAAGGAGGGCCTGTTTCATGGACAAGAATTGATATTTTATGGAATTAGGTTGTAAAAGGAAAATTACAAAATAAATCTGTATGCCATGGGGTTACGTTAAGATCTAATAAAAGCGGTTTGCTTTGGAAGAGCGATCAAAAGAATAGCTGCTGTGCCATCCTGAAGGTATTGGCGTGGGCCTCTACGATCGTTTTGATGTCTGGGGAATAGCCGCCTCCCATGGAACATTGCACGGGAATCTGATGGCGAAGGCAGGTATCGAAGACGATTTCATCACGCATTTGGCATCCTTTCAGCGTAAGGTCCAAGGTGCCCAGTTTATCGGAGCCGATCACATCGACCCCGCAAAGGTAAAAAATGAAGTCGGGCCTGATCCGCGCTATCAATTTGGGCAGGGTATCCTTCAGAATCCGTAGGTATGTTGCGTCACCGGTACCCTTTTTTAAGGGAATGTCCAAATCGGATTTTTCCTTTTTGAACGGATAGTTGGCCTCACCATGCATGGAAAAAGTGAAGACCGATTCGTCTTGTGCGAAAATTTCGGCAGTCCCGTTGCCTTGGTGCACGTCAAGATCGGCGATCAATATTTTGTGGGCCATTTTTTTGGATTGAAGGTATCTCGCCCCAATCGCCTGATCGTTCAACATACAAAAAGCCTCTCCCCTATTGGTATAGGCATGGTGGGTGCCCCCCGCAATATTCATGGCAATACCGTATTGCTGTGCAAATTCGCAGGCCTTCATGGTGCCGTCGGCTATGATACGCTCCCTTTTTACGAGGTCTTCGGATATCGGGAAACCGATTTTCCGGGCCGCCTTTGGGGAAATGTCCAGGGTGAGCAGTCCATCAAAATAAATAGGGTCGTGAACCGCCAGGATATGTTCGTCGCTGGGGATTTCCGGTTCAAAAAAATGCTCCGCCCTACAAGTGCCTTCGTACAGCAGTTGTTGGGGCAACAGATCATATTTCAACATGGGAAAACGATGGCCTTCCGGCAATGGATGTTTGTAAATCGGGTGGTAAGCGATTTTGAGCATGGATCAATTGATGGTTGCGCCGTTGTCGACCACCTCCCTATCGGGATTCACAAAGACCAATTTGCCGTCCGGGTTTTCCGTCATCAAGATCATGCCTTCACTGACCACCCCTCTCAATTCGCGGGGGGCCAGGTTCATGAGCACCGTGACCTTTTTGCCAACGATTTCTTCCGGTGTAAAACTTTCCGCGATGCCCGAGACAATGGTTCGGGTATCCAGGCCCGTATCGACTTTCAAGACCAACAATTTCTTGGCCTTGGCCATTTTTTCGGCTTCCACGATGGTGCCCACCCTGATATCAAGTTTTGTAAAATCGTCGAAAGTGATCGTTTCTTTTTGTGGCATGATGGTCTTGTTTTCGTTTTCATTTGCTTTTTTGGTGGCCAGTAATTTATCGAGCTGCTGTTCTATTTCACTGTCTTCGATCTTTCGGAACAACAGTGTCGCCTGGCCGATCTGGTGGTTGGGCGCCAGAAGGCTTTCCTTCGCCGCGACTTGGTCCCATGAAATGATCTTACCCTTGACGCCAATTGCGAGCATGTCTTTCAGTTTTGCCGAGGTAAAGGGGAGGAAGGGTTCGCTCAACACCGCCAAACCTGCGGCGATTTCAAGGGCGACCGACATGCTCGTCTTTACGCGGGCTTCATCGGTTTTTATTATTTTCCATGGCTCTTCATCGGCCAGGTATTTGTTGCCCAATCGGGCCAGGTTCATCAATTCCTGCCCTGCTTCCCTAAAGCGATAGCGTTCTATGGATTGCGAAATGGTTCCGGGGAATGTTCGAAGTGCTTCCAGGGTGGCCTGGTCTACCGTGGTGTATTTACCAGGACTCGGCACTTTGCCATCGTAATATTTGTGGGTCAGCACCACCACCCGATTGATGAAGTTTCCAAAAATGGCCAAAAGTTCATTGTTGTTCCTCGCCTGAAAGTCTCTCCAAGTAAAATCGTTGTCTTTGGTTTCGGGAGCGTTGGCCGTTAGGGTATACCTCAGCACATCCTGCATGTCCGGGAATTCTTCCAAATATTCGTGCAACCACACCGCCCAATTTTTACTGGTCGATAATTTCTGCCCTTCGAGATTCAAAAATTCGTTGGCCGGCACGTTATCGGGCAGAATATAGCTGCCTTCGGCCTTGAGCATGGCGGGGAAAATAATGCAATGGAAAACGATATTGTCCTTACCGATAAAGTGTACCAGTTTTGTATCCTTGGATTTCCAATAGGGTTCCCAATCGATGCCTTTTTTTTTGGCCCATTCCTTGGTAGACGAAATATAGCCAATGGGGGCATCGAACCAGACGTACAATACCTTGCCTTCGGCCCCTTCTAGGGGAACCGGTATGCCCCAATCCAGATCACGGGTCACCGCCCGGGGTTCCAAACCACCGTCGATCCATGACTTGCATTGGCCATACACATTGGTTTTCCAATCGTTCTTATGGCCGACCAAAATCCAATCTTTCAAAAAGGTTTCATAACGCTGTAAAGGCAAGAACCAGTGTTTGGTCTCCTTAAGGGTAGGGACCGCACCTGTAAGGGTAGACTTGGGATTGATAAGGTCGGTCGCGTTCAGGGTTGACCCACAATTCTCACATTGATCGCCGTAGGCTTCTTCATGCCCGCACTTGGGACAGGTTCCAATCACGAAGCGATCTGCCAAAAATTGCTTGGCCTGTTCGTCGTACAGTTGCGCGGTGGTCTCCTCAATAAAGTCGCCCTGGGCATATAGTTTTTTAAAAAATTCAGAGGCCGTTTCATGATGTATGGCTGCCGAGGTACGAGAATAGTTGTCGAAAGTGATTCCAAAATCTTCAAACGACTTTTTGATGATACCATGGTATTTATCGATGACTTCCTGCGGGGTCACGCCTTCCTTTTTGGCCTTCATCGAGATGGCCACCCCATGCTCGTCGCTGCCGCACACAAAGGCGACATCACGGCCTGTCAAGCGCAGAAATCGCGCGTAAATATCGGCCGGCACATATACGCCCGCCAGATGCCCAATATGGATCGGGCCGTTGGTATACGGCAAGGCCGCGGTAATGGTATGCCTTTTGAATTTGGGTTCTTTTTGGGACATTGGAATGCGAATTAGCCCACAAAAATACTATTTTTTGTGGGCTGCATGTCTGAAGGGCACAAAAATGCAAAACCTCCGCAACACCATAGGGACGTTCGCGAAGGCTTTGCGCAAAAGTGGGGTTAAGTTATGCGACCATTACTGATTTGCTCATTTTCTGGTCTTGGACTTGGATACGATAGATATACTTCCCGCTCGACAGATGCGACGGTATACGTTCGCGAATGTTGATTTCGGTAGATCCTTCGAGCATGATTTCATTGAAAAGGGTGCCTACTTTTTGCCCCAGGATATTGAACAACTGGATATCGACATGGGCACTGAAGGGCATTTCCAAATAGATATGTGGGGTACTATCGGTGGGATAGAACGGTTTATGCACAATGGCATCCAACAGTTCCGGCGTTGGCATCGTCGGGTCCGTGTTCGGCGGGGTGGGGGGCGTGGGCATGCCGTCGCTGTATACGATCGGGGGGAAATCGACCCCGCTACAATTGAAGCCGAGATTCACCGGGGCATAAGTATGGTCCAGCAAATGTTGCTCCACCAAAGGAATGGGGATACAAAGCCACTCGGCCATGACCGTCGCATAGAGGTCCCTGAAATCCATGGTGTACTCCAGGTTGCCCCTTCCGTCGGGGTCGGACAAGGTGGGATGCTCCCCAACAAAGGCACTGCCGTTCAAACCGGCACCAAAAAAGAGGGTAGGCGCGGCCTTACCGTGGTCGGTTCCATTCGAACCATTCTCAAAAATACGTCTTCCGAATTCGGAAAAAGTCATGCTCAAAACCTTGTCGTCTTGTTGCGTAAAGGCGACATCGTCGTAAAAGTTATCGATGGCCACGGCCAGATTCGTCATCAAACGTTCGTGGGCCAGAGGCTGGTTGCCATGGGTGTCGAAACCGCCCATGGAAATCATGTATACCTTGGTGCCCAGATTGCCCTTGATCAGGCGGGCCAGCAGGGCCAATTGTCTGGCAAAACCATTGTCTTGATACTGTACTTGGTTTTGACCTCGCATATAGGCCTCGTGTATCTTTCCGGCATATTCATAGGTGATGTTGGCAACACCCCTCAAAAATTGCAATTGATCGCCGTACATACAATCATCGAAAAGGGCGGGATCAAGGTTGTATTGTTGTCCCGTGGCCGCGATTTCTTCCAACTGGTCAATATTGGAGGCCACAAAGGCGTAGTTGGTTTCCTCCCCTTGGAAAATCAGGTTTCCAAAGTTTCCAATTTGGATGGCTGCCGGGGCTTCCGGTGGATTCATCAAATAATCGGGATAGATATTTTCAAAATGCCTTCCCATATACCCTGTGTTCTCCCCGGTAAATGCCGTGGTGGTCAGGTCGGTATTCGCAAATATATCTGAGCCCGTAAAGTGGGAAAGGCTTTGTCCTTGATACCCGACCCCGTGAACGGCCTTGAATTGCCCATCGGTCCACATCGATTGCAAAGCCTGCATGTAGGAGGGGACGCCATATTCATCGGTCAGTTTTAAAACCTTGCTCTCCGGGATATAGATATTGGGCCGGGCATTGGCATATAGGTCGTACTGATTGATCGGAATTACGGTACTGAGGCCGTCGTTACCTCCCGAGAGGCGGATCAAGATCAGGATATTGTCGGTCTCGGCCGCAGCAATGGCAGCGGTCAGGGGTGATGGGGCCGAGGCGGTAAGGAAATTACTGCCGAGCATCATCGAGCCGGAACCCGCGATGCCCAATGCCTGAAGAAAGGAACGCCTGCTCCAAACCTTATGTTCCATGTCATGGCCATCGTGTTGAATTCCTTTATGGGGGGTATGATTCATATCGCACATAGTCGTAGGTATTATTTTAGTTGAAATTCGGGTTGTCTTACAAGATGAAGCAGGAGCAGGTATACTTGTGAATCGGCATTGGGAAGCATCATGTTCCAAGAGCCGTTTTGATATACCATATCCGATTCATAGGGTTCCCGGAATACCGAGATGGCCGCGCCGTAATCAACCGTGGTAAGCAGGCCTTTTGGGGTTATTTTGTCTACAATCGCCCTGGTGACCTCCTCCGGATCATTGGTGGTGGCACCATTTGGCCCTGTTGCCGCGATGCCGAAAGTCCTGAACTGTTCCTGATTATTGCCCCAGAAGGCTTCCACGAACATTTCACTGGTCAACCAGCGCCCGATCATGAAGTTGGTATTGATCCAAGTCCTGTCGCGCTGCCATCCGGCCACATCCACCGGGGAAAACAATTCCTGGCTCAGGAGGTTACAAGAGTCGATGACCCTGCCCAGGGTGGTATCGTCATAGGAGAAACTGGTCTCCTTGATCAGGTTGAGGTACATATCGAACGGACTCTTGATAATCACCCCAACGGTGGTGTCGTCGAAGAAGTGCTGGCTCTTGAACAATTGTGAAAGTACCGGGGCCAATTCAAAGCCATTGTTCACGAAGGTAGTCGCCATGGCGTCTATGATCTCCTGTGCGTTTCCTGTCGCATCCCTGGAATCGGGATGTACAAAGAATTCATAAAGTTTCCTGCAGATAAATTCCGCGATTTCGTTGGATCGTTCTTGAAAAAGGATATTGATAACATCGTCGTATCCCCAATTTCCGGTCTGGCCCAAAATGGTCTTGCTGCCCGCATCGTGCTTCGTGGCGTCAAAGGTGACCTGGGTACAACCTATTTCACCCCTTTCGACATAACCCGAAAGTGCCCGGGCGGTTTCGATGATATCTTGCTCTGTATAGTTATTGCCCTCGCCCAAGGTGAAGAGTTCGTAAAGCTCTCGGGCATAATTCTCATTCGGATTATCACCGTTATTGTATGCGCCGTCAAGGTAAAAGAGCATGGCACTGGTCAACCCCACTTCACTGACAAAGTTCCTGAAATTGCCGATGGCATTTCGTTGCAGACAATTGATATAATAATAAAGGAAAGAGTTGCAGTTGTAAATCCCCACTTCGGTCACGAAATGGTTGCTCCAGAAAAAGCTCAATCGGTCTCTGAGGTTATTATCGAGCAGGGCGTTGGTATAGGCGAGCCTCCATTCGCCCCTTTGCGAATTTCGAAGGGCGTTTGCCGCATCGTCATCGGCAGGGTAGTTGGCATCGGTCCAATCGGCCCAAACGGGAGGAGCCAAAGGGGCGGTCCCTATCGCCTGAGCGATCAAATTGTCGACCAATGCTCCTGCGTTCGCGCCTACCGCGTCGTCAATGGTCTGTACGGAAGCACTGAACCCCAGTCTTCTGTATAAGTGAGCCGCCTTGATTTTATCCAAGGGCGTAGTGTAAGCATCAATGGGTGATGTGTTACAATTAACGAAGTATTCCATAGTTTTTTTAGGCTTTTAAGAACAGTTCATGTGCGTAGGGGCAGTTTCTTAAACGCTAAAGGCTTTTGGATAGTATGTTATTTCATATATTTTCGTTGTATGGAAGGTGAATTTACAATGTTTGGGGCAAATGGTAGGTTGATGTGCAGATATTTTCGATGAAATGCACAAATTTCGTTAAAATAAAGGGTAGACCAACATGGGGGAGCATAACCAATTCGGCAAACAAGGGGAGGAAATTGCGGTGGCCTATTTGATCGAGAAGGGCTATGGGGTGGTCTGTCGTAATTTCAGGTATCTCAAAGGAGAAATCGATATCATTGCCCGAAAGAATGACCTCTTGGCCATGGTGGAAGTCCGTGCGCGGCGCAATGACCAGATCATCAAGATCGCGGATACGGTGAGCAGGAAAAAGATCGCACTTTTGGTGTTGACGGCCGACCGATTTGTAACCGAAAGAAATCTTGATGTGGAGGTGCGTTTCGACATCATCACCATACTAAAGAATGAAAGGATTTTTAAAATAGAGCATTTGGAGGGCGCTTTTTATCATTTTTAGGACTTGTTCTATTTATAACATTTTGTTATATTTGGCAAAAGCATTTTAAAAAATGAAGACCATTTCCTCGGTTGTTGAGAATTATATCAAGAAAAAGCCGTTTTTACAGAGTGCCTTGGCCCAGGGCATCATCAATCTTACCTCGCTGTCCAGGATCATGAAACCGGAAATACAGGACGAACTGGGCAAGGATGTTCGCAATGGGGCAATCGTGATGGCGCTGAAACGTTTGTCGGACGATCTTGAGTTCAGGGCCACACACAAAATTGTGAAGGTCTTGAAGAATATTGGGGAAATAACCGTTAGATCCTCTTTGAGCGATTTTACCTTCCTGGTATCGGATACCATTTTATCGCAACAGGCCAAACTGCTTGAAGAGGTGAATGACAATCTCGATGTTTTTTATACCTCCTCCAGAGGTGTCAATGAGATGAATATTGTTTTGAGCAATAGTATGGACGCCGCCGTGGAAAAATTCTTCAAGGCCGAAAAATGTACGCAAAAGGCCGAAAACCTCTCTTCAATAACCGTAAAATTGCCGGCAGAGAACGTTTCCGTTCCCGGGATTTACTATTTTATTTTCCAGCGGTTGGCTTGGGAAGGCATCGTGCTCTATGAAGTGATTTCGACCACCAATGAATTTACCATATTGGTCAATGATGACCAAGTGGATGTCGCCTTTAAGACCATCAAGGATTTGAAGACCCTCTAGCACGGAACTGATGTAAGGGCTCGCTTCTGCCCTCCATTATTCGGTTTACCGGGATAAAAATTGCACCAAAGCCTTGTCATTTTCGGGTTTGGCTATGATGTGCTTGTCCTTGTCGAGCACAAAATAGGTGGGGGTCTGACTTATCGCATAACTTTTTGCGTATTTACTCTCCCATTTCCCCAAAGCCATCGCATGTTCAAATCCCGATAGTTTGGCCGATTCCAATTTCCAGTTGACGTCATCGTCTTCCATGCCCACCGCGAGGACCTTTACATTTTTGAAAGACGCCATTTTTTTGTGCAAAGGGGGCAATTCACTTAGGCAGTGCGAACAGGTACTGCTCCAAAAAATCAGCACGTAACAATCTGCACCCTCCAATTCACTGAGCTTTTTGGTTTCTGCACCCTCCTGCCAGACAATCTCTGGTGCTGTCGCCCCCAACCGTAAGCGATTGTGCTTCTCGATGTCATCGATGATCTTTTGGTTGTTGGTCCGCGTTGCGAGGGATTTTAAATAAGAATTGAAGATATAATCGGAGGTTTCATCAAAACCAAATGAGGCTGCCTTTGACCATAGCCCATACATTACGTGCTGTTGGAACATAGGGTCGGTTCCCTGCAACTTCCTGTTGACCATCTCAATGTTTGTACGGTAAACCCTTTCAGATTCGGCATTGGTCTTAACAGCCGTGGTGATAGCTGTGAACACGTACCCGTTCACCCTGTCGGTAAGAAAGCCGGAAGCCTGGAGCGTTGGGTTTGTTAGGTCGAAAAAATCGAAATAATGGTCTTTTTTGTTTTGCCAGTAAGCTTGCTCGGTCTCATAATCGGAAGGAATATATGGCCTGTTCGCAACAATGAATTCATGCACCAACATCCCTTTGGTACTTTCCTCGTAGGCGGCCTGTGCCTGGTTCGATTGTTGTATCAATTTCCGATAAGCGGCCCTATCCGTACTCCCATCTTTATAAAAATCGATGAACATCTGTTTGAGCCCGGTGATTTCCTTGAAATAGGCGCTATAGATCTTGTTCTCCTCCGATGCGCTATAGGTAGTGCCATTTAGGGCATCGAAATTTACCTGGATATCCTCCTTGCCATCGTAGAGTACATCGAAATAGAACTGTTCTTGGGGTACCGCGTAGACCAGTCGATAGGTCCCCGGCCCGGCCGATGTGGGCAAGGTCAGGGTAAAGTTGCCGTTGTTGACCGCGGTATCGGCAATATAGGCTTGGGTACCCGGCATGATGCGATATGCGATGACCCAGGTATAATCTTTGGCGGGTGTAAAGCTGCCTGAAATCTTGTGTTGTGCCTGGACAACACAGGCCATTAAAAATAGTAAAAGGGTTTGCTTTATAGCCATGGTGCTCGGTGCTTCAAAAATCAGCACAAATGTAAACCATTTCGAATGATGCCGAAACTATTTAAAAAACGGGCTTTATGAGGCAGCTGATTTTCTCGATTGGGATGGGGGAATTGGGAAAAAAATATGAAGCTATGGGTTTTCTACCATCTGCTCCTCGATCCGCCCATAAACCGCATCGCGGAAACCTTTATGCAGCCCGATCTGATCATAGGGGAACAGTTGAACGAAAAGCACGGCGGTAAGCTCATTCACCGGATCTACCCAGAACAAGGTGCTGGCGGCGCCATCCCAAAAGAATTCGCCGACCACCCCGTTGTTTTCTTCCGCCGTGGCCGGCGGTGCCAATCTTACGGCAAAGTCGATACCAAAGCCCACCTGCCCTTTGCTGGGCAGGAAGTTGCGTTCGGTGATACTGTCTGCAAGCTGGTTGGTGGCCATCAGTTTTACAGTTTCAGGTTTTAGTAGGGCGACCGAATCAAGGCTGCCTTCATGTACCAACATCCGGGCAAAGCGCATATAGTCATCAAGGGTTGAGGTAAGTCCGGAACCGCCCCGGGTGAGTGGCCAATGTTCGGTATAGTTGCTATAGGTGACCGTATCACGTTCAAGGGTACCTTCGCCCGTTCTCCGATAGAGGGAGGCAAATCGGTTACGATCTGCCTCGGGAATGTAATAGCGTGTTTCCTGCATTTTCATGGGATCGAGAACATACTGCCGCACATACTCACCATAAGGCAAGCCCGATATCCTTTCCACCAAAAAAGCCTGCACATCAACACAAGGGCCATATTCCCATTGCGTTCCCGGTTGGAACCACAAGGGTACCCGGCCCAATTTTTCAGCCATTTGGGTAAGGGTGTTGTTTCGGTCCATAGGGTTGGCTTCGGCCAAAACTTCGCTTAGGCCCGGAATATTTGGTCGGTTGGGAAAACCTGCCGTATGGCGCGTCACATCGCGAATGGTGATGGGTCTATCAAGGGCTTCCAAGATCATCTTGCCCTTGGCATCGACCCCATTGTACACCTGCATGTCGGCAAACTCGGGCGCATACTTCGATATGGGGTCATCAAGATCAAATTTGCCCTGTTCGTAAAGCGTCATCAAGGCAACGCCCGTAATCGGTTTGGTCATCGAATAGATCTGCACTATGGTGTTGCGTGTCATGGGTTTTTGGGCTTCGCGGTCGGCATAGCCAAAAGCCTTGTAATAGACTTCTTTGTCTTTTTCAAAGATCAGGGCGGAGACCCCGGCTATGTTGCCCGACGCTACAAATCGGTTCAAAGTCGAATCTATCCTTGCCACGGCCGAACTGTCTACCAAATAAGCGATATCGGTATCGGAGGATGCCGATACTTCAGGTGGTTGGCGGCAGGAAAGCATAAAAATAAAAAGACAGGGCAACACTAGGAACGCACTCTTTTTTGACGCCATAATTTTGGTGGGATTATGGGCAGCAACCTATGCTGCCAGAAAGTTCAAGGAACCTGCCTAGACTTTGATCACGGCTGGCCCAAGTTGCAATATTGCATTACCTCAACGATTACTCCAACTGTATGCCTATCGCATTGTAGAGGTTTAAGATCAATTCGATCTCTACTTCATCGACCCGCCCGTCGGCATTTGCCATTTCTTCAAGGAGAAGGGCCAATGCCCTTTTTTTATGCTCGGGCATGGCGTTGAGTATTGCCAAACCTTCCTGCGCATCGATATTTCTGGCGTCCTCGATCAATTTTGAGTCGAATTGGAGAATGTGCATGAGTTGGTTCAAAATGGAAATTTCACCGGCATCGACCCGGTTATCGGCCATAATCACCTCGTCTATCGCTTTCACTATGGCCAGTTTTTCGGCTTGATTAAAATTCATGTAACTGCGCTTTTAACAGGTTAAGGGTATCCAATGTAAGTGGCGGTCTTCCTTGCTTTTATTAGACCCTTACAAGGTAATCAAATTTTCAAGAATACATGCTTCCGATGTTCAAAAACCAGTTGGCATTCGCGATGACACTTGCCCTAAAGGTAGATCCATTCGCAAGGCCGAGACGACCTTTAAAATATCTCTTGCAGGTCCACTAGGACGACATGACCGGAGTGCCAATTTCAAATGGGCGCATGGCCTTCAACGCCTTGTCGAGCGTATTGATGCCCTCGAAAACCAACAACAATCTCAGTCCGTTACGGGTCTGTTTTTCCTTCAGGGTGCAACTCCTGGCGTTTGCTTGTACAAACTGCAATATTTTGGTAAAGGTTGCACTTTGAAAATATTCCGACTGTTGGTCCGCGATAAAATAGCCGACCATTTTGCCCTTTTTGAGGACCAATTTTTCCAGTCCCATGCCATTGGCTATCCATTTAAGGCGAACGGAGGCCAACAGGTCTTCGGCCTGGGTGGGCAGATCTCCGAAACGGTCGGTCAGTTGCGCCTCAAATCGATTCAACCCTTCTTCATCCTTCACTTGGTTGAGTTCGGTATAGAGGTTCAGCCTTTCGGTAATGTTGTTGATATAGTCATCAGGGAACAGCAATTCGAAATCAGCATCGATTTGGGTTTCCTTCACAAATACTTTTTCATGGGGGCCCTCCACTTCAACATAAAGTTGTTTGAATTCGTTTTCCTTTAGTTCATCAATGGCTTCCGACAATATTTTTTGGTAGGTCTCAAAACCTATTTCATTGATGAATCCGCTCTGTTCCCCGCCCAAAAGATCGCCGGCACCCCTGATTTCAAGATCTTTCATCGCGATATGGAACCCGCTGCCCAATTCAGTAAATTGTTCCAAGGCCTGGATACGCTTCCGGGCATCGGCCGTCATCACCTCATAGGGAGGCGTGATGAAATAGCAAAATGCCTTTTTATTACTACGACCGACACGGCCCCGCATCTGGTGCAGGTCGCTCAGGCCAAAATTGTTGGCATTGTTGATGAAAATCGTATTGGCATTGGTGACATCCAGGCCGCTTTCCACAATGGTCGTGGAAACCAACACATCAAAGGCGCCGTTCATAAACGAGAGCATGAGCGTCTCCAGCTTTTTGCCCTCCATCTGGCCGTGCCCGATCCTTATTTTGGCATCGGGGACCAAACGTTGGATCATGCCGGCCACCTCCTTGATGTTTTCGATCCGATTGTGAATGAAGAAGACCTGTCCGCCCCGCTGTATTTCATAACTGATCGCATCCCTGATGATTTCCTCCGAAAGCGGTATGACCTGACTCTCGATCGGATATCGATTGGGCGGAGGGGTGTTGATCACGGAAAGATCCCTTGTGGCCATCAGACTGAATTGTAGGGTGCGCGGAATCGGGGTAGCGGTAAGGGTGAGGACATCCACATTTTCCTTGATCGATTTCAACTTGTCTTTTACGGCGACCCCAAATTTTTGTTCCTCGTCCACGATGAGCAGCCCCAGATCCTTGAACTTCACATTTTTGTTCACCAACTGGTGGGTGCCGATGATGATATCTACTTTGCCGGAGGCCAAACGATCCAGGGTTTCCCGACGTTCTTTCGTGGTACGGAAACGATTGAGGTAGTCGACCGTGACCGGCATGTCTTTCAAGCGTTCTGTAAAGGTGCGATGGTGCTGAAAGGCCAAAATGGTGGTGGGCACCAAAACGGCGACCTGCTTGCCATTGTCAACTGCTTTAAAGGCCGCCCTGATGGCGACCTCCGTCTTCCCGAAGCCCACGTCTCCACATATGAGCCTATCCATTGGACGCTCGCTCTCCATATCCCTTTTCACGTCATCGGTAGCGGAGCTTTGATCGGGAGTGTCTTCGTATATAAATGAGGCTTCCAGTTCGTTTTGAAGGTAGCTGTCGGGGTGGTAGGCATGGCCTTTTTCCAATCGGCGTTTTGCATACAGCGCGATCAGGTCGAAGGCAATTTTTTTGACCCGCGACTTGGTCTTTTCCTTGATTTTTTTCCAGGCCCCAGATCCCAGCTTGTAGATTTTGGGCACCGCCCCGTCTTTCCCGTTGAACTTCGAAATCTTGTGCAGCGAATGGATGCTCACATATAGGATATCGCGCTCCCCGTACATCAATTTTATGGCCTCCTGTTGTTTTCCCTCCACCATGATTTTTTGGAGCCCACCGAACTTTCCGATGCCATGGTCGATATGGGTAACGTAATCCCCAATTTCCAGTTTGTTGAGCTCTTTGAGCGACAGGGCCTGTTTTTTGGCATATCCATTTTTCAGGTGGAACTTGTGGTACCGCTCGAAAATTTGATGGTCGGTATAACAAACGATTTTCAATTGATCATCGATAAAACCTTGAAACAGGGGAAGCACAATGGTTTTATAGTGCACATCGCCGGCCACTTCCTCAAAAATATCGTGCAACCGTTTGGCCTGCTGCGGGGTGGCACAAAAAATATAGTTATCGTAATTATTTTGGCGATATTCATTCAGGTTTTCGATCAACAGGTCGAACTTCTTGTTGAACGAGGGCTGTGGCCTCGTTTCAAACTCGATCACTTCGCATTGCCGCATCTGGGTATTGTCCGACCCGAACAGGCCTCCCAAATATATCAGCTGGTAGGCCTTCAGTTGGGTGCCCAACTGGGAGCCATCCACAAACAATTCAATGGGCTCGGCATGTTTGAGTTCGGAATTCAAACGGGTAAAGGCTTCTTCGGCTTTAAGGAAGAAATCATCAAGGCGTTTCAGGATCAAATCGGTATTCTTTGCAAAAACAACGGTTTTTGGAGAAATGTACTGCAGGAAACTTTCCCGCTTTTCCTCCAAAAACTTATTGGCCATATTCGGGATAATGCTGATACTTCTGGTTTTTTCGGTCGAGAGCTGGGTTTCTACATCAAATGTGCGGATGCTTTCGACTTCGTCCCCAAAAAACTCGATGCGGTAAGGTTCATCGTGGGAAAAGGAGAACACGTCAACGATTCCGCCGCGCACCGAAAATTCACCGGGTTCGGTTACGAAATCGACCCGTTTGAAATGGTATTCGAACAAAATCTCGTTCAAAAAGTCGAGGGAGAGGGTATCCTCCAATTTAATTTTGAGGGTATTTTTTTCGAGCTCTTTCCTGGTGACCACTTTTTCGAACATGGCATCCGGATAGGTGACGATGAGCGCGGGTTTTTTTCTGGAGTTGATCCGGTTCAATACTTCCGCTCGGAGCAGCACGTTCGCATTGTCGGTCTCTTCAATTTGATAAGGCCTGCGATAGCTTCCGGGATAAAAGAGCACGTCGTTTTCGCCTATCAGTTCCTCAAGATCGTTCAGGTAGTATGCCGCTTCTTCCTTGTCGTCAAAAACGACCAGAAAGGGGTGTTCCGAATCCCTGAAGACTTCGGCGATGACGAACGAAAGGGCCGATCCGCTAAGGCCTTTTAAGAATCGCGTTATTTTGGGAGCGGGCAATGGCATCCCTCAGTTTCCCGGTTTGGGGAGACTTTGAAAAAAATTGCAGGGGCGATGCTTGGGTCAAGCGTTACATTTTGTGCAAAGATAAGGCAGTACCAAAATCCAATTAAAAGCGAATCCCCTTTCAAAACATAAAACAGGAAGCCAATTTTTCAAAATCCCGGGTGGTATTGTAAACATTCGGTGAAACCCTGATGGCATCGCCCCTGTAGGATACGAATATATTTTCCTCCATCAAATTTTTTTTTATCCGTTGCAACCGTTGCGTTTCCTTGACGTAAATGCCGAACAAGTGACTTGCCCTGTGGTCGTCGGATTCCACAAAATGACCGGCTCCCCTGAGTTCGGTGATCGAATCCGAACTGATGTGGCGGCAATATTCCTGAATATTGGCAGGACCCCAAGCAAGCAGTTGATCGATGGCCTTGATCAACATGGGCAGCAGTACGAAGTTGCTCGATTCCCCGACCGAAAACCTGCCGGCCTTGGCTTGAAAGGCTTCTTGGTAATGTGTCAACCTCCTAAAATCTTCACTGTTCTTTCGGTTGATCCAATTGTGCTCAATGGGCTCTCCATCAATAAAGGCATCGCTGTAATAGGCGACGCCCAGGGAATAAGGCCCCATGAGCCATTTGTATCCTGCACAGATCAAGGCATCAGGCTGAAGCGCCTTCACCGAAAAAGGAAGTGCGCCCACGCTTTGGGTGCCGTCGACGATCAACATCGATCCGAAGTCCCTGGACTTTGCGCGAATAGCGCCCAAATCGAAAAGGGTACCATCGGCCCAATGCACATGGGCCATGGCCACGGCCGCCGTTTTTTGGCCGATGGCCGATAGAATTTTCCGGTTCCATTTTATGCCCCGGTCTGCAAATCCTTCCGGAGGACCAACAATTTTAATGGAGGCCCCCGCTTTTTTGGCCAGTTGCTGCCAGGCATACACATTGCTCGGGAATTGTTCCGCCACAATGATTATTTCGTCGCCTGCGTTGATTTTAAGGTTGTTCGCGGCGTTGGCGATGCCATAGGACGCCGAGGGGATGATCGCAATATTACGGGGATCGGGCGCATCGATCAGAAGGGCAAACTTTTCTTGCAGCTCCTGCCTATTGGAAAAAAAATCGGCAGTGCCGATCTGTTGGGGATTGCTTTTCATCCCTAAAGCATTCGCGCCCGCTGTGGTGACCGACTTCAGTTGTGGCGACATATAGGCCCCGTTCAAATAGGTGATCGAATCGTCCAGGTCGAAAAGGTGTTTTTGAGGGGTGAGCATCATTTGATCATTGTTTTTATCGGAAAAAGGGCATTCGAACCGTCCCTTGCGCCTCCTGCTTCAATGGCCAGTGCCACGGATGAAAAGCGAAGCTAGGAGGTCGCGATTAAAATTACCTCATTTTTGGTAATGGCGTATACCTCGTCCCCCAGTTTGGGATTCATCACAAAGGTGCCCGTAAATTTACCAAATGCGGGGAGTATCACTTGGTCGTGACTTTTGAAAAAGCAGGGGACTCTCAATTGTTGTCTTCCAAGACCATTGAGGCGCACCGCCGGGTGAATGTGCCCGGAGAAATTAAAGAGGCCTTCACGGGAAATGGGATGGTGTGTCAGAATAAATTCACCGATCTGCATTTCGGGCTTTACTTCCACGCCCAAAGCCTCATATCTTAGGGACGAGATGATGTCGTGGTTTCCTGTAATCAAGATGCACTTTGCGGAAAGCGATGAAACCCATTTTTCAAACCATTTGAATTCCAGATTGATGGAGGAATGGAACAGGTCGCCCAAAAAGCATATGATTTTAGGGTGGAACGAATCGACCACTAGATCTAGTAGGCGAAAGTTTTCCCGCGCCACCGAAGGTGGAACGGCAGCCCCGAATTTTCTGAAGTGGGAAACCTTGCCCAAATGAACATCACTGATCAGCAGCATTGATCGGTCAACCCAAAAAAGGGTCCCCGATGGATGCAACACAAACTGTTGATCCCTGATGTGAATGGACTGGGTAATCATAGGAACTTCAAAGGTAGGGAATGCCTCTTGCTTATCAGCAGGCTTATGCCTAATTTGTGAGTGAATTCGTAACTACCTCCACCATGTCAAAAATAATAGTGATCGGAAGCGCCAATACCGACATGGTCGTTAAAACCAGCCGTTTTCCGCAACCGGGGGAGACGATCATCGGAGGCGATTTCTTCATGTTTCCAGGGGGTAAGGGAGCCAACCAGGCGGTGGCCGCCGCAAGGGCCGGGGGCGATGTCGTTTTTATATGCGCCCTAGGCGACGATCTTTTCGGGAAAAATGCCATGTCAGGATACCAACATGAGGGTATCGATGTCGGGGATGCCCTGATCGTTAAAAATGGCACTTCGGGTGTGGCCTTGATCACCGTGAACGAAGGGGGTGAAAACGAAATTGTTGTGGCCTCCGGCACAAACAGTTTGCTCTCACCGGCGCATGTGGAAGCGCGTATCCAAAAAATCGATGGGGACGATATCGTATTGACGCAGTTGGAAACCCCTATTGAAACCGTTGAATTTTTGGCGGTCTTGGCACTGAAGCGACAGCTCAAACTGATTCTCAATCCAGCCCCTGCCCGGCCTTTGCATGATCGTGTATTGGAAGGACTTTTTTTGATCACGCCCAATGAAACGGAGGCCAAAATATTGACCGGCATAACCGTCAATGATTCCTTAAGCCGCAGGAAGGCTGCCGATACCCTTCTTAAAAAGGGGGTTCAGAACGTAATTATTACCCTTGGGAGCGAGGGATCTTATTTCATGAACGACCGGGTATCGTTCCATGTTCCAAGCCCCAAGGTAAAAACGGTCGATACCACAGCTGCTGGAGACGTTTTCAATGGGGTATTGGCGGTTTGCCTTTCCAAAGGAATGCCCTGGAAGGAGAGCATGCAGTACGCTAGCCGGGCGGCCGCGCTTTCGGTGACAAAAATGGGCGCCCAAAGCACGGCTCCTACCGAAGAGGAAATCAATAAATTCAAATGATATGTTCGTAATCGAAACCTATGGCATCGCGGTTATTTTCTGTGTGATCACCATGTTGGCTTGGGGCTCCTGGGCCAATACCCAGAAACTGGCGCCAAATACATGGCGATTTGAACTGTTTTATTGGGACTATGTTTTTGGCATCGTACTTTTTTCATTGTTGTTCGCACTCACCGCCGGAAGTTCGGGAAGCGCTGGCCGTCCTTTTCTGGAAGACCTGGCACAGGCCGAAACGGGCCATATGCAATCGGCTGTTTTGGGGGGCGTTTTGTTCAATGCGGCCAATATTTTATTGGTGGCGGCCATTTCCCTTGCCGGGATGTCGGTCGCCTTTCCGGTGGGTATTGGGCTGGCGTTGGTCGTTGGGGTCATCGTCAATTATATCGATAGTCCCATTGGCAGTTCGACCCTCCTGTTCAGTGGCGTCGCATTGGTGGTGGTCGCCATTTTATTGAATGCCAATGCGTATCGCAAATTATCGGCCCAGCAACAGAAAGTGCCCACCAAAGGGTTGGTGCTTGCCGTGGTCGCAGGGTTGCTCATGGGCCTGTTCTATAAATATGTCGCCAATTCGATGTTCCCCGATTTTACTGACCCCATAGCTGGAAAATTGAGCCCGTATACGGCCGTCTTCCTCTTCTCGATCGGTATCTTGGCCAGTAATTTGGTGTTCAATACCCTGCTGATGCGGAAACCTTTTGAAGGCGCCCCGTTACGGTTTGGGGATTATTGGGCCGGGACCCGAAAAAGTCACTTGATGGGGGTCTTGGGCGGCGTGATCTGGTGTGTCGGCATGTCGTTCAGCATCTTGGCTTCGGACAAGGCCGGTCCGGCCATTTCATACGGATTGGGACAGGGGGCCACAGTGGTGGCAGCGCTCTGGGGTATTTTTGTCTGGAAGGAATTCGATGGGGCGCCAAAGGGTGTCCCGACCATGCTCAATGCCATGCTTTTCTTGTATGTTGTTGGCCTGGGATTGATCATCGCGGCCAGATAAACATCAGCGCTTGGTCAGCAGGGCGGTCATCTTTTTGATACGATCGGCCAGCTTTTCACTCGATAATTTTTCCCGTAACCTGTCGGTGATGATCGGAAAAGAGAAAGGCGTCGGGTTTTGGCAGGCTTTACAGACGATTTCCTGGGTCGCGATCCTTTCCAAGGCCAAACGCAAACGCCCTTCTTCCAATTGGTGTTCAAAGGTTTCCGTGAAGGCCTGCTGGAACAAAAGATGTTCGGGCTCGTAATCCCGAAAGACATCGAACAGCAGTTGTGAACTGCTTTGCAGATGTTTCATCTTGATTCCTTTGTCTGGATAGCCGGTAAATACCAGGCCACTGATCACCGCAATATCCCGGAATTTTCTCCTGGCCATTTCCGTCGCATTGAGACTTTTTTGAAGGTCTTCCATTAGATAGTCCTTGCTGAACAGGTCGTTGTCGATCACTTGTTGCAGGTCGAGCTCCTGATCCGACAACAGCTCAAACCCATAATCGTTGAACGCCAGCGAAAAAGTGATCGGCGAGAGCAGGCTGATGCGATAGCTCAATAGGCTTCCCATGGCCTCGTGAACGAACCGACCTTCAAATGGGTAAAAAATGTGGTGGTGGCCGTCTGTTGTTTTAAAGGTCTCAACAAGCAATTCGTTCGGTTTGGGAACGATGCTCTCCGCGCGTTGCCGATCAAAAATATGCGCCAATGAACGGATTTCAATCGATTGTTCCGACACGGGCCGTGAAACAGAATACAGTTCTTTTCTGAGCAATTCTGACATTTGCGCCGACAAGGTCAGACGGCCCCCCATCCAACTGGGCACCTTGTTGGTTTTCTTGTTGGAATTTCGCACATAGGCCTGCATCTCCTTGATGCGGATGAATTCGAGATTTCTACCGGCGAAGGTGAAGACGTCGCCTGCCGTCAATTTTGAAATAAAATATTCCTCGATCGAACCGATATACCCTCCTTTTTGGTATCGAACGGCTAGGTTGGCATCACCGACGATCGTGCCGATCTGGAATCGGTGTCGCATGGCAACACCCCTGTTGTTCACCTTAAATTTGCCGTCTTCCTCCACTTCCACCTTTTTGTACTCATCGTAGGTTTGCAGGCTTTGACTGCCCATCACCAGGAAGTTGAGCAGCCAATACCATTGCGCTTGGGTCAAGGCTTGAAAACAAAAGGTCTGTTTTACTTCCTTAAAGATTTCATCAGGATGGAAACCATCGGAAATGGCCAAGGTCGTGAGGTACTGCAACAGCACGTCGAAACTGTTCAGGTAAGGGATGCGGTCTTCCACCGCATTTTGCTTCACCGCTTGTTGCAAGGCGGAGGCCTCGACCAGTTCTATCGCATGGGTGGGCAGGAAGTAGATCACGCTTTCCTTGCCGGGTCGGTGGCCACTTCTGCCGGCCCGTTGTAAAAAGCGGGCCACTCCTTTTGGCCCGCCAATCTGCACGACGGTTTCCACCGGGGCAAAGTCGACACCAAGGTCTAAACTCGAGGTGCAAACCACGGCTTTGAGGCTTTCGTTCCTGATGGCCTGTTCAACCCAAAGGCGGGTTTCCTTGTTGATACTGCCGTGGTGCATGGCAATTTCACCGGCGAATTCGGGATGTTTTTCCAAAATTTTCTGGAACCAGATCTCGCATTGGCTGCGGGTGTTGGTAAATATGAGTGTGGTTTTGCTTTGTTCCATGATCGGAATGATCGCCTCGAGCAAACGGATGCCCAAATGTCCTCTCCAGGGAAAGGTCTCCATTTCTTTGGGGATGATACTTTTGACCGTAATTTTTTTGTTGAGTTTCGCTTTGATCATCACCGAATTTTGCAAGGCTTGGGTCTCCGGTCCCAAAAGTACTTCCCTGGCCTGTTCCAAGTTTCCTATGGTTGCCGAGATGCCCCAAATGCGTAGCGATTTGGAGACGGATTTTAACCTAGATAGGGCCAATTCCATCTGCACGCCCACGTTTGGTGCCCAACAATTCGTGCCATTCGTCGACCACGATGGCGGAGCAGTCTTTGAACAAGTTTCGCATATCCCTTGGTGGCCAACAATAAATGCAGGCTCTCCGGTGTCGTGATCAACAGATCGGGCATTTGCGTTTTTTGTTTTGCCCGGTCTTTGGCCGAGGTGTCGCCGGTTCTGATCCCAACAGTCATTTGCGTTTCCAAATCAGCACAAACCCTTTCGGCCGATTGCTTTATTTCCTGGGAAAGGGCCCTGAGCGGGGTAATCCAAATGGCCTTCAGGCCAGGCTTATGGCGGGTTTTGTAGTCGGGATTGTTTTTGATGTAGTGCAGTACGATCGGAAACCAGAGGGCAAAGGTCTTGCCACTGCCCGTGGGGGCATTTAAGAGTCCGTTCTTGCCTTGTAAAAATGCTTTCCAGGTTGCTTTCTGGAAGGGAAAGGGTTTCCATTGCTGTGCTTCGAACCAAGATTCCGCCAGGCGAAAAAGTGACGTCTGCTTTCATGGGGTTGTGCGGAGATTAAAAGGGGTCTTTTTAAAGTGTCGGAAAGTTAAGGATTATGTTTTACCCTGCAGGGCAATGGTGTTGTTTTCTGCAAGTCTTTAAGCGGTCTTTCCACATTTCTCTTCTCAGATTCATAATGGTCAAACCATAAAATAATCAAAAGTATACTGGAATTTGACCTTTAAAAAAATTATCTTTGCCTCGTTTAAAATAGGAATGTATGGCATTTAAAGATTTGTATTGGAACAGTGAACACAGGAGCAACTTGGCACACTTTGCCTCGATTGCCTCTTTGGCGGCTGTAGATGGGGAGGTTGGGAAAGGAGGAAAAGGCGATGTTGGATCGGTTCGCTTTCCGGTTGGACATTACCGAAGAAGAGTATAAGGAAGTGATGAAAAAGGAAAACAAATACCCGATCGAGCCCTCTTTGGATTCGGAAAAAGCGATTGGAACGTTTGTACGATCTATTTCGGATTATCTTTGTAGACCATCCCATCGAAGAAAATGAGCTGGCATTGTTGAAGAAATACGCGATCGGACTGGGTTATCCCAATGATCAGGCGAAACA
This sequence comes from uncultured Flavobacteriaceae bacterium, assembly GCA_963700435.1. GTDB lineage: Bacteria > Bacteroidota > Bacteroidia > Flavobacteriales > Flavobacteriaceae > Pelagihabitans. Next base: position 114,033 of record CAVOXM010000001.1, read on the forward strand.
AGATCATCAAAAAATCGGTGGCCATCTTCAGTGGCAAGATTGATTTTGAAGACTACAAAAAAATCCTGAAAGTCTGAGCGGATGCTCGGTTTATCGCAATACAAAACGGGCCTGCCCGTTTTTTTATGCTTGAAGCGCCATAAATTCTTCCGCTTTTTCCACCATTTTTTTACTGCCACAGAAGAAAGGAACTCTTTGATGCAATTCAGTCGGTATGATATCGAGTATGGGTCCAAACCCATCACTTGCCTTGCCGTTGCCCTGTTCCGCGATAAAGGCCATGGGATTGCACTCGTATAGGAGGCGAAGTTTACCGTTCGATGCCATACTGCTCTTGGGATAGATGTAAATGCCGCCCTTGATCATGTTCCGATGAAAATCCGATACCAATGAACCGATATATCTCGAGGTATAGGGTCGATCTTCCTCTTCCTTTTGGCAGTACTTGATATAATTTTTAACCCCTTGGGGAAAATGGTTGTAGTTTCCTTCGTTGATCGAATAGATATTGCCGCTTTCGGGGAACTGCATGTTTGGATGGGAAAGGTAAAAAGTACCTATGGCGGGATTGAGGGTAAAGCCATTGACCCCATCGCCCGTGGTATAGACCAACATGGTCGACGTCCCATAAATGATATAGCCCGCCGCCACTTGGTTTCGACCGGGTTGAAGAAAATCTTCCATGGCAACGGGGGTTCCAATGGGCGTGATTCTTCTGTAGATCGAAAAAATCGTGCCCACCGAAACATTGACATCGATATTGGAAGAACCATCCAAGGGGTCGATGAGCACCACATACTTGTTCTGGTGCTTTTGGTCGTTGCTATTGATGGCTATGAAATGGTCTTCCTCTTCGGAGGCGATACCGCACACGATTTCACGGTTTTTCAGGGTTTGTATAAATTTTTCATTGGCCAGCACGTCTAATTTTTGTTGGTCTTCGCCCTGAACATTGGTGTCGCCCGCTTCACCCAGAATATCGACGAGTCCCGCTTTGTTCACTTCATAGTTCACTACTTTTGCCGCTAGTCGAATGGCGTTGATCAGTTTGGAAAGCTCACCGGAGGAATATTGAAAGGAGGATTGGTTTTCAATGATATATTCTCCCAGGGTGGTGTTTCTGTTTCTTAACATGTATCGGCTGTTTGTGTGGGAACAAATATCGGGTATTTTGTGAAACAACGTCTTTTTGGCCTTCGATTGATTTATTAAATTTATAACTTTGTGTTTTATTTATAACAATTATGAGCACCACCATTAGGGTAGCAAGGGCGAACGACATGCCGCAGGTACTGCAACTGATCAAAGAATTGGCTGAATTTGAAAAGGAAGGAGGCGCCGTAGAAATAACAACTGCCGACCTGATCAGGGATGGTTTTGGAGAAGCAAAACTATTCCGGTGTTTCGTCGCGGAGGTCGATGGAAAAATAGAGGGTATGGCCTTGATCTATCCGCGATATTCTACATGGAAAGGTCCGGTTATCCATTTGGAAGACCTTATCGTCACCAAGGAAATGCGGGGCCATGGCCTGGGAAATGCCCTTTTGACGGAAGTGGTCAAGTACGGCCATCAGCAAGGGGTCAAACGGATCAGTTGGGAAGTATTGGATTGGAACGAACCTGCCATAGCCTTCTATGAGAAAAAGGGGGCCAGGGTAATGCGCGACTGGGATGTTGTGCAGCTCGATGCCAGGGGAATTGAAACCTATTTAAGGGCGGAATAGTATATTTTCCGATTCAGGATTCATTTATAAAGAAAGTGTCACTATCAATTATGTCAACAGCAATGAGAATTTTCAAATTTGGAGGGGCATCGGTCAAGGATGCGGAGGGAATCAGAAACGTGGTCAAGGTCTTGGAACTGACGGGCCACAACAATACCCTTTTGGTCGTTTCGGCCATGGGCAAGACCACCAATGCCATGGAAGCCGTGGTCAATGCCTATTTCCATGATAAGGCCGCCTTGGCGGGCGCTTTCAATGAGGTCATCAAATACCATGACGACATACTCACGGGATTGTTTCCCCAGAAAGGGCATCCCATTTTTTCGAAGGTCAAGTCATTGTTTGCTGAGGTACAGGGGTTTTTGGCTTGGAACAAATCTCCCAAATACAATTTTGTATACGACCAGGTGGTAGGGTACGGGGAGTTGATCTCTTCGGTGATCGTAAGTGCCTATTTTAACGACATCAGGTCTTAAAAACAACTGGATCGACGTCCGTGATTTCATCAAGACCGATAACAGTTATAGGGATGCCACGGTGAATTGGGAAAAAACGCAACAACAGGTGAACCAGGGCATCGATAGATCGAAACTGAACATTACGCAAGGGTTTATCGGCAGTGACGACAACAACTTTACCACCACCTTGGGGCGGGAGGGGTCCGATTATACGGCCGCCATTTTGGCCTATTGCCTCAATGCCGATTCCGTGACCATTTGGAAGGATGTTCCCGGGGTACTCAACGCCGACCCCCGGTATTTTAAAGAAACCCAATTGCTCAATAAAATATCATATTTGGAAGCGATTGAATTGGCTTTTTACGGGGCATCGGTCATCCATCCAAAAACGTTGCAACCTTTTCAAAAGAAAGAAATTCCGTTGCACGTGAAATCATTTATCAATCCGAACGAAAGCAGGCACCACCGTTGGCAGGGGCATCGGTATCGAACCCATGGTCCCCTGTTTCATTGTCAAAAAGAACCAGGTATTGATGAAGTTGTCATCGCTCGACTTTTCTTTTATCGTCGAGGATAGTATCAGTGAACTTTTCAAGTTATTGCATGAGCATAAGATGAAGGTTGATCTTATCCAAAACTCCGCCATCAGCTTTTCGGTCTGCGTAGACAATAAATTTGGCCGTCTCAACGAACTTTTGGATTTGCTGAAAAGCAGGTTCAAAGTAGTGCACCAGGAAGGCGTGTCGCTTTATACCGTGCGCCATTTTACGAACGAGGCCGTAGAATCATTGGTCAATGGGCATGATGTGCTACTTGAACAAAGGGGCAAAGAGACCTTGCAGTTGGTCGTAAAATGACTTGGATCCACTGCCGGCCAAAAAAGTTTAAATAGGTTTTCCTATGGCGTTTTTCCTATCTTCGCCTATCTTAAACAAGAATCGGGTATGGGTTTAGTGACCGCAAAAGAAGTGGCCAAGGCAATCAATCTGGATAAATACGGATTGCTGGGTACCTTTATGGGGTGGGGGCTGATGAAGGTCACTAGAATTTCGGGTATCAACCAATTCTACGATGAACATAAACATTTGGAAGGCCTTGAATTTTTGGATGCCGTCCTGGAACATTATGGCATCGATTTCGAAGTCCCTGAAGATGATTTGAAACGTTTGCCCAAGGATGGTCCTTTTATCACCATCAGCAATCACCCGCTCGGGGGAATTGATGGGGTACTCCTGTTAAAGCTCATGGTGGGCCATCGGTCCGATTATAAGATCATGGCCAATTTTCTGCTCAATCGCATCGAACCTCTGGCGCCATATATTTTATCGGTCAATCCCTTCGAGGAGCGTAAAGAAGTAAAAAGCAGTTTGGCCGGTTTCAAATCTGCCCTACAACATATCAGGGATGGTCACCCGCTGGGTGTTTTTCCGGCAGGTGAGGTATCTACCTATAAAGATGGGAAGCTGATCGTTGATCGTCCGTGGGAGGAGGCGGTCTTGAAGTTGATCCGAAAGGCGGAGGTTCCGGTGGTGCCGATCTATTTTCATGCCCGAAATAGCAAACTCTTTTATTACCTGTCGAAAATGAACGATGTTTTTCAGGACGGCCAAGTTGCCTTCGGAAGTGTATTCGCAGAAAAACCGCCCCATTAAGGTGCGTATCGGACAACCCATATCGGTAGAGGCACAGAAAGAGGAAGAAACCTTGGAAGAATTTACCGATCTTTTGCGCAAAAAAACCTACATTCTTTCCAATGCCTATGAAAAAGAACGGTTGATCGATCAAATACCCACTACCTTGAAACTCCCCAAATCGCCGAGAAAAATAGCATCGGCAGTACGTACGGAGGTCATACAGGGCGAAATTGAGAAACTCAGGGAAAAGGATTGCCGGTTGTTGCAGAGCAAGAATTACGAAGTGTTCTTGGCACAGGCAAAAGACATGCCCTTTATCCTAAAGGAAATCGGTCGTCAGCGCGAGGTTACATTTCGCGCCATAGGCGAGGGTACCAACAATGCGATCGACCTCGATCAGTTCGACGAATATTACCATCATCTTTTTCTTTGGGACGACGATGAAAAAACGATCGTAGGGGCCTATCGCATGGGCATGGGTTCCGAAATTTTCAAGAAGTATGGTATCGATGGCTTTTACCTTCAGGACCTATTTCGATTTGAACCGGAGCTTTTTCCGATGATGGAACAATCGATCGAGATGGGAAGGGCCTATATCGTCAAGGCCTATCAGCAAAAACCAATGCCCTTGTTCCTGTTGTGGAAAGGTATCGTGCACACGACCCTACGCCATCCCGAATACAAATATTTGATAGGGGGGGTGAGCATCAGCAATCAATTTTCGAATTTTTCAAAATCGCTGATGATCGAATTTATGAAAAGCAATTATTGGGACCCTTACGTGGCCCAATACGTTAGGCCCAAAAAAGAATTCAAGGTTAAATTGAACGATGCGGACAAAGAGTTCGTCTTTGATGAAACCGAAGCCGATCTCAATAAATTCGACCGTTTGATCAATGAGGTGGAACCTGGCGACCTCCGTCTTCCCGTGCTGATCAAAAAGTACATCAAACAGAACGCGAAGGTGGTCGCTTTCAATGTGGATCCCTTGTTCAATAACTCGGTAGATGGGTTGATGTACATCAAGATTGCAGACCTTCCGGAAAGTACCGTAAAACCGGTCATGGAAGAATTTCAGGCAGAGTTGGAGCGCAAGTGGGCCGAAAACAATCAGAACGTGGACCTCTAGTCCATTTCATTATCCGCGAACGCTCTGCAAAAAAACCTTATTTCGTTTCTTGCCCTTTCAAAGGCCTTGTGCTTTTCCTCGGTAGTGCCCGATACTTTGGAGGGATCAAAAAAGTTATGGTGAATCCGTTTGGCATTGGCCGAAGGGATAAACGGGCAATTTTCCTTGGCATGATCACATACCGTGATGATATAGTCCCATTCAATATCCGAATATTCATCGACATTGTTCGAACGTATGATCGGAGATGTCGATATGGTCTTCGGCCATAATGGATACGGCTCCCGGATTGAGGCCATGGGTTTCGATGCCAGCACTATAAATGTTTGCCCGCCCGTTCAGGAAAGTTTTTAGATATCCGTGGGCCATCTGGCTTCGGCAGGAATTGCCCGTGCAAAGAACAAGTATGTTTTTCATCGTATACTTCAATTTTTTCAAATAAATTTCAATGATCTGGGTTGCGGAAGTTCATGCGATTCCCACGGTTTCGCTGCGCCTTTCAAATAACAGGTTGTCTTTCCACACGCCGTCCAACTTGCCTACCCGTTCCCGTTTCCCGATATAACGAAAACCCATTTTTTCATGCAGTTTGATGCTGCCAAGGTTCTCTGGGAAAATGCCCGACTGTAAGGTCCAGATACCCATTTCCTCACTCGATGCGATCAATGCGTCCATCAATATTTTTCCAACGCCCTTGCCCCTGTGTTCCGAACCGATATAAACGCTCACTTCGGCCACTCCGCCATATACACATCTACTGGAAACCGGGGAAAGGGCGGCCCAACCCAGCACGAGGCCGTGATTGTCCTCGGCCACCACGCGACAGGCTTTCAAATGGGCCTTGTCCCAGGCTTCATAGGAAGGGATTTGCTTTTCAAAGGTGGCATAGCCAGTGGCTATGCCGGAGGCGTATATTTCGGAAACTGCACTCCAGTCGTCCCGGATCATCTCGCGTACCTTCATCGATTCCTTTTTAACAACAACCGCTACCGGGGGCACAATTCGATTCCGACGCCATTTCGGAAACCACTGCGACACCACAGGTTTCCTTGGCCTTACAATCGGTTTTTTCAACCGCCAACTGAAGGATCAAGCGCTTATTTTCTACCTGATATCCTTTTACATACAGTTGTGCGGTGTGGAAATCGACATTGCCATATTCGAATTTTACTTCGGTTTCCGGGTCCATCGGTTTGATGCCGTTCACTTTGTTCAGTATGCCCAAGGCCTTAAAGGCCTTCATGAAATCGCGCGTGTCTTTTTCCAGTGGACTTTCCCACAGTTGTATGACCGTTTCTTTCCAAAAATCGGTACCGGCCCCGCAGTCTACCGAATCAATGGTGATGTGCTTCACCTCCGTGATGTGGTAGTGGGCCCCGACATAGCTGCCCCTTTTATATTCGAACAGCAAGCTTTTGTCGCTGTGTTGTTTCAAGAGTGCCAATAGTTCTTTAGTTTTCATCAAGATGGTTTTTGGTTCAACAACATTTCAATTTCGTTTTGTCGAAAAAGCCGTTCAATCGCTGCTGAAGGGCTTTCCAATTTTCAAGATCGATACAGTAACAAATACTTTTCCCTTCGATTTCACCCTGGATCAAACCGATACTTTTGAGTTCTTTCAGGTGCTGTGAAACGGTGGGTTGGGCCAAACCTATTTCGTCCACGATATCGTTGCAGATACAGGTATTTTGGCCACTGATATATTCCAGGATGGCAATCCGGGCGGGATGGGCCAAAACCTTGAACAGCACGGCCAGCCGGTTCTGTTCGTCGCTAAATATTTCAGTCTTGGTAAGTCCCATGTCATATTTATATATTGCAATATTACGATAATAAAACGAAATAAAAAAACCGGATATTGTGGTATCCGGTGATTTTATTTAAAACCAGGGTTTTTTCCCTACCTGATAGGTGTTATAGAATTCTTCGTCGGATTTGGTGAGGTAAATGATGCCCTCGATCAGGCCTATGACGCCGGTGGCCATCAGGATAAAACTACCGATCAGAAAACAAAGGGTTGCATAGCCAACTATGGAAGTGCCCAAAAGGATAAAGCCTTCTTTTTGGTAGCCCAAAATAAACTTGTGCACGCCCAACGACCCCAGAAATATGGCCAAGAGCCCGGCCAGTACTTTCTTGTTGTCGCCAGTGCCACCACTAAAGGCTTCCTTGGCGCCCTCCGTGAATTCGTTGGCCGTTTTCTTGGCTTCCTCCCCAAATTCCTTGGCCTTCTCCTTGGTCTCTTCCTTAAATTCTTTGGTGGCTTCCTTGGCCTTGTCCAATTTTTCACTCGCTTTGTCCTTGGCCTTGTCCAATGCCTCTTCCGCCTTATCGGCTAATTTGCCTGCTTTGTCCTTGGCTTTGCCCAAAGCATCTTCAGCCTTGTCGTCCAAATCTTTCTTTTTCGCTGCCATATTTGATTATTTTGGTGGTTAATGTTGGAAATAAATGTAAGGAATATTTTCAAATCATAGAAATGCCTTGTCCACGGGTTCCCAGAGCTCCAATTTATTGCCATCGGGGTCTAGGATATACCCGAACTTGCCATATTCGAACTCCTGAATTTCACCCGCCACGGTTACGCCTTCCTTTTTAAGGACCGCTAACAGCGCTGCAAGATTCGCCACCCTAAAGTTCATCATAAAAGGGGCCTTGCTCGGCTCGAAATAGGTGGTGTCGGCTTTCATGGGGCTCCATTGGGTTGAACAATCGTTTCCTTCCTTGTCTTTCCACCAAAAGGTACATCCGTATTGGTCGGTGTTCAATCCCAAATGGTCTCGATACCATGCCTTCAATTTGTTTGGGTCGGGGGTTTTAAAGAAAAAGCCACCAAGTCCGGTTACCCTTTTGTCCATAATTTTATCTTTTTATGTTCTTTTCGTAGCGTTCAATCCATTGTTGTGGGGTCATTTTGGTGCAAAGTTCCCCGATCAGGTCGTAAGGGATATCCTCCAAGTACTTGAATCGCACACAACTTTTGCCCATGTCCAATTTTCTTTTGCAATGTTTCGGGTATTCGGTTACGAACCAGTCGTGTAATTTTGGGTCCGCATAAATGCCCGAATGATATAAGGCCACAAAATTTTTTTGCGATGCCAGGTTCAAAAAGGGGAGGGGCAGGCTGGGGTCGCAATGGTATCCGGCCGGATACAGTGATTTGGGCACTACATAGCCCAACATGCCATAACTGATCTGTTCCTTGAAACCGGATGGCAAATGGGTTTTGACCACATCGCGCAATCTCGAAATGGCATTTTGTCTTTCCTCTGGAAGTTGCCTGATATAATCTTCCGGGCTTTCTGCTTTGTACTGCATGACGGGCTTTTTTGATTCGATACCCAGTGGAACCTATTTGTCGATTGGACGAAACCGAAACGAACTGCTAAAACGAACCTTATCGTAGCCAGGGCCGGCCATTCAAGTGCGGGAAATGATTTTATAATAGCAGGGCGTTCCATAAAAGTATAAATAATCCCGCAATTTTTGCCATAGTGTTGCCCGACGATTTTGAAATACGTTTTATTGCAAAAGCGTATTTCCAAGGTTCCGATAGTTCTTCAATAAAATTTGGCCTTGATCTTATCCACGATGGTTTGGGCCAGCTTTGCTTTGCTTTCCAAGGTCCAACCTGCGATATGGGGGGTGAGCAGCACATTGTCGGCGGCCATTAAATATTGGAAGGCCTCGGGTGAATCGGCCGTTGCGTCCGTTTCGTGAGGGGCCGTGCCGGTGCCGGGCTTTGGGTTTTTGAACATATTTTCGAAGGATGATTTTTCATACTCCAAAACGTCCAAACCTGCCCCCAGTACCTTGCCCGATTTCAAAGCGTTCACCAAATCTTGGGTCACCACGCATTTCCCCCTTCCGGTGTTCAAGAGCCAGATCGGTTTTTGAAAAGCTTCCAAAAATTCGGCATCGACCATTTTAATGGTCGTTTCATCCTCCGGTAGATGAAGACTTAAGACATCGGTTTTTTGTCTGAGTTCCATAATGCCCACCTGACGGGCATTTTCATCGCCCACTCCGCCTATTATGTCATAGCAGATCACTTCCACATCGAAACCCCTTAATTTCTTGGCGAAGGCTTTTCCCATATTTCCATAGCCGATGATACCCAATGTATTGCCGTCCAATTCGCGGCCGCGGTTACCTTCCCGGTCCCATTTTCCGGACCGCACCTCTCGATCGGCTTTGTTGAGTCTGTTGAGGATCGAAAGCAACATGCCAAGGGTATGTTCTCCTACCGCGTTCCTATTTCCTTCCGGCGCGGATGCCAGGAAGATATCGCGCGATTTGGCGAAGGCCGTGTCAATATTTTCCAAACCTGCCCCCACACGGCCGATGAACTTCAGATGGTGCGCCTTCTCCAAAAAGGCTTGGTCAATACTGAATCGACTGCGGATGATGAGTCCGTCATAATCCCCGATCACGTCTTCCACAGCCCGTTTGGTGGAGGTATAGTCTTCATCGTTTTGAAAACCCAGTAGGTTCAGCTGTTCGATCAGTAACGGATGGTTGGTATCAAGGTGAAGTACTTTCATGGGGGGATTATATTTTGGGATAATGTGTTTGCGTCAACCGATGGGCAACGCCACCGGTATGGGCCGTGCCCAGTTTCTCAAAAAGGAGCAGCTGTACCACTTCCCCATTTCGGGTGGAGGGGCAATGTTCTACCCCTTTGGGCACCACGATCAGTTCACCTTCCCGAACGGTTTCGGTACGGTCGCGAAACTGCATGTATAGTGTTCCTTTCAAAACCTGGAAGAGTTCGTCTTCTTGTTCATGGGCATGCCACACGAATTCTCCCTGTATTTTGGCAAGGAGCACCTGCATATCGTCTACGATGGCAATTTGGTGCGGATGCCATAATTTGTCGAAAGTTTCATGTTTTTGCCTTAGGTTGATGGGTTTCATTGCGGTAAAGTTCGATTAATTTGATGATGCAAAGATGATCAAGACCATGTTTTAGGGGTTAAATCCCCAAGACCAGCTTAGCGATCGAAAAGTAGATCAAAATACCGAAAATATCATTTCCGGTGGTAATAAAAGGGCCCGTGGCAACGGCGGGGTCGATTCCCCTTTTATTCAGGAATATAGGTATAAAGGTGCCTATCAGGGCGGCGATGATGATCACGGTGACCAATGCGATGCAAAGGGTGGCCGAAATCAAATAGGAGGTCCGAAAGGCAAAATGACTGATCAGCAAAACGACCACCGCAATGGCGGCCCCGTTGATCAAGCCCAATAGAAATTCCTTGAAAAGGCGGTTCAATATTTCACCCTTTACCGTGTCATTGGCCAAACCTTGAACCATGATCGCTGACGATTGCACCCCTACGTTTCCCGCTGTAGCCTGTATCAGGGGCACAAATATCAAAAGTATCGGAAATTCGATCATCACTTCCTGAAAACCGTTGATGATGCTTGCGGCACCGATGCCACCGAACATACCTATGATCAGCCAAGGGAGCCTGGCCTTGGTCAGTTCCCAAATCGTGTCATCGGCTTCGACATCACTCGATATCCCCGCTGCCAATTGGTAATCCTTATCGGCCTCCTCTTTGATCACATCAACAATGTCATCGATGGTGATCCTGCCGACCAACCTTCCGATTTCGTCGATCACCGGAATGGCTTCCAAATCATATTTGCTCATGATTTTTGCAACCTCTTCCGGTTTTTCATTGACACTTACCGAATCTACCTTTGGGATATAAATTTCCTTGATATGTGTTTTGGTGGAGGTGGTCAACAAATCTTTCAGCGAGAGCCTACCTTTTAGCTTGTCATCATCATCCACGACATAAATGGAGTGCACGCGGGTCACATTTTCCGCTTGTGCCCGCATTTCCTTGACACAGGTGAGCACATCCCAATTTTCCCTTACTTTGACCAATTCCTTGGCCATGAGTCCCCCGGCAGAATTTTCATCGTACCGCAAAAGGTCGACGATGTCTTTGGCGTGCTCGCGATCCTCGATTTTCGAAATGACCTCCTGAATCATGTCTTTCGGCAGTTCCCCTATAATATCCGCGGCATCATCGGTGTCGAGCTCTCCCAACTCATCGGCAATTTCCTTCGTCGATAGATTGCCCAGGATGGCCTCGCGTATATCCTCGTTGAGTTCGGTGAGCACATCGGAGGTCTTATCGCTATCAAGGAGTTTGATCAGATAGGTTGCTTCATCTTCATTGAGTTCGTCGATGATTTCGGCGATATCGGCATAGTGGACGTCTTCCAGCAGCGATTGGAGGTCTTGGTCGCTTTGGCTTTCGATAAGCTGTTCTATATCAGCTATGAGTTCCTCTGTGATTTTGAACGGTGTCATAGGGCGATACTGCCTTGAGTGGGCATCAGCGCAAAGCTAAAGAAAAAAGGCGTATTGGAAGGGGATATTGGGCAGACGTTTGGTCTCTGCCGCAGTTTTAGGGAACCGGCAATTTCATCAAATCCGATCAAAGGCCAATTTTAATCGCCCGCAATGGTATCCCGTTCAATTTTTTTGGTCAGTTCAATAAAGTCGGTCACTTTCAATTGTTCGGGTCGAAGGTCGAAAATTGGATCATCCCTGAAATCGTGCGATAGTGAAAACGATTTGAGACTGTTCCGCATGGTTTTACGGCGCTGGTTGAAAGCGGTCTTGACCACGCTGAAGAACAAACGCTCATCGCAGGGCAATATAAATACAGGTCTCCGGGTAAGTCTAAGCACTCCTGATTGTACTTTCGGTGGGGGATCAAAGACTTCGGGGGCCACCGAAAACAGATATTCGGCTTCATAAAAAGCTTGCGCCAATACCGAAAGGATACCATAGGTTTTGCTGCCCTCCTTGGCACAAATGCGCTGGGCGACCTCCTTTTGGAACATGCCGGAAAACTCGGGGACCCGATCCCTTACCTCCAACATTTTAAAAACGATCTGGGTGGAGATGTTGTAAGGAAAATTTCCTGTAATGGCAAAGGGCGCCCCTCCGAATAGGGTCGATAGGTCATAACTTAAAAAATCGGCCTCGACCACATCCAGATCGCTGCCGGCCCGCAGGGCGTTGGCATGGTCCAATGCAAAACTGTGGTTGAGGTAAATGATCGATTCGGCATCCAGGTCCATGGCCACCAGATTTACCTTGCGCATCAAAAGATACTTTGTAAGAACGCCCATGCCCGGGCCAATTTCAATCACATTCTTGGTTTCCTTAAGCGAAAGGGTCGCTGCAATGGCCTGCGCGATGGTTTCATCTTTCAGGAAATGCTGCCCAAGATATTTTTTTGCCTTCACCGGTCGCGATGCGTTACTTTCAACACTTTGATACCCCTGATGACGGCGCTTATTGCTTTTTTTGGACATGGTCAGGATTTTAACGCAAGTTAACTTTAAATGCCCACATAAACCCAAGCGGTCCTGCCCGACTCCAATTGCGTTTTTATTCTCTGGTAGCCATCCCCTTCATAGGCATCGGCTTTTTTCAGGTCGTTTTTTGTGATATCATATACAATTCCATCGAGAAGTTCTAGGGGATTACCGGTAGCATAAACGATCGGATATTGTCCTTCCAGTTTCTGTTGCTTTTGTCGAAAGCCTATCAAACGGTCGGGCGAACCGAGGAGTTTTCTGCCGAAAAGCTGTTGTTGGATGGTTTCCCACTGCAGGCTGCCATAGGTGAACAGCAATTCTTGCGCTTTCCCTTTTTCGATCATTGTTCACTGATAATTTCCATCTCGGTGCGGAAGGAAACAAATTTGTTGGCGAATCTTTTCAAAACATCGGCCCGCAATCTAGGGGCATCCTCTTGATAATATTTTTGCAAGGTCGCTTTATCGGGGGCCGTAAACTGAACCGAATAAGTGGTGCCGCCCATGTCCTCTTCGACCAATACCCTGCACATTTTTGCCTTGAGGAACTTCCCGGTCGCCAGCACATCGGGAATGTGGGTTTCCTGCATCCAATGGAGCCATTGCTCGTGAACGGAGTCTTCGATATTGGTGGTGACGTTGTAGATATACATATGCGGCATCGGGCATTAGTAATCGGTGAATGATTTTTGGTCGTGCTTCCACTCAATTGATGGAATCGCCCCGAAGCGATCTAAAATTTTTACGCGCTTGCGGAAAGTAATAACTGTCCTGAAAATTATAGATGATTTTCTCATATTGTTCTTTTGCCTTTGCAGGTTGGTCGAGCACATTCCGGTAGAGTTCCGCCAAAGCGAAATGGGCGTCATCGGCCAATATCCCATCGCCATAAAACGTTAGGATCTTCAAGTAATTGAACTCGGCCGTTTCATAATCCTTTATCGATTCAAGAAGTTGTGCCTGTTTTAGCAGGGCCTCATCCTCTATTTTTTCCCCTTTGTGCTGCTGTAGAATGTCATCCAGTACTGCAATGGCATCCTTTGTCTTTTTTTGGTAGCCCAAAAGATCGGCTTGGGCGTATTTTTTCAAGGCGGTCTGGGTAGAGTCTTCCAATGAATTGTCGGAGATCAACAAACTCAATTGCATGGCATCATTGGCCATCAATTGGGAGGTAGATCCCCGGAGCACTTTTAATTGGGTGAGCGCCCAATCAAAATCTCCTTTGTAAAAACTCGTCTGTGCCACTTTGAATCGGGCGTCCTGTCCCAGAACATCGTTTTTTAGGCTTTTCTGTACCTGTGAATAGTATATCAATGCCTCATTGAACTTTTTGTCGAATACCAAGATGTCTCCCAGCGCCAATTTAATGAAAGCCGTTCCGCGTTGGTTGAGGGGCAGGTCCAAACTTTTTTTGAGAATATCGATCGCGGGCTCAGGGCTGTCTTTTCTAAAGGTCAAAAAATTGGCATAGGCCACCTGAAGTTGCAGGGTTTGGGTATTGTACCCATAAATGGCCATCAGGGTTTCGAATTCTTTTTGAATGGCGATGAGCTGGTTTTCTTCGGCGTTCAAAAGTTGAAGGTCCAAGAGATTTAATTGGGCATTTAATTTGGTGACCCCGTAATCGGTATTATCCACGATATATTCAAAAATAGCTTGGGCCACCTCAAGGTCCTTGTCTTTCAGCGCCAGGTCGCCCAAACCTTCCAGGCGTTGAATGGTGGCGCCGTCAAGTCTCTTATAGATGGCCTTTTCTTGTCTGAAGGCACTGTCATATTGCTTTTGCTGCACAAAAAGCCAACTCAGGAGTTCGTTCCATAGAATATCGGGGTTGGACTGGGCATTGCCCAAAAGGATCTTTTTAAATTTAATGTTGTTTTCGTTCAACGGGTCTTCGGTAATGAACTCGTCGATGTTCCTCAGCACGTTCGATTTGGAGGTCCTCCCCTCCAGAATCAGGTCGAGGTAGGAGGCATACATTCTTTCTATGTCGCCCTGTTCCCCATAAATGCGGGCCATTTGGTATTTGTAATCCAATTTGGGATTGAGCGCCATCGCCCTTGAATAGGCCTTTAGGGCATAGTCTAAAAGGGCATATTTTTGGAATCGAAGGCCAACGCCGTAGCCATAGTTCGAATTTTCATCGATTTTCGATAGGGCCTTGAGGTATTGTACTTCCGCTTTTTCCGGCTTGTTCTGTAGCATGTAGTTATAACCGAGTTCCACAAAGAAAGTGGGATAGGCCGTTTTTTGGTCCAATTCCCTTAAAAGATACTGCTCGGCATCCGCATAGCGTTCCAGCTGCTGGTAGCATGCGATCAGTCCTTCGCCATAATCGGTGCGTCGGGGATTGTCCTGAACCAGTTTTTCATAGAATACCACTGCTTTCCCATATTCCCCATCGTTGAAATACTGTTTGGCCAAAAAGTCTTCCTGGCCGAAAGCAAAAAAGGGAACAAGCAATACCAAAAAAAACGAAGATAGCCTCAAGTGCACTTTTTTACCAAAGATAAGGAGAAAGTGGCCAACGGGTGTTAAGGTTTTTCAAACGGGCTAGCCAATGGCGTCGAAACCACAATAGGGGACCAAAACTTTTGGAATTTTGATGTGGGCTGCCTGTTGGTAGTTTTCCAAAATACCGGCCAATACTCGGGGAAGTGCCAGGGAACTCCCATTGAGGGTATGCGCCAGCTGGCTTTTGCCTTGGGCATCCTTATAACGCAATTTCAGACGATTGGCTTGGAAGGACTCGAAATTGGAGACGGAACTGATTTCCAGCCACCGGTCTTGGGCGGTGGAAAAAACCTCAAAATCATAGGTAAGTGCTGAGGTAAACCCCAAATCTCCCCCACAAAGCCTAAGGATGCGATAGGGAAGCTCCAATTCCCTGAGGATTTCCTTGATATGTTCTACCATGCCATCGAGGGCTTCATAGGACCTATCGGGATGTTCGACCCTTACGATCTCTACCTTATCGAACTGATGCAGGCGGTTTAGGCCGCGGACATGTGCGCCATAACTGCCCGCTTCCCTTCTAAAACAAGGGGTATATGCCGTATAACGCAATGGGAAGTCTGCCTCCTCCAAGATCAGATCACGGAGTAAATTGGTAACGGGCACCTCCGCGGTGGGAATCAAGTAAAGATCGTCTGCCCCAACATGGTACATTTGGCCTTCTTTATCGGGCAATTGGCCCGTGCCATATCCGGAGGCCTCGTTGACCAGGTGTGGGACCTGCATTTCGGTATAGCCGGCAGCGGTGTTCTTGTCCAAAAAATAGGCGATCAGGGCCCTTTGCAGTCTCGCTCCTTTTCCCTTATAAACAGGAAAGCCCGCCCCCGTTATTTTAACGCCCAATTCGAAATCGATGATATCGTATTTCTTGGCCAGTTCCCAATGGGGCAACGCATCAGGGTTCAACTTTGGTATTTCCCCTTCCTTGAAGACCTCCTCATTATCATCGGCCGATTTGCCGCTGGGCACCAAGTTGTGCGGTACATTGGGAATTTGGTACAAAAGCGATTGCAGTTCGTCTGAGGCTGTGTTCAAGGCTTCGCCCAATCGCTTGGCGTCTTCCTTCAGCACCGTGGTTTTTTCTTTCAAGAGATTGGCCTCCACCTTTTTGCCACTTTTAAAAAGCGCCCCGATCTCCTTGGAGAGCCTGTTCGATTCGGCCAGGGATGCATCCAATTCGGTTTGAGTCGCGCGTCGGATCTTATCGATCCGAAGTACGTTTTCCACCAATGGCGTGGCATCGATATTCCTTTTCTTTAAGGCCGCTATAATCTCGTCGTGTTGGTCTCGGAAGGCCTGAAGCTGTAGCATTTAAATTGATTTAAGCTGCAAATTTAAGGTAACTTAACCTTAAAAACCTATACATTTAGTGCAGATATCTTCAAACGAAATACATTCATGCACTTTGAACACTATGCGCTCAATGTTTTAAACCCGAAGGAGATGGCCCATTGGTACATCGAACATTTGGGTCTTGAACTGGTAAGCCAGGAGAAACAGACGCCTTTCATGACGTTTCTGGCAGATTCTTCACATCGGGTGGTTATGGAACTTTATCATCGACCTGACGCTGAAATAACCGAATTCAAAGAAATGCATCCGCTCACTTTTCATATGGCGTTCATTTCTCAAAATGCAGAGGAAGACAAACGAAGATTGTTGGCACAAGGCGCCTCTTACTGGGATGAGTTGAAAAAAGAGGATGGCAGCCATCTGGTCATGCTGAGGGATCCTTGGGGAATTCCTTTGCAGCTGTGCCAAAGAACAAAAGGTTTGTCGCTTTAGTTAAAACCGATCAACGGGCAGCAAGGATTTTTAGGGAAGTGTCCTTGTCTTTAAGAAGTTGCGATTTTAAAGCTTCGACCGAACCGAACTTATGCTCGTCGCGCAGGCGCTCCAAGATATCGATTTGGATGTGGGTATCGTAAAGGTCTTCGTCAAATTCAAAAAAATGTACCTCAATGCTTCTTTCGGTGCCCGCGACCGTGGGGTTGAATCCGATATTCATCATCCCATATAGGGGCCTTCCGCCATGATTGCATTGGACCACATAGGCCCCGTTTTTGGGAATCAACTTATACGATTCGCCCAGTTCCACGTTGGCGGTGGGAAAGCCCAGTTGCCGGCCCAGACCCTTGCCTTTTTTGACCGTGCCTGTCAGCATATACGGATAGCCCAGGTATTTGTTCGCAATATCGATATCACCTTCTTCCAGCGCTTTTCGAATTTTCGTGGAACTTACGGAAACCTGGTCGATTTCCTGGGCGGAAATTTCCTCCACTTCGAATTCGAAGGTATTGCCGAAAATGATAAGGTCTTTGATGTTGGCGTTTCGGTTCCGGCCAAAGCGATGGTCGTAACCGATCACTATTTTTTTGGTCTTCAAACGGTTCACCAATATGTCCCTCACGAATGCGGTGGCCGACAAACGGGAAAACTCTTTCGTGAACGGGTGGATGATCAAATAATCAAGCCCCATTTGTTCGAGTATCCTCGCTTTTTCTTCCATGGTGTTCAAAAGCTTGATGTCCGCGTCTTTTTGTAAGACCATTCTGGGATGCGGATAAAAAGTGAGCACCGTTGATCGGAGCCCCTTTGCCTCGGCGTTTTTGATCAATCGTTCCAGAATCGTTCGATGGCCGATATGTACCCCATCGAAGGTGCCTATGGTGACGGCACTGGGATGCTGTTCGTCGTAGTTCGAGATGCTTTGGACTGTTACCACTAGAAAATAATGAGAAAAAACTTATCTTTGAATTTGGTTAAAATCCCCTTGATGATTGCAAAATTACGGCTTGTTTTCTCATTTTCCATACTATTTACATGCTTTTCCGGTCTCGCCCAGCATGGTTATTGGAAACAAGAGGGAACAAAACCAACCATGGCGGCCGAAAAGTTTCGCAAAATGGATGTCTCGGAAGGGAGGCTATATTCCGTCGATCAAGTTGCGGTAAAGCGAATTTTGGCCGACAAGTCAACGGGCTACCGCCCAAAAATCCTATATTTTCCCGATGTGGATGGTAAGTTACTGGCCTTCGAGGTTACCGAATCGCCCGTGCTATCCCCTGCGCTCTCCGCAAAATACCCTGAAATAAGATCTTTTGTTGGAAAAGGGCTCAATGGCCGGCACGACAAGATCCGTTTCAGCATGTCCCACAAGGGCATACAGAGTATGATCGTGCATGGCGACCAAAGACCGGCCACCTTTATGCAAATGGCGTCGAAGGATACGTATATGGTCTATTCCCGCGACGGACAGCTGCAAAAAGACCTCGACTTCGTCTGTGAGACCAAGTCGAGCCTCGTCACAACAATGGGAAGCCTGGTTCAAAAACCGGTCGACGGGCAAGTGCTCCGAAAATACCGCTTGGCGGTTTCCGCCTCGGGGGAATATACCCAATACCATGGTGGCACCGTGGCCGATGCCCTGGCGGCGATCAACGCCACCGTGACGAGGATCAATGAGGTATTTGAAACCGATCTGGCGGTAAGCCTCGAATTGGTGGCCGATACCGATAAGGTGATCTATACCGACAGTGCCACTGACCCCTACAATGGCAATTTGAACGCAGAGGCACAAAACGCCTTTACCACGGAAATAGGGGCGGCGAATTACGATATCGGACACCTTTTCCACAAAGCCAATAATGGCGGTAACGCGGGATTTATCGGTAGGATCTGTGTCGATAACCAAAAAGGGAGTGCCTTTGCCGCCGCCCAGGTACCCGAGGGAGATATTTTTGACCTCGACTTTGTAGGCCACGAAATGGGACACCAACTTGGGGCCAACCATACCTGGTCGTTCGAATCGGAAGGAACGCTGGTTCAATTCGAGCCTGGCAGTGGTTCAACCATCATGGGGTATGCTGGCATCACAGGAATCAACAATGTCGCTTTGAATGGCGATGATTATTTTCATTATATCAGTATCGTGCAGATCCTCGATAACCTCGAGTCGAAGTCTTGCGGGACGCTTATTCCCTTGGCCAACAATCCGCCGGTGGTGGATGCGGGAATCGACCACATCATTCCAAAATCGACCGCGTTCGCCCTCATTGGGAGTGCCACGGATGCCGACCCGGACGATATCTTAACCTATACTTGGGAAGAAATCGATGATGGGGTGGTGCCGCAGTCGACCTTCGGGCCCAACAATCCGAGCGGGGCCAATTTTAGGTCTTTAAGACCGGATACGGTGCCAATCAGATATTTTCCCAGGTTATCGAGGGTTTTGTCGGGCAACCTAACCCAATCCTTGCCTACGGTAAATTCGGCTTGGGAGACCGTTTCGAATGTTGAACGCCAATTGAATTTTGCCTTCACCGTTCGCGACAACGCCCCTGGGGGCGGTCAGGTTGTGTCGGACTTGGTAAATTTAATGGTGATCAATGCCGCAGGACCCTTTGCGGTTACTTCACAAAGTACCGGAGAAGCGGTTACGGCCGGCCAGGTTGCGGAAATTACATGGAACGTTGCCAATACCGATCTCAATCCCATCAACGCACAAAACGTAGACCTGCTCCTATCGACCGACGGGGGCCAATCATTTCCCATCGTCTTGGCGGCGGGAGTAGCCAACAATGGTAGGCGTTCGGTAATTATTCCGGGGATACCGACAACCCAAGCACGGATCATGGTGAAGCCACAAGGGAATGTCTTTTTTGCGGTGAACGCGGCAAACTTCAGCATATTGGACTCTGAAATCATCCTTGACTTCCCTACCTTGGAATACGACATTTGCCAGCCCGATAACCTATTGATCGATTTCGATTACATTACCTCTCCCGGTTTTGCGGAAGAAGCGACCTTTAGTATTTCTTCCCCGCCTACAGGGCTCGATATTTCCTTTTTACCGAATACGGCAGACACTACGGATACCCCGGTGGAAATCACCATTTCAAATACGGCCAATGTGGCGCCGGGAAGTTATACCATCAATGTACTGGCCACTACGGCAAGTTTGTCGAAAGAGGTCTCCCTGGTGCTGAACGTTTATGACGGCAATTTTGCCACGGTTCCCTTACTTTCACCCCTTAATGGAGCACTTGATGTACCCACCGTTCAGACCTTGCAATGGGAAGGAAATTCGCTGTATACGGAATATGACCTGGAATTGGCAACGGACATGGCTTTCAATGATATCGTGCAATCCATATCATTGGTAAATACTTCATTCCTACCTTCAGACCTCGAAAACCAAACCACCTATTATTGGCGTGTCAAACCAAAGAATATCTGTGGGGAAGGCACCTTCGGACTGCCCTTCAGCTACACCACCATACAGTTCAATTGTCAGGAAAAATCCGCCTCGGGTCTGCCTTTGACCATTTCAGCCACCGGAACGCCGACCATCAGTTCAAAAATCGCTTTTGTGGAAGATCTGCCCTTGGCCGACATCAATGTATCCTTGGCGCTCGATCACTCCTTTCTTGCTGATTTGGTGATTACCCTCACTTCCCCATCCGGTACCGTAACGACGCTTATTTCCAGTTCCTGCGGTGATTTAGGGAATATCAATGCGGTATTCGATGACCAGGGCGGAAATTTCGTCTGCGGGGGTGATCCCGCCATCAGTGGTATTATAAAACCTTTGGGGCCCCTATCGGTTTTCAATGGGGAATCGATCAAGGGGGAATGGATACTCCAAGTGAGTGATAATGCCGCTTCCGATGGGGGATCCTTGAAATCCTTTTCGTTGGAAATATGCGTTGAAGGGGCCTTCAGTCCGGATGAGGATGGCGACGGGGTTTTCGACGCGAATGATATTTGCCCTGGTACGCCTCCCGATAGCGAGGTGGATGCCTCCGGATGCCCGGTATACCGATTTGACAGCAAGAACTTTGAAATTTCCGTCCAAAGCGAGTCATGCAGGCCCAACAATGATGGGATCATCGATATTTCCGCCGTGCTACCCCTTAACTATGGCGTTACCGTTACCGGAAATGGGACCGAGGTGAGCGCGAATTTTTCCAATAACTACAGTTTGCCGAACCTTATGGCGGGCACTTATGCGGTATGTATCGACGCCATCGATGGGGACATTGTCTACCAAGCTTCTTGTTATGAAGTGGTGATTACCGAACCCGACCCCTTGAATGTTACCGCAAAGACTTCTTTGGACGGAAGTCAGCTGATCTTGAGCCTGACGGGGTCGGATTATTATATCATCGAATTCAATGGGCAAACGATTCAGACCAATGATGATCAATTGACCCTCGATCTGCAAAAAGGGGGAAATTCATTGAAGGTGATGACGGGGCTGAGCTGTCAAGGTATATTTGAAGATCGGTTTTTGGGCCCGGAAAGCATGTTCCTGTTGCCCAATCCGGCAGCCGACTTCGTCACTATTTATGGCGATGACGGCGAGGTGATCACCATAGAGGTATACGGGGCGGATGGCCGAAACATCTACGCCGGTAATAGAACAATGTTGGGTTCACAAACTATTTTGAATGTTTCCGGATGGGCGTCGGGCACTTATTTTCTGAAAGTGCGTTCGGCATCACGTACACGAACTTTTAAACTGATCAAACAATGAGGTACTCGGCCCTTTTTCTTATTGGAATGCTGCTGTTGGGCTGTAAAAAAAATGATGCGCCACAAGCACCCGGGAAGGCCTTGCTGATTTCCCCTGCCAAAAACACGGAGTGTTCACCGGTACAGAGTTCGGCAGCCAACACCAATGTGGTACAATTCTCCTGGCAGGCGGCGGTCAATGCCGAAATTTATGAATTGCGGGTGACCAACTTGATTACAGGAACGGTACAGACCAAAAGTACGCGTTCGTTGTCGGAAACGCTTCCCTTGGCCAAAAGCTCCCCATTTTCATGGGCGGTCATTTCAAAAAACAGCAATACGCCCGATACGACAGGCAGTGAAACCTGGTTTTTTTATAACCCCGGAACCCAAAATGCACATGTTCCCTTTCCGGCCGAAATATTGGGGCCACTTTATGGTGCCCAGGTGTTCAAGGATATCAGCAATGAAATTTCCCTCAAATGGTCGGGATCCGACCTCGATGGCGATATCGAGGCTTATGAGAGTCTATTTTTCGGTAGAAACCCCTCCCGAAACTTTGATCGTCACCCTTCCCGTGGGCAATGGGTTAAAAAAGGTGACCGTTTCCGAAAATACCGTTTACTACTGGAGGGTAGTCACCATAGACAAAGAAGGCAACACTTCAGATTCCGGCATATTCAATTTTAAGGTACTCTAATGGGCTAGGTGCCGTTAAATTGGTTCATGGTTATGGCGACGCCCGACAAAACGAACGAACGGATGAGGGCTTCCGTTTTTTGCAGCCTTTCCTTGAGATGGGCCCGCTCCACCTCATTCCACTCGCCCAAAACGTAATCTACCTGCCTGCCTTTGCCAAATTCCGATCCCACACCAAACCGCAGTCTGTTGTAGTTGATGGTGCCCAAGCTGTCCTGTATATCCTTTAGACCGTTATGGCCTCCGTCGCTACCTTTTGTTTTTAGCCGCAAGGTGCCGAAAGGCAGGTTGATATCGTCGGTGATGACCAGCACATTTTCCAGGGCTATTTTTTCTTTTTCCATCCAGAACTTCAACGCCTTCCCGCTTCTGTTCATGTAGGTGGAAGGCTTCAGGCAGATGACATGTCTTCCCTTGATCTTGAAATGGCCGACGGCGCCCAATTTTGCAGTTTCAAAGGGAAAACCCTCGGTGGCCGATAGGGCATCAAGTGCTTTGAAACCGACGTTATGTCTGGTTTCGGCATATTCGTCCCCTATGTTGCCCAATCCTACTATTAAAAATTTCTTCATATGATGCGGTGCGGTATCTTGGGAATTGCCCCCGCCCCACAAAGACTTGAGCCATTGTAACATCTGGGAGCGTTCGTTTAGGGTTTTTGTAAAAATACAAAAGCATCCCCAAATCCCGATACGATCCGGAAGGGATGCTTTTGATTGAAATGCTTAAAACGGGTAAGCATTTTATTTCCTGATGAAAGGGTTTAGCTTTCGCTTGCTTCTGTTGCTTCTTCAGCTGTTTCGGCTGCTGCGGTTTCCCCTTCAGCCCCTTCTTCTTCTTCTTCTGTATCCTCTGCAACCACAACGGCAGCACGTGCCATTTTCACTTGCACCACCACGGTGCTTTCTGGATGCAAGATCGCAAATTTATCGCTCAACAGACTATCTACGGACACATGGTCTCCGATTTTCAGTTGGGAGATATCCACGTCGAAGAAATCGGGAAGCTTGGCCGGTAATGCCTTGATGGTGAGTTTGCGTTTTCTGAACAACAAACGACCTCCGTTTCGTACCCCGGGGGAGCTGCCCTGCAACCGAACGGGAATATCCATGGTCACTTCCCTATCGGCGAACAATTGATAAAAATCGATGTGCAAAATTCGATCTGTCGCAGGGTGAAATTGGATGTCCTGCATGACCGCATCGATTTTTTTACCGTTACCCAGTTCAACCACAACGGTGTGTGCGGCGGGAGTGTACACCAAATCCCTGAAACCTAGTTCGTCAGCTGAAAAGTGTAATGGTTTTTCCCCTCCGTATACCACGCAAGGAACCTTTCCAGCATTACGTAGGGCCTTCGTTGCCTTTTTGCCCACGCTTTCTCTTTCTGATCCTTTAATTGTAATTGACTTCATTATATAGATTAAAAATTAATATTCATTGTTTTTCAAAAGCGCTGGCCCAATAATGGCAAGGGCATTTCTTTGTCCTGGATTACATCAAAAACTTGGAGGCGATCGAGGTGTTGTGGTGTACCCTGTGCATGACATCCGCGAACAGATCGGCACAACTCAATACCTTTAGTTTCTCGCTTTTCCTGTTGATCGGAATCGAATCGGTTACGATCAATTCCAACAATTGCGATTTTTCCAATTTTTCATAGGCATTGCCCGAGAGCAGCCCGTGGGTGGTGATCGCCCTTACGCTCAAGGCACCCCTTTCCATCATCAAATCGGCCGCTTTGGTCAGGGTACCGGCGGTATCGACCATATCGTCTACCAGTACCACATTTTTCCCTTGAACGTCGCCTATAAGCTCCATATGGGATATCAAATTGGCCTTGGCCCGCTGTTTGTAACAGATCACAACATCGCATTCCAATGCCTTCGAATAGGCATAGGCCCTTTTCGATCCGCCCATATCGGGTGAGGCAATGGTAAGGTTGTCCAAATTCAATTTTTTCAGATAGGGCAGGAACATGGTGGAGGCGAACAGGTGATCGACGGGTTTTTCAAAGAACCCCTGTATCTGATCGGCGTGCAGGTCCATGGTGATGATCCTTGTGGCGCCTGCCGCTTCGAGCATCTTTGCGATCAATTTGGCCGCAATGGGCACCCTTGGCTTGTCTTTTCGGTCTTGCCTGGCCCAGCCGAAATAGGGCATTACCGCGGTGATATGCCTGGCCGAGGCCCTCTTGGCCGCATCGAGCATCAGCAACATCTCCATCAGGTTTTCCGAACTGGGATGGGTACTGCCGATGATAAAAATGCGGGCCCCACGAACCGATTCCTCAAAGGAGGGTTGAAATTCCCCATCGCTATATCTTGAAATATGCACGTTGCCCAAATCGGTACCGTAAGATTTGGCGATTTTTTCGGCCAAGGCCCTGCTGTTGGTACAGGCAAATATTTTGGGTTCCGGCACTTGATATGGCATAACTGGTCTGTAATATACCTCTTGAACGAAAGTGGACGCACAAGTCCCTGTTTTCTAAGGAGGTGCAAATTTATAAATTAATTTGTCTTGCTCAAGGATAATTGTTGTTATTTTCATTTTATAAATGAAATTATTTTATAGCTTTGCAGTCCAATTTTTCCTATGCCTTGGTGGCGGAATTGGTAGACGCGCTGGATTCAAAATCCAGTGTCTTCGGACGTGTGGGTTCGATTCCCACCCAAGGTACTGCTAAAACCTTCCTATTTTGGGAAGGTTTTTTATTTTGAAAATCTTAATTACACGATCCCAAACGCGGTCTGTGCGGGCCAACCCGATCTTTTTCCATAAAGGTTGGATGGGATTCATTTATAGCTTATTTTTAGTTCAAATCACAAGACTATGGGTTCAAGAAGGAATTTTTTGGAAAAATTATCCATTACGGCCGTCGGGCTGCCTTTATTGGCAGATCCGACCAGTATATTTGCGCATTCCGTCGAACCCTATGAAGGGCCGGTGTTGAGGGTGGCTATCATGGGTCTTGGCAGCTACGGCACAAGGGTGGCCGAGGCCATGCAGTCGTGCCAGCGCGCCAAGTTGGTAGGGGTGATCAGTGGAACGCCCACGAAAGTGGTCGATTGGCAGGCGAAGTACAATATTCCCAAAGAGAACTGCTATGACTACGGGAATTTCGACGCCATCAAGGACAATGCCGATATCGATGCCGTTTATGTCATTACCCCCAACGGTCTCCACCACGACCATGCCATTCGTGTGGCCAAGGCCGGCAAGCACGTGATCTGCGAAAAACCTATGGCCGTCAATGCCCAGGAGGGCCAGGAAATGGTCGATGCCTGTAACGCGGCCAAGGTAAAACTGTTGATCGGGTACCGCATGCATTTTGAACCCAAAACGGTGGAGGTGATCCGCATGCGGAAAGAGGGGGAATTCGGGAAACCCAAATTTTTTCAGGGACAATCGGGCTTCGTCATCGGAGATCCCACCCAGTGGCGCCTGAATAAAGCGCTCTCCGGCGGTGGTGCGATGATGGATATCGGAATTTATTCCATCAATGGAGCCAGATACATGTTGGGCGAGGAACCGATCTGGGTAACCGCCCAGGAAACCAAGACCGACCCTGTCAAGTTTAAGGAAGGCATCGACGAGACCATACAATTTCAGATGGGTTTTCCCAGCGGGGCGGTGGCTTCCTGCCTCTCGACTTACGCCATGAACTATTTGGACCGGTTTTATATGGTGGGCGAAAAGGGATTTGCGGAAATGCAGCCCTCCACCGGCTATGGCCCCATCAAGGGGCGCACCCACAAGGGGGAGCTCGAACAGCCCCACACGACCCACCAAACCCTGCAAATGGACGGTATCGCCGGAATCATTTTTGATAACAAGCAACCCATTGTGCCCATCGACGGGGAGGAGGGCGTAAAGGACATGAAAATCATCGATGCCATATTTTTGGCGGCAAAAACCGGAAAAAAAGTAGATCTTTAGTCATTGTACCAGTAAATAAAATTCGAATGGAAAGCAGTTTCAAAAAAATAGTAGGGATTCGGTCACATTTTGTTATCGTCGGTTTGGGGTTCCTGGTTTTTCTGTCTTGCAAACAGGAAACCAAGCCATCGGATGGGATGCCTGTCTTGGCCATCAGTGCCGATAACGCCGGCCTTTCCGTGCCGGAGGGGTTCGGCGTGATCGAGGT
Organism: uncultured Flavobacteriaceae bacterium; assembly: GCA_963700435.1. GTDB lineage: Bacteria > Bacteroidota > Bacteroidia > Flavobacteriales > Flavobacteriaceae > Pelagihabitans. Next base: position 140,205 of record CAVOXM010000001.1, read on the forward strand.
CGCCGATTCGCTCGGCGCTCCCCGTCATATTGCGGTAAATTCAAAAGGGGGCATCTATGTAAAATTAAGGGAACCGGTCAACGGTCAGGGAATTTTGTATCTGGAGGACGGCGATGGAGATGGTATCGCTGAAACAAAGGAAGGCTTTGGCGATTTTGGCGGCACCGGCATCTCTATTGATGGTCAATATCTATATGCTTCCTCCGATGAGGAGATTTTCCGCTACGCGCTCGACGCCAACGGAAAAGTAACCCAAACAACGATGCCAGATACCTTGGTCACCGGCCTCATTTCCCGTAGGGCACATGCGACCAAATCGTTCACCCTTGACGGTATGGGCAATATTTATGTGAACATCGGGGCCTATTCCAATGCCTGCCAGGTACAGGACAGGACCATCGGTTCGCCCGCCATGATGCCCTGTACCATCTTGGATTCTGCAGGGGGTATATGGCGATTTAGGGCCGATCAAATGAAGCAATCTTACGGAGAAGGACTTCGCTATGCTACCGGATTAAGGAACGTGGTGGGTCTGGATTGGAACAAAACCACCGACAAACTGTTTGTCACCCAGCACGGGAGGGATATGTTGAACACCCTTTTTCCCGATCTTTATGATGTAAAGACTTCTGCCGAACTCCCTGCGGAAACCCTGTACATGATCGAAGAAGGCGATGATGCGGGCTGGCCTTATATCTATTACGATCAGATCCAGAAAAAGAAGATACTTGCCCCGGAATATGGCGGGGATGGCCAAAAAACCGCGGGGGAAGAGGCCATTGATCCCGTAGCGGCCTTTCCCGGACATATGGCGCCCAATGCCCTGCTTTTTTATACGGGCGACATGTTTCCCGGAAAAATATAAAAATGGGGCATTTATCGCGTTCCACGGCTCCTGGAACCGCGCCCCTGAAAAACAGGAGGGCTATATGGTCGCCTTTGTGCCGTTTGCCGATGGGGTGCCCAGTGGTGATTGGGAGGTGTTTGCCAATGGTTTTGCAGGTACCGAAGAAGTGCTTACACCCAACGAAGCGGAACACCGACCTACAGGATTGGCCCAAGGGCCCGATGGGTCGCTATATGTGTCCGATGATGCCGGGGGCACTTTGTTCAGGATCGTTTATCAAAAATTATAGCATCTTGAACCCCATTGGAAAAAGCATCACGGTTTTGAGCATGGGCTTTGCCTTTGTTTGGTTCATTTCCTGTAAAGAGCGGAAGGAAACAGACCAAGAAACTTCGGAAGGCGTAACCGCCAAGACCTCGGTTTCCGTGGAAACCGAAACTACCACGGACTTGCCGGCATATATGGTTGAAGGGGAAAAGGTTTATACCCAACATTGCCTGCTATGCCACCAATCGAATGGCTGCTGGAGTATCGGGTTTGAACCCGCCCCTGAAGGGCACTGAATATGTAACGGGCGACCAAGAGCGATTATTAAAGATCGTGCTCAATGGTTCCAATGTGGGTCTGGTCGTCAATGGATCCACCTATTCCAACGCCATGCCCGCATTTGGCATGCTCAGTGATGAAGATATCGCGAATGTCACCTCCTATATTCGAAAAAGTTTTGGAAATTCCGCTGTAAGTATCTCCGCCGATGAGGTCAGTGCCATTAGATCCAAAATCAAAGGTAAATCTAAAAACCTTTCTTTATTTTACCCCCTTCCCATATAGGGCATTCTGTTGGCCATGACCGTGAGGAACGGTACATTGGTGTTCAGCGGCAAACTGGCCATGTATACCACCGTCCTGCCCACATCTTCACCCTCATGGTGGGCTCAATTTTTAAGCTACCATCTGCCTGCCTGATGCCCGCTTCCATTTTTTGGGTCATGGCGCTCGAGGCATTGCCGATATCGATCTGTCCGCAGGCAATATCAAATTCCCGCCCGTCCAGGGCAATGGCTTTGGTCAAGCCCGGTAATCGCATGTTTGCTCGCGGTATAGGGAGCGGATTGTGGCCTGGGCACATGGGCCGAAATGGAGCCGTTGTTGATGATGCGCCCCCCGATAGGTTCTTGCCGTTTCATGATCCCGAACGCTTCCCGGGCACATAAAAAGGCCCCTGTTAAATTGGTATCGACGACCCCCTGCCAATCGTCCAGGGTCAATTCTTCAAAGGGTTTGGCCGGGCCGCTGACCCCCGCATTGTTGAAAAGCAGATCCAAACGCCCATACTTTGCGATGGTTTGGGCAAAGAGGTTTTTTACGCTTTGGGTTTGGTGACGTCCGCCGGGACCACCAATATGGTTTCGTTCCCACAAGCGGCAGCGGTATCGAGAAGTGGCCTTTCGCGCCTACCCGGCCAGAACCACATGCCAGCCATCTTGGTACAGCGCGATCGGCCACGGCTTTTCCGATTCCTGAACCTGCCCCGGTGACCATGGCAATTTTGCTGTTTTTATCCATATTGTTGTGCTTTAACCAATTTTATTGCTTCTTCCTCGATGTAGGAGCTTAATGATTTCTTCCGCTGAACCGTCACTCACAAACCCCAAGGCCATTCGCCCTTTCGGTATGGAATCGAGGCGGCCACGTGAGTACGATGCGCTCCAAAAATGCATCTGGTTCGTGGGCGATCAATCGTGTGATCTCCTGGATCCGCTATTTTGCCCAGGGCAGCGATCATGCTTCGATCGTCGTGGTCAATCCAGGAAGATTGATCATGCTGTCGTCTCCCAGCGAGTCGGGCCTCCAAATTTGCCGCATGGATGAAATTTTGGATGACCCGTTTTGGGGATTGGATCCAAACTACGTTGTCAACGGCACCGGATAGGTGGCCCTTTGACCGTTCAAAGGTTCCCTGATGATACCGCTTACAAAGGAGGAAGTGGCCGCGTTGGGCTTCCCGGGCCGAATGGCGATGGTCGGCAATCGAAGGCTTCGCGCATCTACAAATCCCCTTCTGCTATAATCGTTCATCAGTAGTTCGACCATCGCCTTTTGTGTGCCATAGGAACTACGTGGTTTGGGTCCCGTTTCATCCTGCACGGTCTTGGTAACATCCCCGCCGAATACCGCGCACGAACTGGCAAAAACAATTCGGGGATGGTACTGAAGCGTCCGGCACTGTTCCAATAATTGTAGCGTGCCATGAAAGTTAATTCGCATCCCCAAATCGAAATTTTTTTCCGCTTCCCCACTCACAATGGCGGCAAGGTGGAAGATCAATTCCGGACGATGGCGCAGCGCATTTCGAAGTACGGTTGCATCATTGAAATCCGCCTCTATATATGCCACCCTGTCATCGTTGGTTTCGGTTTTGGGGAACGACTTGTCCAAAAGGATCATGTGCCGCAATTCCCCTTGGTAAAGCCCCCCATTGGCCAGCAATTCCCTGGCCAACCTTGGCCCCAAAAAACCACCACCACCAATGATAAGTACTTGCATCGCTAAAAAATAATCGATTTCTTGAAAACAATGGCACGTCCCGTGAAGCCTCTTTTTCATCTTCTCATTTGCATTATTAAGGTCAGTGCCTAAAGATGAAAGTTACGGTTTTCCTTCAATAAATGGGGAATATTGTAGCAGAGTAATTCAATCATAGGGCAATTAACGGAGCCATCTTCCCTTACTTAAAAATCTTTGGATTATCTTTAAGGGAACCGTTTGGGTATCATTTTCTCGATCATTTAAGGATAGGTATCGGGGTACGGGGGCTTCAGCAAATTATTTAAACTTAACGAAATGAAAAAAATACTGTTGCCCATTTTTATATTGGCATTGTTCATCAGCTGCAAGGATTCCAACACGTCCAAGGAGGTCAAAATAGACCCAAAAGGAATGGGTGGTGCTATTTGACGGAATCACCACGGATGCTTTCAGGGGATATGGCATCAAGGAGTTTCCACAGGGTGTTTGGCTATTGGAAAATGGCGTATTGACCACCAATCCCGATACCGCCAATCGCGACCTGATCACCAAAAACAGGTATAAAAATTTTGAAATGGAATACGAATGGGCGGTGGATACCGCCGCCAACTCGGGCGTATTCTTCCATATGCAAGAAGACCTGTCGATGGAATCGAATAATGGGAACAGTCCCAATTGGTTGGACAATTTTGAATTGCAGGTCCTTGATGACAAGTATTTCAACGATACGGCTGCCATCCGCTCGGCAGGCTCGGTCTATGATCTGATCAAACCCAAAAACAAGCAATTGAAGCCTATTGGGCAGTTCAACCAGGCCAAGCTACTGCATAAAGACGGTCATGTGGAGCATTGGCTCAACGGCGACAAAGGTGGTGGAATTTGAAATGGACAGCCCGGAAATGAAACAATTGCTCGCCAATAGCAAATTTAAGGAAAACCCTGGCTTCCATTCGGATAAAGAAGGACATATCATGTTCCAACATCACGGTCAAAAGGTGTATTACCGAAACATTAGGATAAGGGAATTATAAACCTAGGTAGAAATGGGCGATTTGTATATTTAGTTGGGATCAATTAGAAAGTAAAACGGATTAATTTTGTTGTCCCCGATCCTGGATTAAACGATTAGGTTATCCGGTGTTTCTCCCCTACAGAACTGTATTATGTTCAAAGCGGCCAGTCGGGCCATTTCGTTGCGCGCTTCGATGGTCGCCGACCCTATATGCGGGGTCACCGCCACGTTCTCCATTGTCAACAAGGGATTGTCGGCTTTCATGGGCTCGGGGTTGGTGACATCCAAGACCCGCTCCCCAAATGGTTTTGTTTTCCAGGGCCGTAATAAGATCGCCTTCATGGTGAATGCCGCCTCTGGCCGTATTGATAAATAGGGCCGAAGATTTCATTCTTTCGAAAGCAGAACGGTTGAATTTTTCCCTGGTCTCCTCGGTAAGGGCGCTATGCACCGAAATTACGTCACTTTGTCGCAACAGGGTATCGAAAGAAACGAAAGTGGCCTTGAGTTTGTTGTTCCAATTTAGAATTAGCAGCGCGGTTATGATAGACGACCTTCATCCCGTATGCGCCTGCGCACCGTTCCGCAAAAGCGGTGCCGATGCGGCCCATTCCAAAAATACCCACGGTCTTTCCTTTTAGCTCCATGCCCAAATGGGCTTTGGGCCGAAAGGGCCCCCAGTCGTCATCCAGGATTTTTTGATGCATGAAGAACATTTTACGGGCTACCGCCAACATCAGGGCAAAAGCAATGTCGGCCGTGGCATCGGTCATGGCATTGGGCGTATTGGCAACGGGAATGCCGAGTTGAACCGCTGTTTCGATGTCAATATTATTGTAACCGGCGGCGAACTGGGAGATCAACTTGAGATGTTTGTTTTGCGTCAGAAATTGACTGTCCAAATTATATATACTGGAGGATAGGAGTATGTCGTGGTGCAAGGTTGCTTCCAATAACTGTTCTGGGTTCATGGGCAATTCACGCGGTCCATACGGTTGTTTCCAACCCTTCCTTCCGAAGCAGTTCGATCCCGATTTCGGGGATGTTTATGGAAACCAATACTTTCATCGTCAGTGGATTTTGACACTCCCCAAGGAATCAATATTCCATCAGTTCAATATTACGAAAATCAATGGGGTGGCTGTTCGATTGCAAGGAAATATAACCGTCATTAACGGTGGTATCTCCATTCACCATTAATGATTTGGCCAGCTCGTTTTCAGGATTATAGGTGGGGTTGGCGTAGTGCATGATTTCTTCCCCATTCACAAAATGGGTTATTTGGCCCTTGATTGACATCGATTTCCAACGTGACCCATTGATCTCCATGGAACGTCCGCTCCACGGACGGGAGGGTGCAATAGGATGTGTTTTTTGCCCCGTCGATCTCTACGAACATGCCGTTGGCACAGATTTCGCCGTTGGGCCGGTCGTCCGTACCGTTGCCGCCGTGCAGATTGTACTCCAAACAGACCGGGAAGGGCTGATCGATCTTTACGGTTTCAGGGGCCTGGCCCAGAAACTGGACACCGCTGTCACGATAGCCCCATTCAGGTGCGCCCGGGGCAGTCTCCCCTACAAAGCGGTATTCGATCTTCAGTCTAAAATCCGATAATTTCCTATTGTAATACAAGGCGCCAAAACGATCATCAAAGTTCTCGCCATAGGCATCGTAACGGATACTCAAAATGCCGTCGACCGCCCTAAAGGTATTGCCGAAATTTTCCCCCACGATGCTGCCCTTTGATTTTCATGGTCCATCCCTCAAGGTCTTTACCGTTGAACAGGGTCGTCCATTCTTGATCACTTTCCGGTGCATGCGCCGCGGCTTCATTTATGCTGGTTTCAGACTTGTTTTGTCCGATCAGTGGGAAGAGTAAAAAACAACATATGATAGCCGACCATCTATATATCATGGTAATGGTTTTTAAAGGATAGGAAAGATAGGCAAAATAACCGGTTTTCGATTTCCAGGCAATTGTGGATTCGTTGTGGCAATGCAATCCAAAGTATTTGAAATGCGGATGATGCGTATCATTTTTTAAAACACCGCACTGTGATACATTTACAGACCACCCATACAAAACGCCATGAAAAGAATACTCTATGCAACCGATTGCAAAACACATGAAACCCGTGCCCTGCAATATGTTTTTCAGCTAAGCCTGGTTTTAAAGGCCAATCTGATCGTTCTGCATATATATGACCTGCCACCGATTGCGGTTTCGACCATCAGAACCCCTGAACAACTACAAAAATTGGCTCAAAATGAACAGGAGGAAAACCTTCAAAATTATTGCGCCAAAGCACTCCAAATCGAAGATGTCGATAAAAGAATACATTTGGTGGCCTCAAGACATGGGGATGTGACCAAGGGCATCCTGAAACATGCTGTGGCCTTTTCAGTAGATGTATTGATCGTTGGAATGAAAGACGAGCATACCTCGCGTGGCCTGTTCGCCGGGAATATCGCCAACGGCCTTCTTAAAGAAATCACCTGCCCTTTACTGCTCGTACCCAATGATTATCAATATAAGGTCATCCATAAAATGGTCTATGCCGCCGATTTTGAGATCGACGATCTGGCCGCAATACAGGAATTGGTGTCACTGGCCGAACCCTTTGATGCCTCCATCGATGTGGTTCATATCCTGACCAACGACGAACATGCCGAAGCGGCGAGAATTCAAAGATTTAGGGAGCTCTTGGAACAGCAGATTTTTTACGGTGCGGTTCGCTTTGAATCGATCAAAGCGGATACCGTTGCCGAAGGGCTCATGTCCTATCTTAAGACCGCCAATGCCGATATCTTGGCCATGCACGAGCGATCCGGTCCAGGGTTCCTGAACCGTTTGTTGCACCGCGATCTGGTCAAAAAAATGGAAACCAAGGTATCGATCCCACTATGGTGCATCAATAAAAAATTCATCGCCAAGAAAACCAAGATGTCATGATTTAAGACCTGCAGCACGGAAAAGGGCAGTTTTCTACCTTTTTAAAATCGGGGAAGGCCAAAACTATAGTTTGAGCGGAAGCCCTTTTTTTTGTGCTGCGATCGATAAACGGTACCTGATTATGGTTGGGCAGGAAATCAGGATTAACTGTATATCGTATAATGTGGGCCATTTATCCGGGGGGGGTGTTTTATCGCATTATCCTTTACTTACAGCCATTATCTTTCCTATTGGGTCACAAACATTGGAGATTTGTATTATAAACTTTAAATGTTCCCCCTATGAAAACAATTTTACTCATAAAAGAAATCTACTTGGAAGGCTTTAGGAATCTCGGAAACTATATTATTAAAAAATATTTCAAGGCCTTCGCCTGGTTCAGTTTTATCATGTTCGCCGTGGGGCTCTATGCCTTTGTATTTAGGGTAGCTACCGGTTTTGCATTCGATTAGTACTGAAAAATCAAAATTAGCGATGAAGAAGCGAAAATTTAGTTTCATCGATTGGGTCCTGGCCTTGGGTTACCTTTTTGTGTCGGTCATGATTTTTTTGGTCATCCGGTCACTGTAGCCACCACAACTTTCTTACGTTAAAGAAACCTTCCCTTTTCGGAAGGTTTTTTTTGCGCACCGCCCATTTCCTATAAAACAGCCCCAAATTTTTCATTACTTTAGTAACGCACTCTACCATTTAAAATACATTGGATATGAGATCGACCCTTCCAGTCGTGGCCCTGCTTTTCTCGGGCACCTTAATTTTTTCCTGCAAACAGCAGCCAGATAGCGACAAGTCGATCGTAAAGAGCAGCATGGTCGACTCCCAGCTGGTATACCTGCCCTATACCCCAAAACCGACCGATATGAAGCTGTCCAGAGCGGCCTATGCCGATAAACTATATGGCTTTTGGTTGGCGCAGTGCATTGCCAATTGGACGGGTCTGGTCACCGAAATGGATAAAATCGGAATCCCGACCCAAGAAGGGAAAGGGGCCGGATTCTATACCCGCGACGATTGGGGCAAACCCGACCAGCCCAACCTCTGGGGGTCGAACAACTATTCAAGAAACATCGATTTTGTATTCGCCGACCAGGACAGTATTTGGGGCGCCGATGACGATACCGATATCGAATACATCTATCAAAGTTTGCTCTATGCCAATAAGACCAGTTTGCTTAGCGGCGAACAGATACGGGAAGGCTGGCTGAAGCATATCAGGGCGGAGGAGGAGAACTATCTGTGGGTTTCCAATCAAACGGCCTTCGATCTCATGCAGCAAGGCGTAGTGCCCCCGGACACCAGCGACCCCGAAGCCAATCCGAATTATGAAATGATCGATGCCCAGTTGACCACGGAGATCTTCGGTCTTTTTGCCCCTGGGCGGCCCGATGTTGCCCTGCGCATGTCCCGATTGCCCATCCGGACCACCGCCAGGGAAAATGCGGAATGGATTTCCGAATTCTATGTGATCATGTATGCCCTGGCACCGCTGGCGGATGAGAACCGATCGATGAAGGAAAACCTGCTTTGGATGGCCTCCGAAGCCCGTAAGCGTCTGCCCGACACCTCCTATTCGGTCAAGATGTACGATTTTGTGAAGGGCCAATACGAATTGGGAGCGACCTGGGAGGCGGCCCGCGACGCGCTCCACGAAAAATACCAGATCAGGCAGGAAGACGGTTATTTGTGGGCGACCAAGGAACCCAGCTGTCATGGTTGTTTTGCCGCCGGCATCAATTTTGGGGCCAGTATGGTGAGTTTGCTTTACGGGGAAGGGGATTTGAAGGAGACCATTAAGATCGGGGCCTTGGCGGGTTGGGATTCCGATAACCCCACCGCCACCTGGGGCGGGCTATTGGGCTTTATGTTGGGCAAAGAGGGGGTTGAAAAGGCCTTCGGCCGAAAGTTCTCCGATAGGTTCAACATCCACCGGACCAGGATCGGCTTTCCGGACGACGGGATCGATACCTTTGACGCCATGGCCAAAAAGGGGATTTATGTCATCGACAGGGTGGTACAGGAAGAAATGGGCGGCGGGGTAGACCTCGAGGCCGATGTTTGGTACCTTCCCGAAAAGCAATGGGCCATAGTGCCCGGCCAATGATCGATACCTTCATTTTTTCGGCCGCAATGCCGCATTTCGACTGCTTTTTGGGCCAGTTCGACTAAAATCTGCCGTTTTCATTGAACGCGGAACGGCTTTTGTCATCCTATCTATAGATAACGTTAAAAATTAGGATGATGAAGACAACACTACTTATCAAGGAAATTTATTTGGAAGGTTTCAAAAATTTGGGACACTTCCTGATCAAGAATTATTTCAAGCTCTTTGCCTGGTTCAGCTTTATGCTGTTTTTTGTGGCACTATATGCTTTTGTTTTTAGGGTGTATACCGGTTTTGCCTTTGATTAGGCTTTTTCGGGAGATAAAATAATTATTATGGAATAATTCCAAAATATAGGAAATATTCCATAAATTAGCTATCCTTTTCGATAGCGATGAACAAGACTATTTTACATCTGGATCTCGACACCTTTTATGTGTCGGTAGAGCGTCTCATAGACAGCAGATTAATGCACAAGCCCTTATTGGTAGGGGGTACGAGCGATCGGGGGGTGGTGGCGGCCTGTAGTTATGAAACCCGGGGGTTCGGGGTGCACTCGGGCATGCCCATGAAAATGGCCCGGGAATTATGCCCCGAAGCGGTGGTGATCCGCGGCAATGCCGGCACCTACAGCAAACATTCCGATATCGTTACCGAGATCATCAAAGAACAGGTGCCCTTGTTCGAGAAATCGAGCATCGATGAATTTTATGCCGATCTCACCGGAATGGATCGTTTCTTCGGTTCGTACCGATATGCCTCCGAGCTGCGCCAGCGTATCATCAGGGAGACGGGCCTGCCCATATCCTTTGGCCTGTCGGGGAACAAGGTGGTCTCCAAGGTGGCCACCAACGAGGCCAAGCCCAACAACCAGTTAAAGATCGATTATGGGCTCGAAAAACCTTTCCTGGCCCCTTTGTCGATCAAAAAAATCCCCATGGTGGGCGACAAGACCTACCAGACCCTGCGCAATCTGGGCCTTCGGCAGGTGCGCACCATCCAGGAGATGCCCATGGAGGTGATGCAGCGCGTACTGGGAGCCAATGGCGCCGTGATCTGGAAACGGGCCAACGGAATGGACAATACGCCCCGTCATCCCTTTCTGTGAACGGAAATCGATTTCCACCGAACGTACATTTGACAAGGATACCATCGATGTGGCAAAACTACGCGGCATCTTGATCGCCATGACCGAAAATTTGGCCTATCAATTGCGGCGGGGCGAAAAGCTCACGGCCTGTATCATGGTGAAGATCCGGTATTCCGATTTCAACACCTATTCCAAACAGCTGCACATTCCGTATACCAGTGCCGACCACATTTTGATCCCCAAAATCTTGGAGCTTTTCAATACCCTTTACAACAGGCGGTTGCTGGTGCGTTTGGTGGGCATCAGGTTCAGCCATTTGGTATCGGGCAATTACCAGATCAATCTGTTCGACGATACGGAGGAAATATTGAACCTGTACAACGCCATGGACACCATCAGAAAACGCTATGGCGACAAAAGCGTGATCCGTGCCTCGGGCATGGGCGCCAGGACCATCGGCAGAATGCACAACCCCTTCAATGGACATGCCCCCGGTGGTGTTGGCACATCGGAAACAATAATGAAATCCCAAATCCCAAATTCCAAATTCCAAGAAATATGAAAAGAGAAAAAGTATATGACTTAGAAGACCGGACGTATTTATTCGCAAGAGACTGCCGCTTTTTGGTAAAATCACTGCCCAAAACTTTAAACAATATTGAGGATGGAAAGCAACTTATAAGGGCTTCTGGATCGGTAGGCGCAAATTATATTGAAGCAAACGAGAAGCTTGGTGATAACGATTTTAGGATGAGAATCAAGATTGCGAGAAAGGAAGCCAAAGAAGCGGCGTATTGGCTTAAACTTTTGAAGGATTTAAATAACGAGTCTAAACCCGGAATTGAGGAATTGATTTATGAAGCTGTTGAATTAAGAAGAATTTTGTCTTCCATTATAAATAAAACATCGACCCCCAAAACCTAAACTATAAAGGATTTCCAAATTTGGAATTTGTGATTTGGAATTTGTGATTTGGAATTTGTGATTTGGAATTTGTGATTTGGAATTTGTGATTTGGAATTTGTGATTTAAACATATGTACCTCAACTGTCACACCTACTATAGCCTTCGTTATGGCACCTTTTCGGAGTTGGCCCTGTTGCAACTCGCACAAGGGCACCAAGTGACCCAATTGGCCCTGACCGATATCAACAATACTTCGGCCTGTCTCAATTTTGTGCGGAAGGCCCCGGAATTTGGCATCAAGCCCATACTCGGCATCGATTTCAGGAACGGGGTGGACGCTTGTTTCGTGGGCATCGCCAAAAACAACGAGGGCTATCTTGAACTCAACGATTTCCTGTCGGAGCACCTCCACCAAGAGAAAAAAATACCGGATGCCGCCCCTGTTTTTCAACATTGCCATGTGATCTATCCCTTTGAAAAAGTATTGCTGAACGATCGAAAGGTTTTTTTGGAACATGAATTCATCGGCGTTTCCATCGCCGATTTGCGTCGGTTACGGTTTTCCAGACTGAAGGACCTGAAAGACAAACTGGTGGTTTTGCAGCCCGTGACCTTCCGGAACAGGCGCGATTTCAACGCGCACCGATTGCTGCGCGCCATCGATAACAATACGCTGTTGAGCAAGCTCTCCAAGACCGAGGAGGCCAGTGAGGAAGACAAAATGTTCGCCGTGCAGAACCTGGCGGCGGCCTTTTCCGACTTTTCCTTTATCCTGGAAAACACCGAACGGCTGATGAACGCCTGCAGCATCCATTTCGATTTTTCGGCGGGGCGCAGACCGCAGAACCTGCAGACCTATACCGGAACAAAGGCCTCCGATGAGGCACTGCTGGAGCGGCTGTGCCAGGAAGGCCTGCCCTATCGCTATCCCGAAGGTGGCGATGCCATTACGGCGCGCCTGGAAAAAGAGCTGCAGCTGATCAAGAAGATGGATTTCGTCTCCTATTTCCTCATCAATTGGGACATTGTTTCCCATGCGCGGAAAAAGGGTTTTTTCTATGTGGGGCGTGGCAGTGGTGCCAACAGCATCGTGGCCTACCTGTTGCGCATCACCGATGTAGACCCCATCGAACTCGATCTGTACTTCGAGCGGTTCATCAATTTGTACCGGGTGAACCCGCCCGATTTCGACATCGATTTCTCTTGGAAGGACCGGGAGGAAATGACCCAATATATTTTCGACCGCTTTCCCAATGTGGCGCTTTTGGGCACCTATGTCACCTTTCAATGGCGGGGCATGGTGCGCGAACTCGGAAAGGTTTTTGGCCTGCCCAAGGAAGAGATCGATGTGCTCTGCGATGGAAGCTACCAGGGCTCCCCATTGGATGGGGTCACCGCCCTTGTCATCAAATATACCGAGCTCTTGCAGGGCATGCCCAATTACCTGAGCATCCATGCCGGGGGTATCCTGATCACCGAAAAGCCGGTTCACTGGTTTTCGGCCACCCATATGCCGCCCAAGGGGTTTCCCACCACCCAGTTCGATATGGTCATTGCCGAAGATGTGGGCCTATACAAGTTCGATATCCTGGCCCAACGCGGACTGGCCAAGATCAAGGAGGCCATGGAAATCGTTGCCCAGAACCAGCCCGAAAAGGCAGGGGACATCGACATCCATGACATCAAAAGATTCAAAAAAGACCCCAAGGTCAACAATATGATCAAAACCGCGCAATGCATGGGCTGCTTTTATGTAGAATCGCCCGCCATGCGCATGTTGCTCAAAAAGCTGGAGGTCGACAATTATCTGGGGCTGGTGGCGGCGAGTTCGATCATCCGTCCCGGGGTGGCGAAGAGCGGGATGATGCGGGAATACATTTTACGACACCGGAACCAGGGCAGGGCGGCCGAAAAAGCACATCCGGTAATGCTCGAAATCATGCCCGAGACCTATGGCGTGATGGTGTATCAGGAAGACGTGATCAAGGTGGCCCACTATTTTGCGGGGCTCGATCTTGGGCGAGGCCGATGTATTGCGGCGCGGGATGAGCGGGAAGTTCCGTTCCAGGGAAGAGTTTCAAAAGGTAAAGGACAAATTTGTCGACAACTGCCGCAAAAAAGGCTACACCGAGGTATTGATCGATGAAATATGGAATCAAGTGGCCAGTTTTGCCGGATACGCCTTCGCCAAGGGACACTCTGCTTCCTATGCCGTGGAAAGTTACCAAACACTGTTCTTAAGAGCGTACTTTCCTTTGGAATATATGGTGGCCGTGCTCAACAATGGGGGCGGGTTTTACCGTTCCGAATTCTACATACACGAGGCCCGGATGCTGGGAGCCACCGTGCACGCGCCCTGTATCAACAACAGTTTTTTGGGGAACCGTATCTATGGCAAACAACTCTATTTGGGATTTGGGTATTTGAGGGATCTGGAGGCCCGTGTGGCCGACCGTATCATAAAAGACCGCTCGCTGCACGGAAGTTTTACTTCTTTGGAAGACTTTCTCGACAGGGTGTTGATCTCGATAGAACAAGTAAGCATCCTGATCCGCATCGATGCCTTCCGGTTTACGCGGACCAATAAGCACGAACTGTTATGGAAGGCCCATTTGTTTTTGGGGAAAAGCGTGAAAGTAGACCATCCCAAACTTTTTCCCCCAAGGCAACGCGATTTTGCGATTCCACGGCTGCACACCACCGATATGGAAATGGCCTTTACCCAATTGGAGCTGTTGGGCTTCTGTTTGTGCAGTCCGTTCGAACTCCTGGCAGAACCCCCGAAAAACACCAATGGCAGCAGAGATCTGCAACGCTACCTGAACCGGCACATCGACATTTATGGATATTTGGTCACGGTAAAGAACACCAGTACCCACAACGGAAAGCGCATGCACTTTGCCACTTTGGTCGACCAGCACGGGGAAGTCTTCGATACCGTCCTCTTCCCGCCCGTGGCGGCCCAATATTTTTTTAGGGGAAAGGGCATTTACCGTTTTTATGGCAAGGTGGTGAGCGAATTCGGCTTTTTGAGCATCGAGGTCGTAAAAATGCAGAAGCAGGATTATGTTCAAGATCCCAGGTATGCCGATATGAAAACAAGCACAAAGGCCTTCCAGGAGAAGAAATCCGTTTCAGCGGCAAATACGTTGGGGCCGTCGCGGGGCGGGATTCCTTGAACTAAAAAGAGCCCGATCGCTCATGACCGGACTCTTTTACGAGAACACTATATGAAAATGAAAAAATTACGTTTGTTTTATGATTACAAGGTAAACTTACAATGCAGGCTCCGGGAATTCAAATAATTGATGTGAACCCTTCGGTTTTTGTGGTGAGCGGTCGGTTTTTTGATTTTTTCGACCAAAAACACCCCCGAAGGAATACTTCAGATTCAATTATCGCGTTCTATTAATAACACCCAGGCTTGAGAACCTTATGAACCGAATAACCACCATCTTCTTAGCGGCCCTGTTTTTGGTATCCTGTACCAAGGACACCGACGATGTGGTTCATGTGGAGCTCGAAGGAAAGTGGACGCTTACCAGCGCCAGCTGCTTTTGTGCTTTCGATCCCAATACCGATTTCAGCGCCAATAAAATCACCTTTAAGGGCAGTACCTTAGTGGTGAATAATGCCGAAGATTTAGCTTTTCTGTGGAGTTCAGGGATTTACACCTATACCGTGGAGGGCAATTTGATCGGCCTTCCCAACGGCCGTCAGTTCCGATATTCGATCAAGGGTGGCACGTTGACATTGACCTTTGTCGACGATCCCGAAGTGGCCGATGATGAACTGAGTCTCTCCTACCTACGCAACTAGCGTGCGCAAAACAAAACGTTCACAATTTAACGGCGTGTAAGCCAAATGTTTTCGGAACACCGCCCGGCCATTGTCGAAATGTCAAGATTGGCCAGCCAAAGGCCTGCTGCCGCCCGGTTTTTGGGCAAATTGTAATTAACGATCAGGTAACTTAACCATAAGATCGATTTTACCCGAAATTCACTTTTTATTCTGAACCTTTGAGCGTGCGTAACTTTGTTGCATGAAAATAATATCTATTTCAATCTATACCCTATTGGTGAATTTTTTGATCACAGGATTCGCCACCTATTATTCTCCCCTACGCTTCAAACGATTTCAAAAAACACCGCCAATATCCGTAAATGAAAAAAAGACCGGTTGATATCGTTGTCATTTCCGACGTGCATCTTGGGACTTATGGCTGCCATGCACAAGAACTCCTAAAATATCTCAAATCGATAAAACCGAAGCAAGTAATTCTCAATGGGGATATCATTGATATATGGCAATTTAGCAAGCGCTATTGGCCAAAGTCGCACATGAAAGTGGTCAAATTGATCATGGAATGGATTTCCAAAGGGGTCAAGGTACATTATGTGACGGGCAACCATGACGAAATGCTCCGCAAATTTGTAGGCTTCAGATTGGGGTCTTTTCAAATTGTCAATAAGGTGGTGCTGACCGTTGATAAAAAGAAAGCCTGGATTTTCCATGGCGATGTATTCGATGTTACCATGCAGCACTCCAAATGGATCGCCAAACTGGGTGCGCAGGGGTACGATCTGCTGATCTTATTGAACAGCGCGGTGAATTATTTCAGCAAAAAATTGGGGCGCGGTCCCGTTTCCATGTCCAAGAAAATCAAGAACAGCGTGAAGTCCGCTGTAAAGTTCATCAATAATTTTGAAAATATCGCTTCAGAAATTGCCATTGAAAATGGGTACGATTATGTGCTGTGCGGTCATATCCACCAACCTGAAATGCGGCAGATTGAAACGCAGCATGGGAGCGTGCTCTATTTGAATTCGGGCGATTGGATAGAGAATTTGACCGCTCTGGAATATCACAGGGGAAATTGGCAGTTGTACCATTATAAGGAAGACCATAGAGTCATCAACCATACCGAAAAGGCTTCCGAAGAAACCAAGGTGCTCGAGAAGGGGGAACTTTTCCAAAGTCTGGTCGCTGAATTTCAATTGCTTGCCATTTCGCGCAAAAAATAATGTCCTTCGATTCCAATTCCATGCAATGAAAGTACTTTATGCCATTCAAGGCACCGGAAACGGTCACATAAGTAGGGCTCGGGATGTCGTTCCCGCCCTGATCAGACAAGGAGTCGATCTTGATCTTTTGGTCAGCGGGACGCAAGCCGACATTCGACTTCCGTACCCGATAAAATATCGATTCGAAGGGCTCAGTTTTATCTTTGGAAAAAAGGGGGGCGTGGATTTGTGGCGTACCTATTTGCAGAGCAATACTGCACGTTTCCAAAAAGAGATGAAGCAGGTTCCAGTGAACGATTACGATTTGATCATCAACGACTTTGAACCGGTTTCCGCATGGGCGTGTAAACTCAAAGACAAACCTTGCGTTTCCTTCAGTCACCAGGCCGCCGTGCTTTCGTCATATGCCCCCAAACCAAAAAACAACGACCTGATGGGAAAACTGATACTCAAAAAATACGCCCCTACCACCCTTCAATATGGGTTGCATTTTAAGGCCTATGAAGAAAATATGTACACCCCGATCATCCGTCATGATATCAGGGGGGCCAAAACAAAAATGGGCGAACACTATACCGTTTATCTGCCCGCCTACAGTGACGATAAGTTATTGGCTATTCTATCTGAGGTTAAAGGTGTAAAATGGGATATTTTCTCAAAGCACAACAAAAGGGCACTGCATACCGGTAACCTGAGGATTCGTCCTATTACCAATGAAGCCTTTATCGATAGCATGGCAGGAAGTAAGGGAATTCTTTGTGGTGCAGGTTTTGAAGCCCCGGCCGAAGCCTTGTTCCTGCGTAAAAAATTGATGGTGATTCCTATGAAGGGCCAATATGAACAGCAGTGTAACATGGCCGCCTTAAGTCAAATGGGGGTGCCCGTTTTAAAATCCTTAAAAAGAAAATATTTGGTTGCCTTGCGCGACTGGATTGAAACCGATGCCTATGTGGAAGCGGATTATCCCGATATCACCGATCATATCGTTGATCGCCTCCTACAGGAAACCATTTTGGTCTAAGGATTGCCCATAGTTATGGATTTTCAAAGCGACTACCCCGATTTTTCATATTGCGCCAATGATTTTGGGGAAGATTTCATTTGGGGGGTAGCAACCGCAGCATTTCAAATTGAAGGTGCACATGACCAACATCAAAAAGGGGCATCCATTTGGGACGTTTTCACCGATAAAAAAGGGAGCATCTTCCAAGACCAAAATGCCCGGGTCGCTTGTGATTTTTATAATAAGTACCAAGACGACATCCTTTTGATGAAGGCCATGAACATAGGGCACTTCCGTTTTTCGCTATCCTGGCCCCGAATCATACCTGAAGGCACGGGCGCCATTGACCCTGAAGGGATTGCCTTTTATGACCGGGTCATCGACTTTTGTCTCGAATGTGGCATTGAACCGTGGATTACACTTTACCATTGGGACTTGCCACAGGCGCTGGAAGAAAAGGGTGGTTGGACCAACCGTGACATTTTGGAATGGTTCGAGGCGTACGCCACTGTTTGTGCCCGTCATTTTGGTGAACGGGTGAAACATTGGATGGTGCTTAATGAGCCCATGGTCTTTACGGGTGCAGGCTATTTTCTAGGGGTACACGCGCCCGGTAGGAAAGGATTGGGAAATTTTTTGCCTGCCGCACACCATGCCGTGCTATGTCAGGCCATTGGGGGTAGGGTACTAAGGAAATGGGTCACTGGAGCAACCATAGGCACAACCTTTTCCTGCTCCCTGATCGCCCCTTATTCCGCATCCCAGAAAGATAAACTGGCCGCAAATAGGGCCGATGCGCTGTTGAACCGGTTTTTTATCGAACCTGCCCTTGGATTGGGATATCCGACCGAGAGCCTGAAAGTGGTCAAACGCCTCGAAAACCATATCGCACCAAACGATATGGACCATTGTGTTTTCGATTTCGACTTTGTGGGCATCCAGAACTATACGAGGGAAGTTGTAAAACATAGCTGTTTTGTGCCCTATTTGCAAGCGAAGATCGTAAAGGCAACCAAACGAAAGGTTCAGACTACCTTGATGGATTGGGAGGTGTATCCGCCCAGTATTTACGCAATGATCGCCAAGTTCAATGGCTATCCCGGCATCAAAAGGCTATTGATCACTGAAAATGGCGCAGCATTTGAGGATCGATTGCACCAAGGCCAGGTACATGATCCGAAAAGACTGGCCTACCTGCAATCCCATATACACCAGATGTATAGAGCGAAACGGGAAGGACTGAAGGTAGATGGCTATTTTGTATGGACCTTTACGGATAATTTTGAGTGGGCGGAAGGTTATTATCCCAGATTTGGATTGGTGTACATTGATTTTTCCAATCAAAATAGGATCATAAAGTCCTCGGGAAGGTGGTACGGTGCATTTCTTGGGCGCTGAACGATTGGGAAAATCTCATAATGGGATATTAGTTTCGATTCCCGAAATGTAGATCACTTTTTATTGAAAAGCCGGCAATCCGGTGATATCCGCGCCGGTAATCAGCAGGTGGATGTCGTGGGTGCCCTCATAGGTGATCACACTTTCCAGATTCATCATATGCCGCATGATGCTATATTCACCGGTAATGCCCATTCCGCCCAAGATTTGACGGGCTTCCCTGGCGATCTTAATGGCCATGTCAACATTGTTCCGTTTGGCCATGGAGATCTGTGCCGTTGTGGCCTTCCCTTCATTTTTGAGCTGGCCCAAACGAAAGGCCAACAATTGCGCCTTGGTGATCTCGGTGATCATCTCGGCCAATTTTTTCTGCTGCAGCTGAAAGGCCGCGATCGGCTTGCCGAATTGCACCCGTTCCTTGGCATAGCGCAAGGCGGTATCGTAACAATCCATGGCGGCCCCTATAGCACCCCAGGAGATGCCATATCTGGCAGAATCGAGACAGCCCAATGGCGCTCCCAGACCACTTTTGTTGGGCAACAGGTTTTCTTTCGGCACCTTTACATTGGCAAAGATCAATTCACCGGTGGCAGAGGCCCGCAACGACCATTTGTTATGGGTTTCGGGGGTTGAAAAACCTTCCATGCCCCGTTCGACAATAAGTCCGTGGATACGCCCTTCCTCATTTTTCGCCCAAACCACGGCGATATCGGCAAAAGGGGAGTTGGAGATCCAAAGTTTGGCCCCGTTCAACAGGTAGTAATCGCCCATATCCTTATACTTGGTCTCCATCCCGCCGGGATTGGACCCATGATTGGGCTCGGTAAGACCAAAGCAGCCCATCATTTCACCTGTGGCCAATTTGGGCAAATATTTTTTGCGCTGCGCTTCCGACCCATAGGTATAAATGGGATACATGACCAGGGATGACTGCACCGATGCGGTGGAACGCACCCCGCTATCGCCTCTTTCGATTTCCTGCATGATCAAGCCGTAGCTGATCTGGTCCAGGCCGGCGCCTCCGTATTCTTCGGGAATATAAGGTCCGAATGCGCCGATTTCGGCCAAGCCCTTGATGATCTGCTTGGGAAATTCCGCCCTTTGGGCATAGTCTTCTATAATCGGGGAAATATCGCGTTTCACCCATTGGCGGGCCGCATCGCGTACCAGTTTGTGTTCTTCGCTCAATAGGTCGTCGAGCCTGTAATAATCGGGGGCTTCAAAGAAATCGGGTCGCATAGTGCAATTTTTCGCCAAAGGTAGCAAGGATCTGTAACATTACAAGAAGGGAATGTTACATTTTTAATGTAAATCATTTAGAGCTTATGATGGGTCAGGCGTTTAAAAATGATGCCAGCAAACGGTGAAAATGATGTACCCCTTTTTCCCTTGTAGGGGAAAATCGGCCCGCTTGATAAAAATGGGAACGCACTCCTTTCTGCACCCCGTGAACCACCGCCTCGTCTTCCAGTTCCACCTTGTCCAATCCCGCTCCAGCGCCCTTGTCGAGCAGTGAGGCATCCCTTACAAAACTGATAAAGGACACTTTCGTCCGGTCAGGTGCCAAAGGCTGCACGAGGTTCACCGAGAGCCCCCAGGGATAAAAATTGAACATCATGTTCGGAAATACCCAATAGTAATACGCGGCGATCTTCTTGCCATGGTCGATGTGGCCTTTTGGAAAATCGAAAATCGTTTCACTGCCCTGGGCAAACCCGATCTGTAGGTTCATGTGTTCATGCAGGACGGTATCATATTGTCCGTAATCCAAAGCCGCGTCCAGATCTTGGTGAACGAACGGGATGTGGAAGCCTTCCAGATAATTATCGCAATAAAGGGCCCAATGGGCTTCGATAAAATAATCCTTGGCCCTACCCTTGTCACATTTGAATTCATTCAGATTTAAAAAACCCACACGCTCGTCCATCGCATCGATCACCGTTTGAAAATCGAAGGTGGGTTTCAGTCCGGCGAACAAAAAAGGGCCCCAATGCCGTAAGGGAAATTCATGTAGATCGTCACAGGGCCTGGGGAAATCCTTTGCCTCCTTGAATTCGGGCATATGTTCAAAAGTGCCGTCAATGGCGAACCGCCGGCCATGGTAACCACAAACCAGTTTTTTGGTCTTGAAGGCATGCTCGACAAGCAAATTCCCCCTATGGGTACACACATTGGTCAGGCACCGAAGTTTCGAATGGCCATCCCGGGTCAGCAATAGGGGTTCCGTTAAAAATTGATCGAGCAATATAAAGGGATGGGCATTCTTATCGGCTTCCAATACGTCTTTGTGTCCGATCCATTGCCAGGACCCATAAAAAACTTTTTCCTTCAGGCTTTCGAAGACCTCAGGGCTCCTATAAAATGCCGCGGGCAAGGTTTCCGCCTTGCGTATGTCTGCATCAATTTTGAAGTGGTGACCCATGCGAATTTAATTTGTACATTTAAAATTATGTAATTCTTCCTTATAAATCGCTTCCCAAATGAATGAAACCAAAGACAAGAACAAACTGGGGATTTGGATGACCACTTCCCTGGTTATTGGGAACATGATCGGCGCCGGAATTTTTTTGATGCCTTCGGCTCTGGCGCGTTATGGGGGCATAAGTATCCTAGGCTGGTTGTTGTCCTCGGCCGGGGCCTTACTCTTGGCCAAGGTTTTCAGTAAACTAAGCAATATGGTCAAGGAAAGCAATGGGGGCCCCTATGCTTTTGCCAAAGCCGGATTTGGGGATTACGTGGGCTTTTTGGTCGCCTGGGGGTACTGGATATCGGCATGGGTTGCCAATGCCGCCATTGCCATAGCCTTCGTGAGTGCCTTAAGTGTTTTCATTCCCGTGCTCAAAAACAACCCTTTAATAGCCGTTTTCACCGGCTTAGGCGCTATTTGGTTGCTTACTTGGGTCAATTCCAGGGGGGTTCGCAATTCGGGAAAAATGCAATTGGTGACCACCCTTTTAAAAATAGTGCCCATCTTGGTGATCATCACTGGCGGTTTCTTCTTTTTTAACATCGATAATTTTATTCCCTTCAATGTCAGTGGGGAATCTTCCCTGAGTGCCATCGCCATCACAGGCACCATGACGCTCTTTGCCTTCATGGGCCTTGAGAGCGCCACCGTGCCATCGGATAATGTGGACGACCCCAAACGAACGATTCCCAGGGCCACCATGCTGGGCACGGCCATTACTACCCTGGTTTATGTTTTAAGCACCGTGGTGGTGATGGGGATGATACCCTTGGACCAATTGGCCGTTTCCCCGGCACCTTTTGCAGATGCCATGCGGGTGATGAGTGGGGAAGTAGGGGAGGAAATTGTCGCGGCCGGGGCTGCCATTGCCGCTTTTGGGGCCTTGAACGGCTGGATCCTCATCCAAAGCCAGGTAGCCAGGGCCACTGCAATAGATCGATTGTTCCCAAGCATATTTAAAAAGGAAAATAACAAGGGGGTCCCTATTTGGGGCCTGGTCATCGGGAGTTGCTTAAGTTCGATGGTGATGCTCATGAATTATACCGAAGGCTTGGTAGAACAGTTTCGATTTATGATTTTGCTCTCGACGTTTTGTTGTCTTATCCCTTATATATTTTCTGCCGCCGCCTATGTTGCCATTTCGTTGGAACGCGAGAAGACCGCCACACCGGTATTCAGTATCTTTATCTTGGGCGGACTTACGTTTGCCTATGCTTTATGGGCCATTTTCGGGGCTGGTGAAAAGTCGGTATTCTGGGGATTCATCCTGTTGCTCCTGGGCACCCCCTTCTATGTTTGGCAAAAATGGAAACAGAAAACGCCCAAATAAGCCATTTCAAAAATGAAATACACCTGTCAATCTGAATACCTGCCCATGCATGAGGTTTTTGTGCACCCGGTTTCCGATGCCTTTATCAGTGAAGCTAAGATAGCCCGTGAATGGAAATCCCTGAATTACTTGGGAAGGCCTGATTTGGAAAAGGCCCAACTAGAATATCAAACCTTCCTTCAGCTGTTCGATGCCGCCCAGATCAATACCATTTCAATGCTTCGTGATGATTCCTTAAGCATGGATGCGATGTATTGCCGCGATGCCGCCATCGCCACCGATCAGGGGATGATCCTCTGTAATATGGGAAAGGCGGCAAGAATGCTGGAACCCAAAGCGCATAGGGCGGTTTACGAAGCTGCCGGGATTCCCATTCTCGGGTCCATAGCAGCCCCCGGAACCCTGGAAGGGGGCGATGTGGCCTGGTTGGATCGGAATACCCTGGCAGTTGGACTCACCTATAGGACCAATGAAGCAGGGATCGCCCAACTCAAAAACCTGCTGGCACCTCATGGGATAGAAGTGATGGTGGTTGACCTGCCCCACTACAGGGGCAAAAGCGATTTGTTTCATCTGATGTCGATCTTCAGTCCGGTAGATCGGGATTTGGCCGTGGTCTACTCTCCCTTGATGCCCATAAGGTTCAGGAACCATTTGATCGCAAGGGGTTTTGGGTTGGTGGAGGTGCCGGAATCGGAATTCGATTCCATGGGCTGTAACGTACTGGCCATCGCCCCCCGTAGATGCATTATGGTGTCGGGGAATCCATTGACCATGGCAGCGCTGCAACAAAAAGGCTGTGAAGTGATATCCTATTCGGGCGAAGAAATCAGTGTGAAGGGCGGGGGCGGTCCGACCTGTCTGACAAGACCATGGAAAAGGAGGTTGCCTTAACTACATTTTTAAGTAGAAATCCTTGGTCAAGGTGATATAGGCCGGCGTATAATCATGGCGCTGGGTTTCAATGGTCAGTTCATCGATCGATACATTGTACAGTGCTTAAACCAAACGCTAATCAAACTGCGTTTATAGGCGGTTTTCGGACTTCCTTTGACCCTGGTAATGCGACTGACAAACAATCCGGCGCCGGTCGCGATTTCCAAGAAACCCTGCTCCTCCCCATATGGCAATATCATCGCGAAGATCCCCTTCGGGGAAAGCAATTTAGCCACCGCATCGACCAATGCTTCAAAAGGCAGGGATTCGTTCTGTCGTGCGCTGTCCCGTGAAAGATCTCCGCTGGAAACCCGTTCGGTAAAAAACGGCGGATTAGAAACGATGAGGTCGTAGGGCGTTACCATTTCGGCAACAAATTCGTCCAGGCTGGCATGGTAACAGAAGAGGCGGTCGGCCCAAGGGGAGGCCTCGAAATTTTCGACGCACTGTTCATATGCAGCCCCATCGATTTCCACGGCATCGATGGTTTCGGCCGTGCTTCTCTGTGCGAGCATCAATGCGATCAAACCTGTGCCCGCGCCTATATCCAGGATTGTATCGGGCCCATGGTCCAAAGGGGTCCAGGCCCCCAGCAACACCCCATCGGTACCCACCTTCATGGCACAGCGGTCCTGCTCGAGCGTGAATTGTTTGAATTTGAAGGGTCTGGCCATTTGAATATCTATCCTGATTTCAAAGATCGTGCTTTCGCCAAAAAGAGCATCCATCCGTCAAAACAATCCTTCAAAATAAATGTTTAACAAAAAATTATAAAACTTAAACAAAATAATAAAAGCCATACCTGTATTTTTATAAAAACAAAAAAAAGCTATGAAAATGAAGAAAACAAGTATTTTAAAATCCTTGCCCCTGATTTTTTTAGTCATGCTGGGCCTGGCCTGCAGCAATGATGATAACGGTGGCTATGGAGGCCCTATCGACGACACACCCATGGCGACCGCTACCACCAAGACCTATCTCTTGGGATCGGTTGCCGTACCCGATATTTCCGGGACTGCCACCTTCACCAAGTTCACCGATAATTCGATTACCGTAGACCTCGAACTACAGAATACGCCGGCCGGCGGACAGCACCCTGCCCATATTCATTTCAATACGGCCGTAGAAGGGGGAGGAATTGCGATTACCCTTGGCACCGTGAACGGTGATACCGGGACCAGTAGCATCAATTTTAAAACTTTGGACGATGGTTCGGCCATTACCTATGAGGAATTGCTGGATTTTGATGGCTACATCAATGTGCATTTAAGTGCCGAGGAGCTGGGTACCATAGTTGCGCAGGGCGATATTGGCCAGAATGAACTCTCCCAAACTTCAAAAACCTATGTGCTCAACAGCGTTGCCGTGCCCGATATCGATGGTACCGCAACCTTTACAAAAAGGGTGAACGGGGAAGCCCTGGCCATCATTGCATTGAACAATACGCCGCAAGGTGGAATACATCCGGCCCATATCCATTTCAACACGGCTGCTGAGGGCGGTGATATCGCCTTCATGTTCAACCCAGTAAACGGTGATACCGGTTTGAGCGCCACCAATGTTGAAAGTTTGGCTGACGATACCCCATTCTTATATGACGATGTTATGGAATTCGATGGCTATATCAATGTTCACTTGAGTGCGGAAGCGTTGGGAACCATCGTTGCACAAGGCGATATCGGCCAGAATGAGTTGACAGGGACCTCGAAAGTCTATGTATTGAACCCCGTCGCTGTTCCCGACATAGAGGGTACGGCCACATTTTTTGAAAGGGTCAATGGAGAGGCCTTGGCAACGATCCAATTGGTCAATACCCCCCCAGGAGGAAGTCACCCCGGGCACATCCACATGAACGATGCGGCAACTGGAGGTGGAATCGTCTTCACGTTTAATCCGGTGGATGGCGATACGGGCTTAAGCAATACAAATGTGGCCGAACTGGATGATGCGACTCCCTTCGGTTATGACGAATTGCTCACTTACAATGGCTACATCAACATTCATTTGAGCGCCGATAATTTGGCGACCTTGGTCGCGCAAGGCAACATAGGATCAAACATAGATCCTTCCATGTCTGAGACCATTAACTATGATGTCACGAATATAGGCACTACCTCCTATGTCTTTAACGGTAACGGTCTCAGCGATGCCGATAATCCGGATATTGCCTTGGTAAGGGGCAATACCTATACGTTCACCGTTAACGCCTCCGGACATCCTTTCTTTATAAAAACCGTACAGGGAAATTCCAATGCCAACGCTTATGCAAATGGCGTGACCGACAATGGAGAACAAAATGGGACAATCACTTTCGTGGTACCGATGGATGCCCCGGATACCCTCTATTACAATTGCCAGTTTCATTCCGTGATGACGGGAACATTCAACATCACCGGATAGCGATTTATCAAAGATTGGACAAAAACACATGGTTTTGCCATGGGTTTTTTCAATTATAATGTATCCTGTACCTTACCCGCTTCCCTTGTTTCATTCCCGTTCATGTTGAAGAGGGAATCACCTAACCTCTTCCGCATCCTATCGGCAATAGCCTTGATTTCCGCGACCACTTCGGGATGTGCACCGGCCACGTTCGTCGTCTCACTTTTATCGGCCGTGAGGTCGTAAAGCTCGATTTCCTCCAAGGACACCATTTTGTATTCCCCGGGGAGCCCGTCTTTCCCGGGTTCTTGGCCGTCCATGGTACGGTAGGTATGGGGAAAATACAGCTTCCATTTTCCAAAGCGCACCCCGAACAGTTCGTTCACGCGATAGTAGAAAAAATAGGCTTCCTGCGGACTTTCGGCGGTTTCCCCGGTGAAGATTTTCCATACACTTTTACCGTCGATCGTTTTTTCGGGCAGCTTCGAATGGGTGATTTCCGCGATGGTGGGCAATAGGTCGATGGCCATAACGGGGACATCGATGATGGCTCCGGCCTTTATTTTACCAGGATATCTGATGATAAACGGTTCGCGTTGGCCGCCTTCCCAGGCCGTACCCTTGCCTTCCCGAAAGGGCAGGGCGCTTCCTGCATGGTTGCCGTAAGACAACCAAGGTCCATTGTCGGAAGTGAAGATGACCAAGGTATTGCTGTCAAGTCCATTTTTATTCAGGGCCTCCAATATCTGCCCTACCGACCAGTCGATTTCCATGATCACATCGCCATAGAGCCCCCTTTTCGATTTGCCCCTGAACTTGTCAGAAACAAATAATGGAACATGGGGCTGTGGATGGGCCACATAAAGAAAAAATGGATTGTCTTTGTTCCGATCGATAAAATCAACGCTGCGTTCGGTGATCTGGGTGGTCAATTGTGTCTGGTCGGTCAGCGTATCGATGACCGATACATTTTCAATGAGGGGCAGGGGCCCAAAGTTGAAAATCGGTCCTTGTTGTGGGTGCAAAGGCCACATATCGTTCGAATAGGGGATGCCAAAATATTCCTCGAACCCATGGTTCGCCGGTAAAAATTTGGGATGGTCGCCCAAGTGCCATTTGCCAAAAATAGCGGTCCGGTAACCATTGTCCTTTAACATTTCCGCCAAAGTGGTTTCACTGGGATGCAACCCTACACTGCTATTGGGCATCATGGCATTGTGTATGCCGATGCGGTTCGGATAACAGCCGGTGAGGATGCCGGCCCTGGATGCCGAACAAACCGCTTGGGCCGCATAAAAATTGGTCAGTTTCGCCCCTTCCCGCGCCAATTGATCGAGATGGGGCGTTGCGATATCATCGGCACCAAACACCCCCACATCACCATAGCCTTGGTCATCGGTGAAAATGAGAACGATATTGGGTTTCGAATCTTGGGATGCGATGGGGTCGGCTTGACTTCGGCCGCAACAAACCGTGATCGTTGCCATAAAAAGGGGAATGAAATAACGCATTTTGTTTTGAGCTTACCCCTTAAATATATGATAAAAAAGCACGCCGATCTAAGCGACTTTACTTGGCAGATTCGTCGTAGTGCAACCGAGTTCTCCTTGCTTTGGTCATAATAATTGTTGAGGATCGATTTCATCTTCGCCTTCCCCTTCGACACCATGTTGATCTCTGTCCAGATCGTTTCCGGGATAAGTTCTCTTAAAGGTTGATCAAGCTTGGGAATATTCCCAAAAACCTCGATTAGCTTTTTGTCCCAGGTTTTGTAGTAACGCAGAAGATCATCCGGATATACGATTTTTCGCTTGGTGCCCTCATCGACGCCCCTGAAAGGCTGGGGGATGTTGAGATAGCCATAATCATCGGTCAGTTGTTCCCCGGGTTGTATATCCCTTATGGCCAGTTCAAAGTCGTATGCGGAGGTAAGACAGTTGCTGTTGAAACTATGGTTGACGTACCTGCCAAGATCCCAACAGAGCACGAAGTTTCCGTCGCTGTTGCGATAGGTATAGGTGTCCAAGATGTTCTGGTAGATCGGCGACATGGCTTCGAAGGCGGCTGGGGTGAATTCCCGGTCCAGTTTGTCGAGCACCCAGGTAATGGTGCCAGCGGGAATAAATTCGGTGGCCACGACGCCATAGCCTACTTCGCGGCTGATGAATTTCAATTCGGTATTTGGGTGTATCATAGGGTTTGTACGTTGATTTATGGTTCAATAAGGCATCCGGTCGAATCGCCTTTTCCCATGCGTTTCATGAAACTAAAGTAATGGATTTTCAATTGAAAAATCATTCTTGACAACTATTCATTTGTAAGTTTTTAACAATTTTACAAACTCCTGAAGCGGTTTTCCGGCCGGGGGTTGGTCCACTGCCTTACAACAAGCTTAGTTTCGGCCGACTATGGATTTAGCCATGGTTGATCAAGTCAAAGGTTCATAGTCGAGTTCGAGAAAATCGGCAACGCCATCGCTCCAAAAATCCTGAAGGAATGCCGTGTGATTGGGATGTTGATTGTAGGCGTCATAGGCCGCGTTCGATCCAAACTCCATCGAAAGTCCATACTCAAATTCATTTTTTTTGCTGATTTGGCGAAATCCTTTAAAATGGCTGAACCCCAGGAATCGATGCCAATTGCAGGGCAGCCTCAAGAAAGCGTTTTTCTGCCGTGGAATCCTTGGGGTATTTCAATTTAAAAACGACCGTATGTAGTATCATGGCTTTTTTGCTGACCTAGGCTTAATATGGCTTAAGTAGTAGGGAATATAATTAATTTTTATAAATTACTTCTTTTTAAAACCAGGTTTATGTTGAATCGACGATTCGCACTTCATTTCACCGGCCTCACCCGCTTTTTGTCACCATTTTTTATAGCGCTCATCATGATGGGCTGTTCTCCAAAAGAAAAGGATGCCGATAATGTGGCCAAGGTGATCGGTACGATGTCCGACACCTTGCCAAACATAGCGTTGCCAGAAGATGCAGATCCGGAAGACGAGGATTGGGCAGGCATTGACCTGGAACCCAAAAAACCGGTGCTTCCCCTGTATCCGGATGCTGAACAGCAACTTTTTCTATTGCCCGATGGCTATCATATAGAAGCCGTTTTGACCGAACCAAAGATCGAGCAACCCGGCGCAATAGCTTTTGATGGTAATGGAAGGATGTATGTCCTTGAATTGAGGACCTATATGCTGACGGCCGATTCTGATGGGACCCTCGAACCCGTAAGCAGAATTTCGCGATGGGAAGACCGGGACAACGATGGAAAATATGAAAGCGGAGGTGTTTTTGTAGATAGCCTTATTTTTCCGCGATTCGTGCTCCCATATGGCAAGGATGCGGTATTGACCATGAATTCCGATGAGGACAATGTGTACAAGTTTACCGATACCGATGGGGATGGCAAAGCCGATAAAAAGGAATTTTTCACCAATAAATATGGACGATCGGGCAATGTGGAGCACCAACAGGCCTTCATGTACTGGGGCATGGACAACTGGCTTTACAGTACCGTGAACGCTTTCAGGGTAAAGGAGACCTCAGGAGGGGTCATTCGCGAACCAACCGGATACAATCGAGCCCAATGGGGCGTAACCCATGACGATGATGGAAAACTATGGTTCCAGGGTGGCGCCAGTGGCGTGCCCTCCTATTTTCAGTTCCCGATCCACTATGGCACTTTCACCGTGGAAAACCAATTTGCGGAAGGCTTCGAAGTACCTTGGGGCGCTCCTGTAAAAATCGGCGATATGCAGGGGGGGATGGATGAGATTCGCCAGCCCGACGGTTCCTTGAATAGGGTCACAGGGGCTGCAGGAAACGACATTTACAGGGGCGACCGTTTGCCCAAGGAGGTCTACGGAAAATTGTTTTATGGGGAACCGGTGGCCAGGATCGTGCGCCAAATCAATCCGGTGGTTTCGGAAGGCCTCACCACTTTGCACAATGACTACCAAGATCGGAAATCGGAGTTTCTTCGATCTACCGATCCCTTGTTTCGCCCGGTAGATATGGCGACCGCACCCGATGGTACGTTGTATATCGTCGACATGTATCACGGCATCATTCAGGAAGGGCAATGGGCACAAAAAGGCACCTATTTGAGAACCAAAATCGAACAATACCAGCTCGATAAGGTGGTGGGCCTTGGAAGGATATGGCGCATCACCCATGATAGCAAGGAAAGGGACAAGGTGCAGCCAAGGATGTTCGAAGAAACCCCTGCACAATGGGTTGCCCATTTAGAGCATCCGAACGGTTGGTGGCGCGATAAGGCGCAACAATTGATCGTCTTGTCTAAGGACAGGAGCACGGTTCCGGCTTTGGCGAAAATGGCCGTCAACAGCAAAAACATATTGGCCCGCTTTCATGCGCTTTGGAGTTTGGAAGGTTTGGGGGCCCTTGATGCCGATTTGGTTCGTACACTTTTAAAGGACAAAAATCCCCGCATGCGCATTCAGGCCTTGAGGGCGAGTGAATCTTTGTACAAAGTCGGCAAGCGGCAATTGGCCCAGGATTATACCGCAATGATTAAAGATGCCGATGTTGATGTTGCGCTGCAGGCCATGCTCACCGCAAACCTGCTCAAAATACCCACCTTGAACGAAGATGTGAAGGCCGTCATGGCCGCCAACAAGGCCAAAGGAATCCAGGTGATCGGGGATCAAATACTGAATCCGGTTGAAATGAGGGGCTGGATGATCGATACCGGCCCTGAACTGACCGCTGCCCAACAACAAACCATGGAAAGGGGCGCGGTTATTTTTAATGAACTTTGCGCACAGTGCCATGGCCTCAACGGCACGGGTACCCCCTTGGGAAATGGCACCGTAATGGCGCCTCCTTTGACCGGCTCTCCTAGGGTTCAGTCGCATCCCGAATATGTGATAAAAACATTGCTGCATGGCTTGGACGGACCCTTGGACGGGAAGAACTATCCCGGGGGTATCATGGTGGGCATGGGAGATCAGGAAGATGGTTGGATCGCCGATATCGCGAGCTACATCCGGGTGAATTTGACCAATGGAGCCTCACTGATCAACACCGGAACAGGTGGCAGAAGTGCGTGCAAAAAGCAAGGCGCAAAAAGGACCTTACCCATTTGAAGCATTATTGGCTTCAGTGCCACAGACCCTATTGCCCTCTGAAAGCTGGAAAGTAACGGCAAGCCACACGACCCCATCGCGGATCGGAGGCACCGCGGCCCCCTCAAGCGCTTTCAATTTTGAAGGATGGACCACAGGGGAAACACAGCAAAAAGGCATGTGGTACCAAATCGAATTCCCAAAAGCCCAGCGTATCACCGAAATCCATTTTAATGCCCCACCCAAGAGGCGGGGAAGTTGGCGGGAGAATATCCCGCCCTACCAAACCTATCCGCGGGAATATGAAGTGCAGGTCTCCACGGACGGCACGAATTGGAGAACGGTATCGCAAGGGGCAGGCAGTGATGAGGAGGTTGCCATATTGTTCGAACCGGCGCGCGGCAAATTCCTCCGAATCATGCTCACGGCCAATATGGACGAAGAAGGTGAAATTCCATGGTCGATGCGGCAAATGAAATTATATGGCATGCTCCAAGAAGATAAAAGTATCAACTAAACAAGCGTTAAAATGTACAATTATGAAAGATGACAAGAACAATTTGAGCAGGAGAAAATTTATCGGTACCACAACGGCTTTTGCGGCCGCCACCGCTTTTGCGGCCCCGTCGCTCTTTGGTGCCCCGGCCATCATCCCCTCCCTTAAGAAGCGGAGTAAGCTGATCGGCGGCGTAACACTTGGCGTGATCACCTATTCCTTTAGAAGCATGCCCGATCAAAGTGCCGAAGCGACCCTGCAATATGTGCTCGATTGTGGCATCAACGCCGTTGAGTTGATGGGCGATCCGGCCGAGAGCTTCGCCGGCAAACCGGAAAATCCGGTAGACCGCCGTGCCTTCTACGGACTTATGAGGGCCAAACGCGATGGCGCCCTCACCGATAACCAAGAAAAGGAGATGGCAGAAATGCAGGAACGCATGACGGCCTATAATCAAGAAGTGGCCCTTTGGCGTGCCAAGGTCAATATGGATAAGTTTGCTGAACTTCGCAAGATGTACAATGATGCCGGCGTAGAGATCTATGCGTTCAAACCGGCAGCCTTTGGGAAGGACAATACCGATATCGAAATCGATTGGGGTCTGCGGGCCGCCAAAAACTTGGGTGCAAGCCATGTCACCTTGGAACATCCCAGTGACGATGCCTGGACCAAAAAATTGGGAGCCATGGGTGCGCAACACAAGGTTTACATCGGATACCATGGCCATGAACAGCAGACGCCGACTTTTTGGGATACTGCCCTGCAACAATCGCCCTATAACGGACTAAATCTTGACATTGGCCATTATGTGGCAGCAGGGAACAAAGAGCCACTTGAAATCATAAAACAAAAGCACGACCGCATTTTGAGCATGCACGTCAAGGACCGTCAATCTCCCGAGCATGGTAAGGGAAATGTGCTCTGGGGAACAGGGGATACGCCCTTGACCCAAGTATTGCAGCTCATGCGTGACAACCAATATAAGTTTCCGGCGACCATTGAATTGGAGTACGATGTTCCGGCAGATTCCGATCCCATCACCGAAGTAAGGAAATGTATGGAGTACTGTGCGGGGGCCATTGCCCAATAGTACCTAAGATGAAAATTTTGGAGTGGGTTTAAAATTAGCCCAAATAAAGTTCGACAAGGCCATCAGGGGTAGTGACAAAAATTGTTTTTTTGCCCCTGTCAACCTTGGTCACCACCGCATCGGTAATCGGGATCAAGAGCCGTTTCCCCTCCTTTTCCACTTCGAACAAAGCCTGGGCAGTGGTGTCGTTGACACCCGTGATGGTGCCGATATTTCCATGAACGCTATCGACCATGGAAAAACCGATCACTTCGTGGAAATAGAATTTATTGCCTTCCAAGGGAGGCAGGAAGGACAAGGGCAGGTATAGCTCGCATCCCATGATGCCATCTGCCGCCGCTTCGTTCTTCACCTCCTCGAAATCGATCCGTAACAGGTTCGATCGGTGCAGTCGGCATTTGTCAATAAAAAAAGGAACCAGATTGTCTCCGGACAGGAGCACAAAAACTGATTCCAGATTTTCGTAGCGTTCGGGTTCATCGGTGTCGAGTTTCGCCAACAATTCTCCCTTAAAACTATATTTCGAAACGATTTTTCCGAGGTAGAAACAATCTTCCTTTCGCATCGTTCCTTATAAAATCTATTCTTCTTCCTGCTTAGGCGCTTCAGCTGCAGCTTCGGTTTTGGGTTCTTCCACTGCTTCCTCGGCTGCCGGTGCTTCTTCCACCGCTTCTTCGGCTGCAGGGGCCTCTTCGGCCACTTCCGCTTCAACGGGCGCTGCTTCCGCCACTTCCTCCGCTACAGGGGTTTCAACCACTGCTTCAGCTGCCGGGGCCTCGGCCTCAACCGCTGCCAATGCGCGTTTTTCGCTTACCTCTTTTTCGGCTTTCAAGGCTTTGGCCTTGGCTTCTGCCTTGGCTTTGTCAAGTCCGCCTACTTTGGCTGCGATGGTATTTTCCTTTTCTTCAAGCCAGGCATTGAATTTTTCTTCGGCCTGCTCTTCGGTCAATGCCCCTTTTCTTACCCCTCCCAAGAGGTGGTGCTTCAACAAAATTCCTTTGTAAGAAAGGATGGCCCTTGCCGTATCGCTGGGCTGTGCCCCGTTCTGGAGCCATTTCACCGAATGGTCAACATCGATATCGATGGTTGCGGGATTGGTATTGGGGTTGTAGGTTCCCAGCTTCTCCAGGAATTTTCCATCTCTTTTGGCACGGCTATCGGCCGCTACGATCCAAAAGAAAGGTTTACCTTTTTTTCCGTGTCTTTGTAGTCTAATCTTTACTGGCATATCACATTAATTTTGCAGGGTGCCCGACCCTCGGTTATTAATTCTTTTTTCCCATTTTTCGGGGCTGCAAATATAGACCATTTCCTTTAATGTACAATAGCTGGTGAAAATTTACATTATTCCCGTTCGGCAAGTTGGTCTTCACCCCTTACCAGATTCGACCGATGCTGGGCTACCAAGTCATTGATCTGTTGCAACACTTCCGGATGTGACTGCGCAATATCATATTGTTCCGACGGGTCATGGTCCAAATTGAACAACAAGGGCGTCGGGTGTTCCAAGCGTTCTTCCGACTGCCCATAAGCGCCCCGGGTAATAAAGTGTGCCTTGTAAGGCCCCGATCTGGCCGCATATAGTTCGGTTCCCCTGTAGTACAACATGCTCTTCCGGAGACTGGGGTCGCCAGTGGACAAAGTCGAACTCAGATCGACCCCATCAATGATCCTGTCCGATGGCATTTCCGCCCCTGCCATCTTGCTGAACGTTGTAAAGAGATCCATGGTCGAGCCAATTTCGGTGATCACCCCCGGCTTTATTTTGCCGGGGGCCCAGAAGATGGCCGGCTCCCGCATGCCCCCTTCCCAAGTGGTCCCTTTCCCGTCCCTTAGAAGTCCGGCGCTGCCGCCGTTCTGTTGGAATGGCAGCCACGGCCCATTATCGGAAGTAAAGACCACAATGGTATTTTCAACCAGACCGAGTACTTCCAGGGTTTTGAGGATCCTTCCTACCCCATGGTCGATCTCTTCGACCACATCGCCATAGAGCCCCCTTTTGCTGGTGTTTTTAAAGGCCTCGGAGGCGAACAAAGGGATATGGGGGAAGTTATGGGCGAGATATACCAGGAAAGGTTTGCCCTTCTTTTGTTCAATGTAGGAAATGGCTTCATCGGTGTAGCGGCGGCTGATCGTCCTTTGATCGGCAGGCCGCTCGATGATATCGGTATTTCGCATCAAGGGCACATTAAAATGTTCCGTTTTGATCGAATCATCGGGTTGTTGCCAGTATTCCATATAAGGATGTCCCCCGTCCATATCCATATCATTGGAATAGGGAATTCCGAAATAATAGTCGAAGCCATTGTTCGTTGGGAGATACTGTTCTTTGTGGCCCAAATGCCATTTTCCGATACAGGCCGTGCTGTATCCTACCTTTTGCAGTTGCTCTGCCAGGGTAATTTCATCGGCGGGCAGACCGTTTTTCGAATCGGGGAAAAGCACACGGTTGACATTGCTCGACATCCCGCTGCGCACCGGATACCTTCCCGTCAACAAGGCCGCCCTGCTCGGGGTGCAGACACTGGCCGCTGCGTAGAAGTTGGTCCACTTTTGGCCTTCCATGGCCATGCGGTCGAGGTTTGGTGTTTTTAGGGTGGGATGGCCATAAATGCCCAGATCGCCATAGCCCAGATCGTCCGCAAAAATAATGATGAAGTTGGGCAGGGGCTCCGAGGATTTTTGTCCGTGGCCTGCCGAAACCGTCAAAAACAAAAACATCCAAAATAAACAAGGATATGCCACCAAACGATTTTGTATTGTACCCATATAGTTGTTCCATTGATTGCCTTGAAGATAGCCAATATTACCGAGAACCACCAAAATGGGGCAATGTACCAAGGGTTGATAACTCATGACAACTCCCTTTTACCATGGCGATACTTTTCCTTATTTTTAACCTTGCTTTTTAGACCGATAAAACACCCCGCATGTACCTTATTTTCGATACAGAAACCACCGGCCTTCCCAAACGTTGGGACGCCCCGATCACCGACACCGACAACTGGCCACGCTGTATTCAGATCGCATGGCAGCTGCACGATGCCATGGGCGTACTGATCGACCAACAAGATTATCTGGTGCGGCCGGAGGGCTTCAACATTCCCTATGATGCCGAAAAAATACATGGTATTTCCACCGCTTTGGCCGAGGAACGTGGCCTGCCCTTAAAGGAGGTGCTGGAGAAATTCAACAAGGCCTGTGCCGGGGCGAAGTTCATCGTGGGACAGAACGTAGGCTTTGATGTGAACATCATAGGGGCGGAATTCCATCGGACAGGGATGGAAAACACCCTGCAATCATTGCCGGTTCTGGATACCTGTACCGAAGAAACGGCCTTATTGTGCCAATTGCCAGGGGGCAGGGGGGGCAAGTTCAAACTGCCGACGCTTACCGAGCTCCATGAACATCTTTTCGGCGAACCCTTCTCCGAGGCCCATAATGCCACGGCCGACGTGGAGGCCACTTCCAGATGTTTCCTCGAATTGTTGCGCCGCCGCCATTACACCAAGGAACAATTACAGGTGGCCCCGGATTATTTTGAGCATTTTCTGGAAACCAATCCCGGGCCGTTCGTCCCGGTCGGGCTGAAGCATGTCAATCTTAAAAAGGCCTCCAAAAAAATTGCGGATCAACTTTGGGACCAGGATACCGCACAGGTTTCACAGGCGGAAATCAAAGAGAACCTGAAAACTTTGGAATCTGCCCAATTTGTGCACCTTCACAACCATTCCCAGTTTTCGGTATTGCAGTCGACCATCGATATCAAAGATCTGATACGCTCTACGGCCGAAAATCAAATGAAGGCGGTGGCCCTTACCGACCATGCCAATATGATGGGGGTGTTTCATTTCGTGAAAGAGGTGAAAGCCCACAATGCGGGGGTGATCGAAAGGAATACCATTGCGGTGAATCATGGGGAAACCCCGACAGAATCGGAAATCACCCCGATCCTGGGCTGCGAATTTTTCGTCTGTGACGACCATACCAACAAGAACACCAAGGACTACGGCTACCAGATCGTGATGTTGGCGAAGAACAAGAAGGGTTACCATAACCTGGCCAAGATGTCTTCCCTCTCCTATACCGATGGCTTCTATTATGTGCCCCGTATCGATCGAAAGGTGGTGGAACAATACAAAGACGACCTGATCGTGCTCACCGGTAACCTTTATGGGGAGGTGCCCGGAAAAATTTTGAACGTTGGCGAAAACCAGGCCGAAGAAGCCCTTTTATGGTGGAAGGATCAGTTTGGCGATGACCTGTACATCGAGATCATGCGCCATGGCCAAGAGGACGAAGATCGGGTGAACCCGGTTTTGATCGCCCTGGCCAAAAAACATCAGGTGAAGTTGGTGGCGACCAACAATAACTATTACTGTGCCAAGGAGGATGCGGAGGCACATGACATCCTCCTGTGCGTCAAGGACGGCGAAAAACAGGCCACTCCCATAGGCCGGGGAAGGGGCTATCGTTACGGACTGCCCAACCAGGAATACTATTTTAAGTCGCAGGACGAAATGAAGGCGCTCTTCGAGGACCTTCCCGAGTCGATACTGAACATTCAGGAGGTCGTCGATAAGATTGAATCCTTTGAGCTGGCGCGGGAAGTACTTTTGCCTAATTTTGATATCCCTGCCCAATTCAAGATTGCCGACGATGCGGTCGATGGGGGCAAACGCGGAGAGAATGCCTACCTCAGGCATATCACGTATGAAGGGGCAAAAAAACGGTATCCCGAGATTACCGAAGCGATTCGCGAGCGCATCGATTTCGAATTGAAAACCATTGAAAACTCGGGCTATCCCGGCTATTTTCTCATTGTGGAGGATTTTATCCGGGAAGCGCGGAACATGGGGGTTTCCGTCGGGCCGGGAAGGGGTTCGGCGGCAGGCTCGGTGGTGGCCTATTGCCTCAAGATCACCAATATCGATCCCTTGAAGTACGACCTGCTTTTTGAGCGCTTTTTGAACCCCGACCGGGTTTCCATGCCCGATATCGATATCGATTTTGATGATGAGGGCCGCGGCAAGGTCATGGACTATGTGATCAACAAGTACGGTGCCAACCAAGTGGCACAGATCATTACCTATGGCACCATGGCGGCAAAATCGTCCATCAGGGATACGGCCAGGGTCCTGGACCTGCCTTTGGGCGATGCCGACAGGATCGCGAAGTTGATTCCCACCATGTCAAAACTCGACAAGATCTTCGGGGCGGAGGAAGCCGAGCTCAAAAAGCGTTTCCGTTCCGAGGATTTCGAAAAGGTGCAACAACTTTTGAACATTTCCGAAGGCGACGATCTGGAAGGCCGTACCCTCAAAATGGCCAGGGTCTTGGAAGGTTCCCTGCGAAACACGGGCATCCATGCCTGTGGGGTGATCATCACCCCCAGCGATATCACCGATTTTGTCCCGGTGGCGACCGCCAAGGACTCCGATCTGTACGTCACCCAGTTCGACAACTCGGTGGTTGAAAATGCGGGACTCCTTAAGATGGACTTCCTGGGCCTTAAAACCCTGACCTTGATCAAGGATACCGTAAAGATCGTCAAGGCCAGGCACGGCATCGATCTGGTTCCGGACGATTTTCCCCTCGACGACGAGAAGACCTATGAACTCTTTCAAAAAGGGGATACGGTAGGCATTTTCCAGTACGAATCACCGGGGATGCAAAAGCACATGAAAGACCTGAAGCCCTCTGTCTTTGATGACCTCATCGCGATGAACGCGCTCTACCGTCCAGGGCCGATGGAATATATCCCGAGTTTTATCGAACGGAAGAACGGTATCGCAGAAATTAAGGTACGACCTGCCGGAAATGGAGGAGTACCTCAAAGAGACCTATGGCATTACGGTGTACCAGGAACAGGTGATGCTCTTGTCACAAAAACTGGCCGGGTTCACCAAAGGGGAAGCCGATGTACTGCGTAAGGCCATGGGGAAAAAGATTTTTGCCCTCTTGCAGAAACTGAAGCCCCAATTTTTGGATGGCGGGGAACGGAACGGCCATCCCAGGGAGGTCCTTGAAAAGATCTGGAAAGATTGGGAAGCCTTTGCCTCCTATGCCTTCAACAAAAGCCACTCCACTTGTTATGCCTATATCGCCTATCAAACCGCCTACTTAAAGGCACATTATCCCGCTGAATATATGGCCGCCGTGTTGAGCAACAACATGAACGACATCAAGCAGGTCACCTTTTTCATGGAAGAATGCAAACGGATGGGCTTGCAGGTGTTGGGGCCGGATGTCAATGAATCCTACTACAAGTTTGCCGTGAACAAGAACAACGCCGTACGATTTGGCATGGGTGCGATCAAAGGGGTAGGGAGGGCCGCTGTGGAAACCATAGTCGAACAAAGAAAAAAGGAGCGGGCCCTTCAAATCGGTCTTTGATCTTGCCAAGCGCATCGATCTGAGAGCGGCCAACAAAAAGGCCTTTGAAAACCTGGCCGTGGCCGGCGGCTTCGATTCGTTCGGTACCACCCACAGGGCACAGTATTTCCACGACGACGGGGATGGTATTTCCCTTTTGGAGAAGGTGATACGATTCGGGGCCAAATTCCAAGAGAACAAAAATTCAAGTCAGGTGAGCCTGTTCGGCGATGCCAGTGAGGTACAGATCCCCGAACCGATCGTGCCGCCTTGCGAAGAATGGGGCACCATGGAAAAATTGAGGCGGGAGAAGGAAGTGGTGGGCATCTATATCTCGGGCCATCCCCTAGACGACTTTAAGACCGAGATCAATGCATTTTGCAATGCCAGTGTATCCTATGCCAACAATTTGGAGGAGTATGTGAACAAGGAACTTTCTTTTGCAGGGGTCATCACCGATGTGCAACACCGTACCTCCAAGAACGGAAAGGGCTGGGCCTCCTTTACGATGGAAGACTATACCGATTCCTTCGAGTTCCGAATTTTTGGGGAAGAATACCTGAAATACCGACATTTTTTGATGATCAATTCCTTTGTGTACCTGAAGGTGTACGTACGGGAAGGTTGGATCAACAGGGACACCGGGAAAAAGGGGGATGCCCGATTGCAGTTCAATAGTTTTATGCTGTTGCAGGAAGTGATGGAAACCTATGCGAAGAAACTCACCATAAAGCTGAACATCGATGCCTTGAAGAAAGAGGGCATTGCAGATTTGAAGGACACTTTGGTTTCCCATAAGGGGATGCACCCGTTGAACTTTGAAATCTATGGTATGGAGGACGCGATCAAGGTGCGCATGT
This sequence comes from uncultured Flavobacteriaceae bacterium, assembly GCA_963700435.1. Classification (GTDB taxonomy): domain Bacteria; phylum Bacteroidota; class Bacteroidia; order Flavobacteriales; family Flavobacteriaceae; genus Pelagihabitans. The sequence continues at coordinate 180,097 of CAVOXM010000001.1, forward strand.
CGAGCAGAAAGCAGAAAGTGCAGATCACCAGTGAATTGTTAACGGCATTGGAGGAAAAGGAAGTGCACTTCAAATTGAATTGACATTTACCGATCGGCATGGCCCTGACTTCCATAAACTTTGGCAATGGGGGCATAGGTTTTACATATATAGGGTCAGTAAGGAACAGTTGAAATAAATGACTAAATTTGCATAATCATTAAATAAAATAACATGGCATTAGAAATAACCGATGCTACCTTCGATCAGGTGGTATTAAAAAGTGATAAACCGGTAGTCGTTGATTTTTGGGCAGCTTGGTGCGGACCCTGTAGAATGGTCGGCCCGATCATAGATGAGGTGAGCACTGAATATGAAGGAAAGGCTGTTGTGGGCAAAGTGGATGTGGATGCCAACCAAGAATTCGCCGCTAAATATGGCGTGCGCAACATCCCCACCGTATTGGTCTTCAAAAATGGTGAAATCGTGAACCGGCAAGTAGGGGTATCCCCGAAAAAGGTGTATACCGACGCCATTGACGCGGCATTATAAAATACAACGATTTATTTTGTTATAAGGGGCTTGGCGGATGTCAAGCCTTTTTTTGTTTTAACTTAGTGACATGAAACTGCAATCGGAACTCAATAAAGCCCTCCTTTTCCAAAATCTGGAACTGCTGGCCAACCAGGTGGTGGAAGGCTTTATCAGTGGTATCCACAAGAGTCCGTTTCATGGATTTTCCGCGGAATTCGCCGAGCACAAAATTTACAACACAGGGGAAAGCACCAAGCATATCGACTGGAAACTGTTCGCCAAAACCGATAAACTCTACACCAAAAGGTACGAAGAGGAGACCAACCTGCGCTGCCATATGATACTCGACCATTCGCCCTCGATGTATTATCCCATGGTGAAGAAGTTGGATCTCGACCATTTGAACAAGATCGGATATGGGGTTCTGGCAATCGCGGCTTTGATGAACATTTTGAAGAAGCAGCGCGATGCGGTCGGCCTCAGCGTCTTTTCCGACACCTATAATTTTTATGCCCCGGAAAAGGGCAGCGAGCGGCACCACCAAATGTTGTTGGCGAAATTGGAGGAGATGCTTTTACAGGAAAGCCGGGCGGCGCAGACGGAGACCTACCTGCATTTGCATCTGATTGCGGAGAAAATCAAGCGACGAAGCCTGATCTTCCTGTTCACCGACATGCTGCAAACTGCCACCGAAGACGAAAAATTGTTCGATGCGCTTCGGCACTTAAAATATAACAAGCACCAGGTGGTGCTCTTTCATCTGCTCGACCGTGGTACCGAGGTCCAGTTCGATTTTGAAAACACCCCCAAAAGGTTTTGGGATGTGGAAACCGGAGAACATATCGATCTTTATGCCGACAATATCAAGGAGGCCTATACAAAAAGCATGGCCGAATACTTTGGCGCCCTCAAACTGAAATGTGCCCAATACAAGATCAAATATGTGGAGGTCGACGTCAAGGCCGATTTTGCAAGGGTATTGAACACTTATTTGGTGGAGCGGCAGAATTTTCTGTAAGCGCGGTCCTTTTTTGGGAAAATAGTTTGTGCAATAGAATTAGCGGTGTATATTTGCATCCGCTAAACGCCACGGTTCGGTAGTTCAGTTGGTTAGAATACCTGCCTGTCACGCAGGGGGTCGCGGGTTCGAGTCCCGTCCGGACCGCTTAGAAGTCATTGAATTATTCGCAAAAGCCTGTAAATTAACCATTTACGGGCTTTTTCATTTTATTTGATGTCAAAAAATACCATATAAAACCATACAAAAGGTGCCTCTCGCGGTGCCTGTGAACACCCCTTTGAAAGAGTCACCGCCATCGCTGTAATTCACTGTTAAAGAAAACATTACGGAGAAACTTTAACATTTGTTTTTTGTACCTTCTGGTGACTATTTTAAAGTGTCACCTATGTTTGGAACGATCAACATCCTTTTTTACCCAAAAAAAAGGGAATCCGATACCGATGGAAAAGTAACCATTTATTGCAGGGTTACCGTAAATTCAAAACGAGCTGAGTTCAGCTTACGGCGTGCCGTGGATGAACAAAGATGGGATTCACATGGTGGAAGATTAAGAGGAACTTCCGTGGAAGTTTCCAACTTCAACAGATTTTTGGACAATGTCAAAAACCGACTCTTTGAAATCTACGATAACTTATTAAAGGAGCGAAATGATGTCTCGGCGGCAATTATCAAAAACACCTATTTGGGCAAAGAAGGTAAAGAGCACATGGTTCTTGAAATCTTTCAGGAGCATAACGACGAAATTGAAAGTCTGATCGGCAAGGGTTTTACAAAAGGTACTTTACAGCGCTACAAAGCTGCCAAAAAGCATGTCTCGGATTATATAGATCACGCCTATCGAAGAAATGATATTCCCGTAAGAAAGGTTGACCATAAGTTCATTACCGGATTGGAGTATTATTTAAAATCGAAAAAAAACTGCGACCATAACACCGTGGTCAAATACATTGTCAACTTCAAAAAGATCATTCGAATTGCCTATGCCAATCAATGGATTTCCAGGGACCCTTTCTTTCATTGGAAGGCCACATGGAAAACGAAAGAAAAGCAGTATCTCACCCAGATCGAACTTGATGCTTTACGGAATAAAAGATCCTTTATGCCCCGTCTGGAGCTGGTAAGGGATATTTTTCTTTTTTGTTGTTATACCGGGTTGGCATACTCCGATGTAAAAGAATTGAAATCGGAAGACATCGTTATTGGGATCAATGGCGATCGATGGATCAAAATGGCGCGAAAGAAAACAAAAACGCTCAGTAGTATCCCGATACTTCCCCCCGCTGAAGTTATCATCGAAAAATATAGTGAGCATCCCTACGTAGTCGACGGTAAAGGTGTCCTGCCCGTATTGACGAATCAAAAATCGAATGCCTATTTAAAAGAGATTGCCGATGTATGCGGTATCAATAAAAATCTGACCACGCATTTGGCCCGACATACCTTTGCCACAACGGTCACTTTATCAAATGGCATTTCGATAGCATCGGTAGGTAAAATGTTGGGACATCGGTCCTTGAGGACCACCCAAATTTATGCCAAGGTTCTTGATGGCAGAATTGCGCAGGAGATGCAGGGATTAAAAGAAAAGATGAACGCAGATAAGATTTCAATTCCCCCCAACGAAAATGACCTGGAAAACTAAAAACCGTCCCAAATCCTTACCCTTAACTTTTGCGCTTGGATCCTGTTGGGTTTTTGCAGCGTCCCGATAGGTAAGCGTCCAACAAAAATCCAATAGGGCGCAACCTGCTTTTTGAATATGATGTAGCCTATGGAAGTATTCAAAATTTAGCGGCGAAGTGGATAAAGTTCGAATAGCAAGAGGATAACACGCTAAAGCGATGTTATGGTGTCCGGTTTAATATCCAATGCCTTGAATATTAAATGGTTAAACGAACTTAAATCATATTTTTAATTGCAGTTCACAATAAAAGTTTGTTGCAAAAAGTCCCGAAACCCTTGAAAACATTGAAAAAGTTTGTTGCAAAACCATCTCTTTGCACCGCTCAGTAGTATTAGCTCGGTAAGGTTTTGGGGCTTGCAGCGTGAAACTTTGTTTCACTCGCTTTTTTGATTGAAAATGCTTAAATTACGGTCACTAAAAAAACATTAAAATGGGAAAATTTGAAATTAAAAAAGACAAATCTGGACAATTCAGATTTAATCTAAAAGCCACCAACGGTCAAGTTATTTTAAGCAGTGAGGCCTACAAAACCAAACCCTCCTGTGAAAATGGCATAACTTCGGTAAAGACCAATGCCCAAGATGATAAGAAATATGAAAAAAAGGCGGCAAAGGACGGGAGCCATTATTTCAACCTTAAAGCGACCAATGGTCAGGTTATAGGTGCAAGCGAAATGTACTCCAGTGCTTCTGCCATGGAAAACGGAATTGCCTCGGTTAAGAAAAATGCCCCAAATGCGACCGTGGAAGATCATTCTTGAGCGGAAATAATTGGCGATCTATAACTTTATGTTATTTTAAAATGTACCGAAGACAGCCTCCATGGGGCTGTTTTTTATTTGATATTAGGCGATGAGGCAAGGATGAAATTATAATTTAGCATTTGTAATTCTCCGTAATCGTATTTCCAATCAATGCGCTGGTTTGAATTTATAGCCAGTACATCGACCGCGGTCGGTTGTAGGAAAGCACTTTGGTGTCCTAATTTCTGATTATGGGCCGAAAGGCAATTTTAATCGGCTCATGCATTGAGCTGATAAGGGGGCCTTCTTCAAGCTTTCCTAAATGATTCTAATTGGCTCAAATTTGAATTCTTCCGGTCGGCTATTTTCTATTATCTGCTTGAGTTTCTCGCTGACAATCATTAGAGGTCTTGCGAACCTGACTACCAGATTTCCTTTCGCTTCCTTATTGGAAAGTCCCATATGTTCCCAAGAATTAAATATTTCAGAGTCTGCGAGTTCTGCTACACTTGGTTTATCATATATCAATACTACTGGACGGACGACAGTTTGTACTCCTAAATTTAAATCACCAATAATGACATCATTAAAGTAACCGTTTCTTTTGCAACCCAAACATTGGTTTTCAACAATCAGACCATTGGTTTCCAAGGATTTCGGTAAATTAATTTCAGAATATAAATGATAAAGTGGCAAATAATTACCTTTTTTGTCCACTACTTTTTTCAACTTACCAATTTGAATATTTATGTTTATGATCATATTGTATAAATTTTCCGAAATAATAAAATCTCCATCCACTGTTTGAAAAATAGCTTTTGAGGTTTTATTTAATTTATTGGTTCTTAAGTTCCACACAATACGGGCCCCTGTACCACAGACATCACATGCGAAATTTAAATCATATTTTGTACCGCAGTTTTCGCCACTTTCCCCTATTGGTTTTCCAGTATATGTTAAAACAAAATATTTCATCTTTATCATTCTAAATATTTTAGTGCAGCATTTAGCCATTCGGGATAATTTGAATAATCTTGTTTATAGTCAATTAATTTGAGGTCCAATTTAAGTTATATCCAAAAAGAGACTCTTTAAATTTTAAGGAATATTATGTCAAAGAACTTTTTTGGCGCTTAGAAAGTTCGCACATCGTTAAGTGACACTCGCGCTAATGGGGGGGTATTGCCTTTCCAGTAATTTGCAAATCGCCAAAATTCGTTACATTCTGAAAATCAGTGTATTCATTATGTATCAATTATTGGTTAGTGCCTAAGTAATTATTTTAATGTTTCAACTGTTTACAATACCCTCAATCTCTAATACGATATATTTTGCACAAGCAATCTTGACATCAGAATACTTCTTTTGCCTTGTTATTCCCTTTTCTGAATCGAGATAGCCAATAGTATTACCTTTATTTTCCCCAACTTTGAAATACCAGCCGGAATCGGTACGTTTGTTTGCCGACCATTCCAACCAATCTTCAATATATTTTGAATTTTGTTCTAGTGAATCGATGATAGCTTTCTCGTCGATTTCATTTTTCTTTAGAAAATATCCTGTTTCTTTTAAAAGTGTATATACCGATTTATTATTATTAGGATTAAAAAAAATTCTCGGAATATTCAATATCCCCAATACAAGTTTTTTGTTCATCTAAGCTATTTTATTAATTCTTTACCGTCCTTGCTTAATCTATATCCCTGAGACAATAAATAGTCCAGTTCCTTACGAAAATATCCGTAGACATTATTAATATTCTTCACTGGGTTTGATAATATAATTTTATCCCCTCTTGCTATTGTTCTATTGAGAAATTTTAGATTAGCTGCCCATTGCTGTGTAGAAGTCATTCCATTCCAAATATTTGATGGAATGCTAAATGTTCTAGCATTAAGTTTTTTACCGAGCTCTATATATTCTGGAAATTTGCCTAATATAGTGGTACCGCCCTTAACTGCATTGCCTAAATTTCCAATACCTGGTGTGGGTGCAACTCCCATTGAAGGAGCCAGCCCTACCGCGTTTCCGTCATAATCATATCGGAAACCGTCTATGATACCTCCTGTTAAAAAGTAATTGGCTCCACCCCAAAAGCCCTTAAAATCTTGTATCGGAGCTTCGTCAAATGAAAATATCGAAATTCCACCTCCACCGGAGGTACTAAATATAGGCAAATTGTTCGGTCCGCCCGATCCGGCATTCATGGGCATGGAGGCCATGTAAACTTCAGGGGCCTGCCGCTTGTCCCCGCCGAAGAGGTTTCTCAAGGGATTGACAATGTGTTTGTTGACCCACTTCTCAATGGGCTTTCCAAAGTTTGTGTTCAACCATCTGCCGTATTGGGCATTTTTTATCTCATCGCTCCAATTAAGGATGGCAGAGGAGATCGCTACGGCACCGATCCAAAGTAGGTATGCGGTTCCAATGCTTTCTGTGACGAATTCACCGTTGTAGTCAACATACATCAAAGGGTTGTTCATCGCATAGGAGTACCTATTGTAACTCAATGAGCTATAGGGATCCTGCACAAAATTGTCCGGCATCAAAAAGCGGTGCAACATGGGGTCATAGAGCCTGCCGTTCATATGTACCAGCCCCACGCCCTCTGCCTACGCGCCCTCTGGCTCCTTCACTAAAACAGCCCACCGGGCTGTTTCTTTACGCTCGGCCCCATGGCCGGTATAGCCTCTGTCCAAAATGGCGAACTTCGTCAGGGCCGCATTGTTGCCGTCGGTCCATTTTACGGCCCGCGAACCATCTGGCTCCGAAGTTCATCCTGAGCGGAGCCGAAGTTTGGTCGCGGTGCAGGTAAAACAGGTTGTATGCCAAAGAACGTCTTGTGCTTTTGCAAAACTGGTACAGCCCGATTGTAACGTTTACTATAGCAAGGGAATTGCCAAATTCAAACGCATAAAAAAAGTCATGTGAGTATTCTAATTCAAGATTTTTTGTATGTCGGTTTTAAGCTGCTCCATGTTTGTGTCCAGTTTCTTTTTCTTGACTACTTCCTCCAATAAATCCAATTTATGTAAAATAGATTGTTTCAAAAAGCTGTATCGTCCTTCTTCGGTTTGGCTAAAGAAATTTTTATCGTTTATTACTATCGGTATGCCAATTGATTTTTCATTCTTTCGGTAAGCTTCTATTTCTTTTAAAGCTTGCTCCATTATTGGTATTGGGTTTACATAAAACTGAAACAATGCCAATTTCAAATCCTTTCCGTAATCTTCTTGGTTCAACTTTTTAATAGTCTCGCAAATACCTTTTTCGCCCCAAACGTAAGTCCTAAATAATCGCCCTTGCTCTGTTGCTAAATCTTTTGTTTGTTGGTCAGCATCAGGATAAGCCTGTGTTATTGAAACATAACAACCAAATATATTTTTATTATCACTCATTGTTAGTGCATATTGAAGTTTAATGGTCCACGTAAAATTTGATTTTGTCCGAACTCCCATTGGTAAGCCCCAAGCCTGTTAGGAAAAGGGATTGCTTCCATATACTTGTCTGACATAAATGCTTTAGTGTATCGGGTTTCGGGAATGAGTTTGTTTGTAATTCCGTTCTTCAAAAATGTTCCGTCATTAGAAAACAGTTTGTATCCCCAAGTTGGTTTGGTGCTTAATAATGAGTTTCCGTGGACTGCTGCTTGCTCTACCGCATTAACTCCCGTCTTAGCGGCTCCCTTGGCCAGCGACCTTCCCCCGGCTTTTATCCCCGTTTTCACCGCGCCCTTTACCAAGGAGGAGGAACCCAGGGTCGCCACATCCAGGACGAGAAAACCCGCCCCCATGGCGACTTGCCAGCCGTCACCGTCACGAATGCCCTCATAGATGTCGAGCCCGCTGCCCACGAAGGGCACGAAGTCGGCACCCGTGCGCAGTAGGTCACCACCCGGTATTCCCAAACCGCCGGCGCTCGAAGTACCAAAGATAGGCAAATTGTTGGGGCCGCCAGATCCGGCATTCATGGGCATGGAGGCCATGTAAACTTCAGGTGCGGGGCGCTTGTCCCCGCCGAAGAGGTTGTTAAAGGGTTTGACAATGTGTTTGTTGACCCACTTCTCAATGGGCTTTCCAAAGTTTGTGTTCAACCATCTGCCGTATTGGGCATTTTTTATCTCATCGCCCCAATTAAGGATGGCAGAGGAGATCGCTACGGCACCGATCCAAAGTAGGTAACCGGTTCCAATGCTTTCTGCGACGAATTCACCGTTGTAGTCAACATACATCAAAGGGTTGTTCAGCACATAGGAGTACCTATTGTAACTCAATGAACTATAAGGATCCTGCACGAAGTTGTCCGGCATCAAAAAGCGGTGCAGCATAGGGTCATAGAGCCTGCCGTTCATATGTACCAGCCCTACGCCCTCTGCCTACGCGCCCTCTGGCTCCTTCACTAAAACAGCCCACCGGGCTGTTTCTTTACGCTCGGCCCCATGGCCGGTGTAGCCCCGGTCTAGGACCGCGAATTTGGTCAGGGCGACATTGTTGCCGTCGATCAATTTTCCGCCCGCGCACCATCTGGCTCCGAAGTTCATCCTGAGCGGAGCCGAAGTTTGGTCTCGGTGCGGATAAAACAGGTTTTATGTCAAAGAACCTATAGGGCTTGTAGAAAACTCACGAGCGCGAAGCGCACACCAGCATTAGGGGCCTTTGTTTTATTCTGCTAATTTAAAATGCTGCTTGACCGATAAAGTAATATCATTTAAGTGTGGTCTCTTTTTCAATTCGGCTAGTAAATCTTGCTCGGTATTAACAGATTGAACTTTTGGGACCTCTTTATCTTACAGTACTTTCTTTAATGCTTTTTTTGCTTCCTCCATGATAACTTTATCATCATCATTAGATAATTGAAGTAATACACTTTTTACATTATCAGCCTTAATCTTACCCAAAGCTGTTACAAACATTTGCCTTGATAAACCATTCTCTTTATTCAATACTATGGGGAAAATATCGGCAACTTCGCTTTTTGAGATTGTTACATTTACAGCATTTCCAATAACCCATTTTAAATTTACCTTGTCCTTTGGCAATTGCAAATACTCCTTTAACAACAATGGGACTACAAGCCCTTTTGCTTCAGGAATAGTTAAAGCCCTGATTATACCTTCTTTATTTCTGACATGATTAACTAAAGGCAAATACTTCATCAGAACAGGAATAGCCTTTGAGTATTTACTTTTGGTATTAACTAAATCCCAAATGGAACTTATTTTAATGTCAATATCTGCAAGCTCATCTATTAACCCTTGATATTCCTTTGTTCGCTCTAATTCTATCTTTTTGGCAAGCAAAAGAGTTTCTTCTATCTCTTCTTTTGTTTTCGGTTTGCTTGCCAATTCTGCCCAACGCTTTTCTAGTATTTCTATATCTGTCATACTTAATATTTTAGAAACCTGGAACTTTATTGTTAATAATAGTTCCGTTATTTATTAATTGCTGAAGTGGCTTAGAAAAAGTAGTGTTATGGCGAGTATGTAAAATCATTTGCAAATCATTACTCTGTGAGTAATTCAAATAATCCCTTAACTGTCCTGTAAAGTTGAGATGCTTAACATTTTTAGATTCTTCAAGTAGACCATTGGCTAATCTATCTGGAAATCTTGTTCTACCACCAACATTGATTGCTGTTTTTGAACTCGACATCACTAAAGCATGTTCCATAGCACTTCCCATAGCTTTAGAGTTAGCAAGTCCCGACTTAGCGGCTCCCTTGGCAAGTGACCTTCCCCCGGCTTTTACCCCTGTTTTCACCGCGCCCTTTACCAAGGAGGAGGAGCCCAGGGTCGCCACATCCAGGACGAGAAAACCTGCCCCCATGGCGACTTGCCAGCCGTCACCGTCACGAATGCCCTCATAGATGTCGAGCCCGCTGCCCACGAAGGGCACGAAGTCGGCACCCGTGCGCAGTAGGTCACCACCCGGTATTCCCAAACTGCCGGCGCTCGAAGTACCAAATATAGGCAAATTGTTCGGTCCGCCAGATCCGGCATTCATGGGCATGGAGGCCATGTAAACTTCAGGTGCGGGGCGCTTGTCCCCGCCGAAGAGGTTGTTAAAGGGTTTGACAATGTGTTTGTTGACCCACTTCTCAATGGGCTTTCCAAAGTTTGTTTTCAACCAACGCCCGTATTGGGCATTTTTTATCTCATCGCCCCAATTAAGGATGGCAGAGGAGATCGCTACGGCACCGATCCAAAGTAGGTAACCGGTTCCAATGCTTTCTGCGACGAATTCACCGTTGTAGTCAACATACATCAAAGGGTTGTTCAGCGCATAGGAATACCTATTGTAACTCAATGAACTATAGGGATCCTGCACAAAATTGTCCGGCATCAAAAAGCGGTGCAGCATAGGGTCATAGAGCCTGCCGTTCATGTGTACCAGCCCCACCCCAAGTAGATGTTCGTGACCCGTATAGCCACGGTCCAGTACCCCGCCGCCGATCATGCCCTTGGTGAAGGGCGTGTTGCTGCCATTGATGCTTTTTTGACCAACGCACCAACCGGGTTGTTTCTTTAGGTTTGGCCCAGGGTCATTTATTGCACACTTATTTCAAAGTACGTTTTACCCTTTTGCTTACCGGCTTACTCTTGCTGCCGCCAGTTGCAAACTGGCGGCAGCAGGGTTCGGTCAACTTCTATGATTTCTCCTTATCCCAAAGGTTCTGCGCCAGGATAAAAAGGTATTTGATATTAATTATTTGAGTTCCATTTCCCATTTGACTGTTCCATCTTTTTCAGAGCATATAATAATTGAACCCTTACCATAGTCATCAAAATAAAGATTGTATTCTGTTTTTTTATCTGCAATAAAGTTTCTTAGTTCTGTGGATGCATAAATCATTCGTTTAAATAAAATCTTTATCTCGTCCAACTCTTTTAATTCTTGGTGCTTAGTCAAGTTCTCTATGTTTGAATATTGTGACCAGCCAGTAACAATAACAATATTGTTTTCAATTCCTAAACGTAAATCACCAACGGTAAAAGATTGCCCATCCTTTAAAAACTCTACGGCTGTTTTTATTCTTCCAGTTTCCATCACTTAAAAATTTTAATAAGGTTAGCAGGAATATACTGATTGAATAAAAACTCTGTTCCACCACCAGCACCCATGCCCGGTAAATTCCCTTGTACTCTCCTGATTATTGAAGGACTTAATCCCGATGAATCAATACGAAGGATTGAAGTAGTTAAGGCTCTATTTGCGGGTAAAGCTAATTCTATTTGTGCTTGTAATGGAGATAATCCGCCCTTATTAGTTAAATATAAGAACCCGTCCTTACCAGTTCTTAACCCTGTTTTAGATATGTTCTGCGCTGCTGCCTCGCTTGTGTAGTGATACAAATACTTACTTCCCCCCTTGGCAAGTGACCTTCCCCCGGCTTTTACCCCCGTTTTCACCGCGCCCTTTACCAAGGAGGAGGAGCCCAGGGTCGCCACATCCAGGACGAGAAAACCCGCCCCCATGGCGACTTGCCAGCCGTCACCGTCACGAATGCCCTCATAGATGTCGAGCCCGCTGCCCACGAAGGGCACGAAGTCGGCACCCGTGCGCAGTAGGCCACCACCCGGTATTCCCAAACCGCCGGCGCTCGAAGTACCAAATATAGGCAAATTGTTCGGTCCTCCCGATCCGGCATTCATGGGCATGGAGGCCATATAAACTTCAGGGGCGGGGCGTTTGTCCCCGCCGAAGAGGTTTCTCAAGGGATTGACAATGTGTTTGTTGACCCACTTCTCAATGGGCTTTCCAAAGTTTGTTTTCAACCAACGCCCGTATTGGGCATTTTTTATCTCATCGCCCCAATTAAGGATGGCAGAGGAGATCGCTACGGCACCGATCCAAAGTAGGTAACCGGTTCCAATGCTTTCTGCGACGAATTCACCGTTGTAGTCAACATACATCAAAGGGTTGTTCATCGCATAGGAATACCTATTGTAACTCAATGAACTATAGGGATCCTGCACAAAGTTGTCGGGCATCAAAAAGCGGTGCAGCATAGGGTCATAGAGCCTGCCGTTCATGTGTACCAGCCCTACGCCCTGCAGATGTTCATGGCTGGTATAGCCTCTGTCCAAAACTACAAACTTCGTCAGGGCCACGTTGTTGCCGTCGGTGAGTTTTACCGCCCGTGCGCCGACTGGCTCCTTCGCTAAAAAGCCAAAGCGTTGGCTTTTCTTAACGCTCGGCCCTCCCAGGCATCGAAATGCCTTTTTTCTTTAAAATTTCGCCATCGCGCGGGCCCGCTCCTTCGCTAAAAAGGGACACCGTACCTTTTCTTGACGCTCGGCCGTGTCGGTGATGGCCAGGATGCTGCCCAGATAGCCGCGGTGCAGGTAAAACAGGTTGTATGCCAAAGAACGTCTTGTGCTTTTGCAAAACTGGTACAGCCCGATTGTAACGTTTACTATAGCAAGGGAATTGCCAAATTCAAACGCATAAAAAAAGTCATGTGAGTATTCTAATTCAAGATTTTTTGTATGTCGGTTTTAAGCTGCTCCATGTTTGTGTCCAGTTTCTTTTTCTTGACTACTTCCTCCAATAAATCCAATTTTTGTAAAATAGATTGCTTTAAAAAGCTATATCTCCCTTCCTCTGATTTGTTAAAGAAATTCTCATCGTTTACGATTATCGGGATGCCGATTGCCTTTTCTTTTGCTCTGTAAGGTTCTATCTCTTTTAGTCTTTGCAACTCCATTGGTGTTGGCTTGACATTAAATTGAAACAATGCCAACACTATATCTTTACCGTAATCTTCATGTTTCAACTTCTTCAACGTATCGCTTATTCCTCTTTCTCCCCAAATATATGGAGTAAACGCTTTGTCTAAATTGACGAAGTCCTGTTCTGTTAAATTCGGGTCAAACCCAATTTTCATAAAGCAACCTAAAATATTATCTTTCACTTCCATTCTTAGTGCATATTTAAATTTAATGGGCCTCGTAAGATTTGGTTTTGCTGAAACTCCCATTGCCATGCTTCAAGCCTGTTAGGAAATTGTTTGAATGGCACCATTTTCTTATCTAACATGAAAGCTTTAGTGTATCGAGTTTCAGGTATTAATTTTGAAGTGATACCGTTCTTTAAGAACGTGTTGTCAGCAGAATATAGTTTGTAACCCCAAGTGGGTTTAAGGCTCTTTAATGAGTTACCATGTACTGCAACTTGCTCTACTACATTAGCTCCGGTCTTAGCGGCTCCCTTGGCCAGCGACCTTCCCCCGGCTTTTACCCCCGTTTTCACCGCGCCCTTTACCAAGGAGGAGGAGCCCAGGGTCGCCACATCCAGGACGAGAAAACCCGCCCCCATGGCGACTTGCCAGCCGTCACCGTCACGAATGCCCTCATAGATGTCGAGCCCGCTGCCCACGAAGGGCACGAAGTCGGCACCCGTGCGCAGTAGGCCACCACCCGGTATTCCCAAACCGCCGGCGCTCGAAGTACCAAATATAGGCAAATTGTTCGGTCCTCCCGATCCGGCATTCATGGGCATGGAGGCCATATAAACTTCAGGGGCGGGGCGTTTGTCCCCGCCGAAGAGGTTTCTCAAGGGATTGACAATGTGTTTGTTGACCCACTTCTCAATGGGCTTTCCAAAGTTTGTTTTCAACCAACGCCCGTATTGGGCATTTTTTATCTCATCGCCCCAATTAAGGATGGCAGAGGAGATCGCTACGGCACCGATCCAAAGTAGGTAACCGGTTCCAATGCTTTCTGCGACGAATTCACCGTTGTAGTCAACATACATCAAAGGGTTGTTCATCGCATAGGAATACCTATTGTAACTCAATGAACTATAGGGATCCTGCACAAAGTTGTCGGGCATCAAAAAGCGGTGCAGCATAGGGTCATAGAGCCTGCCGTTCATGTGTACCAGCCCTACGCCCTGCAGATGTTCATGGCTGGTATAGCCTCTGTCCAAAACTACAAACTTCGTCAGGGCCACGTTGTTGCCGTCGGTGAGTTTCACAATGTTGCCCCAGGCATCGAAATGCCTTTTTTCCTTGTAGGCCCCGTTCTTATCGGTAATGGCGAGGATGCTGCCCAGATAGTCGCGGTGCAGGTAGAGGTACTGGGCCGTGGTGGTGGTGGTCTGTTCGCTGTGGTAGATCACCGGGGAGGAATAGCCGTCACCGCCCACATAGGTCACAAAGGTGGTCTTGCCCGTCGCTTTTTCCCATTTGATTTCCATACTGCCGTCCTGCGAATAGTGCTTGCGATACGGGCGTAAGAGCTTGTCGCTGTTCATATCGCCATAGAACATGTGGGCTCGGCCCATGCCGGCATTGTACTGGAAGTTGATCCAATCCTTACCGGCCTCCTTGATCTCCACGGGACTCTTGAAGGCATTGTAGGTGATGTTCTGGGCGGTATAATTATTATAATACGTCTCACCAGTGGTATTCAGGGCCAGTTCGGTCTGCTGGAAACTGGTGGTGCTGTACTTGTACTGCCCCAATTGGCTGTTCACATCTATGCGCCCCTTGCTGTCATACGTATGGCTTCGTGCCCCGTTGCCATCATTGAAGCTGAGCAAACGGTCCTGGTTGTCGTAGGTAAAGGTCTCGTTCCAGGCAAAAAGGCTGTTGGTACGGCTGTTCAAAATACCGCGTTGTGCATTGAAATTAAAGGTCAAGTTCATGACCTCAAGCGCAGTGGTAGTGACATTTTTCTGTGCAAGGGCCTGGGTCAGGTAGCCAAAGGTATCATAGGTATTGGTGCGCTTCATGGCAACCCCCATGGTAGAAGTGGTTACCTGCCCACGGGCGTTGAGGCCCGTGATGTTCCAGAGTTCCTCGTTGGTGGTGAAGTCGTTCACGTTTTTCAACTGCCCGTTGGCATAGGTGTTCTTCACCTTGATCTTGCTGAACTTGTTGTTGCTCAACAGCCTTCCCTCGCTCTCTTCGGTCGCCACCTGCCCGAAGGCATCATAGGTAAGCCATTTGGTGAACTTGGCGTAGGTATTGGTCTCGATGGTCGAGGAGATCCGTTTATAGGAATCATAGGCAAAAGTACTGGTGCTATTGTTCCCGTCGGCATTGGTCAGGGTCACCGTGGTCGGCAATTTGCTCGTGGCATCATACCCGTAGGACATGGTCATGTTGGTGCCCGCGTCGCCGGTGACCGCTTTTTGGGTCAACTTGCCCAGGGGCGAATAGGTATAGGCGGTACTGCCCTTGGGCGTGGTCTCGTTGGTCAGCTCCCCGAAGGCGTTATAGGTGTAGGTATAGATGCCCGCCGAGGGATCGGTGAGTTTGGTCTTGCGGCCCCAGCCGTCCTGTTCCATGCTTATCGTGATGCTCCCGAACGTTGAGGTCTTCATGGCGCCGTTGCCGTAATAGGTATAGGTGATGGGCCCCCCGGGATCGGTCACCTGGGTGATGTTGCCCATGGCGTCTTTGGTGGTGGTCACGGTCTTGGTGCCATCGTTCACGGTCACCGATTGGTTGGAGTAAGCGATGCTGGTGACCTTTCCGGTATAGGAGGTCAGCGTGATCGGCCTGCCATAAAAATCATAGTCCGTAGTGTTCCATTGGGTGGCACTGGCCCCGATATAAGGTTCGCTTTCCTTCCACACCCTGTCAAATTTATCATATTGGTAGCTTATGTTGACCCATTGCCCCAAAACATCTTTTTGACTGACCTTTGTGACCCGTTTTAAGGGATCATAAACGGTAATCTTACTGCCCCCATCATCGGCGGTCACGGTCACGGTATAGGCATTGGAGGCCTCAACATAGGTGGTGTTTGCGTTCTTGCCCAAATAGTCCGTCACCTTGATCAGGCGGTCCCAGCCATCATAGAAATATTGTGTGATGAGTCCGTAAGGGTTGGTCTCCTTTTTAAGGGTCCCCGTGGTGGTGTTGTATTCAAAAGTGGTCACCAGGCTTTCCACATCCTTACTGGTCAAAAGGTATCTACCGGAAGTGTCATACGTAAAGATCACATCCCTTGGGCTGGCACCAAAAGGTGTTGTTGTCTTTTTTGTGATATTGCCAAAGGCATCATACAGATAGGTCTCATTGTCGGCCGTTGAAATACCATTGCCCTTAGTATCCCGTTTCCAGAGAAGATATCCGTTATAGGTATATGTTTCCTCGGTCGAAAAGGCATTGCCCCCAATGGTCGTGGTCGTTTTTGAGGTCAGGGGCCGCCCGAAATAATAGGTGGCCCCGCCATTGTTTCCATAGGTGATATCGGTGACACTGCTGCCCTGCCCCGAATAGTCGACGGTTATTTTGGTAGGATTGGTGTAGGCATCGTAGAGATAACTCGTCGTAACCGCGGTGCCCTGGAGCCGGTTCTGTAGTACGTTGGAGGTATTGGTGAGCTTAAAGACCTTGTTTGCCGCCAAGGAGAAGGCATTCACATAGGAAGTCTTTGTGATATAGTCGGATGGAATAGCTCCGAAATTCACCGTATAAGGAATTGAATAAGCACTGGTAACAGCCCCTCGCAAGGCAATATCGTGCTTGGTAATATTCCAGACCCTGTCGGTATTGCCGGTGTTCCATTCGCTCCTTGCAAGACCGGAAAAGCCCATAAATCCCATGCCATCTGCATGGGCCACAGCCCCTTGATAGGAAAAGACCTGTCGGATCGCGGTGGTGCCACTGACCGTGCGCTCAAGGGCCGCTACCAATTTTGTGCCCCGGGCCACGGAAATGTCCACATAAGGGTACGTCTGTCCGCTCAGTTCCGCATATACGGGTATGCCATCGAGGCCCACCTCTCCCGGTACCATATTTCGATAGGTGATGGCCTGGGTCACGCCATTATTGGTGATGCTGTTGAGCAACATATCTTTCTTATTGTCCAAACCAAAGCTGAAAGGCGTGAGCCACTGGTTGCTGATGGTCACAAAATCGAAATTATCGTTGGGCCGGTCATAGTTGAGGAAGATCGGGACCGGTAAATGTACGGTGTTCCCGGTCTTCGTAGTCGAGGTAATGTAGCTGAAAGCGGGCGTTAAATCGGTGGCGGTGGAAAAGGTATTGTAATACATTTTTACCGTTTGGGTGCCATTGGAACTGCCATTGTTCGTCACGGTGCTGTATTCCAGCATATCGGTACGGCCATCTCCGTTGATGTCGGTTGGTATCAGGTCGAAGGAGTTGATCGGACTGGTGGCGATGCTGTATTGTTTGTAGGTGAATGGATAGACCGATTCCCGTTTGACAAAACCCGAACCTGTTGAAAGGAAGAGGGCAAATGTAGTACTGTTGTTGGCGGTCGGGGTCATAAAATCGGTCTTGCCGTCGCCGTTGTAATCGCCCAACCAGATGGGATAATCGGTCCGAATCCTGGTATCGGCGGTATTCCAGAGCGCTTGCAGCGTATTGCTGTCACTAAGGGTGTAGGCATAGATCCGCCCTGAAGTTACCTGAAGGATATCGGTCTTGCCGTCGCCATTGACATCTGCGGTCAATAATTTGTGGCTCGGGTTCAAGGCAACGCTAAGGCCTCCTGATGTTTTGACGAACCCTGTGGCGATCCTTCGGTCCAGGTTAACAAAATAGACCGTAGAACCGCTCTGGGTGATCGGCGTACAGTCGCAACAAGCATCGGGAGCGGCCATCGCATTGGCACTGGGTTCCTCTGTACCTATTGAAAGCTGTTCCGGCCCGGCCATGATCGGTTGTGGGCCGCCACAGGTTTGTCCCGGTGGGGGAGTGACCGTTTGGCAGTTGGTATAGGAATACGGTTGGCTGATCGCGATGGCATCGGTAAGCCCGTCGCCATTAAAATCCCCTGAAAGATAATTGAGTGGCACCCTGTAAGTGGTTGCTGCGATCGAACAACTATTTCGGTAATTGTAACTTGGGGCGGTCCAGATCTTCTCGTAGTATTGTGCGGCCGGAGCATAGGAACTTTGTCCGTTTACTTTGAACCGCACCTCATTGGTGCCGGTATGTACCACCAATCCGAAACCCTGTGCCTTGTCCAATTGGTTGGCGGCGTTCAGATAGCTCATCGGGAACATGTCCTCGAATATTGTGGTGGTAATTTGATCTCCAATATTGGTGTTGGTGGTTCTGATATCTCGAAATAGCCAGAATTTGGTACGCTCCGATCTGGTTTTTGGGAAAACTATAAAATCCATCTTCCCGTCTCCATCAAAATCAAGAGGAACCATCTGGGCATTGCGCTGTTCGATGTTGGATAGGGAAAGGTTGGTCGTTATCCCTGAGTTACCCAATGTTGACGGGGAACTGGAATAGGTGAAGGTGATGGGGCTATAGCTCAAAGTATTGTCACCGCTTTTTTCGGTGATGCTTGTCAATCGCTCATACCCCAAGGTATTGAACGTGTGGGCCAAAAGATAGTTCCTATAGCCCAGAATGCCAGTTTTTACTTTAATCTCGGAAAGAATAGTCTTTCTGCGGAAATCCTGCCCCCCGATAAAAGCTTGCTCCCCTCTTTTCCTGGTTTTGTACACGAAGGCAATCTCATTGGGCGCGGTGCCCCCGGTGCGATGCCCATATTTGATGCTGGCGATGCTCAAGCTATTGTCGGCGGTGGTATAGGTATAGTTCACCGATACCCCCTGCGGGTCCTGCCAGCTGGTGATTGCGTAATCGGTACGGGAACGGCTGTCGGTACTGTTGCCAAAAGTGGCCACGGAACCATCGGGATAGTTGACCGTAAAGGAGAGCGGTCCGTATGCGGCGCCATAGGAGGAGACCCCATTGGAAACGACCTTTATATTAGAATAACCTTCCGTTTCATAGATAGCGCCACTGGCCCCATAGGTGCCCGACTTTAAAACCAGTCGTTGGCCATCCAGGGCAAAACGATCATATGCATCGAAATCCACGGGATCGATGATGATGTCATGATATTTGGTCGAGGGGATCCTGGTGATCACCGAAATGCCAGAGATGTTCCAGCCATAACCCGCAAGGCCATTGCCCCCTTGGCTGTTGTAACTTAGGGCTATGGTCGGCACCACCCCATTGATGCCCGGGGGCACCTTAATGGGGACGGAATAGTTGGCACCTCCCGTAAGCGATACCGAGAGTTCGCCAGTCGTCTCTGAGATGGCCGAACCACCGGCCATGCTCTGCATGGCCTGGGGCATGGCCAGATCCAAAAAGTTGTTGGTTTTGTCCAATGTTCGCTCGGTCACGTTGATCGGAGTACCCTCCAAGGGGACCACTTGGTAATCCGTTTGGGCGTTTACGGCATTCATAAGTACCGAAAAAAGGCAGCCAAGTAGTAGTCGTTTCATAAAAAAGATTGGTTTTTGGGTTGATATAGAACACCGGTACCCACCAAATGGGCAGCTATTGAATCAAATGGAGGGGAGTCTTCCGCAAGAGGGCCACGAAACCGTGCGCTGGCCCAGAAAGTGGTCATGTGTTTTAAGTGCGGATGACTTTAAATGATCTGGAAGTGCCATTCTTGAAGCTGACACTGAGGATATAAAGTCCTGCCGGAAAAGCTTCGAAATTGACTTCCTGCTCGGTCTGGCCACGTCTTATGGTATATGAGGCGAGTTGCCGTGAATCCAAAGAGAACAACTGTACCGAAAGCGGTTCCAAATCAGGATCGGGAATCCAATCGACGAACAATAAATTGGTCACTGGATTGGGATAGGCTACAATATCGAAATTGGCAACATTATTTAAGTCTTCAGCCGGCGCTTCGGCGATCAGGGAGTCAATTTCCTGCGGCAACACCGCCTTGAGACAGGTAGCGCAGACCCGATCCCTGAGGATTTGGTTGCCTGCGGTGTCGTAGGTGAATTTTAGCTTCTGTTGGGCTAGTAATCCTGTTGTAAGAATAAATGCAAAAAACGTAAGTAAAGTGTTTTTCATAGCAGGAAATTATGTGTTAAATATATACTAAAATTTGAATCGCCAACAAGATTTCAAATAAATATTATTGGACAAAAAGTCGTGTATAGCATTGAATAACAAGCAGTTAAAAATTATGGTGAAATTTTCAATATTCTTTAAAAAATTGAGCCAAAAATTGATTTTTCTATTCCAAAATATGTAGTTCAACGATAAAACCTGCATTCCATTTAAAATATGGTTTTTTGTTTCCAACTTTTCGCCCCCTTTATGACCCTGGATGCATGGCTATCGTCCAATATCGAAGGATATGTGCAACGCTAAAAAACAGCTATTGTATTGGAATTTGGACGCAGAATTTGATCATGGGTCTGCATCACAAAATTCGGTAAGGTTGGATGGAGCGAGTTTAAAACTTGCAAGCGTAAAATTTGTGTTAGCCCTTTAATAGGAGTCACACCATTGGTCATTTGATCGGTGCAGGGGCCAAAGGCCGTTATAATGCTTGAAGTAGTTGAAGTGTCAACAGATCTTTATTCAATATTGACCATAAAGGACTGTTTTCGATTTGTAGAAATGTTAAACATATGTTAAAAGGTGCGCCTCGCGGTGAGCATAAAAAAGGACCCTTTGGTAAGCCTTGAAAACAGGTGGTTTAAGAGAAAAGTTCGAGTCCCGTCCGGACCGCAGAGTACAAGCCCTTCACACCAAGTGTGAGGGGCTTTTTTGGTCTTGGGCCGAAAGTTTGCTTTCCCGGCCGCGGACCAAAAAAGAGCCTGCCAACGCAGTTGGCGTAGGGGCCGTGATCTGCAGCCCCACCCCTTGGGCCGCTTCCCAAGCGAAGCGCGGGAAGCAATCCCATCACCGGGAACCCATGATCGGCCGAAAGCCTGCTTTCCCGGCCGCGGACCAAAAAAGAGCCTGCCAACGCACTTGGCCGAGGGGCCGTGATCTGCAAGCCCCACCCTTTGGGCCGCTTCCCAAGCGAAGCACGGGAAGCAATCCCTTGGAGTGGGTGGGGGTCACGCTCGAATTCCTTCCTTTCTCATAAAACATTGGTTTTAAGGGACTCTTCAAAACGATGAAATGTTAATGATTTTTCAATAGGCGATTTTCCTATTGTCATTGCCCGTGCCATAAAATGACAGATGAAGTGGTGGGGTTGGTCATGATGAGCATTATGTGCCGAGATTAGCTTAAAATGACTTGTTTTATAACTCAATTCTTTATTTGGCCTTTCGTAATTATTTTCATTTTTGATAGTTCATTAAAAAATCACATATCGGACCTTAGAATTATGTTAATTCGTATACCCAGGGTTTTGTATAAGGTTTGGATTGGTATCAACATCATCTTGAGGGATTGGCATTACCAAATTATTGGCGTTATAGGGAAAGCCATCAATTGTTTCTTGTAAGCGTTTCGCGTCATGAAAACGATGCCCTTCAAAAGCAAGTTCACGCTGCCGTTCTTCCAGTATATCCTGTAATGAGGCACCTAGGATGGGAGCTGCATTGGAACGGGCCCTTAAGGTATTGAGCTCGTCTTCTGGGGTTAAACCAAGATTACTCCCTTCGCGAAAATTACCTTCGGCACGTATCAAGTGCATTTCCGCTATCCGGATAACGGGAACATTAGCGAATTGTCCCTGCCATTTTGAGCTAACCGTTGTACCGTTGCCCGCATAGAAAAAGTTGGCCCGATCATCAGGCCCTGGAAAAAGATTAAAAAATCCGGGCTCTATAGTGACATCTCCTGTATTGGAGCTGCCTCCGAATGCAATTGTAGCCCATAAGGTATTGAACCTGTTTACTCCATCTTGAGGGGTTATTTGCCATGCAAAAACATCTTCAATGCCATCCGATTCGTTGTTAAAGGTGGTGGCTAGGTCTTGTGCCAAAATATGTCCACTATTCTGTAACACATCATGGGACGCATCTCGTGCAGCCGAATAATTTCCTTGCTGTAAAAATACCCTGGCCAGGAGAGCCCGAGCGGCGTAGCGGTCGGCACGGAAACCATTTTCCGGAGAAAGTTTGTTGAAGGCATCTTGCAAGTCAGAAATAACCTGGGCATATAATTCTTCTACGTTATTTCGACTTGGATAGCTGATCTGGCTTAAGTCTGCCACGGCATTTAACACAATGGGCAAGCCTGGCTGTGAATTGTTATTGCCAGCTTCATATGGTAGCGCGAAATATCGTGTCATTTCGAAATAGAGTAATCCCCTTAAAAATTTAGCTTCACCTTCTAATTGTGCCTTCTGGACAGGATCGTCTATCAAATCCAGGTTCTCAAGAACAATATTACATAAGTTTATAGGCCCGTAGCCATTAGCCCACATGCCACGAACAAAACCGTTTGTGGAAATAACCTCCTTGCGCTCAAATTGGAAAAATTCTGCGGATGTACCTCTATACGCAAGGTTCCCCTCATTCGCCAATAGTTCTGATATCGTTTGATATGTTCCAGTGTGTTGCACACCTGCAAGGGCATAAGCGCCAATCAGCAGCCTATCCACGTTGTCCGGATCTTCTAGAAGCGTCTCCGGGGTAAGCGCGTCGGTAGGATCGATTTCAAGATTGTCATCACATCCTAAAATAAGAAGTAGTATAAAAAGAAGTGTATATGGCTTTTTCATCTTGCTACATTTAAAAATCGACGTTAAATCCCAGGGTTAATGTGCGGGGCTGGGGTGGAGAATATGCAGTATGACCTGAAAACAAGGAATTTCCCTGAAAAACGTCTGTCGAAGATTCAGGGTCCCAACCCTTAAAATCAGTAAGGGTCAATAGGTTTACGCCCGTAAAATAAATCCGAATACGATCTAATTTTAGTTTTCCCGTAAAATCAG
This sequence comes from uncultured Flavobacteriaceae bacterium, assembly GCA_963700435.1. GTDB lineage: Bacteria > Bacteroidota > Bacteroidia > Flavobacteriales > Flavobacteriaceae > Pelagihabitans. Next base: position 202,718 of record CAVOXM010000001.1, read on the forward strand.
GAGAAAGTGTGTATCCTAGTGTGAGGTTCCTAAGTCTGATAAAGTCAGAATCTTCTAAATAACGGGAAGAATCCTGGTTGCCATTGCCACCAAATAAACGAGCCTGCGGAACATTTGTAATATCGCCAGGTTGTTGCCATCTGTTTAATTGATCTCGGGTCTGGTTGTCAAAAAAATCTGCATTGGCAGACTGGTATATACCTCCCCCATTATAGATTTGAGCACCCCATTGGCCTTGAAAAGTGAATGAAAAATCAAAAGTTTTATATCGTATTGAATTGGTCATACCACCAATGAAATCCGGGAAAGGATTCCCCAGCACCCGTCTGCTTGCTTCGCTAAAATCGTTGGTAGTAGTGCGGTCCAGGCTCCCGTCGGGCAATTCTGTGTTTCTATAAAAAAGCGCATCTCCATTGGCGGGATCTACCCCGGCATATTCCTGTATATAAAAAGAGGCAACCGTTTCACCTTCTCTCACTATTTTTTGAGATCGTACAATATCGGCGCCATCGGGAAGTGATTTTACCTCATTTTTGTTCCATGCTAAATTTAGAGAAGTAGACCAGCTAAAATCTTTGGTAAGGATGTTTTTTGAGTCTAAAGTAAGTTCGAAGCCCTTATTTTGGATAGCTCCTGCATTCTGATTGATAAAGCGGCTACCGTTACTATAAGGTATGGGAACCAGGAAAAGCACACCTTCTGTATTTTTAATATAATAATCATAGCTCGTATTAATTCGGTTTTTAAACAGGCCTAGGTCTAACCCAAAATTGTATTGGGCAGTATCTTCCCAGCCCAAATCCGGATCGCCCAGGCTTCCTATTAAATATCCAGGACTTTGGTTATATGTGGTAGAAACAAAATTGGTTCTACTTGCAAAATTTCCAATATTGGCATTCCCGGTCAATCCCCAACTGATGCGGACTTTTAGGTTCGAAATTGTTTGGTTGTTTTTCAAAAATGCCTCCTTGGAAAGCAACCAACCTGCTGAAGCTGACGGGAAAGTTCCGTATTTGGTTTCCGCACCAAAGCGGGAGGAACCATCGATTCGTATGCTTGCCTTAAGAAGGAAGCGCTCCCAAAGGGTGGCATTGGCCCTCATAAAATAGGAGACAAAACTATAGGCAGATTCTGATGTTTCACCTCCGATGATCTCTCCGGCGGTATTCAGTTTGCGCAGTTGGTCTGAAGGAAAATCCTGCCCTTCCACAAAAATAGATTTAAATTTGTTTTCTTCATAGGACATCCCAATGATCGATTCCAGTTGCCAGTTTTCCTTCTCCATGGTATGCGAGAAGTAATTGTTGATCACGTACTTCTCGTTGACAAAATTATTGGCATCCCCATATCCATTGGTGGAGGCAGATTCTGTAAGGCTTCCAAAAAACCGCTCCTCTAGCTGCTGGGTATAATCATAACCAAATTCTGACCTAAAATTCAGGTTTTTTGAAAGGGACATTTGACCGTATACCTTCATAAAAGCCCTCCATAGGTTAGACTCAAAATCTCCATTATACTGGTCCATTAAGAAGTTGTAGTAAAGAGTAGTGTTGGTATTTGGGGTAATACCATCTTCGAGATAAGGGCTACTAAATGGGGTTTGGGCAATGGTTTGCAAAGGATTCGCAAATTTAAAGTCATTGGCAATGCGCGAAAGCTGGGTTTTACTCAAGTTGGCGTTCATACCTAAAGTAAGCCAGTTATTGCCCTGATTCTCGATATTCGCCCGCACACTATAGCGCTCCAAGGTATTACCGGGAATGATACTATTGGTGCGGTTATATCCCGTTGAAAGGAAAAATGTGGTGTTACCTTCTCCGCCGCTGGCACTAAAACCTATGTCCTGTATGTTACCAGTTATCAGCGCAAGGTCTTGCCAGTCCGTATCCACAGCGCCTTCCCGCCAGTCTGCCTCGTTTTCTGAAAATAGGTTAAAGAAAAAGGCCGCATCATCTTCCGTGAATCCTGAATTTAGGGCAGCCTCCGTATACAATTCCACATATTCATCCGTATTTAGCCATTTTCGCGCATTTGTGGCTTCGCTCAATCCAAAAGAATTTCGGAACGAAAATCGTGTCTTGCCCTGACGTCCGCTTTTGGTGGTGATCAATACCACGCCATTGGAACCACGGGACCCATAGATGGCAGCTGCTGAGGCATCTTTTAGGATCTCAATAGATGCAATATCTTCAGGATTCAGACCAATAAGAGCATTTATCGGAGATTGATTCACACTATTGTCCTGTTTTTCGATTGGAATGCCATCAATAACATAGAGCGGTTCCTGGTTTCCGTTTATGGTAGCCACCCCTCGGACCCGAATGGAAAACCCCGACTCTGCCCTGCCACTCGTTTGGGTGATCTGAACTCCAGCTGTTTTCCCAATAAGTGCTCCCTGAATAGATGGTACAGGTATATCTTTGATCTGATCCGCCAAGACTGAGGCTATATTATCTGTAAGTTGTTCCTGTGTTGTAGTACCGTATCCTACCAGGATGATTTCATCTAGGTTTATACCTGTTTGAAGAGTAACATCGATAGTATTAATAGAACCGACTATTATCCTTTGAGACTTAAAACCGACAAATGAAAATAACAGAGTTTCAGCTGAGGCAGCTTCAATTTGATAGAAACCGTTAAGATCTGCCGTACTTCCCCTATTTGTGCCTTCTACAAGAATATTTGCGCCAAAAAGAGGCTGATTGAAATTGTCGGTTACATAACCACTAATAGTTTGATTTTGCGCGAAAAGAGCCAGAGGTGTCAGGAATATGGAAATAATCAAAACTGAATGTATAGCTGTCTTCATAATTGGTTTGGTTATCTATTGGGATGGCCAATTACAATCTCAAATAAAACTCAAACCAACGGATGAGTGAAAATGAGCTAACAGTTGAAGTTCTGCTCTGACAGATTTGGTATTAGTAAGATACAATTTTTTTTAACACCTGTAAATGTGATGCTTAGCCGAATAGAGTGTTCTGATTTCGAAGTTAATTCGATATTTGATTCGGAATCACCAATAAGAAGCCTGCTTTTTTCTTCGGAAAAATAGGAATGCTTTTTTGTTTTAAGGAGTATAGCGATATTCTCTTTATCTTTAAGGAAAAGACCTATCTATGAGTAAGTTCTTTAATGAGCTGAAACGAAGACATGTCATAAAATCAGCCATAGCATATATGGTTGTTGCATGGGTGATATTGCAAGTAGGGTCATTACTTTTGGACATCTTCAATTCTCCGAATTGGGTTCAACAGGCATTAACGATATTTTTGATCATTGGGTTACCCATATGGCTGGTTATTTCATGGATTTATGATTTTACCCCCAGAGGATTTGAGAAAACCATAGATGCATCCGAAAGCCCTGAAGATCAATTAATTGCTCAAGTAACAAGTAAGCGATTAAATACTTTTATCATTATAAGTTTATCCATGGCCGTGGTATTGCTTATTATAAGACCATCATTCTTTTCCTCCGATGCCAATAAAGATTACTTGATTGCGGTCTTGCCCTTTGATAATATCAAGGTCGATCAGGACAAGGAGTGGGTAAGCCAAAACTTTGCCCAAAACATCAATTCGTATATATCGAAGGTTCAAAAATTAAAAGTTATCGATTCCTATTCGGCAAGACAATTTAAAGACAGTGACAAATCAAATAATGAAATAGCCAAGGAACTAGCCGTGTCCCACATCCTTAGAGGAGGCGTTACCCAGATCAATGACCATTTACATATTACCATTGAATTGATCGATGTTATTTCAAATACAGTGGATTGGTCTGAAAGTTATGATGAGAAACTTGGGGATGATTTTATGCGGTTACAGCAGGAAATTTCCCAAAAAATAGTGGCCCAATTAAAAGTGGTCTTAAATCAGAGCGATGTACAGGCCCTGGATAACCTACTCACAAATAATCAGGAAGCCAGTATTTATTTCAATGAAGGCCTAAGAATAGCCGATGACAGAAATGGAGTAAATAATGACTCCATTCTTATTGAAAGTGCCAATTTATTTCAAAAAGCTATAGATCTGGACCCTAATTATGCTGATGCTTATGCCGAAATGGCATTTGTATTACGATTGGTAAGTGACTCTGATCCGTTTTTTGAAAAAACGGATAAACTCAAAACCGTTGATTCTTTAACAAAGATAGCGCTGAACATTAACCCTAATACGCCACGTGCCTATACCGTATTAGGTGCGGTCGAATTTATGTGGAAAAATAATTGGAATAAAGCAAAAGAATATTTGGACAAAGCGCTTGCAATAAAACCTAATGATGCAACAACACATCAATACTATGCCATATATTTTAGTACCAAACCAGAACCAGATGCTAAGAAATCCTTTGAACATGCAATGCTTGCTCATAAATTAAACCCTTTTTCCAACCCAATTGGTTTTGGCGTAATTATTCAATTATTAACAGCGGATAAAATAATGGAGGCTGAAGCGTTTTATAAAAAAAACAGTCACGTTTTTCCGGTTAATGGAAAAAGGATAAGCGTGATGATTATTGATGCCAAAATAAAAAAAGAGAGTATTGAAAAGAAAAATTGGACAGAAGCCATCAAGTTATATCACAGCGAAATAGAATCTGACTCTTTGAATTCAATCCTTTACAATAGACTCGCTGAGGCTTATAACCATATTTTAAGGGATGAGGGGAATTATATCTTATATGCCAAGAAAGCATACGACTTAGGAGCCATAGATGGCCAAAATCAGTCTGAAAGCGGCTTTTCTGAAAATGCATATTCGTATTTAATATCATTATTAAAAGGGAAGCAATTCGAGGAAGCATATGCATTATTGCAAAGCCCCTATTTTAAATCCTTAATGCAGGAATATGCCCAATTAATGTTACGGTTTGATTATTATTATTATTCAGAAAATTACGATCAGGCTGCAATAACTGCCGACCGTTTTATTTATGATGAAAAATTTGATTTGTCCAAATTGTATGCGCAAATAAATGACATTAACAAATTGAATCCAATTTTATATACAGATGCTTTATTGTCATACCAAAAGGCCATTGTCTTTGCCATTTTAAAGGAAAAGGATTCCATGTATTATTATATGGATAAAGAGAATACAATAGAGAATGTTTTTTTGATTAATGGGTCTATCGAGCTAGACGCCTATCGAAAAGAAAATCGTTATAAAGCCTTTTTAAAGAAAAATTATTTGCCGATTGCCCAAAGGAATAAGTAATTGCTTGTTTAAAAAACATCAACTTAACTTCTCGTATAAACGGCGTTCGACCCAATTAAGGAGTATTACTTTTATGTGATGTTGATGACGCGTTATTTCCATTTCCATTTCAAGGGATAATGCTAAAAGCAATCAGAATACCAATAGTTACAACTACAATATCTCCTATGGAATACAATTGGTATTTTAAAGAATTATTTTCACTAGCAAGTTTCAACGGATTTTACAGAAGAAGTTAATCATATGAAATGGTTGTTTATAATTCCCAACGCAATGAGTTATTATAAGAGACTTATAATCAGTCTAATAATATATAAAAAGAAGGAGAATATTTGCATTATTTTAATAGAACAAAATTATACCAATTATCTGCTCTAGATTCGACCAAAAGCAGAGGTAATATGATAATGATTTAATATGAATGTTGGTCGTTGTTTTCGTAACAGTATTGAAACTATTGCTAAAACTTTAATTTGGGATTCGCAAAACCTCCGTTAAAAAGAACAGATTAAGAAACTCGATGGTGTCCAATTAAACGTTCTTTTTAACAGACCAGTAGAAAACATCCACAGCATGGAAAGTTAATGTTTTCCTGAAGGTTTTGCCCCTATCTTTATGGCTGAATTAAGGCTCAACATCCTTGTTGGTCCATTCCGGCAACCATGAGTTCAGCCACATCACATTTCCGAAAATGAATGAATTGATCGAATTGATACTTCACACCGATGATGCCTTAATGGGGTTGGTCGCTGAGAACGTTGGCAAAGCTTACTTTATACTTTTCCTGATCATAATGCTGGAAACGGGATTGATTTTTTTCCCTTTTCTGCCGGGTGATGGACTTTTGTTTTCGGCCGGTGTGATCACCGCGACTACCGAATTGGAGATTGCGGTTCTGCTGCCCCTTTTGATCATTGCCGCTATTGCCGGTAACCTTTTGAACTATTATGTTGGATTGACATTGGGTGCGGGTTTAAGGACAACTGTAATACTCCCCAAATCTTAGACCAGAGGTTTAGTTAAAATTAAACGATTAAATTTACTAGACCTATGAGAAAACAAACACGACGCAAATTTTCAGCCGAATTCAAAGCCAGGGTGGCCTTGGAGGCTATTAAGGAACAAAAGACACTCTCCGAACTGAGCCATCAATTCGAGGTGCATCCAGTTACGATTTCCAAATGGAAAGCGGAATTTTTAGAGCATATGTCTGCTGCTTTTGATCGAGAAGCTCGCCCGGGGAAAGAGAAAGATTCAACGAATCTCGATACGCTCTATGCCCAGATCGGGCAGCTTAAAGTAGAGAATGACTTTTTAAAAAAAAGTGCCAGCAAACTGGGAATACCAAGCAGCGAATGGAAATGATCAGCCCACGATATAAAACTATCTCCCTTCGAAGGCAATGTGATATCCTGTCGGTCCCAAGAAGTTCGCTCTATTACCAGCCCATTGCTGAGAAGCCGCAGAATGTGAAGATGATGAACATTATGGACCGGCACCTGTTAAAGCATCCCACTGAAGGAGTAATTTCCATGGTTGATATGCTCAAAGAGATGGGATACCCTGTGGGTCCCAAACGCATCAGGCGGCTTTTTAGACTCATGGGGTACCAGACCATCTACCGCAAGAAGAATCTCACTAAAAATGCCTTAAAGGAGTTCATTAAGCCTTATCTGCTTCGGGGGATGCAAATTACACGTGCCAATCAGGTATGGTGCACAGACATCACTTACATACCCATGGCCAGGGGCTTTATGTACCTAACGGCCTTCATCGATGTATACAGCCGCCGTATCGTAGGGTGGGGGATCAGCAATACCATGAGCAGGCAGTGGTGCCTTCAGGTACTAAAAGAGGCCATTGAAACAAACGGGAAACCTGAGATCATTAACTCCGATCAGGGGTCACAATACACCAGCTTTGCCTGGACAGACTTCCTGGAAAACCAGCAAATCAGAATCTCCATGGATGGCAAAGGAAGAGCAACCGATAACACCTGGATCGAGCGGTTCTGGAAAACCATCAAACATAGGTACATCTATCTAAACCCCTGTGAGAGTGGTATTGAACTTCTTGAAGGAGTGAAGTACTATATCGATTATTACAACCAGAAAAAACATCAATCCCTGGACTCATCACCTGATATAAAATTCTATGAATCCATCAATCGAAAAGTTGCCTGAAATATGAAAATATTAGCCTAAGAATGAAACCTTTTGGTCCAGGAAATAGGGAGTATTACAAAGTAAAAATTCCATCGTCCAAAAATTCTTGGGGAAATACCTGCCCACAGCCGAAAAATATTATCAAAAACATGGCAGCCAAGCCGTGATCATCGGACGTTTTTTCCCCATCATCAGAACCTATATTCCGTTCGTTGCCGGCCTGGCCAGGATGGAACGCAAGTTGTTCTTCAAATATACCATAATCGGCGCCGTCTCGTGGATTTCGTTGTTTATGCTGACCGGTTTCTTTTTGGGCGAAATGATATGGGTCAAGGAAAATTATGGCTTGATTTTTTTAGTGCTCATTGCGGTTTCATTGATGCCTTTTGTCTGGGCCATGTTTCGTAGGATAGTTCTTAAAAAATAAATTATCGGGGCAATTCACCTATTAACAGAAAGTTCAAACAACCCCAGTTGTTTTCTTTCAATGGGATTGGAGGCGTTTTGTTCTATGCGATGTATGACCTATGCAAGGGTATGAAATGAAACATCTATTTCGAACGCTAAAGACCGAGATTAGGTGAAGGAACATCCCTATTGCCCGCGCAATAAATCCTTGAACACACTTAAAGGGCAGCTCTTTCAGTAACCATTGTCAACCATGCCCTATTTCCTCTGTTTTTCCGTATCTCTGGATTGCAGGATTTGACAAAAAACGCACAAAGATCACTGAGATCAGACTTATCAGGTTAAGAGTAAGTGGAATTGGGCCTCACCCTCATCGATTTAGGATTGAGGCCTTTGTTTTTTAGTTTTGGGCTTCTACTTGTTCATTTTCCGTCAGGCCGGAATCAATGGTACAGATTGTAATGAAGGCCAACCACAATGCAGATTGCCATTTTTAAGCTGGTGCCATTTTTTGACAAACGGGGAAATATTGCGAAATAACGGCCATAAAGACCACATTGATCTCGCCTAAACCCAAATCAAATGTAGATGCTTCAAACGGTACCAAGACGTTAAAAATCGCTGTGCTGTTTTTTGTCGCAGGCGACTCCAGGCTCGAAATTTAATCTAATTTTACAACGCTATTCCTTGTTATGGGGGCAGTACTAAAGTAGATGTGTCTTAGATGAACCAATTGATAATATATGTCGGGTTTTTAATCGCCGCTTATGCCGTAATCGCAAACGACGTCATACAAACCTTGGGCACTTTTATTGCCTCCAACAAAAAAGTGAAGTGGTGGTACCTTTGGGCGTTCGCGGTCTCAATACTTATCCTTACCATGCTCTATGGATGGTATACGAATGCCGGAGATGTTTCTTATGGAAGGTTGTCCGAGATTCCCTTACCAGATCCCTTGCCATGGTGGTATTTGTTGGCCCCGATCGCTTTGTTGATCATTACCCGTTTGGGCATTCCGGTAAGTACCACATTTATGATACTCAGTGTATTCTCGTCGGGCCAACTCATAGAGAAGATGATACTTAAATCGGTACTCGGCTATTCGTTGGCGTTCGTAGTAGCTTTGGTACTATACCTGGTGATATCCAAAAGGTTCGAATCCCCCGTATCCATTCGCCTGATGGATATTAAAAAACAAAGGCGATATTGGCTTGTTGCACAATGGTTTTCGACTGGATTTTTATGGTCGCAATGGTTGATACAGGATTTTGCCAATATTTTTGTCTTTTTGCCCCGACAATTGGGAATATCGGAATTGGTCATTTCCCTAGGGGTCATACTTTTAATAATGGCCTATATATTTAGGGAAGAAGGGGGCAAGATCCAAGAAATCGTAAATCAAAAGTCGAATACGCAACACATACGCTCTGCTACCATCATCGATGCGTGTTATGGTTTGATGCTATATTTTTTCACGATTCTCAATAATGTACCAATGAGTACCACTTGGACTTTCATCGGTATTTTGGCGGGTAGGGAAATCGCCATTAATTATCAGTTGAGGAAAAAGGAATTGAAAAATACGTATAGTTTGATCGTCAAAGACTTCGCCAAGGTGAACATCGGGCTGATGGTGAGCATATTGATCGCTTATTTGATTCAATTCTTCAAAGTCTGACGTAGGATTGAAAAGCTCAGGTTTCCCGGGTTCGGATAATTAACAAAAATTACCCCTTTCGATTTTATTTTGAGTACGGAGCCTTTTTCTTGGGGTTTCATTTTAGCAGTTTCGTTAACTCACCTTTTACGGGACACTCCATAAGGATTCCGTCTGCGCCCAAACTTTTGGATGGCATAATCCTTTTATAAATGAATTGGAACAAAATATTTTGTACAGGTGCTTACCTGGGCCGGCACCTATGACAATTATCATGGCATGTTTTGTTTCCCGCCTTTACATTTAGTGGCACGTTTTATCACAATTTCCGAAAAGTTCCCATTAAGGTTTTGTCACTAAAAAAGGGAACTTGGCCTTATCGCGGCCGAACGCCATAGAAAGTTGATTGTTAAATTTATATCTTACTTATCAATAATGCCTGAAGGATTCGACATTTGGAGGTTATTGGCTGGATTGGGAATTTTCCTGTTCGGAATGTTCCTGATGGAAGAATCGATCAAAAAACTTTCCGGCAGATCGTTCAAACGACTTATCAGGGAATACACCACGGGGAAGATCAGATCGATCTTCGCCGGGATTTTTTCCACTTCCATATTACAGAGTAGTTCGGCGGTTTCCCTGATGATTTTGGCATTTGTGGGGGCGGGAATCATGACCATGGAGAATGCCATCGGGGTAATACTGGGCTCCAATATAGGGACCACTATTACGGCTTGGATCGTCGCCACCCTCGGATTTAAATTCAGCATCGAGAGCTTTGCGCTGCCCATGATAGGCAGTGGAGGGCTCGGTCTTATATTTTTGGGGAATTCTGAAAAATATGCGAACATAAGCAAACTTGTTGTGGGCTTTGGCTTTCTTTTTATGGGCCTTGACTATATGAAAACGAGCATGGAAGTTTTTACCAGTACCCTGGATATCAAATTGATACCCGATTACGGTATCATTTTTTATCTGGTAATTGGGATATTGCTGACGGCAATAATGCAGTCAAGTTCCGCTACCATTGCGATAGTGCTTACCGCCCTGAATTTGGAAATATTGAGTTTCAATACCGCTGCGGCCATGGTCATTGGTGCGAATGTGGGCACTACGGCCACGATTTTGCTTGGGGCCATAGGTGCCATTCAAGTGAAAAAAAGGGTTGCGTTCAGTCACTTGGTATTCAATATGGTTACTGCACTGGTAGCCCTTTTGCTAATGCCTGCCCTAATATATGTGGTGCTCCATATCGTTGATATTAAAAATAATGCCGTGATAGGTTTGGCTTTGTTCCATACCATTTTCAACCTGCTGGGCGTACTGATATTTTTCCCTTTTATCCCCGTTTTGGCCAGGGTACTGATCAAAATATTTCCAGACAAAAAAACGGAAGTCACTTTGTTCATCAACAATACGACCCCCGAGATTGCCGAGGCCGCAATTTCGGCCATGAAAAAGGAGACCCTGCATCTTGTCAGAAATGCACTTCATTTTAACCTGGGTATCTTGCGGATCGATGAAAAACTTGTCTTTTCCCAATACGATTACAGTGGGATGGAAACCAAGCCAATCCGGGTTTCGGAAGAAGATATGTACGATAACTTGAAATTGCTCCAGGCCGAGATTTTTACCTTCTCGGCTGGCATACAATCCCACGAACTGTCCGAAACGGAATCCCAGACCCTCAATCATTACCTACATGGGGCAAGACTGGCCCTACATTCCGCAAAAACATTGAAAGATGTAAAGCACAATTTTGATGAGTTCGAAAATTCGGACAGCAATTTTTTGAATGAACAGTACACGCATTTCAGAAAACGTTTGATCGAAACCTATCTAAATATAGATAAGCTGATCACGGAGGACGCAAAAAAGGACAAAACAAAATCAATCCTGAAGATTTTGAAAAACCTCAAGGAGGAGGACCAGGACTTTTTGCGACTGACCACCCAGGCCATTAACAGCAAGCAGTTGCAGGATATTGAGGTGTCTACCGCAATTTTGGTGAATAGGGCGTTCCTTCAATCATGCAAGCAGATATTATTTGCCATTGTGGAATTGGTATTGAGCAAGGAGGAGACGCAACAATTTGAAGCTGTTCAGGATATTAATGACGAATTGGGTGAGAATCAGTGAATCATTGACCAACGGACATTTTCCTTATTTTTAACAGACGTTGCCAAGGTGATAAAAAAATTGGCGGGCCATGGGATACTTGAAAATCGAACAAACCCTGCTGCTGCGGGTAGCGCGCCCAAACTCCATAACTTTTATGGATGGGTTTACACTTGCCATTTCAATGGGTGCCAATCGTGAATTGAACCCTAATAGCTTATTTTAAAAATGGTACCGCCCAGGTCATCGCTCACATAAAGTTCCCCATTGGGGCCTTGCGCCAAACCACAGGGGCGATGTTGTACGGGGCCTTGGGGGTCGGCCAGATCGATTCCGGCAAAATGGTCCGCAAAGATCTCCCAATCCCCGGTGGGCTTCCCGTCTTTAAACGGTACGAAGGCCACAAAAAACCCTTTTTTAAGCTCTGGGGATTGATTGTGAAAAGCGATGAAGGCCCCATTTTTATATTTTTCCGGGAACATTTTCCCGGTATAGAAGAGGAGGTCGTTCGGCCCCAAATGGGCCGGGAAGGCCATGATGGGGTCCAGGGCATTTTCACCCCCCGTTGTTTCCCCGTCCCCGCCATATTCGGGCGCAACTATTTTCTGATGCTTGAACTGGTCATAATAGATATAGGGCCAGCCCGCGTCATCGCCTTCGCGCAATTCATAAAGGGTTTCTGCAGGCAATTCGGCACTTTGCTTGGGGGTATACATTTCGGGGTAAAAATCAGATAGTCCGCCACGCCCGTGAACCGTGGCAAACAAAGTGTTCGTTTCAAAATTCCAAGCCGTACCTACGGCGTTTTTAAGTCCTGTGGCATATCGCGTTCCGTCGGAAAAGCGCTGGTTCAGCTGATCGGCCTTGAATTTCCAAATACCCCCGGCCGAGTCCAGTATGGTACAGGGCATCATGCCGGTCTTGGCGACCTCGTCCCTGCAAGCATCGTTCCATGAGCCAATGGTGACATAGAGGTTCAAATCCTTGTCGATCACAAATGACTTTGCATTGTCTTGGCCCATATCGATAAGGCCGTCCACTATGTTTTCCGGATTTTCGGTATCGATCAAGGCTTCATCTTCATCCAGTTTGTAGCGATAGACCCCGGAGTTGGAAGACGCATATAAATAGCCGTTCCCAATGGTGATGCCCGTGCCGGGCAGCGCACCGAATTGTTGTTGTTCATCAATGGTGCCATCCTTGTTGCTGTCCTTCAATAAGACGATCCCTTTGTCATCCTTGAGTACGGACCTGTTAGCATAGATATCCCCGTTTTTTGAAACGGTGATATGCCGAATGGCCCCCAGGTCTTTGGCCACGATTTCAACGGAAAATCCGTCGGGAACGACAATACCCGTTTCATTGACGATGGTTTTGGGTTCATTCTTTGGAGTGTCTGCACATTGGAGACAAAACGACCCCAATAGGCCTACCATGGCCATATGGGTCAAGGGTTGTCGGGAAGGAAAGGTTTTCATCGGATGGATTTTAAAGGTTGGTTTGGAACTCAAGGTAATACATCGATTTTGTTAAAATGGGAAAAAGCATAAAATTGTCAATACATTTTTAGTTTTTCCACTTTCTTTGAATAGCCTAATTAATGCAGCGCCAAGGTGCTGGGCCGGCCATGGGTGAATCCAGCGCCCCTTTTCGGAACCCAATGGATCACTTGATCTTGAGGTATTCCCCGCCGCGAAGCACTTTGTAGCCCTGTCCAGTTTTCTCTGCCTCTTCGATAAATTCGTTGACGTCCGCCGTGTTGAAGGCGAACATATCGTAGTGACAAGGCACGACCAGCGTGGCGCCTATGGCCTTGGCCAATGCCACGCTTTCCTTGGCATCAAGGTTGCCCGCCACTTTTCGCGCAGGGTCATCCCCGTTGATGGGCAGTATGGCAACGTCTATTTGATAGGGTTTTAAAAGTGCTGCCATGCCTTCGAACCACAAAGTGTCGCCGCTATGGTATATGGCGTACTCCCCAAATTCGATGACATAGCCCATGAACCTGCAATTTCCCCTGGCATCCCTTTCGATCTCGTTGTGTTTGGCAGGAATTCCGTGGAAAAGGAACCCATCGACCGAGCGCGATTGCCCCTCGTTGAGCCCTATGGGAAAATAAGAATCGCATTGTACCCGATCTGCCACGAACGCCCTATTGGCCTCGGGTATGATAAATTGAATTTGCGGATTGCCCTTCAACACGGGCATCAAGGTTTCCGCGTCCAAATGATCGGTATGGTTATGGCTGGAGGTGACCACGGAAATGTTTTTTAAGAGTTCGGGCCGCACGACCAACTCGCTCATTCTCACATGTGGTTTTTCGGTCTTCGCATATTTTTTGGTCAGGGAATCGGAAAGATAGGGATCGATCAAGACCCTTTTGCCGTTCCATTGCAGTAAAAAGCCACTCTGGCCCAGCCACCAAAGGCAAAATCCTTCTTTTTTTGCCAAGAGGGCATCCATTTCCGATATGAGGTCCTCATGCTTCTTTGCGGCTGGGATCAGTTCGCTCATAATGATTCCCTCACTTTTTTGGCCCCGGCGACCATATGGTTCAGTTTCTGCCGTGAGGCCCATCTCGCGGTCTGGCTCAAGCCACAATCGGGGGCAACGGACAATTTTTCTGCAGGGACGTATTTGAGGCATCTTTGGATGCGTTCCACCACATCGGCCACACTTTCGATATAGTAGTTTTTTACGTCGATGATGCCCACGGCCACTTTCATTTTTTCGGCAAAGGGCGCCAGCAGTGCTATTTCGGAAAACTCACGGTTGGCCATCTCAATATGGATTTCGTTCACGTCCATATCCAGAAAATCGGGCAGCATTGGCTTGATGCTGCGATAGCCCACCGGCCTTCCCTTAAAATTTCCGAAACAGAGGTGGGTGCTCAGGTTGCATTGCCCCACGATCGGTTTTACGGTACGGTTGAAAATATCCACAAATCGTTTGGTGTCCGATTTATAGGCATAACAGCTCATCGAGGGCTCATCAACCGTGATTTCTTTACAACCGGCGGCCACCAAGGCTTGCAGTTCTTGGGTGATGATCGGCATCAGGGCTTCGGTAATTTCATAACGGTCTTTGTAGGTCGTGTTGGGCAAGAGGCGTCCGCTCAAGGTATACGGCCCGGGGATACTGGCTTTGAGGGTGGGTCCTACCGGCGCCAATCGCCTCAACCGCTCAAATTCCTTGACCGCCCCGAGGCCCTTGGGAGCCGACAGGGTACCGATAATATTGTTCTTGCCACGTTGGTCATGGGCGGGCGGGCCAAATTTCCGGGTATCGGAAGTATTGTTCTCTATGCCCTCGATAAATCCGTAAAAGGAAAGGTTGAAATCGAGTCGGGTTTGCTCCCCGTCCGTGATGACGTCCAGGCCTGCCGCGGTTTGATCGTGGATTGCCGCGATAACCGCATCTTCTATGGCTTCCTCGATATCGGCCGCCCCGAATTTATCGAGGTTCTGGGATACGAATTCCAGCCATCCCGGAAACGGATAGCTGCCTACAACGGTGGTTCTGATGGGATGTTCGTTCATTGCTTCAGTTCATAAGGTCGCCGGTACAAGATTTGACAAGCTAATATTCGCTCTTAAAACCGCTTGGACGGTGGGTAGCTAAAGTAACCAAATTAACTTGTATGTACAAGTAAAAATACGTACATTTCCATGCGATCGATGAACTTTGAAAGTTCTTGAACCCTCAATGAAACCTAAGGTGAACAAAAGACGAAAGTACCTTCAGATTCAGGACTATTTCAAAAAAAGGATACAAACCGGAAAATACCCGGTAGACGCTTACCTTCCTTCTGAAAATGAGATTTGCGTGCAGTTCGGCACCACCAGGACAACGGTAAGAAAGGCACTCGACGAGCTTTTAAAGGAGGGCTTTATCGAAAAGGAACACGGGAAGGGGAGCAGGGTTCTCGAACGAAGGAAGTCGTTGGGTCTGTTGACCGTCAAAGGGTTTTCGGAAGTAACCGATTACCAGGTCAAGACCGTGGTATTGCAGGAACCCAAAATCGGGGAATGGGATGACCTGATATCCTTTCCACTTGACCGCTGCGGAAAGAAATGCGCCTTGCGTTTACTTTCAACGGGTACGTTATTTGGAGGAGCGTCCCATCGTTTTGGAGCACAATTGGTATTCACAAAATGCCCTGGAACCACTTCGGTCCGATGATTTTGTCGACGGCTCCTTTTTTAAGACGCTGAGCCAGGAATACCTGATAGAAATCATGGGCTCGGAGCAAGAATTAAGGGCGGAAGCTGCCAATGGGGAGGTCGCCAGGAATTTGGATATGAAGCAGGGAGATCCGGTACTTCATATCTCCGTTCGTTTCAAGACCAGCAGGCCCGAGCTGAACCTTTACAGTGAAATTTATTGCAAGACCACTACGGTGCCCGTTCGCAACAGTTATTTTCTTTAGGTCGCTTCCCTCATTTTTTCATGGAGCGACATGGATTTCGATTTTCAAAAAAACCATTGTTGTCAACTTGATGGGTCTTATTTCGATGTGCCCACATTTTGGTACAGCTTTGACAGCAGATGGGCATGTTCGTCATAGGCCGATTCGAATAATTCCGCTGCGCGCTGTTCCCCAATTATTTTACCACTGCTGAGCACTTTGGGCGATTTTCCGTTTTGATGCAGGATTTGTGCGATTTCTGCCTTGAGGCAATTGATCAACAGTACACCGCCCAACGTGGATCCGGGGGCAACGGGTGTATCCAGGCCATCGATCAGGAGCATGGCGTCGCCCAAAGGGGCGCCGGTATCCAGCACGTAATCGGCAAAGTCGGTCAGTTTTTTTCCATCGCTCTTTTTTGAGGTGGAGCCTTCCAAATGCAGGCTGCTGACCAAGGCCACGACTTTGACTTTTCGTTTTTGGAATTCCTCGGCCATTTCTATGGGCACCACATTGCATCCGCTCGATGAGATGATGAGGGCCGAGTCCTCCGGGCTGGTATCAAAATTCCGGAGTATCCTTTGGGCCAGGCCCGACACGTTTTCAAGGAACATCGCCTGCCTTTGTCCATTGGCGCCCACCACCTGGTTATGGAAGGTCAGGGACAGTTCCACGATGGGATTGAATCCTGGGAAAGATCCGTACCGCGGCCACATTTCCTCTACCATCATCCTGCTATGGCCCGATCCGAAGAGGTGTACCATTCGCCCCTTCAAAATCGATCGGGCAAAAAGCTGGGCGACCTGCTGTATGGTGTTTTGCTGCTTTTCAACCACCGAAATGATTTCCCTGCCCTTTTCCAAATATTGATTCGTCAAACTCATCTTCCTACTTTATTTTGAATTGATTTGGCAAAATAGGCTGCCCCTATGGCACCTGCATAATTGCCGTGTTTCGCCTCGGAAACCCCAACCTGTTTTCCTCCGGGCCGCCATTCGTATAGCGCCATGAATGCTGCCAAGGGCTGCATCAGGGCATCGGCCGCCCCAGAGGAAATGCCTCCGCCCAAGACGATGATTTCAGGGGCAAGGATGTTGTTCAAGGAGGCCAGGGCGGCGGCCAATTTTTGTACCGATGACAACCACCAATAGGTGGCGAGCACATCTCCATCGCGGTAGGCGGTGACCAAACTGTGGGTGCTGTCGTAGCGGCCATGGGTCCTTTCGGCCACGGAGAAATTTCCAAAAGCCTGCTCCAAACTTCCCGGTATGTTCGTCATGGTCGGGGGCCCGGCATGGTCAATCGTCATATGACCGACATGGCCGGCACGCTGTAAATGGCCCTGATATAGTTTACCGTCGATGATAATGCCTCCGCCAACACCCGTGCCCAGGGTCAGCATCAACATATTCTTTATTCCTTCGGTCTTGAAAAACGATTCGTATTCGGCAAGGCAGGCAGCATGACCATCGTTGATCACAACGATTTTTCTTTGGAGCTCCTGCGACCAGTCGAAATTTTCAATTCCCGACAAGCGCTCCGGCATGTTGACGATCATCCGGTTTTGGGGGTCGACCAATCCCGGTGCGGCGATCCCGCATTTCAGCTGATTGGGATTGCCATCGGCCCAGGTCTTGGTCTTTTCGGCAATCAGGGAAAGGATTTTCTTTTTCCATAATTGATTTTCATTGGCAGTGTCCTCTGTGGGAAGTTGACCGCATTCCAAAATTTCGCCCTGCTCGTTTTGCACAACTATTTTGATCGTTGTTCCCCCGATGTCGATGCCCAAGTAATGGTTTTCCATAGCAGCCTGTTTATCGATATTGCCCTTCACTAACCGTCCAGCCCCCATCGACCGCAAGCACTTGGCCCGTAATAAATTGGGAAGAAGGACTCAAGAACATGAGCACGGCGTTATTGATGTCTTCGGAAACGCCCGGTCGGCCGCCGTCCAAGGGTTGTTTGGTCTTGAGGAAATTCAGGATTTCTCCATCCTCAACGGCCCTTTTCGCCATGGGGGTGGCAAAGAGCCCTGGGGCAATGACATTTACCCGGATATTCTCGGAAGCGTAATAGGAAGCGATGGATTTTGAAAAACCGATGATGGCCGATTTGGCGGCCGCATAGGCATGGGTAACAAAATGATGGGGAGAAGGGGAGAAGCCCAATACCGATCCCATATTTAAGATGACGCCCGGTTTTTTGTGGCTCAGGAAGTAGTTGACCATGGCCCTGTTGGAAAGCATCAGGGAAGTCAGATTGAGTTCCATGGTCTTGTTCCACCCCTCCAGGCTGATCGTATCGAGCGGGCCATCCCCGAATTTGCGACCACTGCCACCAGCCACATGAAAAAGTCCAGTGACGTTTCCAAAGGTATCGTGGGCCAACTGAATGGCCTTTTCCATGCTTTCTGGATCGGTGGCATCCCCGTTCATGGCAAGATTTCCTGCACCCAGCAGCCGTTTCGCCTTGTCACAACTGTCTTTGTTCCGACCCACGACCAGCACCTTGGCGCCATGGTGTACCAGGGCAGTGGCAGCGGCAAGGCCCATGCCCGTGGTGCCGCCCATGATGATGTATGCCGTATTTTTGAAATCCATGGTTCGGGATTAACTGCTGGTAACGCGTTGAACGACCTTACCGGTTGCTTTGTGCTTTAAAATGAGTTTAACATCGCCATTGGGCAATACTTCCTGCTTGATCAGGTAATGGTCATCATCGTGGGACTTCCATTTTTTCATACTTTCTTCCGGTATATCGCCCCTCCAGTCTTCCAAAACCACGGGTTCCCAAACCCTCGTCTCGGCCGACCTGTAAGCAGCATCCAAAATGGCATTGACGACATAGCCATCGTAAAAAGTTTCCTGGGGTTGGCGCTTTTCCTCTATGGCCGAGAACATATCGGTGAACATATGGGGATAGCCCAGTTCATGGGCTTCGTCACCCACGGGGAACAGCCAGCCGGTCGACGATTCGGCCTTCTCGGCCACATAGCCCTCGCCGCCCTTGCCGGTAGTGAACATTTCAAATCCGGTGCGCAAAAAACTGTTCACCCAAATGGTACCTTCGGTACCCATGACCTCGTCGCGAAGGTCCATTCCGCCACGAAAGGTCCAGCTCACCTCGAACTGGCCGATGGCCCCGTTGGCATATTTTACCAACCCGATGGCATGGTCTTCGGCATCGATGGGATGCACTTGGGTATCTGCCCAGCACATTACTTCCAAAGGTTTTACGTTTTTCCCGATGAAGTTCCGACTGATTTCCACACAATGGCAGCCAAGATCGATGATGGCTCCGCCACCCGATCTTTCCTTGTCCCAGAACCAGTCGCTATGGGGTCCGGGATGGGTCTCCCGCGATTTCGCCCAAAGCACCTGGCCTATATCGCCCCTTTTCACGCTCTGCATCGACTTAAGGAACTTTGGGGTATAACAAAGATCTTCCAGATATCCCCCGAAAATTCCCGCTTCTTCCACCAGTTCGAGCATGCGCTTGGCCTCTGCGGCATTTCGCCCCAAGGGCTTGGTGCAAAGGACGTGTTTTTTGGCCTTGGCACAGGCCCGAACGGCGGGCTCATGAAGATCGTTCGGCAACGATATCAGCACCACATCGACTTCAGGATGGGCGATGGCCGCTTCCATTGAGGTGGTATGGTGTGCCAGCCCATAGTCGTCGGCAAACCGTTTGGCATTTTTTTCATCACGCGAGTAAACCATGACCACCCGATCTTTTCGTCTTTGCGCGTGCAGTGATTCGGCATAAAATCGGGCGATAAAACCCGAGCCCAACATGGCTATTTTCATGGGTAAAACAGTATTTGATTATCAATAGAAAGAATGTGGTATCGGAACGTTTGGTTCCCGTTTCGAGATGATTTTCCCGAAAGGGCAAGCTAAAGATAGGTCTTTATACTTGTACGTATAAGTAGGGGGGAGGAAAAAGTGAAAAATTCATCGGCTTGTCCTGCAACACAATTGCCGTGGGTAAAGCTGGGATTGGCTTGTTGGACAAATCTCCTTCCATTGACATTTGACCGGTTCGAAAAGGCTCAAACACCCGAACTTGGCAAAAGGGGCATCGAAATATTGGAAATGGGTGTTATTTTATTGGATAGATGGTCCGGTTGTTCGAATAATTGTTGAAACGCTGCGTAGCTTGGTTCATTTTTGCTATATTTAAGAGAACATTAACAGGTAAATTCACCCTGAAATGGCTGGACACGCTATAGAGATCATACTGAGTAGGCAGTTGGCGGATTGCTTATCGGTACCCGTTTTTATAGTTGATCCCGAAGGCACTTTATTGTTTTATAACGCCCCGGCAGAAGTGATCCTTGGACAAAAATTCCAAGACACGGGAGCGATGCCCGTGGGAGAATGGGGCACAACCTTTTATCCCCATGATGGGGAAGGCAGTCCTATCCCTCCATCGGAACTTCCATTGGTACAGACCATCAACACCAGGGCACCGGCACACAAGACATTTTGGATCAAAAGCCTTTCGGGCAAATCAACCAAGATATCGGTGACCTCCATCCCCATTATAGGACGATCAAAGGAATTTTCTGGGGCGATGGCCATTTTTTGGGACAATGAAAAGACCCTATGAAGGTAAAGCTGCATGGTACGCGAGGCGCATATCCTACCTCTTCGGTCACCAACCAAAAGTATGGTGGGAACACCGCCTGCATTGAAATCATAGCGGATAGTGATCGATTGATCGTAGATGCGGGCACCGGCCTTTTGGGAATTGATTTTGACAGCTATTATAAAGACGATCGGATCGACATCTTATTGACCCATCTGCATATGGATCACATACAGGGCCTGGCATTTTGCAAACCCTTGTTCAACCCCAATAATGGAAGTGCATATTTGGGGTCCAGGCGGTAGTCCCGAATCGCTGCAAGCCCGGTTAAACCGTTTTTTATCGCCCCCGCTTTTTCCAATTCCATTGCGGGACATTCCCTCGAAGTTGAGCATCCACGAATTGCCGAACGACCCTTTTACAATAGGAAGTTTCGGCATTACCTCCGAATATATCAGCCACCCCGGGCCAACCGTGGGATTTAGAGTCCAATCGGGTTCCAAGGTCGTTACCTACCTGCCCGACCATGAGCCCATCATCGGAAAATCGCACCTATTTCCCGAAGACGATTGGGTTTCGGGATTTGAGTTGGCCTATCGATCCGACCTCCTGATCCATGATTCCCAATACAGCAAGAAAGAATATAAGAACAAGGTAGGTTGGGGGCACAGCTCCTTGAATATTGCCGCTGAGTTCTGTTCAAGAACGGAAGCCAAACGTTTGCTGATGTTCCACCACGATCCAGGACATACCGATGACGAAAGAACACGGATGTTCGATAAATTCATGAAAAACAACCCCTACGATTTTCCGATCGAACTGGCGGTACAAGGTCAGGAAATAGAGGTTTAACGAAAAGCATGGCAATACTGCAACACGGCTTTAAAATTATGGCCTAAGGCAAGGGTCGCACCATGATGTCCTTATAGAAGACCACACTGCCCGGATCATGGCCCTGTAGAGCAAAGGTACCCGATGTCAGCATCCTTTGGGCACTGCCCTCATCCCTTTTGGGGTGCTCGGGTTCGGTATAGTCTACCACTACAATGTCATCGATTTTTATGATGATGCGCTTGCCTTCTACCTTGATGTATTCGGTATACCATTCATTATCGGCGGCATAGTTCTCAATGACATCCTGAATGGCATATAAACTGCCGGTGCGGCGCCAGTCGGTATGTGAATTGTTCACCTGAACCTCATAGCCTACCGAAGGCCAACTCTTTTCCTGGTATTGGGTATGGATATAAATACCGGAATTGGCGTTGGGTCGGGTCATCACGGTCGCCTTGAACTCAAAGTTTTTGAAGTCGTGGTTTTCGACCGCTCCGGTGTAGAACAAATGGGCCACGGGACCGGCAACTTTGATGCTGCCATCCTCGACTGAAAACGTCGATGCATTTTCACCTACCTTCCAACCCTCCAAATCTTTGCCATTGAAGAGCGATATCCATGCCTGTTCATCTGACTTCATGGTTTGCTGGGCGTTGGTCGAACCCATATAGCCTAAAAAAAGGGTCAAAACCATGATGGTGCTAAAATATCGTTTCATTGGAAAAAGGTTTTCGGTTGCCCCTACAAAGTACAAAAATAAACCACCCAACCGTTTAAATAATTACAAATTTGAAGCCTGTTCTGAAGACCCCAAGCATACCGAGAGGTACAAGTTTTATTATATTATGGGTTTGACCAGATTAGTTCGGTTTCCGGGCCTAATTAATTTTTCTTTTGATTATCTTTTAAGTTATAAATAAGGCTTCTGGGCCGACAACAACCTAATAGAAATCATCGAGATGCGATTGGTACAACTGCAACATAAATCCCATGGCCGCCGGGTCGCTTGGGTAGGAGAGCCCCATTTGAGGCTGCTTTCCGATTTTGATTCCGTATGGACATTGGCACAAAGGGCCATTGAAAAGGGCGGTGCCATCGAACCCTTGGTGTTGAGCAACCTGTCCGAGACCGAAATAAATTATGACGAAGTCTATCAGGGGCTATCCGACTGGCAACTCCTGCCCTCGTTCGACCATCCCCGGGACCCCTGCAAATTGATGCTCAGCGGTACCGGTTTAACGCATAAGGCCAGCGCGGAGAACCGACAAAAAATGCACGAAGCAGCGCAGGAAGTCGGCCTTACCGACAGCATGAAGATTTACCTATGGGGCGTCGAAGGCGGCCATCCCGAAAATGGAAGCATCGGCATACAGCCCGAATGGTTCTATAAAGGGAACGGCTCGGTATTAAGGGCCCATGGGGCCGATTTGGAAATACCGCCCTATGGCAACGATGGGGGTGAAGAGCCCGAATTGGCAGGGGTATATCTCAATGATATGGACGGGAATCCCTGGCGAATCGGTTTCACCACGGCCAACGAGTTTTCCGATCATATCATGGAGCGCAAGAATTATCTGTACCTGGCACCTTCCAAAATAAGGAATTGCGCCATTGGGCCCGAATTGGTGGTCACCGCCACATTTGAGGATATCCATGGGGAAGTCAGCATTGTAAGAAAAAATGCCACCTTGTGGAAAAAGGCCATCCATACCGGAGAAAGGAACATGGCGCACAGTCTGGCCAACCTGGAATACCATCATTTCAAATATGCCAACCATCGATTGCCCGGGCAGGGGCATGTACATTTCTTTGGCGCCGATGCCTTCAGTTTCGGTGCGGGCTTCGAACTTCAAGAAAACGATGTGATGCAAATCGATTGGGCAGGCATGGGCAGGCCATTGCGCAATGTACTCGTCAAATCAAAAAAGAAGGAAAAGCCTATAGGGATCGGCATAATGGTTTAGTTTCCAAATCGCTTTCCTTGCTGAACGATCACACCAGATGATTGGGGAAGTCCTTTACCGTCCCACAGCACAGTTGTTCCATCACCTGTTGCAGTTGCACTTTCATCAAACTGATGGTATGTCCCCCCCCTTTGGCACCAAGGGCGGCCACCCCGTACATAAACGACCTGCCCATAAAAGTGAATTCGGCACCGCTGGCCAGCGCCCTGGCAATATCCGGTCCTGACCGCAAGCCGCTATCCATCATCACCTTGATTTTTTTGCCGTAGGCTTCCGCAATGGAGGTCATGGGTTTGATGGTCGAGGTGCCCGCATCGAGTTGCCTGCCCCCATGGTTCGATACGATGATACCATCCAGACCCAATTGTATGGCCCGTTCGGCATCTTCCATGCTGGCCACGCCCTTTAAAACAATTTTACCCTTCCATAGGTCCCTGATGGGCTTGATCTTTTCTTCATTCAGCCTTCCGGAAAAGGTTTTATCCATAAACTTGCCAAGTTGGCCCATGTCGAGTCCCTTGGGCATGTATGGCTTCAGGTTTGCAAAATTGGGTTGCCCATGTTTTAGGGTCTGCAAGGCCCATTGTGGCCGGCCCAAAATTTGCAGGATGTTGCTGAATGTCATTCTGGGCGGCATCGACAGACCGTTTCGGATGTCCCTGGGCCTGAATCCAAATGTAGGCACATCGCACAACAATACCAGAACCGGGCATTCCGCTGCCTGCGCCCTATTGAGGATGTCGTCTCTCAGGGAATTTTCGGCAGGGTGGTATAATTGGAACCAAGCCCTTCCCTCGGTAAGCTCACTGGCCCTTTCTATGCTGGTGGTGGTCACCGTACTGAGTACGAAGGGAATATTGTGTTCATGGGCCGCCTTGGCCAATATCTCTCCCGAATTGGGCCACATCAGACCCTGGAGGCCCACAGGGGCTATTCCAAACGGGGCGTCGTAAACATGGCCGAAAAGTTCGGTCCGCATGCTCGAACCGTGGTGTGGGGTGAGGTATTGCGGCCGAAGTTCCACTTCCCGAATGTCGGCGGTATTCCGCAACAGGTTCACATCTTCGTTGCAGCCCCCATCGAGGTATTCAAAAGCGAATTTGGGAATGCGTGCTGCCGCGCGATTTCTAAGGTCATCTACCGACGGATAATTGGGATCGTATTGAAGCTGCATAGGTTACAAAGCTATTAACCCTGACCTTTCCACATAGGTTCCTTATCAACGCTGAACCCTTTTGAAAAGAATTTGGGATTACTTGATCAAGTAATCCCAAATATAGGGCAAATCTGTAGATGTATAATCGCAAGGGCTATTTCACCGGCCTAACCTGGGATGCATCGGTGAAAGGGGCACCCTCAATCCTTGATGATGGCTTTGGCCTTGTCCTTTAATTTCCCCATCAATGATTTTTTTGCTTTCGCAGGTTGCACGATGCTATTATCATTATCGGGGGTAGAGGTGGCCTCGGGCTGTGCCGCATCGTCATCCTGGCTGCTGGCCGCCACTGCGGGACTGGTTGTCGCAGCTTGTTTTTTGGCAACTTCGTCGGTCGGTACTGTAGTTTTCGTACTGGAGATGATCTCCCCTTTGAGCCACTCTTTTGCGAATGCGGTCGCAACCTGGTTCACGTCTTTGCCCGCCCTGTATAGGGCTTTCCATTCCGGACTCTTTCTTTCATAGGCGGGATTGGTGAACTTTTTGATCTTATAATTATCCGCTTCGGTGAGCGTAGCATCGAAATCTACGGTGGCAACAAGGGCCAAATAGGCTTCCAGCCTTTTCTTGACAGCAATTTTTGGATCTTCAGGATAGGTTTTTTCCCAGAGCTCCTTTCCCGGAAATGGCTTTTTTGAAGCCTCCAAAATAGAATCGAGATGTCGTTTGTCGCGCGCCATAAGTTCTTTTTGCTCTCCTACATATTTGGTATCGTTGGGATAGTTTTTAATGTTCGTTTCATAGATGGTGAGATTCCATCTTAGGGTGGTAACGCCAGCGCCATAACCGTTCACTTTTATTGGTAGGGCATCTTCCTTCGCATTCTTATAGTCCGTGAGGAACTTTTCACTGTCGACATAATTTTTCACATAGTCGCAAAGTTCCTTGGCCGCAGCGACCTTATCGCCGGCAATCACGGAAGGAAGCAATTTGGCATAGGGCGCCCTGAACGGATCGCTGGGAAAATCATCCATAGGACCCGTTTGGTGCCTGCCTACGATATTCGCCAAGATAGCCCTTTGTGCATTTTTGTGATCCATTCCCAGACGCTCTATGATGCCTTCTGCCAAGGAATAGGCCGACATACAGAGCAGGGCAACGGAAAAAAGAATAATGGAGTGTTTTGTTTTCATAAGGTTCAATTTTAATGATCGTCCACAAAGTTTTCCTATGGTTCCGTGATGCAGGTGCCAACTAAACTTCGTTACCCAAATGTGAGTATTAAAACCTGACTGTACAATCCCCTAAAAAAGGGATATTTGGGGTCGGCCCAAAAATCATGGAAAAAGGGGATGGGAAGATGCCCAAGACGCGTTACTTTTAGGTTGTATTTAATGTTGGCTATGCGGATTTCTATTTCATGGTGGCGATTGGTTTTGCTGTCCTATGTAGTTATGGGCCATTTTCCGGTAGCACAGGCCCAGACATTGGATCTTGACAGCCTGAGGGCGGTGATTCGGGGAACGCCCGATGACACCAACAGGGTAAAACAATATTATGCCTATGGCGATGCCTTGGCCCCGGTAATGCCCGATTCCGCGCTTTGGTACTACGATCTGGCCAAGAATCGTGCCGAGGTCCTGGACCATGACATGGGCATGGCGGCCTATGCAAGCCATGCCATTGTGATCCTGAACAACCAGGGCAGGTATAGGGAAGCTTTGGAAATCTCCAGGGAAGCCTTGGAACGCTATCTGGCCATGGGGCCGGAGCGTGAAATCGCCATCGCCTATATCAATGTGGGCAGCGAATGGCAATACCTATCCGATTTTCAATCGGCCGCGGACAATTATTTAAAGGCCCGGAAGATTGCGGAAACGATCGGGGACCAAAGACTGCAGCGCGTGACGAACAACAATCTGGCTTCCATCTTCATCAGCCTCAATGAATATGAAAAAGGGAAGCAATTTGCCGAAAGGTCTTTAGTCATGGCCAAAGCCTTGGACGATTCCTACTCGATCGCATCATCGACCTACAATATCGCCACTGCGGAACTGTACCTGAAGGAATATGATTTGGCATTGGCCCACTATTCAGACATCGGGAGGATGGGGAGGAACGCCCAAGATTTTATCCTGATCTTGGATGGCTGGCTGGGAACCGCGGATGTCTACAATGCCCAAAACGAAACGGAACGGGCCATGGTTTATTATGATAGCGTGATTGGCCTATCGAAACAGAAAAAGGCGCCTGAATACGAAATGTACGCTTATATGGGCCTTTCCGAGCTCAAAGACAAAAGCGCAAAGTACCGGGAGGCCGAACAATATGCTTTGAAGGGTATTGCGCTAGCAAAAAGTTTGGGGTCCAAGTTTGAACTGAAGGACCTGTTCAAACGGATGGCCGAAGTGGCGGAAAAGTCCGGGGCCTACCAAAAGGCCCTGGCATATCGCAAGGAATTTGAAGTCCTGAACGATTCCATCATCGGGGAAAATAGCCGAGCGAACATTAATTTGTTGGAAGCCAAGTTCGAATCTGAAAAAAAGGAATCGAGAATAATCAAATTGGAAACGGCGCAGAAAATCCAGGAATTGTCACTCCAGCAAAAAAATACGCTTAACGCGGTATTGATTGGGGCCAGCTGCGGCGTGCTGCTGTTGAGCCTGCTTTTTTATAGAAACTACAGGCACAAACAAAGACTGCAACAGCAGCGCATAGGGGAATTGGAAAAGGAGAAACAATTGATGGCCACCGAAGCGATTTTGAAGGGCGAGGAACGCGAACGGGTGCGGCTGGCAAAAGACCTGCACGACGGTTTGGGTGGGATGCTCTCTGGAATCAAATATTCGTTTCAACATGTAAAGGGGAATCAGATAATGACCCCGGAAAGCCAAATGAGTTTTGACCGAGGTATGGATATGCTCGACAGTTCCATCATGGAAATGAGGCGGGTCGCCCATAACATGATGCCCGAATCTTTGGTGAAGTTCGGTCTCGATAGCGCGCTAAAGGATTTTTGTAACGAAATATCGAAAAGCGGTGCCCTTGTGGTCAACTACCAGTCATTTCGGCTCGAAGACATGGCATTGGAGCAGACCAATGCCATCAACATCTACCGCATTGTCCAGGAACTGATCAACAATACCTTGAAACATGCCTCGGGGAAAAGGGCCATTGTACAGCTGAGCTATGCAGGGGATCTTTTAAGTTTAACGGTGGAAGATGATGGGCGTGGGTTCAACACAGATCTAATCCATAACAGTTCGGGAATGGGATGGCGCAATATTGAACACCGAATCGAATTTTTAAAGGGAAAATTGGATATCAATTCACAAAAAGAAAAAGGCACTTCGGTGCATATCGAATTCAAGATTTAGATGAAGACCAAAGTATTTATTGTTGATGACCATTATATGATCGTCGAAGGCATCAGATCCCTGCTTCAGGATATGGGTAGTATTGAATGGATGGGGCATGCCATGACCGCCTCCTCCTGTATGGCCTTTTTGACCTTGAACCGGCCCGATGTCATTCTTATGGATATCAACCTCCCCGATAAGAGCGGCATCGACCTTTGCAAGGAAGTGAAAGATCGCTATCCCGACATCAATATAGTGGGCCTCAGTTCGCACAACCAACTGAGCTTCATCAAGAAAATAATGGACTATGGCGCATCCGGATATGTACTGAAGAATGCCACCCAGGACGAACTGGTCATGGCCATTGAAACGGTGACCCAGGGTGAGATTTATTTGAGCGATGAGGCCAGTGCGACCATTGAAAACCAAAACATCACCAAAACACCGATCATTACCAGGAGGGAGAAAGAAGTGCTGCTCTTGATTTCCGAAGGCCTGACCAACCATGAAATCGCCGAAAAACTCTTTGTGAGCACCACTACGGTCGATACCCACCGTAAAAATCTCTTGGCCAAGTTCGAGGCCAAAAATACGGCATCGCTCATTCGTTTGGCCACCCAGTCAAACGTTTTTTAACGGCTTAAGAATCCATCGCCGTCAAAACCGTTCAATCATACCGGTGTCAGTGTTTGTGCCAACAGCTGTTCCATAAAATTTTCTTGGGCCAGGGCCTTCTTGGTGAAGTCAAATAGACTCAGACAGCGATCGAGGTTTTGGTTCTCGTAGGCAACTTTGTAATAGATGTTGTTGTTGAGGTAGTCGGTCAGGGCCCTGATGCCATGCAAAAAAGGCATCAAAACGGCACCTAAGGGAAGAGCTTTGATTTCCGTCTCGGTCAAGAAGGGGCCGTTGGCCGCCAGGCCGTCCACAAAAGCATTGAACAGATCACGCTCAAAGGTGATCTTTTGATGGTCTTGTTCATCTTCAGGGGCGGTATTGACTATGGTGCGAACGGCATCCCCGAAATCGAAGTGAAAATGGCCCCGCATCAAGGTGTCGAGATCGATCAAGCAGAGGGCTTTATCGGTTTCTTTGGTGAAAAGGATGTTATTGAGTTTGGTATCGTTGTGACATATCCTGATCGGGAGTCCGTCCAGTTGCATCGATTCCAATTTTACAAGGGTTTCGTTGGCAAATCGGATGGCATTTTTTGCAATTTTCAATTTTTCGGGGGAAGCTTGGGCCAAAGCGTTGTTGAATTGATCTTTTCTTAAACCGAGGTCGTGAAACCTGGGGATGGTGTCAACAAAATCAGACCTGTTGGCCGGTTGCAATAACAAATGGAACTTTCCGATGATCCTCCCGGCCTCTTTGGCGATATTCGGGTTTCTGGTGGTATTGTAGGCGGTACTTCCATCGATATAGGTCATCAGCCGCCAAAAGCCAAGCTCGGGTGCTTCCTTTCGGTAATAGAACTGACCATCCCCAGTGGCCACCAAGATTATATTTTGATAGTCGGGGGCCCGCAGCTGATCGAGTGCTTTTTGAACATTACCCATCAAGCCCGCCACATTTGGAAATACCAAGTGGTTCACCCTTTGTAGTATATACAGTGGGGTCTGGCCTTCCTTGACCAAAAAGGTATCGTTGATGTAGCCATCGGTGAGGGGCCTAAAAACATATTGTTTTTTGGGGATATCGAAATGGCCCAAGAGGGCATTGAGTTCCCCTTCCGGATAATGCTTTACGGCCATAGCGGGGTACGATATTGGCCTTCGTTTGTTTTTTGTTGCAAACTGTTGACCGCCATTTCGCGATCGCTCGCATAGGTTACCCCGAACCATTGGTCCTGTGCGGGCACCACTTTTACCCTTGCCGACCCGTCGTCCAACATTTTTTGGATGGTTTTCGGGATGTACAATTCCCCGGTTTTTTTTAGTTGGTCGTCTTCCAAAAAAGTTTTGAATTCGGTTTCGATCACTTCAAAAATAGCCGGTTTGCAGATCCAGAAATTCATGCTCACCAACTCATCGCCCGTATATTCCAAGCCTGAGTGCAGGTCGATGACCCCTGAATCGCGCTTTTCCAACTTGAGCCTTTCGTTGACGGTGACCAGATTTTCGCCTTTGGTCTTACAGACTCCCCTTGAGACCGTGCCATGTTCGGAAAGGGTATCCTTGAGAATATATCCCACCAGGGCAAAATGATCATCAGCGGGATGTTCTTTTATAAATTGTGCGGCATTGGCATATGCGGCTTGGCCATAAAAATCATCTGCGTTGACCACCGAAAAAGCTCCTTTTATTACATTTCTTGCGGTCCATACGGCATGTGCGGTGCCCCAAGGTTTCTGTCTTTCTCCCGAAAAGGCGTACCCCTTGGGCAGATCGGACAGTTCCTGTGCCAGGACATCCAATTGAACGGTTTTGGGAAGTCTCGGTTTCAAATGGTCTATCAAAAACGAAACGTTCTCTTTTTTGGTGATCACCACGATATGATCGAAGCCGTATTTTATGGCATCGTACATGGCGAATTCCATCAAGAACTCTCCTTTCGGGCCCAAATCGTCGAATTGTTTCAATTTTCCATATCGGCTTCCGCTGCCGGCCGCCATCAATAGTAAAGTCATCGCATTGAATTTAGGTTGCAAAAGTAGTTTTTTGTCATAAAATATTACCTTTAAGTCGATGTACTTATCAATAAACGCTTTTAGTCAGCTGTCTTTAGCCGAGGAGGGAATTGTATATTTTAATCCAAGGATTGAATTTAAACAAAATCAGCATTTTCAAAGCATATGACAAACCTATGAACTCAAGAAGAAAATTTATACAGAAATCCTCCGTAATGGGGGCGGGGGTGGCTTTGGCGCCCAGTTTTACCTATGGCATCTTCAAGGCAGACCAAAACAATAAGTTGAATGTGGGGCTTATCGGTGCGGGATTACGGGGTACGAACCATTTGGAGAACCTTTTGCTAGAAAGGATATCAACGTTGACGGCGGTCTGCGATATAGACCCCGTTCGCATTTCATTGGCGAAAGACCTGATTTCCAAGGCAGGGGGCAAAGCGCCCAAGACTTTTGGCAGCAATGAATATGACTACCGTAACCTTTTGGCACTGGCAGAGGTAGATGCCGTGATCATCGCAACGCCATGGCTTTGGCATACCCGTATGGCCATAGATGCCATGAAGGCTGGAAAATATACAGGAGTGGAGGTTTCCGCCTCCAATACCCTCGAGGAATGTTGGGACCTGGTGAATACCCATGAAAGTACGGGCACCCATTTGATGATTTTGGAGAACGTGAACTACAGAAGGGATATCCTTGCGGTACTTGAATATGGTCAAGCAAAATGTATTCGGGGAATTGGTACATTTTCGCTGTGGGTATCAGCACGACCTGCGCTTTGTCAAATTCAACGATGGAAAAGATCCATACGGTAGGGGGGCCGAGTTCGGGGATAAGGGAATTTCGGAAGCCAGATGGCGTACCGAACATTCAGTGAAACGAAACGCCGATGTATATCCTACCCATGGACTTGGGCCAGTGGCCGTTATGGCCGACGTGAATCGGGGAAACCGATTTGGTTTCACTGACCTCGACCGCTTCAAAGGCCATCGGTCTCCACAATTATGTCGTTGCGGTCGGTGGCGAGGACCATCCCAACGCGAAGATCAAGTTTAAACAAGGCGATGTGATCACTACCATGATCGAGACTGCCAATGGGGAAACCATTTTGGTCACCCATGATTGCAATCTGCCAAGACCCTATTCGTTGGGTTTTAGGGTACAGGGAGCGAATGGACTTTGGGAAAATGATGGGGATAGGATCTATGTCGAAGGAAAATCCCAGCCCCATGAATGGGATGCCGATAAGGCATGGCTCGAAAAGTACGACCACCCACTCTGGAAAAAATATGGTGAATATGCCGAAAATGCAGGCCATGGAGGGATGGATTTCTTTGTCCTGAATTCCTTTGTCGAATCGGCCAAGGCTATGATTGCACCCCCTTTGGATGCCTACGATGCGGCAGCATGGAGCGCAGTGACACCATTGTCTGAAGCTTCGCTGGAAAATAATGGCGAGCCACAGGATTTTCCCGACTTTACAAGGGGTCTATGGATGAAGCGGAAGCCATATGATTGGATGAAGGAAGCCTATTGATCGATATGGATGACACAAGGTTCAAGGGCCCGGCTTGATTTTCTTATCAAAGATTGGTAATCTGATCATGCAATTTATTTAGCCTTAATGTCGTTTTAAACCAATACATTTTAGAGACCCCAATCTCCTAAGACCAATATCACATAAAATCACCCATGAAAAATATTATCGTTCCCGTTGATTTTTCCGAACAATCAGAGTTTGCACTGCAAACGGCTGCCTCCTTGGCCAAAAAATACGACGCCCATATCCTTGTGGTACATATGCTCGAACTGTCGGATGGTATTATCTCCTCGACCGATACTTTGCGTTCTCAACAGGCCGTGTTTTTGATCAAGGCCGTGGAAAAGCGTTTTTCAGAATTCTTGGATAAACCGTTCCTAAAGGGTTTCTCGATCACCCCGATCATTAAGCCCTATAAGGTGTTCAGCGGACTCAATGAAATTGCCGCTGAACACGGTGCAGATCTTGTGGTCATGGGATCACATGGCAGCGACGGACTGAAGGAAATATTTGTGGGTTCAAATGCCGAGAAAGTGGTCAGGTACGTTGACATTCCCGTGTTGGTCGTGAAAGAAAAGCATGTTGATTTCAAGGTCAAAGATTTTGTTTTCGCCTGTGATTTTAAGGATGAAAATCTTGGTGCCTTTCAGAAGGCCAAAGCATTTGCCGACTTATTCAATGCCAAACTGCATCTGGTCTATATCAATACCCCGGGAGAATACTTTTTAAGCACGTCGGATTCCTATAACCGGATCAACCAGTTTCTCCAAAAAGCGTGTACCGATCTAGAAGTAAGCATCCATAACGACTATGGCGTGATACAGGGTATCTTAAACTTTAGTGAGGGGATCAAGGCCGATGCGATAGGAATTCCTACCCATGGCCGTAAAGGGCTATTCCACTTTTTTCTGGGCAGTATTGGGGAGGATGTGGCCAACCATTCCAAACTTGCCCGTGGTGACCTTTAAAATTTAGTAAGAATCGGCTCACCACGAAGGGCAGATATCGATTTCCAGGTCCTATTTTTTCAACATCGGGAACAGTTCCAATAATTCTTCCTCCGTAGGCTGTTTCCCATATTCGCAGATTTCAAAGCTTTCGGCATGCTTGGCATTCAAGGCCGCCTTTTCGCCGTACCATTTTTTCAAACTGGCCTTGGTGATTTCATTCGGTGTAAACGAGCGGGAATTCGCTAGAAATGCCAACCTTGCCTTTTCCTCTTTGGGGACCTCGTCGAGATCGCCCGAGGTCCACGGTAGCCATTCAAAAAATTGGGATTCATGCGCGGCCATGGCATAGATCTTCTGGTCGAAGACCGCATCGATGATCACCGCCACATCGGGCTCAAACGGACTCGGTTTTTGGAATCGATCCTCGGAATACATGAAGACCGGATTTTTTTGCAAAGGCGGCACCTCAGGGGCCACATTGGGAACGATTACCATATAGGCGGCGTCCTGTACCAACACGCCGGTATAACGATGATCGGGATGGTAATCATTGGGTCGGGGCGCAATCACGATATCCGCGTCCCATTTACGAATTTCCCGAATCACTTTCAATCGGTTGGCCAAGGTGGGCATCAATTCCCCGTCATGGTTGTCCAATACGGTGTATTCGACTCCAAATCTTTTTCCGGCTTCGGCGGCCTCGGCAATCCTGATTTTGGCCAATTCCCCACCCCCCATATCCTGGTGGCCTGCATCACCATTGGTCAAGGAAACGAATTTCACATGGTGTCCCATTTGGGCAAATAATAGGGCCGTCCCGCCTGCGTCTTGATCACAATCGTCGGGGTGGGCACCAAAAACGATGATATTTAGCGGTTTGTTTTGGGCCATCATGGCCACGGTAAATAGAAGGCAAAAGAAGAAGCTTACATTTTTCATATGGGTCGGTTTAGTCAAACAAGTTTCATGGCAATGGGATCCCAGTTCACAGGCTTTTGTTGAAAATAACTTTCATTCGCCAAAAGGGCGGCTCCCGCAGCGCGCAATCCAAAGGTGGGATCTTCGACAATCTTGCCTTGGCCGCGGATGCCCTGGAAAAAATTGTAAAAATGGTCGTAATGGCCCCCTTTATAATCCCTCGGCGCTTCCCAAGTGGTCTTGCCGATATTCAGGGTCGACGACCTGGTCTCCAACTGCAGATCGGCATAAGCCTTTCTGATTTTTTCCTGGGTCGCCTCGGTATAGGCGATCATGGAATATCCTCCTGGCACCATGCCCAAGCGTGTGCGGGTGAGGGTCACTGAATTTTGTCCTACTTCCATTTCTCCTTCGGTCCCGACCAAACGAAAACCGCCTCCCCCTCCCGAACCGGCGATGAAATTCACCCGGAAGGAAGCATTGAATGCGGCGTGGGTATCTGTTTTAGGATAGTCGTAGAAAGTAAGGGTCACATCGGGCACATCGCGGCCATCGTTCCAATAGCGCAGCCCTCCGGTAGATAAGGCACGATTGGGTCCTTGTGAACTCAAGATATAATTTAATGTGGAAAAGGCATGCACGAAAAGATCGCCCGCGACACCCGTGCCATAATCCTGATAATTGCGCCATCTAAAGAAACGTTTCAATTCAAAGGGTACTTTGGGAGCACTTCCCAAAAAGGTATCAAAGTCTACGGTATCGGGATTGGCATCGGGTGGGATGGGGTATTGCCATGCCCCTTCGGCGGAATAGCGGTCGTTGTACATATCGAGCATCACAATTTCGCCTATAGCCCCTTCTTCGTATAATTTCTTGGCCTTTTCATTGCCTAATGAAGACATGCCCTGACTGCCCACCTGACATATCTTGCCGGAAGATTTTTGGGCAGCGATGATCTCTTGGCCTTCTTCATAATGTTGCACCATAGGTTTTTCGCAATACACGGCCTTTCCCGCGTTCAACGCCGCTATGGTAATTTTTTTATGCCAGTGGTCCGGGGTGGCGACGATTACGGCATCGATGTCTTTCCTTTCCAAAAGTTTGCGATAATCCCGAGTGGTAAAGATATCCGCTCCCCAAAGTTCCTTGGCCCTATCAAGACGGCCCGTATAAAGATCACAGGCTGCCACCAATTTTACGCCTTCTACCTGTAGGGCGGCCTGGGTGTCATAGATGCCTTGGATTCCCGACCCGATCAAACCCAAATTGATCTGATCGTTCGCTGCATAGGAATGGGATTCGTATGCTTTGTGAAGCAATAGCTTTTGTTGGTACGACGACGCAAAAATATAAGGTGCTGAGGTCAACAGGGCGGAGCCCATGGTAGCCTTTTTTAGGAACGACCTCCTTGCGTTTTTTTTATCCATATCGGAAATGGGTTTTTAAAGATTAGACCCGTTAATGTACACTTTTTCTAACTAAATAAGTGCATTTCTAGACCAATAAACGGGCCCATCGAATACTTTGGCAGGACACTACAATCGATGAATGGCCCCAATGCCGGCTTTCAAATAAGGGAGTCGATCAAACCGCAGATCGATTGGGGAGAAATGAAACGGCCTGTGCAATTACCGCATACGATTTCCAATAGGATGGTCTTCGTAAAAGTCTTCGAAGGTTTTATCGGTCTTATAGTTGTCGGTCAACACTTGGTATACCATCAAAACCAAGGCGACCTGTCCCAGGACAGTAATATAAAAGACCCAATTGAAGGGGAAGTCCATCGCGGCCATAACGGTAATCGTGATCAAGAGGAGGGTGGTGATCCCTACCCATAACATTGCTGAAGTTTTCATGCTTTTTACTGCAAGTTAGGAAAATTGACCAGCCTCTGCTGTTAAGGGATTATTAAAAAGATGTCTTTCCATCTGTATGGTAAACCCATTATTGAAAACCGCCGGCTGCCCCACTAAATGGATTTGACAGCGGATGTAGGGATCAGTTTCATTGGCGGTGATGTCAATTAATCGAAAAGCTTTTTTATCTTTGCCATGTTGTGTTGTGACTCTGGCTTGAAAAAGGCTGGAGCCAATGAAAGGCTTTCCATCTCGGGAGGCTTTTTTTGTGGAGTCTTATCAGCCTGTTAGTCCATTTTGGTTTGGGTCCAGATAAATTTCAGTTTGCATTTGCTGTCCTTGGGCACCCGAAAACTTTCCTATGGTAAGCAGTTGGATGGTGCCAGAATATAAATGATGTAAGAACGATTTTCAATCGATTTTTTTGTATTTTTAAAGGAATAAAGACCAACAATCCTTCAAGGTGTATACGAAATCTTGGTTGGTCTTCTTTGGAAGTTTCCCTTTTTTAGCTGTTTGGGATAAATAACAAATGGCTCCCCCCCCCTGATAACAGTAGTTTATTTATTCATTTTTTCAATGATTCCTTAAGCAAAGCATCGCGATGCAATTATCGTTGTAAGAAAGGCTCAAAGCAAGGACATAGTCAACATAAACAAATCATTATGAAATCAATTCTAACCTGTATTGCGGTAGGCTGTTTGGCCTACTCCTGCAATTCCCCGAAAGCGAAGGAAATTGCAAAAGAAGAAATAATAGAAACTGAAACGCCGGTTGCGCGTGGGGAATATTTGGTCAACGTCCTAGGTTGCCATGATTGCCATTCCCCGAAAACCATAACCCCGAATGGCCCGGCTCCGGATCCGGCGCGATTGCTTTCGGGTTTTCCCTCCGACCAGGTCCTGGCACAATATGATGAAGAAACAGCGAAGTCGTATGTGCTTTTTAATATGGACCTCACCTCTGCGACCGGCCCTTGGGGCACTTCATTCGCTGCAAACCTTACCCCTGATGAGTCGGGTATTGGAAGCTGGTCTGAAGAACAGTTTTTAAAAGCCCTTAAACAAGGTAAATGGAAAGGGATGGACGGTGCTCGGCAATTATTGCCCCCGATGCCCTGGCAGGGTTTTGCCTATATGCCCGATAAAGATGTGCTGGCCATCTTTGCTTATCTAAAAAGTATTAAACCGGTGAATAATGTCGTGCCACTGCCGATCCCCCCGAAAATTTGAATTGAATACCTGATCGATCAACGCCTTCTCCAGATTTTCGTTATGGGTTCCCTGCCCAGAAGCTTTTCATGTGCAGTGATGACCGACCGCATGTTGGTCGGTTGCCAAGTTTCCACTGTCAGTTGGGCGAGGCCCGATTGTTTTGGGCAATGCCAAAGCTTTGTCCTAGGTGTGTGTGCGCCGTTTTATAAAACCTTTTAAATGTTGTAATTTTATATAACCTTAAAAGCAGAACGTATGCCATTGTATCACAGACTCGGAAAGATACCCCCAAAACGACACACCCAATTCAGGAAGGCCGATGGTACCTTGCATTACGAGCAGCTTTTCGGCACGATCGGTTTTGATGGCATGTCGACTTTGATGTACCATTTGCAGAGGCCAACCCAAGTGAAAAAGGTCTTGGAAACCCTTGATATGATGCCAAAGCCTGCCGTGGCCTATAACATAAAATCGAGACTTTTAAAAGGCTTGGAAATCAAGCCGGAAGATGATTATTTGGAAAGCCGTAAAACGGTATTGTTCAACAATGATGTGCACATAGGCTTGGCCGCTCCTAAAAAATCATTGACCGATTACTTCTATAAGAATACCGATGCCGATGAGCTTTTGTTTGTGCATAAGGGCTCCGGCACTTTAAAGACCATGTTGGGTGAAATTCCATTTGAATATGGAGATTACCTGTTGATTCCCCGTGGCATGATCTATCAAATCGAATTCGATACCGAAGACAATCGATTGTTGATCACCGAAAGCTACCATCCCATCTATACCCCCAAGCGATACCGCAATTGGTTCGGCCAACATTTGGAGCATTCGCCCTATTGCGAACGCGACTTCAAACTGCCGCAAAATCTCCAAACCCATGACGAAAAGGGGGATTTTCTTATCAAAGTGAAAAAGCAAGGGCAATTGCACCATATGGTCTATGCCACGCATCCTTTTGATGTTGTAGGGTGGGACGGCTACAATTATCCCTATGGATTCTCGATCCACAACTTTGAACCGATTACCGGACGGGTGCACCAACCGCCACCGGTGCACCAGACTTTTGAGACCAGTGCCTTTGTGGTTTGTTCGTTCGTACCCAGATTGTACGATTACCATCCGCAGGCCATTCCCGCACCCTACAACCATTCCAACATCGATTCGGATGAGGTGTTGTACTATGTGGATGGGGATTTCATGAGCCGGAAGAATATCGATCAAGGGTATATATCGCTGCATCCCGCAGGAATTCCACACGGGCCGCACCCAGGGACCTATGAAGCCAGTATCGGCAAGACCAAAACGGAAGAACTGGCCGTCATGATCGACACCTTCAAGCCCTTGAAATTGACGCAGGCGGCCATGGACATCGATGATGGGAAGTACTATCTATCTTGGTTGGAGTAGGTTGGTTTCATGGATCACGAAGTGAACCAATGCCGCGGCCAACTTGGCGGTCTGGTTGTCGATATCGTAGCTAGGATTCATTTCCGCGACGTCGATGCCTATCAACTTTTTAGATCCGACAATGCTTCCCAATACCTCAAAGACCACTTCCGGCGCATAGCCATTAGGATATGGCGAACTCGCGCCAGGGGCATAGGCAGAGGAAAAACCGTCGATGTCGATGCTGGTATAAATAAAATCGACTTCCCCCATGAAATGCAGCAGTTTTTGTTGAACTTCCTCCAAATACGATAGATTGAAGCGGTCCTTTTCAATAAATCCTACGCCCAAATCTTGGGCAGTTTGGAACAATACACTGGTGTTTGCATCTTTTCTGATGCCCAAGCAGAGATAATGGAAGGAGGTTCCTTCCGCCGCACAATCTCGGGCGATCTGAAAAAAGGGCGTGCCGGAATTGTTGCCGGTTTCATTGGAGCGCAGATCGAAATGTGCATCGAAATTGATGATACCGATACGCTTTCCCCGTCCCAAGAACTGTCGGATGCCCTTATAATGGCCATAGGCGATATCATGACCGCCACCCAAAAGTATGGGCAGGCATTTTTGTTGCAGCAACTGTTGCACGGCGTCGGCCAATCGGACCTGGGCAGCTTCCATATCCCCTTCATCACAGTCAATGCTTCCCATATCGAAGAGGAGGGTATTTTCGGCGAGGTGGTTGGGCAATTTAGCAAAGGCACTTCTGATGGCATCTGGCCCTGCGGCGGCACCCACCCTTCCTTGGTTTCTTTTTACGCCTTCATCACAGGCATAGCCCAGTATGGTCAATGAATTTTTGGGCAACCGATCGATGTTGTCGGTATTCAGGTCGAATAGCTTTACCTTTTCGTGCAGGTATAATTTTTGTACCGAATGTCGGCCCGTCCATAGTTTTGGGTTTGGCTTTTGATATCCTTTCATGATCGATCGAATAAATGGTCGAGCAGCCCATCCGCTACCACATGGGGCAAGGTAACCTGTAGTTCGGGCGTTCTTGCCATTTCCCGTTCGATGGCAAATAGCGCTTCTTTGTTCCTGGCCCAACTTCTTCGTGCTATCCCGTTGTTCACGTCAAAGAACAACATGTTCTTCAGTTTGCGGGAGGCCTCTTCCGAACCGTCCAGGACCATCCCAAAACCCCCGTTGATCACTTCGCCCCAGCCCACACCGCCACCATTGTGTATCGATACCCAGGTGGCGCCCCGGAAACTGTCGCCGATCACATTTTGGATGGCCATATCTGCAGTGTACTTGCTCCCATCATAAATATTGCTGGTTTCGCGAAACGGTGAATCGGTGCCGCTCACGTCGTGGTGATCGCGACCCAATACCACCGGGGCCGAGAGGTCGCGGGATCGAATGGCTTGATTGAATGCTTCCGCTATCTTGGCGCGCCCTTTGGCGTCGGCGTAAAGGATCCGGGCTTGGGAACCTACCACCAATTTGTTTTGCTCCGCTTCCCGTATCCACTTGATATTGTCCTGCATTTGCTGTTGGATTTCGGGCGGACTGCCCACCTTCAGGTCTTCCAAGACCTTGAGGGCAATGGCATCGGTCTTTTTGAGGTCTTCGGGCTTGCCCGAGGTGCAGACCCATCGGAAAGGGCCAAACCCATAATCGAAGCACATGGGCCCCAGTATGTCCTGCACATAGGAAGGATAGCGAAAATCGATCATGTTCTCGGCCATCACCGCTCCGCCGGCTCGGGAAGCCTCCAATAAAAAGGCGTTCCCGTAGTCGAAAAAATAGGTGCCTTTGGCCGTATGCCGGTTGATGGCCGCTGCGTGCCTGCGCAACGATGACCGTACTTGCTTTTTAAAGCCCCCGGGATCGGCCCGCATCATCTTGTTGGATTCCTCGAACGACAATCCCACGGGATAATACCCCCCTGCCCAAGGGTTGTGCAGGGAGGTCTGGTCCGAACCCAAATACACAAACAATTCTTCTTCATAAAATCGTTCCCAAACGTCAACGATATTGCCGATATAGGCCAAGGAAACCACTTCTTCTCCCTGTATCGCCTTCTTGGTACGGTCGATCAAGGTGGCCATATCGCTGATCAATTCATCGACCCAACCTTGTTGGTGTCTTTTTTTGGCCGCTGCGGCATTGACCTCTGCACAGACCGTAATGCAGCCCGCTATATTTCCGGCTTTGGGTTGGGCACCGCTCATTCCCCCCAATCCGGAAGTCAGGAAAATTTTTCCCTTGGGCGATTCCGATGTGCCCAACACCTTGCGAAAAGCGTTCATCACAGTGATGGCCGTACCGTGTACGATGCCCTGCGGCCCGATGTACATATAAGACCCTGCGGTCATTTGGCCATACTGGGTCACCCCCAGGGCGTTGAATTTTTCCCAATCATCGGGCTTGGAATAATTCGGGATCATCATCCCATTGGTAACCACTACCCTGGGCGCGTCTTTGCTGGATGGGAACAAGCCCATGGGGTGCCCGGAATAGATATGCAGGGTTTGTTCTTCCGTCATGGTCGCCAGGTACTTCATGGTCAACAGGTACTGCGCCCAGTTCTGGAATACGGCCCCGTTTCCCCCGTAGGTGATCAGTTCCTCAGGATGCTGTGCCACTGCCGGATCAAGGTTATTTTGGATCATCAACATGATGGCCGCGGCTGAAACGGTTCTTGCGGGATATTCACCGATAGGCCGTGCGAACATTTTGTATTCGGGTTTGAATCGGTACATATAGATACGCCCATAGACGATCAGTTCTTCCGCAAACTCTTTGGAGAGGTCGTCATGCCAAGCGGCCGGAAAGTAGCGCAGGGCATTTCGCAAGGCCAATTTTTTTTCCTCTTGTGACAGGATATCTTTTCGCTTGGGTGCATGGTAGGCCTCTTTTAGGAACGGTCTTTTTGGGGGAAGTTGGTCAGGTATCCCTTGAAGCAGCTGTGATTTGAAATCGTTTACCGACATATGATCTATTTTCTGTTCAACCCTTGTGTTTATCAAAAACGAGGTTTCCTTTTTTCCATACCATGCAGGGCTTGAGGTTCCCTTGATTATAAAGTATTTCGTTGTAATGATCGGTGTGGAACACGCTGAAGTCGGCCAGAAACCCTTGGGCTAATTGCCCCCTGTCCCTCAGGCTCAGGGCCGCGGCGGCCCTAAAGGTAATTCCAGCCAAAACCTCGGCATTCGTCAATTTTTCGAATGCCCCCAACAGCGACGCCTGGGTCAATAGATCGCCCATGGGCGCGGAGCCGGGGTTATGGTCGCTGGCTATCGCCAAGGCGCCGCCTGCGTCAAGGATCTTTCGTGCCGGGGTAAAACCGCAGCCCAAGCCCAAGGTGGCTCCTGGAAGGGCGGTGGCGATGACCTTGCTGTTTGCCAATAAACGGATCTCGCGGTCTGTACTGACCTCCAAATGGTCAGCGCTTATCGCTCCAAAATCGACGGCCACCGCGCTGCCCCCGGTCGTAAACTGATCGGCATGTACCGTGATATCAAACCCCATCTCCTGGGCTTTTAGAAAATACGGCCTGATATGCGCCCTATCGAAAGCGCTTTGCTCGATAAAGGCATCTATGCGATTCGCGAGCCTTTCTTCCAATAGCTTGGGAAAAAGCACTGTACTGATTTCCTCCAAATACGCTGCGGCACTTCCTGAGAAGTCTTTGGGCAGCATATGTGCGGCCAAACAAGTAGGGATGATGTCTACTGCCAAAACTTCCTTCGCTTGTTTGATTGCATGGAGCATCTTGAGTTCTTCTGCGACCGAAAGTCCGTAACCACTCTTTACTTCCAGGGTGGTCACCCCGTTTTTAAGGTGTCGGTTCGCCCTTTTTACAATACCCTTGATCAATACTTCCTGGCTTGCTTTCCGTGTTTGTACCACGGTATCCCAAATCCCACCTCCTGCCTTTGCGATTTCCAGGTAGGTTTTGCCCGCATTGCGCATGGCGTAGTCGTTGGCCCTGGAACCGGCAAAACAGATATGGGTGTGGGCATCCACCAACCCGGGCAGGGCAACGTGATTGCCCTGTAACCGATGTACCAAGGTTCCTTTTGCATCTTTTGATAGGCTGGTGAAATTTCCAAGGGCGGCTATTTTTCCGGCTTCCACCAGAATGCCCCCATCTTCCAAAACCATCAGTTCATGATCTGCGATGGCACCTTTTAAGGGGAGCCCAGTCATGGGAATAATTTGTTTGAAAGGGCCTATGAGGATTTTTTCGTTCATGGGATCAATAGGTTTCAAATACATTGGAATAAGGGGTATCCAATGATACTTTGGCTTTCTTGCACATATTTTCGACGGTGGTGATGATCGTTTTGTCCGCTACCATTTCAATGCCGATTTCCATATCGATGGCGAATACCCTGTCCTTATCCGCAAAGGGTACCCTCTTTCGGATGGTCTTGTGTACTTCCTCCAACAATACCCCCGATTTCATGGGCTTTCTGAACTCAAACGCCTGTGCAGCGGTCAAAAGTTCGATGGCCAAGATCTTTTCCACGTTGCCCAGGACCTGCAGGGCCTTTCTGCCGCTGATCGAGCCCATGCTCACATGGTCTTCCTGCCCTAGGGAGGTGGGAATGCTATCGGCACTTGCGGGAAAACAGAGGCCTTTGTTTTCACTGGCCAAGGCCGCCGAGGTATACTGTAAGATCATATAGCCCGAATTGATGCCGGTGTCTTTCATCAAGAGTTTGGGGATACCGGGGCTATTGCCCTCCAAGGCCAGATAAATCCTCCTGTCGGAAATATTGCCTATTTCCGAAGCGGCCAAACAGGCATAATCCAGCGCCATGGCCAAGGGCTGCCCATGGAAATTCCCCCCACTGATGGTCAAATCTTGATCGATGACCACCGGGTTATCGGTCACAGCGTTCAGTTCGATCTCGAGCAATTCTTTCAGGTGCGACCAGGCGTTCCTCGAAGCGCCGTGCACTTGCGGAATGCACCTTAACGAATAGGGGTCTTGTACCCGGTCGCAATCGATATGGTCTTCCATGATCTCCGAGCCCACCAAAAGCGATTTGACCCTGGAGGCCACATGTAGGTTTCCCTTATAGGGCCGCAGCGCATGCAGTTCTTGATAAAAGGGTTTTACAGATCCTTGTAGAGCCTCTATCATCATAGCGCCGATGATATCGGCCTGTGCAAGACAACTGTGCAGCTTTTCGGTCACCTTTACCGCATGTGCCGCGATGAATTGTGTACCATTGATCAGCGCCAACCCTTCTTTTGGACCTAGATCTAGGGGTTTCAGTCCAGTTTTCTCGAAGAGTTCCGCAGTGGAAATCTGCCTGTCATTAAAAGTTACTTTGCCCAATCCGATCAGCGGTAAAAAAAGATGGGCAAGGGGTGCCAGATCACCGGAGGCACCTACCGAACCTTGTGACGGCACCAGAGGAATGGCGTTGTTTTCTATGTGCCATATAATACGGTCCAAGGTCGTTTCGGCAATGCCCGAATAGCCTTGGGCAAGGGCATGTACCTTCAAGACCAGCATCAGTTTGGCAATTTCGGTGTCGATGGGCGGCCCAACCCCTACGCTATGGCTTTTTAGGATGTTGGTCTGCAATATTTTGGTTTCCGATTTAGAAATTTTTGTGGTACATAAAGGTCCGAAACCGGTATTGATCCCGTAAACCGGTTCTCCATGTTCCACAATTTTTGCGACGACCGAATTGCTTTTCCTGACCTTTTCCCTTTGGGCGGCCGATATTTTTATGGGGATCTGTCCCCGGGCAATGCGGAGTGCCTTGCCCGCCGTGAGCGGGTGTTCGCCAAAAAGAAAGTTTTGTGTGGCCATCTTGGGTGGGCAATTGTGGTTTTGTTCCCTAAAAGTATTGATAATGTTTGAGACTTAACCAGCGAAATGGGGAAACGATATGTGACCAAAACCGTAAATTTGAAGAACTAAACAAATCCACCATGATATTTGATCTGATCAGAAACAGACGATCTGTGTTTCCAGTACAGTACAATACAGCGCCCATCGCTACAGAGAATATTAAAAAAATTTTGGAAGCGGCGAACTGGGCGCCGACCCACAAAAGGACCGAACCATGGCGTTTCAAAGTATTGCAAGGCGAAGCGAAAACGAGATTGGGCCATTTCTTGTCGAATAAGTATCGGGAAATCGCCATTAAACCGCAACAGGTAAAAACAAGGAAGTTTATGGAGAATCCACAACGATCTGCCGCCGTTATAGCGATTTG
The DNA here is from genome assembly GCA_963700435.1 of uncultured Flavobacteriaceae bacterium. Taxonomy (GTDB): domain Bacteria; phylum Bacteroidota; class Bacteroidia; order Flavobacteriales; family Flavobacteriaceae; genus Pelagihabitans. Next base: position 247,349 of record CAVOXM010000001.1, read on the forward strand.
CCTGCAGCGCGACCCCGCGGAAAGTTTGCCGGAGTGGGAAGAAATCGCCGCCATGGCCATGGCCGTGCAGAACATGTGGCTCTGCTGTGCCGAAATGGGTATCGGTTGCTATTGGAGTTCCCCAGGGCTCATCCAGTATATGGACGAATTTTTTGATTTGAAGCCAGGGGAAAGATGCATGGGATTTTTCTATATGGGCCATTATGACGGGGAGATTCCCGAGGTGACCCGGGGCCCCATTGAGGACAAAGTGGTTTGGATGGAATGAAACCTAATTCAAAAAAGGGAAACAGTGTCGCCTTGTAGTCCCATGCCTTCCAAAGAAAAATGCCCAGATAAACGATGGCGACCACAAATTTCAAAAAAGTGCCCGTCAAAAATCCCATAAAGGAACCGAAAGCGGCCTTGAGGGCCTTTTTTTGATCGGCCTTGTTGAGCAATTCCCCAACCAGGGCGCCTACAAAGGGCCATATGATGATGCCCAATAATCCCAATATCGGGAAGAACAGGGCGACCAACAAACCTATGGTAGTGCCAATCATACCCGCTCGCGTTCCCCCGAAACGTTTGGTGCCCATGGCCGGGATGATATAATCCAAGGCGAAGACGATCAGGGCAATGCCCGCGGTAATGCCCAACAGCCACCAATCGTCGGGGACGGCCTTGGTGAGGTAAAGCAGCAACAAACCGACCCAACTGACAGGGGGGCCTGGCAATACGGGGAGGAAACTTCCCAGAATGCCCACGAGCATCAAGATCAGGCCGAGAAACAACAATACGATATCCATGTCCAATACTTTTTGATTGGACGAAGATAGCAAGGTTTTGTTACGCTTGTTCCCCCAAAGTAGGAAGCTAAAATTAGGCATTGTATGCGAAGCACCTTGTGCCACCTCCCCAAAAAGTCGTAATTTCCGCATTGGAATTTGAACCTTATGAAGCACTGCATGCTTTTGATCGTTATTGTGTTTGTTGACCTCCTGCGAATGGTTTGTATCCAAGGATGTCAAAACACGCGAATTGGTCGAACAGGAAATGCTGGAGATCGATTGGAATGAGGTAGATGCCTATCCGCTTTTCGAAACCTGCGATGAATCTGCCTCGAAACCGGAACAAAGGAAATGCTTCGAAAAGGAAGTTTTGGCCAATTGTGCCAAAAAACTGAAGGAGTTTGAGTATGTTTTTAAAGAAGGGCACCAATCCCAAGGTCCAGGTCGATTTCTTGGTAGACCAAAAAGGGAATATCACCGTGGTCCGCATCGAAAAAGATAGTGCCATCAACCGACAAATGCCCGGTTTCGACCAGATCATCAAAGAGAGCCTCGGCACCCTGCCGCACCTGTCCCCTGCATTAAAACGGGGCATTCCCGTAAAAACGAAATTTCGTATCCCAATTGTGTTCAACACCGACTAAACAAAGCATTTGGCTACCGAAAAAATTATATTGGGAATAGATCCGGGAACCACCATCATGGGCTTTGGCCTGATCAAGGTGGTAGACCAAAAAATGGAGTTCCTGCAAATGAACGAATTGCTTGCTCAAAAAATATGATGATCCATACCTCAAATTAAAGATCATTTTTGAGCGTACCCTCGAATTGATCGATACCTTCCATCCCGATGAAATTGCCATTGAAGCCCCTTTTTACGGAAAAAACGTTCAGTCGATGCTGAAGCTGGGCAGGGCTCAGGGCGTGGCCATGGCAGCTGGGCTCTCCCGCCAGATCCCCATCACGGAATACCTTCCCAAAAAGATCAAGATGGCCATCACCGGCAACGGAAACGCAAGCAAGGAACAAGTGGCCAAAATGCTGCAGACCACCCTGGGCCTGAAAATCGCTCCCCAAAAATCTTGACAGTACCGATGGTCTCGCCGCTGCAGTTTGCCATTTCTACAATGGAGGCAAGCTTACCGTTGGCAAGTCATACAGCGGATGGGAGGCGTTTGTGAAACAGAATGATGATCGGGTTAAGAAGTGAGCAGTTTTCAGTGAGCAGTTTTCAGTAAGCAGTTTTCAGTAAGCAGTAAAAGCAGTAAGCAGGAAACAGTGGGCAGGAAACAGTGGGCAGGAAACAGTGGGCAGTATGCAGTCTATAGTTTTGAGTGGCCGGCAGACAGTTTTAATCGAAATATTGAATCAATAAGTAAGCTTGTATGAATTTTCAAGACCTGTTGGCTTATAGGAAATCATTTGATTTGGCGATGAAAATTTTTGAAATCTCAAAATCTTTTCCAAAAGAAGAAACCTATTCTCTGACCGACCAAGTGCGCAGGTCTTCCAGAAGTGTTTCCATAAATATTGCCGAAGCATATCGAAAAAGAAGTTATCCCAAACATTTTATCAGTAAGTTGACCGATGGTGATTCTGAAAATTCGGAAACACAAGGATGGTTGGAATTTGCTTATGCTTGCAAATATTGATGGCGCCCTTTTTGAGGAACTGATGATAACGCGTCAAGAAGTTGGAAAACGTATTTTTTTTATGATTAAAAACCCTGATAAGTTTGGCTCCAAATGAAAGAAAACTGCCTACCGAGCACTGCCAACTGTTCCCTGATTAGTAAAAAATGAGCGGCATCTACATCCACATCCCGTTTTGCAAGCAGGCCTGTCACTACTGTGACTTTCATTTTTCGACCAATATGGAAAAAAAAACCCGCATGATCGAGGCCCTGCAAACGGAGCTGGAACTTCGAAAGAAGGAATTTGAAGGGGAGACAAGTAGAGACCATTTATTTTGGAGGGGGTACCCCCTCTGTTTTGGAAATCGACGAAATAGCGGCGATTGTTGGGACCATTCGTAAGCACTACACGGTCGCGAATCTTCGGAGGTAACCTTGGAGGCCAATCCGGATGATTTGTCCACCACCAAGATCTTAGAGCTATCGAAGAGCCCGATCAATCGGCTCAGTATTGGGATACAGTCTTTCGATGAAGAAGACCTCAAATTGATGAACAGGGCACATCGTGCCAGGGAAGCCATCGGAGTGTTGAGTGCGGCAGCTGAAGTTTTCAATAATATTTCGATCGATTTGATCTATGGCATTCCCAATATGACCAATGACGGTGGAAGCAAAATATCGAAAGGGCATTATCGTTCAATATCCAGCATATTTCCAGTTATGCGCTCACTGTGGAACCGAAGACCGCTTTGGCCCATTTGATAAAGAAAGGGAACGGTGCCGCCAATAGACGATGCGTGGCCCAGGAACATTTTCATATTTTGATCGACACCCTTGAAGCCGCAGGTTATGTGCACTATGAGACCTCGAATTTTGGCAGACCCGGTTTTTATTCCAGGAACAATACCGCCTATTGGCAAGGAAAAAAATATGTCGGCATCGGGCCTTCTGCCCATTCTTATGATGGCAAGCGCAGGGGATGGAACATCGACAATAACTCGAAATACCTTAAGGCCATACAGGCCGGTTGGCATTGCCCATGGAAATCGGAAATCCTTACCAAAATAGACCGGTACAACGAATATGTGATGACCGGACTTCGAACGGTTTGGGGCGTTTCCCTGAGCAGAATTGAATCGGAATTTGGGCAACAATATCTGGAATATGCCCTACGACAGGCAGGCCCACACCTGCAAAACCATTTGCTTATACATGGATAGCGACACCCTTCTGGTCTCCAAAAAGGGCAAATTTTTGGCCGATGGAATTGCCAGTGATCTGTTTATGGTTAACTTAACATAAACAAGTTTCAAATCGTATCGCATCGAACATGATTGCCAAAATACATAAATACACCATAGACCTGTCTAAACCTCTGGATATTTCCATTTCAATAGGAAATGGTGCAACCAATGTGAATGCCTGGTACATCGACCCCCCAAAAATCGAACCACACGTACAAGACAATTTCGTCGGAAAGGTGTCTGAAGGGGCTTCCACCAATTTCAACGATATCTGGTTCAATCCGCATGCCCATGGCACACATACCGAATGCGTAGGGCATATTACGGAAGACTTTCAATCGGTGAACCAGGAGTCTGAAACGGTTTTTCTTTTTGGCAGAAGTGGTCACCATTGCTCCCGGAAAAATTAAATGGCGATTTTGTGATTTCAAAAAAGCAATTGCAATATGCCTTGGGCAATAAGAAAAGGGAAGCATTGGTAGTGCGTACCCTCCCCAATACCAGGGAAAAACTGACCAAACAGTATTCACATACCAATCCGCCCTATCTGCTCGAAGAAGCGGCCCGTTTTTTGTTCGAAAAGGAGATAGCGCATCTGTTGATAGACCTCCCCTCGATAGACCGGGAAGATGACGGGGGCGACCTGTTGGCGCACAAAGCGTTCTGGGATTCGGAAGGGACCCCTCGCAAACGGGCCACGATCACCGAATTTATTTTTGTGCCCAATACCATCAAGAGACGGGAAATATTATCTGAACCTACAGATGGCCCCATTTGAAAATGATGCAAGCCCGAGCCGGCCGGTCTTTATCAAGTCATGGAAAATTGAAACAAAGGCACTGGGCAATCAGGTGATTCGACATCGGCGATTGCCAATTTTGATTTATCTTGTGCACATTTGTTGGCCATCGGTAAACGTCGATCTTTATTTGGAATACGCGTCGGATGATATCTAAGGTTAATACTGGAAAGAACACATGAATGATATTTTGAATCTCTTTTTGGGACTTGTATTGGGCGCCATTTTAATGTATTGGCTGTTTTCGGTATTCCGTAAAAAACAAGGTAAAGAGGTGACCAAACACCAATCCACGGTACTGTTGGAAAAGATGAAAAGTGTGTGCAAGCTCATTTCCGTGGAAGGGGAATTTGCGGAAATCTACACCTATGAGAATACCAAGGAGCGGTTTTTGAGCATGGTGAGCAGCAAGAAAAAAGCATTGATCGTGGTCACGGCCAAGGCGCATATCGGTTACGATCTTCAAAAAATCACCATCGATATCGATATCAGCAACAAAAAAATAAAGCTCAACAATTTCCCACAACCGGAAATCCTGTCGATAGAGCCAGAGTTGGAATTCTATGATATCAAAAACGGAATGTTCAATACGTTCACCCCAAACGACCTCACGATCCTCAACCAGGAAGCCAAGCAGCATATCCGCGACAAAATTCCGGGAAGCGGTTTGATGGAAAATGCCCGAAAGGAGGCCTTGGATTCGATTTTGCTGATGAAGAATTTAGTGGAGACCATAGGTTGGCAACTTGATTTTTCCGCCCTTGAAATCCAAAACCTCGATCAAAAGACGTTGGAAAAATAAGATGCGTTCCCCGTTCGCGGTACAATTGCCATTACATTTGAATAATATTTACCTTTAAACTATGAAAACAACAATCTTGCTCGTATTATTTTTAACAGTTGCGGCACTTGGCCAAGCACAAAATGAGAACCCTATGAAAGAATTTGATCCCGCTTTTGCACACACCGTGTTTTTTTGGTTAAAAAATCCGGATAACCAACAAGACCGTACCGCTTTCGAGACTTCGCTCAAGAAGTTCTTGGATCATTCGCAATTTGCCAAAACAAATTTTATAGGAAAACCGCCCAAGGCAAGTCGTGATGTGGTCGATGGGTCTTTTACCTATTCCTTGATCGTCACTTTTGAATCGGCGGAAGCACAACAAAAGTACCAGGAGGAAGCACCGCACTTGCTGTTCATCAAGGAATCGAGCCCGTTATGGACCAAGGTGATCGTTTACGACTCAACCGGTATTTAGCACTTTCGCCATGTTGGTATTAAGGGAACCTGAGGCATCCGATGCGGGCACCATTGCCGAACTCCACGCAAAAAGCTGGCAACAAAACTATCGAGGGGCCTTTGAGCGATCGCCTTTTTGGACCATGAGGTGTTTGCCGAGCGGTCGGGGGTTTGGGCCAAACGGTTTGAAGCGGTAAACCCAAAACAGCTGATCACCGTCGCCGAGCTTGATGGGGCGATGGCGGGATTCGGTTGCGCCTATCTGGGCGATCATCCAAGAATATGGAGCCCTTTTGGACAACCTTCATGTGGTATCGAATGCCCAAGGACTGGGCATCGGCTCGGAGTTGATGGCCGATTTGGCCAGAAAGTGTGCAGCACATGATCCCGACACCGGAATTTATTTATGGGTGCTCCAGCAAAACATAAAGGCCATCGCGTTTTATGCCGCTTTGGGAGGCCAATGGATGGAAACGGTAGCGGGAAACGACATTGGGGACCGCGAAATATTGAAATGCCGTTATATCTGGCCATCTGCAGCGGCGCTGTACAAGCAGCTCCATGCAAAACAAAAGGCCCATGAACGTTGAGGTATTTCGGGACTATTGTCTCTCCAAAAAAGCGGTCACGGAGGAATTTCCCTTCGATGCGGTTACCTTGGTATTCAAGGTGATGGGCAAAATGTTCGCGCTCTTGCCGTTGGAACGGATGCCTGCCCAGGTCAATTTAAAATGCGACCCCGAATGGGCCATGGAATTGCGCGAAGAACATGATGGAATTATTATGCCCGGTTATCATATGAGCAAGACCCATTGGAATACCATTTATATGGAAAACCTGCCCCCCAAATTGATCATGGAACTGGTTGACCATTCCTATGACCTGGTGGTTTCTAAGTTCACCAAAAAACTAAAAACTGAATTTGATGCGGTCGAACATTGAATCCAGCGTTTTATGGACACCCAATTAAAAGATATTGACCCATTGTTTGCAGACCTCCTTCGGAGGAAAGCCTTGGTACGGGACCTCGGTGATGGAAAAATTGGAATCGATCGATTGGCGGTTTGTCAATGATCGTCCTTCCGGTTCAAGATCAATCGCGGTGCTGCTTCAACATATGGTGAATTGGCGCATTTTTGTTTTGAAAAAGTTAGAGGGGGATGCGGCCTATGATATTGTCATTGATGGCCCGAATGATTGGACAGAGATCCAAATAGGCGACGAGCAGGCCTGGGAAGGGTTGAAGAAAGATCTTCAGAAAACCCAGGAGGAACTTCTAAACCTATTAAATGGTGCTTCCGACGAGTTATTGGCGCAGAAGGTTCCGGGGAAGGACTACCACTTTGGCCCTATCCTAAGCAGCGTTGCCGAGCACGATATTTATCACTTGGGACAGATTGCCCTAGTTTACGCACTCTTAACGAAATAAGGGCATATCTTTGCAGACTAAAAGTCCAGAACCCTAGATGGTGGAACCCCTTCTTTTTTACCGACAACAGCTTGAGCATTGCCACATAAAATCGGCCCAAGTGCAAAAGAAACTCTGGGTCTCCAGTGTGTTGCGTTTCATGGTATTTTCAATTGCCATCGCAGGGATTTACTTCTTCAGGTCGAATGCCCAGTTGATGTTGGCCACGGGAATCGTGGCCCTGGTGATTTTTCTCTTCCTCCTTACCAGGCATACCAATTTGCAACAGCAGCGCGATAAGTTGAACATACTGCGCCAGATCAACACCGATGAAATCGCTATCCTGAAACGAAAATTTGGCCATCGGCCCGAGGGAAACGAATATAAGGACACCAAACACTTCTTCAGCGGTGACATCGATCTGTTCGGGCCGGGATCTTTTTATCAATACGCCAATCGCACGGCCCTCAAAGATGGGCAAGAAGTATTCGTGGGCATGCTGCTCGAAAACGGTATTCAGGACATCTTGGAGAAGCAAGCTTCGATTAGGGAGCTCTCCCGGATGCCGGAATGGCGCCAGAATTTTTCCGCCTTGGCCGGTATGGCGAAAACCGAAATCGGTACGGAAACCATCTGTAAATGGTTGCGGGGGTACCGACCTTTTGTACCCGGGGCCATGCGCTACCTGCCCTTAGGCTATTCAGCGGCCTCCATCCTTTGTTTTGTGCTGTACTTCATGGATTTTGTTCCTGAATCGTTATTGATATTCTGGCTGTTGTTGGGACTGGGGCTGACTTCGATCTTTACCAGGAAAATAGGGAAGCTCACGGCAGACGCCACCCAAATACAGCATACTTTTGGACAATATAACCAACTGCTTCAAATTGTTGAGGATACCGATTTCAAGTCGGTATTGCTGCAAAACTTACAGCGGCAACTGGTAGGGGAAGGGAAAAAGACCTCTTTAAAAATCAAGGATTTCTCCACGCTTTTGAACGGCTTGGACAAAAACAACAATCTCCTTTATCTCATTTTTGCCAACGGGTTCTTTTTAAGGAGCCTGCAACATTCGAGGAAAATCGAAAATTGGATCAAAACCTACGGTAGTTCGGTTGAAATTTGGTTCAAGACCATCGCTTACTTTGATGCCTACAACTGTCTGGGCAATTTTGCGTTCAATCATCCGCAGTATGCTTTTCCCGAACTGAATGGGAAAAGGTCGCTCATCGTGGCCAAGGGGGCGGCCCATCCATTATTGGACCCGGAAAAGCGGGTGCGGAACGACTATAAAATCGACAAGGAGCAGTTTTTCATTATCACCGGAGCGAACATGGCGGGAAAAAGTACCTTCCTGCGCACCGTATCGCTACATATCGTCATGGCCAATACCGGGTTGCCGGTTTGCGCCGAATCTTTTGAATACACACCGATAAGGCTGATTACCAGCATGCGCACGGCCGATTCCCTAGCCGATTCCGAATCGTATTTCTTTTCGGAACTGAAGCGGTTGAAATTCATCATCGATGAAATTCAAAAAGGCCCCTATTTTGTGGTGCTCGATGAAATATTGAAGGGCACCAACAGTACCGACAAGGCCAAGGGGTCGCGGAAATTCCTCGAAAAGTTGGTCGCTTCAAAAGCTACCGGCATCATCGCTACCCATGATTTGAGCCTCTGCGACGCCGCTGACGAGCACCCCCGGATCGAAAATCATTATTTTGATGCAGAGATTCGGGACGATGAACTCTATTTCGACTATACCTTCAAAAAAGGTATTTGCCACAACATGAATGCCTCTTTTCTGTTGAAGAAAATGCAAATTGTTGAATAGAGGTTCAATTCGGTTCCCGCGGTGAATACGAACAGGGCGCCAGGTCAAATAGGTTCGTTAGGATATGCTTTTCACCTGCAGATCGTGAAATGCATCGGCCTGAAGCCGTAACAGTTCTTCCGCCTTCTGTTTTTTGTAGGCATAGACCGCTTCCTCTTCGGCAATTTCGCCATAGATCTTTTCGTTCAGCACGGTATCGGTGGCCAGGATTTTTTCGCGCTGCCGTACCTTTTGGGTCACCCAGGTCTGGACCGTGGTTTCCTGGTCTTCCAGTTTCAGATCGTATTCCCCTTTTGGGGCCAGCAATTTGGCGATGATCGGGGAGGTTTCGATGGCCAGGAACAGCAAAAAGATGAAGAAGGAAGGAAACCAGGCCAGTTCCCCTAGTGCATTGATACGCGCCATGAGTCCGTCAAAACCATCGATGATGGGTTGGGAATCTTTCACCACGGTGGCATATTCGTCGTTCAAGGCCGCGATTTGGGTTTCGATCCCGGTTATTTTTATCGGCATTGGCCTGTTTCAATTGATTCAGTTCGGCCAGGGCCGCATCGTGTTTCTCCCTTTTTTCTTTGTAAACCGGGCCTTTGCCCAAGAGTTTGGTGCCGGCAGTACCCTCGGCTTCCGAAATGTAAGTATCATACAGCGCATTGGTTTCCGTTTCCTTGGCTGCGATTTCACTCTTAAGGGCGGTGATGTCTTGGTTCAATTTTTCGAGGGTCGGGGTATATTGCTGCGCCAGTTGTGCCTTGTTGGCCAAAGTGAGATCGTTTTTTTGTTCCAGGAGCACCTGATTGATCTCTTTCTCAAAAATTTTCATTTCCAGGGGTTTGGAGATGACGACGGCGATGATGATGGCCAGAACGTATCCGTGGACTGGCCTGCAACAGTTCGTTGCGGAAACTGTCCCTTTTTTTGATTGTCGATACGATAAAACGGTCGAGGTTAAAGATCAACAGGCCCCAGATCAAACCGAAAAGAACGGACGTGTATATATTATCGAATACGGTATATAGGGCATAACTGCCCGCGATAAAAGCCATTACCGCGGTAAAAAAGACCGTGGCGCCGATACCTGCATATTTGTTGCGTTCGCCTTCCGAACAAGTTTTTAGCAATGAGGCATCCGACCCCGAGCAGAGGATAAAAAAGTTTTGTAGCATAGTGTTCTGATTTGATTGATGTTCTTATAGACTATTAGAACGTGGCCTTTGGCGATTTGTTACAAAAAAAGCCTTCGAAAGGAAGGCTTTAACACAAATAAGGTATTTTTTATCTGTTTTCGATCACAAAGGGGTCTTTGGATAGTTTCACCACAGGCTTCTTGCCATACTTTGCCATTGATATCGATGTTGACATCACCATTTTTCTTAAGGATTTCGATGGCTTCGTCCGAGCTTATTTTTTTGCCTTGATAATAAAAGGTGGCGTCTGCCTTGGCCATCTCTATCACATGATCTAAAGGCGACATGGGAGGCTCAGGAGATTCGGGTAGTTCGGACGCTTCTGGCGCTTCCACTTCCTCTATTTCTTCCACGTGAATAAGCACCGTTTCTTCAATTTCCGGAACTTCAGGGGCCTCCGGTGCCACAGGGGCCGTCCTAAGTCTGATGCCTACCGGCTGTTTTAGCGCGCGAATGGCACTGGGCGGTGTCGCTTCTTTCGGTGCCCTTGGGGTAGGGGGTTCTGGCATGGGTGGAAAGTCGGGATAGGGTTCGGCCTTTTTCTTTTGCTGTTCCGTCATCAAACCGAAAATATATTCGAGCCGTTCAACCTCTTTCTTTTTGTAGATCCTTCTGTTTTCGGGTTGGGCGTTGATTTTTTTAATGATGGTGTTGTACTCCTTGATTTGATCTTCGGTGGCACCATCCTGGGGCAGGGACGACGGCATGGGTCCCTCAATATTTATTTGGGCCACCCCGTAGGCGACTATAATCCGTTCTACCTGATCTACGATCGATTTCGGGGTATTTTCGGCCACCTTGATTATGGCGCGCACCGATTTTTCCCGTTCTTCCTTCGAAAGTTCGGCGTTGTATTTTTCTAGAAATGTGGGAAGCGATTCAATCGTCAAGGATTTCCCCCCAGACCGAATAGCACCTTTTTTATCGATCTCGATTCGGATCATTGGTTTGCGGGAGGCAGCCTCTTGGGGTAATGATGACGGCATGGGTCCCTCAATATTTATTTCGGCTACGCCGTATGCGACTATAATCCGTTCTACCTGATTTACGATCGATTTCGGGGTATTTTCGGCCACCTTGATTATGGCGCGCACCGATTTTTCCCGTTCTTCCTTCGAAAGTTCGGCGTTGTATTCTTTTAGAAATGTGGGAAGTGATTCAATCGTCAAGGATTTCCCCCCAGACCGAATAGCACCTTTTGTATCGATCTCGATTCGAATCATTTCGGTCTTCAAATCAAATTCGGGAAAAGGGAGCGCAAGATGTCGTTGCTCCGGGGATGCCGTAATCCTATTTTCCACCACTTTGGATGGGACCTTCGCTTCAAGAAGATCAGCTTCTTTCTGGATAATGACGGTTTCACTAAATCCATACAATAGGAAGGAAAACAGGGGGAGCAATAAAAAACTCCTGAGCAAAATCGCTTTTTTCGAGGTTCTTTTTTTCATGACTGTAAATCGTTTTTTGATTGATGAATAATTGATTGAATTTGAAAATTGTGGAACTGCCGCATTTGATGAGAATGCCAAAAGTATGTTTTGATAAGTGGCCGTTTCCACGCCATGGTCGACAACAGCTTGATCCGCCAAAAATTCGTGATTTAGTTTGATGTACCGTTTTGTAAAATAGATCAAGGGATTGAACCAAAAGACCACTTGCAACAACTCGATAAAAAGCACGTCAAGGCTGTGTTTTTGTTTGGCATGTGTTTCTTCATGCAGCAATACGGCCTGGGGAATCTCCTTTTTTTCATAGTTTTCCCGATTCAAAAAGATAAACCTGAAAAAGGTATGCGGGGCGATGCGCTCGTTCAAAAGCACCTTGGTAATCGAATTGACCGTGAACTTCGGATTTTTGCGTATTCTTTGGATGATACGTCCCAGGTTTTTCAAGAACTTAAAACCAAAAAGTAGCATGCCCAAACCGTAGATCGTCCAAAGCAGCAGGGGAGGGATTGTTGGAGCTAAATCGCCGACGGGCTCGACCCGATTGACTGCAACTGATCGCACCGACGTTGCAGGAGTGGCAATAACTTCGGAAACGGTTGAGATTTCAACATATTCCGTAAAAACAATTAACGGAATTACAAATGAAAGCACCAGAGCGGCCAAAAGGTAATAGCGTTTAAAAACATGAATGCTCTCCCGTTCCAAGAGTAGTTTATAGAATAGGACCAAAATGGTCAAGCAGGCTCCGGATTTTAAAAGATATTCCAACATCATTATCTTTTTTTAAGTTCGCTATCGATGAGTTCTTTCAACGCTTCGAGTTCCGTTTTGCTCAAGTCGGTCTCCTGGGCAAAGAAAGACGCAAATTGGGCCGGACTATCATTGAAAAAGTTTTTGATGAGTCCGTTGACGTGTTTTGAGAAATAATCCTTTTTCTTGACCAGCGGATAATATTCTCGTGATCTGCCCAAGCTTTTATAAGCCACAAAACCTTTGTCTTGCATACGTTTTAAAAGGGTGGCAATGGTTGTGGTGGCAGGCTTGGGTTCTGGGTAAGCATCCAGAAGGTCTTTCATGAAAGCCTTCTTGTGCTTCCAAAGAAAATTCATCAATTCTTCCTCCGATTTTGACAACTGCATCTGCTCCATTTTTAGATATTGCTCTACAAACATAGAACAAATGTTTTAATTCTACAAATGTAGAGTAAAAATTATTTTGCGTTAGGGATTGGAGTGTAAAGCCCGGAGCGCCGGAAGGGCGGGAGGACTTGCAACGCAAAGCCCGGCCCCGTTCGCATGGCGTTTGTGATGGCAGCTCGTTGAAAGGGAAACGCCCCAAGCCAAAGCAACTTTGGTTTTAGCGGCTCAATTCCGTAAAATATTGGTAGAAATAAGGAATGGTCTCGATACCCTTCAAAAAGTTCCAGATCCCAAAATGCTCATTGGGGGAATGGATCGCATCGCTGTCGAGTCCGAAGCCCATCAAAATGGTCTTGCTGTGGAGCTCCTTTTCAAAGAGGGATACGATAGGGATGCTCCCGCCGCTGCGCTGTGGGATGGGTTTTTTTCCAAAGGTGGTTTCATAGGCTTTGGCGGCCGCTTTGTAGCTCACATGGTCAATGGGGGTCACATACCCCTGTCCGCCATGGTGGGGGGTCACCTTTACCCTTACCCCTTTTGGGGCAAGGCTTGTGAAATACTCGGTAAAAAGGGTAGTGATTTCTCGCCAGTCTTGATGGGGCACCAAGCGCATGGAGATTTTGGCGTAGGCCTTGCTCGCGATCACGGTTTTGGCACCTTCCCCGATATACCCGCCCCAAATGCCGTTCACGTCAAGGGTGGGCCGAATGGCGTTGCGTTCGTTGGTGGTATATCCTTTTTCCCCATAGACCGATTCGATGTCCAGTGCTTTTTGATAGGCATCCAGACTAAAGGGCGCCTTGGCCATCTCGGCCCGCTCCCCGGCCGACAGTTCTTCCACTTTATCGTAAAACCCCGGGATGGTGATGTGGTTGTCCTCGTCATGCAGGGTGGCGATCATCTTGGCCAGAACATTGATGGGATTGGCGACCGCCCCGCCATAGAGTCCGGAATGCACATCCCGGTTGGGGCCGGTCACTTCCACTTCCACATAGCTCAATCCGCGCAGACCCGTGGTAATGGAGGGGACATCGTTGGCGATCATGCCGGTGTCGGAGATCAGGATGATGTCGTTGGCGAGTTTTTCCTTGTTGGCGGCCACATAGGTGGCCAAATTCTTGCTGCCCACTTCCTCTTCGCCTTCGATCATGAATTTGACGTTGCAGGGCAGTTGGTTGGTCTTCACCATAAATTCCAGGGCTTTGACATGCATGTACATCTGCCCTTTGTCATCGCAGGAGCCCCTGGCGAAAATCGCGCCCTCGGGATGGATGTCGGTGGCCTTGACCACAGGTTCGAAGGGGGGGGAATTCCAAAGATTGATGGGGTCGGCCGGTTGCACGTCGTAGTGGCCGTAGACCAGAATTGTCGGCAAGTTTGGAATCGATTGTTTTTTCTCCGTAGACGATCGGGTAACCCTCTGTTTCGTGAATTTCCACGATATCGCATCCGGCCTGTTCCAGGGCGGTTTTCACGGCTTCTGCCGTCTGCAGAACATCATGGGTAAAGGCGGGATCGGCACTTACGGATGGGATTTTTAGCAGTTCGATGAGTTCATTGATAAATCGTTCTTGGTTTTGGGCAATGTATTCGGTAATCTGCTGCATCCGTAAAGGTTTGGTATATGGGCTAAATTTACTAAAAGAACTTTTTAAACGACAGCTATTTTTAAATTGATTTTTTGCCTTATATTTGCATCCCGATAAAACGGAAAGTTGCAGGCGTGATGGAATTGGTAGACATGCTAGACTTAGGATCTAGTGCCGCAAGGTGTGAGAGTTCGAGTCTCTCCGCCTGTACGATTTAAAAAAACCTCCGATAAGAATTCGGAGGTTTTTTTATTTTGAAAAAGTGAGTTCAGGCGGATGGACGAGAAGTTTATCCTGCCTTCATTGGAACCTTCACCTTTGCAGTGAATCCTTCTATCGACGAGGTTTTGCCATTTCTGGAAAAGCCGATCGTCAACAAATAAAAATGGACGAGGTTCCCCGTCTATTTTTATTTACCCTTGGTCCATTCAAGCACACGAAACCGTAACACTATGTGTATGGTTGTCATCCGAAGAGGAAGTGATCGAAATCGACTGGTTTGTTTTCAGGGAGGCGAACGCGGTTGCCGAGATCAACACGGTGTGATCATGCCCGGAACTGCCCTGGATCGAGTAGGTTTTCTCGACCGCGGCATCAACGTCTGCCTTGGAAACCACAAGGGTATGTCCGTGGTTTCCCCCGATGGAAATGCTGGTGCCATTCTCAAGACAATTGCCCTGAGTTCCCGTATTGGGATTGGGGATAGGGGTTTCCTCCACGGAATCGCTGCTCGAACATCCTGCCAAGGCAAGGGCCGGTACGGCGATCAATACCGCGCCGGCTGTTTTTCGGATAAAAGTTTTTCTGTTCATTTTCATAGTTTTTTGTATATAAGGTAGTGAAAATTATCGAAAGGGAAAACGGGTCATTTCGTTTTTCGTGCCTTGTGAGAAGCATCAAGTGTTCTGAAAAATAACATGACAAAGACAACTTATACCCGGGCCAGGGCAATGGCTTGGGGAGGAGGGGCGTCCAATGGTTACAGAACGCCTTTGCCATGGCAATGACCGCTCGCCAAGTTTTTTATGCTACTGCGAGAACCACTTTTTTACGGTGGCTTCCGCTTTCTTGTTATTGGGGGTGAAGGCACTGTTTTCCATACCTCGGTATTCTAAATACGATGGAAATTTCCACCATAGAATACCCCCGCACCATGGCTCATTTTCAATACCTTCGAAAACAACTTCATAGCAAAGTTGTTGATGGCTTTCATTAAAGCTATCGTCGCCCTCGGCATGGGGGCTTTTCCATGGGCTATTGATACTTCTGAACCCGATTTCGGTGAAGACGATCGGTTTGTTGAACCTGGAATATACCTTTTCGATCTTTGTCTTGATACTATCGAAATTCGCCTTTAATTCCGCTTTGCCGGGCGATTCATTTTTGCTAAGTGGATAATAGCAGTTCAACCCTATAAAATCGAGTTCGTCCCAAAAACCGACTTTTTCGAATTCTGTCCCCCAGTTGGCCGCGTACGTCAATTTTCCTTGATACAGTCCCCGAAGTTTTCGAAAGATTTTTCGCCAATCCCCTTCACGGCTCAAGGTTGCCTTTGAAAATTCAACGCCAACGCACAGGGCATCCATCTGATGTATTTCCGCCAGCAACGCATAGTGCCTTATCCATTTATGGTAATATTTGAAGAATGCTTCCCAATCCTGCTCGTTCAGCATTTCAACCTCGCCAGGCCAACTGTCACCGGCAAAAATTTGGGGCTTCAAAAGGGTGGTCATGCCCAACTTTTTGGCTTCGGATGTGGAGTGGATGATACCTTCATCATTCTCTGAACCGGGATTGTCGCTAAACCGGAAAGGCATGGGTCGATTTTTGTCGCGCATAAAGCTGTAAGGGACGATCGCCATGGCATTGCTTCCCAACGATCTCATTTTTTCCAGAGACTGGGTAGCCTTTCTTCCAGGGTAGCCGTTATAGATGCTGTACCCTTCGTGGGCAAAATTGAAGCCTTTTTGATAGGGAAGTTCTGGGAAGACCCTTTCTTTTTTGGGGTGGGCATCCGCGTTTTTCGAAAGGTAGTTTTGCCATGCAATTTCCATATTTTGGATTTCGGTATCCGTGGGAATCCAGGAGGTGAACCTTTGGAGAAATTTATCCTTCCCCCAAGCATCCAATAAAAATCCGATGAACGTGGCCGACATGCAATCCGCGATCAAAGGGGATTCGAATTCCAAGGATTCGTTACGCAAAAGTTCGGATAAAGAAAGTGAATTGCCCGATTCGAAGAGACGTGCCGACCAATAACGGTAACCTTCCCGTTGCCATTGTTTCGTGAAATAAACGGGCAGACCCCGTTCCAATACTTTGGCTTTGGAGTGGCCGAGTAAACGATAGATTAAAAGCGCATTCTCCTTTTCGATGAAATTGCCGGTATATTTTTCGTTGATGACCGTATGTATCGAATTGTCGAGCGTATCAAAATGGGCCTGGTTTGTATTCCCTTCCATCAATCCTTTTTCCTCGGCACTTTTGTATATGTGGTAGGAAAACCTGGGCAGTTTTTGATTTATTTTGAAAAAATTCAAAATTTCCGAAGTGGTCAGTTCCATATTCTTGGCAAGAGGCGTTACATCCTTATATAAAATGGCGTTTTGATGGGAAATGAAATTATAGTGTTCGCTTTCTAAAATCAAAGCATTTCCTTTCGAAAAGTCGAAATGGGCGGCAGGGTCCAAAGTCCATTCCGGGCTAAAATTTCCCATAACGGTCCTCGAGGTTCCTCGGTAGATTTCATAGTCCATGTTCTGCCGAAAGAAGGAGCGTCCTTCCACTTGTACTTTTCTCCTGAAGCTGTTGAAAACCTTCTCTTCGTTGTTTCCGCTCAGTAAACTTATTGGAAGGGAATCGTTCTGGGGATTGGGATAAAACGCTATGGACAGTGTCTCGTCCCCTTCGTCATATTCGTTATTGTCGAACCTAAAGGCATTTTCGCCAAAGGCTAACGGCAGCTGTCCTACATACGCTTTCAAAAATGGATTGCCTTTCGGGGTGCCTACCAAAAAAACGACATTTTCGTTTAGCTCCTTCTGATCGACCATGGAAGCATCCTTAAATGAAAGGGAAATATTGCGCCAAGAGTCCGCCTCGTTACTTTTTAAAAGTTCTTCCATCAGTGTGCGGTACTTCCGGGCCAGATCGGCATCCTTGGTTCCGTAAACCACCATGACGGCCCCTTTCGCAAAGAAATTCCGTCGCAATTGCCGACGATCGGGGACGGAATCGTTTAAGGGAGCCCTTACCTGTTCATTGGCCTCCGTGGATGGCATGGTCGCAACACCGATTGCCAGCAGGCCCAGGACAACGAATATCAATACGTATTTATGTTCGGGTTTCATTTTTAACGGTACCAAACAAAAATAGTATAGAACGGGACTGTCTGTTCATATCTTCCCAGACATTAACATAATTTGATCCATAAAATTAAATAGGGGATTCGGAAAAATATCGGCCGTAGTCGGATTGCCGGATCGGTCAGAATAACGAAAGCCCTTCCAAAATAGTGAAGGGCCCTCATCTTTCATAGCAAATTCTCCCATAACGGCCCGAGAGTGGGCAAAGTAAACACTAACAAACACCTTGAACTTCTTAACCTAATTCGTTTTCTTTATTTGAAAAGCCCTGGAGATATTAAATCCGAAATGAATATCGCCTTTGAAAAAACTTCCCGTGGTTTCTGCGATGAATCCTTTTTCGATCATGGATACGGCGTTTCCAAGGATCAACTGAAAGATATGGCCACCGGTTTCGATGTCGACACCAAAGGCGATGGAATTCTTCGCATCGATCGATTCAAAAGGATTCATGTTATAATAATATTCCCCATTGATCGAGACCCTTTTGCTTATTTTGATCCGCGTACCAATTCCCAAGGCGACCATATCATGTGGGTCGTTTTGTTCGGGAACCGAATTAAAATGAATAAAGGTTGGCATGACCTGAAGGGATAGGTTCTGGTTGACCTTGCTCGCTACCAAGACTTGCCCGGTATAGGTAAGCCTTTCGCTAAAAGTAGGTTTGTTTTCGGGCAGGTAGTCCTTTATTGTTTTTTCCGTGGCACTTCCAAAAAGGGTGATGCTCAGCGGAAAGGGTTTTACTCCGGAACGTTGGTGCAATAGCCTATATTTTATGTATCCGTCAAAGGTTTTTTCAAATGAACTTCTGCCCAAGGCAAGCGTTAAATTATCGTTCATGGCGTATTCGAATCCAAAACGGATATTGGAGTCATCCAATCCGAACAACTCATCAAAACCCGAATTGACCCTGCCAAAACGGTGCGAAATCAAAAATTCGAGGACTCCTTTTTTTCGTGTCTCAACCGAATGGCCGTTCAACAATCTGGTGCCATTGAAAGTACTTGCCACTACTACCGTGGTATCCGAGGATTCTTGCTCCAAAATAGCTTCCAGATCTTGTGAAAGCACGGCCATTGGCATCATCAAGATCAAAGTCGAAAGTAAGACGTATTTCTTCATGCTCTTATTTATAGGGTTTGTGGTCCAAATCAAAAGTAACCTTAATGGTTTTCGCAATGTTGTTCGCCACGATGGAGGGAATCTTGATTTTGAAGTCAGCTACGTCCACATTGAAATCCCCCGTTAAACGTATGCCATCATCCCGGACCTCAATATTCACTCTGGTACGTATCTCTTTTTCTTCCCCGTGAACCGTTAAGGTACCCGTAATTTCCGTTTGGTTATTTTCTTCGCTCATTTCTTTGAAATTCAAAATCGTGCCCGAAAATGTCGCTTTTGGATATTTATAGGACTCAACATAATTTTCATTGAAATGCTCTTGCATCAAGGCTTTTTTGAACATAAAGGACCGCATGAGCATTTGTATCGCAATCTTGCCGGTGACGGTATCGATAACGCTCAGTACCTGGTCGTTATCGGCCTTGATGTCTTCGACCAAAGAATGTGAAAAAAAGGACACATATCCTTCTTTGGTCAAAAATTTACCTTGGGCATTTATGCCATAACAACAGAGAAACGCAAAAACTATAAAATATTTTATTTTCATAATCCTAATCAACTAAGGTACATCTTACCATGATGACGTCCATTAAAAATCCGGTACAGATACCTTTAATTTTGATTTCGTCTCCCTTTTTAAATTGTAGTGATTTTAAATTGTCTTCGGGAAGCATATGGCATATGATGCTCGATTCTTGCCCCTCGTCTTTTAATGTAATTACGCTGTTGCCCTTGAGTGTTGAGATTTCAAATACATTGCCCTTGACCTGAATCACGGCTTCCGAATATTTCCTGTTCGTATCCATTTCATTTTCGCGATATTCATTGATAAGATTTTGGGCCGTCAGCACATAGGTGGCTTCGGATTCCTTGATATCAATATGCGGTTTGTTGTAATAGTAGAGCGAAACCAATAAACCCGACACGGCGACCAGAAATAGGCCGATGATCATTTTGAACTTATTGCTTGCCATGCCCTGTAAATTTTTAATTATTCAAGCTCCCGTTATCTACCCAACACTTTATCGCCGCGATTTCACTATCGGTCAGGTTGCCATCTTTTGGCATTCTTCCGGACTGGGTCACTTCTTTGATTAGCCCTGCAATGCGCTCGACCAGGGCATAGGTCGTCAGATTCGGTGCAAAAGGTTCATTTCCATCCCCATTATGACAGGGCATACATTGATTATCGATCAGGGGCCTGATGGTAGCGCTGTAGGAGACCACATTTTCACAGAGGCCGTCAATGATGACCGTTTCATTTTCAACGTTGTATTCACATGAGACCAGCATATGAAGCATTCCCATGCTGCCGATTATTCCCAATTTTTTCATAGAATCGTATTTGTACAAAGCCAAAGATAATGAAGCGTCAGAAAGGTATTATTCGGTTAAGGGCGGGGTATCGGTATTGACAATCGGCCATACCCCGGGAGAAGGAAAGCTGATTCCTTTATTATCGCCCCGCACCGCATCTTGTCCGAAATAATACAAGGGCCAGCCCCTGTATGTCAATTGTGTTCTTCCAAAAACATCAATGGTGCCAAAATCCGCTGCATCCAAAATACTGGGTATCTTATCCAAAGTGATTTCCGCAATCGGCCAAACCTGGTTATTGGAAAAATCAGGTGCCGTAAAATTGTTGGTGTCTTTGGTGTCGGCTATAAAACCATATAGGGTTCTGCCTTCAATATCCGTAATATAGAAACTGGATCCGTCTCCTTCCGTATAATCGTCCAAATAGTTTTTCCCGTCATGGCCTATCAATTGGGCGCTCACATACATCAGAGAATAATCGGGTTTGGCAATGTACCAAACGTCATTGACCTTGTCTCCTCCGGTATCTCCGGGCGCACTGTCATTTGCATAGTAGTATAAGGGCCAACCTTTATAAGTGGTTTGTTTGGTACCGTCGGTTCGATCTATCGTTGCAAAATCGGAGGCCTGCAAACCGGAATCGACCGTAACGAATTCTTGGTAGAAAACGGGCCAAACGTTTAGGCAACCATCAAGGCATGCCGAGTTGTCTTTGGTATCCAATGAAAAGAAATAGAGCGATTTTCCATCGACATCCGTCAAAATCTTTCCAAAAGTTGCATTGTCCACAAGTTTCAAAGAACTTACCTCTGGATCTGGATCCGGATTGTCAATGGGATCGGCTATCGGGTCCGGAATCTTTGGAGCGGGGCTGTCGTCCTTGCTGCAACCCTGAATCAAAAAGACCGATATGATGCAGAACAAAAATATATATTTCATTTTTCAAGCATTTTGGGTTATCATGTTATTAAATTAACTTGGTTCTATTATTAAGTCAATTAAAATAATGTGAAGGGGAAAAAAATTGACTTAAAAGGGAAAATTGAGCCTTGAATAACTTCCGATGTTTTGAAAAAGGATAATCTGTATCTGTTAACATTACTGGCCATTTCGACAATAGTCTTTGTCGTCGGCTATTTCAGTATGGCCTATATGGTCAAGGTCAGCACCAATCATTTTTTGGAGATACAAATTGAATCGAGCAAAAGGGAAGCGCGCGAGTTTGCCGAGCTTGTTGCTTCCCAACTGGAAAACGGCACGGAGAGGGAAACCGTAGTCAACGATATTCAGAAAAGTATTGAAGGTACCAATATTGAAAGCGGTTTCATCTGCATGTTCGATTGGTCGGGGGTAGAGATATGCCATCCGGATCCGCAAAGAATAGGCAAAAAGACGAACCCCAACGAGTCCTATGTACGTTCGATAGATAATGAGATAAACTCCGAGGATTTCTATGATATTTTGCAAAACAGACTGCCCCAAGGTGGCATTAGGGATTTTTCAAACGAAGGCAGAAGTTCGGAGGTCATTTATCTGTATCCCGTAAAAAACTCGGATTGGATCATTGCCGCACATGCGAACATCGATAAGATCCACAAACAGATCGATCAGCTGAAATTCAATTTTTTACTGGTCTATCTTCTAAGTAGTGCAACGATCGTATTGCTATGCCTGCTTATGGTTCGATTTTTGGGCAGCTACTACGAGAAAACATTCGAGCTCAAGAATGAAAAACTTGCCGAAGAAGTGGTGAACCTCTCCAAACTCAACGCCGATCTCTACAATCTTAAGGATAAAATCACTAAAAGCGTGGCAGATGCAGAAGGTGATGGCACCAATGAGAATGAGGAAAACCCCAGGATCAAGAATCGATTGTTGACCTACTCCAAAGACAAGCTGATATCGGTACGTGTCGATGAGATCGCGTTCATCAGCACGGAAAATTCCGTCACCAGGATAACCTGTTTGGACGGACAACGGCATTCGAGCAGTTCCAGTTTGGACGAACTTTATGGCAGTCTGGACCCCATGTTTTTCTTTAGGGCCAATAGACAGCATATCATTTCGGCCAAAGGTATTTATGAGATATTGCGGTATGGCAACAACCAACTAAAAATTATATTGAACCCTGCTTCCAGCAATAGCATCATCATCTCAAAAAATAAGGCCGCCGATTTCAAGAAATGGTTGGACATTTGAACGACAATCGATTTTTGTCGCACTTCTCGTCCGTTGGGGTATATTACCAAAGCTGCTATAAATAGATTCGGAAAAATGCATTGGGCGTAAAGCCCAATGAATACTGTTCTGCCTTTTCCGCTGTGCCAAGCGCACCGATCCTGTAAAAATCATTGATGGTGTTTTCCTTGTCCAACAAGTTCCAAATGGATACGCCAAGGTTCATTTGGGCCGAACCTTTCAACTTGAATTTATACATGGCCGAAAGATCTACCCGCATATAATCATCGAGTCTTTCTTTGTTTACTGCCCCATAGTTGATGCGATTGCCCACCACTTCGTTGCCAACGATTGGCCTGGTCATGGGTTTTCCCGAATGCCAGTTCATGCCGGCGGCAAAAAGAAAATGGGTAGTGGTGTAGGTAGCCCCAAAAGTGGCGCTGTTGACAACTTCCAGATTATTCGGAAAGCTTTTATCTGGCAAGGATGCAAAATAATAGTCGCTGGTAAGATAGGAGTAGCTCAACCAGGTGTTCAGGTTCTTGAATTGTTTTCTGACCAATAGATCAAAGCCCATCGCGTCGTAACTGCCATTGGCCAAAACAAATTCGTATTGGTTCTGAAAACCTTGGCTTGAGGTGGTTATCCCGTTCACATTTTTATTGTATCCGACCAAATTGAAAAGCCAACCCTTGTCACTGTAACTTAGACCGGCAGAAATTTGGCTGCCTATGATTACCGGAATTTCCTTGTCGTTGGATAACCGCCATCTACGCTTTTCGATTCCCAAAAAATCGTTTTGAAAATTGATGATCTGTGAGGTATTCTGATGTTTGAATTCCGCTAGGATTTCCAGATTGAACGATTTCAAAAAACGCTGGTTGAAGCTAAAACGGGGCTCCCACAACTGTTTTTTGAACTTGTCAAGAAAGATATACCGTATTCCGGCATTGAACGAAGTATGCCCATTTTCCGAAATATGTCCCAAACTCATAAATCCGGCATGGGTGCTGAGCACTTCACCCTCCAAGCTTCGGAAAAAAGGATTGTCGATATCATCCAAGTCGGTCACCTTGGTGTCTATATAATGATAACCGCCCAGTATGTGCCAACGGTCGGTAAGTTTGTAATTGCTTTCGAACTTTACCCCTGTTTCCGAAACAGAATTTTCCTGTAAGAATCTTTGGTTATCCAGAACATTGGCATTGATGGCCTTAAGGGCATAATCCGTTTCGTAGATATTCAGATCTGTGCCAATGCGGTCGTTCCAAGCACGATGGTATTGTAGGCCACCTGCGATACTGTTCTGGGCCACACTGCTCCTTCTCGATTCTTCGATGCCGAATATCGATGCATTTTCATTGAAGACCAGTTCGTTGCTCACATTGATAAAGTTCAGTTGTATTTCATCTTTTTCGGAAGGCTTGTACAACCAACGTAACGATTGGTCGTAAAAATCAAATTCGAAGTCTGAATTGACCACTGCCCCGGCATTGGATTCTACTTCGGTATCCTGTGCGATTCGATCAAAATAGGCCGTATAGGTAGGGGATTCGACAAAACTGCTGATGGCCTTTCTGGCAGCTACCTGTACCGAAGATTTTTTGCCTAGAGGAACATCGGCAAAGGCACTCGCATCCAGAAAATTAATGGCCAGGTTCGCTTGGAATTTTGTGGCAATTTCCTTGTCGGTTTCCATTGAGATCGTGCCCGAGACCCCATCGGTATAGGTGACGGGAGATCCATTTTTCCGGAGACCGACTTTCTGGGTAATCTGGGGATTGTACATCGAGATCAGACCGAAAAAATGTCCGGATTGATACATTTTAATCCCGTCCCAAAGAATCAGGTTCTGGTCGTTGGTGCCACCCCTGATATTGATGTCGGATACCGTTTCGTTAATACTCTGGATTCCCGGAAAGGCCTGTACCGATTGTAAAACGTCCGCCTCAGTCAAACCGGGCAAAATACTGAACCTGTCAAAATCGATCTTGTAAGAACCGTCATTCATTTTGTCGATTCCCCTTACAAAAAAATCTGTGAGGACAATTTCGGCCAGCTGTAGTTCGAAGGGCGCCAAATAAATGGTCCCGCAGCTATGTTCCTCGAATAATTGAAGACTTCTGTTAAATGTTCCATAGCCGATATGTTGTATGGTGATGAGGTCATTTTTGATGTTTGGGATTAGTTCAAAATACCCGTTTTCATCGGTAATCGTTGAAACATTGCTTGCATGTACCGTGGCGTTCACGATCGGTTCCCGAGTGCTTTCGTCCTTGAGATATCCGCAAAGTTGGGATGCGGGCTTTTTTATGGACACGATATTATTGTCAAGAACATCATAGGTGAGCCCGGTGCGTTCTTCCAAATAATGAAGCGTTGCGCTAAAGGAAAGTGCTCTTGGAGGTGGTACGACCTTTTGGCCCTCAACAACTTCCGAGGCATAGTTGAACTGATAGCCGTACTGCGTTTGAAGTTCCTTCAATACCTCAGTCAGTGGCATTGCCGTAGGAGTATTTTGTGCCTGACCCTTGACAAGGATAAGGAGAAGCAATACAAGAATGATATAGGATGGAAGATGGTTCACGGCGGTAGTGTACGACTTGGTCGGATGCTTTGGTGGATCAATGTGCGCTGCTATGTCCAAGTGAAGGTAACTGTAGTTTTTACGCAATCAAAAAAAAATAGGTCGAACCGCCTTATCCGGGACTTTAAAGGGAAATTTCAACCGTGAACGATTATTGAAACCATCTTTAAAAATGAGCCCGGCAGCTTTATCTATTCTGGACATAGAGGCTTACCACGTTTCCGTGTTCTATCCGATATCCCAATTCCATCGGCTGGCTGATGGCATCCAAAGCGTCTTCCAGACCATTGTGCCCAAAACCGCCAGTGAACAGTTGTTCAACCTCGACATTTTCGAGGCGTACTTCGATGTTGTACTGTCGTTCCAATTCGGCGATGACTTCTGCCAAGGGAACCCGGTCAAAACTACTGAGGTTCTTGGTCCATTGCGGATTAGTGTACATGGTTTTCCCAAGGGTTGGTATCCCCTTCGATAATCGAAAGCGGGCTCCCGCTTCGAGCTGTTCGGACACATCACGGGTGATGACCTCTACAACACCCTCAAAGCATTCTACCTCGAAATAATCGCCGCGTTGTTTTACATTAAACCGGGTGCCAACGACACTGACGGTCCCCACCGGGGTGACCACATCAAATCTTGCGCCCTCGGCGACCTTAAAAAAGGCCTCGCCCTCCAATTGTACTTCCCTTTTGCTTTTCCATTGGTTTTTCGAATAAGTTATTTCCGAAAGTGCATTGACAACTACAGTGGAAGCATCCGGCAATTCAATGGTTGTTTTTTCGCCGGCCAATGTGCGAACTTCAATAACCTTGTTGAATAAGAAGAAATAAGAAAGAGCCAAGCCGATAACGAAGATGCTCGCAATGCGCAAGAAAGGTTTTACCCAATTCAATTTTCTGACCGGGGCCTTGTATTTTTCAAGGCGTGTGCTGAAGGATGCAAAATCATCCATGGTCGAAAACCCGGAGGCTTTGAAATATGTCGCATTCTCAACGATGTTCACGAGATCGGGGTAATCGTCAAGTTGTTCGAACTCCAATTTTTCCTTCTCGGAGAGCCCGTTGGCCAGCCACTTTTGTATCAAGTATTCCCTATCCATAGATTCGGCTTCTTATCGTATAACAACTTAAGTTCCAGTATTCCCGATTATTTTAAGTTAAAATTTTCCAACTCCTTTTTTAGAATGCCGAAGGCGGTATAGATGCGGTACTCGACCACCTTACGTGTGACGCCCAGCATTTCTGCGATTTCCTCATGCTTTTTACCTTCGGCTTTGTTTAACATGAAGGCCACCCGTTGTTCTTCTGAAAGCTTTTCCAGAGCTTTCTGGTATTTCTGTAGGTACTCGTCCTTTTCCATAAGAAATTCGGGCGACTCATTGCTTTGTTCCGACGTTTTGATTTTTTGATACCGCAAAACCACTTTCTGGTGTTTGACCTCGTTCAGCATCATATTATTGGCCACTGTGTACAAAAACGATTTTGCCTTGCCCATGGTAACCTCCTTGCAGTGTTCCCAAAGTTTGATAAATGCTTCCTGTGCCTTGTCGTTCGGGCTGAGACGTTCGCCATACCTGTAATACAGGTAATCGTGAAGGCTTTTGGCGTATTTATTGTAAATACTGGAGAAGACTTTTTGTTGGCAAATATTTTCTTGTAGTTCCTTTGTCAAGCCGTTGGTTTTGATCAGGCTAAATGTAGAAATAAAATTTTTTAGATTTTTTCAGGAGTTTTAAGACTTTGGTTGTTTTAATAGCAGATCCCATTATTGTTTATCATGCCAAAATTCTATAAATCGCTGATTGTTATTATGTCAATGGCCTTGCTCACCCTAAGCTGCAGACAAGAGGAATTTGAATATTTTCCACCTTTAGATCAGGAGACCTTGGCCAATTCAACGCTAGCCGATCTCCTTGAGCGGACCGCGCTGAACGACGGTTCGATCGATAATATCATTGACCGTTCGAACTGTTTTACCGTGCAATTGCCCGTTACCGTCAACGTCAATGGTTTTGACATTTTGGTTGGATCCGAAGAAGACTATGCTACGATTGAAGGTATTTTCGATGAATTTGACGATGATACCGACATTCTCCTGATCTCATTTCCCATTTCCATTGTCTTTAGTGATTTTACCGAAGTCACCATTGCGGACCAAGTGGAACTGGACACCTTTTCGGCCGGTTGCAACGGGGAGAATGTGGCAGATGATGATATCGAATGTTTGGATGTACAATACCCCATAACAGCATCTATTTTCAACCCAACGACAGAAGTTTTTGATAACCTATCGATTTCGAACGATTGGCAGCTCTATCACTTTATCGATGATTTAAAGGATGACGATGTTGTGAATATCAACTTTCCCATAAATGTGGTCTTGGCGGATGGTACCCTAAGAAGCATTGGCAGTTTAACGGAGTTGGAAGAAGTCATTGATGATGCCAAAGACAGTTGTGACGAAGACGATGACTTCGATTATAACGATGACGACTGTGACAACTGCACGACCAACCAACTTGTCGATGTGCTGACAGGCTGTACAAACTGGACAGTTGATAAACTGGAACGCAACGATCAAGACCTTGAGGACACCTACGATGGATATCAATTCAATTTCGCAGCTGATGGAACGTTGACAGTTGCAAACAATGGCAATTCCTTTTCGGGGACCTGGGAAAGTAGCGGTTCCGGTAATAGCATTTCGTTTGCCTTAAATATTCCAAATTTAAGTGACTTCAACGCCAATTGGAACCTTCACGAAATAGTGCAGGACGATGGAGAGAACGAATTTGACCTAAGATTGGGCGACGACCGACTGCGGTTCTTGAGCAATTGTACAGATAATGGTGGCAATAACAATGGAAATACGGGAGCCCTTGCCGCTATTTTGACAGATGGCCTTTGGGTTGTAGGCTCATATACCGAAGACTCCGAAGATCAAACAAGTAATTACAGCGGCTACACATTGAACTTTGACGGCGACGCAACGGTAATCGCCGATAACGGAAATGCAATCAACGGTACATGGGCCGTACAAAATTCAGATAGCGAACTCTTTATGGATTTTGGAAATGCCCCCGCACCCTTTGATCAACTCAACGATACCTGGGACGTAATTTCCATTACCGAT
This sequence comes from uncultured Flavobacteriaceae bacterium, assembly GCA_963700435.1. Taxonomy (GTDB): domain Bacteria; phylum Bacteroidota; class Bacteroidia; order Flavobacteriales; family Flavobacteriaceae; genus Pelagihabitans. The sequence continues at coordinate 275,335 of CAVOXM010000001.1, forward strand.
ATACAGATAGAAGTACGTGATGTTAGCGGCGGTGACGGGGGAGTGGATATATTAATTCTTAATAAACAATAACACAATAACCTTTAAATCAATTGCTATGAAATGCCACTTTCAAAATTCGAATTAAAAACGAAACGATCATTTGGCATTACCTCTTACCTATTATTAACAATTAAATATTACAAGATGAAAAAGAAAAATTTTATTTATGGATTAGTGATGGCGACGGTACTATTTACGGCCTGTACCGATGATGCTGATGACAGCAACAATTTCGCCAATCTTCAAGCTGATATTGAAACGATTACCGACAATCTGACCGATGGTTCATGGAGTATCACCAACTTCATTGATTCGGGCCAAAATGAAACCGGTAATTTCACTGGCTACGGATTCTCCTTCAATTCTGATGGAAGTTTGGTGGCCGATAACGGAAGCGTTACCGAAACGGGCACTTGGTCCCTTTCAATTGACGATGATTCCAACGATGACAATTAGTGAGCAACGATAGCTCCAGATGTACGATTCCAACGATGACGAGTCCATCGACGATTGTAACAATTGCAGCATTTCCCAATTGACGGATGTATTGACGGCCTGCTCGGACTGGTATGTTGACAAGCTCGAGCTGAACGATAATACTTTGGAAGACGGGTTAAACGGTTTTAAGTTCAATTTTGCAGCCGATGGAACGATTAGTGTGTCCATGGGCGATGAAAACTATTCGGGTGCCTGGGCTGCCAGTGGAAGTGGAAATGATATCCAGGTTGTAATTACATTACCGGATTTAAGTGATTTGGAGGCAACTTGGACCCTCCACGAAATTGAATTGGAAAATGGCGAATCAGAAAGTAGACCTGCGCATGGGCGATAATGATCGCTTACGCTTCAAGAACAGCTGTACCATAGGAAATTTTTCCGGGGGCTCTTCTTCCAGTGGCACTTCCGGCGATATCGATTTTAATATTTTCTTTGCCTCGCCCGCAGACTTTGCCGAGCTTACGGAAGATTGGGACATCATTTCGCAGTCCTGCCACGAAAATCGAACTCAAGCACATAAGCGGGGGCAATGGAGGAACCGATTTGTTGACCTTTGAAAAGAACTAGACCTGCTTGTTGGCACAAGTCCACTGGTATTTTCCCTTATTTCCAGTGTTCGTGTTGAAAATCTTCAGGATTCTTTGATTAAAGTTTCCCGCTATGAAAATGGAAGGTTTTTGATGGACTGCCCCAAGTTAAATTGGGGCAGTTTTAATTTGTAGATTTATCTTGTCTTTTCATAAAAGCCCAAGGTCCTTATGGATATTTCAAAATCACTTTCCTATCTAAATCCAGAACTTGTATCGCAAATACGGGAGGAAGCCAGTTTAAAGGAAATTCCAAAGAATACCCAAATTCTGCGTGAGGGACAATTTATAAAAGTCATCCCCATTGTATTGAGAGGCTTGATAAAAGTATATACCCGCCATGAGGATAGGGAACTTTTGTTGTATTACATACGTCCCGATGAAAGTTGTATCATGTCCTTTTCGGCGAGTATAAAAAATGAGCCCAGCCAAGTTTTTGCAGAAACCGAAGAAAACACCACAACCCTATTATTGCCGGTCGCAAAAGTTTCAATATGGATGGGGCAATTTCCGGACATCAACACGCTTTTCTTTCAACAATACAAACAACGTTACTGCGAACTTCTAGATACGATACATCACGTACTTTTCAATAAGATGGACCAGAGATTGTATGACCATCTAAAGACCAAAACATCCGTCAGGAACGAAAATCCACTTAAAATCTCGCACCAGCAGCTAGCCAATGAACTGGGTACTGTTAGAGAGGTCATTAGCCGAGTGTTGAAGAAATTGGAAATAGAGGGTTTGGTGAGACAACGTTCCCACGGCATCGAAATATTGTAATTGTGACTACGGTCACAGTATAGCTAAAATGGCCTAAGTACCTTTGATAAAAAGAAACATGAGCAAGAAAGTATTCCAATTTTTATGGGTGTGCCTGATCTGTATGGTATTGGTCTCGGGTCTTGTTCTGGTCTTTAAACAATTAAATAACTAAAAACAAAGTGATGGGAAAAAACATGGGTAACACAGACCGAATCATTAGGTTCATTATCGCCGCGGTCATTGCGGGATTGTATTTTACGGGAACAATAACGGGAACTTTGGGCATTGTTCTGTTGGTACTGGCGGGCGTATTCCTTTTGACAAGTTTTATCGGTTTTTGTCCCTTGTACGCACCTTTCGGATTCAGTACTTGCCCGATGAAAAACCCAAGTACCAAGAACTGATAACATAGACCCTTCGAAGTTTGGGTGACAATAATCCGAGTGCGCAAAGAACGGCTCTATTGCCCACTCGAATTTATTTTTGCCAAACCTGATAACAAACCATCTAAATCTTGTTTTGTGAAGGCCTGCCCTTGTCTGACCACCATAAAAATATTGAGCGTAGCCTCTATATCCATCACGGGATTGGAGTTTAAAAGAAGCAAATCTGCCTTCTTCCCGGCCTCAACAGATCCGTACTTATCCGAAAGTCCAAAGAATTTTGGTCCGTTTACCACCGATGTTTGCAAGGCTTCCAAGGGGCTTAACCCGCCATCGACATAAATTTTCAGTTCTTCGTGCAGTGCAAAACCTGGATAAATATAGGAATTCAAGAAACCGGCATCGGTGCCGGCAATAATTTCCATTCCGGAAGCTTTGATAATAGGAATCAATGACACCAGTTGGTCATATCGTTTCTTCCTTTCCACAATTTCTTCTGCGGTGGCTTTATTGGCTCTTTCAACCCTCCACATATAAGTTCTTATCAGCCCTTTGCCCAAATAGTTCAATTCAGTATCGTTTTTGTGGTCGTTCTCATCGATATAGGAGATGATCCGATTTCCTATTAATGTGGGTACCACTGCGGTTCCGTTCTTATGAAGGTCTTTATAAACGGAAAGGGCATAAGCGTTATCAAAGGAAGCATACAGTGCCCGGTTGGCCGAAGCATAATCCAATTGTTTGGAGTTGACTTTCTCTATGATGGAGGTTTCCTCGGGCGAACCTGCTTTTAACATATACGACATATGTTCTACCGTGCTCATCCCTTCTTTGGAAAGATCAATGGCCCTTAAGCTAAACGGGATATGCCCCGATACTTTAAACCCCTTTTGATGCGCCATTTTTACAGAGGACTCGAAAAGTTCGGGGGAAAGGGCATTATCAGTGATTTTTACAAAATCGGCTTTTATTTTCTCTAGGGAATCCAGTGCAAGTCTCAAGTCCGTTTTCATTGGAAATCTCCTGATCTCCTGGCCAAATGGAATTGATTCCTTCGATTTTCGGTCCTGACGAGAAAATATTCGGGCCCAAAAGTTCTCCATTCGCAATTTCCGATTTCCACTCAAAGACCGAAGTGCTAATATCTGCCGAACAATCGCGAACCGTGGTAACACCATTGGCGATGAAAAGGGGCAACAGGTTCTTGTTTTCCGAAATCAATGTGTCCCCACCTCCAAAATGGACGTGCATGTCCCAAAGTCCGGGAATCACAAATTTACCGTAGGCGTCAACTTCCCTTTTTGCGGTCCAGGTTTTTGTACTGTCGACATCCCAGATTGCCGCAATTGAATCCCCAATCAGGGCTATGCTTTGATTTTCGATCAAATTTCCCGAATAGGTGTCAATTATCGTGGCCGATTGGATCACCAAATCAAAGCGGACTTCTTTTTTTGAAGCACAGGAAATTAGAAATGTGACAGATAAACCTAAAAGGAAGGAGGCCGTGCTTTTTTTCATGCTGAAGATTTCATGTGAAATTAACAATTCTGACAAAGAAAAGCCCGACCCATTTAAAATAGTTCAACAGTCCTATCCATGCTCATCAGGTTCAATATGGATGAGTACATGGCCCAAATTCGGAATCTTGGACCTCAATTCATCCTTGAGCCTGTGCGCGAGGTCATGCCCCTCTTTTACCGAAATTTCCGCATCCACAATGGCATGTAAATCGATATGGTATCGCATCCCTGTTTTTCGAATGAAGCATTTCTCCGTGCCCAATATCCCATTGACCTTAAGCGATTCGGTTCTGATTTCCCGAATTAGTTCGTCGTAACGATTTTCATCCATGATCTCACCAAGTGCCGGCCTGAAAATCATATAACTGTTGTAAACAATAAATCCGGAGGCCAACAATGCGGCCCAATCATCAGCGGTTTCGTAACCTTTTCCGAAAATCAGGGCTATGGAGATTCCGATAAAGGCCATGACCGAGGTAATGGCATCGCTTCGGTGATGCCATGCATCCGCTTTCAGGGAAGAACTATGGATTTCGGCGCTTTTCTTCACCACGATCCTATAGGAAACTTCTTTCCAGATAATAATGGCACCAAGAACGAACAAGGTCCACGCACTAGGGGTCTTATGGGGGGTCTGGATATGTTGAATACTTTCGTAAGCAATAATCGTAGCGGAAGTGACCAGGAACGCAACGACCACAAAGGTGACCAAGGGCTCAATTTTGCCATGACCATAGGGATGGTTGTCGTCCGCGGGTTTATTGGCATATTTAAGACCGAGCAATACCAAGAATGAAGCAAAAATATCGGTGGTCGATTCAATGGCATCCGCGATCAGTGCATATGAATTGCCAAGGAATCCGGCCAGAGCTTTGGTGATGGCCAAAATAATATTTCCAGCAATGCTGAAATAGGTCGTGCGTATGGCCGTGTTTTCTTTGTTCAAGGATCTCGTTAACGTATTTCAAATTTTACCATGGACTATTTGGAGATAGGGCCCTTGGTCCAGTATTGTTCAATCTACTTCTTCAAAATTAACCATTCTCCGGGAAGAATCCGAAGCATCCATCAAATTGGAACCCGGGGTTATCTGTATTTACCCCATGTTTCAAAAAGAGCACCCGACCCAAATAAGACTTCTTGAGATTTATGCCAGTAAGGAGGCTTATGAGTCACATCTAAAATCCCCACATTTTGTGAAGTATAAAACATCCACCGCAGGAATGGTAAAGGATTTAAAACTAATCGATATGGAGGCGATTGATGCGGAATCCATGTCACAGGTTTTTAAAAAGTTAGATCCATAAGAATTCACAACATCGAAAAAGGATGTATTTTTCGGTAATGAAATCCGAACCTTTAATAGCGCATTTTGAAACCTACCTTCCTTTTGAGGAAGCGGAAATTTCCTTGATCGAAAGCAGGATTTCACAACGTCGACTAAAACGCCGTGAACACCTTATAAATACGGGCGATGTCTGTAGACATTACACATTTGTGGCCAAAGGAGTATTGCGTATGTATGGTATTGACCCAAACGGAAGGGAGCATAATATTCTATTCGCTGCCGAAAACGATTGGATAGCAGATATTACCAGTTTTCATGATGCCAAACCAGGGGAATCGAATATCCAAGCCATTGAACCCTCCGAAATTATACAAATAGCGCAACAAGACCTGTACCATTTGTATGTAAACATTCCGAAGCTGGATCGCATTTTTAAAGTGATTACCGAAGAAAAATATGTAGCGCTTCAAAACAGGGTTTTCCAAAATATAAGCTCCACGGCCTATCAACGGTATAGCTATTTTCATGAGAAATATCCGCATTTGGCCTCCCGATTGCCCAATACCCAAATTGCCTCTTATTTGGGCATTACCCCTGAGTTTTTGAGCATGATCCGCAAGGAGATGGTACAAGGAAAAACCAACAAATAAAACCCGTTCTTATTTCTTAAACTAGTTTAAGGGTAGAACAGGGATGGTCTTTCAATCTTTGCAGCATTCATTTTAAATACAAAACCATGAAGAACTATATCATATTCTTTCTATCAAGTCTTTGGACGATCAACGCATCTAGCCAGGCAATACAGCTAAAAAATCAAGAGTTCGAACTTCATAATGTCACAGGATCCATCATCAAATTTCAAGGTAAAAAAGTATTGAAAATTGAACGTGACTTGAAAGCGCTTCCATTCGACGAAAATAATATCGAGGCCACTGTAGATGAACCCCACTATGCACGTCTTGTCGGGTTGGAGGATTTTGAAAACGGAACCATAGAAGTGAAAATGTACAGTCAATTACAAGATCCCGCACCCTACCCCGGTATTGCCGGCTTCATTGGGGTGTATTTTAGGATCAAAGAGGACGACTCCGCTTTTGACGGGATTTATGTAAGGCCAAAAGTAGGTCGGGTCAACGATCAGCAATACAGAAACCATGCGGTTCAATATATTGCCTATCCGCATGCAAAATTTGATATGTTGCGAAAATCAGATCCAGGTAAATATGAAGGTTCTGCCCCAGTTGCCTTAAACGAATGGATCAAAATGAGAATTGAAGTGAACGGGGATATTGCCGAAATGTTCATCAATGACCTTAAATATTCCACCTTTGTGGTAGATAAATTGTTGGGGACCAATAAAATTGGAGCGGTTGGCCTATATGTTGATATTGGAACTATCGGCTATTTTAGAGATCTAAAGATTACCAAACGAGCCTTTAAGAAAGACCAGGAAAATGGCGTAAAGATTGATGGAATCTAATCATTTATTATGCTTGTGGGCTGGGATTAACATCAAGTATGCACTGCGCCATGGGCATTTATTAATTCATCATCCTATACTCCTGAGGGGTATACCCCACCTTTTTTTTGAAGAGCCTTGTAAAATGTTGTGGGTATTTAAACCCGAGTTCATACGCTATTTCACTAAGTGATTTATCCGGGTCGAATATTTTTTGTTTCGCTACTTGAACAAGCGTATCCTGAATGTGATCATTGGCATTTTTGCCGGTCTCTTTCTTGATCAGATCGCCAAAATAATTGGGAGAAAGTTGCTGTTCCATGGCAAAATAACGGACCGATGGCGTACCAAATTCTTTTGCCATTCCTGATTGTATGTAAGAAGTAAGTGAGGCTTCAAACCGTTCCACAACACCAAGGTTTTCCTTTTCCCTGGTGATGAACTGACGGTCGTAGAATCGCATACAATATTTCAAAAAGAGCTCGATATTGGCAACGACCAGCTCTTTACTATGTTTATCAATGCCATGGGATAGTTCGGAATGTATTTTTTCAAACAGGTCCAGAACCAATTGACGTTCCTTCTTCGAAACATGGAGCGCCTCATGGAATTGATAGGAAAAAAAAGAATAGTTGGACATTATTTTGCCCAAGTTCGTATTCCATAGCAGATCGGGATGAAATAACAGGGCATGCCCGGAGGGTTTAAAGTCCTTATCAATATGTCCCACGTTCACTACCTGTCCAGGTGCAAGGAATACCAACGTGCCATCTTGGTAATCATAGTTCTGGCGACCATATCTCAGAACACAACCCGCCCCCTGTTTTAGGAAAATTCCGTAAAAATGGTACCGAACCGTCTCCGCATGTTCTCCCTCGGTCCAAGTTCCTTCAGATAGGTCGTGCACACTCACCAAAGGGTGCAAGGGTGACAGATTGAATTTAGAACAATAATCATCGACCTTTATCAAATCTTTTATGTTGGACATACATGAAAACTTTTGTTCGAATTTAGTTAATGTTTTGTGATCAAATGCTTTATATGCCCTTAATCCGTAAAAATGGTAGGTGAATCCGTAATTGGGGTAAGCATTTCATCTTTATAATTCCATAGGTTTGGAAAAGGTAATTTTAAAATCTAAATCAATTTAATAAATACAAAATGAGAACAATATTAGCTGGTATTTTTTTAGTGATAATGAATGTATCTTCTTTCGCCCAGGATGCCACGATAGAAAATGAAATCAAGGAGCTTTCCAAAGCCAAGTGGCAATGGATGGCCGATAAGGACGTGGACAAGTTGGCCGATCTGTTTCATGACAAGGCAAGGTTCGTGCACATGAGCGGATCTTGGAAAAAGGACAGGGAACTGGAGATCATCGAAACCGGAAGCATTTGGTACAAAAATGCCGATGTACACGATGTGGTCGTGGAAATTTTTGATGAAAACACAGTGGTGCTTTGGAATCGGATTACCTTACTGGCACACGTTCGTGGCAATGATGTAACTACTGAATTTACGGTGACCGAATTTTATAAAAAAGAAGGTGGCGGCTGGAAATTATTGGACCTCACCTTTAGCAGCGTTCGTGATACCCATGAAATTGCCCATTAATACATCAGAACAAATAAAATATAATGAACAAAAATATATTACTAGGCTTATTGCTTATGCTGATTATAGGACAAGTCGGCCTTGCCCAATCGACCGATTTAGAAAAGGAAATCAGGGAGCTGTCCACCCAAAAATGGCAATGGATGGCCGATAAAGATGTGGACAAATTGGAAGACCTTTTTCATGACAAGGCAAAATTTGTGCACATGGGCGGCACGTGGGGGAAGGACCGCGAGGTGGATATTATAAGAAGCGGGACGATTCATTACAAAAGGGCCGATATACACGAAGTCATGGTCAAAGTCTTGAATGATAATACCGTTATACTGTGGAACCAAATCACCCTGTTGGCCGTAGTCGGCAGCAATGAAGTCACTAATCCCTTCATGGTAACAGAGGTGTACGTTAAAGAAGATCAGCAGTGGAAATTGGCCGATTTGACCTTTAGCAAGACCATGGCAAGGGATTAATCTTAAATAACGCAACTTCACAAAAACAAAAATGAAAAAATATATTTTAGGATTGGGCTTACTTCTGGGAGTTACCATATTCGCGCAAGAAAGTGCACCTAAAGTTAAAACTGAATTGGGGGTAATCCGCGGTGTCCATGAAGTTGGTGTAGTTAGTTTTAAAGGAATACCCTTTGCTGCTCCACCAGTTGGTGAGTTCCGTTGGAGGCCTCCGCAACCTTTATCCGCCTGGGAAGGTGAATTGGATGCTACGGAGTATGGTGCCAACTGCGCACAGTCTGGATGGGGCGGGGCCCCAGGAACCATTAGTGAAGGTTCATCCGAAGATTGCCTGTACTTAAATGTGTGGAAACCGGCTGATGCAAATACGGGTGCCAACCTGCCCGTCATGGTTTGGATCCATGGTGGGGGCTTTGTTGGCGGTAGTGGCTCTGGTCCTGGTATTGCGGGAAAACAATTTGCCAAGAAAGGTATAATACTTATTACGATCAATTACCGCTTGGGTCGTTTGGGTCATTTTGCATTTCCGGCGTTGAGTGCCGAACATCCCGAAGAACATAAAGGCAGTTATGCCTACATGGACCAAATTGCAGCGCTGCAATGGGTGCAAAAGAACATTGCTGCCGTTGGTGGTAATCCTGATAACGTGACCATATTCGGCTTTTCCGCAGGTGGGGTTTCCGTACATTCTTTAATGACCATTCCAGATGCGAAAGGACTTTTCCATAAAGCCATTAGCGAATCTGGGGGCGCCCGTGATGGTGTACTTACCGGAAGGCCTATAAAGGAAGAAAATGCATCCCCTTTTTATCCCGTTTCCGGGGAGACCATTGGAATTAATTTTGCCAAAAAACAGGGTATAGAAGGTACGGATGCCGATGCCTTGGCCAAGTTACGCGCTTTACCGGTGGAAAAAATTGTGGATAGCGGACAGGAAACGGACGGTGAAGGGGGTCCAAGAACATATTCCGGTCCAATTTTAGACGGTGCGTTGGTGGTAGAAACAGCTGAAAGTGCCTACAACGCTGGTAGGCAAATGCAAATACCCTTGATAATCGGGTCTAACAGCGCCGAAATCGGGGGTAGTTTTGTCAACAACAGTAAAACAAAAGAAGAACTTTTTTCACTTTTCGGCGAGTTTAAGGAGGAAGCTCAAGCTGCCTATGATCCTGATAGTAGCAAAGCATTCGACGAAGTGATTACCAAGTTCAATACAGATTGGGTGTGGGGAGAACCAGGACGTTTTGCTGCAAGAGCTTTTGCGGAACAAGGGGAACCCACGTTTATTTACCATTTTGGTTTTGTGCCCGAACCTATGAAGGAAAGAATGAAATATGGTGCCGGCCATGGTTCCGAAGTAGGCTATGTGTTTAATAATCTTGATGCACGTTGGGGTAATCCCGAGACCACTCCAGAAGACAAGAAGGTGGCGGAAATCATGAATGGGTACTGGGTAAATTTCGCCAAGACCGGAAATCCTAATGGAGATGGATTACCAAACTGGCCCGTTTACAACGAAGCAGGTGGTGCCATTTTAGATATTGAATCAGATGGTGAAACAGTTGGAAAACCTGATCCAAGAAAAGCGAGATTGGATGTCATTGAAAAAGGGGTTAAACTCAGAAATGAAGTACAATCACGCGGAATTTAAGCCAACAATAACTCCCATGAATAAAAATAGATTAGCAACGGCGGTACTTTTTTTAATTTTAATAAGTCAAGGTTTTTCGCAATCAAACCCTGTTTTTGAGGTATTCCCTGAATGCACTGTTTTGCACGGCAATATCAACTATGCCAACGACACCAAACAAAAACATTTGTTGGATATCTATTTACCTCCAAAAGTATCCGGGAAAATACCCTTGGTCGTTTTTGTGCATGGCGGGGGATGGTTGGTCAATGATAAATACGCCGATATTGGGTATATGAAAAAAACGGTGGCGGAAATTGTTGCCAAAGGTTTTGCCTTAGCATCCATCGATTATCGTTTTGCGACCCAGGCCATATTTCCCGCACAAATACAGGATTGTAATAGGGCAGTTTCCTTTTTGGTGGATAATGCCGATAGATACGGTTTCGATAAAGACCGAATCGCCGTCATGGGGTTTTCCGCAGGCGGACATTTGGCCTCCTTGATGGGAGTTTCAAAAAACAATGATATTTCCGAATTTTTTGTACCGAAAACCAACAAAGGATTTGACTTTAAGGCTGTGGTAGATTTCTACGGACCCGCCGAACTGATTTTATTCCCAGGGGCCAATGATGCCAAATCGCCTGAAGCTCTATTGATTGGTGCTCCTCCACTTGATAGACCTGACTTGGCCAAGATGGCGAGTCCTGTAACCTATGTGGATGAAAACGATCCCCCTTTTCTCATTATTCATGGGGAAAAGGATAATTTGGTTTCTCCAAGACAATCCCAGCTTTTAAGTTCATGGTTAACAGTCAATGGGGTGGAAAACGAATTGATCGTTGTGAAAGATGCCCCACATTTTGGCGAGATGTTCGATGTAGATGAGGTTAGAAATAAAGTCTTGGATTTTCTTGAAAAATATTTGAAATGAAAATATTCTCCGTATTATTTCTTTTCATTTCAACTTGTTCGGCTTTTCAGGCTAAGGAAGGCGATAGGCCGACTGATACGGTTTTGGAATTTGAAAGCACCATAATCTTTTACCTGTCCCGTACCCAGAATACAAGAGTAATTGCCGAAATCATACAAAAGCAGGTGGGGGGTACGTTGCTGCCATTGGAACTTGTAAGTCCCTACCCGGCCGATTACGATTCAATCGTGAGGCAGGTACAGCGCGAAAACGAAACAGGATTTTTGCCGCCCCTAAAAACCAAAATCGACCTTGCGAAATATGACACCGTTTTTTTGGGCTTTCCCACTTGGGGAATGCGGCTTCCTCCACCCGTGAAAAGCTTTTTGGCCGGGAACGATTTGAGCGGTAAGACGGTGATTCCCTTCAATACCAACGCAGGATATGGTGTTGGAAGCGGTTTTAAAACGGTCAAGGCCCTTTGTATGGGTTGCAATGTGCTTGAAGGATTTTCCATTCAGGGAGGCATTGAAAGGGATGGTATTTTTCTGGCCATTAAGGAAGATAAGGTAACTGAAGCAGAGCGCGAGGTGAAATCCTGGCTCCATAAACTTAATATATTGACCGACAAATAGTAACAAGGGTATTTTTTAACATAAATAGCGCTGAAATGTTTGAATAGGGTGTTCCGTTTCTGCGAGAAAATTCATAATTTCAAGCAAATATTTTCAATCATGGCAAAGTACAGCTTAAATATTAACGGAAAATCGCAAGAAGTGGACGTAGATCCAGCTACGCCCATACTTTGGGTGCTACGGGACCATATTAAATTGGTCGGCACCAAATACGGCTGTGGTATTGCCCAATGCGGAGCCTGTACCATACATCTGGAAGACAATGCGGTGCGATCGTGCCAATTGCCCGTTTCCGCTGTAGGGGAGCAAAAGATCACGACCATTGAAGGACTTTCGGAAAACGGCGACCACCCTGTCCAAAAGGCCTGGCTGGAAGTGGATGTGCCCCAATGCGGTTATTGCCAGGCAGGGCAGATCATGACGGCATCCGCCTTGCTGAAACAAAATCCCAATCCCTCCGATTCGGAAATCGACACTGCCATGAACGGCAATATCTGCCGTTGCGGCACCTACACCAGGATCAAAAAGGCCATAAAAATCGCTTCAACCCAATAAACAAAACATCATGACAAAGATCAAAACCCAATATAACCGGCGTTCATTCATAAAAGTATCCACTGCGGCAGGTGGGGGCATGCTCATCGGATTTAGCTGGCTTAATGCCTGTAAGCCCGGGGAACCTGCACCGGAACCAGGGGTAGCGATTCCGAACGAATGGTTCGAGATCAACGGCTATATCAAAATCGGGGACACCGGTATGGTGACCATTTACTCTCCCAATCCGGAGATCGGTCAAAATGTTAGGACCTCCATGCCCATGATCGTGGCCGAGGAGTTGGATGTGCCCTGGGAGAATGTGGTGGTCGAACAAGCGCCCCTGAACACCGGATGGTATCAAAATCAGTTTGCCGGCGGCAGCCTTTCCATACGCCTCAGTTGGAATGCTTTGCGGATGGCCGGCGCCACGGGCAGAAGAATGCTGCTGGAAGCGGCCGCCAAAGAATGGGGCCTTGAGGCTTCGGATCTAACGGCGAGCGAGGGCGTCATCAAAGAAATGAACGGCGACCGTACCGTGTCCTATGGTGAAATTGCTTCAAAGGCCGTAGGCATTCAAATCCCGGAAGAGGTTGAACTGAAAGCCATAAAGGATTTTAAGATCATCGGAACCAGTAAAAAGAATGTCGACGGAAAGAAAATAGTCACGGGCCAATCCATGTACGGTTTGGATTTCGAGAGGGAAGGCATGCAATTGGCCATGATCCAGCACCCACCCGCTTTTGGCATGAAGGTAAAAGATTTCAATGCAGAGGAAATCAAAAATATGCCAGGGGTAAAAGATGCCTTTATTGTGGATACTTCTTTTGAAGGCGCCGACAGGTTCGACGAAAAAGGGTTTCTACAATTAATTGCCATCGTAGGGGATTCCACATGGGAACTGATGCAGGCGAAAAAAGCGATCAAGGCCAATTGGGAAACCGCAAGCGAACTTGAGAATTCCAATATGCACGTGAAAAGACTGGAACAGGCACTGGTTTCGGGGGAAGTCGAGGAGAGCAGGCTTGATGGCGATCCGGAGGCCGCGTTCAAAAAGGCCGCCAAGGTCATAGAACGCACCTACAGCGCCCCATTTATTGCCCATAACACCTTGGAACCCATGAACTTTTTCGCGAACGTCACCGACGATTCCGCAGAACTTATCGGGCCAACGCAGACGCCGGAAGCGCTTGAAGGCTCCGTTTCCAAACTGCTGGGAATGCCCATTGAGAACATTACGGTGAACATGACCCGGATCGGAGGAGGGTTCGGAAGAAGGTTATATGTCCACTTTGGCGTGGAGGCTGCCGCCATCTCCAAAAAAATAGGAGCGCCCGTAAAACTCATTTATACCAGAGAAGATGATATGACCCAAGGCACCTATAGACCTACGTACAGGTCGATTTACAAAGCCGGCCTGGATGAGAACAACAACCTCATCGCCTTTTCGGTCAAAGGGGCGGGATTGCCCGAAGGCCCTATCTTCCCTAACCGTTTTCCTGCCGGTACCGTGGAGAATTATTCCGCCCAAAAAATCAAGGCGCCCACCAATATTACCACCGGGGCATGGCGGGCCCCCAGATCCAATTTCACGGCCGGGGCCGAGCAATCGTTTTTGGACGAGGTTGCGGAATTGGCCGGTAAAGATCCGATAGATTTTCGATTGGAATTGTTCGATCGCGCCATTAACAATCCCGTGGGCGAAAAATACGAATATGAGGCAGAACGTTATGCCGGCGTTTTGAAATTGATCAAGGAAAAGGCCAACTGGGGTACCCCGCAGCCTGGCGTGCACCGAGGGGTGGCCGCATACTTTTGCCATTCCACCTATGTGGCGGAAGTCTTCGACATGGTGATGGAGAACGGACAACCCAAGATCAAAAAAGTATGGTGTGCCGCCGATTGTGGCATCGTCATCAACAGGGATGCCGCCAAAAATATTCTGGAAGGTGGCGTTATCGACGGGATAGGACATTCCATGTACAGCCAATTGACTTTTGAGAACGGAAGGCCCGATCAAATGAATTTCGACAACTACCAGTTAATACGCCATTCACAGGTGCCGGAAGAGATAGAAGTGTTCTTCGTGGAGAATGAAATCGATCCAACCGGTTTGGGGGAACCCGGACTCCCTCCGGCCATGGCCGCTTTGGCAAATGCCCTTTATAAAGCAACAGGGAAACGATATTATCACCAACCCTTTACTTCTGAAAAAGAGTTGGTTGGTTAAAGGCCCATACTTTTGATAACCCAATAACAATAATTTATTCTCATTATGGCAAATTTCACCTTAAAAATAAATGGCAAAAGCGAAGAATTGGAGATTGATGGAAGCACCCCCATGCTCTGGGTTTTGCGCGACCATCTCAAATTGGTCGGCACCAAATATGGCTGTGGCATCGCACAATGCGGTGCCTGTACGGTGCACCTCGACGGTGCCGCGGTACGGTCCTGCCAATTGCCCATATCGGCCGTAGGGGAACGAGAGATCACGACCATTGAAGGCTTGTCTGAAAACGGAGACCACCCGGTACAACAGGCTTGGCTCGAAATCGATGTGCCCCAATGCGGTTATTGCCAAGCGGGCCAGATCATGACGGCAACCGCTTTTTTGAAAAGCAATCCGAATCCAACCGATGCGGAAATCGAAACGGCGATGAACGGAAACATCTGCCGCTGTGGCACCTATACCAGAATTAAAAAGGCAGTGAAAATGGCAGCAGATGCCAAGACCGGTGCATAATATCCAAAAAGCAGGAAAAATGACCCTTGTAAAAACACAGCTAGGGCGACGCGCCTTTATCAAAAACACGAGTTTGGCGAGTGGCGGATTGGTCCTAGGATTCAGTATTTTGAATTCATGCAAGCCAAAACAGGCCGAAATGATTGCGGCAATCGAAATGCCAAAGGAATGGTTCGAGATCAATGCCTATCTGAAAATAGGGGACAACGGTCTGGTGACCATCCTATGCCCCAACCCGGAATTCGGCCAAGGCGTGATGACTTCGATGCCCATGCTGGTGGCCGAGGAACTCGATGTGGCCTGGAAGGATGTACTCGTGGAACAGGCGCCCTTCAATGCCGATCTTTATGGCAGACAGTTTACCGGGGGCAGTCAGGGGATACGGAGCAGATGGGAAGGTCTCCGTATGGCCGGGGCCACTGCTAGAAAGATGCTGCAGGAAGCGGCGGCCCAAGCCTGGCAGGTGCCCGTATCTGAAATAATCGCCTCTGAAGGAACCTTGAATCATGAGGCCACAGGAAAAACCGCAGGCTATGGTGAAATGGCCTCGGCCGCTTCTATATTGCCCGTTCCCGAAGAAGTTGAATTAAAGGGAGTCAAGGATTTCAAGATCATCAACCACTCGAAAAAAAATGTGGAGGGTTCCAAGATCGTTACCGGAAAGCCCATGTTCGGTATCGATTACCAATATGAAGGCGCATTGGTGGCCATGGTAGCACACCCGCCCGCTTTTGGTATGAAGCTGAAATCCTACGACGATTCCGACGCGCGTTCGATGCCGGGAATTGTGGATGTTTTAAAAATCAACACCTATGCCGATGATTATGCCCGTAATTATTTCGATACCAATGCATTTGCCGAATTGGTGGCCATAGTGGGTAAATCGACCTGGGAGGTGATGAATGCCAAAAAGCGGCTGAAAGTGGAATGGGAGCCGATCGCCGAAGGCAAATTCAAGATGGACATGTTCGGCAATGAACGGGAAATCGTTGTTCCCGCAGGACTGGAAAGTACGGAAGGCCATGATGCCCAGATTCAAAAAATAGCGGGCAAGCCGGGCAGGGTCTCCCGAAAGGATGGTGATCCCGATACGGCTTTCAAGAATGCCGCCAAGGTCATCGAACGGTCGTACAGTTGTCCGTTTCTTGCCCATAACTGCATGGAACCCATGAATTTCTTTGCCCACGTAACCGATGGAGAAGCCAAGTTGGCGGGTCCCTTACAGGCGCCGGGATTTATTGAGGGCACCTTGGCCGCAAGCCTCGGACTGCCCGTTGAGAAAATCGATATCGAGATGACGCGTATGGGCGGGGGCTTTGGCAGGAGGGCCTATTCGCACTATGCCATCGAGGCGGCAATGATCTCGAAAAAGGTCAAGGCGCCCGTAAAATTGGTCTATAGCAGGGAAGATGATATGACCAACGGTATTTACCGGCCTTCATACCATGCCACGTATCGTGCCGCCCTCGATAAGGACAACAACCTGGTGGCCTTTCACGTAAAGGCGGGCGGAGTACCGGAAAGCCCGTTGTTCGCCAATCGTTTCCCGGCAGGGTCGGTCGATCATTATCTGGCAGAGGAATGGTCTATCAATTCCAATATTACGGTTGGGGCCTTTAGGGCACCCCGTTCCAATTTTATGGCCGGTGTTGAACAGGCCTTTTTGGATGAAGTTGCCGAATTGGCCGGCAAAGACCCCATAGATTTCCGTTTGGAACTTCTGGACCGGGCGAAGAAAAATCCGGTAGGCGAGAACAATGATTATGACGCCGATCGCTATGCCGGCGTTTTAAAGCTGGTGAGGGAAAAATCAGATTGGAACAACACACCTTCGGGTGTACACAGGGGTGTCTCCGCCTATTTCTGCCACAACAGTTATGCGGCCCATGTCTTGGACATTGTAATGGATGGCGATAAGCCAAAGGTCGAAAAAGCCGTTTGCGCCATTGATTGCGGTGTCGTGGTGAACCCCGATGCGGCCTCCAATATGGCCGAAGGAGCCATAGTCGACGGGGTTGGCAATGCCATGTACGGAACACTGACCTTTAAAGATGGCAACCCGGAACAGAACAATTTTGACAAATATCGAATGATTCGCCATAGTGAGGCCCCAAAATCGATCGAAGTCCATTTTGTGAAAAATGAAATAGACCCGACAGGTCTGGGGGAGCCTCCGTTTCCACCGGTAATCGGAGCTTTGGCAAATGCGCTCTACAAGGCAACGGGAAGAAGATATTACCACCAACCCTTTATTTTGGATAAGCCGCCTCTGGTGGGATGATGTCGGTTGCCGAGTATTTCAAACAAAATAAAATGAATACCATTAAAACAAGAATCGGAAGGCGTTCCTTTTTGAAAAGTTCGGCCCTCGCGGGAGGGGGGATGTTGCTGGGCTTTAATTGGTTGGCCTCCTGTAAAATGACGCCGGAAGAGGCAAACAGCCTGCCCAAAGAATGGTTCAAGATCAATGGTTATTTAAAGATCGGGGACAACGGGCTGGTCACCATCATGTCGCCCAACCCGGAGGGGGGCAAAACATAAAGACCTCCATGCCCATGATCGTCGCCGAGGAACTCGACATTGACTGGAAAGACGTCATCGTGGAACAGGCACCGCTCGATACAGATGCGTTTACCCGACAATTTATAGGCGGTAGCCAGGCCATTCGGCAAGGTTGGGAAAGCCTTCGCATGGCCGGCGCCACCGCAAGGCAAATGCTCAGGGAAGCCGCTGCCCAGGCCTGGCAGGTACCCGTTGAAGAAATTTCGACCCATGCCGGGGAACTGCGGCATACCTCAAGTGGAAAATCGGCAGGATACGGGGAAATGGCCTCCGCTGGCGCAAATATCCCGGTTCCCGAAGAAGTACAACTTAAGGACAGTGGCGACTTTAAGATCATCGGAACCTCCCGAAAGAACGTGGATGGGCCAAAAATAGTCACCGGCAAGCCGTTGTTCGGGATAGACACCCATCGTGAGGGCATGCGCATTGCCATGATCGTACATCCCCCCGCTTTTGGAATGAAAATCAAATCGTTCGATGGGGCTGCAAGTATGGCCATGCCCGGCATACAAGATATTTTTGCATTGAAAGTGCTCGAAGATGACTATGTAAGGCAGCATTTCGATACCTGTACTTTTCTGGAAGTGGTTGCCATTGTCGGCAATTCAACATGGGAAGTCATGCAGGCCAAAAAGGCGATACAGGTGCTCTGGGAACCCTTTGAAACCTATTCCGAAGAAAGGCTTCCCTACGGCGGAACGCAACAGACCTTGACCATTCCTTCAGGTTTGGAAAGTACGGAAAGCCACAAGAAAATGATAGCGGAAATGGCTTCCAAAAAAGGTGAAGTGGTGCGCAGGGACGGTAACCCTGAAGCTGCTTTCAGGAATGCCGCCAAGGTCCTGGAACGCACTTACACGGGTCCTTTTCTCGCCCATAACTGTATGGAGCCCATGAACTTTTTTGCCGAGGTGAAGGAAGACCGCGCCGTACTGTCGGGACCACTACAAAAAGCCGAACTCACTGAACATACCTTATCCGAAAGGTTGGGATTGCCCATTGATAATATCGACATCCAGATGACCCGCCTTGGAGGCGGCTACGGACGCCGTTCGTACGCGCACTGGGCCGTGGAAGCGGCCCTCATTTCCAAGAAGGTGAAAGCGCCCGTGAAACTGGTCTATACGCGCGAAGATGATATGAGCGGTGGTATCTACCGCCCCATGTACCAGGTCACTTATAAGGCCGCCTTGGATAAAGGAAACAAGCTAACGGCCATTTCCGTCAATGCGGGCGGTATCCCGGAAAGCCCGTTGTATGCCGACCGTTTTCCCGCAGGGGCCGTGGACAATTACCTGGCCGAAAGTTGGGCGATCAACTCCAATATCTCAATCGGTTCCTTTAGGGCACCCCGCTCCAACTTTATGGCGAGTGCAGAGCAGTCTTTTTTGGATGAGGTTGCCGAAGCGCTAGGGAAAGATCCGATCGATTTCCGATTGGAATTATTGGATCGTGCAAAAAATAATCCCGTTGGGGAACGAAACGATTATGATGCGGCGCGGTATGCGGGCGTATTGAAGTTGGTGAGGGAGAAATCGAACTGGGGTGCCAACGACGCCGATTTGAACCGAGGGGTTGTAGCCTATTTTTGCCATAACTCCTATGCGGCACAAGTGGTGGACCTGCGTTGGGAGGATAACAAGCCGATCATCGACAAAGTAAGCTGCGCCATCGACTGCGGCATCGTGATCAACCCCGATGCGGCTGCCAATCTCTGTGAAGGCGGTATAGTGGATGGGATCGGGAATGCACTTTATGGCGAACTCACCTTCAAGGACGGGGTGCCCGAAAAGAACAACTTCGACAAATACCGAATGATACGGATGGGCGAGGCACCCAAGGAAATCGAGGTCCATTTCGTTGAAAGCGATATAGACCCGACCGGATTGGGCGAACCGACCTTCCCTCCCATATTCGCGGCCGTGGCCAATGCGCTTTACAAGGCAACGGGCAAGCGACATTACCATCAGCCTTTTATGACCTAAAAGGAGGTGTTGGGGCAGGATATTGGCGTAGTGGGGCTTTGCAGGACATTTCATTGATCCATTACGGTAAAGCTGGAGGTGCCCATCCTACATTTGAATGGTATCAATTCATCCCTTTGTGCCCTTCATGGCCGGGCATGGTCTCAATCCCATCTTCGTTCATCATTGATTTTTTGCCCTGTAATTGCGCGGCCGCATCCACGGTAAAAGTTCCATTGGTAACGATTTCATCCCCAGGTTCCAAACCGGATAGCACAACATACCCACCGGCGATGGCATCGCCCAGAATAATTTCTCGCATTTCAAAGGTTGGGTCGTTCGGGTCGGTCTTGAGATAGACTACCGAACGTTCTCCTGTCCAAAGTACGGCACTTTCCGGGATTACTATATTGTCATCCTTCATTTCCGCGGCAACGCCCGTTGAACCGCGCACGAACATCCCGGGTTTAAACAGCCCTTGCCCATTATCCAATACTGCCCTTACCGAAATGGTTCTTTTCGCTGAATTAAGTACCGGATCGATAAATGAAATCTTGGCATCGAATTTTCTATTGGGATGGGCCTTGGTAACGATTTCGATATTTTGACCTATTTTGAGAAGGGAGACTTGGTTTTCGTAGGAATCAAAAACCGCCCATACGGTATTCAAATTCGCAATTTTGAACAATGGCGAGCCCTGTTTCATGTAATCGCCAGCTTCCACCATAATTTCGACTATCGTACCGGATACGTTGGAATAGACTGGGAAATTTTCTTGGACCTGTCCCGATTTTTCGATTTGTTCGATTTGTTTTTCGGAGAGTTTCCATTGGGCAAGCTTGTTGCGAACGGCTTGGTACAAAGCAGGCTGGCTGTCCTTTATACGTGCGGCCGTAAGGAGTTCCTGTTGGGCGGAAACCAATTCAGGGGAATATATGTTCGCCAATTGTTGCCCGGTTCTGACCACTTCACCTTCAAAATTCACGAACAATTTTTCTATCCTGCCGTTAAAATAAGAGGCCTGGGTGGCTATTGCTTTTTCATTTTCCACAATGGTTCCCGAAAGTTTTAAAGTATGGATTCCGGTTGTGCCCTGTCCGATGGTCGTGGTTTGGATATCGGCCAACGCCATGGCATTCTTGGTCATTTTGAACTGATTCGTGGCCAGTGCATCGGCCCCGGATTCAACGGGTATCAGCTCCATGCCGCAGATGGGGCATTTCCCCGGTGAGGGTTGCATGATCTGTGGATGCATCGAACATGTCCAGATAGAATCCACTTTCCTATCCCTATCATGATCGTGGACCTCCGAAGTTCCTTTCACCTTGGAGTTGCCAAAGATGAAATATCCCGCCAGGAAACCTATGAGAATGGCCAAAACAAGGTATATCAATATTTTTTTCATCGTGTCTGATTTTAAGGATTCATTCTATTTCCAATTCTTGGTTTTTAAGATGGGTTGGGTTTTAACCGTATCATCCACATATTTTATACGGCCTTGGCCATCAGTCCATTTTGGTTTTTCTCAGCCGTAAGGCGTTGGCGATGACCGAAACCGAACTGAAGCTCATGGCCGCGGCGGCGATCATCGGGGACAGCAATATCCCGAAAAAGGGAAATAGGACCCCTGCGGCAATCGGTACCCCCAGCGTATTGTACACCAAGGCGAAGAACAGGTTCTGCCTGATGTTCCCCATGACCTTGTCACTAAGGTTTCTCGCCTTCACGATTCCGTGCAGATCCCCCTTGACCAGGGTAATCGCGGCACTCTCGATGGCGACATCGGTTCCTGTGCCCATGGCGATGCCCACATCACTTTTCGCCAGGGCCGGGGCATCGTTGATGCCATCGCCGGCCATGGCCACCACTTTTCCCTTGCCCTGCAGCTCCTCCACCACTTTCATTTTGTCCTCCGGCAGCATTCCTGCCCTAAAATCGGTTAAGTTGAGTTCACCTGCGACAGCCTGTGCCGTGTCGTGGTTGTCTCCCGTAAGCATAATGACATCGATACCCTTGCCTTGAAGCGATTTGATCGCCTTTTTGCTGCTTTCCTTGATCTTGTCGCCAATGACCACATAGCCGGCCACATGCCCGTCAATGGCCAGATAAGAAACCGTTTTGCCCTGTTTTTGATACGATTGCGCTTTTTCTTTAAGATTACTTGATAGGGCAGCTTCGGCATATTCCATCATCTTCTCATTGCCCAGGAATACCTTCTTCCCTTTTATCTTGCCCTCCACCCCTTTACCGGTTACCGAATTAAATCCGTCAGCTTTTAAAAATTCCGTTCCCTGTTCTTTTCCATATTTCACCGTGGCCGCAGCCAAAGGATGTTCGCTCATTTGGTTCAAGGACGCAATATATTGCAGCACTTCTTTTTCGGAGTGATCGTTACCTGAGATGCCTATGTTGGCCACGGTCGGTTTTCCTTCCGTCAAGGTTCCGGTCTTGTCAACGATCAGGGTATCCACTTTGTGCAATTTCTCCAAAGCGGCAGCATTTTTGATGAGTATCCCATTTTGGGCCCCTTTGCCAACGCCGACCATTACCGACATGGGGGTTGCAAGGCCAAGGGCACAGGGGCAGGCGATGATCAATACGGCTATGGCATTGACCAATGCATATACATAGGCCGGTTCCGGACCCCAAATGGCCCAAACCATAAAAGTGACCAGCGCGATGAGCACGACCACGGGCACAAAATATCCCGATACCTTGTCTGCCAAATTCTGTATGGGTGCCTTGCTCCGGCTGGCATCGTTGACCATTTGGATAATCTGTGAAAGCAAGGTGTCAGATCCTATTTTTTCCGCTTTCATCAAAAAGGATCGATTGCCGTTGATCGTACCGCTACTGACCTTATCGCCCTCTGACTTGTCAACCGGAATGGGTTCCCCGGTGATCATCGATTCGTCGACGGAAGTATTGCCTTCCGTCAATTCGCCATCCACTGGAATCTTTTCACCGGGCTTGACCCGTAGGATATCTCCCAGTTCAATATCGTCGATGCCGATTTCTTCTTCCTTTCCATCCCTGACGCGAATTGCTTTGTTGGGCGCGAGTTTCAATAACGCTTTTACCGCAGAGTTGGTTTTGCTGTGGGCGCGGGCTTCCAATACCTGTCCCAACAATACCAGGGTCAAGATGACCGTGGCCGCTTCAAAATAAACATGAACGCTGCCCGAAGCCGTTTTGAACTGGGCAGGAAAAAAATCGGGCAGGAGCATCCCAGCAAGGCTGAACGCCCAGGCCACGCCGGCCCCGATGCCGATCAAGGTGAACATGTTCAGGTTCCAAGTCTTGATGGAACGATAGGCACGCTCAAAAAACATCCAAGTCGCATAGAAAACCACGGGGATGGAAAGCGCAAACTGGATCCAGTTCCAGTACTTTTGCGCCACAAGGTCATATAGCGGATTTTGGGGCAACATCTCCGACATGGCGATCAAGAAAATCGGCAAGGTGAACACCGCCGCTAGCCAAAGTTTTTTGAGCAATTTTTTATAGGTCTTTTCCTCCGCGGAAAGATCGGGTTGCATGGGAACGAGATCCATCCCACAGATCGGACAACTGCCTGCTTGGTCTTTTATGATTTCGGGATGCATCGGGCAGGTGTACTGGATGGATGCATTTGCCGATAGCTTTTGCTCCTCCACCAAGTCCATTCCACAGACCGGACAATCACCGGGACGGTCATAGGTTTTATCGCCCTCACAGCGCATGGGGCAATAAAACGTGCCGGTGCCTTTCTTGCTTGAAATCTCCTTTTTCTTCTTATCACCATGTTGATGGTCACCTAGTTTATGGATACTGTACCGCCCTCCATCGGCTTTCAGGGCCTCCTGAAATCTTTGGATTGGGATATGTGATTCCATTTCAATGTTCGCTTCGGCCCTTTCCAAGTTTAACGATACCGAGGTCACCCCTTCCACTTTTGAGAGGGTATCCTCGACATGCTTACGACAGCCGTTGCAGGTCATTCCATGTATGTGATAGGTGTGTTTCATCATATTCATTTTAGCATTGAGATCGATAATTGGAACAGCGCCATTGAATGTTATTTTATTGGTTCGTTAGGTAATTGATCATGGCCATTTGCACGTAATAATTTTTAGTGGCATCAATAGAGTTCATTTGGAACCGTAATTGCAGTTCTTGGATGTCGAGTACATCATTGAAGTCTATGGTTCCGGTTTCATAGTTTTTGATGAGTATTTCTTCCGCATCCTTGGCCTGTTTCAGATTTTTTTGTTGTGTTTTGAACTTTATTTTTTGAGCTTCCCTGTTATTGATCGCATCGGCCAAAATGGTTTTCAAGCGGTTTAGGCGATTCACTTTTTGGGCGTTGATTTCCTCTTTTCGCAATTCGTTCTGAACCGTAATAGATTTGTATTTATTATTAAAAATTGGAATGGCAAGCGAAACCATGGGCATCAAAATATCCTTTCCATTATCGCTAAAGTTCATTCCTGCCCTATCGGCCACTGGAATATAATCAAGCCCGAATGCCAAATTGGGATTGGCTTCCTTTTGGTTCACCATTTCCGATTGGGTTACCGATTCATACATCCTGTCGTATTTTTCCAGTTCGGGATGAAGCTCCAGTTCCATGGTGTCATTTTCGTGATCGGCATCGATGAACAGGATGCCCACCATTTCTATATCAAGGGTTTCGTCTCGATTCAATAAGTGGTTGAAAGCATTTCTTTCCGCAAGGAGCGAATAGGTCAATACTTCCAGTTCTTCTTGAAGATCATTTTGTCGAATCTGCAAACGAAGCACGTCCACTGTCGAGGTTTTACCGACTTCCACAGAAGTCAATGCCAATATTTCATAGGTCTTCAGGAGTTGGATATTTTCTTCCAAAACGGCTTTTTTTTGATGGATGGCATAAAGGTTGTAATAAGATTGTGATACCGAAAGTCTCAATTTTCGTTTCATGATCGCTATATCGAGGTAATCGACCTCAGCCAGGGAATTGGCGTAATTTTCCCTCGCTGTTATGGTACCGAACCACGGCAACATTTGTTTGACGGAAAATCGCGCCTTTTGTGCACCGGTACGCGTTTCGGGTTCGCTAACAAATAGTCCTGCGCTCAACTCCATATTGGGCAGCGCATCGGCTTCGGCCACTTTTTCCTTTGAAATGGCATAGCGTATTTCAAAGGACCGTATCTCAGGATTGTTCGTTTCAGCTTCTTGTATATAGGATTCTAGGGATTGACCCCAAACGAGCGACGAAATAAATACAAAACAAAATGATACGACAATATTTTTCATTTGTTCGCTATTTTAAGTTGAATTTCCTTTTGCCAGCTAAAGAGTACCGGAACCAGGAAGTAAGACGTAACATCGATGATCATCCCTCCAAAAATGGGTATCGCCATCGGGATCATGATATCGCTTCCTTTGCCGGTTGATGTCAGCACGGGCAACAGGGCGAGAACGGTGGTCACGGTGGTCATCAAACAAGGGCGGATGCGCTTCTCGGCTGCTATCAGGGTTGCTGAACGAATTCCTTTTCTGTCTGTTGGGGATTCCTTGCCAAAGGTTTGTGTCAGATAGGTGGCCATGACCACTCCATCATCCGTCGCGATGCCGAACAATGCAATAAAACCTACCCAGACCGCAACGCTTAGATTGATGGCTTTCATGTTGAAAAGTTCACGGAGATTTTCACCGAAGAGGCTAAAATTAAAGAACCAGTCCTGACCATAGAGCCAAATCATGATAAAACCGCCCCCAAAGGCGACGGCGATTCCAGTGAAGACCATTAACGAAGTGGTAACCGAACGAAATTGGAAATAGAGAATCAGAAAGATAATAAGCAATGCCAATGGCACCACCATTGACAGGGTTTTTTCCGCCCTAAGTTGATTTTCATACGTCCCCGTAAAACGATAGCTGATTCCTTTGGGCTGAATTAATTCTGCATTGTCAATTTTTTGTTGGATAAGGGCTTGTGCGTTCTCAACTACATTCACTTCGGCAAAACCATCCAATTTGTCGAAGAGCACATAGCCGACCAAAAACGTATCTTCGCTTTTGATGACCTGAGGTCCTTTTTCATAACGGATATTGACCAGTTCGCTCAAGGGAACCGCACTGCCCTTGGCGACGGGGATGTATATGTTTTTGAGGTCCGAGGGATTTTCGCGCAGCTCCCTGGGATAACGCACCCGCACCCCATAACGTTCCCTGCCTTCAACGGTTTGTGTCAGTGTCATACCACCAACGGCGACCTCCAATATGCGTTGAACGTCCTCGATAAGAATGCCGTATCTCGCCAAAGCTTCCCTGTCTATATCAATCAGCAAATACGGTTTGCCGACGATCCGATCCGCAAAAACGGCTTCTTCCTTAATCCCCTCCACTTCTTTGAGAATGGTTTCCAATTCAATGCCGAACGCTTCTATTTGGCTTAAATCAGGTCCCATGACCTTAATGCCCATGGGCGCGCGCATTCCGGTCTGCAACATTACCAAGCGTGTTTCTATGGGCTGTAATTTGGGTGCGGAAGTAACGCCCGGTGACCGTGTGACTTTTACGATTTCGTTCCAGATGTCATCGGGCGATTGAATTTGAGGACGCCAATTTCGGTAATATTCGCCACCCTCATCGGGAATCAGATTTTCATAGGTTACTTCGGAAAAATCTTCAATGTCGGTTTCGTCGTGGCCCGATCTACTTCTTTCAGGAACCATATTCGGATTCAACAGGAAATTCCCATCCTTTAGTTCAAATAGGCCATCTGCACTGATTTTAAAACGTGTGCGTTTTCCTGCTTCATTCTGCATGTATTCCGGCTTATACTGTATCAGGTTTTCATACATTGACAAAGGGGCAGGGTCGAGCGCCGATTCTGTCCGCCCTGCTTTGCCGACCACCGTTTCGATTTCTGGGATACTGGCAACCGCCATATCGAGCTGCTGCAGTACACGTTTGTTTTCGGCTACCCCTGCATGGGGAAGGGAAGTGGGCATCAGCAGGAACGAACCCTCATTCAGTGACGGCATAAACTCCTTGCCTGTATTTTTCATGATAAAGAAACCCAATGTCAGGACGGTGGCCGGCACCAATAAAAACAACATCCTGTTCTGCAACGCCCACCGTAGGATGCCTACATAGTACCTTCTGAGCAAGGAGAAAGCCCCCAAAAGTCCGAAACAAACCAGGGCCACGAAAATCAGGTTCATGGCAATGCTTCGGTCAAGCCCCATGGGCCGCCAATAAGTAGCCAAAAGGAATACTATTGTGGTAGTGGAAATTAAGATATTCAAATGGGTGGCCTGCTTATCAGAAAGGGAAAACCCGTTAAATAAACGCCCCGCCAATTCGGCATTGCTTAAGGGTCTTATTGTGCCGAAGGCCATCAGTACCAGCCCCATCCAATAGCCATAGACCACCGCGACAAGACCTAAAATGATCAGGAGCACACTAAAAATATAACCAATGATGCTCTTGCTTCTTTTTTTTCTGAACAAAAAGGCGGCCAAAGGAGGAATCAAGAACAGGGCGATGACAAGCGATGCGCCAAGGGCCATTGTTTTGGTAAAGGCAAGCGGACGAAACAATTTTCCCTCCGCACCGATCATGGTAAAAACGGGCAAAAAACTGATGATGGTGGTCATTACCGCCGTTACGATAGCTCCGGAAACTTCGGCAGTGGCATTGTAGACCACTTCATTCGTACTGTATTCCGTACCGTCTTCCCGGAGTCGCAGTTTTTCATCGTCTAAATGGCGTATCATATTTTCAGCCAATATCACTCCGACATCTACCATTGTACCGATGGCTATGGCAATTCCCGAAAGGGCCACGATATTGGCATCGACACCGAACATTTTCATTCCAATAAATACCATTAATACGGCAACGGGCAAAAGTCCTGAAATGAGAATGGAAGCACGGAGATTGAACATCATGACAACAATGACCAGAATGGTTATAAGAATTTCAAGGGTCAAGGCCTCGTTTAGCGTGCCCAAGGTTTCCTGGATCAGTTCGGTACGGTCATAAAAAGGGACAATGGTCAGTTGTGAGGTGCGGCCATCTTCCAATTTTTTGGAAGGAAGTCCTGAACCTACTTCCCGGATCTTGTCCTTAACGTGATTGATGACCTCCAATGGATTGGCTCCATATCTTGCCACGACGACCCCACCAACGGCCTCAGCGCCTTCCTTATCAAGGATGCCCCTTCGTATAGCGGGTCCGACAGATACATTGGCTATATCCTTTATCCGTATGGAAGTATAATCTTCCGATGTTACCACTGCATTTTTGATGTCCTCCAAGGAGGCGATATAGCCCAGACCTCGTACCAGGTATTCGGCCTGGTTGATTTCCAGGGTTTGTGCCCCAATGTCCCGGTTGCTTTGTTTGACCGCATCGACCACTTGATGTAGGCCAATGTTGTATTGTTTCATCAGTTCGGGATCGACATCGATTTGATATTCCCTGACATACCCCCCTATGGATGCAACTTCTGAAACACCGCTCGTGGCAGACAGGGCATATTTCACATAAAAATCCTGAACACTGCGTAATTCCTGTAAATCCCAGCCCCCGGTAACGTTCCCTTTTTCATCCCTTCCTTCCAAGGTATACCAGAATATTTGCCCCAAACCCGTAGCATCCGGGCCCAAAGCAGGGTTTACGCCTTCCGGTAAAAGGTTACTGGGCAGCGAGTTCAGTTTTTCAAGGATTCTGCTGCGACTCCAATAAAATTCTATGTCCTCTTCAAAAATGATATAGATGCTCGAAAAACCGAACATGGAGGAGCTTCGCACTGTCCTGACCCCGGGAATCCCCAATAATGAGGTGGTCAAAGGGTACGTAATCTGATGCTCGATATCCTGTGGTGATCTTCCGGGCCATTTCGTAAAAACAATCTGCTGGTTCTCTCCAATATCGGGGATGGCGTCGACAGCAACGGGGTTGCTTGGCAAAATGCCCGTATCCCAATTGAAAGGGGCGTTGATGGTTCCCCATCCTATAAAGAGAAGGAGCAGCAATACCGCTACCAATTTGTTTTCTATTAGAAATTTGATGCCTTTATTGAGCATAGGGTTTGATTTTTTATGATTTAGAAAACTTGCAGAAAATGCTACAAAAAATCAGGTAAATAATGAACAAACGGCGATAGGAGATGCGCTGCTGCCACTATTGTTAAAAATCAAATCAGGAAAGATTGATCCAATTTATGGATATCCCGTATAAGCGGTGGGGGAGTATAGTCTTTAAAGGCAGTGATGTTTTCTTCTGGCCCTTCAAATAATTGGAGATAAGCGTTAAAATAAACGGCAATGAAATACTGCTGATCACATGAGGGTTGGTCAAGGGCAATTTTTAGATCATGCTGCCCCATTTGGGCGATTTGCACATCTTGACAACAGTCCATTTCCATTTTCATCGAAGGGCAAGTATTGGATGTATCCGTAACATCAGAAATCATGTTACAGCTTTCCACGTTGTCGAACAAACTGAAATCAACCAATTTACCCATGCAATAGTGCATGTCCACAGCGAAAGACATTGTGGAGAACAGCAGCAGAAGTGCCATTGTAACGGATATTATTTTGTATGATACTTTTTTCACTTCAAGGTAAATTTACAAAATTCCTGTCGATTTTCTTCAACGGAGTTGTATTTTAAAGAGCCTTAACAAAATAGTCACATGCCTTATCCCTGCTTGCCTTGACCTGTTTATTTTCTTTGGTCATCACATCCATTTTTTTTAATTGGATTATTCAGGATGATTTTGTTCAGCCACCAAAACATCAACAAAAAAAGCCGACTTTTTAAGTCGGCTTTTGGGTATCATTGAAAAACAGCCCTTACATCGCTGGCAAGACCACTGCGTCCACCACATGGATCACCCCGTTCGATTGGTTCACGTCGGCTATGGTTACCGTGGCCATATTTCCTGAAGCATCTTTCAGCTTTACCTTGTCCCCGTCAAGCATAGCGGTCAATTTTGCGCCGTTAACGGTCTTAAAAGAGGCCATGCCCTTACCTTTTTTGATGGCCTTGACGATATCCTTCGCACTGAACTTGCCGGCAAGCACGTGATAGGTCAACACCCCTTGCAGTTTGGTTTTGTTTTCCGGTTTCAGCAAAGATTCGAAAGTTCCCATGGGCAGCTTGTCGAAGGCTGTATTGGTGGGGCAAAAACGGTGAAGGGTCCACTTCCCTGTAGGGTTTCGACCAATCCGGCGGCTTTCACCGCGGCAACCAGGGTAGTGTGGTCTTTAGAGTTTACCGCGTTGGAAACAATATCCTTGCTGGGGTACATGGCGGCACCACCGACCATTTTGGGCTCCATGGCCATTATTTTTTTGTCTTTGGCCATTTTGTTTTCCTTCATCATCTTGTCTTGGGAAAACGCTGGGGTCGCTCCCATATAGATGATGGCCAATACTGCGGTACTCAAAAATTTAGAAGTTTTCATAAGATCTATTTTAGTTTATAGCAACACTTACGGAAAGTACCGGCAGAGGGTTTAAAAAAAAAATTATTTTTTGGATACAGGAAAATTAGCCGGGCGGTCGCCGTTGTGTAAGAAGGTGACTTTGTTAGGGAAAGGGGACGTCAGCCATAGAAAAAGCCCTTCCGGAGTGAAGGGCTTTTATGGCAATCGTCAAAACCAAACTCAAATTAAAACAATAAATAGGGGCATAAGATTTTTTAGGGGAACGAAGATTTTGGTTTAAAAGAATCCAAAGGCCCAAAGAATAAGACAGAGTACTACCGAGAGTAAAATCCCGACCAGTACCACTACCATTAAGCTTAGGAAACCATTCAGAACTCTTTCGCTGAAAGTAATTTCCTGTTCCATTCTAGTGTTATTTCCTGTAAATTAAGGAAATTTTGGGTTCAAATCGGGATTTTTGCCAATTATTTCGACCAATGGCCGTTCCAATCGCATGTTATTCCGTTGAATGGCCTTTATTTTCGTTAAGACGTTGATGTTCAAGAGGTAGGCCAATTATTTTTTCCCGCTCAGTTTTTGGCTCAGTTGCTCCAGGCTGATTCCTTTGGTCTCCGGCATAATGAAATACACGAACAACAACTGCAAAACCATCATGAAGGCAAAAAAGGCAAAGACCGGCCCGGGGCCGATGGTCCCGAACAAAAACGGCACCAACGAAGGGATGATGGCGGCCAGTACCCAATGGGTGGAGCTGCCAAATGACTGGCCCGCGCCTCGCAAATGGTTTGGAAATACCTCTGAGATGAACACCCAGATCACGGCGCCTTGGCCAATGGCGTGGGAGGCGATGAACAAAAAGAGGAATATCGGTACGGCCATGCCCTGCCAGCCCAACATAAAGGCCGCTGCGACCAGGGATAGGGAGATGATATAGCCCACCGATCCCATGTACATCAATTGCTTCCTTCCCAATTTGTCGATAAGGAAAATACCGATGATGGTAAAGATCAAATTGGTAATCCCGATGCCGATACTGCTGAGCAGGGCGGTGCTTTCTCCGAGACCCGCGGCCTCAAAAATGCGCGGGGCATAATAAAGAAAGGCATTGATGCCCGAAAATTGGTTGAAAAAAGCGATCAAAAACGCCAGCATCAAAGGAAACCTGTACTTCTTGATAAAAATGTTCTCTTTGGCGCTGTTCTCGTCCATCCCTTCATCCATATCCGCCTGCAGTCCCTCAATGGTCAATTCCGGGTTTAAGGTTGCGAGGATGGCCTTTGCCTCTGCGGTCCTATGCTTGGTGAGGAGCCATCTTGGGCTCTTGGGCACGGTCAACACAAAAAGGGTATAGATGATCGCAGGAAAGGCCTCTACGCCGACCATCCATCTCCAGGCATTCTTCCCGATGTCGCTCAGGGCATAATTACTTACAAAAGCCATCAAAATACCAAAGACCAACATGAACTGGTAAAGTCCCACCAATCTCCCCCGATCCTTTGCAGGGGCTATTTCCGAAATATAGGCCGGAGCAGCCACGGTAGAAGCCCCGACACCGAGTCCACCGATAAACCTGGCAATGGCAAAGGTGATCGGTTCATTGGCAAAGGCGGAACCTATGGCGGATACCGAATATAGGACGCCTATCCAGATCAGGGTATTTTTCCTCCCGATCCTGTCCGTAGGAATGCCTCCCAAAAGGGCGCCTATGACCGTTCCCCAAAGGGCCATGCCGATCACTACCGAACCATGAAAGGCATCGGAGGTATTCCAGAGCATTTGTAGTGTTTTTTCGGCCCCGGAAATAACCACCGTGTCAAAGCCGAACAAAAAGCCGGCCAATGCGGCGATCATCGATATTCTTAAAATTTTGGAATTCATGGTCAGCGGTTGTTGGTTTTGGTAAATCTAATAAAAAATCAGTCACCAAAATTTTCAACAATCTTAGTAGGGTTGCAAAGGGAGAACTTGCATTGAGCTTCTAAAGGTATAGTGCCTAGGCCGACTTGGGTTTTAGGGTATCCAGGGGCTGGGACTTTCTTTTTTTCTGAAGCTTTTTTTTCAGGGTATCCTTGGGCTTCAGGCGCTGCAGTTCAACATCTTCCTTAGGGGCATCCCGATGATCCTTGGCGTTGGGGTCCTGACCGTTACGAACGAAGGGATTGCACGAAAAACATGCGGTCATTATAAATATCAGGGCCAAATGGGGCAATCGCATAGTTCAAAAAAAGAATGGGTCACCATAATTTACGGATGTAATCCATAATTTGGACGCTTGCTCCTTTATTTTTCGAGATGTAGGCCGCGTTGATCATCCCGGTTTTTTGGCGGTAATCCGGGTTGTCGAGCATCTTTTTGATCAATTCCCCGAAGCTCCAACGATCGTTCACGGTAAGAATGCCTTTCAGCCCCACCAAATCTTCAGCCTCCTTGAATCCCTTGAAATGGGGCCCGATGATCACGGGAATCCCAAAAACGGCGGGTTCCAAGGTGTTGTGCAACCCGGTGGCGAACCCACCGCCGACATAGGCGATGTCGGCATAGCTGTAAATCTTGGTCAGCAGGCCGATATGGTTGACGATCAAGACATCGCAATCCCCTATGGTCTCCGGATTCAGATTGGAATAAAGCATCGTTTTTTTTGTAAACGAACCTGCCAGTCCCAATATTTTATCCACATTCAGGGTGTGCGGGGCCAAAACGAATTTTAAGTTTTTTGGGGCAGAATTGATGTAGTCGATCAACAATGCTTCGTCTTCGGGCCAGGTACTCCCTGCCACCAAGCACAGCCGGTTTTGTTTGAATTTCTGCATGAAGTCGAGGGTATTGTCCCTTTCCAATATTTCCGAAACCCTATCCAGTCGGGTGTCACCGCTGACCGATACCTGATCGAAACCAATCGATTTCAGCAAATGGGCCGAAGCGGCTTCTTGGACAAAAATATGGCCAAAGGCGTTAAGGGACTTACGCATAAAACCACCGTAAAATTTAAAATAAACCTGTCTTTTTTTGAAAAGGGCCGAGATGAGTAGCGTTGGTATTTTTTGATTCTTAAGGTGCCTAAGATAGTTGGGCCATATTTCATATTTGACGAAAATGGCCAATTCGGGGTGTGCCATTTTTAGGAATCGTTTTACATTGAGGGTACTGTCCATTGGCAAATAGGCAACGACATCGGCGACCGTCGTGTTCTTTTTGATTTCGTAACCTGAAGGTGAAAAAAAAGTGAGTAATATCTTATGGGATGGATATTCCGTTTTCAATCTTTCGATGATCGGCAAACCCTGTTCGAATTCCCCCAAAGAGGCCACATGGATCCAGAAAACACGATCTGTTGCAGCGATGGACTGTTCCAAAATCCCAAAAGTCTGTTTTCTTCCTCCAACAAAAAGTCTGATTTTTGGATGGAAAAGCGCCACAATCTTTAAATAAAACCAAGAAATTTGGACGATAAGGTTGTAGAGGTGATACACCGTGGCATTATTTCGGGCTAAAATACGCTTCTTTCGACAGATTCATTCTTTGTGGTTTCGTATTTTTGTGCCGACAAAGATAAAATCAATGACATGAGGAAAATTCAAATGGTCGACCTCGGTGGCCAGTACCAAGGGATCAAAGCGCAAATCGATGCATCGATCGCCCAAATTATGGAAACCTCCTCTTTTATCAATGGGCCGGAGGTGCACGCTTTTCAAAAGGAGTTGGAGGCCTACCTTGGCGTGAAACATGTGATTCCTTGTGCCAATGGCACCGATGCGCTCCAGATCGCAATGATGGGCTTGGGGCTGCAGCCCGGCGATGAGGTGATCACCGCCGATTTTACCTTTGCCGCTACCGTTGAAGTGATTGCCCTGTTGCAGCTGACCCCGGTTTTGGTCGATGTAGATCCCGAAACCTTCAATATCGATGTGAAGGCCGTAGAACGGGCGATCACCCCGAAGACCAAGGCCATAGTGCCCGTACATCTCTTCGGACAGTGTGCCGACATGGATGCCATTTTGGATCTTGCAGCGAAGCATGACTTATATGTGATAGAAGACAATGCCCAGGCCATTGGGGCCAACCATACTTTCAAGAACGGCAAGAAACAGAAGGCCGGGACCATGGGGCATGTGGCAGCGACTTCCTTTTTTCCTTCAAAGAATTTAGGGGCTTATGGAGACGGGGGAGCAATCTTCACGAATGATGACGATCTCGCCCATGTGATCCGGGGAATCGTGAACCACGGGATGTACGAGCGATACCACCACGATGTGGTCGGGGTCAATTCTAGATTGGATTCGATACAGGCGGCCGTGTTAAGGGCCAAATTGCCAAAACTCGACTCCTATGGCAACCTTAGAAGGGAAGCGGCAAGAAAGTATTCCAAGGCCTTTGCGAACCAGGAGCATATCGTGGTGCCCAAAACGGTGAACGGATGTGATGGCATTTGTGCGAGCTGTGATTGCCACGTGTTCCACCAATATACCCTAAAGATTACCAATGGCACTCGCGATGCCTTGGTGAAACACCTCAATGAAATGGGAATTCCCTGTGGGGTTTACTATCCCATTCCGTTGCACAAACAAAAAGCCTATGCCGATGAACGTTATCAGGAGCGCGATTTTCCGGTGACCAATCGGCTGGTAAGGGAAGTGGTTTCGCTGCCCATGCATACCGAACTCGATGACGAACAGATCGCCCATATTACCGATTCGATCATCGGTTTTGTGAACGGATAACCGTTGGTTATCCTTAGTTTTGGCGCATAACCAATTATGATATGAAGATTCTTGTAACCGGAGGCCTTGGTTTCATTGGTTCCCATACAGTGGTGGAACTGCAGGAGCAGGGCTTTGAGGTAGTGATCGTAGACGATTGTTCCAATTCGTCGGAGAAGGTATTGGAGGGAATTGTCGCAATCACGGGGAAGCGACCCATTTTTGAAAAAATGGACCTCAGGGAAAAGCCGAAGGTGACTGGGCTTTTCAAAAAACATCCACAAATGGAAGGGGTTATCCATTTTGCGGCCTCCAAGGCAGTGGGGGAGAGCGTGACCGATCCGTTGCTGTATTATGAGAATAACATCGCCAGCCTGGTTTATCTGTTACAGGAGCTTACCAAAAAGAACAGGTCGAGCTTTATCTTTAGCTCCTCCTGTACCGTCTACGGCCAGGCCGATAAAATGCCCATTACCGAAGATGCCCCGGTGAAACCCGCAGAGTCGCCCTATGGCAATACCAAACAGATCGGAGAAGAAATCATATCGGATACCTGCAAGGTGACGCCCGGACTCAATGCCATCGCCCTTCGCTATTTCAATCCGATGGGCGCCCACCCCAGTGCCAAAATAGGGGAACTGCCCATTGGCATCCCCCAGAATTTGGTGCCCTTCATCACTCAGACCGCAATAGGAATCCGAGAGCAATTATCGGTATTTGGCGATGATTATCCCACGCCGGACGGCACTTGTATCCGCGACTATATCCATGTGGTTGATTTGGCCAAGGCCCATGTGGTGGCCATGAAACGCCTTTTGGAAGCAAAAAACAGTGAAAATTACGAGGTCTACAATGTGGGTACGGGCAAGGGCAGTTCCGTGCTCGAGGCCATACAAAGTTTTGAACGGGTATCGGGCGTAAAATTGAACTATAAAATCGTGGATAGGCGGCCCGGTGATATCGTCAGCGCTTATGCAGATACTGCGAAGGCGAACAAGGTCCTGGGATGGAAAGCCCAATTTACCTTAGATCAAGCCATGAAATCGGCCTGGGATTGGGAACGAAAGATCAGGGGCTAGGTTCCTGATTTGTCAACAAAGGTTTTGGCAATGGGGCAATTGTGGGGATTTCTCCTTATTTTGTTCGGATAAACCTATACCCATGAAAAAACTCTTGCTCCTTTTTGCTTTTTTAAGCTTTCTTCCCAGCATAGCCCAAGATACCTATATCCATTGCGGAAGTCTTATCGATCCCCGAACGGGGGAAATGCTCGGGGAAAAAACGATCGTCGTTGCGGGCAACCGGATAAAAAGCATAGGTGACGGATATCTCTCCGCTGGACCAAACGATCAAACCATCGATTTAAAAAACAAGACAGTACTACCCGGACTGATCGATATGCACGTGCATATCGAATCTGAATTCAATCCCCAGACCTATATCAAAAGGTTTACCGATAATGAAGCCGATGTAGCGCTTCAGGCCACGGTGTATGCCAAACGTACTTTAAT
Organism: uncultured Flavobacteriaceae bacterium; assembly: GCA_963700435.1. Taxonomy (GTDB): domain Bacteria; phylum Bacteroidota; class Bacteroidia; order Flavobacteriales; family Flavobacteriaceae; genus Pelagihabitans. The sequence goes on from CAVOXM010000001.1 coordinate 311,585, forward strand.
GGCAGGATTCACCACGGTAAGGGATTTGGGGGGCACTGGTGTCAACATTTCGCTGCGCAATGCCATTAACAATGGATCGGTCGACGGTCCCCGAATCTTCACTTCGGGCAAATCCTTGGCCACAACAGGGGGGCATGCCGATCCCACCAACGGCATGCGCAAAGACCTGATGGGTGATCCGGGTCCCAAGGAAGGGGTCGTGAATTCTGAGGATGATGGTAGAAAGGCGGTGCGCCAACGATATAAGGAGGGTGCGGATTTGATCAAGATCACTGCCACGGGAGGGGTATTGAGCGTGGCAAAAAGTGGACAGAACCCCCAGTTTACCCTAGAAGAAATACAAGCGATCACCGCCACTGCCAAAGATTACGGATTTATGGTGGCCGCCCATGCCCATGGCGATGAAGGGATGAAACTGGCCGTTTTGGGTGGCGTGAACACCATTGAGCATGGTACGCTGATGAGCGAGGAAACCATGGAATTGATGAAAAAGCACCAATGTTTTTTGGTGCCCACGATCACTGCTGGCAAACAGGTGGCCGAGAAGGCCAAGGTACCCGGATTTTTTCCGGAAGTGGTGGCCCAAAAAGCATTGGAAATCGGCCCGAAGCACCAAGCTACGATAGGAAGGGCCTATAAAAAGGGTGTTCCCATGGCCTTTGGCACGGATGCCGGCGTTTTTCCACATGGACTCAACGCCATGGAATTCAATTATCTCTTGGAGGCCGGAATTCCGGTGATGGAATCATTAAAGGCCGCGACCGTAACCAATGCGTCACTTTTAGGCATGGAAAATGAACTCGGACAATTGAAGGAGGGATATTTGGCCGATATCATCGCCGTTGGGGAAAATCCCCAAACGAATGTCAAAACACTGGAAAATGTGATCTTCGTGATGAAAAACGGCATCGTTTATAAAATGTAGTCATTATCGTTTTTGATCGGAGCTGCGCCATAAGTTTGCTTTTATTGTTGGGGCAACCCAATCCCTTTCAAAAGGGTTAAAAAATGGCCAGTGCGCTTTTGAACTTTTTTTTGGATGCAGTTTGCCCAGGATAAACCAAATCATCGCCCCCTACGTACATCTACTATGCTCTCAAATTTTCCAAACAGCACCGTTTTGTTAAATGATGCGATCAAATCGCGATTGTATCAAAAGTTAGTGGTTCAGTTGGATAAGGATTTTGGCTTGGCAAATGTTCCGATCGATTTCCAAGTAGAAATGGCTCCGGATGAATTACGGGCCATTTTGCATGAAAAAGTCTATTATTTGATCATGGAACGGTTTGCGGATTATCTCAATCTGCTCTATGTGGTCGATGTCCCCGAAAAAGCCTTCAAAGAGATTCAAGTTACCGATGTGGTCGAGGTAGCGGAGCAGGTTTCCTTTTTGATCTTGAAAAGGGAACTCCAAAAAGTATGGCTGAAGGAACGTTATGGTTCCTGATACGGAACAACTCCCAAATGTTGATGAATTGGCAATTAGACCAAGAGGCCGTGCTACTTGCGGATCATCTTAAAACTACCTAGACTGTTCCCCTCTGTCGTAATTTTCAAAAAGTATACCCCGGAACTCAGCGCGGATAAATCGATGTCGATGTCCTGCGTATCGAAATAGATTTTTCTGAATACGGATTGATTGGAAGCGGTGGCCACGGAGACTTCCAATTGTCGATATTGCTTATCCATGGCAACCCGATATAGGCCTGAGGAAGGATTGGGATAAAGGAGCATTTCGATGCCCACTAAAGCTTCCAAAGGCAATTCCTCCGTGGAATAGCCTTCTCCCGGACTCGAGCAACTGTTGATGGGTAAGGTGTCTGCATAGCCATCCCCGTCAGCATCGAGGTACCACAATGCGTAGAGGTTCACCATACCATCATTATCGTCGCAGTCGGTGGCGGGCAAAACGGTGGTGGTATAGCCGGTGCCCGGGTTCGCACAGCTATCCATTGTCGCGGGATCGGCATAGCCGTCCCCGTCCGCGTCGAGGTACCAGGTCACGGCCTGGAACACCGAGGGATCGTTGTCGTCGCAGTCGGTGGCGGGCAGCACGGTGGTGGTATAGCCGGTGCCCGGGTTCGCACAGCTATCCATTGTCGCGGGATCGGCATAGCCGTCCCCGTCCGCGTCGAGGTACCAGGTCACGGCCTGGAACACCGAGGGATCGTTGTCGTCGCAGTCGGTGGCGGGCAAAACGGTGGTGGTATAGCCGGTGCCCGGGTTCGCACAGCTCTGCACGGTCGCCGGATCGGCATAGCCGTCCCCGTCCGCGTCGAGGTACCAGGTCACGGCCTGGAACACCGAGGGATCGTTGTCGTCGCAGTCGGTGGCGGGCAAAACGGTGGTGGTATAGCCGGTGCCCGGGTTCGCACAGCTATCCACGGTCGCCGGATCGGCATAGCCGTCCCCGTCGCGTCGAGGTACCAGGTCACGGCCTGGAACACCAAGGGATCGTTGTCGTCGCAGTCGGTGGCGGGCAAAACGGTCGTCGAGGTACCAGGTCACGGCCTGGAACACCGAGGGATCGTTGTCGTCGCAGTCGGTGGCGGGCAAAACGGTGGTGGTATAGCCGGTGCCCGGGTTCGCACAGCTCTGCACGGTCGCCGGATCGGCATAGCCGTCCCCGTCCCCGTCGAGGTACCAAACCGTGGCAGGATTGATATTGGCATTGTCATCATCGCAATCGGTGGTTGGCAAGGTATTGAGGGTGTATTCCGTCCCGGGACTGGTACAGTTTGTTATCGTCGATAGGGCTGCATAACCATCACCGTCGGCGTCGAGGTACCAAACCGTCTCCGGGTTGATAGCCGCATCATTGTCGTCACAATCGGTAGTGGGCAAAACGGAAGTGGTGTGTCCCGGTCCCGGACTTGAAACGCTAAAGACGGTATTCGCCGTGGCATATCCATCACCATCGGCATCCAAATACCACTCGCTTGTGGATGCTGCGCCCAAATCTTCATTTCGCGCCAAGACCAAGGTGGTCGATTTATTGAAGGAAACCGGATTGCCCGCAGCATCGGTTTGGGTACTGTTGTTATTTGTATTTGGATGCTGGATCGACATAAAAAGGAATCGGTGATCTGGAGAAAAGGTGATGCCGGTCGGCTCGGCACCCGACGGGGTATTCCCAAAAATGCGCACATTTGGAGCATTTTGGGTATGATCTATGCCCACTACCCAAATGTAATTCTGGCTCCCGCTATCTTGTAAAACCCATAAATTACCCGCATCATCAAAGGCAAGGTTATCATTTCCAGTGGCCCAGTTTACGGGGGTTGTGCCGTTCGCATGGGTAATGTCATAGGCCCTATTCCCCACAAATGTTTCCATTTGCGGGACCGTAGTCCCAGAAATGGGATCGGAGTCCTGAAAACGATAGACCTGACTTTCATTTTTCACGGCAAAATAGATCCAACCATCCGGTCCGATTTCCACATCTTCTATGCCGTTGAAAACCGTGGCGCCGACCGCCGCACTTTGCGCCACGGTGGTGTTCCGTTCGGCCTGTGTTGCATTATTGATCGGAATCCAGGTACCAGGACCGTTTTTGGATCCCTGGTAGACGTAGAGTGCGCCACTTGATAAATCTTGTGCATTATTTGCCACGAATTTGTACAAATAGCCAACGCTCGCATCCGCACCTTGGTAAACCGTACGAAGGTTGCCATGGATCACCACGTTTTCATGTTTAAAATTGCCCAGTGCCCATCGTTTGTCGATCACGGTTTTGGTGGCTGGATCAATTTCTATGCACCACCCGAAGTCATCATAGCCGTCATCATTGATATCCCGGGGCAATCCAGGATTGCTTTCCAGTTCATGACTGGTGATTTCCTCACAGCTGATGATGGTGTTCCAGGGCGTGACGGTACCGGAACAATTGGCAATGGTCGCGACAACGCCACTGAAATTCACGGCCTGCGACAAGGTGGTTTGCCATAGCCTTGTGGTATTGTTATAATTGATGTCCAAAATGCTCACCCCGCCCGGAGCCGATTCGGCATTGATGCTCAGATAGCCGTTGGTGCTGCTGCCGCCAATGGGAACATAGCCTGTAAAATCGTTGTTTGTGAGGAGGTTGCCCCCTTGTGTCAAGGGATCGCCCGATTCTATGATCTTTTGGAAAGTATGGCTTGATGGAATGACAAAGTCACTGTTCTGACCCGCTGGTACTATGGAGACAAAATCACCGATTTGCTGCGCCCTTGCCCCGATAGCACATAAGAGCAAGATCATGATTTTCAAATTCATCATCTTTGTTTTTATGGGAAGGGATATCGTCATGGTGGCACTGCCGTTTTTCGATGAAAAAACATCGGAGTTGAAAAGTAAGCGATTCTATATGGACCTCGAAATCACTCCGATAAAAGGCATGCTTTTGAGGATAACTGTATACCAGGATGAGTTGCCTTATAGGTCATGACATATAGGGAAAAAGTATTATGGCATGGACCTCGAGAGGCCCGATTAAAAAGACCCGACTAAAAATAAACCCTAACGAAGGGCATCCAAGCGTTGGCATAAATGCTCTTGTTTTGATTGTAGAGCACATCATATCGTATTCCAAAAGTAACGTTCCGATTGCTGTAACCCAGTCCCAGAAAGAGTGCGGGGGACCAATAATTATCTTTTACAATGCCTGAAAAGGTGGCGAGTTCACGATTGATGCGCAGTTGTTCCAATTCGCCGGATAGTTGAAGGAAGGGAAGCGGATTGTAAAGGGTGAGCAGGCTGCCGCCATAGGCGATGAACTTGTCATCGTTGAACTTGGCGTAATTGAAGCTCAGGCTGATTCCGGTCGCGAATTGAGAATTGAACTGATAGATGGCACTTGGAGAGATGGCACCATTAAATCCTCCATTGGTGAATCCCAGGCCCAAACCGCCCCCAAAACGAACCTGCTCCCAAAACGCGTCCGTTCTTCCGGTATTTTGCGCCGAACAATAGGCTGTGGCCATAAAACAAATAAGACCGCTGAAAAGGATTTTCATTTGGTGATGGATGTAGGTCATTTTTATTGTACCTTCTTTGGTGTGAAATGCATGAAAAGTCAAATGCGCTGAATCAAATCGGTATATCATGTAGGCCGATCAAATTGCAATTTTGAAGGGAATATCAAAATCCCATGGAGCATCCCACAATTATACATTCCAAGATACGTCTAGAAATACGAAATATTGTATTTTTGATAAATTTTTATTGGTCAGTCAGAGAAACCCTTTTATGGATAAATATTCCTTTTTAAACGCAGCGCATACTTCTTTCTTTGCGGAACTTTACGATAAGTACCTAACGAATCCCGATAGCATAGAGCCCAGTTGGCGTGCTTTTTTTCAGGGTTTCGATTTTGGATCGGAGAGCACCTTGGAAGAATTGGGCCTTCCTGATCAAAACGGTGCCATATCCCATTCGGAAGCGAAGCAACGGGAAATCCCCGAATCGCTGCATAAAGAATTTCAGGTCATCCGTTTGATCGATGGCTATCGCAGCAGGGGCCACCTGTTCACCAAGACCAATCCCGTAAGGGAACGCAGGCAGTATACGCCCACCTTGGATCTTGAAAATTTCGGATTATCGGACAAAGATCTCGAAACCGTTTTCAAGGCCGGTGAGATCATCGGCATCGGTCCGAGCACCTTAAAGGAAATCGTAGCACATTTACAGCGTATTTATTGTGACTCCATAGGGGTTGAGTACATGTACCTCCGTAACCCCGACAGGTTGCAGTGGATACAGGACTGGCTCAACGTCAACGACAACCATCCCAATTACGATGCAGCACGTAAGAAGCATATCCTCAAGAAACTGAACCAGGCAGTGTCTTTCGAATCCTTTTTGCACACCAAATATGTAGGCCAGAAAAGGTTTTCGCTGGAAGGCAACGAATCCTTGATTCCGGCTTTGGACGCCATTGTGGAACATGCGGTGGAAATGGGGGTAAAACAGTTCGTCATGGGAATGGCGCACAGGGGAAGGCTCAATGTGCTTACCAATATTTTCGGCAAATCGGCCAAGGACATTTTCAGCGAGTTTGATGGAAAGGATTATGAAGAAGAGATTTTCGATGGGGATGTAAAATACCATTTGGGATGGACATCGGAACGCACTTCCGAAAAAGGAAGTAGAATAAAAATGAACATTGCGCCCAACCCCTCCCACCTGGAAACGGTTGGGGCCGTGGTGGAAGGTATAGCCCGGGCCAAACAAGACGCCCATTTTCCGGATGATTTTTCAAAAGTATTGCCCATAGTCGTACATGGCGATGCCGCGATCGCGGGCCAAGGTATCGTATATGAAGTGGTGCAGATGGCCGCTTTGGATGGGTATAAAACCAATGGCACCTTGCATATCGTGGTCAATAACCAAATCGGGTTTACGACCAACTATTTGGATGCGCGTTCCTCTACCTACTGTACCGATGTGGGCAAGGTAACCTTAAGTCCGGTATTGCACGTAAATGCCGATGATCCGGAAGCAGTGGTTCATGCATCACTCTTTGCGCTTGAATATCGGATGCGATTTAAACGGGATGTTTTTATCGATCTATTGGGTTATCGTAAATACGGCCATAACGAGGGCGACGAACCCCGGTTCACCCAGCCCAAGTTGTACAAGGCCATCGCAAAACACAAGAACCCCAGGGACATCTATGCCGAAAAGTTGATCGCCGAAGGTATCATAGACAACAACTATGTCGGCAAACTGGAAGAAGAATATAAGAATTCCCTGGAGACCGAATTGGAAGACTCCAGGAAGGAGGCCAAAACAGTGATTACCCCTTTTATGGCAGACGAATGGAAGGGCTTCGAAAATGTTCGGGAATGGGAAATGATGGATTCCGTTGACACCACTTACGACGAAAAGAAGTTGACCGACATCGCGAAGGTGTTGACCCAATTGCCCAAGGATAAGAAATTCCTCCGGAAGGTGGAGAAATTGGTGGAAGACCGAAGAAAAATGTTCTTCGAATCGGATCAACTCGATTGGGCCATGGGAGAACTATTGGCCTATGGTACACTACTGGAGGAAGGTTTCGGGGTGCGCATGTCGGGACAGGATGTTGAACGCGGCACTTTTTCACACCGTCACGCCGTGATGAAAGTAGAGGAAAGTGAGGAAGAATTGTTGCTTTTGAATCATGTCGCGGCCAAACAAGGTTTATTTCAGATCTACAATTCTTTGTTGTCTGAATATGGGGTGGTCGGTTTCGATTACGGCTACGCCATGGCCAGTCCGAATACCCTGACCATCTGGGAAGCCCAGTTTGGGGATTTCAGCAACGGTGCCCAGATCATGATCGACCAATATATTTCCGCTGCGGAAGACAAATGGAAACTTCAGAACGGCTTGGTGATGTTGCTGCCCCATGGTTACGAAGGCCAAGGCGCCGAACATTCCTCAGCACGGATGGAGCGGTACTTGCAGCTCTGCGCCCGAGATAATATGTACATCGCCGACGTTACCACCCCTGCCCAAATGTTCCATATTTTGCGCAGGCAGATGAAGGTGAATTTCAGAAAGCCGTTGATCATTTTTACCCCCAAGAGCTTGTTGAGGCATCCCAAAGCGGTTTCCTCGGTAAAAGAACTGGCCACAGGCAGTTTTCAGGAGGTGATCGATGATGTTTCGGCCGATGTCAAAAAAGTAAAAAGTCTTGTTTTTTGCACCGGCAAGTTCTACTACGATCTGCTGGCGGTAAAGGAAGATCGAGGGCGTGATGATATTGCCCTGGTAAGGGTCGAACAGTTGTTCCCCCTGCCAACCGATCGGATGAAGGACATGATCAAGAAATACAAGCATGCCGATGACTTGGTTTGGGCGCAGGAAGAACCGAGAAATATGGGGGCTTGGAGCCATTTGATGATGCACTTTGGCGAAGCCCATACCTTAAGGGTCGCTTCGAGGCGGTTTTATGCTTCCCCGGCTGCCGGTAGTGCGGTACGATCCAAAAATCGGCATCAACAGGTCATCGAGTACGTTTTCGATAAAACCAAGGACAACATGAGCAGACCAAAATAGGAAAGCAATAGTCAAATGAAAAAAATTCTTTGCTTCATCATGCTTTTAAACTGTTCCCTGGGCATTTCCCAAATGCAGGCGGGTAATTATGCCAAAGCGGCCAATGACATCATGGTTTTGTATAACATGGCCGATTATAGCGGTATATTCGCGTTGTTCGATGTGGAAATGAAAAAAGCGCTCCCCAAGGAACAGACTTCAAGATTTTTTGCCCAAAATATACATGTGCCGATGGGGGCCATAACGAAAATGGAGTACAGCCGTTCCGACGCTGGGGCCTATTATTACAGGACCTATTTTGAAAAGGCCATAGCGGATATGGTCATTTCGTTGAATCCCCAAAACCAGATCAATGGACTGCGTATTCAACCATTGACAAACCCGAATGTCCCCATTTTGGAACGAAACACCACCAAAATGTCATTGCCCTTCCGAGAAGAATGGTTTGTATACTGGGGCGGGACCCAAGGGGAACAGAATGATCATGTGGCCGAAATTAGCCAACAGTATGCTTACGACCTTTTAATGGTTGAAAATGGTTCTTCCCATAGGGGCGCAGGCACCAAAAACGAGGAATACCTGGTATTTGGTAAAGAAGTCATCGCCCCCTGCGATGGCAGGGTGGTTCAGGTCATTTCAGGGGTAGAGGATAATATACCTGGAAAGACGAATCCAGAACAACTCACCGGTAATACCGTGGTTTTGAAAACCGATGCCGAAGAGTTCGTACTCTTCGCACATCTGAAAAATGGCAGTATCACGGTTGAAGAAGGACAGGACGTGCGCAGGGGCGTGGTTTTGGGCCAATGCGGCAATTCCGGAAATTCAACGGAGCCCCATTTGCACCTCAGCCTGCAAAATCAGATCGATATGGATGGGGCTATCGGGGCAAAACTCTATTTCGATCGTCTTCTGGTAAATGGGGAACCAAGACAAGACCATTTGCCCGTAAAAGAGGATTTCATCAAAAATTTGGAATAAGACAACCCTTGGTCAAACCGACACTCTGTCGTAGGTTTGTACCAATCGTAGATGACAAGCTAATACATCAAAAAATAAAAGAATGATTTTAGAAATGAAAGTCCCCTCTCCGGGGGAGTCCATCACAGAAGTGGAAATTGCGGAGTGGCTGGTAGCGGATGGGGACTATGTTGAAAAGGACCAGGCCATCGCGGAGGTCGATTCCGATAAAGCCACCTTGGAACTTCCTGCTGAAGAAAGCGGGACCATAACCCTTAAGGCAGCGGTTGGCGATGCTGTCAAAGTAGGCGCGGTGGTATGTTTGATAGATACCAGTGCGGCCAAACCCGATGGAGCGCCAAAAAAGGAGGCCGCAGCCCCGGCATTGAAAAATGAGGTCAAGGAAGCGCCCAAAAAGGAAGAAAAGCCAGCGGTCGCAAAGGAAACCTATGCGTCTGGTTCTCCTTCCCCCGCAGCCAAAAAAATCTTGGAGGAAAAGGGCATCGATGCCGCCTCCGTTAAAGGTTCGGGAAGGGATGGAAGAATTACCAAAGACGATGCCGTAAATGCGGTGCCATCAATGGGTACGCCTACCGGAGGTAACAGGGGCGAAACCCGTTCCAAGCTTTCCATGCTGAGAAGAAAAGTGGCCGAACGCTTGGTTGCCGCCAAGAATGAAACGGCAATGCTGACCACCTTTAACGAGGTCGATATGTCGGCCATTTTTGCCCTGAGGGAAACCTATAAAGAGGTCTTTAAAGAGAAACACGGCGTGAGCCTCGGCTTCATGAGCTTTTTTACCAAAGCAGTGGTAAGGGCCCTGGAAATGTTCCCTGCCGTCAATTCAATGATCGATGGCAAGGAAATGATCAGCTATGATTTCTGTGACATCAGTATTGCGGTCTCCGGACCGAAAGGACTGATGGTCCCGGTTATCCGCAATGCGGAAAACCTGACCTTTAGAGGTGTGGAGGCCGAAGTGAAGCGCTTGGCCATCCGTGCCAGGGAAGGGGAAATTACGGTCGACGAAATGACCGGTGGTACCTTTACCATCACCAATGGTGGGGTATTCGGCTCGATGTTGAGCACCCCGATCATCAACCCACCACAAAGCGCAATTTTGGGAATGCACAATATCGTGGAAAGACCGATCGCGAGAAATGGAGCCATCGCCATAGCTCCCATCATGTACGTGGCATTATCTTACGACCATAGGATCATCGACGGGAAAGAATCGGTAAGTTTTTTGGTGGCGGTGAAGGAGGCTTTGGAAAATCCTGAGGAACTGCTGATGCTGAACGAAGTGAAAAAGGCCTTGGAGCTTTAGTAGGCCCCTTGCTATTTTGAAGGTAGGAATTCCCCTTTAGCATGATTTCCGCATCAAGAGCCGACCGTTCTTGTTTTTGAGGTTTTGATGGTCAAGAGGTGTCGGATTATGGCTTTGATTTTAAGAAAAGGCATTGTTGGTCATAGTCGATAATCGCCTTTGCCTTTTTGAGAATATCTGCCCCTAGGATCCCCTCAACGGGCAACGCTTCATGGGTGATAAGGGCCTCATTGACATGTTTCAGGTCGAAAAGTACTATTTTCACCTTCTCTTTTTTCCAAGGACCGATTTCCAAACGGTTGCGCTTGGAGATCAGGGTTTCCATCCCGCTCGCACCCGCGCCGGCCGCCTTGATTTTGGAAGCCTTTGAATTGAGGTTGAAATATTCGATTTTATCAAATCCGATGCAGGTGTTGGAAGCACCGGTATCGAGGATGAATCTACCCGTTATGTCATTGATCTTTACGATGAGTTCGAAATGGTTGGTCGCCGTGAGTACCAAGGGTATTTTGAAGTATTTTTTTTCCTTTAAAAATTTTGAGAGACTTGCCATGTTGGGGTTTCCGTTGCTATATAGATCATTTTGTCGGGGCCTTCGGCCCAATTCCGACCTCGATTAACAAGTTAAAATTTTTTATCCTTGGTCTTTGGGCATTCCAAATCGATTCCCCTAGCATTCGGCTGCGAAAAATTACCCAAATTGCGAATATGGTTTTACAAAGATAAGCCTATTTTTGTCGGATGACATTAACCGACACCCATACCCATCTGTATAGTGAAGCCTTCGATGGGGATCGGGATGCCATGATCCAAAGGGCCTTGGAATCGGGAATTGGGCGATTTTTCATACCGGCCATCGATTCGAGTTATACCCGCTCCATGCTCGATCTCGAAAAAAAATATCCAGAAAACATCTATTTGATGATGGGCCTGCACCCCACCCACGTCAAAGAGAATTTCACGGAAGAACTGCAACATGTGGAGACCATGCTGGCCAGCCACAAGTTCTATGCGGTGGGGGAAATCGGCATCGATCTTTACTGGGAGAAGCGATATTTGAAGCAGCAGCGGGAAGCTTTCGCCTATCAAATACGCCTTGCCAAAAAATATGGATTGCCCATAGTAATCCATTGTAGGGATGCCTTCGATGAAATCTTCGAGGTACTGGAGGAGGAAAAGGACGCTGACCTTTTTGGTATCTTCCATTGTTTTACCGGTACGTTGGCACAGGCACGAAGGGCGATAGGGTACAACATGCTGCTCGGAATAGGAGGGGTGGTCACCTTTAAGAACGGAAAAATCGATACCTTTCTGGATCAAATAAATCTGAAGCACCTTGTACTGGAAACGGATTCGCCCTATTTGGCACCTGTTCCCTATCGTGGCAAGCGCAATGAAAGTTCCTATTTGCCATTGATAGTGGACAAGCTGGCGCAGCTATATAAAAAAGATGCCCACGAAATCGCCACCCAGACCACCGCCAACGCCTTGAAGGTTTTTGGTCTCCCAACCCGGTGATGGCCAAAAAAAAGGCCTTGGATCAACTTATGAATTGGTCAAAAGGGTTTTATCGTGTCATTTGGAAGGATTGCACATAAAAATAAATTTATGATCATTCAAAATTGCGATGTGAAACTTGAAAGGACCCATCAAAATACTGTTGATTTATACCGGGGGCACCATCGGCATGGTCAAAGACTATGACTCGGGGACGCTCAAGGCCTTCAATTTCAAAAAATTGCTGAAGAGCATTCCGGAATTGAATCAGTTGGGTTGTTCCATCGATACGATCTCATTTGAGCGGCCCATCGATTCGTCCAATATGAATCCCGGGCATTGGATCGGAAATCGCGGTGATCATCGAATCGCACTACGGATCTCATGATGGTTTTGTCGTGCTCCATGGCAGCGATACCATGAGCTATTCGGCATCGGCTTTGGGCTTCATGCTCGAAAACCTGGCCAAACCGGTCATCTTTACGGGCAGTCAATTGCCCATCGGCGATCTGAGGACCGACGCCAAGGAAAACTTGATTACCTCGATCCAGATCGCGGCCATGCGTGGCAAGGATGGTCCGGCCATCCAGGAAGTGGGCCTTTATTTCGAATATAAGCTGTATCGGGCGAACCGTACGACCAAAATCAATGCCGAACATTTCAAGGCGTTCCAATCTTTAAACTATCCGCCATTGGCCGAATCGGGGGTCCATTTAAAGATCTTTACGGAGAATCTATGGGTACAAAAACACAGGAAGCCGCTGGTGGTCCATAAAAAACTCGATAACCATGTAGCCATCTTAAAACTTTTTCCGGGCCTCAACGAGGCATTATTGACAAGCGTACTGCGCACCCCAGGTTTAAAAGCCTTGATCTTGGAAACCTATGGTGCCGGAAATGCACCAACCGATGATTGGTTGTCGGCCCTGCTGGGCAAATCGATCAGGAACGGCTTGCATATTGTCAGCGTAACCCAGTGCGCCGGCGGCGGGGTAATCATGGGGCAATACGAGACCAGTACACAGCTGCAAAAGTTACAAGTCATTAATGGCAAGGACATTACGACCGAAGCGGCCATCACCAAGTTGATGTACCTGTTGGGCAGCAACGTTTCGCACAAATCTTTCAAAACAGTGTTCGAAACGCCGCTGCGCGGGGAGATGACATAAAATTTGCCATATTAATTTCCTCAACTAATAAATTTTTTCGTTATTTGGGCAACCCTTTAAAAGGTCAGACTAGAGAGGTGGCCGAGTGGTCGAAGGCGCACGCCTGGAAAGTGTGTATACACCAAAAGTGTATCGAGGGTTCGAATCCCTTCCTCTCTGCGAAAGTTTTGCTTTTATTATTGCGATTTTTTTTTATCTTTAACACATTAACTAACTAATCTAAGTTTGAAAAAAATGAAAAAATTATTCTCTATCCTAGCTGTGACTGGGTTATTTGTTCTAAGTGCAAATACGGTAAGTGCAAAGGCAACGACTGCCATGGTAGTATCAAATATTTCTACAGCGGTAGCCATGCTACAGGATGCTGCTCCCGTCGAGGCGGAAAAGGGCTTTACCCAAGTGTTGAAGGAGCAGTTCATACAAGGGGGCGCCGGATTTATGGGAATTGTACTGTTATGTTTGATTCTCGGCTTGGCCGTGGCCATTGAAAGGATCATTTACTTGAACCTTTCAAGCACCAATACCGCTAAATTGAAACAACAAGTGGAAGATGCCTTGGCATCGGGTGGGGTTGAAGCCGCCAAGGAAGTCTGCAGAAATACAAAAGGGCCGGTCGCCTCGATCTATTATCAAGGGTTGGATAGGGCAGGTGAAAGTGTTGAATCTGCCGAAAAGGCTGTCATTGCCTACGGAGGCGTACAGATGGGCCAGTTGGAGAAAAACGTTTCCTGGCTATCGTTGTTCATCGCCGTGGCACCGATGCTCGGGTTCATGGGTACGGTAATCGGTATGATCCAAGCCTTCCAGAAAATTGCGGCCGTGGGTAACTTGAGCGCCTCGCTTATTGCCGGGGATATTCAGGTGGCACTTTTAACGACCGTATTCGGTCTGATCACCGCGATCATCCTTCAAATTTTCTATAACTACATCATTGCAAAGATCGATAGTATCGTCAATGATATGGAAGATTCGTCAATCACCTTGATCGATATGTTGGTGGACCACAAAAAATAATTCGCACCCTTAACACCTTTATATTATGAATAAAATTGTAAAAATAGCTTTAATAGTCATAGGGTTGATAGGTGCTGTGCTTTGGTTCATGCTTCCGGATGCAAATATGCCTCCGGCTGAAGCGGCCCAAAGCGGTGCGATTAATGCCATGTTCATGATCACTTATCTGCTTTTGGCGGTAGCGGTGATTTTTAGTCTAGGCTTCGCATTGTTGAATATGTTTACCAATCCGAAGGGACTTAAAAAAACCTTGTACGCCGTGGGCGGTTTTGCCTTGGTCACGATCATTTCCTATGTGCTTTCCAGCAACAATGACGTTTCAGCGGAGTACATGGCCATGTCAAATGAGTCGACTGTCAAGAACATCGGTATGGGACTGTACGTTTTTTTCATTCTTACCGCCATTGCGGTGGTGTTGATGGTTTTGCCCAGCGTAAAGAAAATTTTTAGCAAATAAATAAAAATTAAGTTATGGCCAGAAGAGCGGGAGCACCAGAAGTAAATGCGGGATCAATGGCGGATATCGCCTTCCTTTTATTGATATTTTTCTTGGTGACCACTACCATTGAAACCGATGCCGGTCTCGATCGTATGTTGCCACCCATTGAGCCACCCGACACCGATGTGGTGATCAAGCAGAAAAACATCTTTCAGGTGAACATCAACAAAAATGGTCAATTGTTGGCCGATGGGGAGTTGATACAGTTGAAGGAACTGCGCGAAAAGGCCACGGAATTTTTGGAAAATAACGGTGATGGCACTTGTACTTATTGCAGTCAGGGAAAGAAAGACCCATCTTCCTCGGATAATCCGACAAAGGCGATCATTTCCTTAAAGAACGATAGGGAAACCAAATATGGCACCTACATCACGGTTCAAAACGAGTTGGTCGGGGCCTATAACGATTTGAGGAACCGGGAAGCAATGCGTTTCTTCAAACGAAAGTTCACCGATATGGAAGCCGAATACCTAAAACAGGAAACGCCACAAACGACCAAGGATCGGTTGAAGGAAGAACTGACCAGGATACAGGACATGTTTCCACAGAAGCTGTCGGAAGCGGAAACTTCCTCGTCCACGGCAACGGCGGGAAATTAACAAGCTTTTAAATACAGAGATATGTCAAAGTTTAATAAGAAAAAGGGTGCCGGTGACGTACCTGCGGTAAATACGGCTTCGTTGCCCGATATCGTATTTATGTTGCTGTTCTTTTTCATGACCGTAACGGTTATGAAAGACAGTACCGTAAAGGTCGAGAACCAACTTCCGAATGCCAACGAAATCAAGAAAGTTGGAAAAAAAGGACAGGGTAATCACCATTTATGTGGGTGCGCCCACCAGGGAGTACCAGAAGGTTTTTGGAACAGAACCCAAAATTCAATTAAATGACAAATTTGCCAATGCTTCGGATGTTGGGGATTTTATTTTGATGGAAAGGGCTAAGAAACCACAAGAACTTCAAAATGTTTTGACGACTTCCCTTAAGGTCGATAGAAATGCCAACATGGGATTGATTTCGGATATCAAGGAAGAATTAAGGAAAGTAAATGCCCTTAAGGTTAATTATACCACTTACGAGGGGATGCCTTTATGAATGTAAAGCAGTAATAAGCAAGATAATTTCAAACTTAGTTAATGACGCTCCGGATTTTAATTTGGAGCGTTTTTTATTTGCTTAACTTTGACCTATGAAGTCACTCTTTTCGTACTGGCCTTATTCCTTTCTTCCGGATGCTTTCGCAAGGCCATACGCGATTCGACACAAGTGGATGACCGTTACTTCGAGGACCAGTTTTATATGGGGATTACCTACAACTTCCTGTTGCAACAACCGAACGACGTAACCCAGAGAAGTCTCTCATACGGATTGCAACTGGGGCTGATCAAAGACATTCCCATAAATTCAAATAGAACATCGGCCATCGGACTGGGCATGGGATATGGAGTGCTATTCGTACTATTCCAATCTGCTGGCAAGCAAATCCAACAACACCATAACCTATAGCGTCATCGACTCGGATACCGATTTTATCCGGAATAAGGTGGAGACCCATATGATCGAATTTCCGGTGGAGTACGATGGCGCAACTCCACCCCAACCGAATATAAGTTCTGGCGCATATACGCAGGAATTAAATTTGCCTACCTGCTCGCGGCGCGTTCAAAATTTATTACCAACACCGAAAAGATCGGGTTCGCGAACCGCGATGTCAATAAATTTCAATATGGCCTCAGCCTGAATTTTGGTTATAATACCTTCAATCTCCAAGCCTACTATGCGTTGAATAATTTGTTCCAGGATACCGCGGTGCTCGATTCCGAGCGATATCACTACCAAACCCTTACGGCTGGGACTCATCTTTTACATCCTTTAGGACAAGCATGGTTTATAGCCAATAGCGAGACCGTCAACAGTTGGGACAGCAGACCAATAAAAAAACCGATCAGTATTTCCGGGGCATTGTGCGCCCTTAAGTAAAGTCGGGAGGTGGCTACCAAGCCCGATGCAAGTATAAAAAGGCTCAGGGCAATGGTGATATTTTTTTCGAAGTGGATGCTCAAACTCACCAGGAACATGAACAGACTTCCCATTCCGGCCATATGCAGGCTGCTTTTGAAGTTAAAATACAGCAATAGCAAGGAAGCAAACGAGGCCCCGACCAAACCTACAAAATAGTAATATAGCTCGATCGTAAAATTGTTGGGGATAATCTTGTAAAGCACGGTCAAAAGCAACAGTATGTTGATGTAAAGCGGGTATCGGCGTTCTTTTATATTCGGGATGAACAACGAACTGACCACGCCCAGATTGCTGAGAATGAGATAGGCAATAATGGGAATGATGATCGTGAGGATAAAAATGGGTAAAATGTTGCCGCTTTGAAGTTCCAACGGACTGTATTTGGGGGTAACGATAAAATAAGCCAAGGTACCTACAAAAGGAATAAATAGGGGATGGAAGAGGTAGGAAATGATCCTAAGGAACATTTTCATCAAATCTGTTTTCTTAATCGTGCGACCGGTATTCCCAATTGTTCCCTGTATTTTGCAACGGTTCGGCGGGCAATTGGGTATCCCTTTTCTTTGAGCATCTTGGCCAAGCGGTCATCGGTAAGCGGCTTTTTCTTCGACTCCGCACCGATCACGGTTTCCAAAATTTTCTTGATTTCCTTTGTTGATACATCTTCCCCTTGATCATTTTTCATCGATTCGGAAAAGTATTCCTTGATCAGTTTGGTGCCATAAGGAGTGTCTACATATTTACTGTTGGCGACCCGCGATACCGTGGATACGTCCATTCCGATTTCATCCGCGATGTCTTTGAGGATCATGGGCCGCAAATTGCGTTCGTCGCCGGTCAGGAAATACTCTTTCTGATAATTCATGATCGCGTTCATGGTGATGTACAAAGTTTGCTGCCTTTGCCGAATGGCATCTATGAACCATTTGGCGGCATCCAATTTTTGTTTGATGAACATCACGGCGTCTTTTTGGGACTTTGATTTGTCTTTCGAATCCTTGTAACCTTTGAGCATGTTGTTATACTCCCTGGAAACGTGAAGTTCAGGAGCATTTCGCCCATTGAGTGTCAGTTCGAGTTCCCCATCAACGATTTTAATGGAAAAGTCGGGCACAACATGTTCGATGACCCTATTGTTGCCGGCATAGGAACCACCTGGCTTGGGATTCAGTTTTTCAATTTCGGAAATGGCGTCCTTGAGTTCCGCCTCGGTAACATCATGTTTTTGAATCAGTTTTTTATAATGCTTTTTGGTGAACTGATCGAATGATTTTTCCAGGATGGCAATGGCAAGCGCAACACTTGGCGTCGGTTCCTTTCTTTTGAGCTGTATGGTCAGACATTCCTCCAAGGAACGGGCCCCAACCCCGGGGGGGTCAAGTTCCTGTACCAGCTTTAGCACTTTTTTAATGGTCCCTTCATCGGTATAGATGTTTTGGGTAAAGGCCAAATCGTCCAATATATCGGCAATGGGCCTCCTGATATACCCGCTTTCGTCGATACTGCCCACAAGAAATTCAGCAATGTTCCATTCCACATCGCTCAAATAAACCGTATTTAATTGGTTGATCAAGAATTGATTGAAAGAGATGCCCGCGGCATAGGGCACGTTTCTTTCTTCGTCATCGGCACTATAGTTATTGGCCTTGGTGCGGTAATCAGGAATCTCGTCGTCACTGAGGTAATCGTCTACGTTGATGTCCTCTGCATTGATGCTCTCGTTATCGGAACCATCATCAAAGGTTTCCCCAAAATCTTCTTCAAGCGAATCTTCACTGTCTTCCTTTCCGGATTCCAATGCCGGATTCTCCTCCAATTCTTGTTTTAGCCGCTGTTCAAAAGCCTGTGTGGGCAATTGAATCAACTTCATCAACTGGATTTGTTGAGGGGAAAGCTTTTGCGATAACTTAAACTGTAGATGTTGTTTCAGCATTGGCGTTGTTGTTCCTACTTCATAAAGTTATGCAATTCGTACTAAAACTCAGCATTTTGGGGCGTTCTTGGAAACGGGATCACATCCCTGATATTTCCCATACCGGTCGCGAAAAGCACCAAACGTTCAAATCCCAAACCAAAACCGCTATGTACCGCCGTACCGAACCTCCTCAGGTCGAGATACCACCAGAGTTCTTTTTCGTCTATGTCCAACGCGGCGATTTTCTCTTTCAGGACCTCCAGGCGTTCCTCCCTTTGCGATCCCCCCACGATCTCACCGATTCCAGGGAACAATATATCCATGGCACGAACCGTCTTCCCATCCTCGTTTAAACGCATATAAAAGGCTTTTATTTTCGCGGGATAGTCGAAGAGTATAACGGGGCATTTAAAGTGTTTTTCGACCAAGAAACGTTCGTGTTCGCTTTGCAGGTCGGCACCCCATTCGTCGATTTGATATTGAAATTTCTTCTTTTTGTTGGGCGTGGAATCCCGTAGGATGTCTATCGCCTCGGTATAGGTTACCCTCTTAAATTGATTGTCGACCACAAAGCGCAATTTGTCGATCAGCGCCATTTCGCTTCTTTCGGCCATGGGTTTTGATTTTTCCTCATCCATCAGCCGTTGTTGTAAAAATTCAAGATCTTCCTGGCAGTGTTCCAAGATATGGACGATCACACTTTTGATGAAATCCTCTGCCAGGTCCATATTTGCGGGAAGGTCATAAAAGGCCATTTCGGGCTCGATCATCCAGAACTCGGCCAAGTGCCTTGAGGTATTTGAATTTTCGGCCCTAAAAGTGGGTCCGAAGGTGTATACCTTGCCCAGTGCCATGGCATAAGCTTCCGCTTCGAGTTGGCCAGAAACGGTTAAATTGGTTTCTTTTCCAAAAAAGTCTTCCTTGAAATTTACCTGACCTTGATCGTTCAATGGAGGTTT
Source organism: uncultured Flavobacteriaceae bacterium (assembly GCA_963700435.1). GTDB lineage: Bacteria > Bacteroidota > Bacteroidia > Flavobacteriales > Flavobacteriaceae > Pelagihabitans. The sequence continues at coordinate 330,972 of CAVOXM010000001.1, forward strand.
CACCGAATCCAAAGTGGTCACCCGGAACATTTCCCCGGCGCCTTCCGCATCTGAACCGGTAATGATCGGTGCATGGAAATAATAAAACCCATTTTGGTTGAAATATTGATGGATGGCAAATGCCAGGGCCGACCGCACACGCATCACCGCCGAGAAGGTATTGGTGCGTATCCTTAAGTGGGCCTGTTCCCTCAGAAATTCCATGGAATGCTTTTTGGGCTGTATGGGATAGGTCTCAGGATTCGCCCCGCCATGCACGATGATATCCTTTACCTGCAACTCCACCGACTGCCCCCGGCCTTGGCTCTCGACCAGCAGCCCCTTAATTTTAAGGGCAGCCCCGGTATTGATTTGCTTGAGAAGCGTTTCGTCGAATTGTTCAAAATCGACAACACATTGTATGTTGTTGATGGTAGACCCATCGTTGAGGGCGATAAATCGGTTGCTTCTAAAGGTTTTGACCCATCCGTTGATAGTCACTTCCTGGGAAGTTGGTACAGTGGAAAGCAATTGTTTGATAGGGAATGCTTGCATGTTCAATAGCTTGAAATTTAAAAGGGCAAAGATAACTTTTTGATAAAAAAGATAGGTATTATTCTTATTCGTCCTTAAGGTTTACTTCCTCTTTTGGAAGTATATCGATCTGTGGTTTTTTGAGAACTTCCTTATTGGCGATATTTCTTTCCAAAGATAACAACAGGGAAGGCAAAAGGATGAGATTGGCCAGCATGGCGAACATCAATGTCGCCGAGACCAATGCGCCCAAGGCCACGGTGCCCCCAAAACTCGAAATTATGAATACCGAAAAACCGAAGAAAAGGACAATGGAGGTATAGAACATGCTCACTCCGGTCTCCCTGAGTGCCGCGTAAACCGATTTATTGATGCGCCACTGGTTGGCCACCAACTCTTGTCGGTATTTGGCCAGGAAATGGATGGTATCATCTACCGAGATGCCGAAGGCGATACTAAAAACCAAAATGGTGGAAGGCTTGATGGGTACCCCCAAGAAACCCATGACTCCGGCGGTGATGACCAATGGCAATAAATTGGGAATCAATGATATAACGATCATTTTAAAAGACCGGAACAAATAGGCCATAAAGAGCGCGATCAAAGCGATGGCCAAGGCCAGTGACATCACAAGATTGGTGACCAGGTACTTGGTGCCCTTAAGAAACAATAAGGCGCTTCCGGTTAAATAAACCGTATAACGTTCTTCAGGAAAAATGGTATTGATATTTTCTTCCAATCGCTTTTCAATGGCTTCCATGCGTTCGGTGTTCACATCGCGCATAAAAGTGGTGATCCTTGCCGTTTGTCCCGTACTGTCTACAAAGTTCTTGAGCAAGTTGCCATTTCCAGATGATTTTCTGGCAACGTCCATAATGAAGTTGTTCTCCTGTGTGGTCGGTAATTGGTAGTATTTCGGGATACCGTTGTAAAAGGCCTGCTTCGAATATTTCACCAAATTAACGATCGATACCGGTTTGGAAAGTTCCGGAATGCCTTCGATCACCTTGTCCAATTCATCGATTTTCTTCAAAGTGGTCGGTCGCAATACTCCTTTGGGCCGTTTGGTATCCACGACGATCTCCACGGGCATGATGCCGTCGAATTCGGCTTCAAAAAACCGGATGTCCTTAAAGAACTCCGCATTTTTGGGCATATCCTCGATGGGGCTGCCCGATATCCTGATCTGATATATTCCGATGATGCTCACCACCAGCAACAAAATGGAGGCAACGTAAACGGAAATACGACGGTCCCTTACAATATGTACCGTCCAATTCACAAAGGCATCGATCCAACGTTTATTGAGGTGTTTAAGGTGCTTGGTATTGGGCAAGGACATAAAACTATATACGATGGGGATGATCAAAAGGGATAGTATAAAAATACCGATGATGTTGATCGAGGCCACGATCCCGAACTCCTTCAAGAGTTGGCTATCGGTAATGATAAAGGTGGCAAAGCCCGATGCCGTGGTCATGTTGGTCATTAAAGTGGCATTTCCTACCTTCGAAATGACCCGCTGTAGCGAAAGGGCCTGGTTGCCGTGTTTTTTTACTTCCTGCTGGTATTTATTGATCAGGAAGATACAATTGGGGATGCCTATCACGATGATCAAAGGCGGAATCAGAGCCGTAAGAACCGTGATTTCGTATTGGAGCAATCCGAGAATGCCAAAGGCCCACATCACCCCGATGATCACCACCAACATCGATATCAAGGTGGCCCTGAAACTCCTGAAAAAGAAAAAGAAAATCAGGGAGGTCACCAGCAGGGCGGCCAAGATGAACTTGCCAATTTCATCAATGATGTTCTGTGAATTCATGGTCCGGATGTACGGCATTCCGGAAACATGGACGTCCATTCCCGTATCTTCCTCGAAATCATGGACCAGATTGGTCAGGTCCTGCAATATAAAATCCTTGCGAACCGAGGTGTTGACGATTTCCTTATCAAGATTGATGATGGTCCTGATGGTCCCGGTCTCCTTATTGAAGATCAAATCGTCGTAAAAGGGAAGGTCGTTGAACATATGTTCGGTTAGAGCCTCGACCTCACCTCTTGTATCCAATGGTTTATCGATGAGTGGCACTAAAACAAACTCCTGATCGTCGGCATCTTTTTTCAGTTCCTGAAGATTGTCTACAGAGAGTACGAAATCGACTTCAGGAAAGGCTCCCAATTGTTTGCTGAACCGGTTCCATCGATTGAAATTGGCTGGTGCATTCAAGGCGGTATCCTTGATGGCGAAAACAATGGTATTGCCCTCTTCCCCAAACTGATTTAGGAAAGACTGGTACTGTAAAATGACAGGATGATCATCGGGCAGCAGCACGGCTTGGGTATTGCTGAACCGCATTTTGTCCCATTGAAGGGCGAAAAAGACCGTTATGGCAGCGATGACGATCAAAATAATGATACGGTTTCGGAGGATGATGCGGGCTACCTTTGCCCAAAAACCCTTCATCAATTTTGCTGCCATGCTTGCGTTTTACGAGCGGCAAAGGTAAAAAATGCTGGCCTCTGTTCCTAAGATCTTGAGGTTAAATACAGGGGAGATCCAACTAAAAATCAAAAGTACGGCGGTTCCGGTTCGATCATAAAAAAAAGCGGCCCCATGAGGCCACCCTTTTGTGTTCCATTGATTTCGATATGCACTCAAACCTTCATGATCTCTGCCTCTTTTGCACCAAGGAAACTATCGATTTTTTTAATGTAACTGTCTGTCAATTCCTGTACGTCGGCCTCTGCGTTCTTTTGTACATCTTCAGAGGCATCGTCCAGTCCGCGGATATCCTTGTTGGCCTCTTGCCTGGCATTGCGCACGCCCACTTTGGCATGCTCGGCCTCCGCTTTGGCCTGTTTTACAAGATCGCGTCGGCGTTCTTCGGTCAAAGGGGGCACATTGATGATCACATTGTCGCCATTGTTCATCGGGTTAAAGCCCAAATTGGCATTCATGATCGCCTTTTCGATTTCTGCAAGCATGCTTTTTTCCCAAGGCTGCACGGTAATGGTACGGGCATCGGGTGTATTGATATTGGCCACTTGTGATATCGGGGTCTGTGACCCGTAATACTCGACCAGAACAGACGAAAGCATGGCCGGACTTGCCTTTCCGGCCCTGATTTTAATAAATTCCTTTTCCAAATGGGCGATGGCGGCATCCATTCCTTCCTTAGCCGTATCCAAGATAAAGTCGATCTCTTCGTTCATAGTTTAATTTTTTTCTTAACGACCCAATTATCGAGCCAATGCTACATGTTCACCACGGTACCCACGTTCTCCCCAGCCACTATTTTGAGAAGATTGCCTCTTTTGTTCATGTCGAACACCACAATGGGCAATGAATTTTCCTGGCTCAAAGTAAAAGCAGTGGTATCCATGACCTTTAATCCTTTCTTCAAAACATCCTGGAACGAGATGCTGTCGAATTTGGTGGCATCCTTATCCTTTTCCGGATCCGCCGTATAAATGCCATCTACCCGGGTTCCTTTCAAAATCACGTCAGCTTCGATTTCAATGGCCCTCAATACTGCTGCGGAATCGGTGGTGAAATAGGGATTCCCGGTACCCCCGCCAAAAATAACCACCCTGCCTTTTTCCAAATGCCGTATGGCGCGTCTCCTGATAAAGGGTTCGGCCACTTCATTGATCTTTATGGCAGATTGCAATCGGGTCTGCAGGCCCTTGTATTCCAAAGCACTCTGTAATGCGAGCCCGTTGATCACGGTGGCCAACATGCCCATGAAATCGCCCTGAACACGATCCATTCCCATCGCTGCACCCGAAACTCCTCTAAAAATGTTGCCACCCCCGATGACGATGGCCACCTCGATGCCCTTATCGACCACTTCTTTGATTTCATCCGCGTATTCCGACAGCCTTTTGGAATCGATTCCGTATTGCTTGTCGCCCATGAGGGCTTCCCCGCTGAGTTTCAAAAGTATTCGTTTATAGTGCATCTGTTATTTTTAGTTCGGAACAAAAATAATCAAAAAAAATGATGCGGGGGAACCTGGTATTTTCGTTTCCAAAACCTTAATTTATTGCTAAGTAATGGTGGTTTGTCGCACATTTTTATTGATCTTGCAGCGCAAATTTCTATAATGCGTGATATGAACAAGTATTTTCTAGTTCCCCTTTCAGTTTTGGCATTCTATGGTTGCGGCGCATCCAAAGCCTTGCCAACGGCCGATAAAACGCCGATTTTGACCCAGATCGATCTCGTGAACGTGGTCGATGATAAGGTGATGGTAAGCATCGACCCGGGTGCCTTCTCTTCCGACGACGTTACCTTCTATATTCCAAAAACCGTCCCCGGTACGTACAAAGCGGATAATTACGGCAAGTATATCGAAGATTTCCAGGCCCTTGACCATAGCGGTAAGAAACTCTCCTTTACCAAATCGGATGACAATACCTGGAACATTTCAAATGGCAAGGCATTGGATAAAGTGACCTATTGGGTAAACGACACCTACGATAGTGAGGATGCTATGGAAGAGCCTGTCTTTTCCCCTTCTGGAACGAATATCCTTGCAGGGGAAAATTTTGTGTTGAACCTTCATGGTTTTGTGGGCTATTTTAAAGGTTATAGCGAAGTGCCTTATCAGCTCGACATCAGCAAGCCTGCCGAGTTGTTTTCGACGACTTCATTGGTCGAAAAACCTAAAACCAAACCAAACCCCACAAAGGATAGCTTTGTGGCCCAGCGTTATTTCGAAGTGATCGACAATCCCATCCTGTATGCCAAACCGAACAAAGAAACCTTTAAGATCAATGACATTACGGTAACCCTTAGCGTATATGCCCCGGAAGGGACTTGGGCAGCGGCAGATCTCAAAGATAGGATGGAGAAAATGATGCTCGCACAAAAGACATTTCTGGGGGACATCAACAGTACAAAAGAGTACAATATCCTGCTCTATGTGTCTACGACCCAAGGGGATGCCAAAGGTTTCGGCGCTTTGGAACACCATACCTCTACGGTGGTGGTTTTGCCGGAATGGTTGCCCATGGAAGAAATGCAACAGGCCATGGTCGATGTGGTGTCCCACGAATTTTTCCATATTGTGACCCCCTTGAACGTGCATTCGAAGGAAATACAGTTTTTTGATTTTAACGATCCAAAGATGTCACGGCATTTATGGATGTACGAAGGCACCACGGAATATTTCGCGAACCTCTTTCAGATCCAACAAGGCCTGATCGACGATGCCGAATTCTATAAGCGAATTGCCGATAAGATATATAACGCCATGTCATACGACGACACCATGTCGTTTACGGAAATGAGCCGAAATATCCTAAAAGATCCCTACAAGCCCAATTATGCCAACGTGTATGAGAAGGGCACGCTGATCAATATGTGTCTGGATATCTTATTGAGGGAATGGAGCCAAGGTGAAAAAGGGGTGCTTTGGTTGATGAAGGAACTTTCCAAAAAATATGGGGACAATTCCCCCTTCGAAGATGATCGACTCTTCGATGAAATTGTGGGCATGACCTATCCAGGCCTACGAGCGTTCTTTGATGACCATGTGATCGGGACCATTCCTATCGACTATGCATCCTACTTGTCGAAAGTGGGGCTCACCATGGCTGAAGAGAAAGAAGAAAGCGGCTATTTTTTGAAGGGGGAAATCCCTTATATCGATGTGGATCCGGCCAAAGGCGATAGCATTTTTGTTCGAAAAGGCATCAAGCTCAATACATTCTTCGAAAGTTTGGGGGCAAAAGGCGGGGACGTGATCAAAAGCATCAATGGTATCCCCATCGATTTGGAGGCGATGCGATTTGTCATTGGTCAAAGTTTTGGCTGGTCGCCGGAAACGGAAATCACGATGAAGGTGAACCGTGGCGAAGAGGAAATTACCCTCAAAGGCGCAGTGGGCTCACCGATGCAAAGTGTAGAAAAAATCGTGCCGGTGGACAGTGCAAGCGAGGCCCAGTTGGCGCTGCGTAAGGCATGGCTGAAAGACTGACGGATTAGGGTTTTATAATTCCTCCCAAAGTTTTGAAATAAAAGGCCCCGCCCAATTCGGGCGGGGCCTTTTTCATGGCATTTCCGGAGGGTCGTCCCTATCCTGTTTTGGGGGAAAGCAAAGCGAGGTTCTTTTCATGATTCCCAAACAATGGAACATTTCTTTCCTTAAGTCAGCACCAAATAAAGTAAAAAATATTTGTCAAAATGTAAAAAATACTTTACATTTGATAAAAATATGATCATGAAAACAAAATATTTATTGCCAAGTCGCTTTAAAAAGATAGGCTGGGTTGTATTTGTTCCCGCTGTCTTTTTTGGTTTGATTTCCTGGTTCTATGAATGGGAACCCACATTGTTGGATGCACAGGTATGGGGCTATACGGGATTGGAAGACACTATGGGTAAGCTCGACATCATTCAAGCCCCGACCAACAATATTTTGAATGAAATTTGTGGGGTGTTACTCATTTTAAGTGGCCTGATGGTCGCTTTCTCGAAGGAAAAGGAAGAGGACGAACTGATTTCCATGATTCGGTTGGAATCTTTGGTTTGGGCCACCTATTGGAACTATGCCATTTTGATCCTGGGATTTGTGTTGGTATACGATATGGCTTTTTTAACGGTAATGGTGTTCAACATGTTCACCATCTTGGTGTTCTTTATCATCAAGTTCAACTGGGCCCTTCACAAACTTAAAAAGTCCCTGCGGTATGAGGAATAACATCAAGGTGCAAAGGGCGATACACAGTTTGACGCAGGCCGAACTGGCCGAACGCTCCAAAGTAAGCAGGCAGACCATCAACGCCATGGAATTGGGGAAATACGTGCCCTCCACGGTATTGGCCTTGCGCCTATCCAACATTTTTAAGATACCGGTGAACGCGCTCTTTGAACTGGAGCCTGAAGACTGGGAATAAAAAAAACCGCCCTCCGGAACGGAAAGCGGTTTTTGATTTTGTCGGCTTAATCTTAACCTAAGGCCACCCTTTTGAAACCGGTCACTTCCAATTTTGGATCGATCGATTTAACATATTGGGCAACGCTCAGTTTACTGTCCTTGATAAAATCTTGGTTCACCAAGGTATTGTCTTTAAAGAAACGGTTCAATTTGCCTTTTGCGATGTTGTCCAGCATGGCCTCGGGTTTTCCTTCCTGGCGCAATTGGTCTTTCGCGATTTCAATTTCCTTATCGATGATCGACTGGTCAACCGCGGCCTCGTTCAAAGCTACCGGGTTCATTGCGGCGGCTTGCATGGCCACATCCTTGGCAGCGACATCCACGCCTTTCACGGCAGCGGAAAGCCCGACCAAAGTAGCGATTTTGTTTCCGGCATGAATATAGGAACCTACAAAAGGAGCGGACAGTTTTTCAAAACCGCCTATCTCGATCTTCTCACCGATGACGCCCGTTTGTTCGGTCAATTTTTCCTGTACACTGATGCCGTTGAAATCGGCCGCCAGAAAAGCTTCCTTGCTCTTAAAATTTAAAGCCAGATCGGCCAGCGCATTGGCCAATGCGACAAAACTGTCGTTTTTGGCCACAAAATCGGTCTCACAGTTCAATGAAATCACCACACCTGCGGTGTTGTCCGTCGAAACCTTAGCGATCGCGGCACCTTCAGACGAATCACGATCGGCCCTGTTGGCAGCTACTTTTTGACCTTTTTTGCGAAGGATTTCGATTGCTTTTTCAAAATCGCCATTGGCTTCCACCAGGGCCTTTTTGCAATCCATCATCCCTGCACCGGTGGTTTGCCTTAACTTATTGACATCTGCGGCTGTAATATTTGCCATTTTATTTGTTTTGGATTGTTCTCCAATACCAACATCCATCGCGGGCCTTGGAAAACGTTATTAAATTGAATTATAAAACTTAGGAGACCTTAAGCGACTCCGCCCTTGGCATTGTCTTGCCATGTTTTCAATTTGTCCCATTCGCCATCGGCGGCCATTTTGGCCTGTTTTGGCCATGAAGTGGGATCTAGATGGGCCATTCTTGAACTGGCTGCGTTCAAAATTTCCTTGATCGCATCCGGTTTCGAATTGGCCAGGTCTGCATAAGTCGCCAATCCGGCATTGACCAAAGCCTCGGCAGCTTTGGGACCGATGCCCTCAACCTTGGTTAGATCGTCTGCCTTCGCTTTTGTGGTCTTGGCAACAACGGGGGCTGCCTTCGCTTTTGGCGCTTTTTCCATAACGGGGGCTTCCTCCACGACTTCTTCAGCTTCGGCCACTGCGACCTCGTCTTCGGTATCTTCAACGGCTTGCTTTGGCGCTACTTTAACCGCTTTTTTGGCTTTTGGCGCACGTACCACTTCTTCTGACGAATCATCGTCATCCCCTTCCCTGTCGGATTGCTTCTCCGATTTGCGTTCGGTCAACCCTTCCGCGATAGCGTCGGTTACCTCTCTCATGATGATTTCTATCGACTTTGAAGCGTCGTCATTGGAGGGGATCAAATAATCGATTTCCCGTGGATCCGAATTGGTATCGACCATTGCAAAAATGGGGATGTTCAATTTCAACGCTTCCTTAACGGCGATGTGTTCCCGCATGGTATCCACAACGAACAAAGCTCCCGGTAAACGGGTCATTTCAGAAATTGAACCTAAGTTCTTTTCCAATTTTGCCCGCAAACGATCTACCTGCAATCGCTCTTTTTTGGATAAGGTGTTAAAAGTACCGTCTTTTTTCATACGGTCGATGGAAGCCATCTTCTTTACCGCTTTTCGAATGGTGACAAAATTGGTCAACATCCCACCGGGCCATCGCTCGGTAATGTATGGCATGTTTACCTTGGCCACCTTTTCGGCCACGATGTCCTTTGCTTGCTTTTTGGTAGCGACAAAAAGAATTTTTCTGCCGGAAGCCGCAATTTTCTTGAGGGCCTCATTGGCTTCCTCCAATTTTGCGACGGTTTTGTATAGGTTGATGACGTGGATCCCATTGCGCTCCATGTAGATGTAAGGCGCCATGTTGGGGTTCCATTTTCTGGTAAGGTGTCCGAAATGCACACCTGCATCCAATAAATCTTTTACTTCGACTTTTTTAGCCATTTTAAATTTAGTTTACGTTCTTATGAATTAGCAATGCTGAAGTGGTATCGCGCATGGCGCGAAGCCTTCATCATTTAGATGCTAAACTAATTTACCCATAGACTGTTCGGTTTTTACTTGAAGGCCTTTCCCGAAGCTATTGCACAAGGGATGGGATTTATAATTTCGACTTGAAACCAAGTCGTTTTCAATGAACTGGTTAATGATTGTATGAATGTGCCTTCCTTTGGGGAGGGCCGATGATCCGATATTAACGCTTGGAGAATTGGAATTTCTTCCTTGCCTTCTTTTGTCCGAATTTCTTTCTTTCCACCATTCTTGGATCTCTGGTAAGCAATCCTTCAGGTTTTAGGGTAGCCCTGTTCTCTTGATCGATCGCGCAAAGTGCCCTTGAAAGTCCCAAACGTATGGCTTCCGCCTGTCCGGTGATTCCACCTCCATATACATTCACCCTAACATCGAAGTTGTCAACGTTGTCGGTAAGCGTAAACGGTTGTCTTACTTTGTACTGCAAAGTGGCGGTAGGGAAATATTCACTGATGTCCCTTTGGTTAATGGTAATTTTACCTTTACCAGTTGAAAGATATACCCTGGCTACAGCGGTTTTTCTCCTTCCGATTTTATGAATCATCTCCATTACTTAAATTCTTTTAAATTAAAGACGGTTGGTTTTTGGGCCTCTTGATCGTGGTTCGGCCCCACATATACTTTCAAATTCCGAAAAAGCTCTGCACCCAATTTATTTTTGGGCAACATGCCTTTGATCGCTTTTTCCACGATGCTCTCCGGTTTTTTTACCAACACTTCCTTGGCGGTCGCCGATCGCTGACCTCCAGGATAGCCTGTATATCTTAGATAGGTCTTGTCTTCCCATTTGTTCCCCGACAAGTGTATTTTTTCAGCATTGATGACCACGACATTGTCTCCGCAATCAACATGGGGCGTAAAGTCGGTCTTGTGCTTTCCCCTTAATAATTTTGCGACTTTCGAGGCGAGACGGCCCAAGGTTTCCCCCTCGGCATCTACCAATAGCCACTGCTTGTTCACTGTCTTGCGATTGGCCGATATCGTCTTGTAGCTTAATGTATCCACTACTATAATTTTAATGATTAAACTTATCAATCCCCTTAAGAGGGCTGCAAATGTACAATTATTAAGTTGAAATCCAAATGCAAGTTTCCGATTATTTTATAGAATTTTGCCCGGTGTTTTGATGTCATGCCGAGCTGGCGTTGCGCCATTCGAAACTGGGCCAGGAATAAGGATGCTGCTGCGGGAAGGGTTTAGGTGTTTACGTTGAAGGGCCAATATAAAGGAAGGCCATATTAAAAAAAGCTGTTTTTAGCGGAGGCATACTTTTGTACGATATTTTTCGTTGTTGAGTTCATATGAAGATAATTTAATCCATAAGACTGATGAAAAGTAAAATTTTGTTTGTGTTCCTTACGATTCTTGCTTGGTCCTGTTCCAATGACAAATCGAATGACAATGATGCGGATGCCAATTCCATTGTGGGTACTTGGGATGCGACCGAATTGAAAATTGATGATGGCACCGCCAGTGACGACGCCAAGACCGGGAGGGATGCCCTGGCCTTTTTGACCGCCCGTGATTGCTATGTGATCACCTTCACGTTTAATGAAAACCTATCGGTGGTGGCCGAAAATTCCGTGAACTATATCGAAATCAACGTCAACGCTTCAGGTACCGGCATAGATATCCCTTGCCCTACCCAAAAGGATACGGACAACAGTACCTATACCTTCGATGGAAGGGTACTGTCCATTGTAGATGGTCAGGGCATGACCGTCTCCACCAACGTTGCCTTCGATGGAAATACCATGGCCATTGATGCCACCGGATTGGACATCCCCAATTTCAATGCGAGCGGGGAGCTGATCTTCCAAAAAAGATAGACCATTCCGTTCATATAATACCAAGCCCCTTTTGATGCTGCATCAGGGGCTTTTTTTATTTACTTCCATATTATTGCCTATTTATGATACCTAGGGCCCGCTTATCTTAAAAAACCTATATTTAAGCGCAACAAATCAATTCAATGGCAAAGAGGGCAGTTCGGCTTGACCAAAAGTTTACAATTGTTTTCATTCATTTCCTCTCCCTATTTCTTTTTTCCTGCATCGATCCCGTGGAGCCCGATTTCGAATTTAGGGCAGGCATCGTTTTTGTTGAGGGTTTGGTTTCTACCCTACCTGGGGCGTCCTATGTAACGATCAGTGAATCCTCGACCGAATTTAATCTGTTCAAGGTCATCGCAGTGGAGGGTGCCACAGTTTTGTTCAAGAACAGCCGCACCGGGGCGACCATTCCCCTAATCGAAAGGAAAGGGGTCTATGTGCCCTACACAGACTTCGCGGCGACGGTGGGCGAAACTTGGGCACTTGAAATCAGATTGAACACTGGCGTTACCTATGGCTCCAGCCCTGAGAAAATATTGGAACCGGTGGCCATTAAGGAGATAAAGGTTGAATATGACCCGGAGTTGGTGTTCAACGAAGGAAGAAACACCTTTGTCCCTGGACATTCCATCAAGGTTTCCTTCGATGATCCGGCAGCCGTGGAAAACAATTATTACTGGACCTATCGTGCCTATGAGAACCTGGATTTTTGTGAGCGTTGCGAAAACGGCATCTTTAGGGATGGGGAATGCCAACGAAATCCGCCCAATTCCGGAAGGGCCGATTTCTACGATTATGCCTGCGAAACGGAGTGCTGGCGCATACGTTTCCCCGAAGGGGTCGCCATCTATAACGACCGTTTGTCCGATGGCAAAGCGATCAACGGTCTGCCCGTAGGTGATCTTTTGTTGTACAATAAAGAGGATGTTGTGGTGGAAGTGCAACAATTTTCATTGTCCCCTGCGGCATTTAAATACTACAAAGTGCTCAAGGATATCATAGACAACAGCAATGGCTTGAATGCCCCGCCGCCGGCGGCCCTGATCGGGAATATCAGCAACCTTGAAGACAAGGACGATTTTGTTTTTGGTAGATTTACGGCGGCCGCTACCGCATCGGGATCTGTATTTATCGATCGCAGTGCGATCCAGGAACAGCCACTTGAAAGACAGGAAACCCCGAATTTTGAAGGTTTTTTTGATCCGGTACCCGCTCCCGAAACCATAACTGCCCCTTGTTCCGAGACCAAATTCAGAACCTCGATCATGCCAGATGGCTGGATCCGGCAATGACTCTTGGAAACCTAGATAACAGAGGTGCAAGCACGACTTTTAACAAATTGATTTTCGGTTCCATGCCAAAACTATGTTCTCGATGGAAGCGAAGTTTTTTTATGGCCAACACCAATAAAATAAGAGTATATTTAAATGTTCCCTAATAGAGGCCGCATGCGTGACATTCCAAAATTGTGTTTTAGGCCGATTCCTTTCTTTCTGATTTTTTTATTCTCCTTTTTTCCCTCCTCATGTATCGACCCTGTGTCACCCGAATTTGAATATCGCGAGGGATTGTTATTTATAGAGGGTTTTGCCTCGACCGTTCCCGGGGCATCCTTTTTGGTCATCAACGAATCATCCATTGAATTCGGGGTCTATGCGGTCAATTTTTTGTCCGGGGCTTCGGTAAACTTTGAGAATGTGGGTACAGGGGCAGTGGTTGTCCTGAACGAAGTGGTCGGGGCTTATCAGGCCCCATCCGATTTTTCGGCCGCGGCAGGGGAAAACTGGAAGTTGAACATCACTTTGGCCGATGGCCGAAGTTATGAATCTACCCCGGAAGAGGTGCTCGAATCGGTAGCCATCGACGGAATCGAGGTAACCTATGATGCTGAACTCGCTTTTCGTGAATTGGACGGCGGCAAATTTGTGCCTGGCCATTCCTTGACGGTGAACTTTCAGGATCCTGCAGACCAGGAGAACTATTACTATTGGACCTACCGGACCTTCGAAAACCTGGATTTCTGTGAGAAATGCACAGAAGGCGTCTTCAGGAACGATCAATGCCAATCCTATCCCATCGGGGGGCGGGGAAGGCGTTACTTCGACTATACCTGCGATGTGCAATGTTGGAAAATTCGCTTCCCCGAAAGTATAAGTATTTTGGATGATAAGTTTTCCAACGGTAAAAGCATTGCCAGTCTGCCCATTGGGGATATTTTGCTCTATACCAAGGAGAACATGGTGGTGGAGGTACAACAGTACTCGCTCACCCCTGCCGCCTATGATTATTATAAGGTGCTGAAAGACATTGTAGACAACAATAGTGGTTTGAATGCACCTCCGCCGGCCGCCCTGATAGGCAATCTGACCAACACCGGCGACCCCGATGAATTCGTTTTCGGCAGGTTTACCGCCGCGGCCACTTCCGTAGCCACCTTATTTATAGATAGGAGTGCCATTCAAGAACCCCAATTGGAACCCAGAGATCCCATAGTACAAGAAGCCTTTGGAGACCCGCTACCCGATCCGATTACCACCATAGCCCCTTGTTCCGAAACAAAATTTAGAACAGCCATTAGCCCACCGGGATGGATCGAACAATAATTTTGAAATGACCAACATGACCAGAACCATTTGCCTGATTTTTATTTGTTTCAACGTGCTCTTCGCTCATGCCCAAGACTTCGGACTCACTTTTGAAGTGGTCGCTGCGGCCAGCGGATTGCCATTGGAAGGTGCGGAAATCATCATTAAACCAGGTTCTTCCGGCGGTGTTACGGATGCTTCGGGGATCTATGTGATCAATCTGCCGAGAAATACCTACAATATCACCGTATCATTCATCGGGTTCAAGGACCAGTTCCGCAGTGTACAATTGAACAGTTCCACTTCGATCAAAGTGGCCTTGGAAGAAGAGGAAGAACAGTTATCGGAAGTGATCGTAAGGGCGAAAAGGCGTTCGGATATCGTGGAAACGCCACAAATGGGCGCACTGCAACTTGATGCCCAAGAACTTAAAAAAATACCGGCCGCGGTGGGCGAATTCGATGTGTTGCGGGGCATGACCCTGCTCGCAGGGGTGAACAACGCCGGCGAGGTAAGCAATGGGCTTTCCGTACGCGGGGGGTCTTTAGATCAGAACCTGCTCCTTTTCGACTATGCGCCCATATTTAACCCCACCCACCTATTCGGCCTTTTTTCGGTTTTTACACCGGAGGTCGTCTCCACCGTAGACCTTTACAGGGCCAATATCCCCGCCAGGTATGGGGGAAGGATCACCTCCGTTTTGGATATCAAGGTCAAGAATCCGTACGTGGACAAAACCAGGATTTCAGGGGGGGTGGGGATAGTGTCGAGCCGCCTCTCCGTTGAAACCCCTTTGGTGGAAGACAAACTGATGTTGAATATCGGTGGGAGGGCAGGCTTGACCGGTTTTTTGTTGCCTTTATTATCGGAAAGGCTAAAAGATACCAAGGCGAATTTTTATGACGGCACCATGAAATTGCTCTATTTGCCCACGGATAACGATCAGGTATCGTTCACCGGATTTTTCAGCAAGGATTTTTATCAATTGGACCTGCTTACACAGGTCGAGAACATCAATGCAGAAAACAACCAATACGATCTCCAGACCTTGAACGGTACCCTGAATTGGATACATACCTTTAAAGATGAATCGAACCTGAAGAACATCCTGGTGTATAGCAATTATACCCCCAAGACCATTTTTCCGGAACAGGACAACGACAATGAAATCCTTTATGAATCACAGATCAACTACCTGAGTTTCATTTCCGAATACTCGAAAACGCTGTCAGATCAAGTCGAATACTATGGGGGCATCCAGGCCAACCAATATCGCATAAGTCCGGGCACCTTAGACCCGGGAACTGGGAACAGCATCGTTCCGGTAGAACTCGAAACCGAGACCAGTTATGAACTGTCGGGCTATGGGAACCTCAATTGGACGCCGATTGAAAAAGTCGCCTTCTCGGCCGGACTTCGATTCAACCACTATGTTTTTGTAGGCCCCTATGTCGAGGCCACTTTCGACGATGTATCTGGCGATTTGATCGGCTCCACCGTTTTTGGAAAGGGCGATGCCGTAAAAACGTACAACAGCTTGGAACCCAGATTGGGGGCGAATTTCAAACTTGGGGAACGCTCCTCCATAAAGGCAAGCTATGCCCGAACCAACCAGTACCTCCAGAATATATACAATACCACCACCCCCTTGCCGACCTCGCGCTGGAAAACGGCCGATCCCAATATAAAACCACAACAAAGCGATACCTATGGGCTGGGGATTTATAAGAGCAATGGCGATAATACGATAGAAATTGGCCTTGAAGGCTATTATAGGTCATCGAAGAACAATTTGACCTACAAACCGGGCGCCGATTTTTTTCTTGAGGAATTCATAGAAAGGGACGTGGTGACGGCAATCGGGGAAGCCTATGGGGCGGAACTCAGTTTTAAGAAAATTAGGGGAACGCTCAACGGTTGGTTCAACTATACCTATTCAAGGAGCCTGCTGCAATCACAGAACGAAAAACTGGCCGACCGCGTGAACAACAACCAACAATATCCCTCCGATTTCGATCGGCCCCACGTATTTAACGGCACCTTGAATATCGAAGGGGACCAGTACAATACCTGGAGCTTCAATTTCACCGCCCAAAGCGGTCGGCCCTATACCGTGGCCAACAGTGTATTTGCCCTTGAAAACATCAATGTTCCTATTTTTATAGAAAGGAACAATGCACGACTTCGACCCTATCATCGTTTGGATTTTTCCTGGAAGATCAAATATGGAAAGAACCCGAACAGGAGATGGGTAGGGGATTGGACGTTTACCGTTTACAATGTGTACAGCCGACGGAATCCTTTCAACCTGTACTATTCGCAACGCCAAGATGGGGTGGATACCGAAATATTTTTAGGGAGCCCGCTGGGCACTTATGAACTTTCGGTGATGAACAGTCCACTTTTCGCGGTTACGTATAACTTTGTGTTCGATTAGCGATCGATCGGCTACTGTTTAAAGAATTTGACACTTATTTCCTGCGATCCTGAACGGATACGGATCCTGTAAATTCCAGGGACCAGATCTGCGATCGGTAAGCTGATGGCATTGTTCTGAATGGCCCATCGGTATTCCTGTAGCGTATTTCCCGAAAGGTCTGTTAAGCTTATGGTCGCTTGATTGCTGTTCTCCAATCCCAGCACGTTCACCGTATGGGATGCGGGGTTGGGAAACACCTTTATTTTAGGCTTTTCCGTTTCCTGAGAAGTGGAAATACCCTTGTGCCCGTCATTTTGGGCAAGGGAAGTTTGGCACCATAAGGTACTGATTAAGAGCATGAATAGGAGTCGTTTCATCACATGAACCGAAGGTTGCCGGATGTGTGAAGGCAACCTCCAAATACGCAACGCAAAATCTCGATCTTTAGTATCAGTGGGCCTCCAACCAATTGTTGCCGGCGCCCATTTCCACATCGAGCGGCACGGCCAATGGATAGGCATGTTCCATTTCCGACTTGATGATCGGCTTGAGCGTTTCGAGTTCAGGTTTGTACATATCGAACACCAATTCATCGTGCACCTGCAGCAGCATCTTGCTCTTGAAGTTGCCTTCGGTCAATTTTCGGTGGATATTGATCATTGCAATTTTAATGATATCCGCTGCGCTCCCCTGGATTGGGGCGTTGACCGCGTTTCGTTCCGCAGCCCCGCGTACCACCTGGTTGGCCCCGTTGATGTCTTTTAGATAACGCCTTCTCCCCAGCACGGTCTGAACGTAGCCATGTTCCCTTGCAAATTCGATCTGCTCACTGATGTAGTTGCGCAATTTTGGGTAGGTCTTATAATAGGTATCGATCAAATCTTTTGCTTCCGAGCGCGAAAGGTCGGTCTGGTTGCTCAGCCCAAATGCCGATACGCCGTAAATAATGCCAAAGTTCACGGTTTTGGCATTGCTCCGTTGTTCCCTAGTGACCTCTTTTAGCGGGATGTTGAAAACCTTGGAGGCGGTGGAAGCATGGATATCCTCCCCATTTTTAAAGGCCTCTATCATGGTGGTCTCATTACTGAGCGCAGCGATGATGCGCAACTCTATTTGGGAGTAATCCGCCGAAAGCAAAACGTAGTTTTCATCCCGTGGCACGAAGGCCTTGCGCACTTCTCGCCCCCTTTCGGTTCTGATGGGGATGTTCTGTAGGTTCGGATTGTTGCTGCTCAACCTTCCCGTGGCCGCTACGGTCTGCATATAATCGGTATGGATCCTTCCGGTCGAGGGCTCCACCTGCAAGGGAAGCGCATCGACATAGGTGCTCTTCAATTTGGAGAGGCCGCGGTACTCCAGCACATCGCGGATGATTTCGTGGTCTTTGGCCAAATAGGAGAGCACGTCTTCCGCGGTGGAATACTGCCCGGTCTTCGTTTTTTTGGGCTTATCGATCAATTTAAGTTTGTCGAATAATATTTCGCCCAATTGCTTAGGCGACCCGATATTGAATTTTTCCCCGGCTGCCCCGTAGATTTTTTCTTCCAAATGCAAAATGTCATTGTCGAGGTCCTTCGACAGGGATTTTAAAAACTTCTCGTCCAATTTAATGCCTTCCAGCTCCATATCGGCCAGCACATGCAACAGCGGTATTTCGATGTCATTGAACAAGGTATCGGTTTGGGCTTCCTTCAATTCGGGTTTCAAATGCTGTGACAGTTGAAAGGTGATATCGGCGTCCTCCACGGCGTATTCGGTTTGTTGTTCCAGTGGCACATCGCTCATGTTTAGCTGGTTCTTGCCTTTTTTTCCTATAAGTTCGGTGATCGAAACGGGCGTATAATTCAGATAGGTTTCCGCCAGCACGTCCATATTGTGTCGCATATCGGGATTGATCAGGTAATGTGCCAACATCGTATCGAAACATTTGCCCTTCACCCGAATGCCGTATTTATGAAGTACCTTGATATCGTATTTGAGATTCTGCCCGATCTTTTCGATGTGTTCTGCCTCAAAAAATGGACTTAGCTCTGTGATGATGTCCTGGGCTGCCTTCGGGTCGGGGGGGAACGGAATATAAAATCCCTTGCCAGTCTCCCATGAAAAGGCGATTCCCACCAGTTCGGCTTCCAAAGGGTTCAAAGAGGTGGTTTCGGTATCGAAACATACGGAGGTCTGCTTCATCAGGTTTTGCATGAACAGCTTCATCGCCATGCCTTGGGCCACGCTCTGATACACGTGCGGAACCTCTTGGATGGTTTTGCGGCTCGAGACATCCTTGATGGTGGCCGCTGTCGCCCCCTCGTTATTGCCGAACAAGGAAAACTGGCCGCTGCCCGCAGCTTGAGTAGCCTGTTTTTTTGCTGTTTCCGTGCCGGTGACCTGGGCTGGGGTCTCTTCCAGTTCGCCCGAAAAAATCTTGATGAACTGATCTTTTAGCCTTCTGAATTCGAGCGCCTCGAATATTTCCTGGACTTTATCGGTATCCGGCATCGACAATTCGTAGTCTTTGGCATCGAAGCGCACGTCGCAATCGGTACAAATGGTCGCCAATTTTTTGGAGAGCATGCCCAGTTCCTTGTTTTCCTCTACGCGTTCCTTCATTTTTCCCTTCAACTTGTCGGTGTTGGCAAATAGATTTTCCATGGAACCGAATTGGGCGATGAATTGTTTGGCCGTTTTGTCGCCCACCCCCGGAAGCCCCGGGATATTATCGCTGGCGTCCCCCATCATGCCCAGGTAATCGATGACCTGTTCGGGGCGCTCAACGCCAAATCGTTGCTGGACTTCGGGGATGCCCCAAATTTCAATCCCATTTCCCATCCGGGCTGGCCGGTACATGAAAATATTCTCCGATACCAATTGCCCAAAGTCCTTATCGGGCGTCACCATGAATACCTTATAGTCTTCCTTTTCGGCTTGTTTCGCAAGAGTGCCTATGATGTCGTCCGCTTCCCAGCCTTCCAAAACCACGACGGGAATGTGCATGGCTTTAAGGATGTCCTGTATGAAGGGTACCGCCACCTGAATGGCGTCGGGGGTCTCGTCGCGATTGGCCTTATATTCCGCAAACATTTCGGAACGTTCGGTACTGCCTCCTTTATCGAAACAAACTGCGAGGTGATCGGGCCGTTCCCGTTTGATCACATCGAACAATGAATTCATGAACCCCAAAATGGCGGAAGTATCGAGTCCCTTCGAATTGATCCTTGGATTCTTGATCAGGGCATAATACCCCCTGAAGATAAGTGCATAAGCATCGAGTAAAAAAAGTCGTTTCTGTTCAGCCATTGTTGATGTTGTTATGGAAAAAACTCCAAATCATTGATTGGTTTTCATTATTTAAGGTAAGACGCCGAGGGGTTGTTCACATGCCCTTCCGCCGAATAGGTTCTGTAGGTAAATCCCGGCTGGATGCAAAATCCACCGGTCTGCCCTTCCTTGTTGATTGCGATAAACCCGATCTGAAAATCAAGTCGGTCACCATTTTTGGCGATGATGCGTTTCACCCCTTCCTCGCAGGCTTCTTGAGGCGATTTGCCCTGCCGCATCAGTTCCACGATCAAAAAACTGCCTACGGTGCGTACCACCTCTTCCCCCACGCCCGTAGCCGTGGCGCCCCCCACCGTATTGTCTACGAATAGGCCTGCGCCGATTATCGGGGAATCGCCCACCCGTCCTGCCATTTTGTAAGCCATGCCACTGGTGGTGCAGGCGCCAGCGATATCGCCGTCCCTATCAATGGCCAACATCCCGATGGTATCGTGGTTTTCGATGTTGATGATGGGTTGGTACAGCGATGTCTTTTTCCATTCCAACCATTCCTGTTTCGATTTTTCGGTTAACAGGGAAGTCTTTTGAAAACCCATCTCATAGGCAAACTGTTCCGCACCCTTGCCGGCCAACATCACATGGGGGGTAGCTTCCATTACTTTTCGGGCCACCGAAACGGGATGTTCGATATTTTGGAGACAGAGTACGGCACCACAATTGCCATCCTTGTCCATAATGCAGGCATCGAGCGTTACGTTGCCGTCCCGGTCTGGCCTTCCGCCGAGACCCACGGTCTGGTTTTCGGCATCGGCCTCCTCCACCATAACGCCCTGTTCCACGGCATCCAATGCGCTCCCACCCTCCTTTAAGACCGACCACGCCTTTGCCGAAGCATTGTGGAAATCCCAGGTACAGATCACGATGGGTATATTTTTTTTCTTGGGGTGGGCTATGGCAGGTGACGCCTCTTCCGGCATTGCGGCTGAGGCCAACATGGGGGTTGAAAGCATGGCCGCCGTTCCGATGGTCGAATTTTTAAGGAATTTTCTTCGTTTCATGCCCTGAGGATGGTTATTTTTAGGGCTCTAAATATAAGTAAATGCGCGTAGAAGTCTGTGCCAATTCTTTGCAATCTGCCTTAAATGCCGAAAAGGGCGGGGCCGATCGAATTGAGCTCTGCTCCGAGTTGGGGGTGGGCGGCATAACCCCTTCTTATGGGCTCCTAAAAATGATAAGGGAACAGGTCAAGATTCCCGTCCATGTCCTGATCCGACCCAGAGGCGGCGACTTTTCCTATACCAAAACCGAGTTCGAAGTGATGTTGTGCGACATACGATTATGTGTTGCATTGGGATTTGACGGTATCGTCTCAGGGATACTGAATCGCGATTTTACCATGGACAGGGAACGTACCGTCGAACTTATGGAGGCATCCGGAAAATTGGCATTTACCTTTCACAGGGCATTCGACTGGGTAAAGCATCCCCTGGAAACCTTCCAGGAATTGGAGGATTTAAGGGTCGATTATGTCCTGAGTTCGGGACAACAAAAAACGGCGCAAGAAGGACTGGGACTTTTGGAGGCACTGCGCGAACGGGCCACGCATACCGTGGTGATGCCGGGAGGTGGCGTGGGTATTGAAAATGCGCCAATGTTCAAGGCAAAGGGCTTTAAGTTCATCCACCTTTCGGGCACAAAAATGGTTCAAAACCTTTCAGCAGCTCCAAAAATATCGATGAACTCGATGCGGTTTATTGAAGAAGGCTCCATGGCGATTACCGATATGGAAACGATTCAAAAAGTGGTCGCTGGCGTTAAATAAATTGAAAAAGACCCGTTGTCAGCCATCAAACAAATATATTTGTAATAAAAAGCAATGCTTCGTTGGGTCATCTTTATCGCCATTTATCTCATCCTGGGCTTCTATGCCCTGCAGGCCATAAAAACCACGACGCGTTTTCCTTGGGTGTATTATTCTTTTATTGCGCTCTCCTTCTTGGTGTTGGCCAATTTCATTTTTCAATTTACGATCGGCGATGAAACCGGAAGGGTTTTGAGCCGACCCAAAAGCTATGCCTTCGGCTTTTTGCTGACCATGCTTACCTTCAACATCATCACTGTGATATTCCTGTTCTCGGAAGACCTGTTCAGGCTGCTCGCCGGAATGTATGCCAAGCTATTCGGAACCACCAAGGAATTCACTTTTCCCGAACGACGGCGTTTTTTGAGCCTGATCGCCATGGGGATCGCATCCGTGCCCTTTGGGGCGCTGTTGCTGGGTATGTACAAAGGCAAGTATAATTATAAGGTGCTCAGGTATGAAATGGCGTTCGATGACTTGCCCGAGGCGTTCCACGATTATCAAATCACCCAAATATCGGATATCCATAGCGGGAGCTTCGACAATAGGAAAAAGCTCGAATATGCCGTCAATTTGGTAAACGAACAGGGTAGCGACGCGATTTTGTTCACCGGCGATTTGGTGAACAACAAAACCGAGGAAATGGTCCCCTGGAAATCCCTATTTGCCACCTTAAAAGCGAAAGATGGCGTTTTTTCGGTACTGGGGAACCATGATTATGGCGACTATGTCGACTGGGATACCCCGGAGGAAAAAGCACAAAACTTAGCTGAATTAAAGCAACTGCAACGCGAACTGGGCTTTGATCTTTTGTTGAACGAAAGCAGGTACCTGCAAAAAGGAAACGACCGGATCGCTTTGATAGGGGTCGAAAATTGGGGCAAGGGCGGATTTAAGAAAGCGGGCGACCTAAAAAAGGCGGTTGCCAATATCGATAAAAACGATTTCAAAATCTTGATGAGCCATGATCCCTCACACTGGGAGGCGGTCGTTCTCCCGGACGACTATCATTATCATTTGACGCTGAGCGGCCATACCCATGGGATGCAATTCGGCATAGAGATACCGGGTTGGTTCAAATGGAGCCCCGTGAAATGGCGCTATAAGCAATGGGCGGGCATTTATGAAGAGATGGGGCAGTACATCAACGTTAACCGAGGATTTGGATTTCTGGGCTATCCCGGAAGGGTCGGTATTTGGCCCGAAATCACTGTGATTACTTTAAAAAAGAGCTCGTTAACATGATTTTAACTCGCTGTCCAAACCACAAAACTTTCCAAGGATAGATCGATTTAACATTTTTTACTACATTTGGTCAATAACCCAATGATTCAAATATGTCAAAATTTGGTGAACTGATAGATGCCAAGGTTCCGGTACTGCTCGATTTCTATGCGGAATGGAACGAACAATCTACCGCCATGCATCCCGTACTGCGCGATGTGGCGGCGGCCTTGGGCGATAAGGGCAAGATTATCAAGATCGATGTTGATAAAAACAAGGAATTGTCCCAAGCCCTGCGCGTCAAAGGGTTACCTACTTTGATGATCTACAAAAAAGGGGAGATGGTATGGCGCCAAAGCGGCGAACAGGATGCCAATACCCTCATTGGCATATTGAACGAATACATTTGAACCAAGGGTAAGATTTTAGGGAAAAGGGCGAAGACTCGACCCTTCCCATTGGTGAAATGTGTCCATCCCTTTAGCCACAGTAATTCGATGCTAAATCGCCTACTCTTCGGGCGCTAGAATTGAATCCTTTATGATATCGTCGGTGGTGTTTTCCAGGGCATCCGATTCAGAAACCGGGATCGTATCCCCGATATCCGGATTGCCCTCAAAACTTGGCGTTTCTTCCAGCAGATTGTCTTTATAGAAGTGGCTGAACTTATCGATATATTCATTGAAAATAAGGGTCTCCTTCTCCGCCAGTTCCCTGTCGTTGTTGGTGATCAGAATATCGATGTTTCTCCTATAGGCCTCCATGTCGGCGATGATGTCGTCTATTTTTGAATACTGTTCATCAAGGGTGGTACCTGCATAATACCCCAGCCTTTCCTGATATATCGTCTTTAATTCTTGGAACAGCTCCCTGGCCTTGGTGGTTTCACCGACCTTGTAATACCCATCGATAAAAGGTTCAACGAAAGTGTAATAGCCAAAATAGGCGACGGGCATGTTTGTCATGGCCATTTCAATGATTTCTTTGGCCTTTTCAATTTTATTTTCGTCGATCAGCGCCTCCATCAACCTGGCTAGATTACCGCGATAGGAGAGGCCTTGGATCCGCGTTTGGGGGTCGTGGTAGATTTTGGGACTTCCGGAATTTCCCCAGTTCCATTTATTGACGATCTCGTACATCAGGTCGGTATCGATACGGCCCATTTCAAAAGAGCTCTTTCTTGTGGTTTTGATGGGTACCAGCTTGTATGCCATTCCATCCAATTGAAGGTAATCCTTCATCCAGATGAACTCGGCATCGTCGAAGCTTCCTCCAGAAAAGTAGATGGGGCGCCTCCAATCATTGTTCGCGATGATGTCGAGCATCATCATGCTTTTCTTGGTAATCGCACTTTTGGGCAGGTCGACATCGATATAATCAACGATAAGCGCCGTATCTTTTTCCTTGACCAGCCCACTTTCCAAGACATTGGTTTTGTTGACCGGAATCCTGATCTTATTGGTAGGGTAATAAACGATGTTGAGGTTGTTCTCGGAATAGGCCTCCAGATCGGCATTTTGTTTTTCAAGGATATGTTTTATTTTGGTCTGCGGATTATCACTGTCTACCCAATTGATAAAATCCTTAATGGCCCATCTGCTCTCGGAAAGTTCCTTGTTGAAAAGAGGGTCTACGTTTTGGTAATAGAGCACATCCCTTGAACCCCAACGGTATTTGTCATGACCGATCTGGGAAGGTATGGGGTCGCTGCTATATGCTTTATGCTTCATTTGATCGATGTACCAATCCGTTTCGAAAAGACTGGTGCAAACAACCCTGACATCGGTCCTATAGCCTTCAATTTCCTGGGCATACCACAAAGGAAAGGTGTCATTATCCCCGATAGTGAACAAGATGGCCCCGGCGTCTTCCTGGCAAGAGTCTAAATATGCCTTGGCTGAGGCATTGGCTGTATAACGGTTCGAGCGGTCGTGGTCGTCCCAGTTCTGAAAGGCCATGACCCCAGGGACGGCCAAAAGGCAGACCAGGGTGATCAGTGGGGCCAAAACCTTGGGTTTCAGCATTTTTCGGAACTCATCGAATAACCCATACACGCCTATCCCGATCCAAAGTGCGAAGATATAAAAGGATCCCACCAGCGAGTAGTCGCGCTCTCTCGGTTGAAAGATGGAGGGGTTGGTATAAAACTGTATCGCGAGGCCGGTAAACAAAAAGAACACGAATAACACCCAAAACTGTTTGGGGTTCCGCGTGACCTGGAAAATCAGTCCTATGATACCCAATATCAACGGTAGGAAGAAATAAGTATTCCTGCCTTTATTGGCCAACACCTCCGTCGGGAGATTCTCTTGGCTTCCCAAATGCCAACTATCGATAAAACCGATACCACTGAGCCAGTTGCCATCGCCATTATATCGGCCCTGTACATCGTTCTGTTTTCCGGTAAAGTTCCACATAAAATAGCGCCAATACATATACCCGAACTGGAACTCGAACATGTAACGGATGTTCTGCCATAGGGTTGGGGGTTCCACTTCGAGATAATCACTGAATCGCCTGAGGAAGCTAATATACTGATCGGCATCGATCTCCCCATTGGCAAAGCCGGTTTTGACTTGATCGACGGCCTTTCTCAGTTCTTCGTTCGACTGTTTCATCTTAAAATCGAGCGCACCGAAATATTTCATGTAATTCTCGGCATTTTGTGAACTCCACATGCGTGGCAAGAAACCCACATGTTTTTTGTTGGGGCCCTGCAAGGCATTTTTGTAATAATTGACAATGACATATTTGCCCAATTTCATGTCTTTTTCATACTTGGGCTTTTCATCTTCATCTTCTCCTGCGGGGGCGAACATATCGGAATAATAGGTGCCATAAACAGGGCTGTCGACCCCTGGATATTGTTCCCTGTTATAATACGCCAATAGGGCCCTGGCATCCTCAGGATTGTTTTCGTTGATCACTACCTTTGCATTTGCACGAATCGGAAGCATGAGCCAGGAAGAAAATCCAAAAATCAGGAACATCAAACAGAGCGTGATGGTATTGGCCCTCCTGTAGCCATTTTTTCGGGTATAGTTGAGGGCGTAATAAAAAACACCGATAAACAGGAGCCCCATGATCAAAGTGCCCGAATTGAACGGCAGCCCGATGCTGTTGATGAAAAATACCTCGCTCCAGCCAAAGAGTTTCAAGACATAGGTCAGGGAGAATTTATACACCAGCATCAAAATGGCGACCACCCCGATGTTGGCCAACAAAAAGTTCTTCACGGTGGTGGTCTTGTAGGTCTTGAAGTAATAGAGCAAACCAATGGAAGGGATGGCCAGGAAGCCCATAAATTGGATGCCGAAGGTAAGTCCCACCACAAAGGAAATGAGTACCAGCCATCTGTTGCCCCTGGGATCGTCTAGATTGTCGGTCCATTTCAGGCCAAGCCATAATAAAAGTGCCATGATGAAACTTGCCATGGAGTAAACTTCCGTTTCCACTGCATTGAACCAAAAGCTGTCGGAAAAGGTAAAGGCCAGGGCGCCCACCAGTCCGCTGCCCAAAATGGCGATGGCCCTACCATCCGTTAATTTTTTGGGCTCGGAAAGCAATTTACGGGTCAGGTTGGTGATGGTCCAAAACATGAACAAAATGGTAAAGGCGCTCGACACCCCGGATACATAGTTCACCATACGCGCCACCTGGTCGGGCGCTAATGCGAACGTGGAGAAAAAGGCACCGATCATCTGTAAAAGAGGGGCTCCCGGAGGATGCCCAACCTGAAGTTTGGCAGAGGTGGCTATATATTCCCCGGCGTCCCAAAAACTATTGGTGGGCTCCACGGTAATGACATAAACCATAAGGGCAATAAAAAAAACGATCCATCCTAGGATGGTGTCCCATTTCTCGAAGTTCTTTGAAAACATGAAGTCGTTGGTTTAAGCAATGTGGCGAATTTACTAATTAATATAGATATGGAAATACATTTTTGATAAACCTTAACGATGGAGCGGGCCCGTTTTTACATTATTGTAAACGAAAATGTTTGTGCATACCAAACTTTGTTCTAAATTTGCACGCTCAAATGCCATAGTGGCCTATGGTGTAATTGGTAACACAGCTGGTTTTGGTCCAGTCGTTCAAGGTTCGAGTCCTTGTAGGCCAACTTTATGGATAATAAATCCCGATATCGAATGGTATCGGGATTTCTGTTTTAGGCCAAATGCATCAATTCTTTGCATCTTCCGCCTCTGGGTCTGGAAGGGTCAATTTGGGGGTCTTCCCCTGTCGGCATGGTTTTCAGGAGGGTTCCTGCCTCTTTTTGGTGAATGTGGTCCTCGGCTTCATTTCTTGCGAGTATTTCCGTTTCGATTTCATCGAGCATGGAACCCATTTTCCTTTTATCCTTGATCATGGCCCAAGTCATGACCAAACCGGTGGCTATGATGACGAACAGTAAAATTCCCGATTCAAAGTTTTCCACCTGGGCCTCGACCGGTATCGCCTAGAACAAAAGGACCTTGATCAATCCCCTTGGCGCGATATCAAGTTGGGGCAGGATATCCTTTCCCAAAAATAGCCTCAAGATCAAAAAGCGGATGGCATAGATCGAAGCAATGATCAGCAAACTGATCAGGGCCACCCTAAAACTTAGCAAAGAGGCCATCACGATGGTCAATCCAAAGATAACGAAGCAGAAAGTGCGGACCACAAATGCGGTTTCCAGGGTGATGATGTGCAGTTCGTGATAGATTTGATCGATCCTGTCCTTGTCTAGGAATACTTGCATCTTGCCAGGAAAAAACAATTTGATGTTTTTGATGACCAGTCCGAAAATCAGGATGATGACCAGGGACGAGAGATGCATTTTTTTGCCAATGGCGTACAAGAAAAGCAAAACCGCGATTAAAAGAAACTGCTTGGCCTGACTTTTTATTCTTTGAAAAATGAGAATAATGGCATAACTGGCCACCAGGGCAATGACAATGGTCAGTACAATATTGATGGCAAAACCTGTTACACCGGCATCTTCTG
Organism: uncultured Flavobacteriaceae bacterium; assembly: GCA_963700435.1. Taxonomy (GTDB): domain Bacteria; phylum Bacteroidota; class Bacteroidia; order Flavobacteriales; family Flavobacteriaceae; genus Pelagihabitans. The sequence goes on from CAVOXM010000001.1 coordinate 358,800, forward strand.
CAGGATTCAGGCCGCCGACCAAAAAGTAGAACATCATGATGCCCATGATGTCGGAGAAGGTGCTTTCATAAACATGAAATTCCTTTTTATGTTCCTCAAGCCCGCTCACGCTGGGGATGATGATCGCACTGGAAAGTATGGAGATCGGGGTTGCGGATATCCAGGCCGACTGCATGTCCATATCCCGAATCAGCTCGTAAAGGATCAAGGCCGCCACCCATGCCGAACCGACCAGCCCGATCAAGGCGATGGCCATCGATTTCAGGATGGGCACCGGTTTATCGCGCCTGAGTTTCAGTTACAGGGCCGCTTCCAGCACGATCATGATCAGTCCCACAATGCCCAAAATTTCCAGCGACGCCCTAAAATCGGGAAGTGCGGGCACCATATAGACCATCACATACTGCAAAATGATTCCCAAGACGATCAGCATGAGCACCGCGGGAATATTCGTTTTTTTGGAGATTACGTTGAACCAAAATGATAGGATTACAATGATCGAGGCTTCGATGATCAGGTTATAGGAAGAAAGAATATCCATAACCAATGGCATAGCGGTCAAATCGCAAGGGATGAAGATAGCCAATAATAAGAAATAATTACAAGCCTTATGTGCCTGCAAAAAACGACCGCACTATAAAAACCGTGGTTATTGCGGGTTTGAGATAAAGTTGTATATTTGCCACACTGAACGGATATCAAAGTATTCATGAGGGGACCTTTAAGTCCTCTTTTTTGTTTCTTGGAACTATGTTGAAAGATAAAGTAACCGAGCTCTTGGAAGAGGCCCTAGCATTGGAACCTGCATTGTTTTTGATCGATTTCACGGTTTCGGCCGACAATAAGATCAAAGTTGTATTGGATGGAGATGTCGGGGTGACGCTGCAAGACTGTATGAGGATCAGCAGGGCCATTGAGCACAATCTAGATCGTGAGGCCTACGATTTTGCGTTGGAGGTGGCCTCAGCCGGGGCAACCGCGCCCTTGGTGATGCCCAGGCAGTATGGCAAGAACATCGGCCGCACCTTATCGGTGAGTACCGCAGAGGAGAGTTACGAAGGCGATTTGACCTCCATCTCCGATTCGGGAATCGTATTGGAGTGGAAGGTAAGGGAACCCAAAGCCGTGGGCAAGGGCAAAACCACCGTTCAGAAAAAAAAGGAAATCAATTTTTCGGAAATAAAGGAAGCAAAAGTTTTGTTGAAATTTTAATTGTAGCACCATGGAAAATATTGCGTTGATCGAATCATTCTCTGAATTTAAAGACGATAAGTTTATCGACAGGGTAACGCTGATGGCGATTCTGGAAGATGTTTTTAGAAATGCGCTCAAAAAGAAGTTCGGGTCGGATGATAATTTCGATATCATCATCAACCCCGATAAAGGCGATTTGGAGATTTGGCGTAACCGAGTGGTGGTCGAGGACGGCACCGTCGAAGAACCCAATGAGGAAATATCGCTTTCGGAGGCTCGAAAAATCGAGCCCGATTTTGAAGTGGGAGAGGATGTGTCGGAAGAGGTGAAATTGATCAATTTGGGAAGGCGTGCCATTCTGGCCCTTCGCCAAAATTTGATTTCCAAGATCCACGAGCACGATAATACCACGGTATATAAGCAGTTCAAAGACCTTGAGGGCGAAATCTATACGGCCGAAGTGCACCACATACGCCATAAGGCGATCATTTTATTGGATGACGAAGGGAATGAGATCATCCTTCCGAAAGACAGACAGATTCCTTCCGACTTTTTCAGAAAGGGAGATAATGTACGCGGGATTATCGAAAGTGTTGAATTAAAGGGAAGCAAACCTACCATTATCATGTCAAGGAGTTCGCCCAAGTTTTTGGAGCAATTGTTCTTCCAGGAAATCCCCGAAGTTTTCGACGGACTGATCACCGTTAAAAAGGTGGTGCGCATCCCGGGAGAGAAGGCGAAAGTTGCGGTTGATTCCTATGACGATAGAATCGATCCGGTGGGGGCTTGTGTGGGGATGAAGGGATCGAGGATCCATGGTATCGTCAGGGAGCTTGGCAATGAAAATATCGATGTGATCAACTGGACGGCAAATCCGCAATTGATGGTCACCAGGGCATTGAGCCCTGCCCGGGTTTCCTCGGTAAAATTGAATGATGAGAAGATGACGGCCCAGGTTTACCTAAAGCCCGAAGAAGTATCAAAAGCAATCGGTCGAGGCGGCCATAATATTCGATTGGCCGGGCAATTGACCGGTTATGAGATAGATGTGTTCCGGGAAGGGGTCGAAGAAGATGTGGAATTGACCGAGTTCTCCGATGAAATCGATGCCTGGATCATCGAGGAATTCAAAAAAATAGGGATGGATACCGCAAGGAGTATTCTGGAACAAGACATCGATGAGTTGGTAAAACGAACCGATTTGGAGGAAGAGACCATAGCGGAAGTTGTTCGCATTCTCAAGGAAGAATTGGAAGATTAGCTATATTAGCAACGAATTAAAAGAATTTAGGGAATAGATATTTATGGCAGAAAATGCAAACATAAGGCTTAACAAGGTCCTTAGGGAACTCAATATTTCTTTGGATAGGGCGGTCGATTATCTTGCGTCAAAAGGAATTACCATCGAATCAAGGCCGACGACCAAGATTTCCGATGAGGTATATCATGTGCTTCAGGATGAGTTTGAGACCGACATGAGCAAGAAGGTAGCATCCCAAGAAGTGGGGGAGGAGAAAAGGAAGGAAAAAGAGGCCATAAGAATACAGCTCGAACAGGAACAGGAAGACAAACGACTTGAAAGGGAAAAGCGGGCTGCAGCTTCCGAAAAAATAATAAGGGCCAAAGGTGAAATCACCGGTCCTAAAAAAGTGGGCAAAATCGATCTGGAGGCGGCCAAAAAACCAAAGCCCGTTGAAAAGCCCGTTGAAAAGGCCGAGGAGGCACCCGTTAAGGAAAAGAAAGAAAAGAAGGTCAAAGAACCTGTGGCCAAGGTCGAAAAAGCCACTGCGGCCAAAGTGGAAAAACCGGTAACCCCTGTAGCCGAAACTGAAACCGAAACCGAGGAAGCGACACCTGCGACTGAGACGATTACCACAAAATACAAGAAGTTGAGCGGCCCAAAGATCATGGGCGATAAAATCGATTTGACCCAGTTCAACAAACCCAAGAAAAAGAAAGAGGAATCAAAGGCGGGCGGTGAGGCATCCGACAGGAAAAAAAGGCGAAAACGCATCATAAGTTCACCCGGAAGCGGTTCTGGCGGGGATTCGTCAGCTCGAGCTAGAGGCGGGGTGCAACGAAAAGGTATCGGACAGCGTTATGGCGCCCCAAAAGTAGAGCCTACCGAGGAAGATGTACAAAAGCAAGTACGGGAAACCTTGGAAAAACTCCAAGGAAAATCGAAAAAGGGCAAGGGCGCAAAATACAGAAGGGATAAAAGGGATCAGCACCGGCAACAAACCGAAAAAGATCTTGAACAGCAGGAACTGGATAGCAAGGTGCTCAAGGTGACCGAATTCGTAACTGCCAGTGAAGTGGCAACGATGATGAACGTCTCCACCACCGAAATCATTTCGGCCTGTATGTCATTGGGCATCATGGTTACGATGAACCAACGCTTGGATGCGGAAACGCTTTCGATTGTGGCCGATGAATTTGGCTATGAGGTTGAGTTTGTCAATGCAGAAATCGAAGAGGCGATCGAAGAAACCGAAGATAAGCCGGAAGATTTGAAACCAAGGGCTCCGATCGTTACCGTCATGGGGCACGTTGACCACGGAAAGACTTCTCTCCTGGACTACATCAGGGAAGCGAATGTAATCGCGGGGGAAAGTGGTGGTATCACACAGCATATAGGTGCCTATAGCGTAATGCTCGACAATGGGCAACGCATCACCTTTTTGGATACTCCTGGCCACGAGGCTTTTACGGCCATGAGGGCAAGGGGCGCACAGGTGACCGATATCGCGGTCATCGTCATTGCGGCCGATGACGATATCATGCCACAGACGAAGGAAGCCATTAGCCATGCTCAAGCGGCTGGGGTTCCCATGGTTTTTGCCATCAATAAAATAGATAGGCCTACCGCAAATCCCGATAAGATCAAGGAAGGTCTCGCACAGATGAATTTTTTGGTGGAAGATTGGGGAGGTAAGATACAATCCCATGACATTTCAGCAAAAACAGGTGCAGGGGTAAAGGAATTGTTGGAAAAAGTGTTGTTGGAAGCCGAGCTCTTGGAATTGAAGTCCAATCCGGATAAATTGGCCTCGGGCACCGTTGTCGAAGCCTTTTTGGATAAGGGCCGCGGTTACGTTTCCACCGTTTTGGTGCAGGGCGGAACCCTAAATATCGGGGATTATGTCCTCGCCGGAACCCATAGTGGAAAAGTGAAGGCGATGCAGGACGAAAGGGGCAAGGAAATCGTATCTGCCGGACCAGCTACGCCGGTTTCGGTACTCGGTTTGGCCGGAGCGCCCCAAGCAGGGGATAAGTTCAACGTACTGCTCGACGAAAGGGAAGCGAAGCAGATTGCCTCCAAAAGGGCACAGCTGATGCGGGAACAGTCGGTGCGGACACAACGCCATATCACACTCGATGAAATCGGTCGGCGAATCGCCTTGGGCGACTTCAAGGAGCTCAACATCATCCTCAAAGGAGACGTTGATGGCTCTGTCGAAGCCTTGACCGATTCGTTCCAAAAACTCACGACCGCCGAAATTCAGGTGAACATCATCCATAAGGGAGTGGGTGCCATTACCGAATCGGACGTATTGCTGGCCTCGGCTTCCGATGCGATCATCATTGGTTTCAATGTCCGACCGATGGGCAATGCCAAAATGATTGCGGAAAAAGAGGAAATAGACATCCGCATGTATTCCATCATCTATGATGCGATCAACGACCTTAAAGATGCCATGGAAGGGATGTTGTCGCCGGAAATCAGGGAAGAAATTTCGGGAACCGCCGAAATTCGGGAAACTTTCAAGATATCAAAAATCGGGACCATCGCAGGTTGTATGGTCACAAGTGGCAAGATATTCAGGAATTCGGGCATTCGACTGATCCGCGACGGCGTTGTGGTCTATACGGGAGAACTTACTTCGCTCAAACGATTTAAGGATGATGTGAAGGAAGTGGCCAAGGGCTATGATTGCGGCCTGCAGATCAAGAATTACAACGACATCGTCGAAGGGGATATCGTGGAGGCTTTCCAGGAGGTAGCGGTGAAGAAGAAATTGAAATAGTGGATTTTGTAGACAGGGTTGCCCAGTTTCCAAAGCAAGTAACACAAAAAAAATCGACTTAATTGGTCGATTTTTTTGGTTTTAGGAGCATGGCGTCAGGATATTTCTGCCTTACCTCATTGTATTTTCTTTCCGCTTCCAACCTGTTTTTGAACTGACCCACCCGAACGCGGTAGGTTGGGGAATCAAAATCAATTTTTGAAGGCAAGTCCGGGAAGTCGATCTCGACTTCCGATTTAATTTTTTGCGCCTTGTCAAAAGATCCAAATCCGACTTGAATCCTGTAATAATCAGTATTCTCGTTCAACGCTTTGTAGGCATCCAGCAAAGTGTTGATTTTCTGGTCTTGTTCGATCTTGATCTGGCCTTTTTGGGCCAGTGCGGTACCAAGGCAGAAGGTCATGGACATTATAATAAAAATGGCTTTCATCATATGGCAAACTTAAGTTTCAACTACTTGTTGCAAAAGTAAATTTTTAAGGATCAACCCATCGCAAAAAAACACTATTTAGAATAATTATAAATTATAAATTATCAATCCCTTAACATTTCCCAAATAAAGTCTATGTCGTATTTTTGGCAACAATTTCGGCACTTATAAAATGTCTTTAAATCATCAAAGACCATAAAATATCGTGCCAAAATTGAGTCTGAAACGATTCATGGGATGGTCCAGTCGTTGCGAAGTATGTTATACCAAGTTGTAACGCAGCTACTTCCGTTTTTTTTTTTGGAATTTTCCCGATCGTCGAAAATAATGATATAAACACATGAAAAAGGTTTTGTACCGTGTTGTCCTCTCAAGCTTTTTAGGGAAAAGCCTCCTAATTGCACTTCTCTTCTCCAATCCGATCTCTGCTCAGGATGCGGCCGTTGCCGTACAAGCCGAAGCGGTCGTTGCCGCTGATGCCGGTTCCGGTGGGGATGTTGCCAAGGGAAAAACCCTGTTCACCCAGAACTGCGCCGCATGCCATGCACTGAATCGCAAAATGACGGGTCCCGCCCTGGCCAATGTGGAATCACGCTTGTCGGAAAGCGAGGGCTTGGATCGTGAATGGCTCTATAAATGGATCAAGAACAGTTCCGGGATGATCGCCTCGGGCGACGCCTATGCCAACAAGATCTATAACGAATACAACAAAGCGGCAATGACCGCTTTCCCTACCCTGTCCAATGCCGATATCGATGATATTTTGGCCTATACGGCAGCGCCTCCACCCGCTCCGGTGGCCGCGGCAGCTGCAGCTGCCGCCCCAACCGGAGGTACAACCGCTTCCTCCGGCATATCCAATGAGATTATCTTAGGGGCGCTTGCCCTTATTTTCGGGTTATTGGTGATGATGTTGTTCCTGGTCAACAACACCTTGAGACGTATCGCGGAAGCCAATGGCCTGGTCCTTGAAAAGGAAGCGGCCCAAAAGCGCACCCCGATTTGGAAAGCTTTCGCCCAAAATCAATTCTTGGTGTTGGTAACGGTGATTTTCCTCTTGTTGGGAAGCGCTTATTTCGCCTACGGCTGGATGATGCAGGTTGGTGTGGATCAAGGGTATGCCCCGATCCAGCCCATACATTATTCCCATAAGATCCATGCTGGGGCGAACAAAATCGAATGTAAATATTGCCATTCCTCGGCCAGGGTTTCCAAACATTCGGGAATCCCGTCGCTCAACGTATGTATGAACTGCCACAAATCCATTTACGAATATAAAGGCAATCCGGAAGGGCCCAGCCAAGAAGATTTGGCCAATGGCTATACCAACGATTTCTATACGGGCGAAATCAAAAAACTATACAAGGCCGTAGGGTGGGACGAAGAGAACCAAAAATACACCGGCGAATCGCAACCGGTTGAGTGGGTGCGGATACACAACCTGCCCGATTTCGCTTATTTCAACCACTCCCAGCACGTTTCGGTAGCCGGCATCGAATGCCAAACCTGTCACGGTCCGGTCGAGGAAATGGAAATCATGTACCAGTATTCCCCGCTTACCATGGGATGGTGCATCAATTGCCATAGGGAGACCAACGTCAAGGTGGAAGGCAACGCCTACTACGAAAAAATTCACGCCGAACTTTCAAAAAAATATGGGGTTGACAATCTTACCGCCGCACAGATGGGTGGTTTGGAATGTGGTAAGTGTCATTATTAATCCATTCATTAAGCAGCTAATTACAGAGATATACGTATGGCATCAAACAAGAAATATTGGAAGAACGAAGCGGAGTTAAATCCCAACGATTCCATTGTTGAGACGCTAAAACACAACGAATTTGTGGAAGCGATTCCGGTTGATTCGTTTTTGGGCGATAAGGAAACACTTGCCAGCAGTAATACCAATCGAAGGGATTTTTTGAAGTATGTGGGTTTCAGCACCGCGGCCGCTTCGTTGGCCGCCTGTGAAGGTCCGGTCATCAAATCCATACCTTATGTGGTGGCGCCTGAGAACATCGTTCCCGGTGTGGCCAACTTTTATGCGACCACCATCGCCAATGGTTTTGATTTTGCCAGCATCTTGATCAAAACCCGTGAGGGCCGGCCCATTAAAGTTGAAAACAATACCGATGCCAAAATAGGGGGCCATGCCAATGCAAGGGTTCAGGCATCCGTTTTGGGATTATACGACAGTACAAGGGTCCAAGGTCCATTGTCGAATGGAGAGCCCGTTGAATGGGCCGCTTTGGATGCGGCGGTAAAGGCGAAATTGGGTTCCCTACAAAACACCCAACAACAGATTGCCTTTTTGACACAGACCTATGCGAGTCCTTCCACGGATCGTTTGATCAACGAGTTCTCGGCAATGTATGGCAATGTGAACCATGTTACCTATGATGCCATTTCCGAGGATGCTGCCTTAAGCGCATTTGAGGCCAAGTATGGCGATAGGGCCTTGGCGGATTACGATTTTGAAAAGGCGGAACTCATTGTTTCTTTCGGTGCCGATTTCTTGTCGGATTGGCAAGGGGGGGGCTACGATAGTGGTTACTCAAAAGGACGCGTGCCAAGGAACGGCAAAATGTCGCGGCACATACAGTTCGAATCGAATATGACGCTAACAGGCGCCAATGCCGATAAACGCGTTCCATTGACGCCGAGCATGCAGAAGATCGCGTTGGCAAAACTGTACGCCAAGTTGAACGGCAGTTCCGTGAGCGGTGAACTTGGGGAGGCAGAAACGGCAATCGACCAAGTAGTGGAACAGATTCGCAAGAATACCTCGGCCGCAGTGGTCGTTTCGGGCATCGATGATATCAATGCCCAAGCAGTGGTATTGGCCATCAACGAAATGCTGAACAGCAATGCGTTCGATGCAAAATCACCGCGCTATGTACGTCAGGGAAACCACAATGCGGTCAATGCCTTGATTGCCGATATGAAGGCCGGGAAAGTGGGCGCCTTGATCATGGACGGGGTCAACCCGATGTATGCGCTGCCCAATGCCGCCGATTTTAAGGAAGGCCTTGAAAAAGTTGGACTTTCCGTGGCGTTCTCCACCAACTGGAACGAAACTACGGAAGTGGTGCAGTACACCGCCGCGGCCAATCACTTCCTTGAATCTTGGGGTGACGCACAGATCAAAAAAGGACATTATAGTTTAATGCAGCCCACCATCAGGCAATTGTTCGATACACGTCAGTTTCAAACCGCCCTGTTACAATGGATGGGAAGCGACAAAACATACTACGATTATATAAAAGATACCTGGAGTACGGGCATCCTCAACGGGGCGAGTTGGAACCTGGCACTTCAGGCAGGTGTTTTTGGTGTCCCCGACACAATGGTGACCGATGCGGAAAAGGCCGATCCCTCAACCAATGTCAAGGAACCGACCGATAAGGAAGCCGGAAGCGATGCCTCCGTAGCCGCGGAAACCAATAGCTTGTCCATCGCAACTGCGGTGAGCAGCTTGGCGGCATCCAGCATCGAAGGCATGGAACTGTCCCTTTATTCCAAAGTGGCCATGGGAGATGGCCAGCAGGCCAGCAATCCATGGTTGCAGGAATTCCCGGACCCCATCACCCGCGTGACGTGGGACAATTATATGACCATCTCAAAGAGTGATGCCGAAAAATTGGGGTTGGTCAACGTAAATGTAGCCAATGGCGGCCTTGATGGCAGTTATGCAAAAATAACGGTCAATGGCGTATCCGTAGACAAAGTGCCGGTAATCATTCAGCCCGGACAGGCCAACGGATCCATTGGACTTGCCTTTGGTTATGGCAAGCAAGTGGGCATGAAAACCGAAATGCAGACCGGGGTGAATGCCTTTCCCCTCTACCAGGGATTTAACAGCATACAATCTGCGACCGTCGAAAAATCGAGTGGCAACCATGAGTTCGCCTGCATTCAATTGCAAAAGACCTTGATGGGCAGGGGCGATATTATCAAGGAGACCACCTTGGAAATTTTTAATACCAAAGACCACGCCGAATGGAACGAAGTACCGATGGTTTCATTGAACCATCAGGAAGTTCCCGCGACCACCGTTGACCTTTGGGACAGTTTCGATCGATCCATTGGCCACCATTTCAATATGTCGATCGACCTGAACGCCTGTACCGGTTGTGGGGCTTGCGTGATCGCATGTCATGCCGAGAACAACGTTCCGGTTGTGGGCAAGGAAGAGGTAAGGAAATCAAGGGACATGCATTGGTTGCGCATCGATCGGTATTATTCCTCCGAAGATACTTTCCTTCAGGATGATACGAAAAAAGAGGAATTCGATGGCCTTTCCGGGCCAAAGGGTTCATTGGGCGGATTTGGCGAATTGGAAGATCCAGCGGCCAATCCGCAAGTGGCCTTTCAGCCCGTGATGTGCCAGCATTGCAACCATGCACCCTGTGAAACCGTTTGTCCGGTAGCGGCGACTTCGCACAGCAGACAGGGCCAGAACCATATGGCCTACAACAGATGTGTCGGCACGCGTTATTGCGCCAACAACTGTCCTTATAAGGTGAGAAGGTTCAACTGGTTCCTTTACAACAACAACGATGAGTTCGATTACCATATGAACAACGATTTGGGCAAAATGGTCATCAACCCGGATGTGAACGTTCGTTCCCGAGGGGTCATCGAAAAATGTTCGATGTGTATCCAAAAGACCCAAAAAACCATTTTGGACGCCAAAAGGGATGGTCGATTGATCAAGGATGGGGAATTCCAAACGGCTTGCTCGTCGGCCTGTGGCAATGGCGCCATTGTTTTTGGCGACGTGAACGACCCTGAAAGCCAGGTGACCTCATTGTCGAAGAGTGAACGGATGTACCATTTATTGGAGCATGTAGGCACAAAACCCAACGTTTTCTATCACGTGAAAGTGAGAAACACCAACGAAGCATAAGCAAAGGATTAGGTAAGTAACTATAATAAATATTTATGGCGTCGCATTACGAAGCACCTATAAGAAAGCCCCTGGTACTAGGAGACAAAGGCTACCACGATGTAACGGTAGACATAGCGTTTCCGGTAGAAGGAAAGGCCAATAAGCATTGGTGGATAGTATTCTCAATTGCCCTAGCCGCATTCCTATGGGGAGTCGGTTGTATTATTTATACCATTTCAACAGGTATCGGTACTTGGGGATTGAACAAGACCGTCAACTGGGCCTGGGATATCACCAACTTCGTTTGGTGGGTAGGGATCGGCCATGCGGGTACGCTAATATCCGCGGTACTCCTTTTGTTCCGCCAAAAATGGAGAATGGCGATCAACCGTTCCGCCGAGGCGATGACCATCTTTTCGGTGATCCAGGCAGGTTTGTTTCCGATCATACACATGGGCCGCCCTTGGTTGGCCTACTGGGTACTGCCCATACCCAACCAATTCGGTTCGCTTTGGGTCAATTTCAACTCCCCCTTACTATGGGACGTGTTTGCGATCTCGACCTACCTTTCCGTATCCTTGGTGTTCTGGTGGACGGGTCTTTTGCCCGATTTTGCCATGATACGCGATAGGGCCGTATTGCCTTTCCAGAAAAAGATATACAGTTTGTTGAGTTTTGGATGGACCGGTCGTGCCAAGGATTGGCAGCGATTTGAGGAAGTGTCATTGGTACTGGCAGGTTTGGCCACTCCCTTGGTACTATCCGTGCACACCATCGTATCCTTTGACTTCGCCACTTCGGTGATTCCCGGATGGCATACCACCATTTTCCCGCCATATTTCGTTGCCGGGGCGGTTTTCTCCGGATTTGCCATGGTGAATACCTTGCTGATCATCATGCGAAAGGTCTGTCATTTGGAAGCCTATATCACCGTACAACATATCGAATTGATGAACATCGTGATCATGATTACAGGATCCATCGTCGGTTGCGCCTACATTACCGAGCTCTTTATGGCATGGTATTCGGGCGTGGAATATGAACAGTATGCATTCCTGAACAGGGCCACAGGCCCTTATTGGTGGGCCTATTGGTCGATGATGACCTGTAATGTGTTCTCACCGCAGTTTATGTGGTTCAAAAAATTACGGACCAGCATCATGTTCTCGTTCTTCATTTCCGTTATAGTGAACATCGGGATGTGGTTCGAACGATTTGTGATCATCGTGACCTCCTTGCACAGGGACTACCTTCCCTCTTCATGGACCATGTTTTCACCCTCCTTTGTGGATATCGGAATCTTTATAGGAACACTGGGCTTCTTTTTTGTACTTTTCTTGTTGTACGCAAGAACCTTCCCGGTAATTGCCCAAGCAGAGGTGAAATCGATATTGAAGTCATCGGGCGAGCGGTACAAAGTACTTCGCGCGGAAGGGAAACCTTTGTACACCATTACCAAGGGCGGCAATGTTAGGCATACCATCCTCTCGGAAGGGGAAAGCGTTGGCCTGGCCGAAGAAGGAAATTCGGCGCTGCAGCCTGCCTTTAACCTGTTGAAAAGCATTGGGTCTTTCGATCCTTCGAAAAATCGTCCCGATGACCTTAAAAAGGTAAAGGGCATTGGGCCTTTAATGGAGAAAACATTGAATAAACTAGGTATATTCAGCTTTTTGCAAGTAAGCAAAATGGGCGAAAAGGAGTATGATATGCTCGATGCGCTGACGGAAACCTTTCCTGGAAGGGCGCAACGTGACGACTGGGCCGGGCAGGCAAGAAAATTTTTAAACTTGGATAAATAATTATGGCTTCTACAACTATACATGCCTATTACGATGACGACGATGTTTTAATGCATGCCGTCAAAAAAGTAAAAGCGGCCAAACATCATATCGAGGAAGTGTATTGTCCGTTCCCGGTACATGGTCTGGACAAGGCGATGGGGCTGGCGCCAACAAGGATTGCCATCACTTCCTTTATCTACGGTTGTGTAGGTCTGGCGGTCTCCATTGTAATGATGAATTATATCATGATCCAAGACTGGCCCCAGGACATTGGGGGTAAGCCCAGTTTTAGCTATATCGAAAACATGCCGGCCTTTGTGCCCATCATGTTCGAGTTGACCGTATTTTTTGCGGCCCACCTCATGGTGATCACCTTCTATTTAAGAAGTCGCCTATGGCCTTTCAAAAAGGCCGAAAATCCGGATGTGAGAACCACCGACGCCCATTTTATCATGGAAATCGAGGTGCATGATAACGAAAAGGAACTCACCGATTTATTATTGGATACCGGAGCGGTGGAATTGAACATCATCAAAAACAGTCATTGATTATGAACAGTTTGAAAAAATTATTTATGATATCGGGTATCCTTTTGGGGATGGTTTCGTGTTTTGACAAAAGCAGGCCCAATTACCAGTACATGCCCAATATGTATATGCCCGTAGGCTATGAGACCTATGAAAAGGTCGACTTTTTGCCCAAAGGCTCCGAGGCACAACTTCCGGTGGCGAATACCATCAATCGGGGATGGCTGCCTTATGAATATGACAATAGTCCAGAGGGCAAGGAATTGGCGCGCTTGCAGACCAGTCCGTTAGATTCCCTCGATCAGGAGAAGAACCTATCCGAAGGACAGGCCCTTTATGAAATTTATTGTGCCATCTGTCATGGCAACAAGGGAATGGGAAGGGTTATCTGGTGGAGCGAGAAAAAATTCTTGGGGTGCCGAGCTATGACGATGCGGCAAGAAACGTAACGGTGGGCACAACTTTCCATGCCATGCAGTACGGAATTAATTCCATGGGGTCGTATGCCTCCCAGATGAATACCCATGAAATGTGGCAAGTTTCGGAATATGTGATGAAACTGAAACAAGACCTAACAAAATAATACATAGATACGATGTACACTTTTTCAAATCGTTTAAAAATAACTTCCTTCATTTTAATGGCCATAGGAGTGCTTGCCATTGGGGTTGGTTTTGTCTCGGCGCCGAAGACGGTCGAGGAGGCCAAAGCAATGGTCGAGGCACACGATGATGGCCATGGTGGGGAACATGCCTCAGAAGCAGGCCAAGGGGCAGCGGCCGGGCACGGTGGTGCCATGGCTGATGGGGGAGATCATGCAGCGGCAGGGCACGGTACGTCGCACGACGAACACCTGCTGCACCAATTGCAGAACAAACCTTGGGCCGCCCTTTATGTGGCCGCCTTCTTTTTCTTTATGATCTCGTTGGGGGCCTTGGTCTTTTACGCGATACAACATGCTGCCCAAGCGGGCTGGTCGCCCCTTTTGTTCAGGGTGATGGAAGGGATCACTTCCTACATCGTGCCCGGGGGTATCATTATCTTTGTAATCCTCTTGCTTTCAGTGATGCACATGAACCATCTGTTCGTTTGGATGGATGCCGATGTGGTCGCGGAGGACAAATTGCTGCAAGGGAAATGCGGGTTTCTCGACCCTACATCTGTTTTTGATTCGTGCCGCCATATTTTTAGGAGGATGGATCTTGTACCGGGAATATTCCAGAAAGCTTTCTTTGCAACAGGATCAGGCCGGGGACAATGCGAATTTTAAGTTGAATTTTAGGATTTCGGCGGGCTTCCTTGTATTTTATCTCATCTCGGAATCGATGATGTCCTGGGATTGGATCATGAGTGTCGATCCCCACTGGTTCAGCACCTTGTTCGGGTGGTATGTGTTTGCCAGTATGTTCGTTTCGGGTATTACGGTGATCGCCATGGTGAGCATCTATTTGAAGTCAAAAGGTTACTTGGAAGAAGTTACGGATAGCCATATCCATGATTTGGCCAAATTTATGTTCGGTATCAGTATTTTCTGGACCTACTTGTGGTTTTCCCAGTTTATGTTGATTTGGTATTCGAATATTCCTGAAGAGGTCACCTATTACGTGACCAGGATCGAGGACTACAAGTTGCCCTTTTTCGCCATGGTGGTGATGAACTTCGTATTTCCGATACTTATTTTGATGAACAGCGAGTTCAAAAGGGTGAATTGGTTCGTGATCATGGCAGGATTGGTCATCCTTGGCTGGACATTATTTGGACATTTTCAATATGATCATGCCCTCCACCGTGGGAGACCAGTGGTATATAGGCATTCCCGAAATCGGTGCCGTTATTTTCTTTTTGGGCTTATTCATTTTTTGGGTTTTCCGAGCGCTTATCGACCGCACCGCTTGCAGCCCAAGCGCAATCCGTTTATCGAGGAAAGCAAGCATTTTCATTATTAAGGAGTTTTAACGTACAATAGTAAAACATACGATGACGACATTACTGATTTTAACTGTTCTGGTTCTGGTGGCGATTGCAATTTGGCAAATGACCAAGATTTTCGAATTGTCCCGATTGAAAACAGAGCGCAACGAAATCGCCAACGACACCGATAATAAGAACAATGGTTACATGTTGTTTGCCTTTTTGATCTTCATATACGGCATCACCATATTCAGTTTTTGGAAGTATACCAAAGTGCTGCTTCCGGAAGCGGCCTCTGCCCATGGTGGGGAATATGATTATTTGATGTTGATATCGATGATCATTATCTTTGTAGTGCAGACGATCACCCAGTTGCTTTTGCATTACTTCGGTTATAAATACCGGGGCGAGAAGAACAAGAAAGCCTTGTTTTATGCCGATAACGATCGTCTCGAGTTTATTTGGACGATCATTCCGGTAATCGTTTTGGCAGGCTTGATTCTTTGGGGATTGTATACCTGGACGACCATCATGGATGTGAATGAAGAAGATGACCCATTGATCGTGGAACTTTATGCACAACAGTTCAACTGGACAGCAAGATACGGCGGTGCCGATAATGTATTGGGAAGTGCCAATGTAAGGATGATCGATATCGATAGGGCCAATGTCCTTGGTTTGGATGAATCGGATACCTATGCGACCGATGATGTGATCGTGAAGGAACTCCACCTCCCAGTAGGAAGAAAAGTAAATTTTAAAATGCGGTCACAAGATGTATTACATTCGGCGTATATGCCCCATTTCAGGGCACAGATGAACTGTGTTCCCGGAATGATCACCGAATTTTCGTTCACTCCGATAAAGACCACGGAGGAAATGCGACTTAGATCCCGATGTGGTGGATAAGGTAAAACGTACCAATGCCATCAGGGCAGAAAGGGCGGCCAATGGAGAGGATAATTCAGATCCATGGGAATTTGATTATATTTTGCTTTGCAACAAGATTTGTGGTAAATCGCATTACAATATGCAAATGAAGATCATTGTCGAGACCCAGGAAGAATATGATGCGTGGATGGCGGAACAGCAGTCTTTTGGCCAAACCATGGCTTCGGCACAATAAAAAAACGGCTATAAAAGGAAAATTAATATAAATTCAAAAATTATGTCTGCAACAGCTCATGCACATGTAGAAGATCATTCAGAGGATCACGCCCACCATCACAAAGAAACCTTTGTAACCAAATATATTTTCAGTCAAGATCATAAGATGATCGCCAGGCAATACTTGATTACAGGGTTGATCATGGGCTTTATCGGCATCGCCATGTCCTTGATTTTTAGGATGCAATTGGCCTGGCCAGGACAATCCTTCCCTCTTTTTGAGGCCATCTTGGGACGATGGGCCCCAGATGGGGTGATGGACGCCAATATTTATCTGGCCTTGATCACCATACACGGAACCATTATGGTGTTCTTCGTGCTCACGGCTGGATTGAGCGGTACCTTCAGTAATCTTTTGATTCCACTACAGATCGGGGCACGTGACATGGCTTCGGGATTTTTGAACATGCTATCGTATTGGATGTTCTTCATTTCCAGTGTCATCATGGTACTATCATTGTTCGTGGAAGCCGGACCGGCTGCCGCGGGATGGACGGTGTACCCACCATTGAGCGCCTTGCCAATGGCACAACCAGGGTCGGGTATGGGGATGACGCTGTGGTTGGTATCGATGGCCATTTTCATCGCTTCTTCCCTCTTGGGATCCTTGAACTACATCGTCACGGTGATCAACCTTAGGACCAAAGGCATGTCGATGACCAGGCTGCCACTGACCATATGGGCATTTTTCGTAACGGCGATCATCGGGGTAATTTCATTCCCTGTATTGTTGTCGGCGGCTTTGTTGTTGATCATGGACAGAAGTTTTGGCACCTCTTTCTTCCTATCCGATATTTTCATTCAAGGGGAAGTGCTGCACTACCAAGGCGGCTCACCGGTACTCTATGAGCATTTGTTCTGGTTTTTGGGACACCCTGAGGTATATATCGTATTGTTGCCGGCCTTGGGCATTACCTCTGAAGTCATGTCCACCAACGCCCGTAAACCTATTTTCGGTTACCGTGCCATGGTCGCCTCCATTTTGGCCATTGCATTCTTGTCGACCATCGTATGGGGCCACCATATGTTTATATCGGGAATGAACCCATTTCTTGGGTCGGTGTTTACGTTTACGACCTTGTTGATTGCGATTCCTTCGGCGGTAAAGGCATTCAACTATATCACGACCCTCTGGAAGGGCAATTTACAGTTGAATCCGGCGATGCTTTTTTCCATTGGATTGGTCTCCACATTTATTACGGGGGGGCTCACCGGGATTATTTTGGGGGATAGCACCTTGGACATCAATGTCCACGATACCTATTTCGTCGTGGCACACTTTCACCTGGTCATGGGGATATCGGCCTTGTACGGCCTCTTCGCCGGGGTATACCATTGGTTTCCCGAAAATGTTCGAGGGAAAAATGATGAACAAGAATTTAGGTTACGTACATTTTTGGGTGACCGCTATTTGTGCGTACGGCGTTTTCTTTCCCATGCACTTCGTGGGCATGGCGGGGGTACCCAGGCGTTACTATGAAAATACCGCCTTTCCGATGTTCGACGAATTAACCGATGTGCAGGTGTTGATGACCGTTTTTGCCCTCATCGCGGGCTTGGCCCAATTGGTATTCCTTTACAATTTTATCGTTAGTATATTCTACGGCAAGAAAGGGCCCAAAAACCCTTGGAAATCGAATACATTGGAATGGACTGCGGAAATGAAGCACATCCATGGAAACTGGGATGGCCCCATACCTCACGTACACCGCTGGGCATATGACTATAGCAAAGTGGATGAAAATGGCGAATACATCATTCCCGGACAGGATTTTGTACCGCAGACGGTACCATTACAAAAAGACGAGGAAGAAATGAACCATTAAGGTTTCCCAATTCCAAAATAATATGCCCAACCTCACCGGTTGGGCATTTTTTTGATATATTTAATTCGAACTTTTTTTTCCTTTTGAAAAATGAAGTTGTGGGTGGGCCAATAGGAGCGCCTGTCCTAATAATCCGATGGTGTATAGGTTGTTTTTACAAAATGTTTCCCGTATGAAAAGAATTTTAATATTTCTTGCACTTGTCATTTGTTTTCATGGACTCGCGCAGCGGAAGCCGAAAATTAAGGGCAATAGAAATGTCGTCGAGTCACTGGAAAGTCTGCCTGCCTTCAATAAGATAGAGCTCAATGACGATTTGGATATCACCCTCAGAAATTCAAATGAGTACGGCTACCAGATTACGGCAGATGAAAATTTGATCAATGTGTTTAGGTTCAAGGTGGCCGACAGTACCTTGTCGATCAGTTCTTTTTATAGGGTAACGTCCAAGAAAGAATTGAACATCGTGGTCGATTGCAGCGAATTGATATCGGTTTATTTACGTGAAGGAAAAATAGAATCGGAAGACAGTTTTACAACGGATGTATTCACCGTGCAACAGACCGGCACTTCGCGTCTGATGATGAACGTGAACGCCGGTATCGTTGATGTGACCATGGAAGGAATAAGCTCCGGAGATCTGAACCTTCAGACCGATTCCCTGCACATCAATTTAAAGGATAGGTCAGATGTTCGAATATACTCCTTGAACGGCAGTACTTCCATCGATATGGTTCAAAACGCCTCCGCTATAATTGAAGGGGCAACGGAACTGCTCACCGCCAACCTTTTTAACGATGCCAAATTAAAGGCCGAAAAATTTGAAGCGGTGAATGTAAGAATCAATTTACAGGAGTCGCCCAGTGCCGAAATATTTGCTCGGGACAATCTCGATCTTTCTTCCCAAGGAGCCTCCCAAACTTTCCTTTATGGCAATCCCAGTATTACCATAACCGAATTTCTGAATAAATCGGAACTGCACAAAGAGGAATAAACTATTGTCCGATAGGTGCGGTCATGCAGGCATCCGGTATACCAAAACCGGCTACCAAAACCCCTAAATGTGGCCTTAATTCGGTACTGAGCCGCTCTACCCTCTGTCGTATCGCCTTGGATTTCGTGTTGCCGATATACCCTTGTTCCAAATACCAGGAAGCATCGAGGCGGATTTGGTGCAATGCATATAACGCCCCCAATTTTTGGAACAACAGTCTGTTCTTTTCGTCGGAAATCGTTGCCGTAAAATCGGAAAATGTACGATAGGCCAATTCAACGCTATAGGCTTTGCCTAGCGCGAGTAAGTGGGTTTGCACCTTAAGAAAGGCTTGGTACGACGGCATTCCCTTTTTTACATAATCCCGAATCCGCATGGCCAAGGAAAAAGTCAATCTTCGCGTCCTGTAATCAAAGGCATGTTGATGGAATTTTGGATTATAAAGATGCTCGGGGTCTACCTTATTGGCATACACCGGATTGATGGCGGTGAGCCGATTTCGCGATCTGGGTGCTCAATAATTTAAGAACCGAAGTAAATCCGGCACTATTGAATTCCGCTTTGAAGTCAGACAATACCCCTTTTGCGGCCAATAACAACAGTACGTTGTTATCCCCTTCAAAAGTGGTAAAAATATCGACGTCGCCCTTGAGGTCGGCGATTCTGTTTTCAATGAGATATCCTTTTCCGCCACAAGCCTCCCTGCATTCCTGAATGGCACTGTTGGCATACCAGGTGATGATGGCTTTCAAGCCCGCGACCTGGGTCTCAACCTTCCTTTTGTCGGGCTGGGATGCATCGCAATAACTTTCCATCATTTTATCCAGGGTAACATGGTAAACGTAGGCGGAAGCCACCAATGGGGTCAAGCGCAATTGATGTGTAGGGTAATCCATCAACAGATCTTCCTGCATTTTGATACTGTCATTGAACTGTCTTCTTTTCAAGGCATATTTCACCGCAATGGCCAAAGCCATTTTGGCACCGCCCAATCCGGCCCGTGGCAACACAGATACGGCCTCCGACCAAGGTGCCCAACATGGTAAAAAATCGTTTGTTAGGGTTGCCGATTCCGGAATGGTAGCGTGCCATCCTCGTGATGTCACCATATTTGTTCAGCAGATTTTCCCGCGGTACCGACACCTGATCGAACCAAATTTTACCGTTGTCGACCCCATTTAACCCAACTTATAGCCGTTGTCCTCGATTTTCACTCCTGGCAACAGTTCATGCTTTTCATTTCGGAGGGGCACCAAAATGGCATGCACCCCTTCATTTTTGCCATCTACGATCAACTGTGCAAAAACCGATGCCATGGTGGCATGCAGGGCGTTGCCTATGTATTCCTTATTGTCGTTTTTTCCTGGGGTATGGATAACAAGGCTATCGTCTGTGGCGGTCATAGGTGGCAGTTGTTTTGATGCCGCGCACATTCGAACCGTGGCCGGTTTCGGTCATGGCAAAACAGCCCAACAGCTTCGCTTCCCCGGTAGCTTTTAAATAGAGGTCGTGGTGCTTTTTGGTGCCTAGTTTTTGGATGCTTCCGCCAAATAGGCCAAACTGTACCCCAAATTTATGGTAAGACTGCCATCAACGTACATCAAGTTTTCAAAAATGTTGGCGTAGCCTTCCATATTGCCCGTGCCTCCATAGGCGTGAGGATAAGCAAGCGCACCATATTTTTGTTTCGCCAGAAAGCGCACTTGGTCCAATACGCGTTCGCGGTATTCCTTTTTATTCCGTTTTATCTTCCATGCAAAAATAGGATGGGCCAATTGTGCACGGAATTCATCGATCAATTGGGAATGTTTTCCTTTTAGTAAAGCATCTATTTCGTCGGCTTGGTAATGATCCGATGTGGGTTTATGTTCTACCGCCACATCGAACAAATGATTGTAGTGATTGGGCTGAATGCCCAAATTCACCTCTATTTGTTTCAAACTATCATTAAAAGGGCAGACTTCTTCGTAGTGGCAAACCACCTTTTGACTGAAAGCGGCCAGAGGATAGGTGTCGCCTTCAACCAATTTCACGGCCGACTGGCTGATCGTTTGTTTCCATTGCTTAAATCGTATCATGGGGCGGGCGGTCAACATCGAACCAATTCTGGAGACTCTCTCTATCTTCGTTGGTCTAGGGATGTGGTCATTATCGATGGCCTTGCGTACCACGTTGACTCGGATGCCGATAAAAGGTCGTCTGACCAGATGACGTAAAAAAAGGGTATGTACTGGAGGGTACCAGCGGAGTAGGCTTTCTTTTTCATTGGCATAATTTACGAATTTGGTGCCAATTTCGATCCAGCAAACCTAAAGTTGTGACAAAAAGAAAAACCCGTCCACCTGGGTGTCGGGTTTTTACTTTGCGGTCTTTTTGCTGCTAAGAAGGTTGTTTCTCTTTGTGCTTCGGTCCGGCTTCCAGGATTTCAAAATTTACATTGGCTTCGAATTGCTTGAAATTCTCATTGAAAAGGGTGACCAATTTGTTTTTTACTTCTTGGTATTTCTCCTTGTCGTCCCAAGTATTTCTGGGAAAAAGCAATTCGCTGGGCACATTGGGGCAACTCAATGGAATTTGAAATCCGAATGCCTCATCCTTCACGAAGGCAACATCATCGAACTGCTTTTGATGGATGGCATCGATCATGGCCCTAGTATATTTCAGTTTGATGCGGGAGCCTTTGCCATAGGCACCCCCTGTCCAGCCAGTATTCACCAGCCAGGCATTGACCTTGTGCTCCTTTATCTTTTTGGCGAGCAATGCTGCATATTTGTTCGGATGCCACATCATAAAGGCCGCCCCAAAACAAGCGCTGAACGTGGCCTGTGGTTCCGTCACGCCCATTTCGGTGCCGGCGACCTTGGCCGTATAGCCCGAAATGAAGTGGTAGCTTGCCTGCTCGGGCGTGAGCTTGCTCACCGGGGGCAAAATCCCGAAGGCATCGCAGGTGAGAAATATAATATTCTCCGGATGCCCGGCAATGCAGGGCATTTGCACATTGTTGATATATTGTATGGGGTAAGAAGCCCTGGTGTTTTCGGTGATGGAGGTATCGGTATAGTCGACCTCCCTGGTCTGTTTGTTATAGACCACATTTTCAAGTACGGTTCCAAATTTGATGGCATTGAAGATATCGGGCTCGTTTTCGGCTGACAGGTTGATGGCCTTGGCATAACACCCGCCTTCAATATTGAAGGTGCCTTCTTCTGTCCAACAATGTTCATCATCTCCGATCAATCTTCTTGCGGGATCTGCACTCAAAGTGGTCTTGCCCGTGCCCGACAATCCAAACAAGATGGTTACATCATCTTTTTCGCCCACATTGGCCGAACAGTGCATCGGCAGTACATTTTGTAGGGGCATCAGATAATTCATGATGGAAAAGATGCCTTTTTTCATTTCTCCGGCATATTCGGTGCCCAATATCACGATTTCCTTGCGCTCCAGATTCAGATCCACACTGGTCTTGGAGGTCATGTTGGAGGTATATTGGTTGGCCGGAAAGCCACCAGCGTTGAAGATAATATAATCGGGTTCCCCAAAATTGGCCAACTCTTCAGCGGTGGGCATGATCAACATATTTTGCATAAAAAGTGCGTGATAGGCACGGGTGCAGACAATTCTGGTTTTGATCCGGTATTTGGGATCCCAACCGGCATAGGCATCCACGACATAAAGATGGCTGCAAATATTGAGATAATCGATGGCCCGTTCATGGTTCACCATAAAGGTGTGTTCGTCAAGCCCTATATTGATGTTGCCCCAGTCGATATTCTTTTCGGAGTCGGGATGTTTCACGATCCGTTTGTCTTTTGGGCTCCTTCCCGTTTTTTCACCTGAATAGGTCATCAAGGCCCCCACATTGGAAATCGCGGTACCCTTTTCCAAGCGCAATCCCAGTTCATAGAGTATCGGTACGCTGGTGTTTCTGTAAATGGTTTCCGTATTGATCCCGTAGGCCTTGAGGTTGAATGGATTTGACATAATATTCGTGTTAAATGTAAAGTTGTGGGTAAAGATGATCATTAAGGGGGAAAAAAAAGATGACAAATGTCAGCTCGTTCAAATTGCTTTTCTTTTGGTCATCTCCATTTGGCCAGCTGCTCTTTTTAGTATCTTTGTTTGTGTATGAATGAATTTTTGGATGCCACCGGCGAACATTTCTCCCCTGAGGAAATCGATATCGAAAGGGTTTTGCGCCCTATCACTTTCGAGGATTTTACGGGGCAGGAGCAGGTTTTGGAAAATTTAAAGGTGTTTGTGGAAGCCGCAAATCGCCGAGGAGAGGCTTTGGATCACACCCTTTTCCATGGCCCCCCGGGTTTGGGGAAGACGACTTTGGCCCATATCCTGGCCAACGAATTGGGGGTGGGCATCAAAATTACTTCAGGGCCCGTACTCGATAAACCAGGTGATCTGGCAGGGCTATTGACCAATTTGGAGGAAAGGGATGTCCTTTTCATCGATGAGATCCATCGTTTGAGTCCCGTGGTCGAAGAATACCTTTACTCTGCCATGGAAGACTATAAAATCGATATCATGATCGAAACGGGCCCGAATGCCCGTTCGGTGCAGATCAACCTCAATCCATTTACCCTGATCGGGGCCACTACAAGATCGGGTTTGTTGACCGCCCCCATGCGCGCCAGATTTGGAATACAGAGCAGATTGCAGTATTATTCCACCGAACTGTTATCGACCATTGTCGAGCGCAGTGCCGAGATATTGAAAGTACCCATCACCCTCGACGCGGCCATTGAAATAGCGGGAAGGAGCAGGGGCACCCCCAGGATCTGTAACGCCCTGTTGAGAAGGGTCCGTGATTTTGCCGAGATCAAGGGCAATGGTGCAATAGACATGGAAATTTCCAAGTACGGCCTTAAGGCCTTGAACGTGGATACCCATGGATTGGATGAAATGGACAATAAAATTTTGTCGACCCTAATCGATAAGTTCAAGGGAGGCCCTGTGGGCATCACCACCTTGGCAACAGCGGTTTCGGAAAGCGCCGAGACCATCGAAGAGGTGTACGAGCCCTTTTTGATCCAACAGGGCTTCATCATGCGCACTCCACGTGGCAGGGAAGTGACCGAATTGGCCTATAAGCATTTGGGTAAAATAAAAGGAGGGATTCAACCTGGCCTTTTTTAATAAAACCATGACCATGTTTTCAGATAAAATACCGGCCCTAACGCTAAAGGTGAAGGACAAAGTCCTGCTTTGTGGCATTTGTGGCCATGATTTATTTTTTCACAGGAAGGCCCAGCTCAATACCAGGGTAGCCACTTTGTTCAATGTTGATTGGGCCAACAAAAGTGCCCATTGTTATGTCTGTGCCGATTGCAGCCATATCGAATGGTTTTTGGAAGAACAATGAACGATCTCCCAGACGGTTTCACAATTCGAAGTTTTTAAGAACCGAAAGGATATCTTAAAAAATCCATTGCCTTTTCACCATCGTAATTTTCAAAAATTTGGAGATACCTTCCGTGTTAAGATCGGTTATGGTAAGTCGATCGTTTTTACACGAGACCCCGCGCTGATCAAACATGTGCTTCAAAAACAACACAAAAATTATCAAAAATCGCCTTTACAAACGGTTCAATTGGCCAAGTACGTGGGCCATGGAATCCTGACCTCGAACGGAGACCACTGGAGAACACACAGGCGTATGGTGCAACCGGCGTTCCACAAAAAGAAATTGATGGGATTGATGGGCATCATGCAATCGGCCATTCGTGATGCGCTCAAAGCGATAAAATCGGATGCGGTAAACGATGTCCCGCCCGTTGATGGGTGATTTGGCCTTTCAAGTGGTCGCGAAGATCGCTCTTTAGCAGAAACGATATCGAGCGGCCCCATGAAACGGCTCCAACAGATTACCGAGCGCAATCAGAAAATGCTGATCCGTGAAATGCGCCAGCCTTATCTGAACTGGTGGTTTCATCTAAGCGGGGCCATTAAGAGGCATATGGCCCTTATCGAAAGAAGGACGGCACATTTTGAATACCATCATTGAAGATCGATTAAGGTCGGGCCTGAGAAGGGATGACCTATTGGATATGCTCTTAAACGCCCGTTATGAGGATGGTACCCCCATGTCGAGGGAACAATTGCTAGACGAGGTGCTCATTCTTTTTACGGCTGGGCACGAGACCACTGCGAACGCGCTGAGCTTTATCCTTTACTTTTTGGCGAAAAACGAAACGGTGCAGGAAAGGGCATTTCAGGAAGTATGCGAAGCTCGATTTGGAGGAGGGCGATATCATGGAAAACCTTTCCCGACTGCCCTATATCAAACAATGCATCGAAGAAGCGTTGCGCCTTTATCCACCGGCCTACGTCATCGATCGCATTGCGGTGGCCGATGATACCTTCGAAGGGAGAACCATTAAAAAGGACACGATGATTTTGATGTCTGTCTTTGAACTTCACCGGTACCAGCCCTTTTGGGAAGCGCCCGGAAGATTTCGTTCCGGAACGTTTTGACCGAGAAAACGGTAAGGACTTCCAGGAATATTATTATCCGTTTGGGGCGGGACCAAGAATGTGCGTCGGCAATAATTTCGCCATGTATGAAATGATCATGACCGTCGCAGAGGTCCTGAAAACATATCATTTGCAGACCGATCTGGAAACGGTGGAGATCAATCCGCTGATTTCACTAAAACCAAAAGCGATTCCCATCAAATTTATCAAAAGATAAAACTTTGAAATTAAAAACATCGATCTATAGAAGCGATCAAGGCGGAAGCCAAACGCCTCGGTTGTTGATTGTCTGGATAAACCTTTATAAAAATTTTACAGGAATAATATTCTTCGACCTTTGCCACGACTCTAATTTTTGACTTTTTTTAAGGAGTTTACGGTGTTAAAAATTTCGCCAATCTCCCATCTTTTCGTAAATTAAAACGTTGTTCCCTCCTTTACATCTTTCTAGGTACCATTGTAACGTCCTCGCTCTTGGGTTCCCTCCTAGCTTGTTACAAGATATTTGATGTATTTATCCCACTTAAATTAATCTTTTTATAAAAAAATTATGGAAGTAAATGAAAAAATATCCACTAAGGTGGATGAAGAAAAGCTGCATGCACTTTTAGGTAAAATGGTTACAGAAATGGGAGCGGCCGCAATAGGCCCCCTCATTATTCTGGGCGATCGACTGGGCCTATACAAAGCCCTTCAGGAATATGGCCCTACGGGGTCTCGACAATTGGCGGATGCCACGGGAACCGGTGAACGTTATGTCAGGGAATGGTTGGCCGCCCAGGCGGCATCGGGCTATATCGAGTACCATCCCGAAAAAGAGCAATTTTCTATGACCATGGAACAGGCCATGGTGTTCAGCGACCCGAATAGCCCGGTGTTAATGACGGGTGCGTTCTATGCCATTTCCTCAATGTACCATGATGAAGAAATCATGGAAAAGGCATTTAAGTCTGGAAAGGGCGTTTCCTGGGGAGATCATCACAGTTGTCTCTTCTGTGGCACAGAGAAGTTTTTTAGGCCGTCCTACAAGACCAACCTTGTTTCCAATTGGCTCCCTGCCTTGGATGGCGTCGTTGACAAGTTGAAAAAAGGCGCTAAGGTCGCGGATATTGGCTGCGGCCACGGTGCTTCCACCACGATTATGGCCGAAGCTTTTCCAAAATCGGAGTTTATCGGATTTGATTTCCATGAGGGCTCCGTAAAACATGCGGCAGCAGGTGCAAAAAAAGCAGGAATTAAAAATGTCTCCTTTAAGGTAGCAAACGCTAAAAACTTTCCCGGAAAGGATTACGACCTGGTTGCCTTTTTTGATTGCCTACATGACATGGGCGATCCAGTAGGGGCCTTACAACATGTGCGAAAAGCTTTAAAACCGGATGGCACCTGTCTTTTGGTCGAGCCATTCGCCAATGACACCTTGTTGGAAAACATGAATCCGGTGGGTCGGGCTTTTTATTCCTTCTCGACCATGTTGTGCACCCCCAGTTCCATGAGCCAAGAAGTCGGACTTGCCCTTGGGGCACAGGCGGGTGAGAAACGACTTCGGGAAGTGGCAATGAATGGCGGCTTTACCAGATTTAGAAGGGCTGCAGAGACTCCTTTTAATTTGATTCTTGAAGCACGGCCCTAATTAAGGGACCAAATTTCCATTTTGTGGAATAATTATTGAATCCTTTTAATGAACCGGAGTCAAACGCTCCGGTTTTTAATTTGTTATTGTCGATAATCGTGTTTGGAAAAGCGTTTAATATCCGCCAATCGATTTGTACCTTTACCCATCAACAGCGTCCCGTATCCAAGTTGGGGATAAGATTATGAACAACAGGGCAAAGCATAGCGAACTCATCAAAACCGAAGCCAAACGCCTCGGCTTTTTGTCCTGCGGGATTTCCAAGGCCGGGTTTTTGGAGGAAGAGGCACCGCGGCTTGAAAAATGGTTGAAGAACAATATGCAGGGCGAAATGGCCTATATGGAAAACCATTTCGACAAGCGCTTAGATCCACGGCTATTGGTCGATGGGGCCAAGTCGGTGATTTCATTGTTATTGAATTATTATCCGGAGGCGACCCAAACTGCCGACAGCTATAAAATTTCCAAGTATGCCTACGGGCAGGATTACCATCAGGTAATCAAGTTGAAACTGCGACAGTTGCAGGAGTTTATCTCCGATGAAATAGGAGAGGTCAACGGCCGCGCATTTGTCGACTCCGCCCCTGTGATGGACAAGGCCTGGGCGGCCAAAAGCGGACTGGGCTGGATGGGCAAACACAGCAATCTTTTGACCCAACAGGTGGGTTCTTTCTATTTTATCGCAGAACTCATCGTGGATATTGAACTGGAATATGACACCCCTGTCACCGACCATTGTGGCACTTGTACCGCTTGCATCGATGCCTGCCCGACCCAGGCCATTGTTGAACCTTACGTGGTCGATGGCAGCAAGTGCATTTCTTATTTTACCATTGAACTGAAGAACGAGATTCCCAATGAATTTCGAGGGAAAGTTCGACGATTGGGTGTTCGGATGCGATGTGTGCCAGGATGTCTGTCCCTGGAACCGCTTCTCCAAACCCCACAGGGAGCCGCTATTCGAACCCCATCCGGAGTTGCTTGTCCTTCACCAAAAAGGATTGGGACGAGATAACCGAAGATGTCTTTAAAAAGGTTTTTCAAAAATCGGCCGTAAAGCGCACCAAATATTCGGGTCTCCAGCGCAACATTGATTTCTTGAAAGGACTAGCCCTCGACATACAAAGCATACGCCAACGTTTTCGTGGAATTAATTTGCAAACTTTACGAGGCGACTTTATCAAAACAAGACCGATAAAATGCTATCTTGACTCGCTTGAACCACCATGACCAAACCAAAGGAAAGATGAAATTAGGCAAACCCAAATTAAGTTTTTGGCAAATTTTCAATATGAACGTTGGGTTTCTGGGAATCCAGTTCAGTTTTGGATTACAGCAAACCGCAATCAATCCTATTTTTCTTTTTTTGGGCGCTCCGGAAGATATGTTGCCGATTTTAAACATTGCCGGGCCGATTACGGGCTTGATCATTCAGCCTATCATCGGTGCTATTTCAGATAAAACATGGTCGCCGCGCTGGGGCAGGCGAAAACCCTTCTTCCTAATTGGGGCCATTATCGGCAGTCTCTGTTTGTTTGCATTTCCTTTGAGCCCCGTGCTCTGGTTTGCCGTTGGTCTGCTTTGGATCTTGGATGTGGGAAACAATATGGCAATGGAACCTTATCGTGCTTTTGTAGGCGATAAATTACCCGTAAACCAATTGAGTTTGGGATATCAAATGCAGAGTCTCTTTGTGGGAGCGGGTATTGTTTTGGCGAATGCATCCATTTTTTTGTTCCAGGATTGGTTTAGTGTGGATGGCACCGTGGATGCCGTGGGGTCTATTCCCAAATGGCTGTACTATTCCTTTTTTATTGGGTCCGTGTTATCGGTTAGCACCATTTTATGGTCGGTTTTGAAAACGCCCGAAATTCCTCCTTCGGACAAGGAATTGGCAGAGATTAATGGTCATAAGGGCTTGTCTTCTGTGGAACGCTTTAAAATGCCATTTATTGAGATTTCAAAGGCGATCAAAGGAAATGCCCGGCTTTCATGTGGAATCTTTCAGCCGTATACCTGTTCCAATGGTACGCATTATTCGTATACTGGCAATTTATTGTGCCCCTCTTCAGGGTCACCATGGGATACGATACTTCAAATGCCGCGGCACAGGCCGCAAAAATGAGCACCACCTATAACATAGTGACCGTGGTGGTTGCGTTGGCCTTGGTGCCATTAACCCTGAAATTTGGGGGAAAGAAGATCTACGCTGCCAGTTTGCTGGGTACAGGGCTGGCGTTATTGGCGATACCCTATATTGCCGATCCTGATTTTCGTGTTGTTTCCGATGGTATTGTTCGGTATTGGTTGGGCAGCAATGATGGGGATACCCTATACCATGGTTTCAAAGATAGTACCTCAGGAACGTCGAGGGGTGTATATGGGTATTTTGAACATGATGATCGTAATTCCGATGGGTATCGAAACACTTACTTTCGGTCCCATCTTTAAATATCTGCTAGGTAACAATGCGATCAATGCCATTCTTTTTGGAGGCGTATTTTTTATAATTGCTTCCCTGTTGGCCTTGAGATTGAAAGTGCCAGCAGACAAGGTCTGATCGGGACCAACCTTTCCTGAATCTCAATTGCTATGGCATCGGTTATACCGCAGCTTTTTTGTGATAAAAAGGATTGTTGATAAGAGGCAGGTATATAAAAGAATACCCTTAAATTTGTTAACCAAAACAACCGCAATGAGCAAGAGCAAACAAAGACGGGAGGCCTTAATTTATCATGCCAAACCCCAACCAGGCAAGATCAAGATCGTGCCTACCAAACCATATGCTACCCAAAGAGATCTGGCGTTGGCCTATTCTCCCGGGAGTCGCTGAACCTTGTTTGGAAATCGCAAAAAAGAAAGACAATGTTTACAAGTATACCGCCAAGGGCAACTTGGTGGCCGTTATTTCCAACGGTACCGCGGTATTGGGATTGGGAGATATCGGTCCCGAAGCTTCCAAACCGGTGATGGAGGGCAAATGCCTGCTCTTCAAAATTTTTGCCGATATCGATGGTATGGATATTGAAATCAACACCAAGGATGTAGATAAATTCGTGGAGACCGTTAAAATGATCGCCCCCACTTTCGGAGGCATCAATTTGGAGGATATCAAAGCCCCCGAAGCCTTTGAAATCGAACGAAGGCTCAAAGAGGAGTTGGATATCCCCGTAATGCACGATGACCAACATGGCACCGCCATTATTTCTGCAGCCGCTTTGTTGAATGCCTTGGAAATAGCGAAGAAGAAGATTTCCGAGGTGCGCATCGTGGTCAACGGGGCCGGGGCCGCCGCCGTTTCCTGTACCAAGTTGTACAAGGCCTTTGGCGCGAAGATGGAAAATATCGTGATGCTCGATAGCAAAGGGGTCATCCGTATGGATGCAGAGAATATTGCGCCTTCCAAGCTTGAATTCGCAACGAAACGCAAAATAGACACCTTGGCCGAGGCCATGAAAGACGCCGACGTTTTTATCGGGCTATCGATTGCGGATATCGTCACCCCGGAAATGCTCAAGATCGATGGCCAAAAACCCCATCGTGTTCGCGATGGCAAATCCCGACCCTGAAATTAAATATGACCTGGCGATTCAAACGCGCAAAGACATCATCATGGCCACGGGCCGGTCCGATCATCCCAATCAAGTGAACAATGTGCTCGGATTCCCCTTTATTTTTAGGGGCGCGCTCGATGTTCGTGCCACGACGATCAATGAGGAAATGAAAATGGCGGCGGTAAAGGCCTTGGCCAAATTGACCCGCGAGCCGGTGCCGGAACAAGTAAACATTGCCTATGGGGAAACCCGGCTCACTTTCGGCAAGGACTACATCATCCCTAAGCCGTTCGATCAACGATTGATCGCCGAAATTCCACCTGCCGTCGCCAAAGCCGCGATGGAGAGTGGCGTGGCAAAAGCCCCGATTGAGGATTGGGACAAATACAGGGAAGAGCTGTTGCAAAGATCGGGGAACGATAATAAGGTGGTGCGGTTGCTTCACAGCAGGGCAAAGGCCAACGCGAAAAAGAATCGTTTTTGCCGAAGCCGATCAACTGGATGTTTTAAAAGCGGCCCAAATAGTCTATGAGGAAGGAATCGCCACTCCCATTTTACTTGGCAATACCGAAATCATCATGGAGCTGAAACGCGAGTTGGAATTCGACAGCGATGTGGCCATCATAGATCCCAACGACGAATCCTCCGATGAAATGAGGCTCCGATATGCCACCAATTTTTGGGCAAAGCGCCAAAGGAGCGGTACGACCTTGTACAGTGCCAAACTCAAAATGAGGGAACGCAATTATTTTGGGGCCATGATGGTGCGTGAAGGCGATGCCGACGGTATGATTTCAGGATATTCCAGGGCCTATCCCACAGTGGTAAAACCTGTATTTGAGGTCATTGGAAGGGCGGCCAACGTAAAGCGCGTTTCTGCGGTAAACATCATGATCACCGACCGTGGGCCCATGTTTCTGGCGGATACCTCGATCAATATCGACCCCAACGCGGAAGAAATCGCCGAGATCGCCTTGATGACGGCCAATGTGGCCATGACTTTTGGGTTTGATCCCGTTATGGCCCTATTGTCCTATGCGAATTTTGGATCCTCATCCCACCCCCATGCGATCAAAGTAAGGGAGGCGTTAAGGATTTTGCACAACAGTAACCCCGAATTGGTGGCGGATGGAGAGATTCAAATCGATTTCGCACTGAATAAGGAATTACACCAAAGCCAATTCCCATTTTCGAAATTGGCCGGAAAAAAGGTGAACACCTTGATATTCCCTAATTTGGAGGCCGCCAATATCACCTATAAACTGCTCAAGGAAATGAATGGATCCGATTCGATCGGGCCCATCATGGTAGGGCTGAGCAAATCGGTGCATATCTTGCAGCTTGGCGCCAGCGTCGATGAAATGGTGAACATGACCGCGGTAGCCGTCATCGATGCCCAGGAAAGGGAAAAAAGAAAGAAGGCGAAAGCATCAAAAACATAGGGAGTTCATTTGAACCCTGTGATGCCACTCAAGACCATATAGCTGAACCAAAACGAAAACAACCATCCAACCCAAGTCATGATCAATCATTTAAAAGGCAAGCTGGTGGAGAAATATCCCACCCACGTGGTCATCGAATGCGGCGGTGTGGGCTATTTTGTAAACATTTCGCTGCATACCTACTCCAAAATACCCGATTCGGAACAGGTGCTGTTGTTCACCCATTTACAGATCAAGGAAGATGCCCATACCTTGTTCGGTTTTGCGGAACAATCCGAAAGGGAAATCTTCCGCCTTTTGCTTTCTGTTTCAGGTATCGGATCGAGTATCGCCCGCACCATGCTTTCCTCCATGGAGCCGACACAGATTCGGGATGCCATCGCAAACGGGAATGTACCGGTGATACAGGCCATAAAAGGTATCGGTGCCAAGACCGCACAAAGGGTCATTTTAGACCTCAAGGACAAAATTCTCAAAATCTACGGAATAGACGAAGTTTCCCACATTTCAAACAATACAAATAAAGATGAAGCGTTATCTGCATTAGAGGTACTTGGATTCGTACGAAAGCAGGCCGAACGGGTTGTTGACAAGGTATTGGCCCAAGACCCCTCGCTAAGCGTTGAGAACATCATAAAACAGACGCTGAAAAACTTGTAATCAGTTTGAAAAAAGGGGCAAAAACAATTCTTAAATTTTCATTTAAGCTTATTTTCTTATTCGTGCTATGTTTATTGGCAACGAATACTGCCGTTGCCCAAGACGAAGAACCCAGCAACGAGCAACAGCTCGACTCCCTAGATCAGGAAATAGACTCGGTCAAGACGGGATTTGAACTGGGCCGGCTCCGACTCAAAAATCCCGAAAGCATTGTTTCAAAATACATCTACGATCCCAAACTTGATAGTTATATCTATTCTTCGAAGGTTGGCGATTTCGATATTGGCTACCCCATCATCCTCACCCCCGAACAATATTTGGAATTGGTTAGAAAAGAAGGCATCAAGGATTATTTTAAAGAAAAATCGGATGCCTACTCGGGCAAGAAGGAAGGAAGCGAAGAAGCCAGAAAAAACCTTCTGCCCAATTTTTATGTGAACAACGATTTCTTTCAGTCGGTCTTTGGGGGCAATACCATTGAAGTGATCCCACAGGGATCCGTGGCCATGGATCTTGGCATTATCTGGCAAAAGAACGATAATCCGGCCCTCTCCCCGAGAAACCGGACCAACCTGGCCTTCGATTTTGATCAAAGGATCAGCCTCAGCATGTTGGGAAAAATTGGGGAAAGGCTACAGGTAACGGCCAACTATGATACCGAAGCCACCTTCGATTTCCAGAATATCGTAAAATTGGATTATACCCCTACCGACGACGATATCATTCGCAAGATAGAGGTGGGCAACGTGAACATGCCGCTCAACAGTTCGCTCATTCAGGGGGCACAGAGCCTTTTTGGAGTTAAGACAGAACTGCAATTCGGCAGGACCACCGTTACGGCGGTCTTCTCCGAACAACGATCACAGAACAACACCGTTGTGGCGCAAGGCGGGGGTACCTTGAACGATTTTTCGTTGTTGGCACTCGATTACGATGAAGACAAGCACTTTTTCCTGGCCCAATATTTCAGGGATAACTACGATACCGCACTCGAGAATTACCCTTTTATCAAAAGTCAGGTACAGATTACCAGATTGGAAGTCTGGGTCACCAACCGAAGCCAGCAAACCTTGAACGTCAGAAACATCGTGGCCATCCAGGATTTGGGGGAACCAGACCCCGATAAAACCAGGATCGGGCGAGCGAATGGAGATCCTCCAGGTTTTTACAACTTTTTGGGTCTCAATAATGCACTGCCCCGCAACAATGCCAACGACTACGATCCGGGCCTGATCACCACCGGGCAGGGGGTTTTGACAGCCGACATTCGCGATATCGCAACGGTCGACAACGGTTTTAATATCCCTACCGGGTACCAGGCTTCCCAAGGCACCGATTTCGCCATTTTGGAAAATGCCCGAAAATTGGAGCAGGGCAGGGATTACGATTTCAACTCCCAATTGGGATACGTTTCTTTGAACCAACGCCTGAGCAATGACGAGGTACTTGGGGTAGCTTATCAGTATATCTACAACGGAGAGGTTTTTCAGGTAGGGGAATTTGCCAATGGGGGTCTCGATGCCACGACGGTTTCAGGAGGTGTCAATCCCGTGATCAATAACAATACCCTTGTGCTCAAACTTCTAAAAAGCAATATTACCAACATCAACGACCCCATCTGGGACCTGATGATGAAAAATATTTACGCCACGGGCGCCTTTCAATTGAGCCAAGACGATTTCAAGCTGAACATCCTCTATTCCGATCCTTCCCCCAGAAACTATATCACTCCGGTACTCGAAGGTCCGGGTTCCGGTTGGCCGGATGCCCTTCAGGAACGTATTCTTTTGGAAGTGTTCAATTTTGACCGCCTCAATATTTATAACGACCTGCAACCCGGAGGGGACGGTTTTTTTGATTTTGTACCGGGGATTACGGTCGATACCAGGGGAGGGAGGATCATCTTTACCAAGGTAGAACCGTTCGGGGAATTTTTGTTCAACCGCTTGGGGCAGGGCACGACCGGTAATTATGACTCCCCCAACCAACAAGATTACAACGAGAACCAAAAGCGCTATGTTTTCCGCGATATGTATGCGCTCACCAAGGCGGCCGCCCTCCAAAATCCGGAACAGAACAAATTCATCTTGAAGGGCAGGTACAAATCGGAAGGCAGCAACGGTATTCCCATCGGTGCGTTCAATGTTCCCAGGGGTTCGGTGAGGGTCACCGCAGGCGGAAGGCAATTACAGGAGGGCATCGACTATACGGTAAACTATCAGGCCGGGACAGTACAGATCCTCGACCCGAGTTTGGAAGCTTCCAATACCCCCATCAACATATCGGTTGAAAACAATGCCGTTTTCGGTCAGCAGACGAGGCGATTTACGGGAATCAATGTAGAGCACCAGATCAATAAAAACTTCGTGATGGGAGCCACCCTGCTCAATTTGAATGAGAGGCCACTGACTCAAAAATCCAATTTCGGGGTTGAACCGGTGAACAATACCGTATTCGGGCTCAATGGAAATTTTTCGACCGAAATACCGCTTTTGACCCGTTTGGTCAATAAACTCCCCAATATCGATACCGATGTGCCTTCGAACCTCTCCCTTCGCGGCGAGATCGCATGGCTAAAACCGAGTTCCCCGAAAAATGCAGATTTCGAAGGGGAGACCACCACCTATTTGGATGATTTCGAAGGTTCACAGGCCTTGATCGATATCCGTTCTTCCTTGGGATGGACCTTGGCCAGCGTACCAAAGGAAATAGCCGATTTGGCAACCTCTTCCATTGGAAAGGGATACAAACGTGCCAAGCTCGCCTGGTATACGATCGACCCCATTTTTTATACCAACCAAAGACCTTCGAGCATAAGCGACAGCGATATTTCGAAAAACGAGAACAGGCGGATTTTTGTCGATGAGGTTTTTCCACAGGTCGAAATAGCGCAGGGCCAAACCCAACAGCAGACCACGCTTGACTTGGCCTATTATCCCAATATTAGGGGCCCCTACAACGCCTCTCCGGTAGACAACGGCATTGAAAGTTTCGAACAACAACTGCCCGAGCAAAAGTGGGCAGGGATCATGCGTTCATTGAGCAGTACGAATTTTGAACAGGCCAATGTTGAATTTATCCAGTTTTGGGTGATGGATCCCTATGTCGATAACATTGGTACAGGGCCGGGAAAATTGGTCATCGATTTGGGCAACATTACCGAAGATATCCTCCCAGATGGCCGTAAACAGTACGAAAACGGCTTGCCTTTGGATCCAAACAGCAATGAAACCCGTAATACCGAATGGGCCAGGGTACCACAAACACAGGCCTTGGTCTATGCTTTCGATGTGGATGAAGCGACCAGAAGGGCACAAGACGTAGGTTTCGACGGTTTGGATGACGCGCAGGAGGCCACCTTTATTCCCGAAGGCGGTACGGCCCCGGTTTATAACGGTCCCCCGGAAGATCCCGCCAGGGATAACTATGAGTACTTCCTTCAGCGCGAGGGGAGTATCCTCAACCGGTACCTGAACTTCAACAATCCCCAGGGAAATTCACCCGTACAGGTGACCAACGACAACCGCGGCAATACGACCC
The DNA here is from genome assembly GCA_963700435.1 of uncultured Flavobacteriaceae bacterium. GTDB lineage: Bacteria > Bacteroidota > Bacteroidia > Flavobacteriales > Flavobacteriaceae > Pelagihabitans. Next base: position 394,864 of record CAVOXM010000001.1, read on the forward strand.
TTCCCGATGTGGAGGACATCGACAGGGATTTGACCATGACCACCGTAGACAGTTATTACAGCTATGAAGTCGATATCAAACCTGGCACCGGGATCAATGACCAATATGTAACCGATATCAGGGATTCCTTGGTGCTCAGTGGTAATCGCATACCCGATGGGGGCACGGTAAGGACCCGATGGATACAGTACAAGATTCCTTTGAGCGATTTTACCGCTTCGGTCGGTGGCATCAGTGATTTTAGATCGATCAGCTCGATGCGGATGTACTTGACGGGTTTTTCAGATGATGTGGTCCTTCGTTTTGCCACCCTGGACCTGGTACGAGGAGATTGGCGAACCTACAACAAAACATTACAGGCCGACGGTGAAGATCCCGCTCTGGATGCCACTACCTTGGAGGTCAATGCCGTGAACATCCAGGAAAACGAGCAACGTACGCCCATCCCCTATGTGCTCCCGCCTGATGTGCGCAGGGAACAACTGAACAATAACAATACAATAATTCAACAAAACGAACAATCACTTTCTCTATTGGTGCGAAATCTCGAACCCCAAGATTCAAGGGGGGTATTCAAAAATTTGAACATCGATCTTCGTCAATATGAAAAGATTAAAATGTTTTTGCATGCCGAAGAAGTGGGTGTCGCCCTAAACCCTTCGGAACCCCCTTTGGTAGGATTTTTAAGGATCGGGACCGATTTCACTGAAAACTTTTACCAAATAGAGCTGCCCTTAAAATTTACCGAGTTCGGCGCTCGCAATGAAAATGATATTTGGCCGGAAGCGAACAGGATGACCATTGCCTTGGCCGATTTAAAAAAGGTGAAATCGTTGAGGATCAATATCCGAAATGATGGGGTTCCGTTAAGTGAACTCCGTTATTTTGAAGTAGATAATGGGGAAGTGGTGGAAGTAAGTGACTTTGCCCCAAGATCCGAAGGGAAAATACGGATCGGTATCCGGGGAAATCCTTCATTGGGAAATATTCGAAGTATGATGGTGGGTATCAAAAACATCAGCGACCTCGCCACCAACGGGGAGGTTTGGTTCAATGAACTCCGCCTTGCAGGCCTCGACAACAATGGTGGTTGGGCCTCGGTCTTGGCGATGGATGCCAACATCGCCGATTTTGCGAACGTTTCCGCTACCGGAAGCAAAAGCACCTCTGGTTTTGGCGCGATCGATCAAATGCCCAACGAACGGGCCCGTGAAGATGCCCTTTCCTATGACGTGGTCACCAATGTAAACGTTGGCCAGCTGCTGCCGCCCAAGTGGGGCATACAGATACCCTTTAATTATGGGATTTCAGAACAAAAGATCACCCCCGAATTCGACCCCGAGTTCGACGACCTCAAACTCAACGAATTGATCGAGACCGCCGTAAACCAGGAAGATGCCGACAACCTGAGGGAGCGGGCGGAGGACTATACGAAAAGGACGAGCATCAACCTGATCGGCGTAAGAAAAAACAGGGGCGAAGAGGCCGAAGCCAATTTCTTCGATATAGAAAATTTCACTTTTAACTATTCCTACAACCAAACCGACCATCGCGATTTTGAAGTACAGCAGCTGCAAGACCAGAACGTGGTGGCAGGGATGGTGTATACCCACAATTTCAAGCCCTTTGAGGTTGCTCCTTTTATGAAAAGGGATTCCCTGTTCACCGGTAAGTACTGGCAATGGTTGAAGGAACTGAACTTGAGTCTGTTGCCAACGAGTGTTTCGGTCAATTCCAATATCAACCGGCAATTTAACCGACAAACCTTCAGGAATGTAATTCCTGCCGGGGAAGATCCCAACAACTTTTTGTCTCTTCCCGAACTGCAACAGCGGAACTATCTGTTCAATTGGCAGTATGCCGTAAATTACAGCTTGACCAAGTCACTTCGGTTGAACCTCACGGCCTCGAACAACCATATAGTGCGCAACTATCTGGAAGACAAGAACGACCCCAACTCGGAAATTGATAAGGCCCTGGGCCTCTGGGACGGTTTTTGGGATCTTGGAGAGCCCAATCGGCATGCCCAACAGATGCAACTGAACTATGAAGTGCCTTTCAGTAAGATACCCGCCCTTGATTTTATCACGGCACAGTACAGCTATACCAGTAATTTTGATTGGCAGCGCGGGGGGGATGCCCTCACCGAAGTGGCAGGATCCGCGATCAATACGGTTCAGAATGCCAGCACCCATAACCTTACTTCCAACCTTACCCTTCAGAAATTCTACGATTTTTTGGGCCTGAAGAAGAACGATGGTAAGGACTTGGCCAGTCAGGCGGCAATTCGAAGGGACAAGGCGGGGAACCCTTCAAAATCTGCCGAAAAAACACCCGATAAAACGAGTGGGCTATGGAATACGGCGGTCGATGTCATCACCATGGTGAAGCGTTTGAACGTGAATTATAACGAAAGCAATGGTACGGTGTTGCCAGGGTACACCCAAAGCATTGGTTTTATTGGCTCGGCAAGGCCTACTCTGGGTTTTGTGTTCGGGAGTCAGGCCGATGTTCGTTTCGATGCGGCGCGAAATGGCTGGTTGACCCAATTTGCGGATTTTAACGAACAGTTTATCAGGCGTACCAACAGGCAACTGAACCTTACCGCCACGGCACAGCCAGTACAGGATCTGACCATAGACCTAACGGCAGATCGGCAATATTCGAACAGTTATCAGGAAAATTTTGAGATCGTTACCGAAAATGGGGAATTGCGGTATAACCAGCAATTGGGCAATAATTACGGTAATTTCAGTATTTCGACCATGATGATCGGCACCATTTTTGGAAAAAGCGACGAGTTCGATTCGACCTATTTCGAGATTTTCAAACAAAACCGGATCACCATCGCCAACCGCCTGGTGAGCGATCGTGGCCAAGCCCCCGGAACCATCGATGCCGATGGCTTCCCGGAATTTTATGGAAAGACCAGTCAAGATGTATTGTTGCCCGCCTTTTTCGCGGCCTATACCGGGCAGGATGTGGATCGAGTGAATTTGGATGTGTTCCGACAGATACCGATCCCCAATTGGAACATCAAGTATACCGGCCTGATGCGCAACCCATGGTTCAAAAAGAAAGTTTAGGCGATTTTCGCTACAGCACGGTTACCGGGCCGCCTACAGTATCAATTCGTTTCAGACCAACTTGGAAAAGCAACAGCTTATCAACGATGGCATCAGTCCGGTAGACCCTGAAAACAACAATCTTTTGCCCGACCTCATCCTGAACAACGTGGTGCTGACCGACCAGTTCAACCCCTTGCTCCGGGTCGATTTTGAGATGCAGAATTCGGTAAGCATACTTGCCGAAGTACGCACGGATCGGGCGATGTCCCTGAGTTTCGACAACAATCTCATGACCGAGATCAATGGCAGGGAATATACGGTAGGGCTGGGCTACAGGGTCAAGGATGTACAGTTTGTGACCAATATAGGCGGCAACAAGACCCGCTTGAAGGGCGACTTGAACCTAAAGGCCGATGTGAGCCTAAGGGATAATATTACCATCATCAGGAATTTGGATATCGACAACAACCAGATTACCTCTGGCCAGAACCTGCTTTCCATCAAGTTTACGGCCGATTATGCCTTGAGCAAAAACCTGAACGCACTGTTCTTCTACGATCATTCGTTTTCAAAGTTTGCCGTTTCTACCGCTTTTCCCCAAACTACCGTGAACACCGGGTTCACCCTTCGTTATAATTTCGGCAATTGAAGCCGATGAGATGTCGGTCATTGCACAGGAGCAATTCCGGTATCTTCAGGATCGATGGTTCACAACCCATGGGCCGAACCTTTTTTCGAATAATCCGGCATCCGGTTTTTTTTTTCTTGAATAGCTCTATTTAATCATTTACATTTGTTCGATAATAAAATTACAAAATGAACATACCATCGGAATTAAAATATACCAAAGACCATGAATGGGTCAGGGTCGAAGGGGATATCGCAACGGTAGGAATCACTGATTTTGCCCAAGGGGAACTGGGCGATATTGTCTATGTTGAGGTCGAGACCCTTGACGAAACCCTTGAAAAGGAGGCGGTTTTCGGCACTGTGGAGGCGGTAAAGACCGTTTCTGATCTCTTTCTGCCGTTGAGCGGGGAAGTCATTGAATTCAATACCTTATTGGAACAGGAGCCCGAAAAAGTGAACAGTGACCCATATGGTGAAGGTTGGATGGTAAAGATCAAGATTGGCAACGCTTCGGAAATTGCCGAACTACTCAGCGCAGAAGCTTACAAAGAATTGATCGGTGCTTAAAAGAAATGGGTTCACCATCGTATTTTTGATATGGATGGGCCTGATTACTTTTCTCAGTCTCCATTCCTTTGAAGACAATGAATTGCCAGATTTGGGTATTCCCAATATGGACAAGCTGGTTCATTTTGTGTTTTATGCCATGGCTTCTTTTTTGGGCGGTCTTTTTATCAGGGAGCGTACCCGTGGCGAAAAAGGATTGAAACCCACCTTGGTATTACATTGGGAGTCATGATGATCATATATGGTATGGTTATTGAGGTATTTCAGTATGCAGTTTCACCACATCAAGGGATGGCAATATCTTTGATGTTTTGGCCAATAGTATTGGTGCTTTGGCCGGTATTTTGGCCATTCTGTTTGTATTTTAAGGGAGAAAGACGATTAAATTGGAAATATTAATTGTTTTTTTAAGGATTATTTAATTAAATTAGCGAACATTAAAAAGTAGAAATATGGAAGCGAAAAAGAGTCCGAAGGCAGATGTAGGACGAAACAGCAGTCTTTATTTTGTGATTGGTTTGGCCGTTGTAATGCTGGTCACATGGCAGGCATTGGAATGGAAAACCTATGATAAGGAAAATGAATATGACATTTCGCTGAACGTTGACGATCAATTGGATGAGGAAGTACCGATGACCGAACAGATCAAGACGCCACCACCACCACCGCCACCGGCAGCTCCGGAAATCATTGAAGTGGTCGAAGATGAGGAAGAGGTTGAGGAAACGGTGATCGAGTCGACCGAATCCAGTCAGGAAGAAGAAGTGATCAGTGTTGACGACGTGGAGACCGAGGAAGTCGAAGATGATATCGATGTACCTTTTGCGGTCATTGAAGATGTGCCTATTTTTCCAGGCTGTGAAAATGAAAAGGATAAAAGGGCCTGTTTTAATTCCATGATGCAAAAGCATATCGGCAAAAATTTCCGTTATCCAGAAATCGCCCAGGAAATGGGTGTTCAAGGTAGGGTAAACGTAATGTTCGTCATTCAGAAAGGATGGTAGCATCGGCAACGTAAGAATGCGGGGACCAGATAAAAATCTGGAGGAAGAGGCTGCCAGGATCATCAGCAAACTTCCAAAAATGACCCCGGGAAAACAAAGGGGAAGGGCGGTAAGGGTACCATTCAGTATCCCCATCACCTTCAAGCTGCAGTAGAAAGCATACATACTTTATAACAAAAGACCAGGACAATGTCCTGGTTTTTTGTTTTGGTGGCATCGGGCAAGGCCATACTTTTACATGCTAATGTATGATGCAAGCTGTCGCCAGGGGCATGAAGCTGTAAAATTGCGGTTTTTGCTGTTAACAAAATTGAGTTAGGAATCCTAGTAGCCTACATCCCCTTTAAACTATTGTAGAAAGTCTCCCGCATGCGTTCCGGGTTGATGAAGCCGCTCCCGAACGATGCATCGTATTCGGCGCGTCAGTACCTTGTCTGCCTTCACTTCTTCCAAGGTCTTCCCCGCATCGATTTGTGTTTGTACCTTGGCTTTGATGTCTTCCAACATGGTGAGATAAGTTTCCAATTCGCGTCTTGTGGAAGGCCTGCCGTGGCCGGGGATGATCTTTGGTATCTTCATTGATTAATATCAACGCCTTTTTTTGGGCTTCGATAAGGCCATTTACGCTGCCACCACTTCCTAGGTCGATATACGGGTAACGGCCCGAAAAATAGGTATCGCCCATGTGGAGTACATTGTTGTCTGCAAAATAGACCATGGCATCCCCATCGGTATGCGCGTTGTGTGACATGAAAGGCCATGTATTCGCTCATCTCCGTCAAAAAAAGTGATGTCGTTGGAAAAAGTGACCTCTGGCAACATTTTCTCATATTCTTCCTCGGAAATTTCCTTGGCCTCCAGTTTCGTTTTTTGATTGGCTGCCGATCCTGTCCCTTACATTATCATGGGCCACCAATACCGTTTCTCTTGAATTGAATTTGGCATTGCCGCCAGAGTGATCGCCATGCATATGGGTGTTCAACAAAAAAGCGATGGGCTTGTCGCTCAGGGTGGCAATCGACGCCTTGATCTTGTCGCTCAAACGATCGAATTGGTCATCGATCATAAAAACATAGCCTTCACCCACATAAATACCAATATTGCCGCCCTGACCCGTGAGCATATAAACTTGTTTGGAAAGGGTATCGACTGAAATGTTCACCGGCGCTTCTTGAGCGATGGAGTTTTGAGAATCCAAATTGGCAAATGACCATGGAGTACAGAAAAGGGAGTGTCTTCATATCTTGGTTTTTTGATTGTATTAAAGATAAGATAAACATAGGTATTTCGTTGGAGAAATTGGCATAGCGGCCTATCTTTGCAGCCGTAAAAAACAATGGATGAAAACCGCAGTGGACACTGCAAGAACGAGTTCATGGGCCCTGGTCTATTCCGATTTTAAGGAAATAACCAAAGCCCGGCTTGGCCGATCAGCGTGGTTTTCTCTTCCATTGCGGGCTATCTTTTAGGTGCGGAACAACTGACCTTGACCCCATTATTGTTGCTGGCTTTTGGGGGCTATTGTATGGTCGGTGCCTCAAATGCCTATAATCAGGTGATCGAAAAGGATTTGGATGCCCTGATGAGCCGTACCCGAAATCGTCCCATTCCCTCCGGGCAGAATGTCGGTCGCCCGCGCCATGTCCATCGCCATTACACTCACCGTTTTGGGAATAGTGACCCTGTATATCCTTAACCCGAAAACTGCTATGTTCGGGGCAATTTCCATCTTTTTGTATACCAGTGTTTATACGCCCCTGAAGACCAAAACGCCTCTTTCCGTTTTTGTGGGCGCCTTTCCCGGTGCCATCCCATTCATGTTGGGGTGGGTGGCGGCCACTGATGATTTTGGAATTGAGCCGGGCACCTTGTTCATGATTCAATTCTTTTGGCAATTCCCCCATTTCTGGGCCTTGGGCTGGATGTTGGACGATGACTACAAAAAAGGCGGTTTCAAGATGTTGCCAACGGGCAAAAAAGATAGGGGCACCGCCATACAGATCATCATGTATACCATTTGGATGATGGTCATTTCGGTCAGTTCCCGTTTTCGGCATTACGGGAAGGTTGCAACTATCCGTCGCGGCGGCGATCATTATCTTTTTGATGGGATCGGTGATGTTGTTCTTCGCCTTCCGACTTTATGATAAAAGAGACAACGCTTCAGCCAAAAAATTGATGCTTGCAAGTGTAAGCTATATCACGCTGATGCAAATTGTCTATGTTGTTGACAAACTAATATAATTCGAAACTATGGATTTGACCCAAGGTACCGAGAGGGATAAAACTGAAAGAGCGAAAAAAATGATGCTGTGGTTTGGTATCGCCAGCTTGTTAATGGGCTTTGCCGGATGGACGAGCGCCTACATCGTGAGCAGTAGTCGTGAAGATTGGTTGACCGATCTACAGATTCCGTATTATTTTTACATCAGTACGGCGGTGATCCTGCTTAGTAGCCTAACTTATATTTTGGCAAAAAATGCGATAAGGCACGACCGTGCCAAAGCCTGTACGTACTGGTTATTGGTCACATTGATTTTGGGAGTGGCGTTCATCGTATTGCAGTTTAGGGGGTTCAACGAGATGTTGTCATACGGTTACTACTTCACGGGCCCGACGAGTAGCATAAAAATGTCCTATGTTTTTTTGATCGCCGCGGTACATATCGTGCACGTGCTGGCTGGGATCATTTCATTGACCGTTGTGCTCTTTAACCAGATGAAGGGAAAATATTCCTCAGAATCGTATTTGGGTATGTCTTTGGGTGCCACCTTCTGGCACTTCTTAGACCTGTTATGGCTATATTTGGTGCTGTTCATGACCTTTGTGAAATAATATTTTTCATAAAAGTCTGTTTTGACCCCTTTTCGGCTTTTGTATGCACGAAAAAAATGTAAATTTGTGGCAACTTTAACTTTTCATTTATAGATATGGATTCTACGGTGACATCAGCTACGGAAGAGAACGTTTGGGGAGGCGGTAACAGGCCTTTGGGTGCCAGTTATGGCAAATTGATGATGTGGTTCTTCCTGGTATCGGATGCGCTCACCTTTTCCGGATTTTTGGCGGCCTACGGTTTTTCCAGGTTCAAGTTTATCGAATCCTGGCCCATTGCCGATCAAGTTTTTACCCACGTTCCTTTTTTCCATGGAAATTATCCGATGTACTATGTGGCGTTCATGACCTTCATCCTGATCATGTCGTCGGTGACCATGGTGCTTGCGGTGGATGCCGGGCATAAGATGAAACAAAATGCCGTGATTTGGTATATGTTCCTGACGATAATCGGAGGTGCGATTTTTGTGGGATCACAGGCTTGGGAATGGGCCACTTTCATCCGTGGCGATTACGGGGCCGTTGAGACGCAAGGCGGTAGGATACTCCAATTTGTAAAGGCCGATTCGGGCGAAAGGGCAGCATTGGCAGATTTTGCCAAAACCATTCCAACGGAGCGCGTAAGGAACGAACGTAACGACGGGGTTTGGTTTCAGCAGGAAGGTTTTTTACCCTCATATTCGGTGACTGAAGTGGCGGAAGGCCTTAAGGCCAATCCCAATATCCTGATCCGTACCGAGGCCATCAATGAGGAAGGACATAAAACGGTGCTTTCCAGGGAGGCTTCACTTGAAAAAATCGGGGAGGCCAGATTGGTGGTTGAAGGGGCCAACCTGATTCATAACGAATACGGCAGCCGACTCTTTGCCGATTTCTTCTTTTTCATTACGGGCTTTCACGGTTTTCACGTATTTTCAGGGGTAATGATCAATATAATCATATTCTTCAATGTGATTTTGGGGACCTATGAACGACGAGGCCATTATGAGATGGTCGAGAAAGTTGGATTATACTGGCACTTTGTAGATTTGGTGTGGGTATTCGTATTCACCTTCTTTTACCTTGTTTAGCACAAAACAAGACCTGGTTGAGTTAGAAAAGATTGCTTAATAAGTTATATAACAAATGGCACACGCACATAAATTGGAGATTTTTAGGGGACTTTTGAAATTTAAGTCGAACACCCAAAAGATATGGGGAGTACTGGTGTTTTTAACCGTGGTTACCGCTGTGGAAGTGGCATTGGGTATCACCAAACCCCATTCTTTGACGCATTCTTACTTTTTGGGAATGAAGGTGCTCAATTGGATATTTATTACCTTGACTTTGGTGAAGGCTTATTATATCGCCTGGGATTTCATGCACCTCAGGGATGAGCGTTCCTCACTTCGAAGGTCCGTGGTATGGACGCCCATCTTTCTGGTCGCCTATTTGGTCTTTATTCTTTTATTTGAAGCCGACTACGTTTACAACGTTTATAAAGACGGCTTCGTAAAATGGAATTTTTAAGTCTAAAAATCCACTAAAATTAACAGCATTATAAGACGGTTTCATAACCGTCTTTTTTATTTTTGCAAAGAAATTGGTTTGATGAAAAAGACGCTTGTTCTCTTGGTTTTGTTCGTGCTCCCTATCGTTGCCTACCTATTCTTTGCTTCTGGGGTGAACAACTTCGGGAAATTGCCCATACTCACCGAAAACGTTAAAGATGTAAGCATACTCGATGATACTTATTCCTTAAAGAACAAGATCACGGTCTTGGGCTTTTTGGGCAGGGATGTGGCCAATAAAAAGGGCAATGTATTCAACATCAACCAAAAAATTTACAAGCGGTTCTATGAATTCAATGATTTTCAGTTCGTAATCATCGTTCCAAAGGAAGGTGAGGCACAGGTGACTGCATTGAAAAAGGAATTGGGCAACCTGGCCGATACTGCCAAATGGTTTTTTATTTATGCCGATGACCAACAGATCAAAGAGATATTCAACGGTTTAAAAACCGATCTTACATTGGATGGGGACCTGTATACGCCCTATGTGTTCATCATCGATAAAGATCTAAATTTAAGGGGGCGCAAAGACGATGAAGATCTAGGGACCAAATATGGTTTCGACACCACCTCGGTGGCCGATCTTAATAATAAAATGGAGGACGACGTTAAAATTATCTTGGCGGAATACCGCTTGGCACTTAAGAAAAACAATGCCTATAGGTCGAATTGAGGCCAATGGCCCAAGCTGTATCCATAGTATAGGACGTCGGGTCGACTCAGGATGGAATAATGGAAAAAAGAAAATACACTTATGTTTGGGTTTCCCTGGTCATCTTGGTCTTCGGGATCATCTTTATTCCCCGGATCATCGAAAGGATAAAGGGGGGTACGATCGTACAGAACGATAGGATGAACGTGATTAGGGCCAAAGAACGATGCACTGGCTTATGTGCTCATGAACGGAAAGAAAAGAAAGGTTCCCATTCGTTTGCCTTTTTAAATCAAGACAGTCTTCTGGTGACCGATAAGGACTATAAGGGAAAGGTCTTTGTGGTGGAGTTTTTCTTCACCAGTTGTCCTTCGATCTGCCCCATCATGAACAAAAATTTGGTAGGGATACAGAACACCTTTAAAGAGGATGATCATTTCGGAATTGCCTCCTTTAGCATCACGCCGGATTACGATACCCCATCGGTGCTCAAGGAATACGCCGAGCGGAACGGCATCACCGACCTTGATTGGAATTTGATGACCGGTGACAGCGAAAAGATATTGGATTTGGCCAATTCCGGGTTTTATATTTTTGCTGCCGAAGCGCCTGAAGTTGTCGGCGGTTTTGAACATTCGGGACTGTTTGCATTGGTCGACAAGAATGGCTATTTGAGATCCCGGGTCGATGCGTTCGGCAATCCGATCGTCTATTACCGAGGGGCCGATTACCGAGGCGCAAGGCTCCAATGAAGAAGGCGAAAAAGAACAGATTTCGATTTTAAAGGAAGACATCAAAAAATTATTGCAGGAATAGATGGATACGCTGTTGCACAAAAGGAAAGGAAATTAAATGTATGGATCAATGTGGTCTCGGTCGTCATTCCGGTGGTAGTGGCCATATTGTTTGGGGTGAAAGATTCCCAATGTGGAACGGCTGGGATTTTTGCCACCCATTTATGCCACTATTAATGGCATTACGGCAATTTTGCTGATACTCTCGGTTTGGGCCATTAAAAAGTGGGAAGCGGCAGCTTCACAAAAACTTGATGACAGGCTGCATCGTGCTGTCACTGCTCTTTTTGGTGATGTACGTGGCATATCACATGACTTCCGATTCTACCTCTTACGGGGGAGAGGGGCTCATTACGATATTTGTATTATTTCATTTTGGTTTCCCATGTTCTGTTGTCCATTGCAATCATCCCCTTGGTCTCTGAAGACCTATATGAGGGCATATTTGAACAAGTTCGCCGAACATCGCAAATTGGCCAAGATCACTTTTCCCATTTGGCTATATGTTGCGGTTACCGGGGTCATCGTTTATTTTATGATTTCACCTTATTATCCTAATTTCTAAAAATGTTCAGGAAAATCACTATCTTTATTTTACTCTGGTTCATTCAGCCGCAAACTGTCATGGCCCAATGTGCCATGTGCAGGGCGGTTTTGGAAAGTGAAGGAAATAACGCCGTTGCGGAAGGGGTGAACAATGGAATTGTTTACTTGATGGCGATCCCATATGTTTTGGTCGGGGTGTTGTTTTACTTCGTCTATCGTAAGATGAGGACCTAGTTTGGCCCAGATTTAACACTATTTTAAGGTTTGTCCCTGTAACAATCTTGATGGGTTCAAGTCTTATGGTAGTAAGGTTCCCTAGGCCCAATTCATCAATCAGCGCAAAATTATGTTCGATATCGAAAGATGGCAGGAAATCTTTGACACCATCCGGAAAAACAAACTTCGCACTTTTCTTACAGGCCTTTCCGTGGCTTCGGGTATTTTTATTCTAGTCATTTTGTTGGGTTTTGGGCAGGGCATGCAAAATGGCATCGCCAAAGAATTCGAGGCCGATGCCAGCAATCGCATTTGGGTATGGACCCAAGTGACCACCAAGGAATATAAAGGCCTCAATCCAGGTCGACGCATTCAACTTCGCAATGAAAACTACGATTACGTAAATTCGAGATTTTCCGAAAACCTGGATAAAAAATCACCGGTATATCGCGTGCGCGACGTTTTGGTGAACTATAAGAACGAGGCCATTGGATATAGTGTTCAGGGCGTATCTTCAGGGTTCCAATTCATCGAAAACCAATTTCTTTCCCAGGGCAGGTTCATCAACCAAAGCGATGAGGAATCAGTGGCGAAAGTAGTCGTCATCAGCAACAAGATCAAGAGGGAATATTTTAAGAATGGCGAAGATCCCTTGGGAGAATATTTGGACCTTTCCGGAATTAAGTTCAAAATTATAGGGGTTTACGGCGATGTCGGGGGCGAACGCGAGGAAGACAGGATGTTCATCCCCGTAACGACGGCACAAAGGGTATTTAACGGTTCGAACCAGGTGAACAACCTTTCCTATACCTTACAACCGGCCGAAACCTTTGAGCAGGCCGTTTCGGAATCGATGCAGTTTTCAGAGGAACTGAAATCCTATTTGCAGGAGGCCCATACGGTGGCCCCTGATGATGGGAGTGCCATTAATGTTTACAATACCTTGGAAAATGCAAAAAGATTCTATGGGCTTACGGGAAATATAAAGTTCTTTTTCTGGTTCGTCGGAATTTGCACCATCATTGCCGGGGTGGTCGGCGTAAGCAACATCATGCTCATCGTGGTCAAGGAAAGAACAAGGGAAATAGGAATTCGAAAGGCCTTGGGCGCCAAGCCAATGTCCATCGTAGGCATGATTTTGCACGAAGCGATTTTTGTGACCGCCATCTCAGGTTTTACCGGTCTCATTTGTCAGCATGGCACTTTTGGAACTGGTGGGACCATTGATAGAAGTGGATTATATCCTGAATCCATCGGTGAATTTTAATGTGGCGCTCTCCACGGTGTTTGTCTTGATTTCGCCGGAACCCTGGCAGGATTTTTTCCGGCATGGCGGGCGGCACATATCCATACCATCGATGCCCTGCGAGATCAGTAAGGTCAAAGATTGGTAAAAGGAGGGGATGATGAATGGGGTTGCAGGTTGTGATGGCCATGGCGAGCGTGCCATTTTAGAACAAATTATGTTTAATAAAGACCGTTGGAAGGAAATAATAGAAGTGCTCACCGGCAATTGGTTCCGTACGGTGTTGACTGCCTTCGGGGTTTTTTGGGGAATCTTGATACTGATTATCTTCTTGGCGGCGGGCAAAGGGCTTGGAGAATGGCATTAAGGCCGATTTCGGCGATATTGCCACCAACACCATGTTCATGTGGTCAAGGAACACCACCAAGGAATATCAGGGACTTCCCAAGGGAAGAAGCTATACTTTTAAACTCGAGGATGTAGAATCGATCAAGGAAGCCGTTCCTAATTTGCGGTTTATTTCCCCTAGAAACCAGTTGGGAGGTTTTCAGAGGGGCACCAATAATGTGGTCGGGGCTTGAACACAGGGCGCTTTCAATGTTTACGGGGATTATCCACAGATTATCAATCAAGATCCCGATGACGATTACCTCTGGGCGGTTTATCAACCAATCCGATATCGATGAAAAACGAAAGGTCGCCATTATTGGTGAAGGTGTTCAATCGGAACTGTACGACAAGGGAGAGGAAGTGATCGGGTCACATATCTCAAGATACAAGGGGTGAACTTTCATGGTCATCGGCACTTATAAAAAGAAGACGAACGATGGGGACGGGGAAGAAGGCCAAAAACAGATTTTTGTGCCGTTCACCTCCTTTTCACAGGCATTTAATCGGGGCAACGATGTGGGCTGGATGGCCATTACGGCCAATGACGGTACTTCCATTACCAGTGTCAAGGAAAAAATTGTCGATGTGGTAAAACGAAATCAGAAAAATACATCCCGATGACCAACGGGCGGTAGGTTATTTTGACTTGTTTGAACAGTACAATCGTGTGGAAAGTCTTTTCGGCGCCATGCGGTTCATTGCGTATTTCGTGGGTATCTTGGTTTTGCTTTCGGGCATCATTGGCGTGAGCAACATTATGCTGATCGTGGTGAAGGAACGCACCAAGGAAATAGGAATACGCAGGGCACTTGGTGAATCACCGGCATCGATCAGGAAACAGATTCTGATGGAGTCAATATTCTTGACGATCATATCGGGGATGCTCGGAATCGTATTTGGCGCTCTTTTCATATTTGGAATCAATTCCCTGATGGAATCGGTCGGGCCTGTAGACATGTTCAGGAATCCCAGTGTAAGTGTTGGGGTAGTGGTGGGCGCTTTGTTGATTTTGATCGTTTCGGGTCTTCTTGCGGGTTATATCCCCGCGCAGAGCGCCATAAAGGTAAGGCCCATTGAGGCCTTGAGAACTGAGTAGCATTCACTGAATAATTAAAACCGTGTAAATCATTGAACAGGCGAAAGAACCTAATTTAACAACAAGAACAAAGAACGCTAACTAGTTTATATCCTATGAAAAAATCAGTGACCATCGGTATTCTCATCTTTATCGCTTTGGCCTTTGGGGGCTCCATGTATTACCTGTACCAAAAAAACGCGGAAGACCCGGTAGTTTACCAGACCGAGCAACCGTCAACACAGACCATTATCAAAAAGGCAGTAGCCACAGGGAGTATTTTGCCTTTGGAAGAAGTATTGATAAAACCCAATATATCGGGTGTGATCGAGGAAATATTTGTGGAAGGGGGCGACTACGTAAAATCGGGAGACCTCCTGGCCCGTATCAAAGTGGTGCCGAACCTGACTGCGCTCAATGATGCCAGAAATGCCATTGAAGATGCCAAGATCGCCCTAAGTGACCAAAAACGGAATTTTGCACGCCAACAGAACCTTTTTGAAAAGGGGGTGGTGTCGAAAGTAGATTTGGAGCGGGCGCAGCTAACCCTTGATCAGGCGCAGCAAGCCTATGCCGCGGCCAATAAACGCTACGATATCGTAAAGACAGGAACTACCCAAGGGTATGGCAATACGGCCAATACGCAGATCAGGGCCACCGTGAGCGGTATGGTACTGGAGGTCCCGGTGGAAGTGGGAAACCAGGTCATCGAGAGCAATAATTTTAACGAGGGCACCACCATAGCCGCCATTGCGGATGTCGACAAAATGATTTTCGAAGGGAAGGTCGATGAATCGGAAGTAGGCAAGATAAAGGAAAACCTGCCCCTTGAAATTACGGTAGGGGCGATTGAAAACAAGGTATTCGACGCGGTACTGGATTATATCGCGCCCAAGGGCAATGCTGAAAATGGTGCGATTCAATTCGAGATAAAGGGGTCGCTCAAAAAGGGGGACAGTACGTTTATCCGTGCCGGTCTGAGCGCCAATGCCTCCATCATCCTGGGTAGGGCCGACAGTGTTTTGGCCATCAAGGAAGCTCTGGTGCAATTCGATGACAAGACCAAAAAACCCTTTGTGGAAATCGAAAAGGGAAACCAGCAATTTGAACGCACGGATATTGAGCTGGGGCTTAGCGACGGCATCTTTGTCGAAATAAAATCGGGCATCACCAAGGATGATAAAATAAAAGTATGGAACGAAGTGAAGCCGGATGAGTTCAACGGATAACTTTATTTAACATAAATTTTGTACCATTTCTTGTAACAATTTAACACCTTGTGTGTCCTATACCCGGCTTACGGGTATTTCACATCCCGGTAACTAACCAAAGCAGCATGATTGAAATCAAAAATCTTCACAAATCCTATAAAATGGGAAGCAATTCCCTACATGTGCTCAAAGGCATCAATTTTTCCGTTGACGAAGGGGAGTTGGTTGCCATCATGGGTTCTTCAGGATCGGGCAAATCTACCTTGCTGAATATTCTGGGGATGCTCGATGAGGCCGATTCAGGGGAATATACCCTAGATGGCGTGCCCATCAAAAACCTGAACGAAACAAAAGCGGCCAATTACCGAAATAAGTTTTTGGGCTTTGTGTTCCAATCGTTCAACCTGATCAATTATAAAACGGCCATGGAGAATGTGGCCTTGCCATTATATTATCAACGGGTCCCCAGAAAGGAGCGTGAAAAAAAGGCCTTGATGTATCTGGAACGGGTTGGGCTAAAGGAATGGGCAACCCATTTGCCCAGCGAACTTTCCGGGGGGCAAAAGCAGAGGGTGGCCATTGCCCGGGCCATGGCGGCCGAACCCAAGGTATTGCTTGCCGATGAGCCCACCGGGGCACTCGATAGTAAAACTTCCCTTGAAGTCATGGAACTGATCCAAAAGATCAACGATGATGGCAATACCATTTTGATCGTGACCCATGAGGCCGATATCGCCCAAATGTGCAAACGGATTGTGCACCTTAAAGATGGGGTGATCGTAGAGGATAAAAAAGTTAAACAGGTAAGGGCATCGTCATATGTTTAGCAGGGACACCTGGAAGGAAATATTTGAAACCATCGCAAAAAACAAATTGCGCACCTTCCTTACAGGGTTTACCGTTGCCTTGGGCATTTTTATTTTCGTGGCCCTCTTTGGGATGGGAAATGGCCTCAACAATACTTTCGCCAAGTTCTTTGGGGAAGATGCCACCAATGTCTTTTATCTATTTCCCGGGCAGACCACTTTGCCCTATAAAGGTTATAAGGCCAATCGACGCATCGAGTTCGAGAATGAGGATTTGGCCGATATTGAAAAGAATTTTGCCATGTTCATGGAATATATTACGCCCAGGATCGGAAGATCGGGCCTGGTGAAATATAAAGAAGAATCGAACAACTACAGCACCCGCGGTGTTGGTCCGGCCCATCAATTCGCCGAAAAGACCATCATGATGCAAGGTCGGTACCTCAATGAAACGGATATTAAGGATAAAGCGAAATATGCGGTCATAGGCCGTTTGGTGGCCAAGGACCTCTTCAAGGGTGAGAATGCCATTGGCGAATTCATCGATATTTCGGGAAGTGTTTTTAAGGTCATCGGGGTGTTCCAAGACGACGGGGGGGACAATGAGGAAAGGCTGATCTATATTCCCTATACCACCAGACAATTGATTGAAAAGAACAACGACAAGATCGATCAGATCATCCTGGCCTTCAAGCCCGAAATCGGTTATGCCGGAGCCATGGCCTTTGAAAGGAGCCTGGACAAATATATCCGGAACAAAAAAATTATCAGTCCCAAAGATCCCAACGGACTTTTCATACGGAACATTGCAGATCAATTAAAGCAAAACCAACAGTTCGCCGGGGTGTTGCAGTTGATCATTTCGGGCATCGCTTTTGCGGTGATCATTTCTGGCATTATAGGGATCAGTAACATTATGCTGTTCGTGGTGAAGGAGCGGACGAAAGAAATTGGCATCAGAAAGGCTCTGGGCGCCACACCCAGAATCGTGACCAGCACCATTCTGCTGGAATCGATATTCATCACCACTATTTTTGGAATCTTGGGCATGCTCCTGGGCATTGGCATGCTGAATTTCATCGGTAATAGGCTAGCTGACGATTATTTTATCACCAACCCCTTCATCGATACGGGGACTGCTATTTTTGCTACCATTCTCTTGATCATTTGTGGTACCATAGCCGGCTATGTACCGGCACGAAGAGCGGCCAGAATCAAACCCATTGTAGCCTTAAGAGACGAATAACATGAGACAATTATTTGACAGTAATACCTGGCAAGAAATCTTTCAATCGATCAAGCGCAACAAAGTTCGAACTTTTTTGACCATGATCGGGGTGTTCGTGGGTATCTATATATACATCGGTCTCTCAGGGGCATCGAAGGGCCTCGACAATGGTTTTGAAAAACAGTTCGAATCCGTGGCCATGAACAGTTTATTTACCTGGGCACAGAGTACCAGCATACCCTACGGTGGATATAAAACAGGCCGGCAGTTGCAATTGAAATTATCGGATGTGCAGACGCTTCAGAACAGGATTCCCGAGATACAGTACATTGCGCCAAGGAATGCCCGAGGCGTATTTGGCGATACCGCGGCGACCGTGGTACGGGGTTTGAAATCGGGAAATTATGCCATTTATGGGGACTATCCCGTTTTTACGCGCATCGCGACCAAGAAAATTTACGACGGGGGCCGTTTCATCAATGATGAAGACATCGAGCAATCGAGAAAGGTCTGTGTGATCGGGGAGCGTACCGAAAAGGAGTTGTTTGAAAAGGATGAAAATCCCATCGGGGGATACATCAGATTGGACAATGTCTACTTCCAGATCGTGGGGGTGCACAAATTTACCCCGGGCGGAGGGTTTGAGTCCGACGGCGACATCTACATTCCCTTTACCACCTTTAAAAAACTGTACAATACAGGGGAGGATGTTTCCTGGTTGACAATAGCCGCTTTCGATGATGCAGATGTGGTGAAGGTAGAGGAGGACGTGAAGTCGGTTCTGAAGCAGATCCATCGGGTCGACCCCAAAGATGAACGGGCTTTTGGCTCTTTTAACCTAGGAGAAATCTTTAACCGCATTATGGGCTTTGCGAACGGACTCACCTTTCTATCGCTCATTGTGGGCGTCGCAACGATTTTAGCCGGGGTCATCGGCATCGGCAATATCTTGCTGATATCGGTAAAGGAACGCACCAGGGAATTGGGTGTTCGACGTGCGCTGGGGGCTACTCCGGCGGAAGTGAGGAACCAAATCATCATCGAATCCTTGTTCCTGACCCTTTTGGCGGGTATCATCGGCATCATCATAGGGGCGATCACCTTGAAACTGATCGACATGGCCACCCAAGGCACCGATTTCCCATATACCAACCCAACAGTGCCCATACCATATGTGCTCGGGGCATTGGGATTGATGGTGGTCCTGGGAACGCTCATAGGGCTCATCCCAGCCCAACGCGCCGTAAGTATAAAGCCCATTGATGCATTAAGGGAAGAATAAACTGAAAACCAAATAGCTAATCAAATACACTTTAAAATGAACAAAATCGTAAAATATGTGCTCATCGGATTATTGGTGCTGGGTGCACTTTGGGCCGCTGCTTTTTTTATCAAATCGAACAGCAAGTCGTCCATCACCTATGAAACGCAGAAGCCTTTCATTTCCAGTATAGAAAAGAAAACGGTGGCCACGGGCAAGGTGATCCCAGAGGACGAGGTGGAGATCAAACCGCAGATATCGGGAATCATAGATCAGATCTTCCTGGAAGAGGGTGTGAAGGTAAAAGCGGGAGACCTGATCGCCAAAATCAAGGTTGTCCCCAATGAGCAGTCTTTGAACCAGGCCAGCGGGAGGGTAAGAACCGCCCAGTTGTCATTGGGCAATGTGAAGATCGAATTCGAGCGTAACAAGGCCCTGTTCGAAAAAGGGGTGATTTCAAGCCAGGATTTCAATAACCTTAAATTGCAATACGAACAGGCAGAACAGGAACTAAAGAACGCACAGGCGGATTACCAGATCATCCGACAGGGATCTGCCGGGGGCTCTACAACGGCCAACACCAATATTAGGGCCACTGTTTCGGGTACCATTTTGGAAATTCCGGTGAAGGAAGGAGATCAGGTGATACAGAGCAATAACTTCAACGATGGCACCACCATCGCCTCCATTGCCGATTTGGGAAAGATGATTTTTGAAGGCAAGGTAGATGAAGGTGAAGTCGGTAAATTGGAGGTAGGGATGCCTTTGAAGATAAGCCTTGGTGCCGTGGAAGGGAAGGAATTGGATGCCAAATTGAAATTTATAGCCCCAAAAGGACTCGAAGAGGCCGGTGCGGTGCAATTCAAGATCGAGGGGGACGTGGAGGTGAAGGATGATATTTTCATCCGAGCGGGCTACAGTGCCAATGCCTCTTTGGTCTTGGAGAGAAAAGACAGCATTTTGGTGATTCCGGAAGCATTGCTACAATTCGATAAGGACACCGAAAAGCCCTATGTAGAAGTGTTGGTCGGAGACGTTAAAGAACAAAAATTCGAACGTAAAGATGTCGAGATCGGTATTTCGGACGGGGTGAACGTGGAAATCATTTCGGGAATCACCGAAGAAGACCAGGTGAAGCAATGGAACAAGACCGAGCCGATCAAGAAGGGCGATGATGAGGAGGAAACCACTGAGGACAGTGGCGAATAGTGAAAAACATCAATCAAGCAATAATCAAAAAACAATCTAATGAAAGTTACACTAACGGCACTACTGCTGGTATTTTCCATAGGGCTGATTTCGGCCCAACAGAAGAAATGGACCTTGGAGGAATGCGTGACCTATGCCGAAGAGCATAATTTGAGCATAGCACAATTTAAGCTTGATCTGGAAAATGCCAGAATCGATAAATCGGATGCCATAGGGAACCTCCTTCCAGATTTAAATGGTTCTTTGTCCTTTTCAAGCAACACAGGTCTATCATTTGACCCGACCAACAACCAACCCGTTAATACAACACAAAACACTTCTTCGGGCAGCATTACATCCTCGGTAAATCTCTTTAATGGCCTTAGAAACTACAATCAGCTGACCCGTGCAAAATTGAACGCCATCGCCAATGAATATCGTTTGTTCAATTTGGTAGATGACATTCGCCTGAACGTTGCGATCAGTTATTTGAACATACTGTCCAATAAGGAATCACTCAAGGTAGTTCAGGCCCAGTACGCGGTTACGGCTCAAGACCTAAAGCGGACCGAGGAATTGGTGGGTTCCGGTGTGCTGCCGGAAGGGGATTTGTTGGAGATACAGGCTACGGCCGCCGGTCAGGAGCAGCAGATCGTCAACGGGGAGAACCAGGTGCTGATATCGCGTATCGCTTTGGCACAACTACTCCAAATCTCCGATTATGAAAATTTTGATATTGCGGAGGAAGATTTCGATGTGCCACCATCCGATATTCTTTCCAATTCTGCCAGGGAAATATTCAATAAAGCCCTCACCTTTCGCAACGACATCAAGTTCTCCGAGTCGAACGTGTCCATTGCAGAAAAGGATATCGCAATAGCCAAAGGAGCTTATTATCCCACGTTTAATGCCTTTGTCAATTATAATACGCGGTATTCCGATCAATTTTTCGATCCCTTAACGGGTGACCTGATTCCCTTTAAGGATCAGTTATGGATCAATGATGGGGTGTCTTTAGGGTTACAATTAAATGTGCCGATTTTTAATGGCATGAGCGTCAGGAACAATGTGAAACGGTCCCAGATCGGTTACCAGAAGGCACAATTACAATTCGAACAGGACAAGTTGGACTTGGAGACCAATGTGAATCAAGCCTATGTTGATGTGAAAAATTCTGCTAAGGCATTTGAAGCGGCCGAGAAAACATTGGAGGCAAGACGATTGGCCTATAGATATACCAAAGACCGATTTGATGTTGGTTTAATGAATGCCTTCGATTTTAGTCAGGCACAAGCACGAGTAGATAATGCCGAGGCTGAGGTAATTCGTACCAAGTACGATTATATTTTTAGAATTAAGCTTTTGGAATTCTATTTTGGACTGCCCATAGTCCTGAACTAATCGATTTTTGAAGGGCAATGGCCGTGATCTTAAATATTGAGAGTTCTTCCACCAATTGTTCTGTCTCAGTGGCAAACGACGGGGTATTGTTGGCCATCAAGGAAGAGGATACGCCCAATTATTCGCATTCCGAACATTTGCATGCCTTCATGAAAGCCGTCCTCACAGAAGCGAACCTGGATTTTCCGGATCTCGATGCCATTGCGGTGAGCAAAGGTCCTGGGTCCTATACCGGACTGCGCATAGGGGTGTCGGCAGCAAAGGGTCTCTGTTTTTCGTTGAACCTTCCACTGATCGCCATCCCTACCCTCGAAAGTATGGCCCAACAGGTGATCGGGGAGGTCTTTATCATTCCATTGCTCGACGCCCGTCGCATGGAGGTGTACTCCGCTGTTTTTGATAGAGACAAACATAGGGTAAGGGAAACCAGGGCCGAAATCGTGGATGAACATTCCTTCAAAGAATTCCTTCAAAAGGGAAAGGTCGTATTGTTGGGCAGCGGGGCCGAAAAATGTAAGGGAGTGCTATCGGGACCCAATGTGGTCTTCAATACCAAGGCGGTACCTTCTGCCAGGGAAATGGCATCCCTCTCCTACCAAAAATTTCTCAACAAGGAATTTGAAGACGTCGCCTATTTTGAACCCTTCTATCTAAAGGACTTTTTGATCACCAAAAAACAGGCTTGACCAACGAGGAAGTTCCCTAAGGATTTTGTCCTTTTTCAAAAATTCCATCACGCTTTGCTGTACTTCGTAGCGCATATCACCTATATAGCCCCCGTAAAAATACCGGAGACGATACCCTAAAGGTTGCTGATCTTTGGCCGATCGCCATTACAAGCGTTTCCATTATAAACGATGGCGGTTGCTGGGTTCTGCCAAAAACACTGCACAGCAAAAAGAAAGAAGGAATGACTTTTTAATTGAAAAATTTCAGGAAGCAAATCTCTTATTTTGGGAACAATGGCTTCATTGGCCCAAACTGCTGCCACCTCCGCTGCTTCCTTTTTTGGAGGGGGGCACGATACTGTTATAATAGTCGAGCAGTTGTACCACATCTTCCTCCTTGCCTAGGTTCAAACCGTATTGGGAAACAAATTTTTTGAGTTCGGCAGTGTTGCCGCCGATGGCCCTCAGCACATTTCTTTTGTTCAGTTTGATCAATTGGGCGGGGGCATCCCCTTTTTTTATATAGTATTCCGAAACGTCCATATAAGCGGGCGGATTATAGGTGTCATAACCGTTATCGGGTTTTTCGGCCTGCCTGAACTTTTTCTTAGGCTTGAACAGGAGTACGATCTTGCCTACATTGAGGGGATTAAAATAGCCTTCTTTCACACGATTTCCATCTTTGTAATCGAGCACGGCATAGGTCTTCCCATCAAAGGTGGCCCAGATGTTTTTCCTTCTCAAAAGTTTTCGGGGCTGCTGGTTGTTGTCCAATAGTTCCACGGCATCGTTCAGCGCATCATAGCGCATCAAGGCCGCGGTCTGTTGGGTTCCATTGATTATGGTTTCCCCTGCTTTGTAGAGCTCGTTCATATAACGGGAACCTTCAATGGGAACCTCCCTGATCACTATACCTGCTTGGGTATCGGTAGTAATTCCATCTCCGTTGCCGTTGGTCTGTCCATATGAAAGGGCAGTACCAAGCAGCAGTATCATCAACATTTTTTCCATGATTTACAATTTAGTTATACTTAAAGATAGCAAAAACCATGCTAAAAATCAAGGAGTTACAAATTTTGGGAATATATTGTGCCTTTTCCCTATTTGAGGCCATGGACCACCCTTTGTGGAAAGGGGATTTCAATGCCGGCCGCATCGAAACGGTGTTTGGTTTCTTCCATGACATAAAAATGGGCGTTCCAAAAATCCTCGTTTTTCGCCCAAAACCGTAAGGTGAGGTTCACCGAACTATCCGCCAATTCGCCCACATACACTTCAGGGGCCGGTTCTTCTAAGATGTTGCTTTTTTCTGCACAGATCTGAAGCAGGATTTCTTTGGCCTGTTTGATATTTGATCCATAACCGATACCGACATCGATCTTATCACGGCGGGTTGCCTCTGTGTTGTAATTGATGATGTTGTTGTTGCTCAATTGGCCGTTTGGGAAGTATGGCGACCTGGTTGCCGAAGGTATTGAGCTTGGTGGTGAAGATCGTGATTTCCTTAACGGTACCGTCCACGCCCTGTGCCGAGATAAAATCCCCGACCTTAAAAGGTTTAAATATCAAGATCAATACGCCACCCGCAAAATTGGCCAGGGAACCTTGTAGGGCCAGGCCTATGGCCAAACCTGCCGCACCGACAATGGCGACCAACGAGGAGGACTTTACGCCCAGTTGGGTAATCACCAACACAAACAATAAAGCCTTAAGGGCCAAGCTGATAAAACTTTGTAAAAAGGATTCCAAGGCAAGATCATAATCTTTCTTTTGGAAGAATTTGTGTACCATCCTGTTGATGAACCGCACGATCCAAAGACCGACCACGAAAATGAGGGTCGCGGTCACTAAATTGGGGAGGATTTCCCAGATAAGGGCAATGCCTTTGTCAATGTATTCTTGATAGTTGGAAATTTCTTTCATATGGGTTTTAAGTTTGGATTTGAAACTTAACAAAATTAATGGCCGGCATCAACATATATCAATTAAATTCTTGTTAAAATTAAGGGTTCAGGCTCGCCTTCAACTGCTCCAAAGCGACCGATACGGCTTCGATGGGTAACTGGCAGCTGCCGCTTTCACAGATATAGATCAGGGTTCTGCCCTCCACATATCTGTCTTTTAAAAGCGCCAGGGAACCACCCTTTCGGGAGCCGGTGAAGAGCGTATGGGGTAAAAAGTGTTGGCGCATTTGACTTGCCTTCTCCGCATATTGGAGACCAACTATGGCCACTTCATGGAAGGGAAGGTTCAAAAGCAGCGCCAATTGGAGCCAATTGGCATGGCTTTGGGCATTCGTTGGGAAATTGACCTGTATGTTGACAAGCATCTGCGTGGCCAGCTCCTTATAGGGCTCCACAGGAAAATAATGCGAGAGACGGAACAGGTTTTTGGCCATGATCGAGTTTGAGGCTGGAATCACGTTATCGGCGGTTTCGAGGGTCCTTCGGATCAGGTAATCATCCTGTTTTTGGGTAAAATAAAACAGTTTGCTCCCCGAATCATGGAAGTGTTCCAAACAATATTCGGTAAGTGATTTGGCCTTGGTGAGCCATGTCGCTTCAAAGGTGACCTCATACAGGGCCATGTACGCCTCGATGACTGCGGCATAATCTTCGAGATAACCGTTGATGCTGCTTTTGCCGTCTTTATGGTTGTGAAAAAGGCCGCCTGTTTTGGTGGTCATATATTTTTCCAGGAATTCGGCATTTTTTAGGGCCAACTCGAGGTACGCTTCGTTGCCGAGATAGCGATATGCGTCGACCAGCCCTTTGAGCATCAAGCCGTTCCAGGAAGTGAGTATTTTATCGTCCAATCTGGGCCGTTGCCTTTGGTCGCGGTGCTTTTTCAATTTTTTACGGCAAGCATCGACGATTTTCTTTAATTTTTCTACCGTGATGCCATGTTTTTTTGCGATCTCCGCTTCGGTGGCATCCCTGATCAAAACATAGTGATCGTGTTCCCAAAGGCCATAATCGTTGATGCTGTAATAATCCTGGAAAACGTTGAAGTCTTCTCCCAAAAATTCCTGTAGCGTTTCGAACTTCCAAACATAAAATGCCCCCTCCTCCAATATGCCCGACTCATTGAGGCTATCGGCATCCAGGGCCGAATAAAATCCGTAGGAATCGGCCATCAATTCGGCCTTCACAAACTCGATCGTACGTGCCACCGTTTCCCGATAAAGATCACATTTTGTAGCGGCATAGGCCCGTGCATAAAGGCTCAGGAGTTGGGCATTGTCGTACAGCATTTTTTCAAAATGGGGCACATGCCATTTGACATCCACCGAATATCGGGAAAAACCGCCCCCTACATGGTCGAAAATTCCACCCCATGCCATCCGCCTGAGGGTGGTATGTACATAATCGAGGATTTTGGAATCGCTTTGCACGGTCCCGAAATGCAAAAGAAAATTAAGGTTCACCGGCATCATGAATTTGGGGGCACGCTTGTATCCGCCCAAAAAATCATCGAAATGATGCGACCAATCTTTCACGGCCTCGACCAGCTGCCCCATGCCATAGACTTCGGTATTGGTTTGGTGTTCGACCAAATTGATGGCCTTGATGCCCTCCGCCATCTTCCGGGCGTAATCTAAAATCTTTTCAGGTTCGTTTTGATACAGCGCTGCCAGATTTCCCAGAACATCGATCCATTTTTCTTTTGGGACATAGGTGCCCCCCCAGAACGGACGGCCATCGGGCAGGGCTACTATATTCAGGGGCCAGCCGCCACTACCGGTCATCATTTGAAGCGCATCCATATAAATATGATCTACATCGGGCCGTTCTTCCCGATCGATTTTAATGTTGATAAAATGCGTATTCATCGTCTTTGCCACCTCGGAATCTTCGAAACATTCGTGTTCCATGACATGGCACCAGTGGCAGGCAGCATAACCAATACTGATGAGCAAGAGCCTATCCTCTTTTTGGGCCCTTGCCAAGACCTCTGGATGCCAACCTTCCCAGTGCACCGGATTGTGCGCATGCTGCAATAGATACGGACTGGTTTCATGGATCAGGGCATTGGTGAACTTGGGCTTCATATTGGTGTTTTTTGCAAATGTTGCAGGGCATGCAGACCGCTGACGGGATGCGAACGATGCTTCTGCGAATGTAAACAAAACAAAAAAGCACCGGTCGGGAGACAGATGCTTTCGTTTTATGGGGATGCATTTCTATTTTACTTCAAAGGTAATTTTAACGTTCACCCGATAGTGTTCAATTTTACCGTGGTTAACCGTTGCACTTTGTTCGTGCACATATACCGAGCGGATGTTTTTTACCGATTTTGAGGCTTCCGCTACTGCATTCTGTGCGGCGTCTTCCCAACTTTTTTCGGAGCTGGCCAAGATTTCAATTACTTTTAGTACAGACATATGATTTCTATTTTTAGGTTCCCTACAAGATAACAAATAAAATGGTCATATCACAGGGCGGCCCATTTCCATCAGCCGTTCAGGGCCACTACTTCGTTGACCTTGTCGCCCATCATGTTCTTGAGCATGGTCTCTATGCCGTTTTTCAGGGTATAGGTAGAAGACGGGCATCCACTGCAGGCACCCTGAAGAATGACATTCACCCTTTTGCGCTCAACCTCATACGACTGAAACAAAATATTTCCCCCATCACTTGCCACGGCAGGTTTCACGTATTCTTCAAGGATGTCGATGATTTGTTTGGAGGTATCATCCAAAGTTGCGGTTTGGCCATTGTCGGTGGGTGCGGCTTTGGCCTTTTGAACAATGCTTTGCGTGCTGGCCACTTCCTTGCCCTCGGCGATGAAGTCGCGAATGAATTCCCTGATTTCCATGGTAACATCTTCCCATTCGGCCATGTCGTACTTGGTCACCGAAACATAGTTTTCGTCCATGAAAACCTCCTTGACAAAGGGAAAATGGAACAATGCTTTCGGAAGGGCGGCATCCTTGGCATCATCAATATTCTTGAATTCCAAAGCGGTGGGTACTATTTTTCGGCTCGCCACAAATTTCATCACCGCAGGATTGGGCGTTACTTCGGCATATACGGTAACGGCGACTTTCTTGACCATTTCCGCTTCCACGACCACCGGCTCCCCTGCATTCAGGTACTCTACCAGCTGCTGGGCAACTTCGTCTTTTACATCTTCCCATTCCACGATGCCATAGCGTTCCAACGCTATAAAATTTCCTGAAATATAAACGGTCTTGATAAACGGGAGGTAAAACAGTTGTTGTGCCAAGGGTGAATTTTTGGCCTCATCTATGTTTTTATACTCATAATTTTGATGCTGGGTAAGAAAGTGGTTGGTCTCAAATTTCAATATCGACGGATTGGTGGTTTCCTTCACCGTGATCACGTATTCCTTCATATCAGTTTATTTTAAGCAAAAATACGATGAATTTCCTATTTGACCACCATATAATAATGTGGTATTTCAACCGTTATACTTTATGTTTGGTCGATATAAAACATTATGTTTAGTCGATATTATACATTCCCTTGACCTAGATGAGATATCGTTTGTTAGTTGTGCTTTCGGTTTTTGCTTTCGGTTTTCAAACCAATGCGCAAGAAGGAATCCCCGTTTATTTTGATTATTTGGCCGATAACTATTATTTGGTTTATCCATCTATGGCCGGTATCGGAGAAGGCGGAAAA
The DNA here is from genome assembly GCA_963700435.1 of uncultured Flavobacteriaceae bacterium. Lineage (GTDB taxonomy): Bacteria > Bacteroidota > Bacteroidia > Flavobacteriales > Flavobacteriaceae > Pelagihabitans. The sequence goes on from CAVOXM010000001.1 coordinate 422,848, forward strand.
ATCAGGGCTACCGTTCGCAAGCAATGGTTCGATGTTCAGGATGCACCCAATTTACAGACCTTGAACGCCCACTTCAGGATAGGGGAAACCAACAGCGGGGTAGGGGCGATCATTTTCAACGATGCCAACGGCTACCATTCCCAAACAGGGGTGAAGCTCACTTATGCCCATCATTTAAAACTGGGAGGGGATGCAAGGTACCTCAACCAGGTCTCCTTTGGAATCAGCCCTACCTTGCTGCAAACAAGGTTGGATGAGAGTGAATTTCTTTCGCCTGGGGGCATTGTGGATCCCGCCATTTCCGGCACCAATATCAGTGCCGCCTATTACAATGTAGACATCGGCTTTTCGTATAACCTGATGGAATTCTATGCGCATTTTGCCACCCTAAATGTATTGGCGACCGAAAGGAGCCTTTACCGTGTGGGCAGGTTAGATCCCGCGAATGTGCCGGTAGTTGACAATCTTAGGCGTTATCTGCTTTCGGCAGGATATATTTTTGGAAGGAATGAATGGCAGGTAGAGCCCTCGATACTCTTTCAAATGACCGATTTTACCAAGGAGAAAACCATTGATATCAATGCCAAGGTTTATAAAGATGTCGATTTTGGCCGTATTTGGGGCGGTCTTTCCTATCGAAGAAGCTTTGATGGCGCCCAATTCGTTGATGGCAACATCATTTGGGGAACAAAGATTGCAGTTGTTCACGCCCGATCGTTGGGGCCAATATCAATAACTTTATGGTTTCCTATAACTATTCTTACCAGTCGGGTGCCATACGCTTGTCGAATGGTGGTTTCCACCAGATTACCCTTGGGATACGATTTCGGTCAGACCGAACGCAAGTACGATTGTTATTGCCCTGCGGCCCAATGATAAAATGGGCTTACTCCGTTGATGAAGTGGCCCATTCCATACATCACCCATCTTTTTAAAAAATTCAGACCAGGCTAGTCCCAGCTAAAATCTTTTTTGGCGGCTTGTTTCTTAATTGCTTCGAGCATGGCATTTTCCAGTTCGCCCTTGGTGGCCTCCTTTTGATTTTCCAGCAGGTAGGCATCTCGTTTGGCATTCAGCGATTGTATCTCTGCTTGGATCTTGCCGCGTTCCGACTTTTTTTCGTTGATAAAGGCCTCGATTTCGGATCTTGACTTATCTTTCAAGTCTTTTGGCAATTGGTCTTTTTCGATTTTGGCCACACTGAAACCCGGTCTTTCCGAGGCATCGATCAAATCCCATGATTCGTTGGCATATAAGCTTGAACTTTTGCTCACCGCCCTTTTTACGGCCACCGACGCTTCCATTTCCATGGCATTTTCATCTTGTACGCTCTGTTGGTTTTGCTTTGCGGCACCTAGGGCACCATAGGAAACATAGGTTTTGTTCAATTTGCCATTGAGCCTGATGATGATGTCGTCGTAAGGGGTGCTGATGTGGACCAACTGACGGTTATGGTCAATGGCCATATACTCGCCCCCGGTAAGCCTGGCGCCATCCTTCCAATGGGTATGGATGCCTTCCTCATAGCTGCCGCAGAATATGGTATTGACCACTACATCCTTTTCCTTGGCGTTCAATACGGCCCCTTTATAGGAGAGCCTGCCCTGATCGAAAGGTTCGTTGCCTGCGATGAAGATCATTTTCAGGTTATCGGGATTTTTGCCCCAATCGAGTTGTTTTAGAGACGTTTGGATCACCTCCCCGCAATATTCTTCCCCACCATTGGTCGACAGCGAAAACAGCTTTTCCGAGATTTCGTCCAGATCACTGCTGAAGCCCAGTACCTGTTGTATGTATCCCTCCTGGGCCGAAAGGTTGTCATTGCCATACTGATACAGTGCGATTTCCAGCTTGGGCCGGGTCGCATCGCCGCATTTGGCATGTGTGAACTGGTTAACGATGTCCCAAAGCTGGGCTTTTGCCTGGTTGATGAGGCCGTCCATACTATTGCTGGTATCCAACAGCAATGCAATTTTGACGGATTGGTTCGATGTTTTCGTCGTCTGTCCGGAGGGCGGTGATGTCATTATTGGGGATTGTTGTCGAGGTTACCAAATCGGCAGGGACTGCGGCGGTCATCATCAAGCCCGAGGCGATAATGGCCAAATGTCGATTTACTTTTTTCATCTTGTTTCTAATTTATGGGTTATTGATTTTGTGGGATAAAAGCCGTTTTCCCTTAGATCTATGGCTTTCTTTCACCGATAAAACTAGGTTCAAACTTTTTCAAAAAAAACCACCAATGAGGGAACGGGCCTTTTTAAAGGGTGACCGTGCCCTTTGATCGCGCAAAGTGAAAAAAAAGCCCCGTTGAAGGTGACGTAAGTCGATTTTCCCTATTTTTTTGTGCCATTTAAAACTGCTAAGTTTACAAGGTGTTAGCTTTATCATGGCAAGGATGAAACATTTAATTTCGCTGCTATTATTGGTCACTTTTACCATGCACTCCCAAGAGGGTCGAGAGGAAAAGGACCTTAAATCGATCCGGGCCGATCGGGAGGAAACGATCGATCTTTCGCAGCACCAAAATCTTTTGGATTCCGCCAACCATTACAAGAAGATCAGTATTGAAAAAAGTATCGACTTCATTACCCGATCCATTGCCGGTCTTGGGAACAGGGCCGACAAAAAACAACTGGCGCGGTCGCTCAGCATGCTTGGGGAGGTGTATCAGTACCACAACCAACTCGATTTGGCCATAACGAGTTACAAGGATGCCTTGGTTGCCGACAAAACGATGGGAACCGCCCTGCTTTTAGGAAAGACATTTCTATTGAACGCCAATTATCAAGAGGCGGAAATCTTGCTGAAACCCTTATTGGAACAAAAGACATGGATACCATACCAACAGGTGGCGGTTCATGAGTTGCTGGGCGATGCTTATTTGGGACAGGGACAGACCGCCGATGCGGTGGCCTATTATGAACAGGGGCTGAAGATTGCCAGTTGAATCGTATAGCGCCTAAAATGGCCGACCTCAATTCGAAAATAGCGGATGCCTTTGCCAGGGAAGGAAAAAGTGTTGAGGCGGAAGGCTTCTATGGCAATTCCTTAAAATTGGCCGCATCGCAGCCCCCGCAGCGATCTATCCAGGAGAAAGGAAAAGGTGGCCGACTTTTACAATAAGAAAAGCAGGTATCCCGAAGAGATCGATTTACGGAAAAAGAGCTTGGAGGAACTTCAGAATATATCGGGAAATCCGGAATAGTGCCGGCGCTTCAAATGAAATGGAGGCCGATACCATAACGGCACAACAGATCAACTTTAAGATCGCAAAGGCCTATATCGCCCAGGATCAAATGGATGAAGCCATTCCCTATTTGGAAAGAAGCATTGTGGAGGCCGATGCGGAAGACGATCTGGTGGTACAAAAGGACGCAACCCGAAAACTATCGGAAGTTTACGCTGTAAAGGGGGATTATACCAAAGCTCTGAAAACCTATCAAGACTATGTATCTGTCGTTGATACCCTTTATGTTCGAAAGGAACAGGAAATTAGTGAGGGCGGCACGCTTTAACCGAGAAATTGCCGCCAAGCAGAGCCGAATTGACGGGACTTGAACAGGAACGGGAATTGTCGCAGAGCAAATATGATTTCGCGCTTACCGAACAGATATTGGCGTTCGAGAGCAACAAACGTCAGCAATGGATCATTTATTCGCTTATTTTGGGGCTTTTGTTGATGGGATTGGCGGTTTTCTTTTTTTACCGCAGTAACCGACAGCAACAAGCTCGCGAACAATCTCTTGGCGCTGAAATCGTTGCGGACACAAATGAATCCGCATTTTATTTTCAATGCGCTCAACTCGGTGAACAATTATATCGCCAAAAACGATGAACGCAGCGCCAATCGTTATTTAAGCGATTTCTCGGGCCTCATGCGGGCCGTTCTTGAAAATTCGGAGGAAGATTTTATTCCCTTGACCAAAGAATTGGAATTGTTGCGGCTGTACTTAAAATTGGAACATTCACGATTTCCGGAAAAATTCGATTACAAGATTCGAATCGACGACCAACCGTGGTCGCTGACTATCATATACCGCCCATGTTATTGCAACCCTATATCGAAAACGCGATTTGGCACGGTTTGCGATATAGGGAAGAAAAGGGTGGCTTCAATATCGATTTGGCACCGATAGCGGTGCGGCAGCCTTAAAATTACCATTTCCGATAACGGGATCGGAAGGACTAAATCGGCCCAATTGAAGACTGAAAACCAAAGGAATCAGAAGTCTAAGGCGATGGGCAACATCAATAAGCGAATTGCGATCTTGAACCAAATGTATAAGGACAACGTGGCGGTGCACATTGTGATTTCGAATCGGATGGTTCCGGCACCAAGATTACTTTGATTTTAAGGAAGGATTGAGGCCGATTATTAAGGTCGATGATATATGGATGGGGGATTTAAACTCTAAAACTTAAGCGTATTAAACCGTAAATGATGAAACTAAATGCGATCATCGTCGAAGATGAGGTCCAAAGCCGCGAAATATTGCGGAACTATTTGGCAAAGTACTGTGCCGATGTTACTTTAAAGGGAGAGGCCGCTTCCGTAAAGGAAGGTTTGAAACTCATCGACGAACATCCTTTGGATCTGGTTTTTCTGGATGTTGAGATGCCCTTTGGCAATGCCTTTGATCTGTTGGACCAGTTGCACGACCGTAGCTTTGAGACCATATTCGTGACGGCCTACAGCAAATATGCCATGGACGCGCTGAACAACCACGCGGCCTATTATCTGATGAAACCGATCGCCATCGACGAATTGGTCAAGGCGGTGAACATGTCATCGATATTAAGCGAAGCGTGAAGCGCTGCTGGAGGATAAGATTTTGCAACCCCGACTTAAATCGGTGCAAGGCAAGATCAGCCTGCCGCTTCAGGACGGTTTTCAGGTACTCGATATAAAGGACATCCTTTACTGCAAGGCAGATGACAACTACACCGAGGTCTATCTGGGTGATAGGCGTATTGTGGTAAGCAAGACCCTGAAATATTTTGAAGAGGCATTGTCCCCTTTTCATTTTGTCCGTATCCACAAGTCCTATTTGGTGAATGTAAATGCCGTGATGCGGTACAAAAAGGGCAAAGGGGGCAGTGTGGTGATTTCCAATGGCAAGGAATTATCGGTTTCCGCTTCCAAAAAACAGGAATTGTTGTCGTATTTTTAAATCCTGTCCCGACATGGGGCGATAAAACCATTGACACATGATCATCAAAACCATCAACGGAAAGACCCCTCTGATCGGAAACGACTGTTTTATAGCGGAAAACGCGGTCATCGTGGGCGAGGTAAGCATGGGCGACCAATGCAGCGTATGGTTCAATGCCGTTTTAAGGGGCGACGTGCACTTCATCAAAATGGGCAATAAGGTGAACGTGCAGGACGGGGCGGTGATCCATTGCACCTATCTGAAGTCGCCCACTACCATTGGCAACAATGTTTCCATAGGACACAATGCCATCGTGCACGGTTGTACCATAAAAGACAATGTGCTGATCGGCATGGGCAGTATCGTGATGGACGATTGTGTGATCGAAAGCCATAGCATCATCGCGGCGGGCGCCGTGGTGACCAAGGGCACCCATGTGCCCGCAGGCACGATTTTTGCCGGAATGCCGGCCAAGAAAATCAAGGATATCAGCCCGGAACTCAGCTCGGGAGAGATCGACCGTATCGCGGAGAGCTATGTCAAATATTCCAGTTGGTTCAAATAGATTTTTGATTCCTATTCCCCTTAATTTTGCAAGTATGGCTGAAGTAGATCGAGTTCTGCCAAGGGCAGGCTATTTTTAAAATCCATATGTCAAAAGGAGTCCGTCGCAAAGGTGGTTTCCTAATCCATTATCCAGTAAATAATCCTTATTTTTGCCGCACCAATACAAAATACTAAACGATGAACGCATATATCTTCCCGGGACAGGGGGCGCAGTTTGTGGGGATGGGACTTGATCTTTATGAAAATTATCCTATGGCCCAGGAAATGTTCGAGGACGCCAATAAAATTCTCGGGTTCCACATCACAGATACCATGTTCGAGGGCTCGCCCGAGGCCCTGAAGGAGACCCAGGTGACCCAACCTGCGATATTTTTGCATTCCGTGATTTTGAGCAGGGTTATGGGCGGTGCTTTCAAACCCGATATGGTGGCCGGTCATTCCCTGGGCGAATTTTCGGCCCTGGTGGCCAATGGGGCGCTCACCTTTAAGGATGCCCTGCAACTGGTGTCGCAAAGGGCGGTGGCCATGCAAAAAGCCTGTGAAATGCGCCCGGGCACCATGGCGGCCGTTTTGGGATTGGAAGATGGGATCGTTGAGCAAATATGTGCACAAACGCCCGGCATCGTGGTCGCGGCCAATTACAACTGCCCCGGCCAGCTCGTGATCTCTGGGGAGGTGGAGGCGGTGACCCAGGCCTGTGAAAAACTAAAACAGGCGGGGGCCCGTAGGGCCTTGCTATTGCCCGTGGGCGGTGCGTTTCACTCGCCCTTGATGGAGCCGGCCCGGGAGGAGTTGGCCGCGGCTATAGAAAGCACGGTGTTCAACAGGCCAAAATGCCCCATTTATCAAAATGTGACGACCACCGCAGTGCTTGATCCGGGCGAGATCAAGCAAAATCTGATATCCCAATTGACCGCCCCGGTGCGGTGGACCCAGAGCGTGCTACAAATGCACCGGGATGGGGCGACCTTGTTCACCGAAGTGGGCCCCGGCAAAGTGTTGCAGGGGTTGGTCAAAAAGATCGTTCCGGAGGCACAGACCGCGGCGGCGGCAATCGAATAGTCCTAATCTTGTTTTTACCCGAAAAACCTGTACTTAAACCAAGTGTCATCGATTTTGGCCGTTTTTTTTTGTAATATTGAGGTCCATTTATCGGAGTCCCTACCTCTTAGTTCATGGGATTGATTTTGATCCGAGCACCGCTATGAAAATGAAATTCGCTCCTAAGTTTTTTAAAATACCAGACAGAGGTTTGTCCTTTTTTCGCAAATTAATTCTGCTTGGATCCTTATGTTTTTTTGGTATTTTGAATGGTCAGTCGCTTTCGATTGCCGATGTGACTGGGGATGAGGACATTGGGAACATGGTTTTTGAAGTGACCTTAAATAATAATGTTGCTGGAGGGACCATTGTTACCTATTCCTTTGTGGATGTCACGGCCACGGGCGCTGTTGATTATAACAATATAGTCGGGCCAGCCTTGGTTTTTTCTGGACTCCAGAATGAGGTTCAAACTATCATTGTGCCCATTATCGATGACTTAGTCGATGAAAACAATAATGAAGATTTTACAGTTCAATTAGGTATCCCCACAAATGGTGTAGTTCTCTCAGGAGGTGGCAACGCAAGAGGCAGGATTGTCGATAACGACACTGCAGGTGTTACTGTATCTCCTACCACCGGAACCACAACAGAAGATGGGGGACAGGCTGCTTTTACCTTTACGCTTAATAGCCAACCAACAGCAAACGTTACCATAACCATAGATCAATATGATACCGCTGAAACCACTGGAGCTCCGAGTGTAGTGCTAACCTCCGCTAACTGGAATACTGGAGTGGATTTGGTGGTCACGGGGGTTGATGATAATATTATCGATGGAGATATTATCGATAACATTAGAACCAACGAGGTCAATTCACCAGACCCATTTTATGACAGTTTAGGCAATAGTGATGTTACCGAATTGGCGGTCACTAATGAAGATAATGATGTGGCATCGGTTAATGTAACCGTTATCAGCGGACCGACCACTGAGGAAGGTGGCACGGCTACCTTTACGGTTAGCCTTGGCACGATCCCAACGTCTCCGGTAACCATCGCACTTTCCAGTAGCGACCTTACGGAAGGAATGGTCCCCGCAACTGTTATTGTTCCGGCGGCGAGTTGGAATACGGGTGTGGTGGTCACGGTCACTGGCGTTGACGATGCGATTGTGGACGGTAACATTGCCTATACGATTGTTACGGGCAACGTTACCTCATTGGATCTTTTCTACAATGCCTTAACAGGTGCTTCGGTCGGTGATGTGGCGGTAACCAATAATGATAATGATACACCAAGTGTTATTGTTTCAACGATTTCAGGACCAACTACAGAAGCAGGTGGCACTGCCACCTTTACGGTTAGCCTTGGCACGATGCCATTGGCCCCGGTCACCATTGCCCTTTCCAGTAGCGACCTTACGGAGGGGACGGTTCCCGCAAATGTGGTTGTCCCGGTAGCGAGTTGGAATACAGGCGTGGTGGTCACGGTCACTGGTGTGGACGACGCGATTGTGGACGGTAACATTGCCTATACGATCAACACAGGCAACGTTACCTCATCGGATCCTGCCTATAATTCTTTAACAGGTGCCTCGGTCGCTGATATAGCGGTAGCCAATAATGATAACGACACGTCCAACTTGTCAATCGGTAATGTATCGGTGGCCGAGAATGTTGCTGGGGGTAATATGGTTTTCGCCGTAACTTTGAGCAATGCGGTTGTAGCAGGTACTTCGGTTGCCTATACTTTTAGTAATGGTACCGCAACAGGGGGCGGGGTCGACTTTACCGCAAACCCTGGAACTTTGGTTTTTACCGGGACCGCAGGTGAAGTAAGGAATATTACTGTTGCCATCGTTAATGAAGTATTAATAGAATCCAATGAAACCTTTACCGTTCAATTGGGTACGCCAACCAATGGTGTAGGTTTAACGGGCGGAGGTACCGCTATCGGTACCATAATCAACGATGATAATTGTGATGCAGGTACCACAGCTCCAGTTATCAATAGCGGGGTGCCCACTATATTTTGTGATGACATAACAACTAGCTTAAACGACTACACTTCGAGTACGCCACCACCTGGTACGACCCTTAGATGGAGTTCAATTCCAAATCCAACTACTGTTAATGACTTACTACCGGCTGGAACTGTGGCAAACCCAAATGCTGGCTCATACTATGGTGTGTTTTGGGATGCTATAAAGACCTGTGCAAGCCCCTCATTGGAAGTGACATTGGTGATTAACGACACTCCCTCTTTAACTGGGGTTACTGCCAATCTCACCGAATTATGCGGTTCAGGATCGGTGACCCTTTCTGCCACCGGTACCGGAAACCCCACTTTTAATTGGTACACCGCCAACGTTGGGGGTACGCCCATTGCTACCGGTGCAAGCGTTGTCCGTAATTTGGCGGCCCCTTCCACCGGCGGAGCACCCATTATATATACCTTTTATGTGGAGGCCACCCTTAACAATTGTCCCTCGGAAAGGGAAGCGGTCAGCGTGGTGGTCGCCTACCAACCCTCTGCGGGTACGCCCACCAATGCCTCCTCCTGCAGCGTGGCGGCAAATGGCCCCACCACCATTGACCTCGACGATCGACTTGCCGGGGAGGATGCCGGATCATGGGCGATTACCACCGATCCTTCCGGAAGCCTTACATTGGGCGCAGGGAACCTGGTCAATTTTGTCGGGCCGGCCAGAAGGCAATTACGTATTCACCTTTACTACTGCAGGTGCCCAGGCCCCCTGTACCAACGTATCATCGGTGGTGACCATTTCCGTGAACGATTGCGATGTGGATACCGATGGGGACGGACTTTTCGACGGCCCAGAGGCCACCCTAGGCACCGACCCCAATAACAGGGATTCCGATGAAGACGGCATTGAAGACGGCGTGGAGGTGGGTCCTGATTTTCTCGATCCTTTGGACGAAGACAGCGACGGCATCATCGATGCCCTTGATTCCAATATTTTGGACATGGACATGGATGGGGTGGTGGATCAATTGGACCCGGCCAACACAAATCCCTGTATCCCCGACAATACCAACGTCCTTTGCGACTCCGATGGTGACGGCATCACCGATGGGGAAGAGATTGCCAATGGCAGCGACCCCTTCGATGCCTGCAGCCCGAACCTCACCCCCGATTGCGTTCCCGATCCCATCGATCTGGAAATCACCAAGGGGGTCGACAATGAAAATGCGGCGCCCGGCACCGAAGTGGTGTTCAGGGTCACCGTCAACAATTTGTCCGACAGCAAGGTGCTGGGCATCTTGATAGGGGACCTATTGGAAAGCGGTTTCGAATTTGTTTCCGCCACCGCCTCTTTGGGCAACTATGATCAGACCACCGGTGAATGGGACATCTTTGAACTGGGTCCCTTGCTCTCCGCTACTTTGGATATCAGGGCAAACGTGACCGATGGCGGGGTATATACCAATACGGCGCTATTGCTCGATTCTTTCCCGGATGACAACAACGCCAGCAACGATTCGGCCACCGTGACCTTGAGCATCGATCTGCCGGAAGGCATCGATCTTTTGGTAGAGAAAACCGCTTTGAGCGCAAGACCTTTGGTGGGTGATGAAGTAGTTTTCACTATAAAAGTCACCAACCAGTCCGTTGCCGACAACGTGTCCCAGATCCAGATCAGGGAACCGATAGCCGATGACAGCGGTTTTGAATACCTTTCGCATACCACCGATCTTGGCACCTATGACCGGGATACCGGTATTTGGCTTATCCCTGAACTGTTGAAGGACCAAATGGCCCAGCTGAAGATTACCGTTCGGGTGCCCAATGTAGGTATCCTTTGTGAATACGGCCAGCCTTGTACGGTCTTCCCCGGCCGATGGCAATCCAGCAAACAACGAGGCCACTGTGGAGGTCATCGTGAGTGCCCCGACGCCCGCGGAAGATGGTTTTGTCTTTAACCAATTTTCTCCGAACAATGATGGCACCAATGACTTTTTAAAGATAAAATCGATTGGTTCCTTTCCAAACAATTCCATCGAAATCTATAACCGCTATGGGCAATTGGTCTTCGAGGCCAGGAACATGACCGATGATCGGGTTTGGGACGGGCTTTGGAAAAATAAGGACGCGCCAGAGGGCACTTATTTTTACATCCTGAATCTGGGGGATGGCACCGAGGTGCAAAAAGGCTGGATACAATTGATAAGATGATAAAACGAATGGTCCATAGAAAGGATTCCTCCTTCCATAAAAAAATTGTTGCCTTCGGCATCCTGGTTTTGGGGACCCTGTTGTTGGCCCAGGGCCAAAAGGAACCACAGTATACCCAATACATGTACAACATCGGGAGTTTTAACCCCGCCTACGTGGGCAGCACCGAAAATCCCGAGATCACCAGCATGTACAGGGCACAATGGTTGGGTATTCCGGGCGCACCAAGAACCATTCGGTTGGGGACCGAACCTCCCCTTCTCCAATGAAAAAAACGGGATGGGTCTTAACGTGATCAGCGATCAGTTGGGGCCGGTAACCCAGACCTATATCGATCTGGCCTATAGCTATCAATTCAATGTATCCGAGAACACCAAATTGTCCTTTGGGATGGATGTCGGCGGTTCTTTGCTGAACGTGGATTTTTCGAAAGGGTCATTTGAGAACCCGGGAGAGCCCATTTTGGGACAAGAGAACATCAATAATTTCTATTTTACCATCGGGGCGGGGATGTTCCTGTATCAGCAGAACTTGGTACCTGGGCGTTTCCATTCCCAATTTCCTTACCGACGGCATCTACAACGAAGAAGTGGCGACGGTGATCGACGATAAAATACAGTTCAACCTGATCGGGGGTTATGTATTCGACCTCTCCGAAAGACTTAAGTTCAAACCGGCCTTTTTGGTGAACTACCTGAGCGGGGCGCCCGTGAACCTCAACCTCTCCGCCAATTTTTTGATCAATGACAAATTTACCATTGGGGCTTCCTACAGGCTGGAAAGCGCGGTAAGCGCCCTGGCCGGGTTTCAGATTTCCAATCCGGTCTTTTTTGGGGTATCCTATGATTATGACACCAATCAGTTGGGGCAATACAACAATGGCACCCCTGAGTTTGTGCTCAAATTTTACCTCGGTAGAACGGGCCAGACCAAGAGCGGTGACAAATCGAACAAAGCCAAAGGCAAACCCAAACAGATCGATACCCCAAGATTTTTCTAAATTAGCACTATGATGCGCAACCGTATTCCCGTCTTGATTTTTCTATTGGCTTCCATGTGGTGTTTTGGACAAAACATCACATCGAACGGGGACAAATACTTCTATGGCTATGCGTACGGGGAAGCGATCAAGGCCTATCAAAAGGACCTGCAGGAGGGCAAAATGATGACCATTGGTCAGTTCCTGAATTTGGCGGATGCCTATTTCAAGACCGGCGATTATAAAAACGCCGCAAAATTTTATCTCGATATCCATAAGAACGATACGATCATGTCAAATAACCGCTTCAACAATATGTTGCAAAGTTTGGCAAAGACCTCTGAACCGGAAAGGGTGAAGGCATTCCTGCAATCGAAGAGCGCATCCCTTTCACAGGAGCTTTTGGAGAATGCCAACTTCAATTACGAGTTATTGGACAGCGATAGGGCCGATGAAGCGGGGTTTACGGTGTTCAACATGAACGGCAACAGTGCACAGGCCGATTTTTCACCGGCCTTCTACAAAGACAGGTTGCTGTTCAGCAGCAGCAGATCCGAGAAATCGAAAAAAATATATGCCCCTTCCGGGGAACCCTTCTTCGATATTTATGTCGCCAGTGTTTCCGCCGATGGGCGCTTGCTCAACCCAACCCCTTTTGACCGTATTCCCTACTCGGAGTACCATAAGGCCAATCCCTATTACAGCGAATCATTGAATCGATTGTTCTATGTACTGTCAAATACCGAAGGTGATGAACTGGCGTTCGACGACAATGGGAAAAACGCCCTTTCCCTGGGCATTGTCAATGAGGACGGTAAATTCAACTTCATATTGAAGGATCTGGGCACGTCGTTTTATTATCCCTTTTTTGAGGAATCGACCGAGCGACTCTATTTTGCCGCCAACTTTCCGGATGGCTATGGGGGCACGGACCTTTATTATGTGAACACCGCGAATTCCCAAATCATGTCAGAACCGATCAATTTGGGACCGCGCATCAATACCCCGGGCAATGAAATCGCCCCCTTTATCTTCGGGGGCAGTCTTTACTTTGCATCCGACATTTTTTATGGTTTGGGCGGGATGGACATCTACAAATCAAATTTTCAATCGAACGGTGGCTTCAGCATCCCGGTGAATTTGGGCAAGGGTGTCAACTCAACGGCCGATGACTTCGGTTTTATTATCAAACAGAGCGGTGATGGTGGTCACACAGGGTATTTTTCTTCCAACAGGAGTGGGGGTAAGGGCGGTGACGATATCTACGGCTTCAGGGCGGCGGGCCTACCCGGCCTGAAAACCCTTTTATTGCGGGGCGTGGTGGCCAAACCCAACGGAACGCCCATTGCCGGGGCTTCGGTGAGCCTGTTCGATACCGACAAAACCTTGATAGAGGAGGTCTTTACCAACGAAACAGGCGCCTATCAGGTGGAAATCCCTTGGCGCGATGCCGTTTCCCTTGACATTTTTAAATCGGGCCATTCGGCCTTTTCAAAATCTTACGATAGCCAAGCTTTGGAGGCACTGCAAAACAGCGCTTTAAATGTGGATATGATCGCCATCTCCGATGCGGTGGAGGAGCGGGAAAATATGCAGGTGCTAAAACTGGGCAAAATCACTTATGAGAAGGACAAGAGCGACATCTTGCCAACTTCGGCGATCGAGCTGGACAAAGTGGCCGAGGTGGTCAAAAAATTTCCAAAGATACGCTTGAAGATCATTTCCCATACCGACAGTCGGGGCAACGACGCGGCCAACAAACAGCTTTCCCAAAGGCGGGCAGATGCGATAAGATCGTATTTGCTCAAGAAGGGAGTTGCTTCCGCAAACCTGGAAGGGACTGTCGGCATGGGGGAAGAGCAAATCTTGAACAGTTGTACCAACGGGGTATATTGTCTCGATTTTCTTCACGACCAAAACATTAGGACCCTCATCGAAGTGCTCAATATTGGCGATCTCAATCAGTGATTTATCAAGTCTGGATGCCAGACCGTTGCAACGGTTCAACAACCATTGACAGGCCGGACATTTTTTAAAAGACCACCATCCAAAAATATAGCAAGGAAAAGCAGGATAGAAAAATAATGCCCGCATAGGTGAGCCTCTGTAGCCATCTTTTAGGTTTTAATTCTTTTGGAAGTTCGTGGCTCATCACATTTTTTAAATTCATATATCCAATGATCGGCGCCACGACAAAGGATACAAAGGTCGCCAGTGCCACCAACTGTCCCATGTTCGCTGAAAAGGCGGCAATCACCACAAAATTGATCAGGGCCAGAACGATGATTGCAAGGGCGAAATACCCTCTCCTGCCCCTGATTTTCGACATGGGCGCCAATAGGCCAATGATGTCAAGGCCCACCCGGGCCACCGCATCGTGGGCGGTCATGCAGGTGCTGAACATGGTGGCAAAGGCGGAAATCGCTATAAATATATAGGCCCACGGACCGATGTGCGTGGTGAAAAGGCTGACGACCTGATCGGCAAAGGTAACGGCATTGTCGCTGAGCTCGGTATTGGTGCCGTAAAGCGTCATGGTGCCGATGGTCAGGAAGAATATGGCGAGCAAGGCGGTCATGAAATACCCAAAATTGAATTCCTGGAGGGATTCCCTTAAACTGGGTTTCCCTGCCTTGTTCTTCCATTTCTCAATGCTCCACAAACTCACCCAACTCGAAGCCTCCACCGTGGTGGGCATCCACCCCATGAGACTGATCAGGAACAGGATTCCCATCTCGTTGAAAATGGGGGTGGGCCTGAAGTCTTGCACGGCCTCCACAGGTCCTTTGAATATGACGAGCCCGGTAGTGACGATCAGGGCGATGAACAAAATCGACACCACGATCTTCAGGGAATGCTCCAGAAAGTTGTAACGGCCGATAATCAGCAAGCCACTGATCAATATAAACAGGGCCAAGGCAATATGGGCGATCGATATTCCGGAGATTTTAAAGAGGTTGATGAACAGGCCGGCCGTAACGGTATACAAAGCTGCCAGTATGGTAAAGGTGGTGATCCCGGTAATGGCGGCATAAAACCACAAATAGCCCTTACCCCGGTTCAGATAACCTTCAATGAGCGTTTTTCCGGTGACGTGGGTATAACGTACGCCAAACTCAAAAAACGGATATTTGAAAACATTGGCCAGGATGATCGGTATGGCCATGATCCAGCCATATTGCGCTCCGGCCTTGGTCGACAGCACCAAATGGGAAGTGCCTATGGCCATGCTGGCAAATAAAAGCCCCGGTCCGAGGCTTTTGACGAAGGCTTTGAATTTTGACATTTTGGTAGGTTGGTAGCACTAAATTAATGCTTTTTTTGGTAGTCGCGACGGTGGTTTTCCAAGTTTAAACCTCAAGAAGGAACGGCGACCCCGACCGATTTGGCCACTGCGTGATGGGCCAGCTGGAGCTATTGGGCGGCTGTCATGGAATGGGATGCTCGGTTCCCGAGCTATTTGATTTCAATGGTGTCGCCAAAAAATTTGGGTTGGGTATTGATTACCAAGTCGAGGAATACTTTGACACGTGCAAAATATTCCCGCAATTTCACCTTCAATCCGGGCTGACCGGTAACATCGGTAGCATTGAAGCCGATGGCATGCAGGCCCTTCTTTTCCGCAAGGTATATGGCCCGCTCATTATGGAATTTTTGGGAGATCACCGTCACTTGGTCCAACCCAAATACCGCTTTCGCGCGTACCATGGAATCAAGGGTCCTGAACCCGGCGTAGTCCAGAAAAATCCTGTTTTCCGGGATGCCCCCCTTCACGAGGTCCTTTTTTATGGTCGTCGGCTCATTGTAGTAAATGGTGCCATTATCGCCGCTTACAAGGACAAAGTCGATCTTGCCGGCTTTGAATAGGGCTATGGTTGCGTCGATGCGATACGTGTAGTAGGGGTTCGGTTGTCCGTTTGAGCGTCTTTTGGAAGTGCCCAATACCAGACCCACCCTATTTTTCGGAACGCTTTCGATGGTGGAATACGTCTTGCCCTCGGCCGCTCGATTGATGGTGTAGTTACATACGATAAGGGTCATTAGGCCAATTAGGGGGAGCAACCCCAATAATTTGAAGTACCTTCTTTTCATGCAGCTTGCAATCTGGGATTAAAGGTAAGCAAATAATGGGGTGCGGCTCTGTTGCCCTGAACAAACTTCGGCAAGCAGGATTTGGTTTGTTTGATCTGACTAATTATTTAATAAACATTTAACAATGGTTGCATGTGCAACCAATTCATTTTTACTTAGTTTTGGGCCTTCGTAATGGAAAAAAGCCCTATTGATTTCGAAAATTCCATAGCCCCTTGGATTGGGAAGACCACAAAAATAGTGGACCATCATATGCAAGAGGCCATGGCCCGCCATGGTTTGGACCTGAGTAAGGAACAGATGATCGTTTTGAAGAAATTAATGGACGAGGATGGCCTTAACCAAAATGAACTGGCGGCATTGACCTATAGGGATAAATCATCTTTGGCAAGGCTGTTGTCCAAAATGGAACAAAAAAAATACATCGTCAGGAAACAGTGCAGGGAAGATCGAAGGATCAATAAGGTGTACTTGACAGAAATTGGGGAAAATGTATTTCATCAAACCCGGCCTCTGGTGCGGGAATTGATACTCATGATGGAACAAAACATTTCCCAGGAAGAAAAATCCATAATGATCGACATCCTAAAAAGGGTACAGGCCAATTTTGTTGGGCATCTCGATTTGGTCGAAGAAATAAAGCCATGGAAAGATTTATAGATCAAAGGATAAGGCCATTTTGGCAATTATTTAACATGTCCCGATTAAACAATTTTTCAATATGGAAGTCAAACCAAAATGGGGCCGGCTTATTCCATCAAAGCAATAACCTATAAATCAACTTGTTTATAACATCCAACTTATGAGAAAAATTATTCTAGCGGTGCTTGGTATCGTACTGATTATTGCAGCCATTTTTATGGCACGGTACATCATCAACAGCAAAACGGCCTACAAACCCAAAGCAGAGAAGGTGGTGAAAACGGTATTTACCGAGGTGGTCCAGAACGGAATCGTACCCATTGTGGTAAGTGCCAATGGCAACCTGATGGCCAAAAGCAGGGTGGAGCTCTACGCCGAGGTGCAAGGGGTTTTTAGGGGCGGCAATAAACTGTTCAAAGTGGGGCAGGCTTACAATGCAGGAGAGACCATTATTAGAATAGATGCTTCAGAATATGCGGCCAGCGTACAATCGGCCAAAAGCAACCTCTACAATCTGTTGACCTCCATCATGCCCGATTTGAGGCTCGATTATCCAGAGATTTTTCCTAAATGGCAGGCCTATCTCAACGGTTTTGACATGGACGCCACGACGCCCGCACTGCCCGAGATGACCACCGAAAAGGAAAAATTCTTTATCAGCGGCCGGGGGATAATTACTTCTTATTACAACGTGAAGAATCTCGAACAGCGGCTGGCGAAGTATCGCATCCTTGCTCCTTTTAAAGGAGTGCTGACAGAGGCCTTGGTCACCGAGGGCACCTTGATCAGGTCGGGGCAAAAGTTGGGGGAATTCATCAATACCGATGTTTATGAACTGGAGGTGGCGATAGGAAAAACCTATAGCGACCTGTTGGAGATAGGGGAAGGGGTGGTCCTTACCAATCTTGATGGCACCCACACCTATAAGGGAAAGGTGGCGCGCATCAATGGTAGCGTCGATCAGGCAACCCAGACCATCAAGGCTTTCATCGAGGTAAAGGACGACAGGCTCAGGGAAGGCATGTACCTGGAAGCCCGCCTCGATGCCAGGGAAGAAGCCGATGCCATCGAAATTGATCGCAGCCTGCTATTGGAAAATGATAAAATATTTGTGGTAAGGGATACGATCCTCGATTTGATCGATGTGAAGCCGGTATATTTTACCAACAAGACCGTAGTGCTCAAAGCGGTGCCCGACGGCACCGTGATCATGGCCAAACCCTTGATCGGGGCCTATACGGGGATGGCGGTAAAAGTATTTCAGGACAGTATGGCTAAAAACAACGGATAATGCGAAACCTTATAGCTTATTTCATAAAGTACCACGTAGCGGTAAACGTCTTTATCCTGGCCTTGACCATTTTTGGTATTGTAGGGGCGTACAGTTTAAAGTCGTCCTTCTTTCCGCTTTCCGACTCAAAAAACATTTTTATCAATGTCACTTATCCCGGTGCCTCGCCGCAGGAAGTGGAAGAAGGGATTGTCCTAAAAATCGAGGACAACCTCAAGGGATTGGAGGGTGTCGACCGGATTACCTCCACTTCACGGGAGAATAGCGGAAGCATCAATGTAGAAATTGAGAAAGGAAGGGACATCGACTTTATGCTTTTGCAGGTCAAAAATGCCGTCGATAGGGTGCCTACCTTTCCACCGGGATGGAACCTTTGATCGTATCAAAATTGGAGGCCGTGCGACCTACGATCAGTTTTGCGATCAGCGGGCAGAATATTCCCTTGGCGACCTTGAAACAAATTGGCAGACAAATTGAAAACGATATCAGGGCGATCGACGGCATCTCGCAGATCGAGATTACGGGCTTCCCCTTGGAAGAAATCGAAATCGCCGTCGATGAGAGCAAATTGTTGGCCTACAATATTTCTTTTACGGAAGTGGCCCAGGCCGTCGGCAATGCCAATATTTTGGTCACTGGTGGCAACATCAAGACCGATGCCGAAGAGTACCTGATCCGGGCCAATAACCGGTCTTATTATGGGGACGAACTTTCCAATATCATCGTGAAGGCCGATGTCTCGGGCCAAACGGTTAGGCTAAAAGATGTGGCCCAGATTCGCGATCGGTTTGCGGAATCACCGAATGCCTCCTATTTCAATGGAAACTTATCGGTGAACACCACGATCACCAGTACCAATACGGAAGACCTGATCGGTTCAGCGCAAAAGGTGAAAGAATATATTGCCGACTTCAACCAGAAGTACGACAACGTGCAGTTGAGCGTGGTTAGTGATCAATCGACCACCTTGATTCAGCGTACCGAATTGCTGACTTCCAATGCCATCATGGGGATCCTGTTGGTGCTTATTTTTCTCTCTTTGTTCCTGAATACACGATTGGCTTTTTGGGTGGCTTTTGGCCTGCCGCTCTCCTTTTTGGGGATGTTTATTTTTGCGGGCTTTTTTGATGTTACCATCAATGTGCTCTCGCTCTTCGGGATGATCATCGTTATCGGTATTTTGGTGGACGACGGCATTGTGATCGCAGAAAATATTTACCAGCATTATGAAAAGGGCAAGAGTCCCGTTCAGGCGGCTATCGATGGTACCATGGAAGTGATACCGCCAATCGTATCGGCCATTATCACCACTTTGCTGGCTTTTTCCATATTTCTTTTTCTCGATGGCCGGATCGGGGAGTTTTTCAGTGAGGTATCGGTGATCGTGATGCTCACCCTGGCGGTATCCTTGGTGGAGGCCCTGTTGATACTTCCTGCGCATTTGGCGCATTCCAAGGCATTACAGCCCTTGGATACCAAGCCTAAGAAGGGAATCGCAAAGGCCTTTGCCAAACTTCGGGTGATCAATCAGTTCGGTGACCGTATGATGGCCTGGATGCGCGACAGACTGTATTCGCCCAGCGCTCCATTTTGCGATGCAGCACAAGATTTTGACCTTGGCTTTCTTTGCCTCCGCCTTGATCATCACTTTTGGCTCCATCGGGGGCGGGATAATCCGTACCGCATTTTTTCCTAGGGTGGCCAGTGACCGCGTTCAGGTAGAACTGCTGATGCCCAATGGGACCAATGAAAAAATTACCGACTCGATCATTAGCCTGATCGAAGAGAAGTCTTTTATCGTAAACGAGGAACTCACTGAGCAATATTTGAAAGGAACCGACAAAATCTTGTTCGAAAACGTCATCAAAAATGTGGGTCCGGGTTCTTCCACCGCGACCTTGACCATCAACCTTCTCCCAGGGGAAGAGCGGCCCGATGCCATCGTTTCGGAATTGATTACAGATCGCCTAAGGGAACTGGTAGGTCCGGTAATTGGTGCCGAGAGCGTTATTTACGGATCGGGAGGGAATTTTGGGGGCGATCCGGTTTCCGTATCGCTTTTGGGCAATAACATACAGGAATTAAAGGCGGCAAAAGCCGAGCTTAAGAACGGCCATGCTCAACAATGCGGCCTTGAAGGATGTTGCCGATAATGACCCCGCAGGAATCAAGGAAATACGACTGCAACTGAAAGACAATGCCTATTTGTTGGGCTT
Organism: uncultured Flavobacteriaceae bacterium; assembly: GCA_963700435.1. Taxonomy (GTDB): domain Bacteria; phylum Bacteroidota; class Bacteroidia; order Flavobacteriales; family Flavobacteriaceae; genus Pelagihabitans. The sequence continues at coordinate 443,032 of CAVOXM010000001.1, forward strand.
GGATCTGTCGAAGTATCATGGATCAGGTCAGGGCCGGTTTCTTCGGTGCCCAAGCCCAACGATTTCAACGCGGACAGGACGAGATCAGGGTCTGGGTCAGATATGATCGGGAAAACCGTTCTTCCATTACCGATTTGGACGAAATGCGAATCGTGACGCCCAGTGGAAACAGGGTGCCGTTGAAGGAGATAGCCACCTATGAACATCGCAAGGGGCGATGTGGCCATCAATCGTTTGGATGGTAGACGAGAAATTCAGGTCACCGCCGACTTAAAGGATGAAAAAACCACCAGTGGAACCGATGTGATGTTGGAGATACAGAACGATATCATGCCCGAAATCCAATCCAAATACCCCACAGTAACCCCTTCTTACGAAGGTCAAAACAGGGAAGCCGGAAAATTGTTGCGCTCCTTGAAGTTCGTGGGCTTGTCGGTTTTGTTGCTGATCTATATCACCATTGCGTTCACTTTTAGAAGTTTTAGCCAGCCACTGATGCTTGCTTGTTATTGGTGCCGTTTAGCATTACGGCGGTGGCCTGGGGTCATTGGTTGCACGATTTTCCCATCAATATTCTATCGATGTTGGGCGTGATTGCCCTTATAGGCATCATGGTGAACGATGGCCTGGTGCTCATCGGGAAGTTCAATAATAACCTCAGGGAAGGCATGTCAGTTCGACGACGCCCTGATCGATGCGGGTCGCTCACGTTTCAGGGCCATATTTCTGACCTCGGTCACCACCATTGCAGGACTTGCCCCATTGATGTTGGAAACCAGCCGGCAGGCCCAGTTCTTGATTCCCATGGCCATCTCGATTGCCTATGGAATCGGTTTTGCGACGATGTTGACCCTGATCATGTTGCCTATTTTCCTATCTTTTGGCAATAAGTTCAAAGTGGGTACCAAATGGCTCAGGACCGGTAGCACGAGTGACCAAGGAAGAGGTCGAACGGGCCATTATCGAGCAGAAAGAGGAACTCCATATGAGCGTGGGCCTGAACCAGCATAGCAATGGTTCGCCCAATACCCATATAGACCACGAAGTTTCGCGAGGAGGCAGTTTCCGTTAAAAAAATGCCCCAAGAGACCGAATAAAAAGAATCCCGAAACCACATGAGAAACTATTTCCTAGTTTCCCTATTCATTTACCATGGGAATTTCGACGCTATTTGGCCCAAGAAAAAATGTTGACCAAACAAGAAGCCATCGTTTTGGCCCTCGACAACAATTTTGGTATCAAGGTGGCCCAAAACCAGGTCGAAATAGCGGACAACAATCAAAGCCTTTTGAATTCCGGTTATCTGCCCAGCCTCACCGGTACGGCCGGGGCGACCTATAACAACAACAGCAGTACCACGGCGTTTCCGGGACAGGTCGATGAAAATGGGATCCCAAGGCCCAATATTTCGATCGATGATGCGGAAAGCCAACGTTACAATTCGGCTTTAAACGTGAATTATATCCTTTTCGACGGGATGGGCCGCTTTTATAACTACAAACGGCTCAAAGAGCAATACCAGCTCAGTGAGCTACAGGCGCGGGAAACCATTCAAAATACGATATTACAGTTGTTCAGCGTGTACTTCGAAATCGCCAGGCTCACCGAGAACGTGGCGGTGCTGCAACAAACCCTCGAAATCTCCAAGGACCGTATCACAAGGGCGGAATATGCCTTTGAATTTGGGCAGAACACGAAATTGGATATTTTGAACGCGCAGGTCGACGTGACCAATGACAGCATCAATCTTTTGAACGCAAGGCAGCAACTGGAGAATACAAGAAGGGACCTGAACGTGGTCTTAAGCCAAAACCTGAACGAAAGCTACCAAGTGGACACCCTGGTGCAATTCATTCCAAAAATACAGCTTGAAGATTATCTGACCCAGGCCAGTAAAAACAACGTCGCCCTATTGCAGACCGAAAAGAACCTGGCCATCAATGCCTATGATATCAAGGTGAACAAATCGGGCTATCTGCCCACTATCGGACTGGTTGGGAGCTATGGGTGGAACCGGAACCAGAGCGCCCCTTCGGCCTTCTTGTCAGGTGCGGTTTTCCCCGGCATCAACACCAACACGGCCAGTATCAACCTCGGGGCGAGCCTGACCTGGAACCTCTTTGATGGCGGGGGCACCACGGTTCGGGTGAAAAATTCCAAAATCGCCTATGAGAACCAGGAATTGTTGTTGAAGCAAGTGGCTTTGGAAGTGGACCGCGACATCGCCAATGCGCTTGCGATCTACAACAACCGCCTGACCATCTATGAAATTCAGGAGCAGAACGTGATCACCAACCAGAACAATTTTGAGCGGTCCAGGGAACAGTTTCAATTGGGAAGGATCACTTCCATCCAATTCCGCCTGGCGCAGATCAACCTCTTGAACGCACAGACCAATAAGAATTTGGCCAAATATGATGCGAAATTGGCCGAGCTGCAATTGCTGCAATTGACCGGACAGTTGTTGAACGTTGATATTTAAAGGTACAATCTTTTAAAGATGTTCGAACATTTCTTCCAATGCCCCTATTGTTGGGCAGAAATCTCCATGCTTTTGGACCCTTCGGTGGCCAAGCAGACCTATGTGGAGGATTGTGAAGTATGTTGCAACCCCATTGAAGTGACCCCCGAATTCGAGGATGATGAACTGCAGGGCTTTGAGGCCAGGGATATAGAGCAATAGCTACAATATTTTAAGGATATGAATTGTTTTAACATTTTACACCTGGGAACCTGGGCTTAGCATAAAAAAAACCAGCTTATTCTGCTGGTTTTTTTTAAAGTTTCATGTTCACAAACCTTGGTGATCTGCTCTATGTATTGAAAAGCGGTGCTGGGATTCCTTACCTTTAAAGAGCGAGGCCTACCAAGCTTATTTTGCTGTAAAATCGGCATCATTGATTCCTTCCCCAATGGGTTCTTTCCCTGTTCTGAGGTAGCCCATTTTCGATTTTTCGGAATAACTGAAATAAATGGGTTTTTCGTTTCTCAAAATGTCAATGACGTTGGCGTACATCGAAATGGGATAGCGGAGGTATACCAGATTGGACGTAAGGTCATAATGGTTTTCCGGCACGCTCATGTTGTCGGGATAGAAGCTCATCTGTAACACAAAATCATCATTATGATAACATTTTACCAGTGCACGTGGGAAAGTAAGATTGTTTTTGGTGCCTCCTGATTGAAAGTGGACCCAATATTGGTTTATTTCGCTATCGATGAATTTCATTGTATCTCGGTTTAAATTGGTTAATAAGACAACAAGTTAAAGATTTTCCACAAGATATTAATAGATTTGGAAAAAGAGGACAACTTTTTTTTGATTTGGAAGCGGAATTTTTGACCACAATGGTCTTTTCATGTCCAATTTGCGAACCGATTTGCTTCAAACCAATAACCCCCATTCTTGTTATTGTTCATCGATGGCTAAGCGTCGGGTATTTCTGGCTCCACCAATTTCATCAGTTTGTCCAATGATTCTTGCCATCCCAAATAGCACATTTCCATTGGGATGACAGACGGGATTCCCTCCTGCAATATTTTGAGCGCCGTCCCGCACGATACCTTGCCGAACCATATGCTGGTCAACATCTCCCCAGGCAGATTCGGGTCATCAAATGCATCGGTATGTTTGATCAATTCATTAGGCTTGATTTCCATAAAATGGCCACCGAAGGAATGTCCATTTCCCGTGGAAAAATTGGTAAACGTCATCTTGTAACTGCCCCCTATCTTAAAGTCCATAGGGTGTACGGCGCATAAAAAGCCGTAAGGTGGCAGCCAAGTTGCATAAGCCGTTGGGTCGGAAAAAGCACGGAAAACCCTTTCAGGGGGAACTTTCAAAACCCTGTGCAGGGAAAAACTGTTGGTCGTCATAATTTTTTATGTTTTGTGGTTGTTTTTCTTTGCGGTGCTGCTTGGGTGCCAACGGTTGCCGCTTGCCTTTACTTTTTGTTTCAATCCGATTTTTTCAATCGAAATTTTTGAACTTTATTTCTTAAAATATCACCGACATAAATGCTCCCTTCATCATCGATCAGAATGTCGTGGTATCTTGATGCCGGACCATCATAAAAGCCTGTTCTTCCAAATTGTAATTGAAGGTGGGTATCCAGATCTAATCGAAAAATATCCGAGCCTTTTACTATGGTATCGTTTACGGTCATATAGTCTATCCCGAACAAATGGTCGTTGTTGTTGTCGATGGCAACGGCATAAAGTTGTTCGGTTATTTTATTCTGCCAGAGGGTGATGAAATTGCCATCGCCATCAAATTTCTGAATTCTGTTATTTTCACGATCGGCGACATATACATTTCCGTTCTTGTCCAAATCAATTCCGTGCGGGATATTGAATTCTCCCGGTTTATTCCCGAAGGTCCCCCACGCAAACAAAAATTTTCCATCCTTAGAAAATTTTATCACCCTGCTGTTGCCATAGCCGTCGCTCACATAAAAAGAACCATCCTCCGAAACGGCGATGTCGGTAGGAAGATTGAAATGCGAAGCATCGTCCCCGGCGACTTTGGCCTCGCCCAATGTTAATAGGAGGTTGCCGTCTGAATTGAATTTAAAAATCTGGTGCAGCGCAACATCAGTGACCCAGATATTGTTTTCATTATCAACTTCCAAGCCATGGGGCATGATGAATAAATCCGCCCCCCAACTTTTTAGGATTTCTCCGGTTTGCTTATCAAGAACTACAATTGTGTGCTCTTGAATTTTGGTGTCAGGCATGGGTTCTTGCCATACCCTGCCCGCCCTGTGAAAGACCAGGATATTATGGTCGTCATCGATGCCCAATCCGGTCGGATTTCCTAGAACGAAGTCTTGGGGTAAATCTGGCCAGTCTTTTACAAGCTCATAAGCATCGGATGGAGCCGTTTCTAGTACCGTTTCCTTTTTTGTCGTGTCCTTACATCCAATACTCAGAAGTATTGTCCATAAAAACAAGAATGCAATGTCTTTATATTTCATCTTTTTGGGTTGGGTCGTCAAGTGGTAAAACAAATGGGCAATGTGGTCGTGAATGCTTGGGCTATTGTTCGCGTGCCAATGGCCGTAACGGTTAATGTATATTAAGATAGTGCATTTTGACGACTTTTTGGGAGACTATAAGCTACCCAATCGGTCATGGCATTATGGACGGGCCGACTTCTATAAATTTGATTTATGCTGTCCTCCATCGACCGACAGGCAGGTTCCGGTGACCCAACTGGCGCAGGGCGAAACCAAAAACGCGGCCACTTTCCCAACTTCCTCGGGGGTCCCCAGTCTTCCAGAAGGAATGGAACCGCGTACCATATCATAAAATGGGCGATCATGTATTTTGGCCATTTCCCATAATCCACCGCTAAATTCGATCGAACCCGGTGCAATGGTGTTGACCCGGATGTGTTTCGGTGCCAATTGAACAGCCAAAGTTTTTGAATAACTGACAAGGGCGGCCTTCGATGCCGCATAGGCAGCAGGTGAACCGGATTCAAGTCCGGATACGGATGAAATAAATAAAATGCTCCCTTGGCCAGATTCGATCATCCAGGGGACCACCTTTCTGGTTGCCCTAACACTGGCCAAGATATCGATGTTGACCGATGCTTCCCAGTCTTCATAGGCTTCACCAAGGCTCAATGCCGAGACATTGTTCACCAAGATATCAACCTTCCCAAACTTCCCCTTGACGGCATCAAGAAAGGCATCAAATTCATCGGGCTTGCCAATATCACAGGGCTGGGCAAAAACCTTCACCCCTTTTTTGACGATCTCGTTTTCAGCGGCGCGGAGCGATTCCTCCCCCCTTGCACAAATGGCCACGTTTACACCTTCTTCGGCGAGCGTTAAAGCTATACTCTTTCCAATGCCTTTACTCGCACCCGTAATGATTGCAATTTTTCCTGTCAGTCCTAAATCCATATGGTTTGAATTAAAATTGTTTTATAATTTCGTTTGGTTCACCAATTCCCTCGGCCTTTTTGAGGTGCTTTGACCATGCCGTTCTTGATATCGTTCCAAGTGATCAATTCAATATTGTTCTCACTTAGTTTTGACCTGTTCTGCTCATTGGTGAAAAAGTCAAAATCAATTTGTCGCCATGCAGTGCCAAAATTGGGATGGTTGACGGTTACCCCTTTCATTTCACGATCATCGAATGCAGGGTGCATCAATATCAGGTTTACCCCGAAGTTTAAATTTTCCATGACCCTGCCATAGTAATCGCTTAGTCTACCGGTCGCGAAATACTCGAATTCGCCGACATAGGTATTGTCGATGATGAAGTCCCCATCCGCTATGCTGAACTCGGGATCTAGGCCGACCATTTCCATCAGTTGTGGATTGATCAGAACGGGTAAATGATACTTCCTGCCCAGCGCCTTGTAGATCTCGAAAAATGCCTGATCTGCCCCGACACTGTACATATGTGAATCGATATGGGTAGGATGCAGTCCGAATTTCAGGGCCTTTTCCACCTGCGCATAAAGTTCCTTTGAGACCTCTTCGGGCAAGGCGTTTTTTCGTAGTTCCGCCCTGTTTTTATAAAAATGGCCGTTCCCATCGACCAAACTGGGCACTTCTGAAATCGGCAGCACGGGCCCGAATTTGTAGTTTTGCCATTCACAGGTGAGCGTAAGGTGGATGCCGTGGTCGAATTGGGGATTGTTCTTGGCAAATTGGGCCATTTCATAAAACCAGGGACAGGGAACCATGATGCTGTAGGAATTCACGAATCCGTTTTCAAGTGATTGTATGGTCGCCATATTCCCGGAATGCGAGAGACCTGCGTCGTCGGCATGGATGATCAGTAATTTGGTTTTTTCCGGGTAACCCAGTTTTTGTAAAGAGGTCATTTAAATATCGTTTTTGACCAACAACAATCCTGAAAAACACGGTCGTGTGCGATCACAATTACAACAATGAATGTTTTTGCGTCCATTTCAAGCTGCATTTAATTTTATCCCTAAGCTATTCAATTTTCGGCATTTCCAGCGAATTGTCAATACGTAATCTGAACGGTCATTCACTGACGGAAAAGCTACTTTGGATAAAATGGTGTTTAGCGGGACATTGAAAAAGGATGTGATAACAGGCAAGACCGCCTTTGAATAGGGCAGGCCGTTGGATAAGTACGGCAATGTTCCAAATGAGTTCTGATAAACACCCCCCCAAGAGCCATCCTTTATGCAATGGTTTATAGCCAAACATAAATTTTTGGAAAACAGCCAAAACACGACCTTTATAAATCACTACATTTAAGGAAATAACCAACGCCAGTTTCCTTCACATGATCAACTTCTTTAGAAAGATCCGTAAAAAACTTGCTGACGACAATAAGCCTTTGAAATACTTGAGGTATGCTATTGGCGAGATCGTACTTGTGGTCATCGGGATTTTGATTGCACTACAGATCAATAATTGGAATGAACAACAAAAAAGGGATGTATTGGAAAAGGAATACTATTGTCGCCTAAAGGAAGATGTCAGACAAGATGAAGAGGAAATTGAAAGTTTAATTATAGCAGTTAAAAAGCGCTTGGTCGCTTCTAATGAAGCGGCCAGATTACTACAAAAGAGCGACCCCAAAAAAACAGAAGTTGGAAGACAATTTGGAATTGCTTTACAGGGTGCTTATTCCATATTCGTCCCTAACAACGCTGCATTTGAAGATTTAAAATCAGGTGCTAATCTCAACATAATTAAAGATAAACAGGTGATAAATGCTTTAAACAATTACTTCAACAAAATCAAAGGATATACAGATGTGATTCGGGTTCATGCTGACTTAATGGTAAACAATCAATTTTCTTACAGTGATAAATTATCAACTGGTTGGGTACACGGCCAAATGACTAGGAGTCGTTTTTTAAAAGGTATGGATAAAGATGTTTTTAATGCCATAAATATCAGTGAACAAGATTATTTTTCAGCAGAGATCAAATATTCATTATACAATGATGCACTAATGCACATATCCTCTAACGCAAGAACATTAGAACTCTTAATGCTAATCAAAGAAGAAATCTATATCCTACTAAAACTTTTGGGCAAAAAATGTTATACTTAGAAAATCTAGATTACTATGATCAACTTCTTCCGTAAAATCAGACAAAGGTTTTTGGCCGAAAACAAGGTTGGAAAATACCTGCTTTATGCTATAGGTGAGATTGTATTGGTGGTAATCGGTATTTTAATCGCGCTACAAATCAATACGTGGCGTGAGGGACAAATAAATGATAAATGGGAATTATATTATTTGAACAAACTTGCCAATGATATTCAAAATGATATCGATGAAATTAACCGCAATGGAATACATGCCTATCGAAAGGTATTGGTAGGAAATTACATGCTTAAAGAGCTGGAAGAGAAGGATTATCTGAATTATTTGGTGTTGAAAGAGTATTTGGCGGCCTCCTTTGTGAATGAATACAAAAATAAAGTCAATGAAGATAGCCTCAAATTGGAACATAACATATTATCGACTTACCGAAGTACCGAATTTCATAAATTTACCTACAACGAGATAATAGCAAGTGGCCGGTTGGAAATCATAGGAAATATTAAATTAAGGGAATCCATTACGGACTATTACTGGGGCACAGAAGATGTTTTAATTATGGACAAACAATTATTTGATGCTCAGGCGGCCTTTGACCAGTATCTAACAGAAGAAAATATCCCAGCATTTAACAATGTCGAGATTGATTGGATATCATACTTTCAGGGCAACAAAGGCTATATGACTCGATTGAAAAACCTGATGTCTGCAAATGCAAACACACATGGACTTTATGTATTATATACCAAAAGTCATGCTACTCAGGTGTTATCGGAAATAAAGCAATATTTAGACAGTTTGTGATATTCATTTAGACAGCAATAATGGGAATGCGCATTATGCCCTGAATAGGTATTCCAATATTCCCAAGGGTATATGAATAAGACTGCCCCCCCCGAAGGCTATTTGTATTGAAAGCGTTTAGGTACGCACATAATTTTTTTTGGAAGTCAACCAAAACATGGCCCTTATAAATCCCTATATTTAAGTATATAACCAACTGCTTCCTTCCCATGATCAACTTCTTCCGAAAAATCCGAAAACAACTCGCGGACGACAATAAGCCTTTGAAATACATGAGGTATGCTCTTGGGGAGATTGTACTTGTGGTCATTGGCATTTTGATCGCCTTGAGCATTAACGACTGGAACGAAAAGAGAAAGTTAAAAGCACATGAGATCAATACCTTACATAACATAGTTGAAAGCCTTAAAGTTGACCTTCATTCCTTTGATCGGTCCATAGGGTTCTGCGAACAGGCCGAAAATTCGATGTTGCTCCTTTTATCATGGATGGAAAAGGATTGGACGTACCAAGACAGCCTGAAATTTCATTTTGGAAATACCAATCACCTTGTTACACCAAATATCAATTCCAGTGCTTTCGAAACGCTCTTATCCAAAGATTTGAACCTTATCTCAAATAAAGAGTTGCGACAACATATTATTACCCTGTTTGATTCGGACAAAAGTGGTTTAGAGTTTCAGACGCAACGGTATCGGGTAATCCTGGAGGATGCCTCCATGCATCTTTTTGACACTCGGTTTGATGCATTTTGGAATACAAGTGAAAACTCAATCTTGAATCCGGAAATGATACCCCTAGATTTTGAATCCTTGAAAAAAGATCAGAAATACCTGTATTTTTTGAAAAGCCTTAAAAACAGGCATCACTGGTACATGACTCAAGCCATAAAATCTACACTATCATCCATCCATCAATTAATAACAGAAATTGAAGACGAATTGAAGCGCCTAGAAGAATAACCCGCGAGGGCATTGCAAAATACTATTTGTTAATCCAGAGCAATTATACAGGTATATTGATCGTATATGATTTAGAGGATATTCTAAATGATAAATTAACGCTAATAGCAACCAACCACATCCCATGATCAACTTCTTCCGTAAAGTCCGCAAAAAACTCGCCGATGATAACAAGCCCCTAAAATACATGAGGTATGCTATCGGGGAGATTGTATTGGTTGTTATCGGGATTTTGATCGCACTGCAGATCAATAATTGGAACGATGAGCTCAAGCAAAGGAACCTTGAAATTAAAATCCTTAAAGAAATTTCCGGTAATCTCAAACTCGATTTGGTGGAAATAAGGCAAGACATCAGCATTATGGACAGTGTGGGTCTGGCTGGGCAAAATGTCATACTGCACATGAAAACTGAGCCCTTCCCTTCCGAGTCGTTTTATTATGATGTCGCCAAACTCAGGGTAAACCCGCATTTTGACCCGAACAAAAGCGGCTATTCCCTACTTGTTTCAAAAGGAGTGGAAATCATTGAAAATGATAGCCTGAGGGGCATTCTGTCCGTGCTATATGAATCTACCTATCCCTATTATTATCGTTATGAGGAAGAACGCACCCAATTTAAAGTACATCAGATCAATCCTGAATTACTGGAGAATTTTACCTGGCTGCCGCTGCCCAATTCAGTTCAATGGGTTCACGCTTCTTACCAAATCCCAATAGAGGACTATATAGAACTTAGAAACGATCAGACTTTTGTTAAAATGGTGAATGCTGTCATTCATGAAAATTCGGTGGTGCAAAATAGGGCCCAGCGACTTGAAAGCAGGATCGTCACGGTACTAAGGCAATTGCAGGATGAATTGATGCTCAAAGCAGATCAGTAAAAAGAACGACATAAATCAATCAACCATTTTATATGATCAAATTCTTTCGTAGGATCCGTCAGCAATTGCTTACCGAAAACAAGGTTTCTAAATATCTGTTGTATGCCATTGGAGAAATCGTGCTTGTGGTCATCGGTATTCTAATCGCCCTTCAGATCAATAACTGGAACGAGGCAAGATCGCAAAAAGAGCAAATAAATAAATACCTGGCGACATTGGTTAAGGAATTAAATGAAGATAAGAAATTTTTGCTCAGTAATTTAACTATGAACTCATATAGAGTTCACAGTGTGCAACGGCTTTTTCAATTTGCGGGTGTAAAACCAATTAATTTTGGAAGCGATAATGTATTTGAAATAATCCCCCATACAAATGAAGATGGTAAGTGGAACGTGCCGGATAGTCTTAACATGGAATTTGTTGACCTTGCCATTTCTATTGCTGGTAGGCGATACAATCTAGCCATTAAGACCAATACCATAGATGAATTAAAAAATACCGGGTTATTTTCTCAAATGGAGAATACAGCATTGAAATCTGCCATTTCAAATTATTACGATGGACCTGTTAAAACTTTAGAAGTATCCGATATAAAAGAGACGAAATATATTGAAATATGGGACCAATCATTTATTGATGATGGCCTGGATGTTTATGATATTCGAAGCATGGAAGATCCATTGAGTGTATTCAGTGATAATAAATCGAGAGTTCAGGTTTTAAAATTTATGATTCTTGAGGCTAATTGGAATGCAAGGATTTCCGATTCTGCTATAAAGACTATAGACGAACTAATACCTTTAATCGAGGCCGAAATCAAAAAATGAGGAATAGATTACCTAGTTCAATAGATATAAATTATTCTTATCCTGCATTATAGTTGCACTCAACATACCTAATTTAGGTCAATGACTCTCTACGAATACTTAATGCTTTCAGATGATGACCAATGTAATGCCATCTGGGATAAGGGCAAGTTCCTTGATATTCATTTAGAAGGGAATACCAAACTGGTCCTTTATGCAATAGACTTGTTCTTCGTTGAGGTAATATGGGAAATTGAAAAGGACGAGATAGTCGGTAAGGCTGCTTAAGAATATGGCGGCGGGTTGCATAAGTATAACAACGTTCTGACTGAGTTCTGAATAATAACCCCTGCACCACCTCAAGGGCCATTCCTATGGCAAGGGTTTACATACGCACATGATTTTTTTTACAACTTAGAAAAACGGGTTGTCCATGAACTATGGGAATTGAATAAAATCAAACGGATGTTGCCCTTTGTCCAAAACCCTGAGGGGCGAAAACTATCAAGCATCATAAAACTGAAAGCGGAACTGAAAGAATGAATCCCTATATTTAAGGATATAACCAACACCAGTTTCCTTCACATGATCAACTTCTTTAGAAAGATCCGTAAAAAACTCGCAGACGACAACAAGCCTTTGAAATACATGCGGTATGCCATTGGAGAGATTGTACTTGTGGTCATTGGTATTTTGATAGCATTACAGATCAATACTTGGAATAACGAGAGAATCAACAGAATAGAAGAAAAGGCATACCTCAAAAGACTTGCGATGGACCTGAATAGAGATCTCAACAATATTCAATTGTCGATTGTAAATTATGAAAAAAAACTTGTTCTTGGTTTAGATGTTTTAGATTCTCTTGGAAATCAGAATATAGAGTACTTTAAAAATAGGGAAATTGTGCAATATTCTCTGAATCATTATAGTTCTGATAGGAGTTGGTTGCCAAGAACCATGGGAGAAAAGCTATATGCCATCCTTAGGATCAATCTCTACTATCAATCGGATATAACTTTTCAAGAACTATTGTCTACTGGCAAGATCGATATCATCAAGAACCAGAAATTAAAAGCAGCGATACAGGAACATTATCTGAAAATGACCGCAGAGCAGAATTTTCAGGACCGAATTGTGATGACTATACAGACAAATTATAGGACTGCCCTCAATGAGAATAGCATTAGTACTCTTAATATGGAAACTCTTGAGGATTTAAAAGGAAGATTTACAAGTGTGTCTGGACTTGTTTTAGCGTTGGAAAATTACCTAAATATTAGCGAGGCGATCTTGGGTTCTTTTATGTATGGTGAAAATTCAATTAAGAAGAGTACAGAAAACTTAATTAGTTTGATTACCGCAGAACTAGGACAAAATGAAAGCGATAATTAGGAAATAGCATGATTCTCTATGAATACTTGATGCTTTCCGAAGATGACCATGGGATGCCATCTGGGATAAAGGCAAGTTCCTGGATATTCATATTGAAGGGTATGCCAAACTGGTCCTAAATGCCATAGACCGATTCTTTGTTGAGGTAATATGGGACATTGAAAAGGATGAGATAATCGGGAAGGCCGCTTTTAAATATGGTCAGTCAATTAATCTTGGCCCGTACATGTTGAACATGAAAAACTCCGTATTGCATGCGCCCTTTTTTTGTTCCTTTCGCTTTCGCCCAACCACAGTAGACGGGAATTACGTCTTTCGGCCGTGAGTCCCGCCCGAACGTTTTGGACTTGCGGAAGCACGTATTTTCTCAAATTTATTTAAATACTGGATAAGATTGGCGGGAATTGCCTTGCGGCGAGTCCCGCCCGAACGTTTTGAAGATAAAAACCAAGCCTAAAGGCTTTGTTTTTTGTTTACTCCCCCATGTACCAAAACAAGTTTTAGGCATGGTTCGCAAACAAAAAACCAGTGCATTCGCACTGGTTTTATCTATCCGTACTCGAGGCGGGACTTGAACCCGCACGGACTAATGTCCATTGGATTTTAAGTCCAACGTGTCTACCAGTTCCACCACTCGAGCCAACCTGGCTGCCGACTGCTATCGGCATGAACAAAAAAACGCCGACAAGCAGCGTTTTTGAGCGAAAAACGGGATTCGAACCCGCGACCTCCACCTTGGCAAGGTGGCGCTCTACCAACTGAGCTATTTTCGCATTAAAGAACTAGGCATCATCCATTGATGCGGATGCAAATTTAATACAATTTGGTAAAAGGCAAAGAAAATTATTGACAAATGCGGTAAAAGCGTTTTGCGCCCGCAAGTGCCCCCATATCAGGAAGTGGCTTTCTTGTTTTTGGTGAGCATCCGCTTAATTTCATTGAGCTTCATCAGCGCTTCCACGGGGGTGAGGGTGTTGATGTCCAAGTGGGTGATCTCCTCCTTGATCTGCTCCAACAAGGGGTCGTCGAGGTTGAAAAAACTGAGCTGCATCTCATTGCCCACCGATTGCAGCTTATCGGTGAGTTCTTCACTGGAATGCGATTTTTCCAGTTTTTTCAGGATCTTATTGGCCTTAGCAATCACCTGTTGCGGCATGCCCGCCATTTTGGCCACATGGATCCCAAAACTGTGCTCGCTGCCCCCGGGCATCAGCTTCCTGAGAAAAAGCACGTCGTGCTTCAGCTCTTTGACCGATACGTTATAGTTCTTGATGCGGTCGAAAGTGGCGCTCATTTCATTGAGTTCGTGATAATGGGTGGCGAAGAGCGTCTTTGCCCGTGCCGGATGTTCGTGAAGGTATTCCGAGATGGCCCAGGCGATCGAAATGCCATCGTAGGTGCTTGTGCCCCGGCCGATTTCATCCAAAAGCACCAAACTGCGTTCGGAGAGGTTGTTGAGAATGGAGGCCGTTTCGTTCATTTCGACCATAAAGGTCGATTCGCCCATGGAGATGTTGTCGCTGGCCCCTACACGGGTGAAAATCTTATCTACATAGCCAATTTGAGCCGATTCCGCAGGAATAAAACTGCCCATTTGGGCCAAAAGCACGATCAGCGCCGTTTGCCGTAAAATGGCCGACTTGCCGCTCATATTGGGGCCCGTGATCATGATGATCTGCTGGGCTTCCCGGTTCAGGAGTACGTCGTTGGCGATATAGGGCTCGCCCAAGGGCAATTGTTTCTCGATCACAGGATGCCGGCCGTTCTTGATGAAGATTTCGGTGGAATCGTTCATTTGGGGCGCCACATAACGGTTTTCCTTGGCCAGTTGGGCAAACCCGCAAAGGCAATCGAGTTGGGCAATCTGTTGGGCGTTCTGCTGCACCTCCGGAATATGTTCCTGCATCCAGACCACCAACTGAGAAACCAGTTGTTGTTCCAGGCTCAAAATGCGTTCCTCCGCGCCCAGGATCTTTTCTTCGTACTCTTTCAGTTCCTCGGTGATGTAGCGTTCGGCGTTCACCAGGGTCTGTTTCCGTACCCATTCCGGGGGCACTTTGTCTTTATGGGTGTTCCTTACTTCAATGTAGTAGCCGAACACGTTGTTCGAAGCGATTTTCAAGGATGTGATACCGGTGCGGTGCATCTCCCGATCCAACATTTTATCCAAATAATCCTTGCCCGAAAACGACAGGCCCCGCAATTCGTCGAGCTCCCGGGAATAGCCTTCCGCGATGGTCTTGCCCTTGCCCAATAGTACTGGGGCCTCCTCGTCGAGCATTTCCTTTATTTTGCCCCTCAGCGCATCGCAGGAATGCAGTTGCGCCGCGATCGACAGTAGGGCCGCATCGGTACTTTTTTCGGTCAACGCCTTGATGGGCACGATGGCTTCCAGTGAATTCTTCAGTTGTACCACCTCTTTGGGGTTGATCTTGCCCGTGGCCACTTTCGAGATCAGGCGTTCAAGATCTCCTATGGGCTTGATCCAATGTTGCAATTTTTGAAGTTGCTCTTCCTTTTGAAACAGATGTGCCACGACTTGGTGGCGTCTTCTTATGGTTTCCAGATTTTTTAACGGGAGGGCCAACCAACGCCTTAAAAGCCGGCCGCCCATAGGGGAGATGGTCTTGTCGATCACGCTGAGCAGGGTGACCGCATTTTGGTTGTTCGATTGGTACAGTTCCAGATTTCGGATGGTGAAGCGATCCATCCATATATATTCCTCCTCGGCGATGCGCCTTAAGGCATTGATATGGCTCAATTGGTTGTGCTGGGTCTCCGAGAGATAATGGAGGACCACTCCCGAGGCCACAATGCCCAACCGAAGATGATCCACCCCAAAGCCCTTCAAGGTCTTGGTTTTGAAATGCCGGGTCAGGGTCTCCAGTGCATAATCGTCTTGGTAGACCCAGTCTTCCATGAAAAAGGTATGGAACTGCCGCCCAAAGGCTTCCAGGAAATCGGTCTTGTGGCGCTTGGAAATCAAAATTTCGTTCGGGGCGAAGTTCTGGAGCAATTTGTCGATTTGCTCATGGGAACCCTCTGCGGTCAAAAACTCGCCGGTGGAGATATCGACCATTGATATGCCCAAAGTTTGGTGGCCAAAATGGATGGCGCACAGAAAATTGTTCGATTTGGCCTGCAGCAGGTCATCGTTCAGGGCCACGCCAGGGGTAACCAATTCGGTAACGCCGCGCTTTACGATGGTCTTGGTGAGTTTGGGATCTTCCAATTGGTCGCAGATGGCGACGCGCAGCCCCGCCTTTACCAATTTGGGCAGGTAGGTGTTCAACGAATGGTGCGGAAAACCTGCCAATTCGGTGCGGTCCCCGCCATTGTTGCGATGGGTGAGGATGATGCCCAATATCTTGGAGGCCTTGACCGCATCTTCCCCAAAGGTCTCATAAAAGTCGCCCACACGAAAAAGCAGCAAGGCATCAGGATACTTGGTCTTGATGGTATTGTATTGCTGCATCAAAGGTGTTACCTTCTTGTTTTTTTCCGCTTTTCCCAAAGTGTTTTTTTAGTCTATTTTTGCACGGGCCCTTCGGAACGAATGTACCAATTTCTTCACGGAAATTTCAGCATTGTTGATATTTTGGGGATAAGTCGATGAGCCCCTTATCGCAAAGGTCCCAAGACAAATCTTAAAAGCGCCAAGGCCATGGCATTCAGCTACGGCACATCGGTTCGTGAAGCCGCCGACTGTGGTACACTTGTCCCCAAACCATTGATATTAAAAATTGCATCGCCATGAGAAAATTGAAGAATGAGGAACTGCCCCGATTGGATGTTGCGGCCTTTAAACATGCCGAAAAATTACCTGTGGCCCTCATTCTAGATGATGTGCGCAGCCTCAACAATATCGGTTCGGTATTTCGATCGGCCGATGCATTTTTGGTCGAAAAAATCTACCTCTGCGGCATTACCGCGACCCCGCCCCATAAAGACATCCATAAAACGGCCCTTGGCGCGACCGAAAGCGTGGTATGGGAATATGCCCCCAATGCCGTTGACCTGGTGGCGCGATTGAAAGCGAATGGCTATACCACTTTGGCGGTGGAACAGGCAGAAAAGGCGATCAAGCTCAATACCTTCAATGTAGCGCGGAACAAAAAATATGCACTGGTTTTTGGCAATGAGGTAAAGGGCGTTGCACAAGAGGTGGTCGATGCGGCCGATGGGGTCTTGGAAATACCGCAATTCGGCACCAAACATTCCCTGAACATAGCAGTGAGCGTTGGCATCGTGGTTTGGGACTTTTGGGCGAAGTGGCATCGATGACCCCTTGTCAATGATTGGATTCAATCGGCCAAACCGATCGCAAAGTCCTGGATCTGCATCAGGAGCGATTCATAATCTTCCGCGCTTTCCACAAAATCGATTTCCGAAAGATCTAGAATGATGCTGTTTTGGCCGGGATGGCTGCGGAGAAAGTCGAGATAGCCTTGGTTGATCTTTTCAAGATAGTCCCTTGAAATATTCTTTTCATAGTCCCGCCCCCTTTTTTTGATATTGTCGATCAAGCGGTCGGTATTTTGATAGAGGTAGATATAGATCCTTGGTTTTTTGACTTCCCGGTACATCAGTTGGAAGAGCTTCCTATAGAGTCCAAATTCCTCTTTTTGCAGTGTGATTTGCGCAAATATCAATGACTTGTAGATGTCATAGTCGCTGACCATGAAGCTTTTGAAAAGGTCGAATTGGGAGGTGTCATCGGAGAATTGCTGGTAGCGGTCTGCCAGGAACGACATTTCCAAGGGGAAGGCGTACCGGCTCTGGTCTTCATAGAATTTTGGCAGAAAGGGGTTGTCGGCAAAACGTTCCAACACGGCCTTCGCATTAAACTCGGCGGCCATACTGTTGGCCAAGGTTGTTTTACCGGCGCCGATATTGCCTTCAATGGCCATAAATCTTTGGTGTGCAAAAAGTTGCTGTCGATCTTTGAACAGTCGGAAACCCGTTTTAATCAAGGTGCCTTTGTCCTTGCATTGCTGCAAAAGGTTACGGGTATCTTTCTGATAAATGGGATGGTAAAACTGAGGGGCGATATCGGCAAGGGGTTTCAAGACGAAACGGCGTTGTGCCATTTCAGGATGGGGCACCACAAGATCGTCGGAATGGATGGTTTCCTTTTCGAAATAAATAATGTCGATATCGATGAGCCGTGGTTCATAACCCCGCTCCTTCCGCCGAAGCCGGCCCATGTCGCGTTCGATATCCAAAAGGGTGGCCAACAACTGCTTGGGGTCCAAATGGGTTTCAATGGCGATGCACAGGTTTAGAAAATCGGCTGCCTGAAAGCCCCAGGCCCCACTCTGGTATATCGGCGAGATCTTCACGATATGCCCTGCTTTTTTCTGTATCTCAAAGAGGGCGAATTGCAGGTTAGCCGGCATGTTGCCGAGATTGCTACCAAGGGAAAGATATGCGGTTTTTGGATCGGCCATAATCGAACGCAAAGTAACGAAAAGTCAAGTGGAGTTCCTTATCTTTGGGGGATAATAATAGCGGAGGAAAAGCATGAATTTTTTAAGAAACTTATTGGCGGCGATACTGGGCTGTCTGATTGCATTTGGCATCATGTTCATGATGTTCATCATATTTGCGAGTCTGGTCGGGAGTATGGAGGAAACCGAAACCATTAAAACGAATGCCGTATTGGAACTGCAAATGCAGGCACCCATCAGCGATTATGTCGGAAATTCCGGAAACGACCCTTTTGGTGATATTTTCGGATCGGCACATGGCTTGGATGAAATTTTGCAGGCCATACAGGTGGCCAAGGACGATGAATCGATCAAGGGCATCAGCATCAATAACAATTTTTTGATGGCGGGCTGGGCCCAGACCCAATCGATTCGAAAGGCCCTCAAGGATTTCAAGGCAAGTGGGAAGTTCATTTTCGCCTATGCCGATTTTTATACCCAAAAAGATTTCTATTTGGCCAGTGTGGCCGACAGTATTTTTCTTAACCCGGTAGGGGTGCTCGATTTCAAGGGCCTGTCTTCCGAGGTGCTTTTCTTTAAAGACCTTCAGGAGAAAACGGGGATAAAGATGGAGGTGATTCGCCATGGGAAATACAAGAGTGCCGTAGAGCCTTTTCTTTCCAGCGAAATGAGCCCGGAAAATAGGAGCCAAATTCAAGCGTTGATCGGTTCGTTGTGGAATTCAATGCTTGAGGATATCTCGGAAGGGCGTGGCATCACCATCGATGACCTGAATATCATCGCCGATACCTTGGGAGGACGTTCGCCCAGAATGGCCGAACATGCCGGATTGATCGATGGTACCCTTTTTTATGACGAGTACGAAGATCGCTTGCGCAAGGCACTGACCCTTGACAAAGACAAGGAGGTCAATGTGGTTTATCTCGAGGATTATTTGGCAAGGTCGAACCGGAAAGGTAACAAGACCGGCAAGGACAAAATCGCGGTCATCTTCGCCCAGGGGGAAATACTCTACGGGGAAGGGGGCAAAGAGGTGATAGGGCAGGGCATCATCAACAGCGCGATCAGAAAGGCCGTAGAGGACGACAATGTGAAGGCCATTGTGTTTCGTGTCGACTCCCCAGGGGGCAGTGCGCTCACCTCCGATATCATATGGCGGGAAATTGATCTGGCGAAGCAGAAAAAACCGGTGGTGGTTTCCATGGGCAATTTGGCGACCTCGGGCGGGTATTATATCGCCGTGGCCGCAGACAAGATCTATGCAGAACCGACCACCATAACAGGGTCGATCGGGGTATTCGGCACCGTCCCCAACATCAATGGTTTGGCCAATGATATCGGGATCAATGCCGAACAGGTGGGCACCAATAAAAATGCGGTGGATTATTCCTTCTTTGAACCGATGACCGACAGTTTTAGGGCTACCGTTCAGGAGAGCATTGAAGAGGTATACGCTACTTTTTTGGAAAGGGTGGCAAAAGGGCGTGGCATAAGCGTGGCCGAGGCCGACAGTCTGGCCCAAGGGCGGGTTTGGAGCGGTGTCGATGCCCAGCGACTGGGGCTTGTTGATGAACTGGGCGGGTTGGACGATGCCATTGCCGGGGCGGCAAGCTTGGCCGACCTGGGACAATATGGCATCAAGAAATACCCCAGATATAAAACCGGTTTTGAAAAATTAATGGAAGACCTGGGCGGGGCCAGTTCCGAAACGAAAAACAATTTGATCAAAGAGGAGATCGGTACGGAATTTTACGCCATTCTAAAACAGTTTCAAACGATCATGCAACAGAAAGGGGTGCAGGCCAGAATGCCGTTCGCCCTGGATATCAGATAATAGATGACACTTAAGGACAAGAAATTGGCTTACCAAATCTATTTGTATTTGGGCGCCCTGTTCATTACCTCTTTGGTGGTATCGAACCTGATATTCCAAAAATTCTTTTATTGGCACCCTTTTGGAAAGATTGAGGTACTGGGGGCCTCGCTTTTCGAGATTTCAGTGGGTGTCTTGCCCTATCCCATCACTTTTTTGATCACCGACCTGATTTCCGAGATATACGGGAAAAAAAAGGCCAACCAAATTGTGACGGCAGGTATTTTTGCGTCTTTCTTTTCGATGGGGATCATCTTGCTGGCCAAGATTTCGCCTGCCCTGCCCACTTCCCCGATCGACGATGCCACCTTCAGCAAGGTTTTCGCCCTATCACCCATAGCCGTGCTTGCCTCCATGATCGCTTATCTGATCGCCCAATATATTGACATTGCAATCTATCATTTCTGGAAAGGGGTCACCAAAGGCAAACACCTATGGCTGCGCAACAACTTCTCCACTTTTTTGTCGCAATTTATCGACACTTTCACCGTGGTTGGCCTGCTTTGTGTTTTCGAAGTGCTCCCATGGAACCTGTTCTACGGTTTGGTGGTCAGCGGTTTTCTATTTAAAGTATTTATAGCGGTTCTCGACACCCCTTTCCTTTATTTGTTCGTATATATCCTTAGAAAACGATTTGGCCTTAAGGAAGGGCAGGAAATATATTTGGAAGTCTAAAAAATATAACCCATTTCCGGGAGTTATAGAATACAAAAGAATCATTCAACGAAAATGGGAAAGAAAATTTTAAAGATTGTCGGGGTCATCCTCTTTTTGATCATCGCATTGTTAATTGCGGCGCCCTTTATTTTGGAAGCAAAGATCGGGGAGCTTATCAAGAGCAACGTCAACCAAAATATCAATGCCACCCTGGATTTTGTGGAGGCCGATCTAAGCCTTTTCAGCAGTTTTCCGGATGCCGAGGTGTCGATGAAGAAAATCACCCTGATCAACAAGGCACCTTTTGAGGGCGACACCCTTTTTTCTTCCGATTTGGTACAGTTGAGGATGGGCATTCGCGAACTGTTCAAGAGCGCGGGAGAACCGATTGCCATCCAACGTCTCTTTATCGATGGGGCGAAGCTGAACATAAGGTATGATGAAGCCGAAAATGCCAACTACGACATTGCCAAAGACACCGGTTCTGCAGGGTCATCTTCCTCCGGATCGGAGAGTTTTACGCTCGATATGCAGTCTTATGAGATTACCAATTCGAACATAACATACGATGATAAGGCAGGGGGCATGCTTTTTAACCTTTACGACATCCATCATAGTGGAACAGGCGACCTTTCCTTGGAAAAATCCCAATTACAGACCCTTACCGAAGCGTTGGTTTCCTTTGAGATGGACAGCACCAATTATCTGAACAAAAATAAAATCAAGCTCGATGCACTCATTGGTATCGACCTGAAGGAATTCAAATACACCTTTTTGAAGAACGAGGCACTGTTGAACCAATTGCCCTTGGTTTTTGAAGGATTTGTAAAACTGAACGACGATAACCAAGAGGTCGATATAAGTTTTAAGACCCCATCTTCAGATTTCAAAAACTTTTTGGCGGTGATTCCCGAAACCTACTCAAAGAATATCGAGAATGTGCAAACCACGGGGAATTTTATCGTGGAAGGACGGTTTAATGGGATTGTCGATGATGATCACATTCCCATGTTCCATATTATGATCAATTCCGACAACGCATCCTTTAAATATCCAGATTTGCCCAAAGGGGTGCGTAACGTACATATCGACACCAAGATCACCAATACCACGGGGATTGTGGCCGATACCTATGTCGATATCGATCGGCTTTCGTTTATGATCGATGAGGACCAATTTAACATGAAGGCCAACATTCGGGAGCTCATGGGCAATACCAAGGTAAACGCCCATATCGACGGAAAAATGAATTTGGCCAATATTTCAAAGGCCTACCCCGTACCTGCCGATCTCAATTTGAAAGGCTTGCTGACCGCCGATGTCACCACGGCCTTCGACATGGCCTCCGTTGAAAAGAAACAGTACGAAAAAACGAAGACCAGTGGCAAGATCGACCTGAGGGACTTCGTGTACCAATCGGACGAGTTTCCTAATCCCATCACATTGAAATCTACGGCCTTGACCTTTAACCCTACCACCGTAACCCTCAATGAATTGAACGGTTCAACGGGGAAGACCGATTTTGCGGTCAATGGTACCATCAACAACCTCCTGGGTTTTATGTTCAACAACGAAAATGTAGAAGGAAATTTTAACCTGCTATCGAATACCTTTGCCATCGACGATTTTATGGTGGCAGAGACCAGTACCCCGGAAAGTGCCGGTACGGCAGTTGCCGGCACCAAAGTTGCTGACGAAAAAATCAAGATCCCTACTTTTCTGGATATCAACATCAATGCTGAGGCCAAAACGGTGCTTTATGACAATCTAACGCTCACCGACGTAAAGGGAAACCTTAGGATCAAGGACGAAAAGGCGATATTGAGCAACATGACCTCCTCGATGTTCGGCGGTAAGGTGGCCTTCGATGGCGTGGTTTCCACTAAAGAGCAAACCCCTACCTTTTCCATGAAACTTGGTTTGGACAAACTCATGATCGGGGAGACCTTTAAGGCCATCGATCTGTTCAAGGTGGTTGCGCCCATTGCCCAAATATTTAAGGGTAAATTGAGCTCGGAACTCGAATTCTCGGGAAACCTCACCGATGATTTTTCACCGGATCTGAACTCGCTAAGCGGCAATATTTTGGCAGACATCCTTACCGATGAGCTCGATACCCAGGCTGCCCCGCTGCTTTCTGCCGTGGCTACAAAGCTGAACTTTATCGATCTGAAGCAATTGAACTTCAATGAATTGAAAACGAAGCTTTCTTTTAAGGATGGCGTGGTTACCGTAAAACCCTTCACGTTAAACTATAAAGACATTGCCATCAATGTGGATGGCAGCCATACCTTCGATCAAAAGATGAGCTATAAGGCCACCATGCTGGTTCCTTCAAAGTATTTGGGTAAGGAGATCAACGCCCTTATCGCAAGAATCGATGACAAGGCACTCACCAACCTTACGGTTCCGGTTACCGCCAATATCGGTGGATTTTATAAAAGTCCGGAAGTAACTACCGATTTCACCTCAGGTATCAAAAACCTCACCACACAACTCGTTGAGATCGAAAAACAGAAATTGATCAATAAGGGGACCGATAAGGCCAAGGACCTGATCGGGGGGCTGCTCGAAAAAACATCGACCAAAACCGATACTACCCAGAAAGGAAGTGAACAACAGCAGGACGTTAAAGAAGTCTTGGGCGGTATTTTGGCCGGTAACAAGGCCAAAGATTCCACCAAGATGAAGACCGATACGCTGCCCGCCAAAAAAGGGGACGATGCGGTGAAGGAAAAGGCAAAGAATATATTGGGGGGTCTTTTGGGCGGCAAAAAGAAAAAAGATTCGGTCAACTGACGGCCAAACCTACCACATAGCCTTCACTTCCCCTGATATTGAATACCGTATGGTCCTCGAAAATCAGGTATTGGCCTTTGATGCCCTTTAAAAGTCCTTTATAGGCAGGCGTCTTGTCTAAATTGAGACTTTTTACCTTGCTGGGATAGGCCAGTACCGGAAAGTGCAAATGGGTTTCTTTCTTGTTTTCAATAAAATATACCTTGGCTTCATCAGGGATATAGGGCCTTAGCTTATTGCGCCAAGCGACCAGATCTTCATCTTCCACATCGTTGGTGAGCATTTTACGCCAATTGGTCTTGTCACCGATGTGATCTTTAAGGGCTACTTCGGTAATGCCGGCCAAATAACGGTTTGGGACCTCCACTATCTCAATGGCCTCATGGGCACCCTGATCGATCCACCTTGTCGGGACTTGCGTTTTTCTGGTCACCCCGACTTTGATATTGCTCGAGTTGGCCAAATACACGATATGGGGCTGCAATTGCACCCGCTTCTCATATTCCAGGTCGCGGTCTTCCCGGCCCATATGGGCTGTACTCAGTTCCGGTCTCATGATCCAATCGCCCGCCGCGGGGATTTCGAAAAAACAACTTTTACAAAACCCCTGCCTGAATATGGGGCGGTCTTCGCCGCAATTAAGGCATTGGTATCTTAGGAATTCGATTTGGAGTTCCTTATCCAAAACCTGGTTGAGGTTCAGGTAGTCGTTTTCGAAGACCAGATAATATTGGATGGGATCTCCAATTTCGGTCTGCATTTTTCTCAATACGCCTTCGTAAAGCATAAATATTGGTCTATTGATGAATCTATTTGAAAATGATCTTTATTAAAACTAAATTTAGCAGGTTAAAGATACCTAAAATGCCCATACCGCTGTTCAACTCCATCGCTTCATGGCTGCTAAAAAAGCGGTACCATCAAATCGAGCTTTTCCTAAAATATCCCGGGGAAGTGCAGCAGGAAGTACTGTTCCAGTTGCTGGAATTGGCCGAAGATACAGAGATTGGAAAGAATTATGGTTTCGAATCGATCACCAGCTATGAAACCTTTAAGGAAAGGGTGCCCATCGTTTCCTATGAAGAAATAGAACCGATGATCGAGCGCACCCGGAAAGGCGAACAGAACCTGTTCTGGCCTACCGCCATCAAATGGTTCGCCAAAAGCAGTGGCACTACCAACGCAAAAAGCAAGTTTATCCCGGTAAGTTCCGAAGCGTTGGAAGACTGTCATTATAAGTCGGGCAAAGACCTGTTGTGCCTGTACTTGAACAATAATGAGAATTCCCAGTTGTTCACCGGCAAAAGTCTTCGGCTTGGGGGAAGTAAGGAACTGTATGAAGACAACGGTTCGTTTTTTGGGGATCTTTCCGCCATCTTGATCGACAATATGCCCTTATGGGCGGAATTCAGCAGCACGCCTAGCAGCAAGGTATCCTTGATGAGCGAGTGGGAGAGCAAGCTAAAGGCGATCATCAACGAAAGTACCCGGGAAAACGTGACCAGTTTGGCGGGTGTGCCCTCATGGATGCTGGTATTGCTCAACAATGTACTTGAGGAATCGGGAAAAGACCATCTTTTCCAGGTATGGGAAAATCTGGAGGTATATTTCCATGGCGGCGTGAGTTTCAACCCATATAAGGAACAGTACAAAAAATTATTGCCCAGAAAGAATTTCAGGTATTATGAAATCTATAACGCCTCGGAAGGTTTCTTTGCCATTCAGGACCGCAACGATGCCGATGACCTGCTCTTGATGTTGGATTATGGCATCTTTTATGAATTCATACCCATGGACACCTACGGTCAAAAAACACAGTCTACCATCCCCTTGGCCGAAGTGAAGACCCATGTGAATTATGCAATGATCATCACGACCAATTCGGGTTTATGGCGCTACAAAATCGGGGATACGGTACGCTTTACTTCCATAGCTCCCTATCGGATCAAGGTGACCGGACGCACCAAGCACCATATCAATGTTTTTGGGGAAGAACTGATCATTGAAAATGCGGAGGAGGCGCTGAGGAACGTCTGCTCACGTACCGGAGCCGAAATCAAGGACTACACCGCTGGCCCGATCTTTATGAAGGGCAAGGAGAAGGGCGCCCATGAATGGGTGATTGAATTCAGGAACAGGCCCTCGGATCTGAATTGCTTCACCCATACCTTGGACGACGCCCTCAAATCCTTAAACTCCGACTATGAGGCAAAACGCTACAACAATATTACGCTGACGTTGCCCAAAGTGCATATTGCCAGGGAAAACCTTTTTTACGATTGGCTTAAATCCAAAAACAAATTGGGAGGGCAGCATAAGATTCCAAGATTATCGAATAAAAGGGACTACATCGAGGAATTGCTCCAAATGAACCAATAAATGAGGTAGACTGACCATTAATATTCAATTTAGGGTTCTCAATGCGACCGAACTACTAAATTGATACCAAATGACTTCAGAAAGACTTGTGATATTGTCCGACATGTGGGGGGTTAAAAAAGGACTGTGGATAACTTCCTATCTCGGATACCTTCAGCAATATTATGATATTGCATTCTACGACATCCAACAATTGGCGAATATCGATCTGGAGATTAAGTCGCCGGAGAATCTACATAGGGCCTTTGTTGAAGGGGGTATCGATACCGCAGTGGCTCATCTGATCAAAAAGGAAAGTGAACCGAGCCATTATCTGGCATTCAGCACAGGGGGTACCATTGCTTGGAAGGCCAATTTAAAAGGCCTTCACATGAAGTCTCTCACCGCGATTTCTCCAACACGGGTGCGTTTCGAGGATTTGAAGCCCTGTTGCAAAACCAAACTGATCTATGGGGGAAATGATGCCTTTAGGCCCGATGACCAATGGTCTGAAAAGCTCGATCTTGAAATGGAAATCGTGCCCAATTTCGGACATGAGCTGTATACCGACGAAAAAATTATCGGCAAAGTATGCCAACATCTACTGTCGGCGGTTTTGGAAAGGGAACACAAGGCCAAGAAGGCCGGGTAGTAGTTGCTATTGACTACATTACATCAGCTAAGTGTGCCTCTACCTTGACACAATCCCAAAAAACATCTGATTTTTACAAGCTTCTGAAAGCACCCGCTCTTTAGGAGACCGCTTTTAATTTCTTAATGGTCTCAAAGGAAATCTTTTCCTCGGCATAGGGCTTGGTAACCTTAAATTCCTTTTCGCCACTGCTGGGGAGTTCAAACATGGCATCGGTGAAAATGGCTTCGCATAGGGAGCGCAGTCCGCGTGCCCCAAGTTTGTACTCTATCGCTTTTTGTACGATATAATTCAATGCCTGTTCCGTAATTTCAAAGGTAATGCCATCCATGCTGAACAGTTTTTCGTACTGTTTGATGATGGCATTTTTGGGTTCGGTGAGAATGGCCCTGAGTGTTTTTTCGTCCAAGGGGTTCATATAGGTGAGTACAGGAAGTCTTCCAATAATTTCAGGGATCAACCCGAACTCTTTTAAATCTTTCGGAATGATGTATTGTAGAATATTGGCTTCATCGAGACGTTCGTCGGCCTTGGAGGCACTGTAACCTACCGCCTGCATGTTCAGGCGTTTGGTGATGGCACGTTCGATACCGTCAAAGGCACCACCGGCAATAAATAAAATATTTTCGGTGTTGACCTCAATGAATTTTTGATCGGGATGTTTTCGTCCTCCCTTGGGCGGTACGTTCACCATGGTGCCCTCCAGGAGTTTCAACAGCCCTTGCTGCACACCTTCACCGGAAACGTCCCTGGTAATCGAAGGGTTGTCGCCCTTGCGTGCAATCTTATCTATTTCATCGATAAATACGATGCCGCGTTCGGCTTTTTCAAGGTTGTAATCTGCCGCTTGAAGCAATCTGGTCAATATGCTTTCCACATCTTCCCCCACATAGCCGGCCTCGGTCAGTACCGTAGCATCAACGATGGCCAACGGCACATTGAGCATTCTGGCAATGGTTTTTGCCATCAGGGTTTTACCGGTGCCGGTTTGCCCGACCATGATGATGTTGCTCTTCTGGATTTCAACATCGTTGTCTTTCGATTTGGGCTGCAACAAGCGTTTGTAGTGGTTGTAGACCGCTACTGACATCACCTTTTTGGTGCGGTCCTGCCCTATGATAAAAGTATCCAGAAACTCCTTGATCTCCTGTGGTTTCTTTAATACGAGCTCGCTCGAGAGGTCCTTGGTCTTGGTCTGCTTCGATTCTTCGGCCACGATGCCATGCGCCTGTTCTATGCATCGGTCACAGATATGGGCGTCCAATCCTGCGATCAAAAGATTGGTCTCGGGCTTTTTCCTTCCGCAAAAAGAGCATTCTAAATTATCTTTTGCCATGTTTTTTTCCTTCCTTACGTTATGCTAACGTAATAATTGGGTTTTTGGTTTGTACTCGGGGTTGAAAAGTACATGAACCGCGTGGTTTTGGTCGCCCGGATCATCGATCCCTTACCAATATCTCGTCTATCATGCCATATTTCCTGGCCTCGTCCGCTTTCATCCAATAGTCCCGATCACTATCATCGGTTACCTTTTCGATGGTTTGTCCCGAATGTTTTGCAATGATCTCATAAAGCTCATCTTTTAATTTTAAGATTTCCCTTGCGGTAATCTCTATATCGCTCGCCTGCCCCTGTGCCCCGCCCATAGGTTGGTGGATCATTACCCGGGAGTGGGTGAGTCCGCTCCGCTTCCCTTTTTCACCTGCACAGAGCAACACCGCGCCCATGGAAGCGGCCATCCCGGTGCAGATCGTGGCCACATCCGGTTTGATGAATTGCATGGTATCGTAGATGCCCAATCCGGCATAAACGCTTCCTCCTGGGGAATTGATATATATCTGGATGTCTTTGGAAGCATCGGTGCTTTCCAAAAACAACAATTGCGCTTGAACGATATTGGCCACCTGATCGTTGATGCCGGTGCCCAGAAAAATGATGCGGTCCATCATCAATCTCGAGAAAACATCGAAGACCGCAATGTTCATTTGACGCTCTTCTATGATATTCGGGGTCATGTTCGTGGGGTACATGCTACCGATTATTTTGTCGTAATAGGTGCTGCTGATCCCTTGGTCCTTTATAGCGTAATTTTTGAATTCTTTTCCGTAATTCATGGTTTCCGATTCGATATTTTTGATAAAAAAGGTGCCGAAAATTCTATTTTTCGGCACCGTAAAGATACTTAATATTTTTTTGGAAAACTACCCGTATACCTCTTTCACAAAATTCTCATAGGTGACTTCCTTGGTCTTAAGATTCACCTTTTCCTTATAAAGCTGCAACAGTTTTTGGCTCATTAATTGTTCCGAAAGCCTTCTTACCTCATCTTGATTGCCCAATACCCTCGCCGCGATATTGTCGAGTTCTTCCTCTTTCGGGTTCATTTGCCCGAACTGCGCCATCTGCGATTTGATGAAACCCTTGGCAAAATCTTTGAGCTCTTCGAACTGAATGCTGATATTGTGGTCTTTGATGATTTTGCCCTCGATCAACTGGTAGCGAAGCCCTTTCTCCGATTTTTCATATTCGGCGGTGGCCTGCTCTGGGGTCAACGGCTCTTCGCCGGTCAATTGTATCCAGCGGGTCAAAAAACTGGAAGGGAGTTTAAATTTGGTATTGTCAATGAAATATTCGGTAACGTCGTTGAGCAATTTCTGCTCTGATTGCTGCTCGAATTGTTTCTCCGAATCGCTTTTGATCCGTTCTTTAAGCTCTTTTACCGAGGTAATGGTGCCGGGTCCGTATAATTTATCGAATAGTTCCTGATTCAGGGTGGCCGGCTCCCTTTCATTGATTTCCGCGATTTCAAAATCAACTTCGATATTGAGGTTTTTTGCCTTTTCCGCGGGGATGCCCAAGGCACTGGCCAAAAGATAGTTTTCTTTGAGCAAGCCTTTGGTCTTTAAGGTCACGATATCGCCTACTTTTTTGCCGACCAGACTGCTTATGGCTTTTTTACTGTCTACTTTGTCGAGTTCCAAAATCGATTTGTGCGAAATGTCCTCTTTTTCATTTTTGAAGGTTCCGGAGAGCTCGTCTTTTTTGCCCACTTCCGATTTGCTTACCAACTTGCCGTACTGCTTTTGGATGCGTTCGACCTGCTCATCGATCATTTTTTGATCGGCTACGATTTTGTAATGGGTAATGGGTTTTTTGGTTTTGAGGGAAACTTCAAAATTGGGCGCCAATCCCAGTTCGAACTCAAAATCGAATTCTTCCTTGTCCCAATCAAAATTGTCTTGTTGCTTTGGAAGTGGATTGCCCAAAACATCGAGCTTTTCCTCGGTGAGGTATTTGTTGAGGTTGTCCTGAAGCAGTTTGTTCACTTCATCGACCAATACAGCTTTGCCATATTGTTTTTTGATCAGCCCCAAGGGTACTTGACCTTTTCTGAAACCGGGTATATTGGCTTGTTTTCTGTAATCCTTTAAAATCGATTCTACCTTATCTTGGTAATCGTCCTTGGTGATGGCCACTTTTACCACGGCATTCAGCTCATCGATCTGTTCTTTGGTAATGTTCATTTTCTTTTTCTTGAATAGGGATGCAAAAATAGCACAATTTAAATCTTCCAGCAAGTTTTTGAACCAGTAGATCGGTTAGGTGGCCGATGGGCTATTTTTCCTTCAGTATCGAGAACAAAATGGATTGTAAAAACGACAGCAACAAGCTAAAAAGCAGGGCCCACCAGATACCATCGACCGAAAATCCCGTGATGAAATAATCGGCCAACAAAATGATGATCGCATTGATGATCAAAAGAAACAGTCCGAAGGTGACGATGGTCACCGGAAGGGTAAGGATGACCAAAATAGGCTTGACCAGAAAGTTGAGCAGTCCCAGCACGATGGCGACGATGATGGCGGTCAAATAGGAGTCTACTTCCACATGGGGAAGCACTTTTGATAAAATGACCACCGCCAGGGCGGTCAGCAGAACTCTTAAAATTAGTTTCATATTGGGTTGGGTTTAACTTGAACAAAAAAAGGTGACGAAATGCTTCGTCACCTTATAAAAGTATGGATTATAATGGTATCAATTGATATAGAGTCCGGTATATTCCAACGGATCCACCTCAGGAAGCGCAGCGCCGTATTTGCTCTCAATGGCCAAGATAAATTGATTGGCCAAAAGGGCAGAGCCCCTGGGGGAAGGATGGATCCCATCCAAGGAAAAACCGCCTCCAGTGCCGTATGCTGCGGTTACGGTACTTCCGTCTTTTAGGGTAATGCCGGTATCGGTAACCAGGTTATAATAGGCTTCCGCATCAAAAAAAGCGAGGCCGTACTGGCTTGCCAAGGCTGCTATGGTTTGGTTATAACTCTGGGTCGCGGTGGCAACGGCCAACTGCTCCTCAGGCGTAAGCACCCATTGGTCGGCCAAGGGGACGGCCACTCCATTGATGGAAGTGGGATCGTTGGGGTTGGCCAGGGTACCCAGTATTGTTTGGGAGGTAAAGACCAAAAGATCCTCGGCGGTCGCTTGGCGGTACTTTGGCAAGGCGGCAAATGCAGGGTTGATGAGGCCAAGATCGGTTAGGTCTTCGTCAACGATGACCACGGCATTCTGTCCTGCCGTGAAATTTATGGTTCTTCTTGCGGCCTCTTCCGCAGTGAACAGCCCGGTCCCGCTGAGGGCGGCAAGGGCCCCTTGAATACCGCCATTATAGGGCAAATAAGCCTGATTGACCACTGCTGCCGTAGCGGCATCCAACGGAATGGCGTTGTAGGGCACTGTCGTAAAATAGGGCAGTGCGGTTACATCGGGAATATTGGCGACCGCCCCTTTGGCGCCATTGGCGGTCATGGTCTGCAAAAGTATGTTGTACACGTTGGCAAAAACATTGGGATCCGTGATATCGTTCCTGGTATAGGTAGTTGGATCCAGATTTCCGGTTTGATCGGTTCCCGCTCCGCCACTTACGGCATAGCCAAGAACATCGTTATTGCC
Organism: uncultured Flavobacteriaceae bacterium; assembly: GCA_963700435.1. Taxonomy (GTDB): domain Bacteria; phylum Bacteroidota; class Bacteroidia; order Flavobacteriales; family Flavobacteriaceae; genus Pelagihabitans. Next base: position 474,673 of record CAVOXM010000001.1, read on the forward strand.
GATCCAGAGCGTGAAAAAAGTCGGACTCTGAACCGCCGCGTCCTGCAATATGCTGGTTGTCGATGAGGAGGCGAATCTCGCGAAATAGGGATTGGCCAACCCCAAGGGCACCCCTTGAACGTTGCCATAACCAGGGGCTACCAAATGGTAACTGGTGGCGCCGGGAACACCCATGTTGTTAAAGGGTCCGGTAAGTACGGTTGAAACTTCCGTGGTGCCCGATCCCGAAACCGGGATAGGGGCAGGGGAGCCAGAGGCAAAGGAAAGGAAAAGTCGGTTGCCAAATCCGGGCAAGGGTTGGCCCATCAAGGTCAAACCACCAAGATTGTCGGCCATGAACGGAATGGTAAAGGCACCTCCGTCCGCTGCCGCAAAACTGGTCGCGAGCATATTGGGGAAGGAAGCGCTCTGGCCATCGATAAAAAGCGCCAAATCGGAATAACCGGCCGTCAGGGAATTCCCCAAGGCGACATATTTGGTAAAATCGGCAGACCCGCTGGTATAATTTTCGGGTGTCGGCTCTACTGGGCCAGGGATTATGGGGTCGTCATCATTACAGGAAATCAAAAAGATTCCGGAACATACCAACAACGCTATTGTCTTTTTCATCGCTTAATAAGTATTGGGTTAATCAGTTGGGATTATGGTAAAACCAAATTTAAAGAAAATAATGACACTCGCAATGAGAAGGCCTAAAAAATTATGCATGCATAATAAATCGGCCAACTTTTTCAAGATTTGATAAAGGCCAGCGTTTTGTCAAAAAATTGTTCCGGATTTTCGGCATGGAGCCAATGCCCCGCTCCGTCGACCGTTTCCAAGATCGCTGAAGGAAAATGTCTATTGATTTCTACCATATCCTGCAAGGTCACATATTCCGATCGATTGCCCCTTATAAATAGGGAAGGTCCGCGGTATATGGTATTCGCGCCGATATTTTCACCGATTTCTTCCATTTTTTGGGCCAAAACGGGCAAATTGAACCTAAAACCCATTCGGGTCTTGTCGACCCAGTAAAGACTTTTAAGCAGAAATTGACGCGTACCGAAATCCTTGATTTTTTTTGATAACAAGGTGTCGGCCTCCCCTCGGGATCCGATCTGATCGAAATCGAGCGACTCCAAACCTTCAAGGATTTGATGGTGATGTGCCGGATAATATTTGGGGGCAATGTCGGCCACGATCAATTTTTTTGTGCGTTCGGGATGGCTACAGGCAAATTGCATGGCTGTTTTACCGCCCATCGAATGGCCCATCACGATAGCCCCGGCCAACCCATGGTGTTCCATATAAGCCTTGAGATCTTGCGCCAACAGGTCGTAGTTGAATGCATCGGAATGGAAACTTCGACCATGGTTGCGTTGGTCGATAAGGTGTACTTCGAAGCCTGTCTCGGCATATTGCGCGCCGAGCGTCTTCCAGTTATCGCCACTGCCCAGAAAGCCGTGCAGAATGAGGAAGGGAAAGCCGCTTCCCACGATTTTAGAATGTAGTACCGACATTATTTGAGTTTGTTTAAATACATGTTGACCACATTTTCGAGGCCAAAGTACAGTGCCTCACAAATAAGGGCATGGCCTATGGATACCTCCAGGAGATGGGGAACCTTGTCCTTGAAGTCTTTGATGTTCTCCAGACTTAGGTCATGTCCGGCGTTGATGCCGAGACCGACTTCATGGGCTATTTTTGCGGCAAGTACGAAATTTTCAACGCCGCTTTTATCGCCTTTGGCATAGGCCTTGGCGTAATCCTCTGTATATAGTTCTACCCGATCGGTCCCCGTTTTTGCCGCAGCTTCCACCATTTCGGGGTCGGGATCCACGAAAATGGAGGTCCTGATGCCCTCAGCCTTGAAAACGGCAATGACCTCCCTGAGGTAGTCGGCATGTTTCAAGGTGTTCCATCCTGCGTTGGAAGTGATGGCATCCTCCGCATCAGGCACCAGGGTAACCTGGTCCGGCTTCACCTGAAGTACGAGATGGATGAATTTTTCAACAGGATTGCCCTCAATGTTGAACTCCGTGGCCAAAACCGGTTTTAGATCGCGTACATCCTGATAACGGATATGGCGTTCGTCGGGTCGGGGATGTACCGTGATGCCCTGCGCTCCAAATCGTTCGATATCCAAGGCGACCTGTACCACATTTGGCATGTTTCCCCCCCTGGCGTTCCTAAGGGTGGCAATTTTGTTGATGTTCACGCTCAGTTTTGTCATTTTCCCTTAATCTTAGGTTAAAGCTTACAAAAATACAAATTAGGCATGCCTTTTGATATTTTGTAGATAAAGATTTGAACCATATACCGAACATCCAGGTCGATGACCCCATCAATATCTTTGCGCATGGCACCAATCCATTAAATGCGTAGCGATAAAAATCCGATGAAGGTTGTTTTTGATCGATGGGCGTTGCCCCAAAAATAATAGCAGGGCCAATACTGGTACTTAGAAATTTTTATTAGTATTTTGCGTTATCAATAGCGTTATGCAGATCCAAGACCATATCATTTCGAATCTCCCCGTATTGAATATCGGGGATCCCTTGAAAAAAGCCACCCGGTTTTTCAAGGACGATTCCTATTCCCATGTGGCGGTTACCGAAAACGGGCTCTTTGTGGGGCTACTGAGCGGAAATGACCTCGAAGACTTCCAAAATCACGATAAAATAGAGGCCTATAGATATAACCTTGATGGTTTTTTCGTGAGGGAAAGCACCACATGGGTCGATGTATTGGCTTCCTTTGCCATCAATGAAGCCAATCTTTTACCGGTTTTGGACGAAGATGGGAAAGTGAAAGGGTATTACCTCCTCGATGAGGTCATCAATGTTTTCATCGATACCCCGTTTTTCAAGGAGCCCGGTGCGGTGCTCATTGTGGCCAAAGGGGTGAAAGACTACTCATTTAGTGAAATTGCCCAAATCGTTGAAAGCAATAACAGCCGCTTTATCGGGGGCTTCATTTCCGATAATTCCAACGATATCGTTCAGGTCACCATTAAAATTGGCACCACGAACCTAAACGAGATTTCCCAGACCTTCAGACGATACAATTATAATATCCTGTTCGGGAACAACAGTGACCAGTTCCTGGAAGACCTTAAACAACGGTCGGACTACCTAGACAAATATCTAAACGTATAGCAGGGATGAAGGTCGCCATCTACGGTCAACCCTATCAGGAAAATGCCCTGGACTACGTGGGGGAACTCCTGGACGAACTTGGTCGATTCTCGGCCAGCGTTGCCATAGAACAGGAATTCTTTGCCCATTTAAGGCTGGGCGGCCAAATGGCAAACTATCCGACTTTCACCCATGCCAATGGCCTGGACAGTACCTTCGACCTTTTGGTGAGTTTTGGGGGTGATGGCACGATCTTAAGGGCCACAACCTTCGTACGTGATCTTGGGATCCCAATAGTGGGTGTGAATACGGGCCGTTTGGGATTTTTGTCGACCTTCAAGAAAGAAGAGGTGCGCAAGGTGGTGCAGGAATTTGTGAATGGGGCCTACCACATCGTGGATCGCAGCCTTGTGGAAGTTCACGCTGATTTTCCGATTCCGGAATTCGAAACGCTCAATTTTGCGCTCAATGAGATTACGGTGAGTAGAAAAGATACCACTTCGATGATCACCGTCGAGACCTATTTAAATGACGAGTACCTGACCTCGTATTGGGCCGATGGGCTCATTATAAGTACCCCAACGGGCTCAACCGGTTATTCCTTGAGCTGCGGAGGTCCGGTCATCGTGCCGACCGCCAAATCCTTGGTGCTGACCCCGATCGCACCGCATAACTTGAATGCCCGGCCCTTGGTCATTTCAGATGACACCATCATTCGGCTCAAAGTATCGGGTAGGGAAGAAAACCACCTGGTATCCCTTGATTCGCGGATCGCTTCCCTCGAAAATGGGAAAGAGATCATGGTACGCAAAGCAGCCTTTACGGTTAAAATGATCGAATATACCTCCGAGAGTTTCCTTAAAACACTTCGCAACAAATTACTATGGGGCGAAGACCGCCGTAATTGAGACTTCCATAAAACAATAAAAGGGATTAATCGCTGTTTTACAACATAGAATACCTTGCTTAAGGCTAAGGGGCAGTAACCTCCTTCTAATTATAGTTGCAAACTTTTGGAAGCAATGAAGCGATATGTTGTGATAATACTGGTCTTTTTTGCGGTGAACGCCACTGCGCAGACCTATGAAATTGGCCTCTTTGCGGGTGGCGCCAATAATATTGGCGATGTGGGAAGGACCGATTATATTATGCCTTCCGGGTTGGCCTTTGGAGGACTGTTCAAATGGAACAAAAGCAAACGATATGCCTGGAGGGCCAGTATGATCTACGGCAGTTTTACCGCCGATGACAGTAAATCGAGCAGTCCATCAAGAAGGCAAAGGGGCTATGTGGTCGATAATTCTGTCTTGGAAGCCTCGGCCGGACTCGAGTTCAACTTCGTCGATTATAACCTACATAACTTAGGGCCCGCTTTTACGCCGTATTTGTATACGGGCTTCACTTATTTCAGGTACGACTACAATTATTTTGAAGTGGGCCAATTGCAGAACGCAAACCAGAAAGACGGTGCTTTGGCCATTCCGATGACGGTAGGGGCCAAGCTGCGTTTGAACCAATACCTTATCTTAGGGGCTGAAATTGGCGCACGCTATACCTTTACCGACAACTTGGATGCCAACAATCCGGAAAAAGCCAACGTTAGTAAACAAATTGATGTTACCTTTGGCAACATTAATAGTGACGACTGGTACGTCTTCTCCGGACTTACCCTAACCTATACCTTTGGCAGAAAACCATGTAGGGATTGTTTCGAGTAATTTTTTATGGACACAAGTGAAGAAATAAACAACCAAAATCTTCCCAGGCATATCGCGATTATCATGGATGGTAATGGCAGATGGGCAAAACAGAAAGGGAAGCTCAGGGTATTTGGCCATGAACATGGAGTGCACACGGTACGCCGTACCGTTGAACAAAGTGTTGAAATCGGACTCGAATATCTAACGCTCTACACTTTTTCCACCGAAAACTGGAAACGTCCAAAAAGGGAAGTGGACACTTTGATGAGATTATTGGTATCCTCGCTGAAAAAGGAACTCCCCACTTTTCAAAAAAACAATGTGCGCCTGAATACCATAGGGGATATTTCCTCCCTTCCCGGAAAAGCCTATAAAGAGCTCCTGGAAGTAATGGAGAAAACAAAATCAAATAGCGGATTAACGTTGACGCTCGCCTTGAGTTATGGGGCACGCGAGGAGATTAAAAATGCGGTAAAAGCCATCGCAATCAAAGTTAAAAATAATATAATTTCTCCTGAAAATATTGATGAAACCATTATAAATACTCATCTTTACACGCATGATTTACCAGATGTAGACCTGCTTATCCGCACCAGCGGGGAACACAGGATCAGTAATTTTTTACTATGGCAAATCGCCTATGCCGAATTATATTTTATTGACGTATTTTGGCCCGATTTTGAAGAGCAACATTTGGTGGCGGCCATCAAAAATTACCAGAACAGAGAACGAAGATTTGGAAAAACAAGCGAACAACTCAACTAGCGGTGCGAAAAGATTCATACCGCTCGGACTCACATTAACCCTCCTACTACTTTTCAGCTCCATATTTACCTCGGCCCAGGAAATCTCCTATGACGATGGCAGTAAATATATTTTGGGAGGATTGGAAGTGTCCGGGCTGCAAAGCTACAACGAGCAGACGGTGAAAACCTATACCGGCCTGCGGATCGGTCAGCCCATTACCATTCCCGGGGAAGAAATCAGCGCGGTGATCAGTAAATTGTGGGGACTGGAACTGTTCACCGATATCGCCTTTTATATCACCAACATCGAAGACGGTAAGGTATATCTTGAACTGAACATTACCGAGCGGCCCACTTTGGCCAATGTAGTCATCTATGGCGTTCCCAAGCGGAAGCTGAAGGAAATTGTAGATGACACCGATTTGAAAAAAGGGAAAAAAATCACCGAAAGCCTGATTGCCAATACCAAAAATTACTTGGAGAACAAGTATAGGAAACAGGGATATCTCAATGCACAGGTGGCGATCGCCACCGCCAAGGATACCGCGGATGCCAATACCCAGAACATGGTGATCAACATCAAAAAAGGGGATAAGGTCAAAATAAGAAAAATCATCTTCGCCGGGCGTGAACAGATTTCCAGGGGCAAGCTTAAAACAGCGATGAAAAAGACCAAGGAAAAAAAACTGGGTCGTTTCTGGAAAAAATCAAAATTCATAGAAGATGATTATGAGACCGATCTGGCCTCCTTGGTCGATAAATATGCCGAGAACGGTTTTCGGGATGCCAGGGTCGTATCCGACTCCGTCATCAAAGTGGACGAAAACAACATCGACATCAAGCTCACTGTAGAGGAAGGGAACAAATATTATTTCGGGGATATCGACTTTGTGGGAAATACGGTTTATACAGACCGACAGTTGCTCCGTGTCCTCGGGATCAAGAAGGGAGACACCTATAATGGGGTACTGCTGCGCGAACGTATCGCTGACGATACCAAGCCCGATGCCCAGGACATCACCAGCCTGTACCAGAACAATGGCTATTTGTTTTCCACCATCAACCCTGTGGAAGTTTCTGCCGAGAACGACACCATCAATTTCGAGATACGGATCATAGAAGGCAAGGAAACCTTTTTAGACCATGTTTGGGTGGAAGGCAATGACCGGACCAATGACCACGTGATTTATAGGGAACTGCGCACCAGGCCGGGACAACGCTACAATAAGAGCGATATCATCCGCACCATCCGTGAATTGCAGCAACTCGGCTTTTTCGACGCCGAACAGATCAAACCAGATATTCAAAACCCGAACCCCAACGAAGGTACGGTAGATGTGAAGTACAATCTGGTAGAATCGGGTTCGAGTCAGATCGAACTGCAGGGAGGTTATGGCGGGGGCGGTTTTATCGGGACACTTGGACTCTCGTTCAACAACTTTTCAATCCAGAACCTCTTTAAGGGCGAGTCATACAAGCCCGTTCCCATGGGAGATGGCCAAACCTTTGCTCTTCGGCTCCAGGCCAGTAGGACTTTTAGGGTATACAGTGTCAATTTTGCAGAACCGTGGCTTGGGGGCAAGAAACCGGTCCGGTTCAATTTAAACCTATCAAGAACACAACAATTCGGAATCACTAGAGATAATCGCGGTCGGTTCCAACCCAACAAGGAGCAGCAATTCTCGATTTCCGGCATTACGGTGGGATTGGCCAAAAGGGTGCAATGGCCAGACGATTTTTTCACCATTTCTCATTCTTTGGGCTATCAATTGTATGATTTTAAGAATTACAATATTGGGCTTTTCAGTTTCGGGAACGGAAAATCGAATTCCTTGGCCTATACCTTGGGCATCTCAAGAAATGCGGTAGGTGGGGGAAGAATTTTCCCTAGATCGGGATCTAACTTCGAAATCACCGCCAAATTCACCCCGCCCTTCTCGTTGTTTTCCAGCAAGGATTATAAGCCCATTCGGGAGGAAAGCGATCGACTGCTCACCGAATTGAGCAGCCTGCAGCCGAACGACCCGCTAATTGCCATATTGAACGCACAAAGGGAAAGATTGGAAGAGGAACGTTTTAAGTGGCTCGAATATTATAAGATCAAATTTAAGGGAGATTGGTATACCACCTTGGTGGGAAGTGAAGATAAATCCCTGGTCTTACGTACCAATGCTGAATTCGGTTTCCTGGGAAGCTACAACACCGATATCGGAGACGTTCCTTTTGAGCGTTTCTTCGTAGGTGGAGATGGCCTTGGTAACTTCACCCTTGACGGTAGGGACGTGGTACAATTAAGGGGTTACGACAACCAGGCCCTGACCCCGACCAACCCATTGACCGGCAGGGCGGAAGGTGGCGTCGTTTACAATAAATATTCCTTGGAATTGAGATATCCCTTGACTTTAAAGCCATCCGCCTCGATTTACGGACTCACTTTTTTGGAAGCTGGAAATGCCTTCAACAATTTTCAGGAGTTTAATCCGTTTGAAATAAAACGATCGGTCGGTGTGGGGCTGCGCATATTTATGCCGGCGTTTGGACTTTTAGGGATAGATTTTGGATACGGGTTCGACCCGGACTATGTCAATCCGAATGGAGGTCCGAGCGGATGGCAAACACACTTCATCATTGGCCAACAGTTTTAACATAACTTAAAATTGTGTATCGAAACCAAATGCTAACTAATTCATTTTAAAATATTTAGTATTTTTGGCACGATATTTTCTATGGTATTAAATGAAAATAAGATGAAGCGAAAAGCAAACGTTCTTTTAGTGGCCGCAACCCTATTGTTTTCTGCCCATACCTTTGCACAGCGAGGGGTTCGGATTGCCTATGTTGACATGGAGTATATCCTTGAAAACGTGGAAGAGTACCGGGAGGCGAGCGAACAGCTCGAGAGCAAGGTACAGAAATGGAAGGTTGAGGTAGAGCAAAAGCAAGGCGCGGTCGAACAGATGAAAAAAGATTTGATGGCCGAGAAGGTATTGCTGACCGAAGAATTGATTACCGAGCGGGAAGAGGAGATACAAATACTGGAAAGGGAAATGTTGGAATACCAACAAGACCGTTTTGGCCCTCAGGGCGATTTGGTATTACAGAAGCGACAATTGATCCAGCCGATCCAGGATCAGGTGTTCAATGAAGTGCAAAAAATCGGGGCCAATAAAAAGTATGATTTTATTTTTGATAAATCGGCGGATGTCGTAATGTTGTACTCCGAAAAAAGGCACGATATCAGCGACTTGATTTTGAGGGGAATAGCCCGGACAAGAAAGGTCAGTGCCCCGAACAAAAAAGCGGATACCCGAAGCGCCCTCGATAGTTTTGAAGACGATGCTGAGGAGGTAGAGGAGGAGGAAGCCCCAACGGAAGCCTTGTTGGAGCGACAGATCAGGGCAAAACAGGCAGAGGAAGCGCGTGAAAAAACGGCTGATGAGAAAAGGGCGGAGGCCTTAAAGTTGAGGGAAGAGCGCAAAAAGGCCTATGAAGAGAGAAGGAAAAAGCTATTGGAGGAGCGCGACGCCAAGAGAAATAATAAGGAAGGGGAAATAGAAAGTACAGTAAAGGATACTATTAATTGAACAGATTTATAAAACAAAAATTAACACTCAAATATTTTAACTGAAAATCATGAAACACTTAAAGACAATTGCCGTAGCCCTAGTTTTGTTCGTAGCTGCTACCAGTTTTGCGCAAGCACAGAGCAAAGTAGCACATATTGATGTGACAGAGCTTTTATCGGCCATGCCAGCGATGAAGAATGCCGAGGCTGAATTGAAGAAATTATCAGAGACCTATAATGCCGATATCGAAAGCTCCATTACCGAATTTCAGAACAAGGCTACCCAGTACCAGAACGAAGCACCCTCAAAATCCAAGGAAGAGAACGAGAAAAGGGCCATTGAGCTGCAAGGTATCCAAAAGAACATAGGGGAGGCCCAACAAGCCGCTCAAAGGGAATTGCAGAAGAAGCAATCGGAGCTTTTCGCCCCCATTTCCGATAAGGCCAAAGCCGCAATCGAAAAAGTTGCCGCTGCCCAAGGCTATGATTACGTGATCGATGCCCAACCAGGTGGCGGTTTGATCGTGGCGAACGGCAAAAATTTATTGGCTGAAGTCAAGAAAGAACTTGGTATCTAATTAGAGAATATATCCAAAAAAGAAGCCCCACCGTAATGGGGCTTTTTTTATGGACAAACATGAACTTCCATTAAGACTTCGTGTTCAGCAACTTCCTTTTGATGTTGTTCCATCGAAACTTTCTGATGAACTCGCCTTCTTCCTTAGAAACGATAAAAGCATCCCTTTGTTTCCTTGCATTAAGGAATCCTTTGATATTGTAAAAGAGGGGGCTTGGTTTTCCTTGTTTCCACGACATTTTAAAGGAAGCGATCAAGGTGAGCAAAAAGCCGTATCGCATGGCATGCATGGCTATGCCCTGCAATAATCTTGCCTTGGAATTATAGGCATTTCCGGTCGGTCGCAGGTGCTTCACCTTCAGTTCCGGATCGGTGTGCACTTCGAAACCATGGTATCGCGCCAAGAGTTCATCCACCGTGTCCCAGCCCATGGCCTCCCTTAAACCTCCGATGGCTTTAAAACAGGCCTTGGAATAGGCCTTGATTGCACCCCTGACATGGTCTTTGTCCATCGGATGGTTGCGAAGCCATGCCCCATTCCCGTCCTGTTCGAAGATAAAGCCCCCTGCTATGCCAACATTCGGACTGGTTTTGAAAATCACGCCGATACGTTCAAAATAGTGCTCGGGAAGCACCACATCGGCATCGAGCTTTACCAAAAAATCATAAGCTTCGTCAAGCTTCGCCAAGCCCTTGCCAAAGGCGTTGACCACTTTGCTTCCTGGCAGGTGCGCGGTCGAAGAAGCGGCATTTACCTTTATGATGGACCTGTTTTCGGCGAGGAAGCGATCGATCAGCTGTTCCGTGCCATCGGTCGAATGATCGTTGACCACGACGATCTTTTTGGGCAGAAGCGATTGTTTCAGTATCGATTGCAGGCATTGCCCCAAAAAACCCTCTTCGTTATGTGCGGGTATGACGATATAATATTCCAAATCAGGACTCGAATTTTAGTCAGGCGTTTCAAATGACATGGTCATGCGCTCTTCTTGAGCTGCGGTACTCTTGGATTGGGTTTTACGCTTTGCGAGTACCAAATAGTACCTTGGGGTAAAACTGCGCAGCAGGGGCCTCAGCCCCAGTTTTTTTACCGGATTGCTGAACTTTTCGGTAGCGATGACCTCCCAGCCTGCTTTGTCCAACAGCCAATTGAACTGCCAATCCTCAAATTCATGGTAATGGCGGTCCCAGGGATCGGTCTTGCTTCTATATGCCTTGGCGAACCATAAACGCAATGGCACACTGGCCACCAAATGATCGGCCTTGATTTCGCGCAACACATTGAAGGGTGCAAGGAGATGTTCAAAAATTTCAAAGGCCGTGACCACTTCGGCCCGGGACGCCCTGACCGTGGAAAAATCGACGTCAAGATCTTCCCCTTTCGTATTTTCAACAAGGTAACCATTTTCGACCATCATTTTAGAAAATGGATTCGGGACCCCGAGATCCAAGACGGGGTATTCGGTGGGGATATGTTTTTGGAGAAAGCTTAGGGTTTGGCGAAAACGTTTGTTCGGAAAGGTATTTTCGTACATGTCATACTTGATAAACGATGGCGTTCACGTTCATGCCCGCACCTACGCTTGCAAAGATAACAACATCTCCCTTCCGCACTTCTTGATTTTCCATTTTTCCCTTTCGGACCATATCGAAAAGTGTAGGGATGGTCGCCACCGAACTGTTCCCCAATTCATGAATGTTCATGGGCATTACGCCCTCGGGCATCTCCCGGTTATAAAGGCCATAGAATCTTTTCACGATGGCCGCATCCATTTTTTCGTTGGCCTGATGGATAAATATTTTTTTGACCTGATCGATTCCCATTTGGCTCCTATCAAGACAGTCTTTCATGGCTTGGGGCACATGGGTCACTGCAAATTCATATATTTTCCTGCCGTGCATTTTGATGTATTTGGTTTCCTCCGTGCTTTCGTTCGAAAAAGATTTCCCAAAGAACAGAAAATAGGCCTCGTCAAAAGCATAGGTCGCGCTGGCATGGGCCAATATCTGCCCAGCACTTTCTTTGGATTCTATAATGGTGGCCCCGGCGCCGTCTGAATAGATCATACTGTCGCGGTCATGGGGATCTACGATTCTCGATAGGGTCTCCGCCCCGATGACCAAACACTTTGTCGCCATTCCACTTTTGATATAGGCATGGGCCTGGATCAGGCCTTCGATCCAACCCGGACATCCAAAAAGCAGGTCATAGGCCACACAGTTTGGGTTTTTGATGCGCAACAAATGTTTTACTCGGGAAGCGAGGCTGGGTATCGTATCGGCCTGTGATTGGCCATGGGCAACATCCCCAAAATTATGGGCAAAAATGATATAATCGAGATCTTCCTTGTTTATGCCCGCATCAGCGATGGCTTTTTCGGAGGCAAGAAAGGCGATATCGGAGGTATTGAGGTTGTTTTCGACATAGCGTCTATTTTCAATCCCGGTGATGGCCTTGAATTTCTCAATAATGACATTATTTTCATGTTTGAAAGGGCTACCGTCCGAATTTAGAAATTCGTGGGCCTTGAAATCGGCATTGCTGATACTCTTGGGGGGAATGTAAGAACCGGTTCCCGTAATGGCTGCGCTCATTGTTCTATTCATGTGTTGCTTCGTTCAATATACGTCGAACGCTTCGCTTTGATATGCGTGCATAAGGCTTATTACGATATTCAAGTTGCCGATGCGGTTCAAATTGATTTTCGATCCAAGCCCCAAATGATATCGCATAGGCACTGGCATCCCAATTTTATTGGGTATTTCAGGCTTCTACATAAGCTTCAATGGGGGCACAGGTACAGATCAAATTACGATCGCCATACGCATCGTCGACCCTTCTCACGGCCGGCCAAAATTTATTCTCGGAAACATAAGGAAGCGGGAACGCCGCCTTTTCCCTACTGTAGGGATATTCCCATCGATCACTGGTCACCATGGTCAAAGTATGCGGCGCGTTTTTGAGTACATTGTTGTCATCCTCGGCCGATGCTTGATCAATTTCCGAACGGATCGAAAGCATCGCATCGCAAAACCGGTCGAGTTCGGCAAGACTTTCGCTTTCGGTAGGTTCGATCATTACGGTACCGGCCACGGGGAAGGATACCGTGGGCGCGTGGAAACCATAGTCCATCAATCGTTTGGCGATATCGGTCACTTCGATGCCATGTTGTTTGAATGGCCTGCAATCGAGTATCATCTCATGGGCTGCCCTTCCTTTTTCACCGGTGTAGAGCACTTCGTATTTTCCGTGCAAGCGATGTTTGATGTAATTTGCGTTCAAAATGGCTATTTCCGTGGAACGCCTTAAGCCCTGTTCCCCAAGCATTTTGATGTATCCGTAGGAAATCAAACAAGCCAAGGCACTGCCCCAAGGGGCTGCGGAAATGGCGGTGATCGCATGCGTGCCGCCGGTTTTGATGACCGGGTTTCCCGGCAAAAACGAAACCAATTGTGGTGCCACGCAAATGGGGCCTACGCCAGGACCGCCACCGCCATGGGGAATGGCAAAGGTTTTGTGGAGGTTCAAGTGGCAAACATCGGCGCCGATCGTGGCGGGATTGGTCAATCCTACCTGGGCGTTCATGTTGGCACCGTCCATATAAACCTGACCGCCATGGTCATGGATCAGCTTGGTGATTTTTTTGATGGAGGATTCGAAAACCCCATGTGTTGAGGGATAGGTTACCATTAAGGCCGCAAGCTTGGTCGAATGTTGCAATACCTTTTCTTCCAGGTCGGCAAGGTCGATGTTTCCTTTTTCATCGGTTTTGGTAACCACTACCTGCATGCCCGCCATAACGGCAGAAGCCGGGTTGGTGCCATGTGCTGAGGCGGGAATGATACAAATGTTGCGATGGCCTTCCGATCGCGATTCGTGATAGGCCCGAATCGTCATCAATCCGGCATATTCGCCTTGTGCGCCTGAATTGGGCTGCAGCGAGGTGCCTGCAAAACCGGTGATGGCATTGAGTTGTTTTTCCAATGCCTGGAGCACGATCTGGTAGCCTTCGGCCTGTTCAATGGGGACAAACGGATGGATGTTGCCCCATTGCGCCCAGCTCAAGGGCAGCATTTCGGTGGCGGCATTCAACTTCATGGTGCAGCTTCCCAAAGCGATCATGGAATGGTTGAGGGCCAAATCTTTCCGCTCCAATTTTTTGATATAGCGCATCAGTTCGGTTTCGGAATGATACGAATTGAAAACCTTGTTCTCCAAAAATGGTGCCCTGCGATGTACCGAGGCATCTATGGCAGAACCTGCAGACAATCCAGCGATTTTTACGGTGTTCTTCCCAAGGGCTTCCGCAAAAATATCCACGATTTGTTGCAGGTCTTTCAGCGAGGTCGCTTCGTTCACGGCGATGGCGATGGTTTCCTGATCGATATATAAAAAGTTGACCCCGGAACGCTCCGCAATGGGCCTTACCTTGTGTGTTTCGGCCTTTAGCTTGATGGTATCAAAAAAAGAGGTATTCTGTTGTACCACCCCCAATTGCCCCAAAGTCTCGCCAAGCGTTTTTGCCGCGGCGTGCACGCCTTTGGCGATATATTTTAGTCCATTCGGACCGTGATATACCGCATACATGCCCGCCATTACGGCCAACAGTACTTGCGCGGTACAGATATTGGAGGTCGCCTTATCGCGTTTGATGTGCTGTTCCCTGGTCTGCAAGGCCATACGCAATGCGGTTTTGCCGTCGGTGTCTTTGGTTACGCCTATGATGCGGCCGGGGATATTTCTCTTATATTCCTCTTTAGTTGCAAAAAATGCGGCGTGCGGTCCTCCATAGCCCATGGGAATCCCGAAACGCTGGGTGGTACCTACCACCACGTCCACCCCAAATTCACCGGGAGGGGTGAGCAGTACCAGGCTCAGGATGTCTGCAGCCACCGCTACCTTCATGTCCATTGCTTTGGCTTTGGCGACAAAATGGGCGTAGTCGAAAATCTGACCGTGTTTTCCGGGATACTGCAACAGAGCCCCGAAGTAGTCGTCACCGAAATCGAACCGTTGGTGGTCGCCCACTACCAATTCGATGCCTAGAGGCAGCGAACGTGTCTCCAATAGGGAAAGGGTTTGGGGCAGCACCAACTCGGAGACGAAAAATTTGACGGCACCGTTTTTCTTTTGGTCGCGGGTACGCAAATCGAACAACATGGTCATTGCTTCGGCCGCCGCCGTACTTTCATCGAGGAGCGAGGCGTTCGCGATTTCCATCCCCGTGAGATCGGCCACGACGGTCTGGAAATTCAACAGGGCCTCCAATCGTCCTTGGGCAATTTCTGCCTGATAGGGGGTATAGGCGGTGTACCAACCCGGATTTTCAAGAATGTTCCTTTTGATGACCGAAGGCGTAAGTCCCTCATGGTAGCCAAGGCCAATATAGGTCTTGAAAACCTTGTTCTTTTCCGACAACTGTTGGATGTGTGAAAGAAATTCGTGCTCACTGAGCGGCGCATCGAGCTGCAAAGGCTGTTTGAGCCTGATTTCAGCTGGAATGGTTTCTTCTATCAATTGTTCCAAACTCCCAACACCAACTTTTTTCAGCATTGACTGAAGGTCGTTTTCTGCAATTCCGATGTGTCGCGAAGCAAAAGCATCTGTCCTCATAAATCGTACGAATAGGTTAAAAATGATGGCAAAATTAACGATTAATTCCCTGAATAATGAAGCTTTATCGATGATCTGCACCAAAATTTTTAACCAAAAATCGGGGTTATAAACAGTTTGGCTACTTTTGTTCAATGAAGTGGGCTCGGCTTATTTTCGATTTCTACCTTGATGCCAGCATACATGTGGCTTTGGCGCTGCTTTCCCTCCTCTATTGCACTGCCCTTAGCTTAAACATTTCACCCGACCGACACCTGGCTTTTTTTCTGTTTTTCGGCGCGATAGGGGGCTATAACTTTATTAAATACGGTGTCGAGGCAGAAAAGTACATCTGGGTCGCCAAAACATACCATAAAAACATACAGATCATCAGCCTTATCAGTTGCACATTGGCACTCTACCATGCGTTTTTCTTAAATTTTAAGACATGGATCGCAATGTTGATGCTCTTGATATTGACCGGGTTGTATGCCCTTCCGGTTTTACCGGGGGCCAAAAACCTTAGAAGTCTGGCCGGTTTTAAAATATTTCTCGTGGCTTTGGTGTGGACCGGGGCCACGGTGATACTTCCCATAACGGAATCGACGGGAACCCTTTCTTGGGATGTTGGGGTCGAAAGCCTGCAAAGGTTTGGCTTGGTGCTACTCTTGATGTTGCCCTTCGACATTCGTGATTTGGCGCATGATCAATTGACGTTGAAATCATTGCCCCAACAGTTCGGGGTCTCCAACACCAAACTATTCGGGGCCATGGCCACGATTCCTTTTTTCCTGATCACCTTGTTCAAGGATGAGGTCCCATGGTATGAAGTTATCGGCAAGGGCATCCTTTTTTTGGCGGTGGCAATCATTTTATTGGCAACACCAAAGCATCAATCCAAATATTTTGCCTCGTTTTGGGTTGAGGCCATCCCCATTTTTTGGTGGTTGGTACTGTTATTGCTGCCGTTCAGAAATTAGTCGATTTCTTGAAGTTCGGCTTTCATTTTGTCCTTGTCGGCCTCAGAAAGGCCATGAAGATTGGCTTTATAACAAAGTGAAGTGAATGCGGTGTTCTGTTTGGTAAACTTGGAACAGGTTTTGCAGAACAGCACATGAAGTTTCAATTTCCCCTTTTCCAAAAAGGTAGCTTCCCTGTATTGTGCCTTGTTACAGATCAAAGCGGCTTGTTCGCAACTAATCATAGGTTGAACCAATTTTGGTTGAGGCATCCCATCAGGGCGGTGCGCGCCCGATGTATCATTACCCACAAATTTGACGGATTGATATCGAGTTCCTTACAGATGTCCTCCGTGCTGATGCCCTGGATCGTTTTCATGTTGAACACCAAGGCCTGTTTTTTTGGCAGTTTTGCAATGCACTCATAGATAGCGGAACCAAGCTCCTCGTTCTCGATAGCATCATTTTCCAGGACGCTCGAAGGATCGGCGATCTGTTCTTCGAGCCAATCGCCTTCTGCATCGGAGGCCGATCGGTAGTTCATACGCACCTCGGCTTTCCCTTTTTTGGAATTGATCTTTCGGTAGTGATCGATCACCTTGCGTTTTAGGATGGCGATCAACCAAGTGCGTTCGGCGGCGTCTCCCTTATAATTTTTCGCGGAATGCAAACCGGCCACAAAAGTATCCTGAACCAGATCCTTAGCGATCTCAACATCGCTTACCCTTCCAATCGCATAATTGAACAGGTAATCTGCATAATTGTCGACCCAAAGTTCGGGATATAACTGATGCTCGGCCATTTTATCGTTTAGCGGAACTAAAAGTAATGGAATTTTGGCGAATATGATTACTTTTGAACCAAACCCATAGCAGGATGAAACTACATCGATTATTATTTGTTTTGTTGTTCGTAAACCTTGGATGCGCCCAAAGTGCTTCTAAACCCATAACGGACGTATCACAAGAGGAACTCAATAAAGTGGTTTTGGTAGATGTGCGCACCCCGGAGGAGTTTGCTGCCGGCCATCTCGACCATGCCATGAACATCGACTGGTACGATACCGATTTTGCCGATCTTTTCAAGGCCATCGATAAAGACAAGACCATTTACGTGTATTGTAAAATGGGCGGCAGGAGCCTTAAGGCCCAAGAGAGATTAAAGTCTATGGGATACCAACATGTCGTTAACCTCGAGGGCGGTTACGATGCCTGGAAGAAAGCCAACCCTAATTGATGAGGCGGTAAAGTCAATTTAGTTTACCTTCAACAGTCCCGCCCTTTCCAACAATGCTTCGATTTTGGGTTCACTGCCCCTGAACCTTTTATAGAGCAGCATCGGTTTTTCGGTTCCCCCTTTGGAGAGGATCTCCTCCTTGAATTTGGTCGCCACTTCCTGGTCGAATATCCCTTTTTCCTTAAAGTAGGCAAAGGCATCGGCATCGAGCACCTCGGCCCATTTATAACTATAGTAGCCGGAGGAATATCCGCCCTGAAAGATATGTGAAAAGGCGGTACTCATGCAGGTTTCGGCCATGTCCGGGTAGAGATCGGTACCTTCAAAGGCCTTCCTTTCATGGGCCTTTACGTCGCCAATGCCCGTTGGATCTGCGCCATGCCATGCCATATCGAGCAACCCAAAGCTCAACTGTCTTAAGGTGGCCAGGCCTTCCTGGAAGTTTGAAGAATCTTTTATTTTTCGGACCAAAGCCATGGGTATGGACGCATTGGTTTCATAATGGGTGGCGAACAGCTGTAGGGCCTCTTGTTCATAGCACCAGTTTTCCATCACCTGACTGGGCAGTTCCACAAAATCCCAATACACCGAGGTGCCCGACAAACTTGGATAGGTGGTGTTGGCGAGCATCCCATGAAGGGCGTGGCCAAATTCGTGGAACAGGGTGGTGACCTCGTTGAAGGTCAACAAAGAAGGCTTGGTAGGGGTGGATCTGGTAAAATTGCAGACGATTGAAATTTGGGGCCTTACGTTCTCCCCGTTGCGTTTGTATTGATGCTTGTAGGAGGTCATCCAGGCCCCGCCACGTTTGCCGGCCCTGGGATGGAAATCGGCATAAAGAAGCGAAATGGATCGGCCCTTGAGATCCCTTACGCGATAGGTCTTCACTTCCGGATGGTATTTTTCGATATCAAAAACCTCCTCGAATTTCAGGCCAAAAAGTTTTTCCGAAACCTTAAAAACCCCCGCGATGACATTTTCCAATTTAAAATAGGGCTTCAATTGTTCGTCGTCAAGATCAAAAAGCTTCTGTCTCAATTTTTCGGAATAATAGCTGCTGTCCCATTTTTGTAAGGTGTCGATGGCATCCAAGTCTTTTGCAAAGGTCTCCAAAACCTTGAATTCCCTTTCCGCGGCCGGTTTGGCCTTTTCCAGGAGTTCTTTGAGGAAATCCTGCACTTTTTCGGGTGTTTCGGCCATCCGTTCTTCCAGCACAAAATGGGCATGGGTCCGATAGCCCAACAGCTGGGCCCGTTCATGTCGCAATTGTACGATTTTCAGCACGTTCGCCTTGTTGTCGAGCGCATCGCCATGGAATCCCTTACTGCCGAAGGCCAAGGAAAGTTCTTTGCGCAAGGCCCTGTTCTTGGCATATTTCATAAAGGGGAGATAGCTGGGGTAATCGAGCGTTACCAGCCAACCTTCTTTGCCCTTAGCGGCCGCCAATTGTGCTGCGGCCTCCTTCTCGCCCTCGGGGAGCCCGTATAGGTCCGATTCCAGGGTTAAATGCTTTTCATATCTATTGGTTTCGGCCAGGACATTTTCCCCGAACTTCAGCTTGAGTTTGGCAAGTTCGGCATCGATTTCACGGAGGCGTTTCTTTTTGCTTTCGGGCAGGTTTGCCCCGTTCCTGCTGAAGTTCTTGTATTTTTTGTCCAATAGGGTCGCCTGCTCTTCGGTGAGTTGCAGCTGGTCTTTCTGTTCGTACACGGTCTTGACTTTTTCGAACAGGGCGGCGTTCAGGGTAATGTCGTTGCTGAATTCGGTGAGCATCGGGGAAACTTCCTGCGCTATTTTTTGGATTTCCTCATTGG
Source organism: uncultured Flavobacteriaceae bacterium (assembly GCA_963700435.1). GTDB lineage: Bacteria > Bacteroidota > Bacteroidia > Flavobacteriales > Flavobacteriaceae > Pelagihabitans. Next base: position 493,982 of record CAVOXM010000001.1, read on the forward strand.
TTTCGGCAGAATTCAGGTTGAAGAAAATACTCGAAATACGGTCTAACCGTTGTCCCGAAAAATCCAGGGCAGCTATGGTATTTTCAAAGGTAGGCAGGGCAGCATTGGCCGTGATCGCATCGATTTCGGCTCGAGCTTCTTCGATCGCCTTTTCGAACGCAGGTTTGAAGTGTTCGTTTTTTATTTGTGAAAAAGGGGCCGAATCGAAAGGTTTTAATAAGGGGTTCATCACAGGATGCTCGATTTTCTGTTTTCTAATAGGATTCATTTGGTTTTTTGGGCGCATTTGTTCGACATCGCAAACCGATGGGCATCGATATTTTTATTTTTTGGACTTTAATGTCTTGGAACTTTCGATGACCTTGTCCTTTAAACTTTCTTTATAGGCAATGATACGGTTTAGTATCGCTTTGTCTGCGCTGCCGATGATCTGTGCGGCCAAAATACCGGCATTCTTTGCGCCGTTGAGTGCGACGGTGGCCACCGGTACCCCACCGGGCATTTGAAGGATCGATAGTATGGAATCCCAACCATCGATCGAATTGCTGCTTTTTACGGGAACCCCGATGACCGGCAGGGGCGTCAGTGAAGCTACCATGCCGGGTAAGTGTGCTGCGCCACCGGCTCCGGCAATGATTACCGAATATCCGTTTTTATGGGCATTTTTACTGAAATCGAAAAGTTTGTCGGGGGTTCTATGGGCAGAGACGATATCGATATCGACCACGATTCCAAATTCCTTTAAAATGGCAACGGCTTCCTCCATTACCGGCAGGTCGCTTGTGCTACCCATGACTACGGCTACTTTCCCCATGGTTTATGTTTTGCTGATAACTCTTATGGTTTCCTTTACTTGTTGCGCAATTTTTCGCGCTTCTGTCAAATCTTGGTTTACGATGGTCACGTGTCCCATTTTTCTGAAGGGACGGGTTTGCCGTTTACCGTATATGTGTGGCGTAACCCCGTCGAGTTTCAGGATTTCCTCGATGTTTTGGTAGACCACCGCTCCGGTATATCCTTCGGCACCTACCAAATTCACCATAATACCGGCCACTTTGCTTTCGGTATTTCCCAAAGGCAGGCCCAAAATAGCGCGCAAATGCTGTTCGAATTGGTTGGTGTAGCTTGCCTCGATACTGTAATGGCCACTGTTATGGGGCCTTGGCGCCACCTCGTTCACCAAGATCAGATCGTCTTTGGTCTGGAACATTTCCACCGCCAAAAGGCCTACATGTTTCATTTTTTCAGAAACCTTCAAGGCTATTTCAATCGCCCTTTGGGCCACTTTGCCATCGATTCTTGCCGGACATATGACATATTCTACCTGATTCGCTTCCGGGTGGAATTCCATTTCCACCACGGGATAGGTCCTAACGCCGCCATCTGCGCCCCTGGCCACGATTACGGCCAATTCATTCTTAAAATTGATCAGGTTTTCGGCGATGCACTCCCCGGAAGGCAAACCCTCCAGATCTTCCAATTTTCTGACGATCTTTACCCCTTGCCCATCGTACCCGAATTGGGCCGCTTTCCAGACAAAGGGAAGGCTCAATCCTCCATTGTTAAGGCTGTCCTCGATCTCACTCTTATAAGCAAATCGATGAAAATCGGCGGTTGGGATATCATGGTCGACATAAAATAATTTTTGTTTGGCCTTGTTCTGTATCGTGCGCAAGGTATGGGTGGGCGGATACACTTTCAAACCTTCATCTTCGAGTTGTTCAAGGGCATCAAGATTTACATTTTCGATTTCAATGGTCAGTACATCAACCCTTTTTCCAAATTCGTACACCGTTTTATAATCCATCAGATCTCCCTGTACAAAGGTGTTGCAGGCTATTTTGCAAGGGGCTTCGGAAGAAGGGTCCATCACGGTGGTATCGATGTCGAACTTGCGGGTCTCGTACAAGAGCATTTTCCCCAATTGTCCCCCCCCAAGGATTCCCAGTTTAAAATCGGAAGAAAAATAATTTGTCATATCGTATGCGGCTAACTGCGCTTGGTTGTAAAAATACATCGAATTCTTAAAACGGAACGCCCCCTTCCCAAAAAGAGAAATCAAAATACTATATTTACCTTTTCCTAAAAGTGGGGCAAACCAATGAATTTACACGACAAATCTTTTATTCCGTACATCGGCGAAGAAGACATCCTCAAGGCGGTAAAAAAGGTGGCCGATCAGGTGGCGGAAGAATATAAAGACAAAACCCCCATCTTTGTGGGCGTGCTCAATGGCGCTTTCATGTTCGTCTCCGATTTCCTGAAGGCCTATCCGCACCCTTGTGAGGTTTCCTTTGTGCGGTTGAGTTCCTATCACGGACTTACCTCCACCGGTATCGTGAAAACCTTATTGGACCTCCCGGAACAGGTCGAAGGCAGAAGTGTGATCATCCTGGAGGATGTCATCGATACGGGCCGAACGGTGCAGGAACTGGTACATTTGTTCGCGAACAAAAATGTGAAGGAGTTCAAAATCGCCACCCTGTTTTATAAACCCGGGATTTACAACGGCGAATATACCGTTGACTATATCGGTTTGGAGATCCCGAATAAATTTATTGTAGGTTACGGACTTGACTACAAAGAATTGGGCAGAAACCTAAGATCAGTATACCAACTAAACCAATACCAAATGATCAATTTAGTACTCTTTGGAAAACCCGGTGCCGGAAAAGGTACACAGGCCGAATTTTTAAAAGAAAAATATAAGCTTTTCCATATATCCACCGGGGATGTCTTTCGGAAAAACATCAGTAACAAAACCGAGTTGGGCAAACAGGCCAAAGCCTTCATGGATCGAGGTGATTTGGTGCCCGATGCACTGACCATCAAGATGCTCGAAGACGAGGTTGAGAAAAATCCGGAGGCCAAGGGCTTCATTTTTGATGGCTTTCCAAGGACCGTGGCACAGGCAGAAGCGTTGGATTTCTTTTTGGAAACCAAGGATATGGAAATAAATGCCACCATCGCCCTGGAAGCGAATGATGAGGTTTTGATATCCAGACTGTTGGAACGCGGCAAGGTCAGTGGCCGAACCGATGACCAGGATGTGGGCAAGATCCGCAACCGATTCGAGGAGTACAACGAAAAAACGGCTCCGCTGAGAGACTACTACAAATCGCAGGGCAAGTTCCATGTGGTGAACGGCATTGGAAGCATCTCCGAAATTACAGGCCGATTGGCCAAAGTCATCGACGGTCTTTAGCGCATAGCAAAGGGTATTTCTTTGAAAAATGGAAACCATGCCACGTTCATGACGCTTTTTCCATTTCACCTTGGGCCGCTGTCATAACGGGCACGCATCTCATGCAATACTTCGCTTCACTGGGCATTGTTGGCTCGGTCGCGGAAAGGGCACCGAAGACATCTTTTTGGTCAAAACCGGAAACGCCATTTCCATTTGGGCTGTGGATCTTAACTAGGGCTTAATTGATTACTTTTGCGGTAACGGATACCGATCGATATCATCGGACCAATTCATTAAAAAAAACCAAAACGAACCAATGACCGAAGGCAATTTTGTGGATTATGTAAAAGTGTATGCCCAATCCGGAAATGGGGGTAAAGGTTCAGCACACTTGCATCGTGAGAAATACATCACAAAAGGAGGGCCCGATGGCGGTGACGGAGGTCGTGGCGGACATGTGATCGTTAAGGGCAACAAAAACCTCTGGACCCTGGTCAACTTTAAATTCAAGAAGCACTTCAGGGCCGGACATGGTGAGCATGGCAGTAAGAACAGGAGCTCTGGCGCCGAAGGGGAGGATGTTTATATGGAGGTGCCTTTGGGAACCGTGGTGAGGGATTTTGAAACCAACGATATTCTCTTTGAGATTACCGAAGACGGCGAAGAAAAAATACTTTTGGAAGGCGGAATGGGCGGATTGGGCAACTGGCACTTTAGGAGTGCCACCAACCAAACCCCCAGATATGCGCAACCCGGTATACCCGGCAAGGAAACACAGGTGGTATTGGAGCTGAAGGTCCTAGCCGATGTGGGCCTGGTGGGCTTCCCCAATGCGGGAAAATCAACATTGTTGTCGGTGGTCACCTCCGCAAAGCCCAAAATAGCCGACTACGAGTTCACAACCTTGAAACCGAACCTGGGCATTGTGGAATATCGCGATTTCCAGAGTTTTGTGATGGCCGATATTCCCGGGATCATCGAGGGGGCCGCCGAGGGAAAAGGGTTGGGCCATTACTTCCTTCGGCATATTGAGCGCAACGCCACCTTGCTTTTTCTGATTCCGGCCGATAGCAAGGACATCAGCAAGGAATACGAAATCCTCTTGGATGAACTCCGCCGCTACAACGAGGAATTGCTCCATAAAGATCGGCTCATCGCCATTTCGAAAAGCGATTTGTTGGACGGGGAACTCATCGCTGAAATGCGCGTTGAATTGGACAGGGATTTTAGAACAGTTCCCTATTTGTTCATCTCCTCGGTAACCCAACAGGGGATATCCGAATTGAAAGATCGGCTCTGGGCCATGCTCAACAGTTAATCGAATAATACCTCGCTCGGGACCATCAAGGCCATATTTTCCTTAAATTAGTGAAAAAAGGAACCCCATGCATCGATTGGCAAAACTTGCTTTTTTACTGCTTTTTGTTTCCTGTGGCGCGCTAAGTGTTCGGTATGATTATGACAATAGCACCAATTTCAGCAACTACAATACCTATAACTACTATCCTGACATGGATACCGGGATGAACGATTTTGAGTCCAAAAGATTGTTGCAGGTATTGGATTCGAAAATGAGGGAAAAAGGAATGTTGCTGTCCGAAGAGCCCGATTTTTATATCAATATTAAAAGCACCGTTTTTCAGGCGCCACAAAACAGTGCGGTTGGGGTAGGCCTCGGGGGTACGGGCCGAAACGTTGGCGGCGGTGTTTCGGTGGGAATACCGGTTCGTGGAAACAGTTTGCAACGTGAAATTCAATTTGACTTTGTCGACAATCAAAAGGATGCCCTTTTTTGGCAGGCCGTCAGCGTGGCCAATTTTAGGGAAAAAGGCACACCGGTCGATAAAGAGCTCGAACTCAAGGAAGTGGTAGATAAGGTACTTGCCAAATATCCGCCAAAAATCAGGCGTTGAACCTTGGCGATTTTGGCCGGCAAGTGATAGTGCATGCCGAACCGATTGGCCCTATTGGAAAAAACTTAAAGCGATTTTAACAGGCCGCCATCAATGGGGATTTGTGAACCCGTGATATAGGACGCCTTATCAGAGGCCAAAAAGGCCACTAAATACCCATATTCCTCAGGTTTTCCGATTCGTTTTGCCGGAACACGGGCCTCCATATCTGCCCTTACCTCGGATTCGGGGATGCCAAGTTGCGATGCTTTCTTAGCGTTTAGCTGGGCGATACGTTCGGTATCAAAATAGCCGGTGAGCACGCTGTTTACGGTAATTTGATGCGCCGCGACCTCCGTTGCCAGGGTCTTCGACCAAGTGACCACCGCCGAGCGAATGCTGTTCGACAAGGCCAAATAAGACAATGGTTCCTTTACCGAAACGGAAGCGACATTGATGATCCGGCCCCACTTTTTTTCAATCATATGTGGCAACGCCAATTCAGTGGTCAAAGCCACGGTTTTGAACAGTAGGTCGAACGCCTGTTGGTAATCCGCCATGGAAACCTCCAAGGCCGAACCGGCTCTTGGGCCTTGGGTATTGTTGACCAGAATATCGATCGTATTGGCCATGAAAAAATCCGCTATCGTCCTTTCAAAAGCGTCAAAATCCGAAAAATCGACCAATAGATAGCCGTGGGACTGCCCTTCACCTTTGGGAAGATCGCTTAATACGGCCTTCATTTTTTTTTCGTTTCTGGCCATCAATGTCACACTGGCCCCGCTATCGGCCAATTGCCTTGCGATGGCTTCGCCTATGCCTCCGCTGCTGGCCCCTACCAGGGCCCTCTTTCCTTTAAGGGATATGTCCATAATTGGTTTCTTGGAAGGCAGTTTGCCCGTTATTTGTATTCTTCGCGAACCGGACTAAAGACGTCCATCAATTTACAGGGGGTCACTGCCCTGCCACTATGTTTTTGAAATGGTGCGATGACGACAAGATCCCCCGGCCTGTATAATTTGGTGACGCCATCGAGGGTGAATTCGAACTCCCCTTCCAACACCTGCATCAGTTGTTCATTTTTATGGGCGTGTTCCGGAACGGTTGCACCTTTGGATACTTCCCAAAAGGCGATGCTCATGTTTTCGGCATGGATCAATTTGCCATGGTAACCGGGCATGATCTCTTTTGGGGCAATGTCGTTCAAGTGATAGTCCATCTTAGATTTTCTTCGACTAAGATAAAAATATGAATCGGGATTTGGGCTGTTGTTGTTGCTCTTTTCAATGCCTATCTTTGGTTGATAAACCCGGAACCATGCAGATTCATTTTATCGCCATAGGGGGCAGTGCCATGCACAACCTGGCCTTGGCGCTCCATCAAAAGGGATATAAGATCACTGGAAGCGACGATGTCATATTCGAACCTTCTGCCGGAAGGTTGGCCGCGCAAGGCCTTTTACCTGGGCAATTCGGTTGGTTCCCCGAAAAAATTCACCGGAAGTTGGATGCAGTGATCCTCGGCATGCATGCCAAAGCCGATAATCCTGAATTGCTCCGGGCCCAGGAATTGGGGGTCACCATCTATTCCTATCCCGAATTTCTATATGAGCAGGCAAAGAACAAGACCAGGGTGGTCATCGGTGGCAGCCATGGCAAAACCACGATCACTTCCATGATCTTGCATGTGCTGAAATACCACAATCGATCGGTCGACTATATGGTCGGGGCGCAATTGGAGGGGTTCGACCGAATGGTGCACCTGACCGAAGAAAATGATTTTATGGTTTTGGAGGGAGATGAGTATTTGTCATCACCCATAGACAGGAGACCGAAATTCCACTTGTACCGTCCTAATATTGCCTTGCTGAGCGGGATTGCATGGGACCACATCAATGTTTTTCCCACTTTCGAAAATTATGTGGAACAGTTCCGGATTTTTGTCGATGGCATCGTAGCGGGCGGGAGCATTACCTATAATACCGAAGATCCGGAGGTGAAAAGATTGGTGGAATCGAGCCAAGGTGCCATTCGAAAATTTCCCTATCGAACGCCGGATTATTTTGTGGAAAACGGACAAACGTTCCTGGAAACCCATGAAGGCCCAATGCCGATAGAGATTTTTGGGCGGCATAACCTGGGCAATCTTGCGGGCGCAAAGTGGATCTGTCAGAACATGGGAGTCGATGAAGCCGACTTCTATGAGGCAATCGCTTCATTTAAAGGGGCTTCCAAACGCCTGGAAAAAATAGCGGAGCATTCGTCGGCCGTGGCCTATAAAGATTTTGCCCATTCGCCCAGCAAGGTAGCCGCCACCACCTTGGCGGTCAGGGAACAATACCCCGACCGAAGGCTCATCGCTTGTTTGGAACTCCATACCTATAGCAGTTTTAATCCTGAATTCCTGAAGGAATACAAGGGAACGCTCGACAATGCAGACACCGCGGTGGTCTTCTATTTGCCTGAATCGGTAAAAATCAAACGTCTGTCGGCGGTAAGTCCAGCACAGATCACCGACGCCTTTGACCGTAATGAACTCGTTATATTCACGGAAGCCGGGGCCTTCCGAGACTATCTGTTTCAACAAAATTTTGAGGATAGCGTGCTGCTTTTGATGAGCTCCGGAAACTATGGGGGCCTTGATTTGGGGGCCTTGAAACAAAAGATTTTGGCTTGATACGTTCTCCGTTGAACCGGATCTTTGTCAGTGCTTAAAATATTGGCCCCAAATTTCATTAACTTTATCGGTGCTAAAATTAAAAAACGAAATCTTGAAAAAGTCCCTGACTTGGAGGTTTAAACGAACTGCCTCGATTTTTGTGATGGCTTTTATGTTGGGCATCTCGAATGTCATTTTGGAGGAAACCAGAATGGTTGAACAGAGCCAAGAACCAATGGCACTTCAGCACAAGAAAACCGATGTTGATGCGCTTGGGAACAAGCACTTATGGTAGTTCCTTTTGGGCGTTTCTGTGGTTGGCGTAGATCCTGTCGACTAAATCGGAAATATCTTTCTGCTGACTTTCAATCAAGGCTTTTTTCGCCAAGTCTTGGTCTTTTTTCAACTTGTCTTGTGAAAATTTAAATTTGCCTTCCCAATCGGTAATCTTGATTTCAAAGCCTACGATATAATCGATCAGGCCCTCCATTCTCGAATCTTCCTGCGATAATACGTACTTTGGATTTTCACCTTCCAGGAAGGCCGTCATGCGCACCATCGTCCGTTTTACGGTTTCCTTGTCGGTCAGCAATTTCACGGTCCCTTTTAAATGGGCAAAAATATAGTTCCAGGTCGGCAATTGCCTGCTGCTGTACACCGAGGGTGAGATATAGCAATCGGGGCCATAAAATACAGCGGTTACCACGGCGCCATCTGTAAGGGTGGCCACTTGGGGATTGAATTTGTCGATATGGGCCACCAGCTTTCCATGGGCGCTTCCATCCTGTTCATACACGATGGGAATGTGCGTGATGAGCGGTTCGTTTCCCTTGACGGTGATCAAGGTGCCAAATGGAAAATTTTTGACCACCTCGATCACATTGTTGAAGTCGCTTTCCTGATGATGTTTCGGAGGGTAATTCATATTTCCTTCAAATTTTGGATCGCAATCCGAGCATTTTAAACCCCGAATTGTTTTAAATGGTGGTCTAAATGTTTGTATTGCATCATGCCCCATTGTGCTTTGCTCAATTCGCCGAACAAAGGATGGGGGTTCCAGCTTTCCCTTGTTTTCAATTGATGGAATTCTTCAACCAGCTTCCTTAATTTGGGCAGTTCTTCGGTAAACGCTTTGGGTTCCCTGGCCTTTATCCTTGGGGAAGTCGGAAGATTTTTGCGCCATGGTTTATCGTTGTACATCGATTTTTTAAAGAACCACTGCACCAATAAATTGGGCTTTTTTCTTGAAATTTTGTTTTCAATGCCCAGGGCCAAAGGAAATTGACAATGCCACAGCATTTGTCCAAGGCTCATTTTGCCCCATTGCCTTTGGGCATTTTCGTCAAGGGCGTCGATTCGTTTCAGCAATTCCTCCAAAGTGTCGGGTTCAAAGATTGATCTCATGATTGTGGAAAGTGATTTTGAGTTCGAAAATTACGATAAAATTATTAGTTTCTTATCTTTAACCGATGGCCGAAAAACCTAATTCCTTCTCGATCAAGTACTGGTCCGATGACGACAAACCCAGGGAAAAATTGCTGCGGAAAGGCCGTTCGGTACTTTCGGATGCAGAGTTGATCGCCATTTTGATCGGGTCGGGCAGCAAGGATGAAAGTGCGGTTGCCCTCTCGAAAAGAGTACTGGCGTCGGCTAACAACAATCTTGGGGAACTGGGTAAACTGAGCATCAAGCAATTGATGAAGTTCAAGGGAATAGGCGAGGCAAAAGCCGTCACCATCGCGGCGGCCCTGGAAATAGGGCGTCGAAGAAGGGGAGAAGGGGCATTGAAAATAACCAAGATCGGCAGCAGCCGCGATGCTTTTGAACATCTCCAGCCTATTATGGGCGACCTTTTGCATGAGGAATTTTGGATCGTGTACCTGAACAATGCCAATAAAATACTCTTTACCGCCCAACTGAGCAAAGGAGGCCTTACGGGCACCTTGGTCGACGTGCGTATCGCCATGAAACAGGCAATTGAATTGGGCGCTGTGGCCCTAATATTGGCACACAACCACCCCTCGGGCACACTCAAGCCCAGTGAAGCCGATAGATCCATTACCCAAAAATTAAAATTGGCGGCGGAAGCGCTCGATATAAAAATATTGGATCATTTGATCGTTACCCAAAAGGAATATTTTAGTTTTGCCGACGAAAACGCACTCTAGGATCGACCCATTTTTTACGAATTTCCTATAGGATTTTGGAAGTATAGCCTATGTTGCTCGTTTATACCCATAAGATCACACCTCGCTTCAGTTATATCATGAAGCATATCCTGACGAGGATACTGGGGATTGAAATCCTGTTCACCACCAAGGTCGAAGACTTCATCAAACACAACGGCCCAAAGATCACCTATACCAAACAGCCATTGCAGAACGAGTTTTTTATCAGGAGCAACGACCTGTTGTTCGAAAAGGGGATCAACGATCTTCAAATCAATGTTGGGAATTGGGACGGTGTACCATGCTTTTTTACCGCCGGGGAGCGCTCCAACGTTCCCTACGACATTTTTTCGGCCTGTTTCTACCTGCTGAGCAGGTACGAGGAATACCTGCCCCATGTAAAGGATATTCATGGTAGGTTTCCCCCGACCGAGAGCATTGCATTCAAATACGATTTTCTCAAGCTGCCCGTGGTCGATCTTTTGGCTTTCAAATTTTTGGAAGTACTCAGGCTTAGGTTTCCAAATCTGGAACATGGTACACGGCAATACCGGTATACCTCCATCATCGATGTCACGACTTCGCATTGCTATGCACATCGTGGGTTTTTAAGGGGAGGCGCGGGATTCTTCCTGGACTTGTTCACGTTCAAGCCAAAACGCCTTGTGGAGCGCGTGAAATCGTGGATAGATCCAACGAGCGACCCTTACGACAACTTTTCACAATTGATCGAGCTCCATAAAAAGTATCGGGTCGAAAGCATGTTCTTTTTTCAATTTGCAGACTATTCCACTTTCGACAAGAACGTCTCGCCCCATAGCAACCGTTTCAGGTTTTTGATCAAGTCGATCGCAGATTACAGTGCCATTGCCTTAGCGGCTTCTTATAGTTCATTTGGCGACATAGTGTTGCTCAAAAAGGAAAAAAAGCAACTGTCGAACGTGGTCCACAAACCCATTGATATTTCCCGCATGCGATATAACCGGGTAGATGTGCCCCAAACCTACCGCAATTTGGTGGAAGCCGAATTTACCGATGACTACACCATGGGATATACCCACGAAATAGGCTTTAGGGCATCGACTTGCACGCCCTTCTATTTTTACGATATCAATTTGGAAATTCAACAACCCATTAAGCTGCATCCCTTTGCGGTACACGATTACGCCTTCCCCAACAACAAGGGCAAAGAAGAAATCATGGGGCAGATCGAAGGCCTATACAGGGAGGTGAAAGGGGTCAACGGGGAATTGGTGACCATTTTTTCCAACGAACTGCTCGGCAGTTCCAATCCTGTAAATTGGATGGAACTCTACGAATCGGTATTAAACGCATATCATGTATAGGGACATCGTGACAGACGTTTTTTTCGATTTGGACCATACGCTGTGGGACTTTGAAAAAAATTCTGCCCTTACTTTTGAGAAAATTTTGGGCGAACATCGAATAGGGGTAGACCTCAATGATTTTTTGGCGGTATATGTGCCCGCCAATCTTGCATTTTGGAAGCTGTACAGGGAGGAAAGGATCACCAAGGAAGATCTGCGATACCAAAGGTTGAAATCGGTCTTCGATGCTTTGAAACATCCGGTTTCAGACAATACCATCAATGCCTTGGCGGAAGACTATATAACCCACTTGTCATCGTTCAATCATCTTTTCCCCGATACCGTTTCGGTATTGGATTACCTCAGGCCCAATTACCGACTCCATATCATTACCAACGGTTTTCAGGAAATACAAGACAAAAAGCTCAGGAACGCCAACATTCAAGGTTATTTTGATCAGGTCATCAATTCGGAAATGGCCGGGGTAAAAAAGCCTAACCCCCTTATTTTTGAAATGGCTCTGGCAAAGGCAAAAACGTTGAAACACAGATCAATTATGATCGGCGACAGTTTGGAGGCCGATATTCAAGGCGCTCTTGCCGTGGGCCTCCATACCTTGCATTTTAACCCCAATAACGAACCGAAGCACGATTTTTGCAAGATGATCCATAGTCTAAGTGAAATAAAAGACTACTTATAGAGTTATTGTTTCAGAACAACCTTGGCATTTTCCAATGCCTCCAATATGTTTTTGGCAAATGAAAAAAATAATGCTACTGGCCCTGTGTTTGACCATGCTCTTTCCTGGGTGTTCCGAAAAACAGGACTTCGATCAATATGAACAGTTAAGCCTTGAACCCATTCTCGAAGGCAGTTTACTTTATATAGAAGCCCCGGAAAGGATCATCAATCAGGCCAATGGGGTTATGGTATATACCTTTGATCTGGGTTTTGAAGCCTTCAGTTCGAGTATTTTTTCGGAAAGGGCAATCGAAGGATCGATCACCTATTTTGTGGAAAATACCACCAGCAAACCCCTGGACGTTACCGCAGAATTTCTCGATGCCTCGGGCAATGTGCTCGACACTGAAAATTTTACGATTGCAGCAGCACCCACGGCGATCATCCAAAGGGATATTGAATATGGCCCGAACGGCAGAAGCATCGATATTATTAAGAATACCGTGACCATAAGGATAACGGCTCAAAATCTAGGAGACACCACAAGCGTTTCCAGCTTTCCAGACCCAAAGGTGAAGCTGACCTCCAGGGCACAATTCAGGGTCAGGGTAAAATGAGGCTATTCAAAAACCTTTTTTTTCTTGCCCTACTTCAGGGATGTGGATTTGCTTTTGGGCAAAACAAAGAACTGCTGTACGATTTCAACGAAATCCCACAATCCTTGATGGTGAACCCCGGGGTGCTGAGCGATTTTCAATGGTATGCCGGGGTCCCTGCCCTTTCAGGCATCTCCTTACATGCCGGGTCAAGTGGAATTTCGGTTAATGATATTTTTGCGGATGATGGTCTGGATATCAATGATAAGGTCCGCGATCGTGCCATTGGAGGGATGAATATACGCGATGAACTAAGTGGCATCTTTCAAATTGAGCTATTGAATGCTGGTTTTAGGGGTAGAAATCCTGATAATTTTTATTCCTTCGGTATATATGCGGAAGGGAATTCCATTGGTTATTGGTTCAAAGACTATGCGATTTTGGCCGTTGACGGAAATGCCGATCGCCTTAATGAAAAGTTCGATATAAGCCATTTAAAAAGCAGGGGTGAATTGATGAACGTCTTCCATTTCGGTATCAACAAACGCCTCAAGAAGGGGCTTACCGTTGGGGCCAGGGCGAAAATATATTCTGGGATCTTGGACTTTAATACTACCCAAAATAAGGGATATTTCGTAACAACGCCTGGGCAAAACAATATATTTGCCAGTACCTTGGATGCAGATATGCGGTTAAGGACATCGGGCATCGATGAATTATTGACGGCCAATGATGAAGGGAGATTGGCGGGTACCGTTCTCAAGCGGGGTTTTTTTGGTGGTAACCTGGGGCTGGGAGCGGATTTGGGATTCAGCTATCAACCCAATGAAAAATGGGTGGTTACGGCCAGCCTGTTAGATTTGGGATTTGTGTACCAGACCAGTGACGTAAAAAATTACACCCTAAATGGCCGTGCCACTGTAGAAGGGGCACAGGTAATCCTGCCTGATGCCTTATCAGATCCCAATAGGGATTTTTGGCAAGAACTTATTGACGAAATAGAAGCTTTGATCCCTTTTGAAGACAATACCAAAAATTATCTCTCCTTCAGGCCCACCCAGCTCTATGCTTCCCTCCGATATAATTTTGGTAAGGAAATGGCCTCCAAAATGGACTGTAATTGCGAGGATCTGGTCTCAGGAAGTGCACTGAGGTATCGATACGCCAACGGAGTGGGGGGGCAATTATATATGATCAACAGGCCGAGGGGTCCTCAAATGGCATTGACCGCGTTTTATTTAAAACGTTTGGGCGAGGCCTTATCCCTTAAGGCGACCTATACCGTTGATAAGTTTACCTATTCCAATATAGGACTTGGCATCAATGTGCAGGCGGGCCCCGTGAATTTGTATGTTCTGGCCAATAATCTACTCGCTTATCGCAACATTGCCGACACCAATTATGCTTCTTTCATGTTAGGTTTAAATATCATATCTTGGGGCGGAAATTAACCTAACAGATTCACCCAATTAAGGGTGACTCTCGTTTTTGGCACGCTTATTTCATTATACTTCCTTGAGAGACCATAAAACCACAGGAATGGGGGCAGGAGGCAAATGCCGATGGTCCTTGGAATCAAATCGAATAAACCTATGAAAAGTTTAATATTTACCATTGTAATGGTGGGCATTTTTGCAAGCCAGGCCTATGCGCAACTGGATGACTACAAATATATTGTGGTACCCAAGAAATTTGATAATTTTTCGGAGGTAAACCAGCACCAGACCAGCACCCTGGTCAAATACCTGTTTACCAAAAAGGGTTTTACCACGGTCTATGACGATGGATACCCCGATGATCTGAACAGCAACCGTTGTCTGGGACTTTATGTGTCCCTGGGCGATGAGTCAACGATGTTCATGACCAAAACAGTTTTGATCCTCAAGGATTGTAAAGGACGGGAAGTGTTCATGACGCAGGAGGGCAAAAGCAAAAAAAAGGAATACAAAGACGCTTATCATGAAGCGATCACGGAAGCCTTCGAGTCGTTCGATGCCTTAAACTATACATACAACGGTAAAGGCGAACGACCGGAGCCGGTGACGCTAAATTTTAGAAACGACGTAAAAAGCCTCGAGGAGGGCAAGGTCGATACGGTTTCCCATACGGATAAAAAGGACAAAGCGGTTCAGCTTCGTGAGGCCACCAAAGACAGGCATATCTATAAAAGTGTAGAACCGGTGGATTCCGATTATGTGAAGGGCAAGGACACCATTTCAGATTCGGATGATGGATCAGGCGGTATAGGGAATTCGGGAATAGCCCCGGATGGAGAAAAGTCCATTGGGCAAGGTATGCACATGAAGGAATTGGGCGATGTTGGAATCCTCTATGCCCAGGAAATTTTGAATGGGTATCAATTGGTGGACAGTACCCCTGCGGTCAGGTTAAAAATATTCAAAACCACCTTGCCCGATGTTTATATGGCCTCAATGGGTTTGGTCAATGGCTTGGTATACAAGAAGAACGATCAATGGCTTCTGGAATACTATGAAGGAGACAAGCTTCACATTGAAGAATTGGACATTAAATTTTAATGGTCATATTTATCTTTCCATCGGTTTTTAAGAAATTCCTTGATGGCCTGTTCCCGCTGATTTTGGCCAGGTTCATAAAATGATGTTCCCGACAGTTCGTCCGGTAAAAATTCCAAGGCCACAAAATTGTGCGCATAGTCATGCGCATATTTATATTCCGCCCCATACCCCAGATCTTTCATGAGTTTGGTCGGTGCGTTCCGCAATTCAAGGGGCACGGACAAATCTCCCGTTTCCTGCACTTTCTGTTGCGCATTTTTGATGGCCATATAACTGGAGTTGCTCTTCGCAGCCGTGGCCAGGTAGATCGCACATTCGCTCAAGATGATCCGCGCTTCCGGGTATCCGATCGTGGTCACCGCTTGAAAGCAGGCATTGGCGATTACCAGGGCGGTTGGGTTGGCCAGCCCGATATCCTCCGAGGCCGAAATGATCATGCGGCGCGCGATGAACTTCACGTCTTCCCCACCTTCGATCATCCGCGCCAGCCAATATACCGCGGCATTGGGATCGCTTCCCCGAATCGATTTGATGAAGGCGGAGATAATATCGTAGTGCTGTTCTCCGGTCTTGTCGTATAAAACGGTGTTCTTTTGAACCTTACCCATGACCAAGGCATCGGTAACGGTGACGCTGTTCGAGGGTTCCGAATTCACCACCAATTCAAATATATTCAACAGTTTTCTCCCATCCCCCCCGGATAGGCGCAGGAGGGCTTCCGTTTCCTTTAAAACGATTTTTTTTGATTTCAGGAGGGCATCCTGTGATAGTGCCCTGTTCAGTAGTGCCTCCAAGTCTTTTTTGCCGAACGGATTCAAAATATACACCTGACATCGCGACAATAGGGCCGGAATCACCTCAAAGCTCGGGTTTTCGGTGGTCGCACCAATCAAGGTGACCCACCCCTTCTCCACGGCGGCGAGCAAAGAATCTTGCTGCGACTTGCTAAAGCGATGTATTTCGTCGATGAACAGTATGGGGTTTTTTGAAGTGAACAGGCCTCCGCTCTGTTTGGCCTTATCGATGACCTCACGAATGTCCTTCACCCCGCTGTTGATCGCGCTCAAGCTATAAAAGGGCCTTCCGCTCTCATTGGCGATGATATGGGCCAAAGTGGTTTTGCCGGTGCCCGGAGGCCCCCATAGGATCAGGGAGGGGATAATACCTTTTTGTATTTGGTGGGTCAGCGAGCCGTTTTTGCCAACCAGATGCTGCTGGCTTACAAAGTCTTCCAAACTTTTGGGGCGTATCCTTTCTGCAAGCGGTTCGTTCATACGGTAAAATTAAGATAAATCCTAGGATGACAATATTTCATGTTTCCCATTTGTGGTCGGTTTATTGCAGATTTACACTTAATTTTAAACTATGAGCGATCATCATTATTTTAAATTCACGAATGCGGTGGTCATTGCGCCTTTAATTTCGATTTTGACCATATGGACGGTCTTTTGGCTGGAACTGCGGCTGCAGACCAATTTTAACGACTATGGCATCTACCCGGGCACCTTCAAAGGTTTAAGAGGCATACTTTTCAGTCCATTTATACACAGTTCCGTGGAGCATCTGTACAACAATACCATTCCCTTGGCCATTCTCATGGCCGGCCTGTTCTACTTTTATAGGGACAATGCCATGAAGGTACTGGTTTTGGGTATCTTGGCTTCCGGGCTCATCACCTGGGCCATCGGCAGGCCGTCCTATCATATTGGGGCGAGCGGGGTTATTTATGTTTTGGTCAGTTTTATATTTTTCAAGGGATTGATCACCAAGTACTATAGGCTCATCGCGCTATCCTTGATCGTTGTTTTTATTTACGGGAGCATGCTTTGGTATATTTTCCCCATTGAGGACGGAATCTCATGGGAAGGCCATCTCGGGGGTTTCCTAAGCGGGCTTGCCTTGGCGCTGTTCGTGAAGTCCAATGTTCCTTCCCCTAAAAAGTATGCCTGGGAACACGACGATTTTGATGAGGCCGATGACCCCTTTCTTCAGCATTTTGATGCGGACGGAAATTTCATTGAAAAAAAAGCCGAAGACCCACACCTTAATGATCAACCGGTCAAGATTGTCTATACCATCAAAAAAGATCCGAAATCCGGTCAGGAAGACTGAGAGGATCTGCTATTTCACATAAAGGCGTTGGCGCACCACTTCATACAAAAAAACAGCACAGGCCACCGAGACGTTCAACGAACCGATCTCGCCCAATAGGGGCAATTTCGCCGTCTGGTCGGCCAATTTTAAAAGTGAGGGGGAAATGCCCCTGTCTTCCGATCCCATGATGATGGCGCAGGCCTCCGAAAAGGAGATGTCGTAGATGCTGTTGTCGGTCTTTTCGGTCGCCGCCACAACCTGTACGCCGCTGGCCTGTAAATAGAAAACCGCATCCTTGATATGATCGACCTTCACGATGGGGACTTTGAAGGCGGCGCCCGCGGAGGTCTTTATGGTGTCGGCGGTCACCGGGGCGGCACCCTTCTTTTGGATGATGATGCCATCGACCCCAGTGCATTCAGCGGTACGGATAATGGCGCCAAAATTGCGCACATCGGAAAGTTGGTCGAGCAGCAGGAACAATGGGGCCTTTTTTTCTTTCATTACTTTTTCCACCAGAGCCTCCAGTTCAAAAAAAGTGATGGGAGAAATATTGGCCACTACCCCCTGATGGTTGCTTTGGGTGAGCCGGTTCAACTTCTCGATGGGCACGTAGGATGCGTTGATGCCCTTTTTGCGGATCAGGGTTTCCAATTCCCTAAAAAGATCGCCACGCAGCCCTTTTTGGATAAACACTTTATCGATCGGTTCCTCGGCGTGGATCGCTTCCATCAGGGCTCTGATCCCGAATATTTGGGTGGTTTCTTTCATAGGGTAAAGGTAAATAAAAAACCACCCCGCTTAAACGGGATGGTTTTCACAATGTGGGTATGTTTTCTTTAGAGCGTGTTCAAAAATTCAAAAGCTTTGATCAGATCGGCTTCTTCCTTGACATTGAGTTCATTTTCTTTCAAGTATAGTTTCAGTTTTTCCTTTGCCGTGGCATCGCTGATCAGCTTGATCAGTTTACTGTTTTTGAGCGTGATTTCATCCATACGGTTCACGCCTTCTTTCTGAAAATAATATTCGGTGAACTGGGAAAACCTGCTGGGCACCGCTTTGGTGAAAGAGCTGGTTGCGGGCTTCCCTTCGGTAAATTTTACATGGGTTCTTTTATACAGATCATAGGTGTCGCCTTCGAACAAGGAAATCAAGTAACCGTTCATGGTCCTTCCTTTAGCGTCTACGAAGGTCTTGAAACCCATTTTTTTGCCATCTATCAAAATACTGATGTTCTTGTCGCGGGCCAAACTCTTAATCCCTTCTTCCTCCAAATTCGATTTTTTGATCTCTACCTCTTCATTCAGCGCATTGTGCCTGTAGAAGATCTGTCCCAGATTTTCATCCTTGTAGAACATGGTCGTCGGCAAAAATGTATTGGAGACATAGGGCGACCCCTGGAAATCCTCAAAATAATTCTTCAGTTTCTCGGCCCTTTCGCTGGTAGATCCCAACAAAGCGTTGATTTGTGCGGAAATCCCACCATCCGAATTACCGCCGGTGGTGAGGTTTGAGGCCACCTGGCCGGAATATTGTGCCCAACCTATATGGGCAGTCAGCAAGGGAAGCAAAACGTAAAATAACTTTTTCATCACAATTGTTTTATCAGCGGCGTAAAAATAAGGAATATGTTGTTGCCAAACCTTAACGGGAAGTTAATTTGGGATGTATTTATAGGCATTTAATCGATTATTGTTCGAAACATCCAACAAAAAGGATTCCCCATTCATCGCAACCCAAGTAATATTTTTTGAGTTTCCGTTGAGGTACAGCCCGGTTTTTTCATAAGGCAAGGCCACATACCCATCCTTGCCGTTAGAACGCAGGACAAGGCCTGAAATGGCGTCCAAGCGAGGGGTTTCCACCTCCATTTCATAAAGGTTTCCGGCCAAAATACAATCTTCAAAGCCGTCGTTGTCAAAATCGACGAAGGCAACGCTCAACAGCGGAAACTGTTGGGCATATATGGGCAAGGCCACCTTTTCAAATTGCCCGTTTCCCTTGTTGATCAATACGATCGACTTAAACTCGGTTACCTCTCCCTCATAGGATTGGCTGAGCTTTTCTCCATAAATATCGGTCATGGTGGCATTTGCGAATTCGGAATAGGTGCCGAACTTCTCTTTGATGAACGGCATTTGTTGGGAAGTGCATTCCCTGCCCCTGACCGGTACATATTCCCCATGGTATTCCTTGCTCAAGACCACGTCGTTCACCCCGTTGTCATCAAAATCATTGGCAAAGATCTTAAAGGGTTTTTTGGTACTGGCCTTAAACTTGAGGTTAAGGCCCACATTGCCCACGAGATAATCTTTAAGGCCGTCATTGTTGATGTCGGTTTCATGGATCGATAACCACCAACCCTTGTCGTTCCAGGCACTATCCGGGGGAAGCAGGGAAAAATTGCCTTTGTTGTTTTTGAAAAAACCGATGCCTGTCCATTCGCCCACGGCAATAAAGTCGTCCCAGCCGTCATTGTCGAAATCGGTGGGGATGATGCTGTTGACGATGCCGAAGCTGGCCAGGGCCGGTGCTTTTTCCAAAGTGACATCCTTAAGGGCCCCGCCCAGGTTCTCATAGAGCGTGGAAGGACTGAATTTGGGATAGTTCTGTGGGATGACACGATTGCCCACCAAAATATCGCTGTCGCCATCATGGTCGAAGTCGATGATGGAGACCGATTTTCCATTTTTGGGGAAGGCGCTCAACACCTTGCTTTCATATCGGCTCAGATTGCCTTTTCCGTCGTTGAGGTAAATGCGATCGGCATAGTAGGAAGAATTCGCGCCGAATTCATTGCCACCGCTCACCACGTACAGGTCAAGATCGCTATCGTTGTCGAAATCGAAAAAAACCGATTCCATATCTTCATATTGCCGATCGGCTTCCAATTGGGCCGATTTGAGCTTGGTGTAGCCCTTGTCGCCCTGCAGGAACAACTGACCGGCCTGCCCGGAGGCACCGCCGATGTACAGGTCTTCCCTGCCGTCGCCGTTGAGGTCGCCCTTCGATATGAAGGGTCCTAAGGTCGATTGTTTGTAAGGCAGCAGCACTTCGGTCTCAAAATCGTCATAATGGTTTTCGACATGGACAAAATCGAGGCCGAGCTGCCTGGCATCGATGCTTTCGAAGGGGGTTTTGCGGGGAGCTTCATTTTTTGTGCCCGGTGCCATGGCGTTCCGATGTTCGAAAGCGATGGTGTTGTTGGCTTTGACGCCATATTTGTTTTCGACCTTCCCATCGGGCCAGATTACGGAAACGGTATCCAAAACCTGTGTCCTTCCCAGGCCAAAGTGTATGGCCGGGTCTTGGGCCGACATGTAGCCCCTGACCCTTTTGCCCTCCTTGGTCTGCGATTTGCCCCCGTAGGCGATCCTGACTTTCGCGAAGGGATCGGAATTTTCCCCCTTTGTGGTCACCTTTAGATAGTTGCCCAAGGCGTTGTCGACCGTGGTATTGCGGTATAGAAAGGCGTTTTCGTCCATATTGTTGACCACCAGATCCAGGTCCCCGTCATTGTCGAGGTCGCCCTGAGCCGCCCCGTTGCTGAAGGAAAAATCGGCCAAGCCCCATTCGCTGGCCTTTTCATTGAATTCAAGGCCCAAGCTGTTCTGAAAGAGAATGTTGGGCAGTTTCTCCGAAGGCATATCGTTGTACAGTTGTTTTTTGATTTCCAGGGGCATGTTGTTGCCATATCTTTTCTTGGTTTCAAAGACCTTGATCTGCAAATCGTTGTCAAGGGCATACCTGCGATAGCCATTGGTGATGAAGATATCGGCGTCCTCGTCGTTGTCGTAATCGGACATCAGCACCGACCAGCTCCAATCGGTATTGGCGGTTTCGGTGAGCTGGGCAATATCGTTGAATTTGTCATTGCCCAAATTCAGCTGCAGCGTATTGTACATGTACTGGTACTGGAAATTCGCTTTGTTCACCAAATAGTCGAAGCGTGAATTGCTCATGGATGCCATCAGGGTTTTTGATCGAACATGATCACTTGATGACATGTCCAAAACAAAGATGTCCTGTAGGCCATCGTTGTCGATATCCGCAATGTCAAGGCCCATGCCATAAAAGGAGGTGTGGTTGGTAAAATCTTTGACGCTGTCCGTAAAGGTACCGTTGCCATTGTTGGTGAACAGTGCATCGGGAATGTAATAATCGCTGGCGATATAGATATCGAGCCAGCCATCGTTATTGATATCGCTGATACAGAGCCCCAAGCCAAATATGGGGCGTTCAAGGCCTGCGGACTTGGTGACATCAACGAAGCTGCCCTTGTCGTTGCGGTAGAGATGGGAACTGTTGAAATAACGTCTTTGCGGATCGTTGCCCACCGTTCGGTACAGGCTGATGGGATCGAGACCATAGAGTTCGTTTTCGTTCATCACCAGGCAATCGAGGTCCCCGTCCCGATCATAATCAAAAAAGACGGATTGGGTGCTTATTCCCATATCGGCCAGGCCATAGGCTTCGGCCTGTTCCTCGAAGCTAAGGTCACCTTTGTTGATGAACAACAGGTTCTTGCGGTCGTATCGGGTGTTCGGCCCCCCTTGGGAAACATAGATGTCTTTAAGGCCATCGTTATTGATGTCGACAAAGGTGATGCCGTTCGACCATTTTTTACCTGTGTTGATGCCCGCGTTTGCCGAAATATCCTTGAATTTCAACTGCCCTTCGTTCAGAAACAATTTATTGTCGACCTGGTTGCCGCAAAAGAAGACTTCAAGAAGGCCATCGTTGTTCAGGTCTTCCACGCCCACGCCGGCCCCATTGTAGAAATAGTCGAAATTGAAGAGGTTCTCCAGGGTTTCGACGTTTTCGGTAATATTGTTGGAAAAAAGCAAGTTGCTTTCGGCAACGTCAATTTTTTCAAATACTGGTTTAAGCGCTGTCGTTATATCCGAATCAGGATGTACAGAATCGTCCTTGTTAGCGGTTTGGTCGCCACAACCGATAGTGACGAGAACGAAGATAAACCCGAGGATTTCTTTTTTAAGAGGCATACGATAAGTTATTTTTTATTTTTTTTGGGGCAATTTTACAAATTTAGCCAAACGATAGGCATTGAACAATGGGTTGCAATAATATTTAAAAATCGGGTAAAAAAAAACCACCTGCGTAAGCAGGTGGTTTGGTATTCGATACAACAAATATTACTGTTTGGTAAACCTGTAGGTGGTTTGTGTAGGACTACCACAATCGGATTGCGCATCATCGGTGAAAGTGATTTCAAAAACACTATCATCGTTGATATCATAAGTAGATTTAACGAGAGGATCTGTAAACCAATCATCCCCACTAGCGCACACACAATTGCTGCTCTGGTTAGGTATCGACACTTTTCCGCATTCTAAATTGAATTTAAATGGCGCAAGTGTCGAGCAATAGGCTGCATAATTCGCAGTCTGGAAAACCCTTTCTACCGAAGTGGTACCTACCACCAACGTAACCACGGTACCGTCAGATAAGGTAGGGCCGTCTACATATGGTGTGGTTTGCTCTATCAAGTAATTACCAACAAATTGGTTTGCTGTTACTTGACAGGTTACCGTCGGGGTATACAAGAACGGCGACGCAAAGAACGTTTGGGTCAAAGTACCAGAGTTCTGGGCAGAGGAAAACCTTCTGCCATCGCTGAGGACCAATTCGAACCGTACGCTAAATTGATCGGCCACCATCCAAATCGGCTTCATCAACCCCCAAAGTGCTCAGCATATCCGCCAACGTGATGGAATAAGAGAACCTAGGTAAACCAAAGGGCCCTTGGGTAAAACCGGAGCTGGGCAAGGTGGTTACCAGTACTTCGGCCTTATCGAGGTCGGGAGCGCCAGTGGCCACCGTATTGTCCCTAAAACCTAAGTAAACTTCAACATTGTCTACCAAGCTTCCGTTCTGTTTATCCTGGACTTCCAATTCAACTGAGAATAGGGCAGCATCAGCACCAATAGGCAATTCATTTGAAATAACATTGACCGTCCTTAAAATGGCGCCGCTTGTGGTATTGGCCGTAATATCGTCCACTACTGCGGTCCCTTCATCGCAAGAGCTGAACAGCAGTGATGCCAGTGCCAAAACGCTAAAATATTTATAATTAATTTTCATCATCTTTCTTTTTTAGGTTATTAATTGGCCGGTGGGAATGCAGGGCTCGCGGGATTGGTGTCCCAAAATACCTGTTCGGTTAACGTTAATTTCTGCGTCAGATTCGGATTGGTGATCACCTCATCCGAAGGGTACAGGAACGATCTTGGGAAGGCCCCTGGATTGGGTTCCCAGTTCGGGGTCAATGTATCTGGAAATCCTGTCTTCCTGTAATAGTTGTAAGACTCGGCACCTCCACCGAACAAAGCGATCCAATATTGGATGGCGAAGACATCTTCTTTGGCAGCGCCGGTCGCAGCATTGAAATCTGCCACAATTCCGTCAACATAGGCTGTTACTTCAGCAGGAGTTGGCTCGAACGATTTGTCGGCAGTTCCGTCCAAAGCGGCATAGGTCTGCACCTTCGCAATCGATTTTTCCATTCCGGCTTTCATAAAGGTCGCTCTTTGGGCATCACTGCTAGCCATCGCGCCTCTCCAGAAGTCGACATAGGAAGCCAGGATGATCGGTTCAATACCGGCGCCGCCGCCGCCCAGTCCAAGACCCACGACATCGAAACTGTCGTCATCGAAGCGGCCACCTGCAGGGTATACCCCTGATGCCGTTCTCTTAAAGCCATCAGGAGGCGTACCTTCGTCATTACCGTGTGACCTTCCCCAGTAACCGTTGGGCACACTGCAGAAAGTAAATCCACCATCTTGATAATGTTGTGGGGGAACCACCAGGGAACAAGCCAAAAATTCTTCGCTAGCGGGTGCATCGGCACCAGGAGTGGTGCTTTCCTGTCGGTAAAAATAATACCTGATCCTGGGATCATCGAGATCCAACATGGTTTCCATGGTCCAGTTCGACTGGTAGATGTTGGCTCCGGCCGGGGTATAGTCCGTACCATAGTCAGGATGACGGGTATCGGGCGCCAATTCCCTTGTTCCATATTGGAACTGGAAATCATCGGCGTTCGAGCTGATAAAATTGTTGCCCGCAATGATCGCGTTGAAAGCAGCGGTATCGCCGCTTACATAATAAGACCTCAATCTTATGGTGTTGATCAACTTGATCCATTTAGCACTATCCCCGCCATAAAAGAAATCAGTGGCACCTTGTGTCAAGGGAGATGTGCTCAACAAGGCCTGGGCCTCATCCAACAATTGGTAGGCAGAAGCATAAACGGCTGGGCCATCATCCAACAAGGGAGCGGGGAATTCTCCAGGATTGTTGGCTTGCGAAAAAGCCGCTTTTCCAAGATAATCAACCAGCAAAAACAAAGTGTGCGCCTGCATCACCTTGCTCACCCCAACGTGAAAATCGTAGTTGATGGTCCCGGTATCGTTGATCAGCTCCAGGTTGGAGATGTTGGTGAACATGCCCACGCCTTGGCTACTGTAGGTCCTGGACCAAGTGCCATTAAAGGTACCGCCAGGGAAGTTGTTGAAATAATCCCTTCCGCCCATATAATCGATTCGGGTCAAACTGGCCCCTAAATCGTTCATTTGGGTCATGTTCTGCGTATAAGCAAACTGAATGGAGTTCAGCAACAGATTGGGATCGGCCTGATCCGCTGCCAGGTCGTTTGGACTTACCCTTAAGTCCAGATCGGTGGTTTCGCACGAGTTCAGAAAACTGCCCGTTACGAAAACCAACATTACATATTTTATTATTTTTTTCATAATAGATCTATTATAAGATTAGCAATTTTTAGAATGATGCCTTTAAACTAAAACCATACCTTCTGGTACTGGGACCGTTCAAAAAGTCAAATCCTCGTCCGTTTCCAACACCTACACCGGCAACGTTTGGATCAAAGTTAGCACCTTTTGGCGTATTATAAGCATCGTACCAAAGGTTGAATCCTTGCAAGGTAAATGTCAACGAACCGAACGGCGTCTTGTCCAAGAACTTTTGGGGGAATGAATAGCCCAAAGAAACCTCTTGCAAACGCAGTACGGAAGCGTCATACACCCTGGCCTCGGCGGCACCGAACAACAAGTTACTGAAGTAATAGGTAGAGTTGTTTATCTGGATGTCGTTGGGTTGTCCTGAACTTTGGTTCACCCCTGGAAGGATGTACGTATTTTCCCTATCCAAGGTTTCGGTGATCAGACCCCTACCCAATAGGGTAGCGATGGTCGAGGAACTGATATCCCCACCTTTTACATGTGAGATCTGGAAACCAAGGTTCCAGCTCTTGTAAGAAAGCGAGTTGATAAAGTTCATGGTATAATCCGGAATCGCATCGCCAATGATGGGAATGTTTCCGTCCAAATCCTGCTCGGTCACCACATAGTTACCCGCATCGTTGGTGATCAGGTTTCCGGCTGCATCCCTTAAGATGGCATCCCCTACAATGGTACCCAATGACTTCCCTTTGATCGCAGCATTACCGCCGATGAACAAAGCGGTGCTACCGCTATAGATGATGATGTCCTGTTCCTGCTCTTCAACGGTTTCGTTGTTGGTGAAGAAATTCACGCTCGAATTCCAGTTGAAGCCATTATCGCTTTGAAAGATATCCACGCCCAAGTCGGCTTCTACACCGATGTTACTGATCTGCCCAATATTACTTTGGGTAAAGGTAAATCCGGTGGAAGGAGGCAATGGTTCGGTCACGATCAAATCGTCTGTTCTTCTATCGTAGTAGGTAACATCCAAAGATACCCTGTTCTTTAAAAACTTGCTCTCAAAACCAACTTCGAATTCCTTCAGCAATTCAGGTTTCAGCGCTTCGTTGGCTTTAAAGGCTCCTACCTGGTTGACGGTGACCTCGCCGCCTTCCCCGAATACCTGGGTGGTCTGTTGTACCACGTTCACGGTAGGATACCCGGTCGGGAAGTTCGCTGAAGTACCGTAACCGGCCCTTAATTTCAAGTAGTTCAATCCGCCTTCAGATTTCAGGCCGCTGAACGCTGCGGTCGGCAAAAAGGAAAGACTGGCTCCGGGATAGGTAAGGCTGCGGTTTTCGGTAATCAGGTTGGAAACCCAATCCGTCCTGCTGCTCACGTTAAGGAAAATCATGCTGTCGTAGTCAAAACTGACCTCTCCAAAGATCCCCACAATATTCCTTTTTTGAGAGAATTGGATGGGCTGCTGGTTCGAATAGTTGAAGTGACGTTTGATGCCATAAACAATTTGTCCTTGGCTGAAAACCCCTTGCCTATCAAAGGCATCAGATCTGGAGTTTACCCCAGCGTTGAAGGTCATCCCGATTTTTTCGGAAAGATCGTAATTCCCGTTCAAGGAAAGGAAATGGTCCCAAATGGTGTTGTTGTTATCGTAAGTGGCCAAGAAACCGAAGATATCCGAGTTGAACTCCACCCCGCCTTTATCGGAGGAGTTGACGTTGCGCTCGTTGTAGAAATCCAGACCGGTTCTCCAGGTCAATCCCAAGTTTTCGCTCAGCTCATAGTTCAAGGTCGCGTTCCAATAAAAACGATTGGTCAACTGGTTGAAGGTAATGTGCTTGGCGACCCAATTCGGGTTGATGATGTCGTTTCCGTTACGGTAATACACACTACCACCGGTAATCGGGTTTTCGAAGGGCAAGCCTACGAGATCCACACTGATCGGGGTAAAGAGTACGGCTCCATAGATAGAGTTACCGCTTACACCACCGTTACCTTGGCTCGCTGCAATCGGAGGCGTCCGGTAATCGGTACGGGCATAGTTCATCGCCCCTGTAATGGTAAATTTGTTGGACAATTGCGAACGGCCCCCTACGGAGAAGTTCATACGGCTCAAGGAGTTCCCTGGGGTAAAACCTTTGTCATCTATATACCCCAAGTTGGCATTATAGGTGGTAGTCCCGTCATTTGAACCTCCAGCAAAGTTGATGGAGGTATTCGTAACCTGTCCGTCCTTGAAAAAGTTTTTAACGGAATCATAGGGCCTCCAAGGGTAACGTGCATTCTGCAATTCCGGGAAGGCATCTTTGGTCGCCTGAATGGAAGTTGTGGAATAAGGATGTGCCAAGGTACCATTGTCGTCAATGGATGCCTGATTTCCCCATCCCGCAAGGCCATCCCTATCGAAACTGGGTCCCCAGTTACTGAAGAACCATCCGAAGGCCTGGTCAAAACCATTGCCATATTGTTTCTGATAATCGGGAAGCGAAGCGTATTCGTTCACGAAGAACGACTGGTTCACGGTAATCTCATTTTTCTTTTTCCCACCTGCACCGGCACCTGCCTTGGTGGTGATCAAGATAACCCCGTTCTTACCCAACGTACCGTATAATGTGGTCGCTGCCAAACCTTTCAAGATTTCGATATTGGCAATGTTGTTTGGGTCAATGTCAAGAAAACGCGAAGATCCGGTGTTTCCAGAAAGGAAATCCTGCCCTGGAGCCGTATTGGTATCGTTGCTGAAGGGAACCCCGTCAACGATGAACAAAGCCTGGTTGCTGCCACTGAATGAGCTCAAACCACGAATGGTAACGCTGGTCGCCGATCCCGACATACCGCCTGCGGCGGTAATCTGAACCCCGGAAGCCTTACCGGCAAGTACCCGTGCAACATCGCCTTCCGCGCGTTGTTCCAAGGCTTCTTCACCTACGGAGCTTACTGCGTATCCCAGGGCCTTCTTCTCCCTTTTGATACCTTGCGCAGTCACCACCACTTCTTCCAAAGCCTGGGCGTCTTCCTCCATTTGGACGTTCACGGTATCGCCGGCACCGATTGCCTGTCTTACGTTCTTCTGCCCGATATAGGAGAAGAGTAAGGTTTGTCCGGCACTGCCCCTGATGGAGTAGTTTCCGTCAAAATCGGTTTGGGTACCGTTGGTCGTACCTTCCACTACAATGTTGACCCCGGGAAGCGGCAGACCATCCTGGTCGGTCACCGTACCGGTAATCGTTTTTTCCTGCGCAAATGATATATGCACAACGAACGCCAATAACAGCGTTAAGATTACATTAAGTTTTGTTCTCATTTTTAATTTATTTGAATTAGCTGGGCAAAAATCACAAAAGGAAGTTAATTATCCAAACCTTTTTTAATAAAACTTTAAGATTTGAGTGTTAATTATGAGTTACAGCTAAAACAAATCGGCTAATTGTATAACTATTATTTAACAATATCGATTTTTATCGATTTGATAAAAATTTGACGAACGACCTTCTTTTTTTTGCAAAAAAGAATGGTTTTCTTTAAAAACCGCAAAACAGTTGGGTGTTTGGAAGCCGGGTGGTGCGGTCTTCAATTTGAAATTTCAATGGCGAAACGGGATAGACGGCGACCCCCTGGGAGACAAAAGGGCTGCCGTTTGTAATTTCACTCCCTAAAGAATAGGGTTTAGGCATCATTCGATCGCATCGGGCAATATCCCCCAAAGAGTATTTTCCGGAGTCGAATATAGCCGTTCGAGGTTCCATATGGCATACCGGGCACAAGTTTCTATTGGTTTTTGCAAAATTAATGGGTCTGCGTTTGAATTTCTTGAAAATATCATTACATTTGCCACCCCTTAAATAGGGGTAAGTTTTTATACATATAATATAGTATGCCAACAATTTCACAATTAGTACGAAAAGGAAGGGCCACGATTACTAAGAAGAGTAAATCGGCTGCTTTGGATTCGTGTCCCCAGCGAAGGGGGGTTTGTACCCGTGTTTATACCACTACCCCGAAGAAACCGAATTCTGCCATGAGAAAAGTGGCGAGGGTACGGTTGACCAACGGTAAAGAGGTAAACGCGTACATCCCCGGAGAAGGACACAACTTGCAAGAGCACTCGATAGTATTAGTAAGGGGCGGAAGGGTAAAGGATTTACCGGGAGTTAGATATCATATCGTCAGGGGGGCACTCGACACTGCAGGTGTTGCGGGCAGAACCCAACGTAGATCTAAGTACGGGGCCAAACGACCCAAAAAGTAAACAGGCGTTCGCGCGACGGGGTCGGTGCATTTGTTCGCAACCCCCGATCGGCAAACCAAAACTTTGAAATGTAATGAGAAAAAAACAGGCAAAGAAAAGGCCATTATTACCAGACCCGAGGTTTAACGACCAATTGGTCACCCGATTCGTCAACATGATGATGTGGGACGGGAAAAAATCGATCGCTTTCAGTGTTTTCTATGAAGCCATGGATATCGTGGAATCAAAGAAAACCGACGAAGCCAAAACCGCGTTGGAATTGTGGAAAGACGCATTGTCAAATGTAATGCCGCACGTTGAAGTGAGAAGTAGAAGGGTAGGGGGAGCGACATTTCAGATACCGATGCAGATCCGACCAGACCGTAAAATATCGACGGCCATGAAGTGGTTGATCAGCTATGCGCGCAAAAGAAACGAAAAGGGCATGGCCCTGAAGTTGGCCGGAGAAGTACTTGCGGCCGCCAAGGAAGAAGGCGCAGCGGTGAAGAAAAGAATGGACACGCACAAGATGGCGGAGGCCAACAAGGCATTCTCCCACTTTAGATTTTAATCGAAATGGCTAGAGATTTAAAATATACCAGAAACATTGGGATTGCCGCGCACATCGATGCCGGTAAGACCACTACCACCGAACGGATCCTCTATTATACCGGCGTAAGCCACAAGATAGGCGAGGTTCATGACGGGGCGGCGACCATGGATTGGATGGAGCAAGAGCAGGAGCGTGGGATAACCATTACCTCGGCCGCTACCACCTGTACCTGGAATTTTCCGATGAAGAACGGTCAGATGACCGACGATACGAAGCCTTATCACTTCAACATTATCGATACCCCGGGCCACGTTGATTTTACCGTAGAGGTGAACCGCTCGCTAAGGGTACTTGACGGCTTGGTGTTCCTTTTTAGCGCCGTGGATGGCGTGGAGCCACAATCGGAGACCAACTGGAGGCTTGCCGATAATTACAAGGTGCCAAGAATGGGCTTTGTGAACAAGATGGACCGACAAGGTGCCGATTTCATGATGGTCTGTAACCAGGTGAAGAGCATGTTGAAATCAAATGCAGTGCCCATCGTACTTCCCATTGGGGACGAGGCCGATTTCAAAGGCGTGGTCGATTTGGTAAAAAACAGGGCCATCGTTTGGCATGAAGATAATTTGGGCGCGACTTTCGATGTCATCGATATTCCTGCCGATATGGCCGCTGAGGTCAAGGAATATAGGGCGGCACTTATCGAAGCGGTTGCCGAATATGACGAAACCTTGATGGAAAAGTTCTTCGAGGATGAAGATTCCATCACGGAAGAAGAAGTGCACGCGGCCTTGAGGGCAGCTGTCATGGACATGAGCATCATTCCTATGATCTGTGGTTCTTCCTTTAAAAATAAAGGGGTCCAATTTTTATTGGACGCCGTCTGCAGGTATTTACCATCCCCCATGGATAAGGAAGGCATCGTCGGCATCAACCCGGACACCGAAAAAGAGGTGATCCGCAAGCCGGATGTCAAAGAACCTTTTGCCGCCTTGGCCTTTAAGATCGCTACCGATCCCTTTGTGGGCCGATTGGCATTCTTCAGGGCGTATTCGGGCAGGTTGGATGCAGGATCGTACGTGTTGAACAACCGTTCCGGAAACAAGGAGAGGATTTCGAGGATCTATCAAATGCACGCCAACAAACAAAATGCCATCGATTATATCGAGGCAGGCGACATCGGTGCAGCGGTAGGGTTTAAAGATATCAAAACAGGGGATACGCTTTCTGCCGAAAAACATCCCATCGTTTTGGAAAGCATGAATTTCCCCGATCCCGTGATCGGTATCGCGGTAGAGCCGAAAACAAAGGCCGACATCGATAAATTGGGCATGGCCCTTTCCAAATTGGCCGAAGAGGATCCCACTTTCCAAGTGAAGACCGACGAGGCCTCAGGGCAGACCATCATTTCAGGGATGGGCGAGCTTCACCTCGATATTATCGTAGACCGTTTAAGGCGCGAGTTCAAGGTGGAGGTAAACCAAGGACAGCCTCAGGTGGAATACAAGGAAGCCCTTACCAAAGCGGCAGACCATCGTGAAGTGTACAAGAAACAATCCGGGGGCCGCGGTAAATTCGCCGACATCGTCTTTACGATGGAGCCTGCTGAAGAAGGCAAGACCGGGCTGGAATTTGTGAATGTGATCAAAGGGGGCAATATCCCCAGGGAATTTGTGCCTTCTGTGGAGAAGGGATTCAGGGAAGCCATGAAAAACGGTCCTTTGGCCGGTTTTGAAATGGACAGTATGAAGGTGACCTTGAAAGACGGATCCTTCCACGCCGTGGATTCCGATTCGTTATCCTTCGAACTTGCCGCAAAAATTGGCTATAAAGCAGCGGCCAAAGCGGCCCGTGCGGTGTTGTTGGAGCCCATTATGAAGATTGAAGTGCTTACGCCCGAAGAAAACATGGGCGATATTGTTGGGGATCTCAACCGAAGAAGGGGGACCATCACCAACATGAGCGATCGCGCCGGTGCCAAAGTGATCAAAGGGGAAGTGCCGTTATCGGAAATGTTCGGTTATGTCACCTCTTTGAGAACGCTATCCTCGGGTAGGGCAACCTCGACCATGGAATTTTCGCACTATGCGGAAACCCCGTCGAATATTTCAGAAGAAGTGATCAAAGCAACCAAAGGCGTAACCGCTTAATATTTTAGAGATGAGTCAAAAAATCAGAATAAAGCTAAAATCATACGATCACAATTTGGTGGACAAGTCGGCCGAGAAGATCGTGAAGACGGTAAAAACTACCGGAGCGGTGGTCACTGGGCCAATACCATTGCCAACGCATAAAAAGATATTCACCGTGTTGCGTTCCCCTCACGTGAACAAAAAGTCAAGGGAACAGTTTGAGTTGAGCTCCTACAAGCGATTGTTGGATATTTATAGCTCGTCCTCAAAAACCATTGATGCTTTGATGAAATTGGAACTGCCCAGCGGTGTTGAGGTAGAGATCAAGGTCTGATAGGCACGGTTGCCCAAGGCAACCTAAACGACATGTCCTAAGCCGCGAGCGAGGGAAAAACGGTAAAAAGAACACATTCAGGGCTGGATGATTTCTTTGCCCTGATTTTTTGTTATAGCATTTTAGAGTAAGAACGCGTAAAACAATTCATAAACAGGTTTACGGTGATCGTTTCAGATCGTGGAACGAGAATCGAAAAATCTTTAAACTAAATCAAATGTCTGGGTTAATAGGAAAAAAAGTAGGCATGACCAGCATCTTCGATGAGAACGGGAAGAACATTCCGTGTACCGTCATTCAAGCTGGCCCATGCGTAGTTACCCAAGTCAGAACCGAAGAGGTCGACGGGTATAGTGCCCTTCAACTTGGTTTCGATGACAAGGCAGAAAAGCGTGCAAACAGGGCCGAAACCGGCCATAGTAAAAAAGCAGGCACTTCTCCCAAGAAAAAAGTCGTCGAGTTCAAGTATTTTGAAGCGGATTACAAATTGGGAGATACCATCGGTGTCGACATTTTTGTGGAAGGGGAGTATGTTGACGTGGTCGGCACCTCCAAGGGGAAAGGCTTTCAAGGGGTCGTCAAACGCCATGGTTTTGCCGGAGTTGGGCAATCGACCCATGGGCAGCACAACCGACTGCGGGCTCCGGGATCTATCGGGGCGGGTTCTGATCCCTCCAGGGTATTTAAGGGCATGAGAATGGCCGGAAGAATGGGTGGCGAAAGGGTTACCGTTCAAAACCTTAGAGTTTTAAAAGTGGTTCCGGAAAAGAACCTCATCGTAGTGAGCGGGGCCGTACCGGGCCATAACAATGCCTACATAACCATCGAAAAGTAATGAAAGTAGCAGTCTTAGATATCAAAGGAAAGGAAACAGGTAGGAAAGTAGAGCTTTCAGACGCTGTTTACGGGATAGAGCCCAACAATCACGCGGTTTACCTGGATGTGAAGCAATACTTGGCCCACCAACGCCAAGGTACCCACAAATCAAAGGAGCGCGGAGAAATTTCGGGCAGTACCAGAAAGATCAAAAAACAAAAAGGTACCGGTACCGCACGTGCGGGAAGTATCAAGTCTCCGGTTTTTAGGGGCGGAGGAAGGATATTTGGTCCAAGACCAAAAGACTACACCCAGAAACTTAACAAGAACCTGAAGCGCCTGGCCCGGAAATCGGCCCTGAGCATCAAGTCGAAAGAGAACGCCATTTTGGTGTTGGAAGACTTTAATCTGGAAGTTCCGAAAACCAAGGATTTTGTCCAGATTCTGAAGTCGCTGGGCCTTGAAAACAAAAAATCTTTGTTTGTGTTGGGCGATTCAAATAATAGCGTATATTTGGCTTCGCGTAATTTGAACCGTTCTGAGGTTATAACTAGCTCAGAATTAAGCACTTACAAAATATTAAATGCCAATAACATCGTGCTTCTCGAAGGCTCTTTGGAAGGGCTTGAATCGAATTTAACTAAATAGAGAAATCATGAGTGTGTTGATAAAACCCATTATAACCGAAAAGATGACCGCCGATGGCGAGTTGTACAATCGTTATGGTTTCGTAGTGGATCCCGGGGCCAACAAGATACAGATCAAAAATGCCGTGGAAGCGGCATATGGTGTTTCGGTGCTCAAGGTGCGTACCATGAATTATGGGCCCAATAGAAAAACAAGGTTCACCAAGACCGGTGTGCAGCATGGGAAGACCAATGCTTTGAAAAAAGCCATTGTCGATGTTGCCGAAGGTGATATTATTGATTTTTACAGTAATCTATAAAGACAAGAAATGTCAGTTAGAAAATTAAAACCAATCACTCCTGGACAGCGTTTTAGAGTTGTAAACGGATTTGACGCGATTACAGCTGATAAGCCGGAGAAAAGCTTGCTTGCTCCGTTAAAAAAGTCGGGAGGTAGAAACAGTCATGGTAAGATGACCATACGCCAAAAAGGGGGAGGTCACAAACGTAGGTATCGAATTATCGATTTTAAGAGGGACAAACAGGATATGCCGGCCACAGTGGTGTCTATCCAATATGATCCCAATAGAACGGCTTTCATCGCATTGGTGGAATACACCGATGGTGAAAAGCGATATATCGTTGCGCAGAACGGGCTTCAGGTAGGTCAGCAGATTTCAGCCGGAAACAACGCCGCTCCAGAAATAGGAAATGCGTTGCCATTGATGGAAATCCCTTTGGGAACCATCATCTCCTGTATCGAATTGCGTCCGGGTCAAGGGGCGATAATGGCCAGAAGTGCAGGTACTTTTGCACAGTTGATGGCAAAGGAAGGAAAATACGTTACCGTAAAGATGCCTTCTGGGGAAACCAGATTGA
Organism: uncultured Flavobacteriaceae bacterium; assembly: GCA_963700435.1. Classification (GTDB taxonomy): domain Bacteria; phylum Bacteroidota; class Bacteroidia; order Flavobacteriales; family Flavobacteriaceae; genus Pelagihabitans. The sequence goes on from CAVOXM010000001.1 coordinate 528,415, forward strand.
TACTTTCGGGATGTATGGCGACGATCGGAGCCGTTTCCAATTCTGACCACCAATTATTGGTATCCGGTAAAGCCGGAAGAAGCCGATGGTTGGGCAGAAGGCCAAGAACTAGGCCGGTAGCGATGAACCCAGTGGATCACCCTATGGGTGGTGGGGAAGGAAGGGCCTCAGGAGGCCATCCAAGATCTAGAAACGGAATTCCGGCCAAAGGCTACAGGACCCGTTCCAAGACCAAGAGCACGAATAAGTATATAATAGAACGTAGAAAGAAATAAAAAGTAGAAAAAAATGGCACGTTCATTAAAAAAAGGACCTTACGTTCATTACAGTTTGGATAAAAAAATCCAACAAGGGGCAGCGTCCGGTAAAAAAACGGTGATCAAGACTTGGTCAAGGGCATCAATGATAACACCCGATTTTGTAGGTTTTACCATTGCGGTCCACAACGGGAGGCAATTTGTACCGGTTTATGTGACAGAGAACATGGTAGGGCACAAATTGGGAGAATTTTCACCGACAAGATCGTTCAGGGGTCACGCCGGTGCGAAGAATAAAGGAAAAAAGTAAGCTATGGGAGTTCGAAAAAGACAAATGGCCGAAAAGTTTAAGGCCGATAAAAAACAGATCGCTTTTGCAAAATTGAACGACTGCCCTACTTCGCCCAGAAAAATGCGATTGGTAGCCGATTTGATCAGGGGCGTGCAAGTGGAAAAGGCTCTGGCCATCCTAAAATTCAATTCAAAAGAATCTTCCCGACGTTTGGAAAAACTATTGTTGTCGGCAATCGCCAACTGGCAGTCCAAAAATGAAGACGCCAATGTGGAAGAGGCGGACCTTTTTGTCCAGGAAATTAGGGTAGACGGAGGAACAATGCTCAAGCGTTTGCGCCCTGCACCCCAAGGGAGGGCCCATAGGATCAGAAAACGTTCCAACCATGTGACTTTGGTTTTGGGATCTAACAATAATACAGCAAGCTAGAATGGGACAGAAAACAAATCCGATAGGGAATCGTCTAGGAATCATCAGAGGATGGGAATCTAACTGGTATGGCGGTAGCGATTATGGCGATAAGCTGGCAGAAGACGACAAGATCAGAAAATATATCCATGCCCGTTTGGCAAAGGCCAGCGTATCAAGGGTGATTATTGAACGTACCTTGAAATTGATTACCGTTACGGTTACCACGGCGCGTCCGGGAATCATCATCGGTAAGGGAGGACAGGAAGTCGATAAACTGAAGGAAGAGTTGAAGAAAATCACCAATAAGGAGGTTCAGATCAACATTCATGAAATTAAAAGGCCCGAAGTAGAGGCCAATTTGGTGGCCGCAAGTATCGCACGTCAGATCGAAAGCCGGATATCATTTAGGAGGGCCATAAAAATGGCTATCGCCGCTGCAATGAGAATGAACGCGGAAGGGATCAAGGTAATGATTTCCGGGCGTTTGAATGGCGCGGAAATGGCAAGATCCGAATCCTACAAAGAAGGGCGTGTCCCGCTTTCGACCTTTAGGGCCGATATCGATTATGCCCTGCACGAGGCCCACACCACCTACGGGCGTTTGGGAATCAAGGTTTGGATCATGAAAGGCGATGTGTATGGCAAGCGAGATCTTTCCCCTCTTGTGGGAATGTCTACGGGCCAAGGGGGTCCTTCGAACAAACAGGACGGGCCAAGAAAACAACGTCGCAGAAAGTAATTTTTTAAAGAGACAAAGAAATGTTACAGCCAAAAAGAACCAAGTTTCGTAAAATGCAAACCGGCCGGATGAAGGGGATCTCGATGAGGGGTCACCAGCTTTCAAACGGTATGTTCGGCATCAAGTCCTTGGATTCAAGTTTCATTACCTCAAGGCAAATTGAGGCGGCCCGTATCGCGGCAACCAGATATATGAAAAGGGAAGGCCAGTTATGGATCAAGATATTCCCAGATAAGCCCATCACCAAAAAACCTTTGGAGGTACGTATGGGTAAAGGTAAAGGTGCCCCGGAATATTTTGTGGCCATCGTAAAACCGGGAAGAATCATGTTCGAGATTGCAGGGGTTTCCATGGAAATCGCCAAAGGAGGCCTTGAGACTTGCAGCGCAAAAATTACCTGTAAAGACGAAGTTCATCGTCGCAAGGGATTACGTGGATCAAAATTAATTGGGAGGAAGCATGAAAAATAAGGAAATCAAGGAATTATCGGTAGAATCGCTTAAGGAAAAGCTTGCCGAATATAAAAAACAGCACGCAGATCTAAAAATGGCGCATTTCGTTACCCCGTTGGAGAATCCACTTCAAATAAGGAACGTCAGGAGAACTGCGGCACGATTGGCAACGGAATTAACAAAACGGGAAAACCAATAATTGGTTCTGCTTTATGGAAAAAAGAAACTTAAGAAAAGAAAGAATCGGTGTGGTGACCAGTGACAAGATGGAAAAATCCATCGTGGTCGCAGAGGTTAAACGAGTGAAGCACCCCATGTACGGTAAGTTCGTATTGAAAACGAAGAAGTATGTTGCACACGATGAAAAGAACGATTGCAACATCGGGGATACCGTTAAGATCATGGAAACCCGTCCAATGAGTAAGACCAAGTGTTGGAGGTTAGTAGAAATTTTGGAAAGAGCTAAATAATTATGTTACAGCAGGAATCTAGACTAAAAGTAGCGGACAATACTGGGGCAAAAGAAGTGTTGACCATCCGGGTCCTTGGGGGCACCAAGAGACGGTATGCTTCAATCGGGGACAAAATCGTGGTCACGGTTAAGGAAGCCACTCCGAACGGAGGTATTAAAAAAGGTGCCGTTTCTACAGCTGTTGTGGTACGAACCAAAAAAGAGGTACGCAGGCCCGATGGATCTTATATTCGTTTCGATGACAATGCCTGTGTGCTGTTGAACCCAACCGGGGAAATGAGGGGAACCCGCGTTTTCGGTCCGGTTGCCAGGGAATTGCGCGACAAGCAGTTCATGAAAATTGTATCATTGGCCCCTGAGGTACTATAATTGAGCAAGATGAAAAAGTTAAAGATAAAAACAGGAGATACCGTAAGAATTATCGCTGGCGACCATAAAGGCGTTGAAGGTAAGATCATGAGGGTCGATAGGGAAAAGAACAAGGCAATCGTTGAAGGTGCCAATATGGTATCCAAACACGAAAAACCGAGTGCCAAGAACCCCCAAGGCGGTATCATCAAAAAAGAGGCTCCTATCCATATCTCCAATCTTTCGTTGATCGACACCAAGTCGGGCGAACCGACCCGAGTCGGTTTTGAGGTAGAGAAATGGAAAGAAGGTGAGGTTTTCAAAAAAATCCAACGAAGTAATTTAGTTATGGCTTACGTAGCAAGATTAAAACAAGAATACAAAGACCGTGTCGTAGATGCGCTCAAGGCAGAATTTGGATATAAAAATATCATGCAGGTTCCAAAACTTGAGAAAATTGTGGTGAGCAGGGGCGTAGGATCTGCTGTGGCCGATAAAAAACTTATCGATCATGCGGTTGATGAGCTCACCAACATTACGGGTCAAAAGGCGGTATCGACCATCTCCAAAAAAGACGTGGCGGCCTTTAAATTGAGAAAAGGCATGCCCATTGGGGCAAAAGTAACCCTAAGGGGCGAAAGGATGTATGAATTCCTTGATCGGTTGGTGACCAGTGCACTGCCCAGGGTGAGGGATTTTCAAGGTATTCGCGCCACCGGGTTCGATGGCAGGGGAAACTATAGTCTGGGCATTACCGAACAGATCATTTTTCCGGAAATCAACATCGATAAGATCAATAGGATCAATGGGATGGACATTACCTTTGTGACCTCGGCGGAAACCGACAAAGAAGCGAAATCATTATTAACCGAATTGGGATTACCCTTTAAAAAGAACTAGTATGGCTAAGGAATCAATGAAGGCCCGTGAACGAAAAAGGGCGAAAACAGTTGAAAAGTATGCCGAAAAACGCAAGGCGCTTAAAGCGGCCGGCGATTATGAGGCATTGCAGAAATTACCGAAAAATGCTTCACCGGTTCGTTTGCACAACCGTTGTAAGCTTACTGGAAGGCCACGGGGCTATATGAGAACCTTCGGCATCTCAAGGGTAACCTTCAGGGAAATGGCCAATCAAGGATTGATTCCAGGAGTAAAAAAAGCCAGTTGGTAAATTGGTTCGGGCCCATGGGAAGCTTCGCTCGGTTTAGACCGAAAAAGGCCTCCGAAAAGCCCAGATCTAAAATATAATATTAAGAAAAATGGTAACAGATACTATCGCAGATTACTTGACCAGGGTCAGAAACGCCAGTTCGGCGGGCCATAGGGTCGTTGAAATCCCAGCTTCCAACCTGAAGAAGGAAATCACAAAAATATTGTTCGATCAAGGTTATATATTGAGTTATAAGTTTGAAGACAACGACATTCAGGGTACGATAAAGATCGCCTTAAAATATGATAAGGTGACCAAAGAGCCCGTGATTCGGAAAATTCAGCGGGTAAGTAAGCCTGGTTTGCGAAAATATACCGGCTCTGAAACCTTGCCAAGGGTGCTTAACGGACTTGGTATTGCAATTGTCTCCACCTCGCACGGGGTGATGACCAGCAAACAGGCCAAACAAGATAATGTCGGCGGCGAAGTGCTGTGCTACGTTTACTAATTGAAGAAAGAAGTAGAAAATGTCAAGAATAGGTAATAATCCAATCGCAATTCCTCAGGGCGTCACCATCGAAATCAACGACGGTATCATATCCGTTAAAGGTAAATTGGGGGAACTTTCCCAGGAATTTTCTGAAGTGTCGATCAAGGTTGAGGACGGACAGGCCTGGGTAACCAGACCCTCCGATTCAAAAGAACACAAGGCAAAACACGGCCTTTATCGTTCGCTCATCTTGAATATGGTACACGGGGTTTCAAAAGGATGGACAAAAGAATTGGAATTGGTAGGGGTTGGTTATCGCGCCAGCAATCAAGGTCAGAAATTAGATTTGGCCCTTGGATTTTCCCACAATATTATTCTGAACCTTGCCCCGGAGGTAAAAGTGGAAACCGTCTCGGAGAAAGGGAAAAACCCCGTTATAAAATTAACTTCCCACGATAAGCAGTTGGTGGGACAGATTGCAGCCAAAATACGTTCATTCCGTAAACCGGAACCTTACAAAGGAAAAGGAATCAAATTTGTGGGCGAGCAATTGAGAAGAAAAGCAGGTAAATCAGCTTAATCATAGTATTATGGGATTGTCAAAGATTCAAAGAAAACAAAGAATTAGAAGAAGGATACGAAAGGTTTCGGTCGGTACCGAAGCCCGTCCAAGACTGTCCGTTTTCAGGAGCAATAGTGAAATCTATGCCCAAATCATCAACGACCGGGAGGGAAAGACCTTAGTGGCCGTTTCCTCTAGGGATAAGGATTGGCAAAGGCGAAAGGCACCAAGACGGAAGTGGCCAACCTTGTGGGAAAAGCCATTGCGGAAAAGGCCAAGAAAGCGGGCATTGATAAAGTCGCTTTTGACAGGGGAGGCAATTTATACCACGGTCGTGTGAAATCATTGGCCGAAGGCGCAAGGGAAGCGGGACTTGAATTTTAAATAAAACTTATGTACCAGAAATACAAAAACGTAGAGACTGTAAAACCGGGAGGTTTGGAGCTAAAGGATAAATTGGTAGGCGTACAACGTGTGACCAAGGTGACCAAAGGTGGTAGGGCTTTCGGATTTTCGGCCATCGTGGTCGTAGGCGACGAGCATGGTGTCGTTGGCCATGGTTTGGGAAAATCGAAAGAAGTGTCAACAGCAATCGCCAAGGCGATCGAAGATGCCAAAAAGAACCTGATCAGGATTCCTTTGGACAAACATACACTGCCACACGAGCAAAAAGGTAAGTTTGGAGGCGCTCGCGTCTATATTCAGCCCGCTTCGCATGGTACCGGAGTAATTGCAGGTGGTGCGGTAAGGGCGGTCTTGGAAGCCGTCGGGGTACACGATGTGCTTTCAAAATCACAGGGTTCATCCAATCCCCACAACGTGGTAAAAGCCACTTTCGATGCCCTGCTCCAATTAAGGAACGCCGGTACGGTAGCTCGTCAAAGGGGCGTTTCCTTGGAAAAAGTTTTTAAAGGATAACAACAAGAATGGTTATGGCAAAGATAAAAGTAACACAGGTCAAGAGCAGCATCAAAAAACCGAAAACCCAAAAGAGGACTTTGGAATCCTTGGGCCTAAGGAAAATTGGTCAGGTGGTGGAGCATGAAAACTCGCCCAATATCCTTGGCATGATCGGTAAAGTTAAACACTTAGTTTCTACACAAGAAGCTTAATATATACAAGGGAATGAATTTAAGCAATCTGAAACCGGCGGAAGGCGCAGCCAACAAAGCTGGAAAGACAGTAGGCAGGGGCCAAGGTTCCGGCAAAGGCGGTACTTCCACGAGAGGTCACAAAGGGGCAAAATCAAGATCGGGCTACTCCAAGAAAATAGGATTTGAGGGTGGACAGATGCCCTTGCAACGCCGCGTGCCCAAGTTTGGTTTTACCAATATCAACCGGAAGGAATATAAAGGCATCAATCTTGAAAAATTGCAGGAGTTGGTCGATAACAAAATCATCAAAGATGTGGTTACCCTCGATATCCTGATCGAAAATGGGCTCGCCCATAAAAACGATCTGGTTAAGATTTTAGGGAACGGGGAACTTAAGGCATCCTTGAAAGTTTCTGTACATAAATTTACCGCCACTGCCAAAGCGGCCATCGAAGCAGCTGGGGGCGAGGCGATAAGTTTATAAGCAAAACAGATATGAAGAAATTTTTAGAGACCATATCCAATATCTGGAAAATCGAAGAACTGAGGAACAGGATCCTCGTGACCCTCGGCTTGCTTTTGGTATACCGTCTAGGTTGCCAGATCGTGCTGCCGGGTATCGATTCAAATCAGTTGTCGGAATTGGCTTCAAGCACCGACCAAGGTATTTTCGGTCTTTTGAACGCTTTTACGGGAGGGGCATTCTCGAATGTGTCGATCTTCGCCCTGGGCATCATGCCCTATATCTCTGCTTCCATTGTGGTGCAGTTGATGGGGATCGCCATTCCGTACCTTCAGAAGTTGCAGAAGGAAGGCGAGAGCGGCAGGAAAACGATCAACCAGATCACAAGATGGTTGACCATCGGTATCTGTATCGTACAGGCTCCGGCCTATCTTTATGGTCTGGGCGCTTTTGGGGTACAGGACAGTGCCTTTTTATTGGGCAAGGGGCTTGATTTTATGATTCCCGCCGTGATCATACTGGTGACCGGATGTGTGTTTGCGATGTGGTTGGGGGAAAAGATTACCGATAAAGGTATCGGAAATGGAATTTCCCTTTTGATCATGATCGGCATCATTGCCAATATGCCACAATCGTTCGTACAAGAGTTTGTGTCAAGGACGACGAACAATACAGGGGGACTGATGTTCATTTTGATCGAGGTCATCGTTTGGTTCTTGGTAATCTTGGCCTGTGTGCTCCTGGTAATGGCAACACGGCAGATTCCAGTGCAGTATGCAAGGCGAACCGCATCCGGTGGCTATGAGAAAAATGTGATGGGATCTAGACAATATATCCCTTTGAAATTGAACGCCTCAGGGGTAATGCCCATCATCTTTGCACAAGCGATCATGTTTGTGCCCGGACTGATCGGGAGCACTTTTGACGACACCGCGGCAGGCCAATGGATGCAGGTACAATTTTCCGATATCTTCGGTTGGGCCTACAATCTGTTGTTTGCCTTTTTGATCATTGTGTTCACCTATTTCTATACGGCGATCACCGTTCCTACCAATAAAATGGCAGATGATCTGAAGCGAAGCGGGGGGTTTATACCAGGCATTAGGCCCGGAAAGGAGACCGGGGATTTCTTGGACAAGATCATGTCCTTGATCACACTACCGGGTTCTGTATTCTTGGCATTGCTTGCCGTACTGCCGGCAGTCGTGGTCAAAATGATGGATGTACAATCGGGTTGGGCCCTCTTTTATGGAGGTACCTCGCTTTTGATTATGGTCGGGGTCGCCATCGATACGGTGCAACAAGTAAACGCCTACCTATTGAACAGGCATTACGACGGGTTGATGAAGACGGGTAAAAACAGAAAAGTAGCATAAGTGTATGGCTAAACAGGCAGCTATAGAACAGGATGGAAGTATCATCGAAGCCTTGTCCAATGCGATGTTTCGCGTTGAACTGGAAAACGGCCACGTGGTTACCGCACATATCTCAGGGAAGATGCGCATGCATTATATCAAATTACTGCCAGGGGATAAGGTAAAATTGGAAATGAGTCCATACGATTTGTCGAAAGCAAGAATTACATATAGATATTAAGTTAAAGGGATGAAAGTTAGAGCATCAATAAAGAAAAGAAGTGCCGACTGCAAGATTGTTCGCAGAAAGGGTACGTTGTACGTAATCAACAAAAAGAATCCTAGATTTAAACAAAGACAAGGATAATTATGGCAAGAATTGCAGGGATAGACATACCCAAACAGAAAAGAGGCGTCATTGCCCTTACCTATATTTTTGGTATCGGCAAAAGTAGGGCCAAAGAAATATTGCTCAATGCGAAGGTAAGCGAGGATACCAAAGTGTCTGACTGGAGCGACGATGAAATCGGACGGATCAGGGAAGCCGTTGCACCTTTTACCATTGAGGGGGAATTGCGGTCCGAGACCCAGCTGAATATCAAGCGTTTGATGGATATCGGCTGCTACAGGGGCATTCGTCACCGCTCTGGATTGCCATTAAGGGGTCAACGTACCAAGAACAACTCCAGGACGAGAAAAGGAAAAAGAAAAACAGTTGCCAACAAAAAGAAGGCCACTAAATAATAAGTAACACAGTATGGCAAAGACAAATCCAAAAACAACGAAAAAACGCAAGGTAATCATCGATTCTGTCGGTGAGGCCCATGTTACTGCGTCGTTCAACAACATCATCATCTCTTTGACCAATAAAAAGGGAGATGTGATTTCTTGGTCTTCCGCTGGAAAAATGGGATTCAGGGGTTCTAAAAAGAACACCCCCTACGCCGCACAGATCGCAGCCGAGGATTGTTCGAAAGTGGCCCATGAAGCTGGTTTGAGAAAGGTAAAGGTATATGTAAAAGGCCCGGGAAATGGTAGGGAATCTGCCATACGATCCATACACAATTCAGGAATCGAGGTTACCGAAATAATCGATGTAACCCCAATGCCGCACAACGGTTGCCGTCCCCCCAAAAGAAGAAGAGTTTAATCAATTATTTCATAAATCGAAGTGTAGTTAAAGATTATCGAAGGAGAAGCCTTAATTCATAATCACACTTCAAACAGATAAAAAATGGCAAGATATACAGGACCAACAAGTAAAATCGCCCGAAAATTCGGAGAAGCGATTTATGGGGACGATAAGGCTTTTGAAAAAAAGAGTTATCCTCCAGGACAACACGGACAGAACAGACGTCGTGGAAAACAGTCGGAATATTCCATCCAGTTGATGGAAAAACAAAAAGCAAAATACACTTACGGAATTCTGGAAAAACAATTCAGGAACCTTTTCGCCAAGGCCAACAGAAGTAAAGGCGTAACGGGAGAAGTATTGCTCCAGTTGTGCGAATCGCGATTGGACAATGTGGTGTACCGAATGGGCATTTCCCCTTCGAGAAGAGGCGCCCGACAATTGGTTTCCCATAGGCATATCACAGTGAATGGCGAATTGGTCAGCATTGCGTCTTACTCCTTGAAACCAGGGGATGTGGTCGGCGTTAGGGAAAAATCGAAATCGGTTGAGGCCATAAATGACTCCCTTTCCGCAAGCAGCAGCGTTTATGAGTGGATTACCTGGAACAGTGCCAAAATGGAAGGAACCTATGTTTCCATCCCCGAAAGGATCCAGATTCCCGAGAATATCAAAGAACAATTAATAGTGGAGTTATACTCTAAATAAACCAACAAGGATCCAATTATGGCATTATTTAATTTTCAGAAACCCGATAAAGTAATAATGATCGATTCCTCAGATTTTAAAGGGAAGTTTGAATTCCGCCCTTTAGAACCTGGTTATGGATTAACCGTTGGGAATGCATTAAGAAGGGTATTGCTTTCAGCATTGGAAGGTCATGCCATTACTTCGGTAAGGATTGATACGGTTGAACATGAATTTTCGGTCATCCCAGGTGTTGTGGAAGATGTCACTGAAATCATCCTCAACCTGAAACAAGTTCGTTTTAAGAAACAAATCGATGATTCGGAGGCAGAAACGGTGTCGATATCGGTAAGTGGTAAAGACAAGATGGTGGCCGGGGATTTTCAGAAATTCATTTCCGGGTATCAGGTATTGAACCCGGATTTGGTGATTTGCAACATGGATTCCAAAGTGGGCATCAATATGGAGATCACGCTTGATAAAGGCAGGGGTTACGTACCGGCAGAAGAGAACAAAAAATCTGGAACGCCACTAGGTACCATTGCGGTCGATTCGATCTTTACCCCGATCAAAAATGTGAAGTACAGCATTGAGAACTTCAGGGTAGAGCAAAAAACCGATTATGAAAAATTGGTTTTCGAAATTGAGACCGATGGTTCAATTCATCCCAAAGATGCTTTGACCGAGGCTGCAAAGGTTTTGATCCATCACTTTATGCTGTTCTCCGATGAGCGCATTACATTGGAAGCCGATGAGATTGCCCAGACCGAGACCTATGACGAGGAATCATTGCACATGCGACAGTTGCTCAAGACCAAATTGGTCGACATGGATCTTTCCGTTCGTGCCCTGAACTGCTTGAAAGCAGCGGAGGTCGATACGTTGGGAGATTTGGTTTCCTTCAACAAAAACGATTTGATGAAATTCAGGAACTTCGGGAAAAAGTCATTGACCGAACTGGAAGAACTGGTCATCAACAAAGGGCTGAGCTTCGGCATGGACCTTTCAAAATACAAATTGGATAAAGATTAATTAACTTTTGTTGGAAGGGAGAATCCCCGACAAGAAAGTCAATATAAATAAAAATGAGACACGGTAAAAAAGTCAATCATTTAGGAAGAAAGACCGCACATAGAAAAGCGATGTTGGCCAACATGGCCTGTTCCTTGATTGAACATAAAAGAATCAACACCACAGTGGCCAAGGCGAAGGCCTTGAAACAGTTCATAGAACCTCTGATTACAAAATCAAAGGCCGAAAACAACCTCACTGCTGAAAAAGGAACGCACAACAGGCGCATCGTATTCAAGAACCTAAGGGACAAATATGCGGTCACCGAATTGTTCAGCGAAGTTTCCGAGAAAGTGGCCGACAGACCAGGAGGTTATACCCGTATCATCAAATTGGGAAATAGGTTGGGCGACAATGCCGATATGGCCATGATAGAGCTGGTTGATTTCAACGAGATCTACAACGCCGGCAAGCCCAAGAAAAAGACCACCAGAAGAAGTAGAAGGGGCAGTGGCGGCAAAGGGGAACAACCTGCCGTTGAAACGGTTCAGGAGACCAAACCGGAAGCGGCGGTAAATCCTGAAGCGGAAGCCAAACCGGCCAGGGAGGCAAAACCTGAGGCTAAGGCCAAAACGGAAGCTGTCGCGGAAGTGGAAGCACCTACGGAGACCGCACCGGCAGCTGAACCTGAGACCTCCGCCGAACCGGAGGCTGCTTCCGAAACGGAGGCAAAGCCGAAAACCAAATCCAAGGATGAAGGGTCTGAAGCATAAAATGTCAATAAATTATAATAATTTTAAAGGATAGGCCTAAAAGCTTATCCTTTTTTTATGTTTTTTTGCAAAGTACCGGCCATTTGGCGATAAAGGCCTTCAAAACAAAAAACATCGACAATTGGGATTAATTTAAAAGAGCAACGCTAAGAATGAAATATCAATCAAGAAAAAAAGCACTGTTATTATTGGCCGATGGAACCTTATTTTATGGGAAATCGGTAGGCAACAAATCCGGTACCGCATTTGGAGAGGTATGTTTCAATACGGGCATGACGGGATATCAGGAAATTTTTACCGATCCGTCCTATTTCGGCCAACTCATGGTCACCACCAATGCCCATATCGGAAATTACGGAACCCATTCAGATGAGGTTGAATCCGATTCCATAAAGATCGCCGGGCTGATCTGTAGAAACTTTAGTTATGAATATTCACGGCCCATAGCCGACGCCAGTCTCGAGACCTTTTTAAACGACAACCAACTTTTTGCCATTTCCGATGTCGATACCCGGGCTTTGGTAAACTATATCAGGGATCATGGGGCCATGAACGCAGTGATCTCGACCGAAGTGGATAATATAGAAGAACTTAAAAAACAACTCGCCCAGGTACCCAGTATGGAAGGTTTGGAACTGGCCTCGAAAGTATCGACCCAAAAACCATATCTTGTGGGGGACGAAAAGGCCCAGTTCAGGATTTCGGCCTTGGACATCGGCATTAAAAAGAACATTTTGCGCAATTTGGCGAAGCGGGGCGCTTACATCAAAGTGTTTCCCTATAACGCCACGTTTGAGGAGATGGCGGCCTGGAACCCCGATGGGTACTTTATCTCCAATGGTCCGGGTGACCCAGAACCCTTGACCGATGCCATTGCCTGCGCAAAAAAAATGATTGCCAGCGACAAGCCGGTTTTCGGTATCTGTCTGGGGCATCAGGTAATCGCCTTGGCCAACGGGGTCTCAACCTACAAAATGCATAACGGACACCGTGGTATCAATCATCCCATCATGAACTTGATCACGGGCAAGGGGGAGATCACCTCCCAAAATCACGGTTTTGCCGTAAACAGGGAGGAAACCGAAGCCCATAACGAGCTGGAGATAACCCACCTTCATTTGAACGACCATACCGTGGCCGGAATAAGAATGAAAGGCAAGCCTGTTTTTTCAGTGCAATACCATCCTGAAGCAAGCCCTGGCCCCCATGATGCGGAATACCTGTTCGACCAATTTTTTGAACTGATACAGTCGGTCGCCTCGGTATCGGTATCCTAGTTTATATTGATGTTATAGTTCCAATAACAAGTGTTGACCGGTACAATTTACCATGGCGGTTTTGTATCTTTGCCGCTTAAACTAAACCTAAAAACAATCAAATGAGTATCATCCTAAGCGTCCACGCAAGGCAAATATTAGATTCTAGGGGTAATCCTACCGTTGAGGTGGATGTGATTACCGAAAATGGCATCATGGGAAGGGCTGCAGTGCCTTCCGGTGCTTCAACCGGTGAACATGAGGCCGTTGAACTCCGTGACGGGGGCAAGGCCTTTATGGGCAAGGGTGTTGAAAAGGCAGTGAACAACGTGAACACGATCATTGCGGAAGAAATATTGGGGATGTCTGTTTTTGAACAAAATCTGATCGATCAGGTAATGATCGATCTTGACGGGACACCCAACAAATCGAAACTGGGTGCCAATGCGATCCTAGGGGTATCCCTGGCAGCGGCCAAAGCGGCAGCCAACGAATTGGGACAGTCACTTTATCGCTATGTAGGCGGCGTAAGCGCCAATACCCTTCCGGTGCCCATGATGAACATTATCAATGGTGGCTCACATTCCGATGCGCCCATCGCCTTTCAGGAATTCATGGTGATGCCGGTAAAAGCAAAAAGTTTTTCACATGCCATGCAAATGGGCACCGAGATATTCCACAATCTTAAGAAAGTATTGCACGATAGAGGGTTGAGCACCGCAGTGGGCGACGAGGGCGGTTTTGCCCCAACGCTCGACGGTACCGAAGATGCCCTGGATACCATCGCGAAGGCGGTTGAAAAGGCGGGCTACAAATTGGGCGATGATGTGATGATCGCACTGGATTGTGCCGCGGCCGAATTCTATGTGAACGGGAAATACGACTATACCAAATTCGAGGGTGACAAGGGAGCGGTGCGTTCTTCCGCAGAGCAAGCACAGTATTTGGCCGATCTAGCTTCAAAATATCCGATTATTTCGATCGAGGATGGCATGGATGAAAACGACTGGGAAGGGTGGAAAGTCTTGACCGAATTAATTGGGGACAAGGTGCAATTGGTAGGTGACGATCTTTTTGTGACCAATGTGGAGCGGCTTTCACGTGGCATTGAAAACGGCATCGCGAATTCTATTTTGATCAAAGTAAACCAAATAGGCACCCTAACGGAGACCATCGCGGCCGTGAATATGGCCAAGAACGCTGGCTACACTTCGGTAATGTCGCACCGATCCGGAGAAACGGAAGACAATACCATCGCCGATCTGGCCGTTGCCTTGAATACCGGACAAATAAAAACGGGTTCTGCCTCGCGATCCGATCGAATGGCGAAATACAACCAATTGTTGCGTATTGAGGAAGAATTGGGCGAAATGGCCTACTATCCCCAGCTAAAGGCTTTTAAAATCAAATAATTTAAAGTATACCAAAAGGCATCCTTCCCTACCCATCTACTATATGGGTAGGGAAGGTTTTTTTTTGGGTATCGACGGTAATTCCCATTTAATTGAATATCTTGTATTGACTGAAATCCTTCCCGTAAAATATGAACAATTTTCTTTTTGTTGCTGCTGAAAATGATGCCATACCTGAATGTAAGGCCGGAGGAATGGGCGATGTGGTGCGCGATGTACCGAGACAGATTTCCGAGCGGGGCGACAAGGCGCATGTGGTGGTTCCAGCCTATTCCAGATTATATAAAAACGGCACCTTCAAATCGCATCTTAACGTTCAGCTCCGAGGCCAAACCTATACTGCCGATCTCTATGAGGTGGTGCCTAAAAAGGAATTCAAGAATGTACACCACTATGTAATACACCATCCCGAAATAGAAGCGGGCGATATTGCGCATATCTATCACAACGACCCTACCGAACCGTTTTATACCGATGCGGTCAAGTTTATTATTTTTTGTACCGCCGTGGCCGAGGCCATCAAAAAGGATTGTTTTGGCAAGCTCGATATTGTGCATTTGCACGATTGGCACACCAGCTTAGTGCTCTTTTTAAAACAGTACCATCCCGCCTATAATGCATTGAAAAAAATCAGGTTCGTTTATAGCATCCATAACCTGGCCATCCAGGGCATTCGCCCATTTAAGGGAAATTATTCCTCTTTACAAAATTGGTTTCCCGATATCGAACTCGATACCAATGCCCTAATGGACTACCGGTACCAGGATTGTGTAAATCTGATGGCCGTGGGCATTCGATTTTCCGATGCCGTTCATACGGTTTCCCCATCTTATAAGGAAGACATCCTCAAACCCAGTGCCCCTCCGGAGTTTATCGGCGGGGAATCATTGGAAGTCGATTTGGTCAAGGCCAATGATGAAGGCAGGTTGTACGGCATCCTTAATGGGAGCAATTACAACAACATAAGGGTGGCCGCAACGGGCCAGCTCTATCGAAATACCGTAAAGGCCTTGTTCCGTTGGTTACAGGAAGAATCAAAAAAATACAAGGCCGATTTCTTGGCGCATACTGGCGAAAAGATCATGAAATATGTAGATGTACGACCAAAGTTCATCATGGCAAGCGTGGCCAGATTGACCGAACAGAAGTTCTATTTCCTAAAACGTTCCCCTGAAGCCTTGGTGCAAATACTGCAAAAACTAAAGAAGGTGGACGGAATTTTTATGCTCTTGGGCACCGGTGCACCTGAGTACGAAGCGCTTTTCAGAAAAATGAGTTACGAACATCAAAACTTCATTTTTACGAATGGGCAATCGGAAGACCTGATCGACTCCATCTACCTAGAGTCGGACCTCTATTTCATGCCAAGTCTTTTTGAACCTTGTGGCATCAGCCAAATGCTTTCCATGCGCAATGGGAATCCATGCTTGGTACACCATACCGGAGGATTGAAGGATACCGTGGAGCATATGAAAACAGGCTTTTCCTTTGATGGGGCCACCTATGACGAGAAGATCAAGAACATGGTGTCGACCTTTGATGAAGCGCTGTGGCTTTTTGAGCATGATAAGCCCAAATGGGAGGAGATCCAGTCCAATGCCAAGAAAATGCGCTTTACCTGGAAGAAATCGGTCGATGATTACTACAAATTCCTCTACCTGCTATAATGGAACCTTCAAGACAAGCCAACACTTTTTGTGCCCATTGTTAATAATAACCTAAATGAAAATACTAAATTGTTAACATGAGGTGTTTTCCTTAAATTTACGTTTAACCTAAAGTAACTACCGCAAATGTCAGACTTCGCAATTATTGAATACAATGGTCAGAGATACGAATTTCCCGTTATAAAAGGCACCGAAGATGAATCGGCCATAGACATAAAAAACCTGCGATCGGTTACCAAGGGACTTATTACCCTTGATCCCGGTTATAAAAATACCGGTTCCTGCGAAAGTGCCATTACTTTCCTCGATGGGGAAAAGGGTATTTTGAGATACCGTGGTTATGCGATAGAAGAGTTGGCCGAAAAGGCCGATTTTTTGGAAGTCGCCTATCTGCTGATTTTCGGGGAATTGCCCAATAAGGAAAAATTGGAGGCGTTCCATAAGGATATCAAGAACGAATCGACCGTGGATGAGGAAATGAAGAAAATCCTTGACGGCTTCCCTAAATCTGCCCATCCGATGGGAGTCTTGTCTTCCTTGACCAGTGCGCTCATCGCCTTTAATCCGATTTCCGTAAATGTGAGCTCCGAAAAGGCGATGTACCACGCCATCGTTCGCATCTTGGCAAAATTTCCGGTGCTCGTGGCCTGGACCTTGAGAAAGAAAAAGGGACTTCCACTTGATTATGGCGACGAAAGTCTCGGATATGTGGAGAACATCCATAAAATGATGTTCAAAAAACCCAATCAGGAATATAAAAAGAACAAAAATGTAATTGAGGCCTTGGACAAGCTACTGATCCTTCATGCCGATCATGAGCAAAACTGTTCCACTTCCACCGTTCGTATCGTGGGATCCTCACATGCCGGTCTTTTTGCCTCTTTATCAGCGGGCATATCGGCCTTATGGGGCCCATTACATGGGGGTGCAAACCAGGCCGTGCTCGAAATGCTCGAGGCCATCGAAGCCGATGGGGGAGATACCAAAAAATACATGGCCAAAGCCAAGGATAAGGATGATCCCTTTAGGCTGATGGGCTTCGGTCATAGGGTCTATAAAAATTTCGATCCAAGGGCAAAGATCATAAAAAAGGCCGCCGATGAGGTGCTGGATGAACTGGGCATCGACGATCCCATTCTGGATATCGCCAAAGGGTTGGAAAAGGAGGCGCTCGAAGACTCCTATTTCGTGGAAAGAAAATTATATCCGAACGTCGATTTCTATTCCGGCATCATTTATAGGGCCCTTGGCATCCCAACCGACATGTTCACGGTTATGTTTGCCTTGGGAAGACTTCCCGGGTGGATTGCCCAATGGCGCGAAATGCGGTTGAACAATGAACCCATCGGAAGGCCAAGGCAAATCTACACAGGAGAAAACCTGCGGCCCTATGTCGATTTAAGCCTGAGGTAAACCCTGCTGAACCAAAATCAAAAAATGCTCCTTTTATTGTTAAAGGAGCATTTTTTTTACCCTCATACAGTCTTATCTTAGCACAAAATTTCCGGCATGCTGCAGTTGAACATCAATGACGAAACGTCGCGCTTGAGGGCCGTGGTTCTGGGAACGGCCGAGAGCTGTGGACCCACCCCCAGGCCTGAAGACGCGTATGACCCAAAATCGCTGGAACATATCTTGGCGGGGACCTATCCGGTCGAAGCCGATATGGTAAAGGAAATGGATGCCTTTGCTGCCGTTTTTGAAAAATACGGGGTGCAGGTATTTCGTCCTAAAGTGCTGCAGGATACCAACCAAATTTTTTCGCGGGATATTGCCTTTGTCATCGGGGATACCTTTCTCAAAGCGAACATATTGCCGGATCGTGAGGAGGAATTCCTGGCCATAGGGCACGTGCTCGATCAAATAGACCCGTCCAAAGTAGTGTACCCGCCAGCAGAGGTCCATGTGGAAGGAGGCGATGTGATGCCATGGAACGACTATATTTTCGTGGGCACCTATACGGCGGAGAATTATCCGCAACATATCACGGCTCGTACGAATAGGGCTGCGGTAAGCTATTTGGCAGGCTTGTTTCCCAACAAAAAGGTCAAGGCCTTCGAGCTGCGAAAATCGACCAATGCAAGGGAGAATGCACTCCATTTGGATTGTTGCTTCCAGCCGGTGGGTAGGGATAAGGCCATTCTTCATAAAAATGGGTTTTTGATCGAATCGGAATACCAGTGGCTGGTCGATTATTTCGGTCCAGAGCATATCTTTGAGATTACGGCCGAGGAAATGTATCACATGTTCAGCAACGTGTTTTCGATTTCACCGGAAGTGGTCGTATCCGAAAAAAACTTTGTAAGGCTGAACAAATGGTTGCGAAGCAATGGCTTTACCGTTGAAGAGATCCCTTATGCGGAAATCTCAAAACAGGAAGGTTTGCTCCGCTGCAGTACGCTGCCTTTGGTTCGCGATTGATCAATAATACTAAGGAACAGATGAAACAGATCACCAATACCATTTTAATGGTTCGTCCAGTGAGTTTTAGGATGAATGAACAAACGGCCGTCAATAACTTCTTCATGGAAGATATCGATGTGAAAAACCAGGTCATCAACACCAAGGCCCAGGAGGAGTTCGATGCCTTTGTGGAAATCTTGCGGGCAAAAGGCGTCAACGTGATCGTGGTCGAAGATACCAAGGAAGCCGATACCCCGGATTCCATATTTCCGAACAATTGGATCTCCTTCCACAGTGATGGAACGGTTGGTCTTTATCCGATGTTCGCCGAAAATCGCAGAAAGGAAAGAAGGGAAGATATTTTGGACCTGCTCGAGGCCAAAGGCTATGTGATCCACAACGTTATGGACTATACCGCTGCAGAGGCGGAAGGATTGTTTTTGGAAGGTACCGGAAGCCTCTTGCTCGATAGGGAACACCAAAAAGTATATTGCGCCCTCTCTGCCCGTGCCGACGAAGAACTGGTGATCGAATTCTGTGAAGATTTTGATTGTATGCCCGTTATCTTCAGTGCCTATCAAACCTATGAGGGGCAACGGTTGCCCATTTACCATACCAACGTAATGATGTGCCTTGCGCTGGATTTTTCGGTAATCTGCCTCGAAAGCATCGACGATTTGAAGGAGCGCAAAAATGTGCTGAACCATCTTAAGGAGGATGGGAAAGAGATCATCGCCATCACCGAGGAACAGATGCACCATTTTGCAGGTAACATGTTGCAGGTATTGGGAAAGGATGCAACGCCCTATCTTGTGATGAGTTCACAAGCATACCACAGTCTGACCCCTGTCCAAATCAAGGCCATGGAAAAGCATTGCGAAATCGTTCACAGTGCTTTGGATACGATAGAGACCTGCGGTGGAGGCAGTGCACGATGTATGATGGCGGAGGTATTTTTGCCAAAAGCCGGATGATGGGTCCGCGTTCGTAATGATGCATCAATTTAGTTTGATCAAAAGCGGTCATTCTTTGATGTTCCCCTTGGGGACGAACAGCAAACGCCTCATAAAAATCGATGTCATGGCCACCATGAAAAAGGCAAAAGGCAGGGAGGTGATGATCAATAGTTTCTGAACCGCGGTCAACACATCGATATCCGATCTAAAATTACCCAGTAAGATCAAGGCCAGGGTCGCCAACAAAATAAATACCGACCACAACAACCGATGCCGTTTGCTGGGGTCTTTTTTTCCTTGGTCGGTGAACATGCTCAGCACGAATACGGCCGAGTCTACCGAAGTGATCAAAAATCCCAGCAATAAAATGATCGTGGCAATATTGAGCAAGCCGGCCATGGGGTAGTGTTCCAGAAAAACAAAAATCGAGGAAAAAACATTCCCGAATTCATCATTATATGATCCCCAACCTTCGATCAATTGGAAGGCCGAAGCGCCGAAGACCGAAAACCAAAAGAAAGTGCCCAGCGAAGGGATGATCAACACGCCGAGCAACAGCTGCCTCAAAGTCCTGCCCTTCGATATCCGGGCGATGAAAATTCCCGTAAAAGGTGCCCAGGCCAACCAAAATGCCCAATAATAAAAGGTCCAATCGGTCAAAAAATCAAGCCCGGGATCAAATCCTTCCAATGCCAGGCTCATGGGGATGAAATCGAACAGATAATGAAGTGTGGCTTTTGAAAACGATAGCAGAATGACAGCCATATCGCTCGTGAAAAAAATGAAGAGCAGCAGGGCCAAGGTCAAGAGGATATTAATCTTGGAAATGGCTTTGATGCCTTTGTTGACCCCTTGCCAGGCCGAATAGAAGGCTATGGCCGACACCAAGACCGCCAACACCAAGGTCGTTCCCAGGCCAAAGTGGGGGCCAAAAACGTGGTTGAGGCCGCCATTGATTTGGGTGGTGCCCAATCCGATGGCCGCTATGAGCCCAAAAACAGTGGTCACAATGGTCATCACATCAATACCATTCCTTGCCCACTTGTTTTTGATCGTACCCTCGATGGTCGCACTGACCAAAACCTTCTTTTTTCCCACGAATAGGGCATAGCCCACTACCATGGCAAATAGGCCATAAAATGCCCAAGCGGTAAAGCCCCATTGGTAAAAAGTGAATTCCAGGGCCAAAATGTCTGGTTCCATGGCCGAGGGATAGGGTGGATACTGTTTCATGAAAACGGGTTCTTGAACGGCCCGCAGCAGGATACCGGCTCCCATCCCTGCACTGTATAGCATGGCCGTCCAGGACCAAAGCGTATGCTCGGGTTTGGAACCGACCTTGCCGAGTTTTATCCTGCCCAATGGCGAAATGGCGATCCCCAACAACAACAGCACACAACCCAAGCCCAGGTACAGATAAAAATAGCCGAAATGATTCCGCACCCATAGTGACAGCGATTCAATGGCCCCATAGCTCGCTTCGGTTTGGAAGAATACGGTGAGGGTGAACAACAGCAATATGCCCAGGGACAGAAAAAGCAGTTGATTTTTTAAAAAAGCGTTCAAAGACGAAGTGCTTTAGTGCGATTAAGTTCAGCGGGCCTTGGCGATATTTCTGATCATTCCCCCAAAGATAAAATAATGGAAGGGAACAATGCTATACCAATATAAGCGGCCCTTGAGCCCCCTGGGCCTAAAAGTGGCCGTTTGGTGGAGCACATCGTCTTCATCGATCCTGAATTCCAGCCAGGCTTCGCCGGGAAGCTTCATTTCTGCAAAAAGCAGGAGCCTCTTCCCCTTTTTATCGGCCAATAAGACCCGCCAAAAATCAAGGGCATCTCCAGGATAGATTTTATCGGGATGGGTGCGGCCACGGCGCAATCCAACGCCTCCGATCAATTTGTCGAGCAAGCCCCTGGTTTTCCAGAGCCAATTGCCATAATACCATCCGTTTTCACCGCCTATTTTCCAAATATTCCCAATCACCCGCTCCGGATCTGAAATCTTGAGTTTCTTATGGTCCTGCAATACGCCATATTTCGGGACTTGAATGTATTTGCCAAGATTCTTTTTGAACCGCCCACTGATCATACTGTCCTTCCAACTACTCACCACAAGGTTCTGTTCAATTTTTTTAAAGGCCATGTCGATCGCTTCCCTGTAGGTATGTGTCTTGATGCCCAAAATTTCCTGAAGCCGGTTATCCCTGGCCACTACCTCTATTTTCATGCTGTCGACCAGGTTCATGGCCAATTTGTAGGAGGTTGAGGTCACGAAGTAGAGCCAGTAGGAAGACAGTTTGGGGGTCATTATGGGTATCGTGAAGATCCAGTTCTTAAAGCCCCTTGCCTGGGCATATTGCTCCATCATCTGTTTGTAGCTCAGCACATCGGGACCGGCAATATCAAAGGAATCGCCATAGGTGCGCTCATTGCCCAAGACCCCGATGAGGAAGTTGATGATATCCCTTATGGCTATGGGCTGTGTTTTGGTCAATACCCATTTTGGGGTGACCATCACCGGCAATTTTTCACAGAGATCCCTGATGATCTCGAAGGAAGAACTGCCCGATCCCACAATGATCCCTGCCCTGAGTACGGTGAGTTGGAAAGGGCCCTGGTACAATATGTCCTCCACATTTTTTCGAGACCAGAGGTGTTTGCTCAGGTTGGCCTCATTGGCGATGCCACTGAGGTAAATGACCTGCTTTACCTGGGTGCCTTCCAGGTAACGGTTGAAGTTATGGGCCGTTTTTGCCTCCATCTCATCGAAGGCCTGTGTGGAGGAGCTCATCGAGTGGATCAAAAAATAGGCCGCCTCGATATCTTTTGGCATTTTGCCCGCTATCACCTCCTCCAAAAAATCGATTTCCACAACTTCGATCCGCGCTAGGGTTTCCCTATCTACGGAGAGTCGCTTGGCATCCCGCACGGCACAGACCACCTCGTGGCCCATATCGAGCAACTGTGGCAGCAACCTCATGCCGATATAACCGTTGGCGCCGGTAAGGAGTATTTTCATAGGGTGTAGCTTTTTAAGGCCTTTTGCTAAAGTGAATGGCCCTATATTACAATGGATTTTCGATTTTTAAGGCTTGCTGGACCTTGCCCCATAGGCCTCGGCTACAAATCTAAGATGTCCACCGGCCCATTGTCGGCTTTATAGTCCAAAAGTTTTCGAAAAAATTTTTGAATGGCCTTGGTGTCCGATCGTACCTTGATAAAATAATGGTCCCTATAAATCGAGTAAACGGCAAAATCGCCTTTGTAAATGGTTAATTTGTAAAAGGGGATGACGAGGGCGAAGGTTTCCAGTAAGGAACGAAACCGGACAATGATGCCTTTCGGCCTCAATTCTATATTACAGGAATCGAGATTATTGTCCAATATCAACAGATTGCGTATTTCGATGCTGGCTTCCGTAATGAACAATTTAGGGGAACCTATACCGCCCATGGCCCATCGTTCCTTTAAGGTAAAGGGTTGCCCTACTTCATCATCCACTTTTCGGGTAATTTCCTTGTTGTTATAGGAGACGTTGACGAGCATATGCTTTTTCTTGCGCTTTTTCTTCAAAGTTAGCCAAAAGCAGGTGGAATACCTTGGCCCATACAGAACAAAGCATAAAAAAATACGTAATTTTGCGCCTTCGTGAAATAAAGATCAATGGACCTTCAAACTGTTCTGGATGTAAAGGTAAAGGAAGCCGTAAATGCCATTTTTGGGGTCGTCCTGCCCAATGTCGAATTTCAGCCCACCCGTAAGGATTTTCAAGGGGATATCACGGTGGTGATCTTCCCGATGCTTCGATTTGTAAAGGGCAATCCGGAACAGATCGGGGCCAAGATAGGATCGCATTTGGTAACGGAAGTTGAAGCGGTAATTGATTTTAATGTGGTCAAAGGGTTTTTAAACCTCCTGATCAGTGATAATCATTACCTGCATTCGTTCAGTGCCATCAAGGAGGTCGAGCACTATGGCTATAGAACTCCAGGCAATACCGACGCGATTTTGGTGGAGTATTCTTCTCCCAATACCAATAAACCCTTGCATTTGGGACATATCCGAAACAACCTTTTGGGGTATTCCGTAGCGGAAATCCTCAAGGCTTCCGGAAAGAAGGTGTACAAGACCCAAATCATCAACGACCGTGGAATACACATCTGCAAGAGTATGGTGGCCTGGCAGCAATTCGGGAACGGGGAAACCCCCGAAAGTACCGGGTTGAAGGGCGACAAATTGGTAGGGAATTATTATGTGGCCTTTGACAAGGCTTATAAAAAGGAGGTCGCGGCCACTGGTGGCGCGGGGCATGGACGTAAAAAGGGCCGAAAAGGAGGCCCCTATTCTTGAAGGAGGCGCAAGAGATGCTCTCGCAATGGGAGGCGGGCGATGACAGCGGTGGTCGCCCTATGGAAAACCATGAACGGCTGGGTCTATGCCGGTTTTGAGGAAACCTATCGCAATCTGGGCGTGGATTTCGACAAGCTCTACTACGAGAGCGATACCTATTTACTGGGGAAGGATGTTGTTGCGGAAGGGCATACAAAAAGGGGTGTTTTATACAAAAGGACGATGGCAGCGTATGGATCGATCTCACCGACGAAGGTCTGGACGAAAAGATCGTGCTGCGCTCCGATGGTACCGCGGTATACATGACACAGGATATCGGCACGGCCATTCAACGGGTGAAGGACTATCCCGATATTGGCGGCATGGTTTATACCGTTGGCAATGAACAGGACTACCATTTTAAGGTCTTGTTCCTGATCCTTAAGAAACTCGGCTACACTTGGGCCAAAGCAGCTGTACCATCTGAGCTACGGGATGGTCGACCTGCCCAGCGGCAAGATGAAGAGCCGCGAAGGCACCGTGGTCGACGCAGACGACCTGATGGCCGATATGACCCAAACCGCTGCTTCCATTTCCGAAGAATTGGGCAAGTTGGAGGGCTATACTGAAACTGAGAAAGGGGAACTCCTATCGCATGATAGGCCTCGGGGCGCTGAAATATTACATCCTTAAGGTGGATCCCAAAAAACGCATTCTGTTCGATCCCAAGGAATCGGTCGATTTTCAGGGCAATACCGGGCCTTTCATACAGTACACCTATGCACGGATACAATCCATACTAAGAAGGGCCGATGCCGAGTTCGATTATTCTTCAAAAGTGGTAAGCCTATCGGATGGCCTGCACGAAAAGGAAAAGGAGCTCCTCAAGCAGCTTTTACAGTTTCCAGAGACCATTCAATTGGCCGCGGACAATTTTAGTCCGGCATTGATCGCCAACTATACCTACGATCTGGTGCGGGAGTTCAATTCGTTCTACCAACAGGTTTCGATCTTGGGTGAACCCGAATTGCCCAAGAAGAAATTCAGGGTGCAATTGTCAAAAAAGGTTGCCGAGGTGATCCAATCGGCATTCCATCTGCTGGGCATTCAAGTTCCGGAAAGAATGTAGGATAAAACCTGGGAAGACGGGTTTTGACAGGGAATCTCCATCAGTTTTTGTCGAACCATTTCTTATAACAAATAAACATAAAAAGGCCGCTCCAAAAGAGCGGCCTTTCAACAACCAACTAAATTAACAATAACTTATGCTTCTGCTTTTGCAGTGGCGGTTACTGCTAAATTGTAGACCACAAGACCAAAACCGATCTTGTTGATGGCATCACCGATGTTGTACACAACGTCCATTGAAAGTCCACCAAACAGACCTTCATACCATCCTGGGGTACCGGCCATGTAGCCGATGGGATAAATGGCCCATCCTACCAACACGAACCAGCAAAGCGTTTTGTGGGCGGTCAAGACGGCCCCTCCGGCAGCTTCGGCGAATTTTTTGGCCTGGCCCAACCAGATGTCATAGACGATGACGAAGTAGGCGATTCCTGAAATCAAGCCCCATAACCAGGCTTGGTCCCTGAATACGGCTTCTCCCAAATATCCGGTGACCAACATGACCACAGAAAGGAAGATCAGGCGCCACATCAACGATTTTTTGGCACCTGCCACTTTGAGGATGAGGTAGAATTCGACGCACATCAGGGGCACGGTCAAAATCCAGTCCACATAGCGGAAAAAGGTCGGGGACTCACCGAAGTTGGCCCAGTATATCGCGCATGTACCAGTAGTGCACCGCGGCGATGAAGGTAATCAATCCTGAAACCAGGATGGAAGTTCTCCATTTCCTATCATAGCTGTTCATGGAAAAGAAGAAAAAAGCAGAGGCCGCCATCATGGCCATACAGCCAACAAAAAAGGTAAAGCCCACATAGTCATTGGTGGCCATTTTGGACACCAAGGGAATCGAAGTCAGAAAAGTTTCCATAAATTGAAGAGTTAAATTAGTTTTGTTTAAGTAAATTTATAAAAAATTAAACACATAATGTTTAATTTTAAGTTAAAAATTTTACACAAAATGGAAAATACAACGCTGAAATATGGGAAATTGCACAGTTTTATTGTGGTATCGACCTTTTTTGCGCTGTGGCTGGCCGTTTTTTTCGGTGATGATGTGGAGAATATTCTGGCCTACGTCCTGATCCTTACCTTTGGAATCCTTCATGGGGCCAATGATCTGAAGTTGTTGCAAAAGTCGAGACATACCAATATCAGCGGGAAGGGATTCGTAACGGTTCTGGCCTACTATATCCTTTTTGTGGGGACCAGCCTGGCCCTGTTTTATTTTATTCCTACCATCGCACTGCTCTCCTTTATCATTTTTAGCGGTTACCATTTTGGGGAACAACATTGGGTCTTTAAGGTAAAGGAATCACGAATTGTGGGCTATGTATTTTACCTCAGTTACGGCCTCTTTATCCTCTTTCTGCTTTTTTATGCCCACTGGTCGGAAGTATCCGGGGTCATCGCCACGATTACCGGCCATGACCTGCCCAAGTGGGTTTATGGGTACGGTTTGGTGTTCAGCGCTTTGGGAAGTATAACTGCGCTGGGGTATTTGTGGTACAAGGGGTCTGTTCGGGCCAATTTGCCGAAAGAGGTTTTTTTTGTTCTGTTGTTCTTTGTGATTTTTAATACGGCCTCTCTGCTCTGGGCCTTTGCCATTTATTTTATTCTATGGCATTCGCTTCCCTCCCTGGCGGATCAAATCATGTATCTGTATGGCAATATCGGACGGAGGAGTATTCGCAATTACATCAGATCATCCTTTCCATATTGGATCATTTCCGTTTTGGGCCTGCTGCTGTTGCTATTTGTTTTTAGGAACAATGTAGAAACCTCCCTTTCCTTTTTCTTTTCATTTTTGGCGGCGATCACTTTTCCCCATGTTTTGGTGATCAACCGACTGAATCGGGATTAAAAACGCACTCGGAAGCTCAGGTTTGGGGTAAGGCCCAAGGAAATGTTCTCCACTTTTTCAATTTCATTCGACGCGTTGAGGCGGTAATAGGTATTGAAGATGTTTTTCCTATCCGTAAAATTGAGCACCGAAAGCCCTATTGTCGCGGCTGCCCCAATTCCCAGATCAAAATCATAGATGGCAGAGGCATCCGCCCTGATATACTCCGGGAGCCGTTGAACGTTCGGTTCGTCGTAATTGATGCGGTTGGGAAAAACGCTGCTATCGATGGGGTCACCGGCCAGGGGTTCGGTATAGGGTTTTCCGCTGCGGTAGTTGAGCCCTACACCGAGTTTTAGATGGCCTATATCGTAAGTTCCGGCCAAGGTTAGGGTATGCCTTATATCCAGATTATTGGGGAATTGGCTGGGTACGATATCATCGAAGGTGTAGTCGTTGAGGTTATAGGTATAACTCGTCCAAATACTATATTGTTCGGTTTTCTTATTGATCAAAAACTCGATGCCCCTTACCTCATATTTTCCGATTTCCCCATTAAACTGGTCTTGGTTCTGAAAACCTTGGGTGGCGGTGCTGATGCCGTTGACCTCCTTATAAAAACCCTCCAATCCAATGTACAATTTCTCTTGGTCGTAATTGATGCCTACCGAACCCTGTTTGCTCCGCGTTACGGGAAGGCCCACCCCATCGGAAATGATCCACCTTCTTTTTTCGATGCCCAGGAAGTTCTGTTCCAGGTCTACGATCTGGTTGGTCGCCTGACTCTTGAATTCGCCCAAGACCAAGACTTTCCACACTTTTGAAAAACGATAGTTGAGGTTGAGCCTTGGTTCCAAGATCACCTTTTCGAAATTCCCCGGATTTTGAAGGTAGTTCAGCCGTACCCCAAGCTGGGCGAACAGTTTCCGATAGGGCGAGGTATAGCCTATTTCCGAGAAGAGCGAATGCGTGCGTACCACCCCTTTGATGTTGCTGTTGAAAGGGGGGGCGGTTACGTTGGTGCCATTGGTAATTCCCGTTTCGCTCAGTTGATACCCGTTCAACCAATTGAGATTTTCATTGGGACGGAAATTGGTATTGAGCTTCAATCCGGTTTCTTTCACCTGGTTGTTCTGGAACAGCTGCTGTTGGGCATCCGATGAAATATTGCGGGCATCCAGATTGTACCTGGTATAGTACATGTTGACAAAGGTCGTGAACCGCTTTGTCCATTCACTGTCCAAACTGCCACCGAATGACAGGTTGGTCTGGTCGAGACTGCTTTGGGTGGCATTGTTCACATCCCTGGAAAGCTCGGAATAATCCAATGCGTTGTTGATGTTTATAAAACTGAGGCGCAACTTCTGCTTCGCATCGATATCATAGAGCAACTTCCCGGTAAAATCGTAAAAGTAGAAATCGCCTTCCCTTTCCACGATCTGGCTGTCCTGGAAGGCCCGATCGAAGAATTCGTTATAGGTAGGGGTATTGAAGAAATCGGTGAGGGAACGTCGGGCCGAGAGCTGCAAGGCCATCTTGTTGCCCAAGGGGAATTGCCCATAAACGTCCCCGCTGATCAGGTTGATGCCCGCCCCGCCAAAAAATCGGTCTTTGATCTCATTTGTGGTGTGCATGTCTATGATACCGCTTACCCCGTCCCCATATTGGGCACTGGATCCGTTTTTGATCAATATCACCTTGTCGGTAAGATAAGGGTTGAACGCGGAGATAAGCCCGAAAAAGTGACCGGATTGGTACATTTTGATGCCGTCCCATAGCAATAGGTTTTGATCGTTGCTGCCTCCTCTGATGTTGATGTCGGAAACGGTTTCATCTATACTTTTGATACCCGGAAGGGCTTGCACCGTTTGTAGCACATCGGGTTCGATGGTGCCTGGCAGTATGCCGAATTCGGAACTGTTCAACAAGATACTGGCATCGGTTTGTTTGGTGAGTCCGGTAGTCAGGAATTTGTACACGACCACTTCCTCCAATTCCTGGTAGTAGGGATCCAACAACAAGGTTTTGCAATTGTGGGTGTCGATCAGTTCCCCGGCTTCGACAAACAGTGTTTTGAAGCCCAAAAACTTGATCTGGAGTATCGCTTTTCTCGGCACTTTCTGTAGGGCAAAGCGACCCTCCGAATCGGTTACCATGGCGATCTTGCTCCCCAAAACTTCCACCGTCGCCCCCATAACGGTATTTTCCTCAAAATTATCCAACACCCGGGCACAAATGTCTACCGTACTGCTTTTGGCCATGGAATAGTAACGATCGCTGATCCTTTGTATCTTGATCTGGGTTTGGTTCGTGATACTGGCCAGGATTTCTGCAAGACCCACGCTATTGGGAATCGTGATCTGAACATTCCGCAAGTCGTCATCCACATAGGAAAACTTGATGTCAAAATCTTCTTCCAGTTTTTGGATAAAGGGTATGAGGTAGGTAGGGGGCGTTGTTTCCTGGGCCCTGGTGATCAAGGCGGAAAGCAAGCAAAGACAAACAAATAAGGATAATGCCTTACGGAGTGTTTTCGGCATAGAACAACACTTTATTCCCCTCAAATTTAAACTTTATTTGGGAAGGAATACTGATGCTCTGCAAAGCCAAGTCGGCATCTGTATTACTGAAGGTGCCAGTGAACAATTGTTCTGTGTCTACATCACGGGTCTCCACCTTGATATCGTGCTGTCTTTCGAACTCGGCAAGCACATATTTCAAAGGAATACTTTTAAAGCTGCTCTCCTGGTTCATCCATGCGGGTAGCTTGGCATCGGGGTTTTCTGCGGCCACTCTATTGCCATTGATGGCAACAAAGGAGGTGCCTGCGGGCAATTTTGTTTCTTCACCTTTAAAGCTCACACTCACCAGACCTTCATAACAGGTCACTTCGAAAAATCCCCTTCTGTGCTCCACATTGAATTGGGTTCCCAGAACCGCGACGCTTCCGCCGTCGGTGATTACCGTAAAGCGTTTGCCCTTGGCTACCTTGAAGAAGGCTTCCCCTTTGAGATTCACGTTGCGCTGTTGGTCCCATTTCTTAATACTATAGTTGATTTCGGAACCGGCGTTCAATACGATTTCAGAATGATCGGGCAATATCACCTGCTTGTTTTCGGCATATTGTGTGGTCACCGATTCGTTGAGACTGTTCAAATAAAGATAGGCACCGGCCAAAAGTACCGCCACGACCGCTGCGACGCGCAGGAACATTTTGAAAGGTGCCAGTTGTACTACCATGGTATTCTTTAAGGATACCTTCTGTTTTTGACCTCCATCAGGGCCCCTTCAATATCAAAATCAGGAGCTTCCATTGTATCGGTTGCGTCGACGATGCGCTGGTACGAGGCATATGTTTCAGATTTTTTAAATTCTGCCAGCTCTGCCTCGGTAAGCTCGTTGTTGAGCCATTTCGCTAAGTAATTCTCTTGCATGGTTTCAAGCTTTAATACTTTAATAACAACCAACCTTCATAAAACCCTACCTTTTATCGACATGATGTTGCGTAGCGGCTGTTTTTTGGGTCTCCTTGGCCTGACATACGCCGATCGATTCAGATACCGTCGATTTGATCTCTTAAGGTTTTTAGGGCCAGATGCATTCGTTTTTCTATCGCTTTGACACTCACCCCTTCCATCTCTGCAATTTCCACATATTTCTTTCCATCGATACGGTTCAATAAAAAAACGGTGCGCTGGTTTTCCGGCAAACTGTCCAATGCCCGTTCCAATTTTTCTTGGAATTGCTTTTGTTCCATCAGGTATTCGGGCGATTCCTGGGTGGTCTTGAGCGACTTGTCGGCATATTTCAACCGTACCTTCTCGGCTTTGATCACATTCAAATAAAGATTGTTGGCCACAGTAATTACAAACGATTTGGCTTTTTCCGGGGATACCTTGCCGCAGTTCTCCCAAAGTTTTACAAATGCCTCCTGTACCGCATCATGGGCCTTTTCTTCATTGCCGAACTTATAATAAATATAGTTAAAAACCGTTTTTGAATTAGCCCTGAAGATACTGGCGAATACCATTTCTTCACAGACGTTATCCTTGTTGTTGGTTTCCAAGTTGGTCAAATTTTTTATATCAATAGTATGGTTTCCTGCAGCATCGAACAAGTATTTAACACCTGGATGCAGTTCGACACCGCCTTTAAACTATCGACGGTATCAGTGATTAAACGAATTGTTGAACAAGTTATTTCAAAAAAAATTAAGATTTGGGGTAGGGTGTTTTCAATATCGATTGTTTTAAGGATGAAGTAACAAAAAAATCCAAATCGTTATGAAAAAGTATTTAAAGCATGCAACCTACATGATCCTCACGGTAATGGCCTTGGCATTTACCGCCTGTCAGGATGAATTTGAACAAGTGGATTCGGTCAATGAACAGGAAACCCTGCTTGCCAATTCCAATACGGTAAAGTTATTGGAAAGAACCGTTTCCAATGATGGGTCCAACGACAATATTGTGGACGGTACCAGCTGTTTTAGTATTCATTTTCCCTATACCGTGAAGGTAAATGGGGCAGAGATCACCATCACCGCGCTTCCCGATCTGGATAAGATCGAAGCTGTTTTCGATGCAATAGATGACGATGAAGATCTATTGGACATTATCTTCCCGATTACGGTGACCCTGGCCGATTTTAGCGATATCACCTTGAACGGTATGGACGATTTGCACCAACTTGGCCGAACAATGCACCGAGGATGGCCAGGACGATGATATCGAATGTATCGATTTCGTGTACCCGATTAAGTTGTTCACCTTCGATGCCAATTTGCAGAAGACAGGTAACGTAATCGTTGAAAGTGATAAAGATCTGCGCCGATTTTTCGCCGGCCTTGACGGCACCGATTTGGTGAGCATCGAATTTCCGATTGCCCTGGAACTATATGATGGTTCTGAAATAAGGGTAAGCAGCAATGCGGAATTGGCCGATGCCATAGAACGCGCCAAAAACGAATGCGACGAAGATGATGACAATGATTACAATGATGACGATTTTACCAAGGAACGATTAGACAATTTGTTGGTCGAATGTCCGTGGTTGATCACCGCCGTCGATAGGGACAATATGAGCCAGATCGATCAGTATCGCGAATGGTTGATGAATTTCAAAAAGATGGCGCGTGACGGTTCTTGATAGAATGGGGAACAGCCTGACCGGCACTTGGAATACCAGGGTGACCGACTGGAAGGTTGCGCTTACGCTGGAATTCGATGTGATGGTCGACTTTAATCTCGAGTGGTTCGTTTACGAAATAGCGCCGGGCAAGATCAAATTATTCTCCGGTGAGGGTAATAGGATCATCATGGAGAAGCGTATGCGACATCATCGACCAAGATCCCAATACGTTAAGAAGCATCTTGACGGGAATGTAGCTGGGTCATCAAAAAAGTGAAGGTTGGGGGTGAGGAGATCAGAAGGCTTTTGGGCTTCGAGTTCAAGTTCATGGCCGAAGGGGTGGTGACCTTGAGCAACGGGGAACTCACTTCTCAAGGCACCTGGGAAATCGCCCTGAATGCCCAAGGCAGATTGGTGATGGCGATCGTGATGGGAGAAGAGCCCGGCGTAAGTTTTGAGTGGCCTTTGAGCGAGCTTAGGAACGACCGTTTGAAATTTGAAATCGAAGGTACCGATTACGAATTGATCTTGGAGCGCGTTTGCAACGATAACATGGATGACGGCGATGTGCTTGCAATAAGGAACATCCTCATGGGTGGTGATTGGAGGGTTGCAAACTATACAGGTGGCGAAGCAGGGACAACTGACTTTACGGCCTATACCTTTAATTTTCAAGGAGCTAATGTGGTCGCGGTTACTGCAGGTCAAACCGGACCGACATTGTTGGCCCATTGGAGGGTGCTAAGAAACAGTGATGGGAAATTGAACGTCTATCTCAATTTTGGAGACCAAAGCCCCTTGGGCGAACTCACCGATGACTGGGATCTTTTTGAAATCGCTTCCAATCGTCTTGCCTTAAAAGACCTTAGCGGTGGCAATGACAGTTTAAGGACCTTGGTCTTTGAAAAACCATAAATCATAGCAGTCCCGGTGCCTCGGCACCGGGCCTTTGCACTTAACCTAAATTTAAAATCATGAAACTAAAAAGTGTAATTACCATTTCGATTGTACTTATTGCAATGTTTATTATTTCATGTGACAAGGATAATGCAACGCAAATGATGGTTGGAGACAATCGACTGCCGACGCCGTCAAGAATGCCGCATTAAACGGTGATTGGCAGATCAGTTATTATTTTGATACCGATAAGGAGGAAACTTTGGAATATGCTGGTTTTGTGTTCAATTTTAACCTGGATGGATCATTAATTGCCACTGATGGCAACACGGCCCTTTCGGGTGCTTGGTCGATAACGGTTTCCGACAATGGTACAGACGACCTTGGGGATGATGATGTGGATTTTAATATCCTTTTCGCATCGCCCGTCAAGTTTGAGAAGCTCACTGACGATTGGGAAATCAAAACATATTCAGCCAACAAAATTGAGTTGATCGATGTGAGTGGAGGTAACGGGGGCACCGATTTCCTCACCTTCGAAAAAATATGATATAAACCTTTTGCCCCATACCTTTTTTGCCCCTCAAGAGAGCGCCCATCGAAAGATGGGCGTTTTTTTACGTCATCAAAGGATCTTTTGGGTATTTGAATTCAATGCGACAAGCACTATTGCCACTGGCCTTTACTCCCAATAAACTTCTTGCCAATGGCCACTATATTTTGTTACTTTGCAATCCCAGTAAACAAACGATACCATGTTCGATAATTTAAGTGAAAAGCTCGATAAAGCCTTACATGTCCTTAAGGGGCACGGCCAAATTACCGAGATCAATGTGGCCGAGACGACCAAAGAGGTTCGTAGGGCTTTATTGGACGCTGATGTTAACTTCAAGATTGCAAAGGAATTTACCAACAGGGTTAAAGAGAAAGCACTCGGCCAAAATGTGTTGACCACTTTGCAGCCCGGGCAATTGATGGTGAAAATCGTCAAGGATGAACTTACCGACCTAATGGGGGGTGAGAACGAAGGCATCAACTTATCGGGTAATCCCGCTGTGATTTTGATGTCGGGCCTACAAGGATCCGGGAAAACCACTTTTTCCGGAAAGTTGGCCAATTTTCTAAAAGCCAAAAAATCAAAGAAACCCTTATTGGTGGCCTGTGATGTCTATCGTCCCGCCGCCATTGACCAATTGCACATCGTAGGGGACCAGATCGGGGTCGAGGTTTATTCCGATAAAGGGAACAATGATCCCGTTGCCATTGCCCGAGCTGGTATCGCACTTGCGAAATCGAAGGGTTATGACGTGGTGATCATCGATACCGCGGGGCGTTTGGCCGTTGATGAAAAAATGATGGCGGAGATATCAAATATCCATAAAGCCATCAAGCCACAGGAAACCCTTTTTGTGGTCGATGCCATGACCGGTCAGGATGCGGTGAACACTGCCAAAGCCTTCAATGACATCCTTAACTTCGACGGAGTGATATTGACCAAGCTCGATGGCGATACCCGTGGAGGGGCGGCGATATCCATTAAGTCGGTGGTCAATAAGCCGATCAAGTTTATCGGTACCGGCGAAAAGATGGAAGCCATTGACATTTTCTATCCCTCGAGAATGGCCGAAAGGATTTTGGGAATGGGCGATGTGATCTCGTTGGTAGAACGTGCGCAGGAGCAATTCGACGAAGAGGAGGCCAGGAAAATCCAGAAAAAAATTGCCAAAAATAAGTTTGGGTTCGATGATTTTCTTAAGTCAGATCCAACAGATCAAAAAAATGGGCAACATTAAAGATCTGATGGGCATGATTCCCAGGCGCGGGTAAGGCATTGAAGGGAATGGATATCGATGATGATGCCTTTAAACATATCGAGGCGATCATCCATTCGATGACCCCGGATGAACGTTCCATCCCCGCGAAGCTCGATGCCAGTCGTAAAAAAAGAATTGCCAAAGGTAGCGGTCGAACCATACAGGAAGTGAACCAATTGTTGAAGCAATTTGATCAAATGGGGAAAATGATGAAGATGATGCAGGGCGGTGGCGGCAAAAAGATGATGCAGATGATGGGGGGAATGAAGGGATTGAAATAGGGGTTTTCGGCATGGCTTTTCCAATGGTTTGCGAGGTGCGATCAATGAAGCAACCCGGTCGCCGTTAGATTATCCGATAGAAATACATAAGAAACATTTGCATACCACTTCATCTAGGTGTGGTGGCCAGGTCTAAAACCAGATACCCATGGAAATCCTTGACGGAAAAAAAGTATCGAACCAGATAAAGGAAGAAATCACCGCCGAGGTGAACAAAATGAAGGAACGGGGCGAAAAAGTACCACATCTGGCCGCCATTATCGTGGGTAATGACGGTGCAAGTCTTACCTATGTCGGCAGTAAAGTAAGATCTTGTGAAAGGGTAGGTTTTGAGTCGACCTTGGTGCGCATGCCAAGTACCACTTCAGAAATGGAGCTCCTGAATAAAATCGATGAACTCAATCAAGATTCTGATATCGATGGCTTTATTGTGCAACTGCCCCTCCCGGAACAGATTGACACCCAAAAAGTGATCATGGCCATCGA
Source organism: uncultured Flavobacteriaceae bacterium (assembly GCA_963700435.1). Classification (GTDB taxonomy): domain Bacteria; phylum Bacteroidota; class Bacteroidia; order Flavobacteriales; family Flavobacteriaceae; genus Pelagihabitans. The sequence continues at coordinate 563,707 of CAVOXM010000001.1, forward strand.
CCCCGATAAGGATGTAGATGGATTCCATCCCACCAATTTTGGAAAAATGGCGCTCGACATGAGCACCTTCATCCCGGCGACGCCCTTTGGTATATTGGAACTTTTGGAACGGTACAAGGTCGACACCAAGGGAAAGCATACCGTGGTGATCGGCCGGAGCCATATCGTGGGCCGCCCTATGAGCATTTTGATGGGAAGAAAGGGATGGCCGGGCAATTCAACGGTCACCCTGACCCATAGCCATACCAAGAACATTACCCAGATCACCTCCCAGGCCGATATCATCATTTCGGCATTGGGCGTTCCCAATTTTTTGAAAGCGGAAATGGTGAAAGGATGATGCAGTGGTGATTGATGTCGGTATTACGCGCGTTCCGGATGATTCGGAAAAGGGCTACCATATCGCCGGGGATGTCGATTTTAAAAATGTCAGCAAAAAGGCCTCTTATATTACCCCGGTTCCCGGAGGGGTAGGCCCCATGACCATTGCCATGCTCCTTAAAAATACCCTTTTGGCCCGGGAACGTCATCGCAGCAGGAACTAGCCCAACAATCCAAGGTCTTTGCCCGAACTACCTTTGCGATATTGGCAACCCATGGCTATCGCAACAAATATTCCAAGGACCAAAGTATCGGCTATATGAGATTAAAAAATCGATCCTTGCACTGTAACATTTGGCACCCAAAAGGGTCTAATAATCCATGATCCGCCATATAATTCAAAACAAATGATGTACAATACTATTAAAATTGCCCCTTTGGCCGCCATCTTACTAATGACGTCCTGCAAAACCGACAGTAAAAAGGAAATAACACAGGAATTGACCTCCGGGGTCTTGACCCAGAACATGGACACTTTGGTCAAACCAGGGAATGATTTTGATGCCTATGTCAATGGCAACTGGGTGAAGCATACCGAGATTCCAGCAGATAAGTCGTCTTATGGGGCTGCCTACATGCTTTTTGAGGAAGCCGAGGAAAATGTCAAAAAAATTATTGAAGAATCCGCTTCTGGAGCATTTGAAAAAGGATCTGAAGAACAAAAAGTGGGCGATCTGTACGAATCGTTTATGGACATGGAAACAAGAAATGCCATTGGGGCCACGCCGCTTATGGCGGAGTTTTCAAAAATTGATGCCCTTGAGAATTACGATGATTTGGCGACCTATTTCGCCTATGCAATTAAAAATGGAATCAGTGTACCGATAAATTTCTTCATCAACCCGGATTTTAAAGACCCCACCATTTACGCTGTATTTACCGTTCAGTCGGGCTTGGGACTCCCCGATCGTGACTATTATTTGAAGACCGATGCAAGATCCGAAGAAATCAAGGCAAAATACCTAGAACATCTGGAAAAGATGTTCGACATTGGCCAAGTTGCCAAATGCCAAAACTTCTGCACAAACAGTGATGGCCGTTGAGACTTCCCTGGCCAAGAAACATCTTGAGAAGGAAAAATCGAGGGATTGGGTAAACCTCTACAATATGATTCCAACCGATAGCCTTGGGAAAGCCATGCCGCGATTCAATTGGTCGGCCTTTTTAAATGAGGCAGGTTTGGACAAGCAGCAAAAATTGGGCATTTTAATGTTGGATTATACCAAAGCCCTCGATAAAATCATCACCGCCACCGATATGGAGGCATGGAAAACCTATTTGAAATGGGGGGTCATCGATGCGAATGCTTCCCGCCTGGATGCGGCATTCGATGAACAAAACTGGTCATTTTACAGCAAGGAGTTAAGGGGCATCGAAGAGCAGCGTCCCCTCTGGCGCAGGGGCGTTGCCATTGTGAACGGTACCTTGGGAGAGTTAGTGGGCAAGGTTTACGTGAAAAAGCACTTTCCGCCCGAAGCCAAGGAACGCATGGAAAAGTTGGTGCAGAACCTTTTGAAGGCCTACGAGAGCAGTATCAAGGAACTGGATTGGATGAGCGACGCCACCAAAAAAGAGGCACTTGAGAAATTAAGTATGTTTAGGCCAAAAATAGGGTATCCGGATAAATGGAAAACCTACGATGTCGACATCAAATCAGAGGACCTGTTTGGAAATATGTCACGTGCCGGCATCATGGAATACGATCGCGAAGTGGCCAAATTGGGAAAACCCATAGATAAGGAGGAATGGGGCATGACCCCGCAAACGGTGAATGCTTACTACAATCCTACGATGAACGAAATAGTTTTTCCGGCCGCCATCCTGCAACCGCCATTTTTTGACTTAAATGCGGACGATGCCATCAACTACGGTGCGATCGGGTCGGTAATCGGTCATGAAATCGGCCATGGTTTCGACAATAGGGGCAGTACCTTCGACGGCAGCGGGGCATTGCGTGACTGGTGGACCGATATCGACAAGGAAAATTTCGAAAAACGAACCGAGGCCCTGGTTGCCCAATACGACCAATTCAAGGTCTTTCCCGATTTAAATGTCAACGGGGAGTTTACCCTTGGCGAGAACATTGGGGATTTGGGTGGTTTGAGCATTGCCCTAGATGCCTATAAAATGTCGCTCAATGGCGGTGAAGCCCCTGTTTTGAACGGATTTACGGGGGATCAAAGGGTTTTTATCGGTTTTGCCCAGACCTACTGCAATAAATCAAGGGACGAAGCGCTTCGGGTACAGGTGAATACCGATCCCCATGCACCGAATCACTTTAGGATAAACGGGGTAGTAAGGAATGTGCCCGAATTTTATACGGCTTTCAAGGTGCAAGAGCGGGATTCGCTTTTCTTGCCACCACCGGAAAGGATTAAAATATGGTAGGCCGACGCCTTTGCTTATCCTGGACCGTTGGGTCTGTTTGGTAACGGTAGGCATTGATTAAAATCCCTCCCCTCGGAGGGATTTTTATTTTGAAGTGGGCTCAACCCCCGAGTTCAGGGAATCGTTTGGGGTAAGGAGGTCCAAATCGGTATTCCGTTCATCGTTGGTACAATGGGCCAGCCCGATGCAGAGGGCCACTAAAACCAGGATTGCGATTAGCTTTTTCATATCGGGTAATTTGCCAGGGTTCATCCCCATGAAACTATGGCTATAAAACGTTGGAAAGGCGAATTTGTTATTTGCCGATCAAATCAAATTCAGTACCTTTTCTCGAAATAACCCTTCCATGAAAAAATACGTTCTATTACCCCTTTTGGCCCTATTATGCCTGAATGCCTGTGACACCAACACGGAGAACAAATCGAAATTTAGTATCAACGTCAGTTTTTCGGATGCCATTGCCCAAGGAGCTTTGGATGGTAGATTGCTGTTGATGTTCTCCAACAATGGCGAAGCGGAACCCAGGTTTCAGATCAATGACGGACTTCAGACCCAAATGATTTTTGGAATGAACGTGGACGGCATGAAAGCGGGCGAATCAAAAACATTTAATGGCGATATCTTCGGATTTCCTTATCCCAGTTTGGCAGAAGTGCCCCCGGGGGAGTATAGTGTCCAGGCCCTGTTACATGTGTACGAGACTTTTCATCTATCGACCGGACATACGGTAAAATTACCCATGGACAATGGGGAGGGCCAGCAATGGAACCGATCTCCGGGCAACCTGTACAGCAAGCCCTTTAAGGTCACCATTACCGAAGCGGGACTTCAGGCCATAGACGTGGTCATGGATCAGGCGATTCCTCCGATAATTGAACCGGAAGACACCGAATGGATCAAACATATCAAGGTGAAGTCCGAAAAACTGTCCGCTTTTTGGGGAAGGGAAATGTACCTTGGTGCCCATGTCTTGTTGCCAAAAGGTTTTAATGAGCATCCCGAGGCAAAATATCCCTTGATGATTTTTCATGGGCATTTTCCTTCAGATTTTGGAGGTTTCCGAACCACGCCGCCCGACCCCGGCCTTGAACCCGAGTATTCTGAAAGGTTCCAGCTGGAAGGGTACAACATTATAGAGCAACAAGAGGCCTATGATTTTTATAAGCGTTGGAACGAACCCGATTTTCCCAGGTTCCTGATCATTGAAATTCAACATCCAACCCCTTATTACGACGATTCGTATGCCGTGAACACGGCAAGCCAGGGCCCTTATGGCGATGCGATCACCTATGAGCTGATACCGGAGATAGAAAAGCAGTTCCGAGGTTTGGGCGAAGGATGGGCGCGGTTTCTTTATGGAGGCTCAACAGGGGGTTGGGAAGCCTTGGCAGTTCAGGTAAAATATCCCGATGAATACAATGGCTGTTTTGCGGCTTGTCCAGATCCCATCGATTTTCGGGCCTATTGTTTAACGGATATCTACGAAGATGAAAACGCCTACTACTATGCCAGTGCCAATAAAAAATTGGAAGTACCCAGCCATCGAAATTATTTGGGACAGATACAGTCGACCATCCGCGAAAGCAACCACTTGGAACTGGTCTTGGGAGATAAGAGCCGTTCGGGCCAGCAGTGGGATATTTGGGAGGCCACTTATTCCCCTCAAGGTGCTGATGGCTATCCGGTAAGGCTCTGGGACAAAATGACCGGGAAAATCGATCATGAAGTGGCCGAGTATTGGAAGGAGAATTATGACCTGCGCCATATTATGGAAAGGGATTGGGACAAGCTGGGGGAAAAATTGAAGGGCAAGATCAATATCTATTGTGGCGATATGGACAATTATTATTTGAACAATGCGGTATATCTCATGGAGGATTTTCTGGAGAGCACCAGCAATCCCTATTATGATGGAGAAGTGCTTTACGGGGATCGTGCCGAACACTGTTGGAACGGCGATCCAGATCAACCCAACGCCATCAGCCGCCTAAGGTACAACAGCATGTACGTGCCAAAGATCATGAAACGGATCGCCGAAAGCGCACCTCAAGGAGCCGATCTAAAAAGTTGGCGGTACCAATAACTGTTCCCTTGATCGTATGAGCCTTCCATGAAAGAAAATAATGGATCTGTGTTGTTGCCACGCTCGAAAGGCAAGAGGTGACGACCAACATTTATAAAGAGCCATTCCATATTTAGTATTATATTTATTCTGATAACGGGCATCCTCGATCGGATGTCGACTACCTTAAACAAGTCAACATGCAACAATCACGACGCAATTTCATAAAAAAGAGCGCCTTCGCAGCAACTGCGATTTCCATTCTTCCCGCTTATGCGGCCAACCTGCCCAAGAAGCAGCTCAAAACAGGGGTGCAACTGTATTCGATTCGGGACGAAATGAAAACGGACCCCCAAGGCAGCTTGGAAAAATTGGCCAAAATGGGCTATAAGGTGGTCGAGCATGCCAACTATGTGGACCGAAAGTTTTATGGATGGTCAGCTTCTGATTTTAGGAGTATATTGGACGGACTTGGCATCAAAATGCCAAGCGGTCACACGGTTTTGGGCATGAGCCATTGGGATGCATCGGAAAAGGATTTTACCGACGCCTGGAAATATACCGTTGAGGATGCGGCTACCGTGGGGCAGGATTTTGTGATCAGTCCGTGGCTCGATGAGAAAATTTGGAAAGACCATGACCAACTCTTGGCTTTTATGGAGATATTCAACAAATGCGGGGAGCTTTGTCGAAAGTCGGGAATGAAGTTCGGCTACCACAACCATGACTTCGAATTCGATAGTCAGGTGAACGGGCAAATCTTATACGACTTGATACTGCAAAATACAGACCCCAATTTGGTCATCCAACAGCTCGATTTTGGCAATATGATGAACGGGGGTGCCAAAGCAGATCCATGGTTGGAAAAATATCCCGGCCGTTTCCCCTCGGTACACGTCAAGGATATGATCAAAGGCAGTGGTGACCACCCTTATGAGAGTACCATACTGGGCGAAGGCATCGTCGGCGTGGAGGAAGTGGTTCAAAAATGCAAAAAATTGGGCGGTACCACCGATTTTATCATCGAACAGGAATCCTATCAGGGAAAAACCCCTATGGAGTCTGTCGATGCCGATCTGAAAATTATGAAACGTTGGGGCTATTAGACCTTTGTGGCTTACCTTTAAAAAAAAATTTTGGACGGCACTCGGCCTTCTTGACACAAAAATGCATCTTCTGACATTTTCAACGACTCCATTTAAAATAGGGCCTGATCATTTGGTCTTGAACATTAAAAACAGGGGTAGGGTCCACCTACCGATCAACAAACGAAAAACGCAAAACCATATTCAATAATGAAAAAAAATTCCATTGCCATTGCCATGATGCTCATCATAGGCCCGCTGTATTTGTGCGGTCAAAAAGCGACCCTAAAAAAGAAACAAGAGGTACTGGCTTCCGTGGCCAAACATCAGGAGGAACTCGTAAAGATCAGCGACCAGATTTGGGCATTTGCCGAACCAGCCATGATGGAGTACGAATCTGCAAAAGTACTGGCAGATTATGCCGAGGCACAAGGTTTCTCGGTAGAGCGGGCTGTGGCAGATATCCCCACCGCCTTTATCGCGACCTACGGTTCTGGTAGCCCGATCATCGGTATATTGGGAGAATTCGATGCCTTGCCCGGACTTTCCCAAAAAGCATTGCCCACCAAGGAACCCCTACAAGTGGGGGCTGCTGGCCATGGTTGTGGTCATAATATGTTCGGGGCGGGCAGTTTGGGTGCTGCGATAGCCATCAAGGAATTGATGGAAGCCGGAAAATTGAAGGGAACCATTCGTTTCTACGGCACCCCCGCCGAAGAAGATCTGGCCGGAAAGGTATATATGGCCCGTGCCGGTTTGTTCAATGACCTCGACGTTTGTCTCGACTGGCATCCCTCCTACGAGAACGAGGCCAATATGGCCAGTTCCCAAGCGGTTTCAGATTTTACCGTTTCCTTTAGGGGGAAGAGTGCCCATGCGGCGGCCGACCCATGGAATGGCCGGAGCGCTTTGGATGCCGCCGAATTTTTTACCACTGGCATCAATTCGCTCAGGGAACATGTACAACCTACCGTTCGCATGCACTATGTGTATACCGATGCCGGGAAAGTGCCCAACGTCATTCCCGACAAGGCGAGTGTCTGGCTCTGGATACGCGATTCGAAGCGGAGCGGAGTGGCCGAAGTTTCGGAGCGGATGAAAGATATTGCCAAAGGCGCTGCTTTGATGGCTGGGGTTGAGGTAGAAGTGAAGCTCAACAGTGGTCTTTATGAATTATTGATCAACGAGGCAGGTGCCAAAGCACTTCAGAAAAACATGGAGTTTGTGGGTCCAATCACCTATACCGAGAAGGAATTGGCTTTCGCTGATGAAATCATGGCCGAATATGGTGCGGAACCAAAGGGAATCAGCGGTGACATCCAACCATTGGGGTCTGAATTTCAGGAGGTGCCCGGGGGTTCCACCGACGTGGGCGATGTGAGTTACATCGTTCCGGAAATCACTTTACTGGCCACCACGGCGCCCTATAATTCCCCATGGCACTCTTGGGTGGTCGTGGCCTGCGGCGGCATGGAAATCGGCCACAAAGGGATGCTTTTTGCCGCAAAGTCATTGGGAACGACCATGGTCGACCTGTTCGAGGATGAAAACTTGCGCAAACAGATCAAGGAAGAATTTTTGAAAAGAAAAGGATCCGAAGAATGGGAAGCCATGTTGCCGGAAGGGCCACCACCGGTGCCTCACAGAACCGCTGGCGCACAATAGAATATTGAAAAGGGATGAACTCGACCAACAAGGTAGCTTGGATAGTATTTATGGTTTTGGCCATCTCGGTCGGGCTCTACCCATTGACCTATTTTTTTATTGATAGGGAATTCGGCCTGCTGGCTTCCAAAAGTGACGCGCTGCTGTCAAATGTGTTTTGGAACATCGGGTTTTATGGCCATATCCTTTTTGGGGGACTGGCCCTCATGATCGGGTGGTCTCAATTCAGTAAAAAAATGAGGACCACCCATCTGAAAAGACATCGCTTGGTGGGAAAGATCTATATCGTATCCGCGCTGATCAGCGGCAGCTGCGGTATTTATATCGCCATTTATGCAACGGGGGGAATCATTTCCACACTGGGATTTATGGGTTTGGGATGCCTGTGGCTTTTTACGACCCTCAAGGCCTATTCCGCCGTAAAAAAAGGGGACCTTCAACTCCACCAAGGCTTTATGATCTATAGTTATGCCGCCTGTTTTGCGGCGGTCACCCTGCGCATATGGCTACCCATATTAAGCCTACTGCTAAAGGATTTCGTATCGGCCTATCGTATTGTGGCCTGGCTTTGCTGGGTGCCCAACATCGTCTTCGCCTATTTTTGGGTAAGGCGAAAAGGAATCATTTTAGGTTGAATCGCGAGATTGGCCCCACCCCCTCGTTTCTCAAAAAGGGCATTCGTAGTTTTCAATGATCGATAAGGTATTATTGCTATCTTTATAAGGGATATCGGTCCAAAAAATGATTTTGGCCCCATCCTCATAAAATTTATGAACCTCTAATTTATGCAAACATGATCACTATTTTGGCGTTATTGGGCTTACTGGTAATGATTTTCGTATTCTTGGCTGGAATATTCAATCGTTTCGTTAAGAATAAGAATGTGGTGAACGATGCCTGGAGCAATATCGACGTTGCGCTAAAAAGACGGTACGACCTCATTCCCAACTTGGTGGAAACCGTAAAGGGTTATGCCAAACACGAAAAATCAACTTTTGAAGCGGTAATCAATGCGCGTAACGCCGCCATGCAGGTTCCGAAGGGCGACATCAATGCCCAAATCAAAGCGGAAAACCAATTACAACAAGGCCTGAGAAGTATTTTTGCACTTGGGGAAGCCTATCCGGATTTAAAGGCCAACGCCAATTTCCTGGATCTACAGGAAAAATTGAATACCATTGAAGAAAATCTCGAACGCAGCAGGCGCTATTACAACGGCACGGTCAGGGAGAACAACACCTATGGTGAGAGTTTCCCGGGGGTCTTGTTTGCGGGCATATTCAAGTACCGGCACTTCGACTATTTTGAAACCGATGAAGCCAGTAAGGCCAATGTAAAAGTCGATTTTTCCTAGCGGTTAGATCTCGATGCAACAATGCCGATTTCCCGTAGCCCCTTTTCCGACCTGTTTTGGCAAAAGATTCCGTTTATGTCCCGCATCACAATGCGAATTACGGCAAAAGGATATTTGAAAAAGGGCAAGGCATCAAACCAGACGACATGAAGAAATCCATTCTGTATGTTTTTACATTGCTGTGGACGTTGGCGGTCTCGGCACAGGATTTTGTGGTAAAGAATTATTCGGTCGAAATCTTTATCAACGAGAAAGGCTATTTCGATGTGGTTGAAAATTATGACCTGAATTTTGAGACCTACAAACATGGGATATACCGCACCATATTAACCAACTACGACCTTATCGATTCGGCGGGCAACCCTTCAAAACTAAGGATAAGGATCGACAACATCGAGGTTCCAGATCATAAATTTGAAGCTCCTTTCGATTTTGTCCAGAAGATGACCGATCAAATCGATATCAAGATAGGGGACAAGGACATCACCTTGATCGGGCCGCAGCATTATGAAATCAAGTACCGGGTCTACAATGCCTTTCTTTTTGAAAACCACCAAATCCGATTTTATTGGAACCTCAAACCCCAAGATTGGCAGGCCGATTTTGAGCAGATCAACTTTAAGGTGAATCCGCCGGGACAAGTTCGGTTAGGGCCGGAAAATTGCTTTGTGTACAGCGGTGCCAGGGGAACTTCTTCTTTGACCGAAGATACGGAGATCACCTTCAATAACGGTGCATTGGAAGGAAGGAGCCGGCGCAATTATACATCGCATCCCGGCGAGAGCGTCACGGTCTTGATCAATCTGCCTCCCCAATCGGTGGAGGAATTTAAGCCTTTTTGGCCTTTTTGGGACAAGTTTGGCTGGTTGTTCCTCATAGCCGCATTGTTCGGTGGGTTTTACATGACCTGGCTTAAGTATGGCAAAGATGAACGGGTCGTTCGCAGCACGAGCTATTATCCCCCCGAAAATCTGGACCCCGCAATGGCGGGTTTCCTTATCGATGATAAGGCCGACCATTCCGACCTCATATCCCTCTTGCCACATTGGGGGTCCCAAGGCCATCTCAGGATAGAAGAAATCCCCAAGAAAGGCCTTTTTGGAAAGAAAGATACCAAACTGATCCGTTTGGGTGCACTGCCTGAAACCGCCCCTGAATATGCCAGGGAAATGTTCGACGGGCTATTCGGGAGCGATTCCAAGATGGTGGGGGCCGAAGTTCTGGTGAGTAGCCTGAAGGATAGTTTTTATACTACCATGGCCAGTGCGCGCAGTATTTTGAAGGATAAGGCACAACCCTATTACGAGGCCGAATCTAAAAAGGCACAGACCATTACCTTGGTCATCTTGATCGTCTCGGCCATACTGCTATCGTTGTTGGGCCTGTTCTTCTGGGGAATTCTGGCCTGTGTGTCGATTTTGTTGAGCTGTCTGATCTTACTCGGTTTCAATGTGTATATGGTCAAGAAGAACAGTAGGGGGAATCGGGTACTTTCAGAACTGAAAGGGTTTAAACAATTCATCAAGGTCGCGGAGGAGCACAAATTGAAAATGTTGCTGCAGGATGATCCCCATTATTTTGAAAATACCATGGGCTATGCCCTCGCTTTCGGCATGTTCGAAAAATGGGCCAAAAAATTCGATGCGCTAAACGTGCCCCCTCCCCAATGGTATTCCTCAACTTCGGGTAATATGTTGGGCATGCATCAATTCTCAAAATCGTTCTCCGGGGCCATGGCTTCGACCCAATCGACCATGGTGAGTGCCCCATCGAGCAGTGGGTCGTCGGGCGGCGGATCTTCAGGCGGCGGCTTCGGCGGTGGCGGTGGCGGCAGTTGGTAAAGCTAAAATGGGTGAATCATATTTTAGTGGCAAAAATCCATACTGTTTTAGTATCTTGTTCTCAACAACCACCAAGACGCCAATTTATGAGACTTTTCTTCACTTTCCTATGTAGTTTTTGTATGACCGTGATGGCCGTTGGCCAGACCGGAAAAGTTTTCGACAACCTTACGATGACCAGTAAAATTTTGAAAAGTGAGCGGAAATATGCCGTATACCTGCCACCGGATTATGAAACTTCGAACCGAACTTATCCCGTATTGTACCTATTGCACGGCGGTGGAGATGATCAAACCGGCTGGGTGCAGTTCGGGGAGGTGCTGCGTATTGCCGACAACGCTATCAAGGACGGTACAGCCACGCCAATGGTAATCATTATGCCCGATGGAAATACCGGTAAAAGGGGGTATTTCAATGTAGGAGATTGGAAATATGAGGATTTCTTTTTTCAGGAGCTGATGCCCTACGTCGAAAAAACCTATCGCATCAAGGGCGAAAAACGTTTTCGAGCCGTGGCCGGACTCTCGATGGGCGGTGGGGGCACCTTTATGTATGCGTTGCACCATCCGGAGCTGTTTTCATCGGCCTGTCCTTTGAGTGCCTCGGTAGGATCGCTCACCCTGGATGATTTGAAGGAAAGGCTTAAAAGGAACGGCGATCAATTGACCGAAGAACAAACACAAACATTCTTCGAACAGCACAGTGCCCTTAACCTTATAGAAAGTGTTCCCGTGGAGGATATCAAATCGGTACGGTGGTACATCGACTGCGGTGATGACGATTTTTTGTACGAAGGGAACAGCCTGGTGCATATCGCCATGACCAAAAAGGAAATCCCGCATGAATACCGCGTTCGGGATGGACGGCACAGCTGGACCTATTGGCGAGAGGCATTGCCGACGGTACTTGGCTTTGTATCCGATGCTTTCCATCAATATTGAAAATGACATGATCAAAAAAGTTGCTTTCAGGGTTTTGGCATTTATAGTCCTCTTTGTGGTGGTTTCGATCATCTTGGAAGGGGAATATACGCTGGCCATGTTACAAAAAAAATTACGCGATGGCTTGGTCATTGGGTTCATTTATGGAATTATCCTTTGGGCCGTCTATCAATGGAACAACAAAAAAAGAAAGTCATGAAATATAGAAGGTTTGGCAGAACCGATTGGCAGGTGAGCGAAGTTGGTTATGGCATGTGGGGCATGGCGGGATGGACCGAATCGGATGATCGGCAATCTGCCAAATCGCTTGATTTGGCGGTAGATCGCGGGGTCAATTTTTTTGATACCGCCTGGGGTTATGGGGAAGGCCACAGTGAAGAACTGTTGGGGCAATTGGTACGGAGACATCCCGATAAGAAGTTGTATACCGCCAGTAAAATTCCTCCGATGAATTTCAAATGGCCAGCCAAGCCCGAGTATCGATTCGAAGACTCCTATCCGATCCCACACATCGTGGCTTTCACGGAAAAGACCCTTAAAAATTTGGGATTGGAACAATTGGATCTGATGCAGTTCCATACCTGGGACGATGGTTGGGCCGATAGGGAAGAATGGCAACGGGCCGTGCAGGATTTGAAATCGTCGGGAAAAATTACCGCGATGGGCATCAGCATGAACCGATGGGAACCTGAAAACGGGATCAAGGCCTTAAAAACGGGGCTGCTCGATGCGGTTCAGGTCATCTATAATATTTTTGATCAGAATCCGGAAGATGTCCTTTTCCCATTATGCGATACAATGGATATAGGAATCATCGCCAGGGTCCCCTTTGACGAAGGTACTTTAACCGGCAATATCACCAAGGAGACCACCTTCCCGGAAGGGGATTGGCGGGGCACCTATTTTGTGCCCGAAAACCTTATGCCCAGTGTGGAACATGCCGATGCCCTGCGTCCCTTGATTCCCCAGGGAATGACCATGGCCGAGATGGCCCTGCGTTTTATCTTGATGAACAAGTCGGTGGGCACCGTCATTCCCGGGATGCGAAAGGAAAGGAATGTGCTCGCCAATACGGCCACCAGCGACGGCAAGGGCTTGTCTGCCGCGTTGTACCAGGAGTTGCGGAAGCACCGTTGGGACAGGAAGCCTACGGCATGGTCGCAATAGAACGGGATATCAGCACTAGGCAGTGAAGGTCGTATAGATCATCAACTCGGTCCCAAGTGTTATGATTGAAACAATTTTGTTCAGGTTCACGAAAGTTTTAGCTTGTCCTTGTTTATTGTGAGCCACTTTTCGAAGGTCAGCAATTCCGGGTTCAATTTTCTGGCCAGGGAAATGGGCCGTGCCCCACAAAACTCCTCTGCAAATTCGGCATTGACCTGAAACATATTGCCGAGATCATCGGCCCCCGGAAAATCAAAACTGCGATAAACCGATGGGGGCACATCGTTATAGTTTACGGTTAGGCCGTAAACCTTGGAAAATGTATCGGCCATTTGTTGACCACTAAGATGTTCCCCGGCGATCCCCACCGCTTTATTTTGATAGGTTTTGCCTTGCTTGATGGTGCCTAAGGCACATTTGCCAATATCGGCAACGGCAATCCCGGGCAACTTCTGGGTGCCGATAGGGAATGTGATGGCATATTTACCATCAGGCCCTTTTTGGGGCCCCATGCCAAAATAGATGAAGTTTTCCCAGTAGAATGAGGTATATAAAAGGGTATATGGAATGCCACTTTTTTCGAAAAAGGCGTTCGATTCCCCTTTGGCATCAAAATGGGGCACTTTGTACTTGCCCATCAAGGTGGGCATGCGATTGTCTTCCAAGGGAACCCATTTGCGGGTATCTTCCAAAGTAGACCAAATGACGTGTTTTAATTGGGCCTCCTTTGCAGCTTCGGCCATATTTTTGGCATTTGCCATTTCCTTTTCGGGCGAAAAATGATCCCAGAAAAAGGTGACACAATAGGCGGCATAGGCCCCTTCAAAGGCTTTGACCAAACTGCCCTTGTCATCGACACTGGCTTCCGCTACCTCCGCACCTTGCTTGGCCAGGGCTTTGGCCTTGTCCGAATTTTTGTTTCGCGTAATGGCCCTAACCGCAAATTCATGCTTCGGGTCGCTCAAAATGGCCGCGACCAAACTACCTCCTTGCGCTCCTGTGGCACCCACAACAGCAATTATCTTTTTTTGTCCCATGGTGAATGATTTAGTATAAAAAGGGGGACATTTAAATTACAAATAATTCATGTTCGGCGCAATGCATCTCTAGGATATTTAAATCCAAGTTTCAAGTACGGGATAAGTTTGGCCGTGGTTATATATAAAAATGGTTTTTTTGGGACAAGGGATCCTATTTGGCGAAAAGTTGGCCGATATCCTTAAATGCCTTGAATTCCAGCGCATTCCCTGCCGGATCCAAAAAGAACATGGTCGCTTGTTCCCCTACTTGGCCAGCAAATCGGATATAGGGTTCGATGATGAATTTAACCCCTTTTGTTTTTAGTTCTTGGGAAAAGGTTTGGAAGCTATCCCATGGAAGAACCACGCCATAATGGGGCACTGGAACATCGTGCCCATCTACCGGATTGTGGTGCAGGCCCTCACTTTCAGCCTTTGGCTTGTAATGGATCACCAATTGGTGGCCAAATAGGTTGAAATCGACCCAGTGGTCGCTACTGCGGCCTTCCTCACAATTGAGTATTTCTCTGTAAAAGGTTCTGCATTCGGCCAGATTATGAACCGGGATGGCGATATGGAAAGGGGTCACTGCTTGCATTTTTTTGGAGTATGTTTAGTCTTCCCGATCATGGCATTTTGCACCTGGGGAATGGGTCTAAATTAAGTTATTCCCGGGAATTTAAAAAATCAACGATCTGCTCGTTTACGTGCTCTTGGTGCATCGAATGGCCCAGGCCTTCGGTACTGATCAGGGTACTTCCTTTCCAATGGGCAACCAGGCGTTCAGAGGCCTCATATTTGGTGATAAGGTCGAATTTGTCATGAAGCAACAAACCCTTTTTATCATTGGTTTGAACAAATTTTACGGAGGAAAAATCCCTGATGCCCATGCCGAATTTTGATTTGACATAGGCGTCGAGCGCGTTCAGTACGGTATCATTGAACCGCAATAGGTGTTGATAATGCGCCATGACCTCATGATATTCGGAAGGGGAACCTATGGTCACAATTTTTTTAATGAAGGTTTCTTGGCGGACGTAGTGGTGATAGAGTATGGTAAACCCACCCATGGAATGCCCGATCAAATGGTTTGGATCGTATATTTTTGGAAAGGTGGTTCAGCGCTTCCTCATAAAGGGGAAGATGGAGTTGGGTCCCGGAGGAGTGGCCGTGGCCAGGGGCATCAAAGGCGATGATATCGAAATCGGCCTCCCTAAGCTTTTCGATAAGGTTTCGCCACCTAAAACTGTTGCTCTCCCACCCATGCAGCAGCAACACCCGCTCCTTGGTTCCTTTCCAGCGATACGATTGCACCCTGAGTTCCCCGATGGTATGGAGTTCGTCTTTTGCATTTTGAAGATACTTTTCTTGATGGGGCAAAATCTTTCCCTTTCGAACCTTGCTGAACAGGTCAAAGGCCTTTTTGGCTGCCATTTTCTTGGAAAAAAGCGCCAAAAAATTCAAATAAAAACCATAAAATCGGGTAATGAATTTATAAGCGATAGGATGCATGCTTGGCAAAATTAATGGCTGATCGCAGCCAGGTTTCAGCGGATTGAACGGGGTTGTTCATACGATTTGGATTGCATTCGAAATGATTATATCAATCCCATCCCAACATCATGTATTTGATTTTGGCCTTGTCCGGAATTTGTACCGCTTCAATGTTCACACTTGAGGCATAACGGAGACTGCTGGGCAGTTCTTCCTTACTGATGGTAAAATAGACCTCACTTTCTTTCACGAGAATCAAAACGTTGTTCATCGAGGTAATCACTTTTTTGATGGTATACGCCTCTTTGATATCCTTAAAAGTGCTGTTGATATTGATGCCTTTTTCGGTATGGAAACGCTCGTCCTCGAAACGCACGTTTTGTATCCTTGGGATGCTATCCGAGCTGGGGGTAAGGGTGAGCAACAAATTGCCCCCTTTTTCAAATATCTTGAATCGCTTGGCCATATTGCCAAGGTTAAGGGCTGTTGTATCCCGGACCACCGAATCCAGGGCATAGATCAGCTCAATATCACGCGACAGGCTATTTTTGTCCAACTTCCCGATGGCATCGTCTTTGATCAAATAGGTGGTGTCAACTTCGTTTTTGCAATGGATCAGGAATAGGGCAAGAATGGCAATGGAAAATCGATGTTTCATAGACATTTGATGTAGTTTCCTTTTTTATATATGGGTTTGGCAGCTGCCCATTGAATCTAAGCCTTTTTTAACAATCAATCAAATCGGTTGGTACTGACCAAAAAAAACTGATTTTACCGTGATCGTTGACCCTTTGCTTTGGGCATTGTTGTTTATCGCATCACTTTTTTCAGTATTCCGAATATACTGCGAATGAACGTTGCGCTGGTGAGCACCTTGACCACGGGATTCATCGCCGTGCTTTTTCTGCCGCTGGCGGTTCTGCGAACCGTTGTCTTTTCCTTCTCGTCCGCCCTTTCCTTCTCGGCAACCACTTCGGCCCTTTCTATTTTTTGGTTCAGGATTTCATAAGCACTTTCCCGATCCAAGATATCGTTATATTTTTTGACCAGTTTGGAATTGTCGATCACTTCTTTCAATTCGGCATCGGTCAAAATATCCATCCTGCTCATCGGCGCGCGCAGGAGGGTGGCGGCCAAGGGGGTAGGCCTGCCCTTTTCGTCCAAGGCAGTGATCAGGGCTTCCCCGATTCCGAGGGAGGTCAGCACTTCCTTGGTATCGTAGAACTCGGAGTCTGGATAATTTTCAGCGGTAAGTTTTATCGCTTTTCGGTCTTTTGCCGTGAAAGCCCGTAGGGCGTGCTGTACCTTTAATCCCAATTGGGCCAGGACGTCGTTGGGCACATCGGTAGGGTTCTGCGTTACGAAATATACCCCGATCCCTTTTGAACGGATAAGCTTTACAATATTTTCGATTTGATCCAACAGGGCCTTTGAAGCCTCATCGAATATCAAATGGGCCTCGTCGATGAAAAGAACCAGCTCTGGACGATCGCTATCGCCCTGTTCGGGAAAGGTAGCGTATATTTCGCCCAACAAACTGAGCATGAAGGTCGAGAAAAGTTTGGGGCGATCCTGGATGTCGGTCAGGCGAAGAATATTGATATATCCCCTGCCGTTCGCATCGATTCGGGTAAGGTCTTCCACTTCAAATGATTTTTCGCCAAAAAAAAGATCTGCCCCCTGTTGTTCCAATTCGATGACCTTCCTCAGGATGGTGCCTGTGGAACTGGTGCTGATGCGGCCATAATTTTTCGTGAATTCCGCCTTCCCGCCTTCCGTGGCGTATTGAAGCACTTTTTTGAAATCCTTAAGGTCCAACAACGGCAATTTCTCATCGTCGCAATACTTGAAAATGACGGCCATAATGCCTTCCTGTGCTTCTGAAAGGTCTAAAATACGGGAGAGCAATACGGGTCCGAATTCTGAAACGGTGGCCCTTAATTTAACGCCATCCTGTTCTGAAAGGGAAAGGATTTCCACGGGAAAGGCCTTGGGCTCGAAAGGGATGCCGATCTTGGCATGCCGCTCGTCGATTTTGGGGTGACCGGGACTGGGCTGGGCAAGGCCGCTCAAATCTCCTTTTAAATCCATGAGCAGCACAGGTATGCCCTTATCGGAAAGGTTTTCGGCAAGCACCTGAAGGGTTTTGGTTTTTCCGGTACCCGTTGCCCCGGCGATCAGACCATGGCGGTTCAGGGTCTTTAGCGGAATCTTTACCAGAGCGTTGGTGACCGCTTCTCCGTTCAGCATGGCGGCACCCATGGCGATAAAGTCGCCTTTGGTGGCATAACCTTCTTCAATTTGCTTTCTAAAATCGTCTTCGATGCTCATCCGATATTCATATTTTGGATAAAAATAAGGGAAAATTGGATAATGAGGCAGTATTTACCGATCGGGATACGAACAAAAAAGGCTTCGATTAATTGTAGTTCACGTTATAAAGCCGTTTCCGATATTAAAACGACCGTCTTTTAAGGTCAGGTACCGATGAAGCCTTATCTTTGCCAAATGAAAAAAGAGGATGTTTTGACCTTGGTGGACGAAGGCCTGATGCTACCGCTGATGGAGGAGTTTTACACCATTCAGGGAGAGGGCTTTCACACCGGTACCGCCGCATATTTTATTCGGGTGGGCGGATGCGACGTCGGCTGCCACTGGTGTGATGTGAAGGAAAGCTGGAATGCGGAACGCCATCCGCCTACGGCCATCGATCAAATTGTTTTGAATGCTTCCCGATATGCCGATACCATTGTGGTAACGGGCGGCGAACCGCTGACTTGGGATATGGCCCCTTTGACGCACGCCCTAAAGGGAAAGAAGCTGAAGACCCATATCGAGACTTCCGGGGCCTATCCGCTTGACCGGCATATGGGACTGGATTTGCCTTTCCCCGAAAAAGAACAAACTTCCCGTACCGCCCATTTATGAAAAGGCCCATGAATTGAAAGTGATCGTCTTCAATAAGCACGACTTCGTTTTTGCCGAAGAACAGGCGGCCCAAGTGAACAGGGATTGTATGCTTTACCTGCAGCCCGAGTGGAGTGTCAGGGATAAAATGACCCCTTTGATTGTCGACTATGTGATGGCTCATCCAAAGTGGAAGGTATCGCTGCAGACCCATAAGTATTTGAATATTCCCTAAAAGACGAACGCCTTACAAAAAGGTATTGGCTCTGGCCTTTTTAGATAAAATGATCTTTGGCGGGGCCCATACTCATTTACCTTCCCCCATTGGCCTGCAGATCTGCCACGCACTCGGTATCCAGTGGCGGTATCTCGGCAAGGCCCTTATTGCTGCGTTGTTCCAATAATTTCATCACGCTTTTACCGCTCAAGGAACATCCGGCTACAATGCCGCCATCGCTGATCATTGCTTTTTCGGTCATGTCTTTTTTGGCGAATCCGCCGAACTGCAGCTCCGCACGCATCAGACAACCCGACACACTGCAGTGGTTCACGGCTTCGGCATCTTCATGCGCATTGACCATTTCGGTGCCCAAGTTCACCAAGCCGAACAAATGGCCGAATTCATGGTTCAAGGTGGCCGTTTCCACGTCGGCATTGGTAATCAACGGACTTTGCGCGGCCAATTTCCTAACAGTGACCTCATGTACGATCATCGAGGTATTCCGGTACACGGCCCCCAAGGTCACCAAGCCCTCGGTTTCATCGTCATCATCGGAGGGGGCGTCGGCAAAGTAGATATAGATGGCCAGGGTGTCCCCGCTGTTATAGGCCGTTCTGTTGTCGCTTTCCAATTCCGCTATCTCCTGCAGGGTAAGTGTTTCTTTATTGGGGGAAGGCAGTTCAGTGTAAACCATTTGAATGTTATCCTTAAACGTATGCAGCCTCAGGTAATCCGCAAAATTATCCATGGCCTCGGCCGTGGGCCTGAATCCGGTCACAAAAGCGATTTCGACGAGCAAAGTACTGAAGTTGTCGTTCGACAGGATATCATTGGCCGAATCGCCCGTACCCAGGAGATTGGCCGATTTGTCGATCGGTTTTGGGGGAACCACTGGGGTCATCGGAATTGTTGGAACAGCCAAACAACAAAAAGGCAACCAACAAAAGGAAGCTCGAACAATATCTACCCATCATAATTAATTTTTAATGTTTCAAAAGAGGGCGCAAAAACCATACCTTATTTTATCGGGGCAACGCCAACCTTGCCAAATAGTCGTAATGGTTCCCGGAAATTACAAGTTCACAACGCATATCGTGGGCTTCGACATTCGCCTTCAAACGATCGAAATCGATGTAAAGCCAAGAAAAGGGGTTGCTTTGAACGCCTTTATACGCCATGGTGTAGGTGACTTCGCCATAATATGTACCGTTGTCGGGTACCCAATACCCCCCATCTTCATCTTGCTCGAACATATAAATAATATCGCTTGAATCCAACAGAATTTGTCCGTTTGGGTTTAAAAGCGATTTCAGGTGTTCCAGAAAAGGCCCCAATTTTTTTAACTTTTCAGCGATTCCTATGCCATTCATCAGCATCAATAAGGTATCGAATTTGCGGTCGTGGTATTGAAGAATGTTCTCCTGTACCGTATTTTTGACGCCCCTGCGACGGCAGGTTTCCATGGCGCCCGGGGAATGGTCGAGCGCAAAAACCTCAAATCCGCCCTGTTGCAAATGAAGGCTATGGCTGCCCGCGGCACAACCGATATCGAGCACGGTACCTTTGCACATGGTCAGGGCCTTTTGTTCTATGAGCGGCATTTGGTCCCAATCGCGAAACAAATAGGGCAAGGGAATCCTATCTTCTTGATCCAGGGAAGAAACCGTCATCAAATCATCGGTATACGCACCGCTTTGATAATCCAATAATGCCTCGCCCATGATATCACTGACCATCGCTATGCCGATTGAACTGCAAATTTGGCATTTTTCCCGCTCAAATAGCCCTCCGCCGACACTTTTTTGGCAAGGAACCATTTGAAATGCCTACGGATTTTAAATATTTCCAATTATGGAATACCTTTGGAACGTAACAGGGGGGAGGCCCCCTTTCAATTTGAAATGATGTAATGGATGAAATTTTACGTCTTCTGCCGGCCAGGGCCAGGGAAAAACATACCGAAAACAAGAAATTCTTCTCCAGTCTCAAAAAGAGGCCCCCTAAGAATTTGGACCTCACCATGAGGGAACTCCATGAGGCCGAATTTGAACGAACCGACTGCCTCAAATGCGCCAACTGCTGTAAAACCACCGGACCGCTGTTCACAACTGCGGATATTGAGCGTATCGCAAAACATATTCGTCTGAAACCACAACGATTTATCGAGACTTACCTTCGTATCGATGAAGACAACGACTTCGTTTTGCAGCAACTGCCCTGTACTTTTTTGGGAAGTGATAATTATTGCTCCATCTACGAGGTTAGGCCGAAAGCCTGCCGCGAATTTCCGCATACCGACAGGAAAAAATTCGAAAAGATCGGCGACCTCACCCTCAAAAACGTTACCATCTGCCCCGCGGCCTATAATATTGTAGAGGAAATGAAGAAACGGATCCAAACGTAAACCCTAGGCCGCTAACTTGTTCACTTGCCCCTTTTCCGAGGGGATGTATTCCTCTTGTCCATGAATCAAAAAAAAGTACTTTTGAAATGCAGCAGAGCGATTTTTGTATCTTTAACCAATGGAATCAATCATACACTATTTCGAGACCATTCCTTCGAGCCATCGTACCATATTACTGGTAGGCGGCATCACTTTTTTTTGGGTTTTGGAAGGGGCCGTGCCCCTCTTTCGGTTCGGATATAAAAAATGGAGACATGCAATCCCCAACCTTTTTTTTACGCTGACCACCATTGTCATTAATTTTACGCTGGCATTCCTGCTTTTGAGCACGGCGGATTTTACGGTCGCCCATCAATTTGGATTGTTGAACTGGTTGCCCGGCATGCCTTTATGGCTGTATATTTTGTTGGGAGTGCTCTTGCTCGATTTTGTCGGGGCTTATTTGGCCCATTGGGTCGAGCACAAGGTGAAACCGCTTTGGATGATCCATCTGGTGCACCATACCGATCATCATGTCGATACCACCACGGCCAACAGGCACCATCCATTGGAAAGTATCGTGCGTTTTGTATTTACCCTTTTCGGGGTCTGGATCATCGGTACCCCCATAGGGATCGTTATGTTGTACCAGTCATTGTCTCTTGTGGCGACACAGTTTGGCCATGCCAATATCAAATTGCCCAAGAACATCGATACGGCTTTGAGTTGGGTCATCGTCTCCCCCGATATGCACAAGGTGCACCATCACTATGTATTGCCCTATACCGATAGCAATTACGGAAATATATTTTCGATTTGGGACCGGCTTTTCGGTACCTTTATGAAGAAAGACAGGGATACCATCGTTTATGGCGTGGATACCTTTCCCGATGAAGCGGAGAACGCCAGTATCAATGGCTTGCTCAAACAACCCTTCCATACCTATAGAAGGCCCACCACGGTAACGCTCGATCCAAAGGATTAGTCGTACAGCAGGTATTGCGCCCTTATTTTTTTGAACCTATCCAAATCATCTTGCCAAGTCAGCTTTATCTCGGCTTCTGAAAGTCCGGCTTCGATCTGTTGTTGCAGTTTTGCGGTTCCGGCATGTTTGGTAAATCCGCTTTCATTGAAAACCTTTTTCTTGTCGAGCGCATGGGCATGGGCATCGATCAGCCATTGCAATCGTACTTCCGATAGTCTGGGCGTATGGGAGAGGTCGCTTCCATAACAGACCGCGCCGTTGTGCTTTGGTGTTTTGGAACCGAAGTTGGGCACCGGGGTATAACTGAATTCAAAGAAAGAAGGATCTAAAAAAGGTGCGCCAAAGCGCTGGAACTGGAATTCCGTTCCACGACCGGCATTGATGTTCGTCCCTTCAAAAAGCCCCAGACTGGGATAGAGGTTAATGGCGGTATCGTTCGGCAGATTGGGAGAAGGCCTTATCGGCAGGGCATATTCCGATTGATGGGACCAATTTTCAAGGGGTACCACCGTTAAATCGGCCTTCAAATTTCCGGCAAGCCAACCTTCTTCGTTGATCATCCTGGCATATTCCCCAATGCTCATCCCATATACCAAGGGGATTGGGGCCATCCCCAAGAATCCCATATGTTCCTTTTCCATGGTGGGTCCGTCAAAATAATGGCCATTCGGGTTGGGGCGATCTAAGACGATCACGGGCACCTGGTTTTCGGCACAGGCCTCCATCACCAATTGCAAGGTGGCGATATAGGTATAAAACCGTACCCCCACATCCTGTATATCGAACAACACCACATCGAGTTCTTTTAACTGATCGGCTGTCGGCTTCCTGTTATTTCCATAGAGCGATATCAAGGGCAGCCCGGTTCTTTGGTCAAAACCGTCGGTCACTTTTTCGCCCGCATCGGCCTCGCCCCGAAATCCGTGTTCGGGTGCAAAGACCTTTTTAATGTCGATTTTCAAGGCGAGCAACGAATCCACCAAATGGCTATGGGAACTGGGTGTCCCGTAACCTCCGGATCCGTTGAAGATCACAGTGGTCTGGTTTGCGACGATGCCCACTTTTTTCCCTTCGAGCATCGGCAGGAACAGCGCGGTTCGATTGGCGCCGACGATGATTGTTTTTGGAGAATCGACCTGTATTTCCTGGATGTTTGGATCTTTAGGGGCGGCCTTGTGCTGTATTGGCTTTCCACAGGTGGTGTTGAGCAAAAACCACAATAAAAATGTACTTTTGAGACCGGACAGAAACACCATGTATTGAATTTAGAGTTTTACATCGCCAAGCGATTGATTACCGGCAAGGAACATAAAATTAGTATTTCCGCCCCAATAATAAAAATAGCGATCGCCGCGATCGCCATCGGCATCATCATGATGCTCATCGCCATTGCCACGGGGGTTGGTTTAAAGGACAAAATCAGGGAGAAGGTAACCGCCTTCAACGGGCATATCCAAATTTCGAACTACGATAACAATAACTCCGATGTTTCGGTGGTCCCGGTTTCCAAAAATCAGGATTTTTATCCGGAGTTCAAATCGGTCAGCGGTGTGGCGCACATCCAGGCAGTCGCCAATAAGGCGGGCATCATACGAACGGAGGACACCTTTGAAGGTTTTATCGCCAAGGGCGTCGGTGCCGATTACGACTGGAAGGCCTTCAGCGAATACCTCTTCGCAGGTAGCCTGCCCGATTACAAAGACGGACTGAACGAAGACGTTTTGATGTCGCGGATCATGGCCGACCGCCTACAGCTGAAGGTGGGCGATTCCTTTTTTGCCCTCTTCCCAAAGGACGACGATCCGCTTGCCACGGCCAACCAACGCAAGTTCACGGTCAAGGGCATCTACGACAGTGGTTTCGAGGAATTTGACGGACTGTATATTTTTGTGGATATCCGTCATGTGCAACGCATGAACAAATGGGCCGAAGACCAGGTGGGCAATTTCGAGGTCTTTTTGGACCGGTTCGATCAAATCGATGAAAAGAGCAAGGAAATTTACGGCAAAACACTTTCCGATCTGGACACCGGCACCATTAAGGATAAGTATTACAAAATATTTGAATGGATCGGATTGTTCGATTTTAACATCGCCCTCATCATTGGCATCATGATCATCGTGGGGGGTATCAACATGATCACCGCCTTACTGGTATTGATTTTGGAACGCACCCAGATGATCGGTATCCTGAAGGCCTTGGGCACCCCGAACTGGAGCATTCGAAAGATATTCCTTTACAATGCGGCCTATTTGATCGGGGTCGGTTTGTTTTGGGGAAACCTGCTGGGTCTTTCCCTTCTGTTCCTGCAGCAACGGTACCGATTCATGAAGTTTCCAAACCCCAAGGAATATTATATCGACTACATACCCGTGACCATCGATCTTCCGATAGTGCTGTTGCTCAACATCGGCGTACTCCTACTATGCTTGCTGATGTTGTTGCTACCTTCCTACATCATCACCAAAATAACACCTGTCAAGGCCATAAAATTTGAATAGGCGCTTTGATTTGGTCTCTTTGACCTGGGATCGCCACTGTCGATGGAATCGGAATTTTCCTGGAAATAGGTCATAGATCGACAAACATCGTGCAATGAAATGGAAGTATCAACGCCCAAATCCCTAAATTTGCAACACCTATGAAATACGCAGAAACGATACTGGACACCATCGGCAACACGCCCTTGGTAAAATTGAACCGCATTACGGCAGAACTGCCCTGTTTGGTCTTGGCCAAATACGAGACCTTCAATCCGGGCAACTCGGTAAAAGACCGAATGGCATTGCAGATTGTTGAAGATGCCGAAGCCGCCGGAATCCTAAAACCTGGGGATACCATCATAGAAGGAACCTCCGGGAATACCGGTATGGGACTGGCCCTGGTCGCGACGGTGAAGGGATACAAACTCATCTGCGTCATGAGCGACAAACAGTCGAAAGAAAAAATGGACATCCTGAAAGCCATGGGCAGTGAGGTTCATGTTTGCCCTACCGATGTGGCCCCGGAAGACCCGCGGAGCTATTATTCCACCGCGAAAAGGCTGGCATCGGAAATCCCGAATTCATGGTATGTGAACCAATACGATAATCCGTCGAACTGCCGCGCGCATTTTAACAGCACCGGCCCGGAAATTTGGGAACAGACCGACGGTAAGATCACCCATTTTGTGGTTGGGGTGGGTACCGGGGGCACGATATCAGGGGTGGGATCTTATTTGAAAATGAAGAACCCCGATATCAAGGTTTGGGGCGTCGATACCTACGGCTCGGTGTTTAAAAAATACCATGAAACGGGCATCTTCGATCAAAACGAAATCTATCCCTATATCACCGAAGGGATCGGGGAAGATATCCTGCCCAAAAACGTTCGGTTCGAAATCATCGACGGCTTTACCAAGGTCACCGACAAGGATGCCGCTGTCTACACGCAACGATTGGCCAAAGAGGAGGCCATGTTTCTGGGCAATTCCGCCGGCGCGGCCATCAAGGGCGTGCTGCAGCTCAAGGAACATTTTACAAAAGACGATGTGGTGGTGGTTCTTTTTCACGACCATGGCAGCCGATATGTGGGCAAAATGTTCAATGACGATTGGATGCGCAGCAAAGGCTTTATCGAATAGTTTTGGTATATTCGAAAAAAAATTGATGAAGTCGAAATCCTTTCCATTACTTGTTTTCCTTACCTTTTTTTCGGTTCAAAGTTTTGCCCAACATCTGGATCGGGCCGAGAAAAAATTGATCAAATCGATTGAAAACAACAATATCGAGGCCATAGATTTTTTGAAAAAGGTGGTCAATATCAATAGCGGCACCTTAAATTCAGAAGGGGTTAGGGAAGTAGGCATGGTCTTCAAGGAAGCCTTTGATGCCCTTGATTTCAAAACCACTTGGATTCCGATGCCCGAAGACATGAACCGCGCTGGTCATTTATTCGCGGAAACATATGGCAAGAAAGGAAAAAAGTTGTTGCTCATAGGGCATTTGGATACCGTCTTTGAAGAAGACAGTCCGTTTCAAAATTTTGAAATGGTCAATGATAGTGTCGCCCATGCTCCTGGAGGCAATGACATGAAAGGCGGCGATGTCATCGTTCTTTATGCTTTGAAAGCATTGCATGAAAATGGGTTGCTAAAGGATGCCCAAATTATCGTTGCCTTTACTGGTGATGAAGAAAGTACCGGAAAACCATTGGACATCAGCAGAAGAGATTTAATCGAGGCAGCAAAGCGAAGCGATATTGCGCTTGGTTTTGAAACTTCAACCGGTTTCAACTATGCGACAGTGGCCAGAAGGGGTGCCAGTGGTTGGGAGGTAAAGGTGACCGGTAAACGCGCCCATTCTTCAGGTATTTTTAGTGAAAACACCGGGGCAGGGGCCATCTTTGAGATATCCCGTATCTTAAATGAATTTTATAATGAAGTCAAAGGCGAAGAATACCTGACCTTCAATCCTGGTATATTATTGGGGGGCACTTTTTTGGATTATGATCCAAAAACCGGGAAAGGGAATGCCTTTGGCAAGAGCAATGTGGTTTCACAGACGGCAATTGTAAAAGGCGGACTGCGGTTTATCTCGGAAGAGCAAAAGGAAAATGCCCGAAACAAGATGCGTGAGATCGTGGCCAATAATTTACCCCAAACCTCAGCGGAGATAAGTTTTGAGGACAGTTATCCGGCAATGACTCCTTCTGAGGGAAACATTAAATTGTTGGGTCAATTAAATATGGTTAGCATTGACCTTGATCAGGGGGAAGTAATGGCCTATGATCCCGGAAGGCGCGGTGCAGCGGATACTTCTTTTGTCGCAGAATATGTCGCTTGCCTCGATGGCTTGGGTACGATGGGTTACAATGCCCATACCCCGGAAGAAACCGTAAATCTGAACACGATCGAGGCGCTTACCAAAAGAACAGCGGTGCTCATATACCGACTTATCAATCAATAGAGATGCCCAGACTAACGCTTTTAGGCCAAACCGTATCCATTAAGGCCGGCGAACTCGTCGGTTACCGGATCAACGATCATGAGTACATCCACCAAAAAGGAAGTCCGGGGTGGCGGAATTCCGATACCGAGATGTTCCCCATCATAGGGCCTACCAACGAGGCCCGGTACCAGGTGCAGACGCCTAGGACCATCGCCGTGCTGGACCAACACGGATTGTTGCGGGAACTCGACTATGAACCCATTTCCCAAACAGCTACAACCGCCTTGTTCAAAAAAGTGTACAAGGCCCATACCAGGGTCAAAAACACTAAATATCCTGAAAAATCGAGCCAACAATTTTTGTTTTGGCCCTATGATTTTCAGTTTGAAAAAAAGTTTGAACTATTGCCCGATGGTCTTGAAATCACCTTCACTGTTTCAGGGGAGCGCGATGCCCCCTTTATGTTGGGCTATCATCCCGCCTTTACATTGAGCACGAAGGATCCCGTTATCAAGGCGAATGGCAAGGAAATCACACTCGATGCCATTTTGGAAGTGGGGAGCAGGGCCTTGTTGGTCCCCGATTGTGAGGAGATCATCTTAAAGGACGCGCAGGAGCTGCGCATCACCACCAAGGGGTTCGGAAATTTCATGCTATGGACCGAAGTCAGGAACATGGTCTGTATCGAGCCCATCACTTTTTACCCTTACGCGGTAGCCCAAAATAGATTGTTCGAGGGTTTCCAATACTTGTTGGATGCCCCAAAGGATTTCAAAGTACGACTGGCTCCAATAAATTGAATGCAACGCTGATGAGCAACAAACTAGAACAGAACTATGGGTATCTTTTTGAGCAGGCGCTGCTCGATGAAATAGAAGCCATGGGCATTTATAAAAAGGTAAAGCAGGGCGATATGTTGATGGATATAGGGGAACCCATTACCATGATGCCGTTACTGCTCACGGGTGCCATAAAAATCTTGAGGGAAGATGACAAGGGCGACGAGTTGTTGTTGTATTTCTTGGAGACCGGAGACTCCTGCGCCATGACCTTCTCCTGCTGTATGGGGAAGCGCATCAGCGAAATACGTGCCGTAGCCGAGTCCGATGCCGAATTGCTGATGATCCCTGTCGGGAAAATGGAGGTTTGGATGGGCAAGTATAAAAGCTGGCAACAGTTTATTCTGGATAGCTATCACACCCGCTTGTTGGAACTCATGGACACCATTGATACCATTGCCTTCATGAAAATGGATCAACGTCTTTTAAAGTACCTGCAAGACAAAGCCATGGTGAACCGTGATGAGGTGGTCCAGACCACACATCAGGAAATTGCCCAGGATCTGAATACCTCAAGGGTGGTTGTGTCCCGTCTTTTGAAAAAAATGGAAAATGAAGGCCTTATTGCCATGAACCGAAACCATATCAAAGTTTTGGCGCTTTAAAAATCGATCGTTATTTCAATGAACTGACCTTTAAATTTGTATTTTTCGTGGTTTTTACCTTAAACCGATTGCATAAATCATTTTATATGAATCAACTCGTTTTCCGAAGCCTGCTCCTTTGCCATTTTTTGTTCCTTACCACCTTCAACTTTGCCCAAACACCGCCCCGGCCCATACAGATCGATGACCTATTGAGCCTAAAAACGGTCAAGGAGCCTCAATTGAGCCCGGATGGCCAATGGATCGCTTTCACGGTCACGGAGATGGACATGAAAAAGGACAAACCCGAGACAAGGATCTATATGGTACCGGCAAAAGGAGGGGAGTCCATTCCCATGACGGCCAAAGGCTATTCAGCGAGCCAGCCCCGTTGGAGCCCCGACAACAAATACCTTTCTTTTTTGGCCTCGAAAACGGAGGAAGATAAAACACAGGTATGGAAACTGAACCGTTTGGGCGGGGAAGCCGAACAGTTGACGAAGATTCCCCAAGGGGTTTCGGGCCATGAATGGTCGCCCAAAGGAGACCGGTTGCTGTTGAGCATCAAGGATCCAAAACCCGAGGAACTGACCGAAGACAAGGAAGATGACAAGAAAGCGAAGCCCTATGTGATCGATCGGCTGCAGTTCAAGCAAGACTATGAAGGATACCTGGACCGTTACAGGACCCATTTGTACGTCATCGTGCCCGGCGATTCAATACCCTACGCAGCTCACTTCGGGAGATTACGACGATAGCGATGCGAAATGGAGTCCGGACGGCACTTCGATCGCCTTTGTGAGCAACCGTAGTGAAAACCCCGATGCCAACTCCAACAACGACATTTGGATCGTTTCCTCCACCGACCAAGAGAAGGGGAAGAGCCTGCGGCAGCTGACCACGGAGCCGAACGACGATAATAGTCCATCATGGAGCCCCGATGGCAAACAGATCGTATATCGAACCATTACCGACCCCAAAGCGATCTGGTATGCCACCAACAAGCTTGCCGTGATTCCTGTTGCGGGAGGCGCCAGAAAATTATTGCTCGATGATCTCGACCGTAACATCAATCAGCCCGAGTTTTCCGCCGACGGTAAGTCGATCTATTTTAGATTGGAAGAAAGCGGTACCGATATCCTGGCTTCCGTCGAGCCCAGCGGCACAAATCTGGTTAGAATGGTGGCCGGAGATCTGAGCATTTCCGACTTCGACCAACAGGGCGCGCAAATAGCCCTTTTGTTGAGCAAGGCCAATGACCCCTATGAGGTCTACACTTTTGAAAATGAGGTGCTCACCAAACGCAGTATGAAGAACCAGGAACTACTGGCGAATATCCAAAAACCGACCATCGAGAAAATCCGGTTCAAAAGTGCCGATGGCACCCAAATCGAAGGATTCGTGGTCAAACCCATCGGCTTTGATGCTTCAAAAAAGTATCCAACCCTGCTCTGGATCCATGGCGGGCCCGTGGCCCAGTACCAATTCGAGTTTGACCCGGAACCACAGCTGTTCGCGGCGAACGGCTACGTAACCTTGTTGATCAATCCCAGGGGTTCCTCAGGGTACGGACAGGCATTTTCAGAGGCCCTTTTCGCGGAATGGGGCGTTAAGGATTTTGAAGATGTGATGGCCGGGGTTGACCATGCGATTGCCGCAGGTTATGCAGACCCCGACAAACTTGGGGTAGGGGGCTGGTCGTACGGGGGCATCCTCACCAATTATGTCATTACCAAATCCACGCGTTTCAAAGGTGCGGTCTCTGGGGCCAGTGAGGCGCTCTACAGGGCCAACTATGGCCATGATCATTACCAACTCACTTGGGAGCTCGAACTGGGTTTGCCCTGGGAGAACGTGGCCACATGGGAAAAGTTATCGCCTTTCAATGATGTCGCCAAAATCAAAACCCCCACCTTATGGATCGGGGGGGAAGATGATTGGAACGTGCCCATCCTGAATTCGGAGCAGATGTACCAAGCGACCAAACGTCTCGGACTGGATACCCAATTGGTGGTCTATCCCGGGGAACACCACGGTATCAAGCGGCCCAGTTTCAATAAAGACCGGTACGAAAGGTATTTGGCGTGGTTCGGGAAGCATGTGAAAGGCATTTAGGAATTTTATCGGAATCGGTTCTGCCAGAACTTTTTGTCCTTCACGCTATGGGCATCCTTTAAAACCGCGATGAGAATAGGGTCATCGATTTCTTCCAATGACCTGTATCGGAGCGAACGCATCATTTTACGCCCGGCCGTCGTCATGTATCCCTGATGCACCGTTAAATGGGCCGCATTCCAAAAACCGAGGTCTACATAATCCTTGGCCTGGTTGAGATAGCAAAAGGGCCTTCCTTCGAGATAGTAAAAGGGAATTTTGTATTTGTATTTCAGTTCCGCTCCGGGGACGGTAAGCCGTATCACCGATTGCAGGTGCATCAAGATACTTTGATAGGGTTCGCTTTTTTGAAGTATGTATTCTTCCGCAGGATTCATATCTTTATGTTTTGACGATGTCCATGTTAGCTAAATTATTATTATTCTTTTCAATTTTTACGATCGCATTTGCATATCCCCAAGATTATGGGGAGGTAGATCGAAAAGTGAAGTCCTATCCCCATTTTAACGATTTGACCGCCCTGGGATATCGAATTCAGAACGATTTCATGGAGGATTCCCTGAGGGTCAGGGCCGCATTTATATGGATTGCCCATCACATGGGGTATGGTAAAATAAATGGGTCCGAATCGGAAGGCGCCCAAAAAATCACCTTCCACTCAGAATCGGATAAACATAAAAAAATTCGGCAACTGGTCAATGTTAAGATCACCAGATCGTTCGACGCACGAAAAGGGGTCTGTATCGACTTCTCATTGATGCTGCATGAACTGTGCAGACAATTCGATATTCCATCTAAGGTCATTGCGGGCGTGGCCAAAAACGAGATCAAGGACATCAGGGGCGACCAAGTTTTCAAAAACCACAGTTGGAATGCGGTACAGATCAATGGCCAATGGAAGCTACTGGACCCTACTTGGGCTTCCGGACACTTCGATCTGGAACGCGGGAAGTTTGAGCGGAAACTCATAGAACATTATTTTTTTACCGAACCCGCCGAGTTCGTCAAACACCATTTGCCGAGCAACCCGGATTGGCAATTGTTGGATCAGCCCCTGGATGCCAAAAGTTTTTATGGTGCCCCCATTTATTATCCCGACTATTTTGGTAAGGGCATCACGCTTTCCGAGAAAACCCCGGGAATTCTGAACCTCGGCGAGCATGAAGCCAACTATCTGTACTTCGACAAACTGCCCCGTATCCATGACCTCCACTATAGTTTCAACGGTTCTTCCGAGTTAAGAAAAATGGGCTTCAGGAAAACAGGGAACAAAACTTACCGATCGAGGTTACCCTTAAGGAGAAAGCTCAAAAAGGGCAATGGTTACCTAACGGTGTATATGGAAAAAAAACCGATACTGAATTTCAAAATTGAAAACCATCAAAACAATTGATTCCATGAAAAACCGATGCTCAATGAAAAAGATTTTTTCGATCATTTTATTACTGTCGAACATGGCTTTTTACGCCCAAAACCATACGCATCGGGGCAATATGGCGTTAAGCTATCCCGATATCCCCGGCTACCTTTCATTGAAGGCCGATCTGCACCAGCACACGGTTTTTTCCGATGGCGCCGTTTGGCCCGGCATCAGGGTGCAGGAATCGTTGCGTGAAAATTTGGACGCCATTTCATTGACCGAACATCTGGAATACCAGCCACACAAGGACGACATTCCGCACCCAGACCGAAACCGAGCCTATCATTTGGCGTTGGAGGAGGCACAAGATCACGATCTGTTGATCGTGCCCGGTTCCGAGATCACGCGTTCAGAACCGGTAGGGCACAGCAATGCCATTTTTATCTCGGATGCCAACAAACTTTTGAACGATGCCCCCGAAACCGCTTTTATGGAAGCCAAAAAGCAGCAGGCCTTCGTATTTTGGAACCACCCGGCATGGCACGCCCAAAGTCCGACCGGTATGCCCATCATGGGCGATTTCCAAAAAGAGCGGATCAAGAATGGGGAATTGCACGGAATCGAGGTGATCAATTCTTTGGACTACGCCGAAGAATCACTGGCCCTGGCACTTGAATATGATTTGACCATTATGGGTACCAGCGATATCCATGGCCTTATCGATTGGGACTATACCGAAAATGGCAACCACCGGCCCATTACCTTGGTTTTCGCGAAGGAGCGGACCTTGGCCAGCCTGCGTGAAGCTTTGTTCGCTGGCAGGACAGCCGCCATTTTCAATGATCTTTTGGTAGGAAGGGCCGAATATCTGGAGCCTTTGATACAAGCCAGCATAGAGGTGCTGAAAGCTTCCTATATTGAAGATACGGCCGTTCTGGAAGTGGTGCTCAAAAACAATTGCAGCAGTGATCTGTTGTTCGAGAACCAGATGCCCTTTACCTTCTATACCAACCCGCCCATTTTCGAAATCAAGGCCGGTGAAACCGCGGTACTGCGCATCAAGACCCTGGAAATATTGACGGCGCTCGACCTGAGATTGAAGGCATTGGGCGCCTATATCGCGCCAAAGCAACACCCCGTGATTACTTGGAAGGTTGAAGTGGAGTAGGGATCAGCAGCAATTTTGATTGATTTCCATCTCAAAATCGGAACCGATGCGTTGAAGGTATTCTTCGGGGGTCTTTTTGGAAATCGTGATCTGTTTGCTTTCCATATCGATATCGAAATGAAAATCGGTAAAATCCCCGTCATAGTCAATTTCCAGACGATCCATTAAGTACCGGGTAATTTTGGGCCTCAACTGGTATTCCAGTTCCACGCAAAACCTTTTGAGTTTATCGTCGGCCTTGCCCTTAAAAATCCAATTAAAATTCACGATTCAATTTTAGAAAGCCTTACAAGATAGCATTTTTTGAGCTATTTCAATAGCCTAAAAAACGATATTCTTTGTTCAGGAAATACCATCTACATAATCCTGGAGATAGGCATAACGATCCGTGAGTTTTCCGTTTTGCGTCATACGCGCCCGTTGTAGAATGCCATCCCTGTCGCCGTTGAAGAATGCCGGAATGACATGCTGCAGGAAGGCACTGCCAAATCCGTGGCTCGCATCTCGGGGCAGTTCGCAGGGCAGGTTGTCGACCGCCATCACCGCGATCGCATTGGGCGATTTATAATCGGTTTCCCGCTCCGTATGGGGGTCATAGCCATAAATGGGTTCCGCGATGTTGGAGGCCCTGATGGTAGTGGCCACGGGGCCATCGATATCACAACTGATGTCGGCCACCACCTTGATTTTAAAGTCGGGGCTTTTGGCATCTTCCCTTGTGAACAAATAGGGTGCACCCTGCCCATAAAAATGGCCGGCGATGTAGAAATCGGTGACCTTGGCAAAACGAAAGAAATTCGACCGATAGTCCTGGGGGTTCTGAAAGAAATCGGCTTTATTGCCCCGAATGCCGTCTTTGCGCTTGTTATATTCGGAAGCGTCGATCTGGCAATAAACGGCTTCCTTAAAATCTTGATGGAGATAGGCCTCCACGGTCACTTTTTTCAGCTGCATGGCATCGAGCATTTCCCTGGCACCGTTACCCACCCTACCTTTGCCGGTAAGCAATATTTTGAGGTTCGGCAACTCCACTTTCTGAAGTTCGGCGATCAACGCCTGCCGATCTTTCAAGCTTTCGGCCTTGGGGAGTACAAAAAGATCATGTTTCAGGCCATAGGCACGAAATCCGTTATAGGCGCCCACGATGCCGGCATAACGCCCGAAGGCCACCAGTCGGATACCTTTGGGATTGGTGATGACTTCATGGTCGTACAATTCGATCCGCTTTTCCAATATGGCCCGCAGCAATGCTCTGTTGTAGGGCTGTTTCTTGATGGTATGGGAAAAGAAGAAATATTTTTTGTCGGGAATCAAGGCCTCGATCGGCACCTCCTTCACGCCCAAAAGCACATCGCAATCGTTCATTTCGGGGGCGACGGTGATGCCCATAGCGCGATACTCCGCATCGGTGAAGGTTCTGATGGGCGAGGGTTCAACACAGATCTCGGCCGTTTTGTAAGTGGCCAAAACCTCATGGCATGCTTCCGGTGAAAGTACCACCCTGCGATCGGGCGGATTTTTGCGTTCCCTGATGATTCCGAATCTCATATAATTTAGTTTTGTAACAATCTGGCCCGTAGGAGTGTCAAATGTAACAGATGCCCAGGCCTCCACAAAACTTTTTACGGGAATACTGGATGAGTGGCTTAATTTCCGGGGCTATCCTTCACCATCAACCATTCGGTAAGGCCGTTCTTTTCGATTTTTTTGACCGTTCTGAAGCCGTTTCGAAGGTAGAAATGCCTTAGCCCTTCCTCCTCTATGGTGAGCCAGTAATTTACCTTGGGATCATGTTGTACCAAGGCTTCAAGCCAAAGCGATCCCAATCGAAGGTTCCGTCTGTTTTCAATGACCCATAAGTAGCCGATATATCGGTAGCCTTTGTCGACCCATTCCGTAACTTCCTCAAAAAAGTGGTGCATATCCAAGGGCATGCCGCGGGCCACTATACCGCCGGCAACGATTTGGTCCTTGTCTTTGAGTACAAAAATTTGGGTTTTTGTGGCATAACGTTTCCAGATCGGGGCGATTTCATTTTTCCAATCGATCGGCAAAATTTGGAAAAAGTCGTCCGGATTTTCTGAAATTTCCACAAAGTTGTAGTCCATATACTTTGCCGTTACAGAAGGCCCCAAGACCAGAGTTTGTCGGAATCCTCGAACCAACGATCCCCGATATCGGTTCTATAGTACCCATTGTTGATGATCACATTGCTGATCCTGTTGTACATCATTTTCTGTGCGTCGCGCATGGTGAGCCCCGTACCGGCGACCAAAACGGCGATACCTGTATTGCCGGTGATCAGCCATTCATCGTTTACCTTTTTAACGTGCATCGGATGCACGCCTTCGATCTTGTCTTTTTTGAAGACGACCACGGCATCTTTGGAAAAGAGCTCGAAGGTTTTTTTATCATCGTACGGGAAGGGCGGCACCACGATATAGGAGCCTACTTGGAACCCCTTTTTAACCTGTATCTGGGTCTTTTCCCCACTGGCCACCCCGTAGAGCAGATCGCTGATGGGTTCGGAGAGGCCCGCCCGCTGAATAAAAATTTGCGGAAAGCCAAAGCGCGATGTGAATTCAAGGGGGTAGATGCCCACTCCGTTGACGATGCAGTTGATGTCGATATGGCCCCGGAATCCTGACTTGGCCAGGGTGGCCTCGAATTTCTTCAAGGTGCGGTCGAAAATCGGCGAATCCTTGGTCCAGAACATACTGGTGCCCATTTCCCCGGTAGAAACGCCCAATTCTTTGGGGAACAATTTTTTATGTTCGAAGGTGATGTTTACCGGATTGAGGAATTGGGTACCATTGAAAAAGGCCGCAATCGAAATTTCCACGCCCTTTACCTTGCGTTGCAGTTGAAAGGTGCCGAAATCGTCGCCCCATGATTTTTCATAGGCTTTCAGGATCCTGATCACATCGAGCCCCTCGTCATCATTGCCCACGAAGAGCAATTGCTTCCACTCCTGGGTATCGCCCGACGGCTTGATCACATAGGCATTCGGATGGTTCTCGACATAGCGGATGGCATCTTTGAAGGTATGGAACTCCTTGAAGGGCAAAATGTTGATTTTGTGCTTTTTCAGCTCATCCTGGCCAAAATTACGGTCCAATTCGAGTTTGTCGGTATAAGGGGTTCCGCCAAATACATATTTGCCCGATGCGCGTAATTGCTCGCATTCTTCCCCATTGCCCGTATAATCGAAAATCACGACATCGGCCCAATCGATATGCTTCCGCCAATCCTTTACCTTGGGTACAAAACCCGCACCGATCTCACGGCAGCTCGGTTCTTCAATGCACATTTTCACCGCCTTGCCTTCGTTGAGGGTGGCGTGTACAATATCCAACGATTCTCCCCAACGGGAGATAAAGAGAAATTTTTTCGGGTTTTTAACGGCTTTGTTCAATTTTGATTTTCGTTTTATGGGGCGCTGTTCCGGGGTTCCGTTGAATGCGGTCGACATTGACGTTCCCGCAATAGCTCATCTTTTGTTCAATAATGGAGCGATCGTTCAAAGTGCTTCAAAGGGAACGGTACAATGCGATATCATGGCCATGTGTGGCATCAAAAATATTCGGCACAAATGAACTAAAAAAAAGGACATCATGAAACCGATTTCCATGATATTTTCCAAAGCATGGAAGCCATAGGGCTTCCAACGGCACGGAACCCTATTTTAGGTAGAGGGAAGCGGCCTGACAAGTTGGCCTATGTTTTTTTTGGAATACTTTTTGGGGTATCTTTGCTGGCCGCGGTGGAAACCTCCATGGCGGATCGAACTGTAATCGTTCTTTGAAAAAAATCATGGGAGAATATCCCGCCAAAGGCGGGATTCAATTCGTTGACGAAAAACACGTTTTTCTAACCCATCGAACGGGGCCGACTGGTTTTGACAGCGAGACCAATTGGAATGTAAGCATGTCGAGCGCTGGGATACAGCTCGTTAATCTCATTTTCCACACTTTTAATTGGCGAATCTAATTACGCTCTTGCCGCTTAATCCGAATCACAGTAGGATTTAGCCTCGTTCCGACCAGGTCGGAAAGCGAGATGTCCCTGAAAAGCCCTTGTTGGCGGCGGTTCATCAAGGGGCACCAGAAATGTCAACATAAGGACACTGTTGCTTCGCCAGTGTCACCAAAACCTTAAGAAGCTAAGTGTACGATAGGCGGTTTTCGGTCGGTCGTGCATCGAAAAACAAATGAAGACTAAACATGTAGAAAGCATTGTAATTGCTTGTTTGGACGAGGGTTCGAATCCCTCCGGCTCCACTAGAATAGTACTAAAACTATTCAAAAACCCCTTAATCATATGATTATCAGGGGTTTTTATTTTTTACATACTCAAATAAATCGTTTTGAAACCATTCTAAAAGTCACCAAATCGACACCTATTTTAAAAATTAAAAAGTGGTGTCGATTTCCTTGTAATTCATTCTTTTTTAGATTAATTATAAAATTATACAATTTCTTTTTCATACCTTTATTTGGTATAAATCGACACCTAAAATATCGATGAATTCATTTTCTACACTTTTTTACTTGAAAGATGAACGTCGCGACAAGAACGGAAAAGCGGGCTTATACCTAAGGATTACGGTAGATGGACGACGAACATCAATAAGTTTGAATCGCAAAATAGATCCGTCCAAATGGGACTCCCGAATGAATAAATTAAAGGGAAAAGGAGCTGAAGCTGAAGAACTGAATCGCTTTATGACTACTATTCGCCATAAGGTAAATAAGATACAACATCAGCTGATAGAAGAAGGAAAACCATTTACAGCTGTGGATATCAAAGATATTTACCTAGGCAAGGGTAAAGAAGTTAAAATGGTCCTGGACGCTTTTTGATGAGCATAACCGCCAAATGAAAAAATTGGTGGACAAAGAATTTGCTATTGGCACTTGGAAACGCTACCACACAACCAAAAAACATGTTGCCGAATTCATTCAATCTCGAATATAAACGAGAGGATTTTCCGGTTCAGGATGTGGATTTAAAGTTCATCACCCGTTTTGAGTACTTTATGAAATCGTGTCAAGGACTGCAATCATAACAGTGCTTTAAAGTATATGAACAACTTTAAAAAGATCATTCGTTTGGCGGTTGCCAACGGGTGGATCGAGAGAGACCCCTTTTACAATTACAAAGTAAAATTCAAATGGGTGGATCGTGAATTTCTATCTCCCGAAGAGTTACAACGCCTGGTCGATC
Organism: uncultured Flavobacteriaceae bacterium; assembly: GCA_963700435.1. Lineage (GTDB taxonomy): Bacteria > Bacteroidota > Bacteroidia > Flavobacteriales > Flavobacteriaceae > Pelagihabitans. Next base: position 601,819 of record CAVOXM010000001.1, read on the forward strand.
TGGAAATCAACTGGCCGCGAATTGCTGTGGTAAGGGATATGTTTGTATTCTGCTGCTATACGGGGCTTGCTTATATCGATGTGCAGAAATTGAATCAGAGACAATTTGGTCGGAAATATCGATGGTTCGCTGTGGATTGAAGCGAAACGTACCAAGACCAATGCAAGATTTAGTATTCCCCTACTCCCTACCGCCCTGGCAATTTTAGAAAAGTATAAAGAGCACCCCAAGGTAGCCAATGGCGAATGTGTGATTGCCTGTTTTGAGCAATCAGAAGTCTAATGCCTATCTCAAAGAGATTGCAGACCTCTGCGGCATTAAAAAGAATTTGACCACCCATTTGGCAAGGCATACCTTTGCCACTACGGTAACGCTTTCCAATGGTGTTCCCATTGAAACCGTTGGAAAAATGTTAGGGCATAAAGATTTGCGGACTACGCAACATTATGCCAAGATTATCAATAAAAAGGTGGGGGATGATATGGCGGTTTTGAAGGAGAAGTTGGGTCAATTTCCTTTTTAAGTTGTTCTAAAAACTTGCAGCTAGTCTTATAGTTTGATATTCTATTCATCCTTTGGTTGAACTTTACCCGCCAAAATTGAAATCTCAGTTGTTAATGTAATTGACAACCAAATTAAACACTATATTTCCGTTCCCTTAAGAATTATAGCTTCTGTAGCTTTCTAAAATCTTCAAAAAGTTGATTCATTTTATAAAGCTGCATCTCAAAATCAACACCAAATTTTGCAGCTTTCAATCTAATTTTATTATAATGGTTAATAGGTATGTCTGTTGGCCTATTTTTCTTTAATTCCTCTAATGCTTTTCTTTGATTTTTTATTTGATATGCCTGCATGGAGTAATCATCAGGGTAACTTTCGGAGGCAGCTTCTTTAATACATTCATCGATTTCTTTTTCATTCAAGTAATAAGGGCCTTTACCATTCTTTTGAAGAGCAAATATTTTACCTTGAAGCTCCATTTTTTCAGATTCTATTACTTTTTTATCTTTTTTTGCTTCAATTCTACCCTTAGAAGTTTCTTTTTGAATTAAATTAACTTCGCTTTCATTGGAATATTTTGTTTTAGACGAAGAATTAATATGATCATCGATAGAGTTCAAGATTTTATCTCTCTTTCTCTCCCAAACAGAATGATTAATTTGATTCAATTTTAAAAAGACCTCAATCCTTTCCTTGAAGGAATTATATTTTTCTTTTTCATCTATTTTCATACCCGTTTTAGTTGGAGGAATGACACCCTTCATATCGGAGTAATCAAACGGCGGTATTAAAATTGGGATATGTTCTTTTGTACTTACCCAAGTTGCACCCATTTCACAAAGACAAACAGGGCTAGAAAAAAAATTGTTTGATAATATAAATATTACCATGACATCCGAAGACAACTCGCCTCTAATGCTTTGTAAAAAATCATTGCCTAGACTAACATTATATCCTTCTAACGAGGAGCAAAATATTGATTCAGACCTTACCCCAATTGCATCCAATATATCAATAATGTCCTCTACAAATTTCAAATCTTTCTTGGAGTGACTAATAAATATTTTTCTGTCGTTGTTCATTTCTGAGGATGTCGATTTAACTTCTGTTAATTCTTCTTTCTTATCTAGCCAAAACAAATACTTCTCAAACGAATTTAATTCAAGAAGCTTTTTGAGCGATTTTCTATTTTCCGTATTTAAGTGATAGCTGGACCTGCCGGAAAACGTTAAAATACCAAGGTTCCTTAATTTAGGGAAGATTTCCAATACTTCTGACGTATTACTTTTAGTCAGAGACGTTGAACCTCCTTTTAATAAAAAGTTCAAAAGCTCAATGGTTTTATCCTCCATTTTGTTTCTGTTTTTTAGTTAAGTACTTTTCTTGTAAAGTCTTAATTTCCCATCAAGCACTTGGTATCTTAAATATTTATAATATGTAACTCTAGAAACACCAACTCTTTCGCCAATTTCATTAACTGTAAGTTTTCCCTCCTTAAAATACTCTGCATAAAATACAGCTTTTTGCTTCTTTTTCTTAATGATGCCCTTTTGGTAAATGGTATTTATTCTTTTGGTGCGATAATTAAGAAAAGGTGGAAGAGTTTATTAATTTCTAATTCTCTGTGATTTGTTTTAATATAAATCTACTATTAAGCCAATAAGCCTTCTTCCTTTCAAAAGTACCTTGAGGTGTTTCCATCAAATCTTTAGAATTGATTCCTTTTGGCCTAACATGAAAAATTTTATGATCTTTGAGCTTCCAAAACTGACTATAATCTCCTTCTTTGATTTTTTGTTTACTATCATTCCAAAATTGCTCTGCAATTTGTAAATCCGGATAGGGCATTGTCCAGAATTTTACCCTATGCAGCCTTGCTACATTCTTTTTATCCTTCTTAAAGACCACAAAGAAAAATCTTTTTGTAAGCATATTGAATAAATATGAATCCTCCCAATCCTCTTCAACTATTTCCAAGTATTTAATCTGTGCAAATGACATGCTTTCTTTAAGAACATTGTTATGTTCTAGCTTTATTGTTTTTACCTCTATTTCCGCCTTTTCAAATTCTTCAATTTTCTCTTTGGTAACCCCTAGAATTGCACGTGCAAAAACATAGTTCTTGTTTTTAGCTTTAGGATTGACAACAAGGTTAAACGCATCAATAATCTCCTTTTCTGAATAACCGTAATATTTTTCGAATTTTTGTAAGACAATATCTTCGAAGGATTGTCCCTTTTTATACTCCGAAATGTCCTTGATTACCGCTTCATGGTCATACAAAAGTTCGAGTTGGCCAATGGCTATTTCGGAGTGATGGTGCCACCTGTTTCGGTCAAACAGTGCCACTTTGAAAGATCCTTCAATTATACAAAAAAAATGTGTTAGACGTTTTTTAAAATCCCTTTTCTTAACGATTCCCCTTTCAGGTCAATTCGATGGGATGAGTTCACAATTCGGTCCAAAATGGCATCGGCAATGGTACTTTCCCCTATAGTATCGTACCAGGCAGATACAGGTATCTGGGAGGATATGATAGTGGAGGTTTTATTGTATCGCTCATCGATGATATCCATCAGGGCTTCCCGGGCATGGTTATCAAAGCTCTGCAGTCCAAAGTCGTCAAGGATCAACAGGTCCGTTTTCAGGAGCTTGTCAAGTTCCTTGAGATAGGTGCCGTCCACTTTGCAGAGCTTCAGTTTTTTAAGGAGTCTGGCCGTATTGGCGTATATCGTTCTGTGTTCCATCATACAGGCCTGGTGTCCCAGTGCCTGTGCCAGATAGCTCTTTCCCACACCCGAGGCCCCGGTAAGAATAATGTTTTCCTTTCTGGTGATAAAGTCAAGTGTTCCCAGTCGGAGGAACATGTTCTTGTCCAGGTTTCTGTTCTGGGTATAGTTTATATCGGCCAGACTGGCCTGTTGTTTAAAACCTGCCTGTTTCAATAAGCGCTCTATCTTCCGGTTCTGCCGGTCTTCCCATTGATGGTCGGTCAATAGTGCCAGGTACTCATCGGCAGTGATGTTTTCTATGCGGTTTTCCTTTATGTGTTGCATGTGCAACTGGGCCATGGCCCCCAGGCGCATTTGTTTTAGTTTTTCAACAGTTTGATTATTGTTCATGTTCATTGGATTTAAATGGTTCATTATTGATATGCGGAAGCACCCCGTATGTTATCGTGTTCTGGGATGTGCGATTTATCTTCTTCGAGGTCCCGGTAGAACAGGGAGCTTTTGTCCAGGTTGTTCTTCAGGATATTTTTGATGCGCATGTAGGAAACGGCATCTGCTTGCAAAGCCCTTTTACAGGCGTTGTCCAATCTTTGGGAGCCATAGGATTTATGAAGTTGGATTACCCCCATGGCCCGTTTGTATCCTATTTCCGGATAGTCACCTCCAGTGATTATTTTCTCTATACAGCTCGCCACGTGTTCACCGTGACGGGCCCCTTTCTTTCTAAAGAACTCGGGACTCCAATCGCTGTAGTATTTATGGGTACTGCCAAGATGCTCCTTATTGGTATTATAGCTGCCTTTTGATGGATTGCGCCTATGCAGCGCGATCCGCTGATGGTAGAAATATACCTCTACCATGGAACCTGTATAATGGATAGTGGTCTCCTTTCCTATGTACCGATAGGGCACGCTGTAATAGCTCTTGTCCGGGGAAAAATAGACGTATCCCATCTTCTGTACCTTGGCCCTTCGATATCCCTTGAGCTCGTACGCACTTTCGGGCAGGGCCTTTAGGTATTCCCGCTCCACGGATTGGAACAGCTCCCTACGACTGGCCTCCTTGCGGGAGAACAGCAGGTCGTTGTACCGCTCCAGTAAACGTTTTATCTCCCGGTTCAGGTCCTCCAAGGAGAAGAAGTCCATCTTCCTAAGGGGGTAATAGATGCGCTGGTAGGCAAGGTTTACCGCATTCTCCACCAAAGCCTTGTCCTGCGGGGAATACCCGCGTGTGGGATTGATCACGCAGTCGTAATGCCGTGCAAAGTCCTTAAAACTCCGGTTGATATCGGCCTCGTACCTACTGGCCCTTGTCACTGCCGATTTCAGGTTGTCCGATACGATGGCCTTGGGCACGCCCCCGTAAAAGTTCAGGGCATTGGTGCAGCAGCCGATCAGGTCCTCCCGTTTTTGGGTCCTGCAGGCCTCCACGTAGGTGAACTGGCTATTGGGAAGGATGGCCACGAACACTTCCACCGGAATCAGTTCCCCGGTTTCCTTATCAATAATGTGGAGCTTCTTTCCGGCGTAGTCGATGAACATTTCCTTTCCGGGATCGTGCTCGAGTTTCATCGAACCTTTTACCTTGGCATATTTGCGCCGGTAATGTTCCATGAACTGGGTATAGCCGTAGGGATCCTTGACCTGTTGCACGTACTCCTGGTAATGGTACAGGAAGGTGAATCCGGGATGGTTCCGGGCCTTGTTGACCCCTACAAAATATAACATGAGTTCCTCGTAACGCAGGTTATCAATGGTAGTGTGGGAAGGAAAAAGCTTTTCCAGGGCAGCATTGTCAAAGGCCAGCAGTTCCTGGGCGGTATAGTCACTGGCCCCGAACAAACGCATATAGGTATTTACCGTATTGCGGGATATCCCCAGGGTGGTACCTATCTTACGGTTACTAAACCCATCGAGATGTAGGGAAATGATTTGTTTTAAGTCCATTGGATCAAGTGTGTTGGCCATATCGCTTGTTTTTAAGCGATAAGGTATTGTTTACTTGATCTTTCAAAGTGGCACAAAACGAAACGTTATAGTTTCCGTTCCTACCGAAGGTGGCACAAATCGAACCGAAATCACTGGCGCAAAACGAACCGAAATTGATTGCGTTCCCAGCCAAAAGTGGCACAAATCAAACCGAAATGCCTGGCACTATAACTCCGAAATGGGTGGCACAAAACGAACCGAAGTATCCAGCCAATTCTTTTCTTTGGAAGATCGTCAACTTTTCCTTCCAGGACTTTTATATAATCAGCATCAATTTCTGCAAGTTCAAAATCGCCTTTCAAACTTCGCTCTATAATAAAATTGAGATATTTTCCCTTGAGTGAAAATGCGCGTTGTGGGGCTAAAATATCTGAAAAGGGCTGTTTCCTTTTAGATTTCTCTGCGGTTGAACCCTTTGTGCAAGCACCTAGATATAAGGTGTCACCTTCAGATATTTCGTGCGCTTTTCCGGCCTTTATCTTATCAATGATTATGTTCCAATCATCGATTATTATTTTAAGATCAGCAAGTGGAAAACGCCAAAGGCGAACTATTTTAAAGAGATAATCAATATCGATTTTTTCAATGTCATGCAAATAAAAAATCAACAACAATAATTGGTTTTTCTTCCAAAAACTACTGTTTATGAAGGTTTGCTTGTATTCTTCTTCGAAGTTGATAATGTTAAAGACCAATCTTTCTTTGGAAACAAGGCCTTTTGCTATTTTTTTTAAAGGTGTAGTTTTTAGTTCAAGTCCGGCCTCGACAAAATCGGGTTCGGCCGTTGAATTTGGTTGGTACTTAAAAAATAGTTCCTCAATTAATTGTCCTAATTTTCCTTTTCCGGAATATTTGTTCTGAAGATTATTACCAAAAATAAGCCGAAGGGTGGTATTTTCTAATTGCTTTGCATAAGCCTTAATAGAAACTGGGTCTGTATGATCGTATGGTAGTTTTTCAGACAAGTTCTTCTACTGGCATATTTATTTGAATATACAATTCCTTCGCAATTTTTTCTATCACTCCTACCACAAGTGCATTGCCCATAAAGAAGGCTCTTTTTGTATCGGTAATTTCTACATGTTGGGTATGATTATCAGGAAATGTATTTAATCTCTCAAGTTCCAATGGGGTCAACCTTCTTAACCGTCCATTTTGTTCAACAACATGCTTGAACCTCGATGGAGATTTGCCCCCTTCTCCAGTAATAATAGTCCTAGAGGCATTATCTAAGGCATCAGGAAAAATCATACTACCTTCCGTGTAATTGTAGTAATAGTCTAAGGCTTTATTATACCGGGGCTCATTTTTAGTCCCTTTTAAATATTTCCAACCTTTTTCTTTTTCGACATCCTCTTTTGAGATAAAAAACTCGTTAGTAACTTCTTCAACATCAATTAATACATCGCCTAAGGTTTTGAATGGACCGCTGTAATTCGGAAAAGCCTTTACGGTTGTAAATTTCCCGTCAATCATTACTCCTGAGTTTTGAAAAGGGCTCAATTTTTGGTTTTTATTAAATTCATTGGAAATTTTGACCAAATCTTTCTCTAATCTGCCAGTTGTGACATTTTCAGTTATTTCCTGAATAGGAAAAGAATTGGCGAAAACACCGTCAGAATCTAGCCAATCCACTATCGAGTCGGTTTCTTTCAATCTCCTGTAAATAGCAGTATCCTTATGATAGGCTGTAAAGAAAATCCTCCTTCGTCGCTGTGGCATTCCATATTCAGCTGCGTTTATGACACGCCACTCAACGGCATAGCCTAGATTATTTAAGGAAGAAAGCATAACTGCGAAATCTCTGCCTCTTTGTTTTGAGGGAGATTTCAATAATCGATCTACATTTTCTAATAGGAGGTATTTAGGCTTGTTTTCTTTTCTTCTTAAAATAGCTTCGATACTCCACCATAAAACTCCTTTTTTTCCAATAAGGCCTTTTGAGTTTTTCAAAGTGGTAGCTACTGAATAATCTTGACAGGGAAAGCCTCCGACCAACAGATCATGATCCTGGAATAATTTCAAACTTATTCGCAATCACATCTTCAATATTCTCGCCACAATGATTGGAATTCGGCCAACGGTTTTTATAAACTAAATTGGCATGCTGTGTTTTGGTACTTGGCTCCCATTGATTGCTCCAAACGACTTCATAATTGGCGTTTGCCCTTTTAGGATACCCTTCCAAACCGATTCTAAATCCACCTACACCTGCAAAAAGCTCAATAACCTTAATCGCCATATCTATAGTATTCTTTCATTCATGATTTCCGAATTCTAAAAATATTGGTTTTTATTCTATTAATGAAGTGTAAAAAAATATTCACTAAAGTATTTTTCAACAAGTTCGAATTTATAGGTGTTTTCGTTGCTTATAAGAATATTCGACCTTCGGTGGCTTACTAAGTTTTTCAGGTATTTCCAACATTCCAATTGACAGACTATATAATGTTGGTCTTTGGGTTTTAAACTTTACGCGACATTGTCAAAATGGAACAACGTCTCAAAGTCAAGTTAATTTCCGTCCCAAATCCACCATAACTTACCTGCGCCGGATCCTGTTTCGATTTTATAGCGTTCCGGTAGATAAGCGTAAAATAAAATCGAAATAGGGCGCACTTACTTTGCTTCAAATTGGTTTTTGCTCCTTCCTTAGTTTTGTTTCACATCCTTAAAACGCTCCAAACAGCATCAAAATTAATGGAGTTAAAAGGGTTGCCCAAATTGCCACAAAACACATCAAATAATATTTTTTGCAACAAACTTTTTCAATTTTTACTGGGGTTCCCAAGGTTTTTGACGCAAAAACTTTTGGATTCAAATTTTAAATCCGATATAATTAATTGATTTTCAATTAATTATAAATTGTAACATCGCTTTAGCGTGTTACCCTCTTGCTTTACCTTTTCCGCTCGCCAAAGCTCGTTTTAAACGTAAACGTAGTGGCCCTACATATTTACTCAAATTAAACAATTACTAATAAAATCATTTTTATACATAACCATTTTGTTATATAACATTTTTGTTATATATTCGTTTTATGAAATCGAGTGCCCTAATTCGGATGATTGAAAAAGATGGCTGGCACATTGTAAGGACCAAAGGAAGCCATCACCATTTTAAGCATCCGAAAAAGAAAGGTCTCGTGACCATACCGCATCCCAAAAAAGATATTCCAATGGGAACGGTAAAATCGATTCTAAAACAAGCGGGACTAATATAGACGCGATCTGTTTAATTGTAAATTAAAATTGTAAAAGACATAAAAGGACTTATGGCTAAATCAATAAAAGTATTCGTAGAGAAGGCAGAAGATGGCACTTACTGGGGTACTACACAGAATATTCCTGGAGTAGTGACCTCTTATGGAGATTCATTAGAAGAATTGAAAGACAACTTAAAAGTTGCTTTTGACGATTATATTGAAGTAGCCGAAGAACAAAAAGAAGATTGGGTAAAGAATGTAAAGAAAATGACCGATTGGGATTATCAAATGGATTTGCAAGCCTTTTTTTATCTTATTCCAGAGGTCAAGATTTCAGCAATCGGCAAAAAGGCTAGAATCAATGAATCCCTAATGCGCCAGTATGTTACCGGTAAGGCCGCTGCTTCTGAAGAAAGAGTGAAGCTCATTGAAAAGGCTATTCATGAATTGGGTAGGGAATTGCAGTCGGTCTCGTTTTAAAATAATATTTTTCACTTGGATTAGAAAACTACCGCCCCGCATTGAATTGATAGTCTTTAGTCACCTATTCGGTGAGCAAAATTTTCAACACTTCGAAAAATCCCTATATACATGGGATTTCAGCCAGAGGTTCTAGTTCCTTCGCGACTATTTTTCCATTAGTCTTGTCCAGATTAACTAATTAAAGGGTATATAAAATTGAATAAATCCATCTACAGCACAAATCGGTTTTCTTTGGTATCGGGAACGGCAGAGTTTGAGGATTGTGATCGATTTTAAGTCTTTAAATAAAAACAAAATTGAAATCAGCATTATATCAATTCTTTAGATTTTTTGATACCACCTATACAATTTTACCAACCAATCATACAATTCCTACAAAATACGTGTGTAAATAATCTAACTTATTACGACTTATTATAACCAAGTCCAAAACTCCAAAGTAAATGAAACCGTGATAGGCTACTTTCCTCAGGACTTTTTCTTTTATTAGTAGCTCTGCCCAATCCGCTTGCGTTAGTACACGGATAGAAGCAAGCCCCTACCAAGACAGTGTTGAAAATCTAGAATGTCGTAAAGGATCTAGTTGGAGCTATTACTGGGGCTTAAAACAAAAACGCATCGATGCTAACTCAGAGGTATCCGGAAATGAATGCCCTTGCAGGGTAGGGGCCCTGTCTTGGGTAGTGGTAAAAACATCATTTACAGACTTCCTACTTAGTTCAGTTACTCTAGGAATTGCAAATCATAGAACAGTGGACCTATGGCTGTGCCAGACCTCAAAATGCCGAAGGTGACCTGGATAATTAAAACAAATACATATGACTCCTCAGGGAGATACTCCACTACCCATTCAACAATCGGCCAATAAGCATGAGAATTTCACGCATCAACTTGTCTCGGGTGCTTCTTTTAAGCTTTGGAATCCCCCAGGTCAAAAGTATAGGGAGCGATATCATGCAACTACGAAGAATTTTCAATGGCTGATAGACCACGCCGTTACTAATAATCTCAAGTTAAGAGCAATCGGCAGCGGTTGGTCCTTTACAAAAGTTGGGGTTACCGAGGGTGGGTTGATTGATACAGCTTCATTGAATTTCTCCTTTCCAATTAGTCAAAATTACACCAGTTTACAATATGCAAAACAACCCGAGGATCTTTACTTTGTACAATGTGGTGCCATTATTCACGAAATCAATACCCGATTATCGGCTAAAAATCCACAACGGTCCATCAAGGCCTCTGGCGCGAGTAATGGGCAGACCATTGCCGGTGCTTTGTCCACCGGCACACATGGAGCGGCCATAGGTGTTGGGGCGATTCCTGATTTTGTAGTAGGGTTGCATCGTTGATTCACAGGTGCCAATAAACACATATGGCTGGAAAGAGCTTCCTATCCTGTTGCGTCCTTGGATTTTGTTAATTGGTTAGAAGCGGATTTGGTTCAAGATGATGCCCTATTCAACGCAGCCCTTGTCAGTTTCGGAAGTTTTGGGTTTATACATGGGGTCATGATCGAAACCGAACCACAGTTTTTGCTTACCGAATTCCGAGAAGGTCCTTTGGCCTATGGTGTTACTTTGAAAAATGCTATGAAAACCCTTGATTTTTCAGGCCTTAATCTGCCAGGGACAGGCGTCCATGGCGATATATATCATTTTGAGGTTCTGTTCAATATCCATGATTTTGAACCGAATAATCCGGCTAAGGGTGCCTTTGTGAAATACATGTTCAAAAAGCCGTTCCAACTGCCACACATTCCGCTACAACGCAACAATGATTTCACCTATGGTGATGATCTATTGGGAATCATTTCCACTGTTTTGGATAAACTGCCAGGATTCCGGAAAATTGATTCCGGCCATGGTGAACTTGATGTTCGGACTTGCCTTTAAACCCGAACCTCCGCGGGTAGGAACGATCCGTGAAATGTTCAATTATACCAAGTTCAGGGGCAAAGTTGCAAGTGCCGCCATGGCAATCGATATACAGGACTCTCCCAGAGCAATGGAGCATATTGTGGAAGTGAACAAGCAGAAACCTTTTCCGGGCGGACTTTCCCTACGGTATGTAAAAGGAACTCGGGCTACCTTGGGTTTTACAAAGTTTCCCAATACCTGCGTATTGGAAATGGATGGGGTGGATGGCCAACCGGCAAGGGATTTTTTCATGGCCGTTTGGAATAAATTCGAGCTAGAAAATATCCGTTATACCCTGCACTGGGGCAAGATCAATTTTAATTTAAACGAGGATAGGATAAAACAAATGTATGAAAATGCATCGGTCCAATCATGGATTGATGCGCGCAACCAATTACTTGACACCCCTGCTCTGCCAGTATTCACCAATAAGTTTATTGAACAATGCGGGTTGGACAAAATTCATGGGGCGATTGCTTAGCAAATTTAAGTAAACAACCCTGCATTGATATCAACTATATTTAAAATTGAACGGGACTATTGGCATAGATTCTGAAGTTCTGGCCTAAACACAGCATTGGTAAAACGGAAAGCATCACAAGTATGATATTGATGATGCACCCCAGAATTTGTTACTATTAGCTATTTCCTCCATGACCCTGACCTATTCCTATTATTAAAGAAAGATGGAAGCCCCGATATTAAAAATTGTATGAAAGGGGGTTATTGATACTGATTTATTTGATGCTCTAAATTATAATTTTGAAATGGGGATTGTTGATTTTAGTGATAGTATGCTTTTGGCCGCAGAATTTGATTTGTTGGAAAAGGAAAATACAAATCGGTTTTTGTATAGGGGGATTAAAATGATACGATTTGACAATCAGCATTCATTCAGAATTTAAAAGAAAAGGAAGTGCAATTCTTAAACCAAGTAACACTTAAAATAAATAGTTATAATAAAGTAGAAACCGAAGGCCTCTAAGTTACAGCTACTGCTGTAACCAAAACCAACTCGTTTTCGGGAAGGCTTTTCTTTAAGATAAGTATTACTACACACTTCTTTAGCTTAATGACAATACATATTAAAACTAAGCTATTATGGCACTATTAAGAACAACAGAAATTCCATTGGATGATAATACGTTAGCCCTTAAACAGTATATCGAATTGATAGAAAGTGATAAGATTATCATGGTAATCTTAGGTGTTTCAGATACGATCCAAAAAGGTATCATACTAGCCGATAAGTTGGCTAGGCAAATTACTCGAACCAAACCTTGTGGGTAATGTGGGTCGGTAACCATATTGTATTAAAAGATGAACTGGTTTCAATACTACACGCTACAAGTATTATTCTTGATGACACACCTTATGAAGAAATCAAAGCTTTTTGTTTGACTAAAAAGCCTCGGCAAGCCAATACCCGAATTCATTTAAATGGAGCCCTGAGCCCTTTCAGGCTAACCAAAATTTATAGAGAAGCCATTCAAAATAGTTAATTGTTAAACATTAAGAATAAATAAAATGAAGAAACTTGAACATATTATCATAAGCCTTCTGATGTTTATAATTTCAAATGGATGGGCGCAAAATACGAATCCTGTATTAAAAATTTCCGAAAATATTGACGGGGAAATTAAAGCAGTTGAAAAAAACAGTTCCCAAATTGTGGACATTAATGGGTACTTAGAAATCGAGATTTCCAAACCTGACCTTCTGAAAAGAATCCATGATAATTTTCCTTTATTTGGCACCCAAATTGACCTCCAGAATAAGATTGACCAATTGACAGTTGCTTTAGAAAAAAAAGAGGAATTATATGCAAAATTAAATCAAAGTATTAGAAGTGCGGATGATGACAAATCTTTGAATATTGCCTTTATTAACTTTATGAACGCTATAGAGGATGATCCAGATTTAGAGGCACAATACAATGCTTTATATTATGAGTGGGACAATCAATATGGAAAAGATGAAAACCCATCAATTGTACAAGGGTTTTATATTCTAAGAGAGTTTAACTCCAGTCTATCTGAACTGATAGAAACATTTAGAAATTATAAAGGCCCCAAGTTCTTTATCAGTTTATTGGCATATCTTAAAAATAATCAAGGAGGAGACCGAGTTCATATAGCAAATTTTGATACCTATTCAGAACGAGAGTTTTACAAGGTGGAAAGATGGGTGACTAATATTTCAGAAGATCAACGCAACCAGCTTAAAGCCCTAGAAGAAAAAACAAAAGCCTTGAATGAAAAAGCCACAAGTTTTTTCGAAAATTTAAAGGTTGAATTGACAAAATATATTCCTGACTTAACTTGTGTTAGTGCTTTAAAGGGGGATTTAATCGCATTTCTAGATGACCCAAGCATTAAAAACAATATTTCAGAAGCACTTTCCGATGATGCAAAAATATTATTATCAGAGTATGATAAATTTTTGACTTTGATTTCGTTTACTAAAAGCGAAATTTCAAATTGGAATATTTCTGAACCTTTTGAAGTAATTGAACAAGTAAAGGCATTAGTTGCTTTAAAGAACAATCTAAATGAATTGAAATTAAAATTTGAAAATACCGCGATAGCTGTCGCTAGTTTGGGTACCAGAGTAAGTACTTTAATTAGTAAGGCAGATACATGCTATGCACAGCTAAAATTGGATATTGAAACCTTATCGAACCTAATGGCTATGATGAAGAATCAACAATATCGATTTGTTGCAAATAGAGAAATTGGTGCAGAGGTAATACGATTTTCGTTTGACAATTTACCAGATAAAGGGTATATCGATTTAAAAGGTTCAGGGAAAAGAGAAAATGGCGATAGTATCGACTTAGAATTAGCAATATTGACGCCTGAATCTGACAACAATGACGATCAACCTAAAAAGCATCTTCTCGAAAAAAGAATGCTTACGATGCAACTGATAGGTCTGCGTTCTGAAACTGTGGTAGGTATCATCATGGCCGATTCCTTTAATGAAAATGGATTTACTCCAGTAGACGACAGACGTTTTTTATATGCGCCAACAGCGGCATTATTGTTAAAAGTAGGCTCACGTCATTCAAAATTATATAATGACTTTTTGGATTTTGGGTTTGGATTGGCCGTATCCACTCCTGACTTTAATACAGATGGTACGCCAGAATTTGGTGCTGGATTAATGCTTACTGCATTTAAGGATATTTTGAGTATTGGTATTAATTACAATGTGACTCTTGATACGCCTTATTGGTCCTTTGGTATCAATTTGCCTTTTAATTTACCAGGAATACCTATTAATAAGCCTAACTAAAATAAATCCAGAATTTATGGAATATTTAACCTCATTCGTGAACTGTTACAAATCTAAAAACCCTAATACGAATTAAACAATTTAGATTATGATCTATATTGACAGAGACCGCGTTCCAATGTCTCATTTACTGCAACAAGACATAAGGCCATATGAAGAAGAGATTCTTTTAAGATCGGAAGAAAAATCTAAATTCAAACAAGCACGATTTAAACGTGACGATTATATTTTGGACCCCAGCGTTTTAATCACCTAGTTGAACTTTTTAATAACAAATGAGCCTACTGTGAATTGGATGTATTAGGGAGGGGTATAATTGATCATTTCCGACCTTACGAAAGTGTATCCCAAGAAAAAATCCTGCGGTGGGCATAAAACTAACACGTTCGCTTGACTGGTTTTTTTACCAATTTATGACCGATAAGGAGTTTGATGTAATCGCCAGAACGAATCCGAATCGTTTTTCGAAAGGTGTAGTGGGCTCAAGTCACCTTTTTAAAACGACTTTTATCCCTTCTACGTCTTGCTTTGGGTATTTGACCCTATACCGGTCTCTCCCTTTTTTTCCCTCCCTTAATTTCTTATTATTCCACACCAAATTCTTTTCAGCAACCCGATGATTAAAAATAATTAAGGGTTCTTTGCCCCCAAAACGAATGATCCTTGCGATGGTTTCGGGATCGGGGTGGTCATAATTGCTGCCATTCGTAGAAATCAGATAACGCTCCGCATCGATCAAATTCAGCAAACTTTCGCTGGTATTCTTTTTCCCCCCATGATGTGAAATCTTCATAGCATCAATTTTTAATTTATCTTCGTCGATCTCATCCAATCTTTTTTCAATGCTGATTTCGAGGCTTGACCAAGTCGTATCTCCCGAAAAAAGACATGAGGCCCCCTGATATGAGGCAACAAAAGCAATACTTGAGGCATTGGCCTTACTAGGATCTTTTGCTTGGGCCGAGCGGACCAGGAAGTCGACTTTCGGAATCTTTTCACCCAACAAATCGTCATCATCGTCAGGTTGAAGGTCGCTTCGGTCTGCCAAATCTTCGAGCGCAGCTTTAAAATCACCGGGGTCGAACTTCCCTTTGAGAGTGCGTTCCCAAAGGCTGAGAAACTTCCCTAAATCTTTAAAAGAAGGAGACAGTAGTACAATCTCCATTTTACCGCCCAAGGTAATTATAGGCAGGTCTTTGTTGCCGTCGTAGGCAACGGCCTTCCCGTCAAAGCTTTTGTTCCAATTCGATTTCCATCCTCTTTTTAAAATCAGGCCGCTTAAATATTCGCCCTGTAAGGGGCCTAAAACGTCTTTGACATCCGTTTCATCGATATCATAAACACTGTTATTGGGATCTTTTACATGCATATACCCGTTGTACCAGAATTCATCTACCTTGATCTTTAACTTGTCGTCATTGAGCAGCCGAATGATGCCTTCGATATGATCCCGGTCTACATGAGTAACTACGATCAATTCGAAGTATCTTTGCTTCTCGGGAAGTGCCTTGATTTTCTTTTTGAGGATTGTATAGGTGCCAACGACCCCCCCATCAATTAAGATCCGATTCGGATTCGACTTTGTACCGTATTCTATCCATAGACAATCGCCTTGTTTGGCCGGTAACATTTCAATGGTATACATGTTAATTCACTTTTTTACTTTGTATTTTCCAATCGGCATCGCCATAGGCAAAAAGGCATAAGACCATGGGCAGTCCATCGACAAGGGCATTTCTTCTCAACGCCAACATAACATCGCCGAACGAAATCACCTTGCTTGGTTTCGCCATTTCGGCAATGAGCTTTTCAAACACTGGTATGCTATGTCGACTTCTGATTTTGGTTCTGGTGCTCAGTACAATTGCGGCGCCATTTTGCCTGAAGGGCGCTACCAATCGCTGAAAAGGGATGTCATCGATGCCCCCCTTATCCGTATCACAGCCCAGTAACAATACTACCGGAGGTGAAGCTTTTTTCTTGCCCACATGTTCTTCCGAAATCGCCCCAGCGGGCAGGTGTTCACTGGCACTTATTTCCATGGCGGCAATATCATTGATTTTGACGGTATGCGGCATCAAGACCAAAAGAGAGGGATTCTCGGTATCGATTCGCGACACCCAATCTTCCCAATTAGCTACTTCCGTAACCGTACCTGTGACCAAGGTCGCTAGGCTATTCATGACCTTTTGTTTTTGTGTAAAAGGGGAATTTTTATCGGAAGATTTATCGACTTTATCACTGGCCGCAAATAACGCAGAAGAAAGTGAATCAAGTATTTTCCGATCCGCCAAGGCATCTTTTTTGATGATATGTTCCGAAGGTTTCAAGAGTTCATCAGCACCGACGGGCCTATCGCTGAGATGTCTTTCGATAACTTTGTTCAGGCCCCAAAAGCCCAAGGGGCAGATTGCCGCCTTACCGGCGGCTTTTGCTGCATTGCAATTCTGGCAGACGCCTTTTTTTAGCGCATCTACTGCCTTTTCGCAAAATTCGGCATCTACCGCGGGTAGCAGGGCATCATAGACAAACTCCATGGGAAAAAAAGTGTCAAGGTCAGCGGAAACGATCTGTATGCGCTTTGCCGTGACGATATCGTCTTACCGATCCGATCTAACACCAAGCCGCGGTAAAGACTGTTGCCCTGATAGGCCAAATAGCGCATCAGATCCGTAGTGGCCTTTGATTTGAATTTTTTCGGAAACGCCCTTGGCCGATCGGCTATTTCCCCTAGCCGTGATTCAATATTGTTCTTGAAATCCTTGATTCCTTCCAAGGATATCAACTTGGCATCATCACCGAAAACCGATAGTACCCTTGAAAGTCCGTCATTGTTTTTATTGAGAAAAAAAGCACCATTGAACTTGCGCTTTTGGTCAAGGCCCGACAAATTCGGATTGATCGCCGTCTCTAATTCGAGCGACATCCAATCTTTCTTTTCCAGGCCAGCAAGGTCGCTTTTTACATATGCTTTGAGCAAGGCGGTCTGTAGAATTCTATTCTCGTACAAGACAACGATCCGCGCCTCGAAATCAGGATTGTCGGAAGCCGTTCTAAAGTGAAACTGAAATGATGTACTGGTACCGGCGACCGGTAAGATGATATGCCCGACCTGTGGTTCCGGCACATGATGGGGTTCTGAAAATACAAGGGTCAGTTTATGATTTCCCTTGTTCTTGGGGAGTTCGTTTTCCGGGAAGATTTCTGGTGCGATCAAGGTGATTTCTTCATTGGAGACGGGCCCGACAAATACTTTTAAGTTGTAGACTGCATCGGGGGCAAGTCCTTTTTTGATAATGTTGTCCCCTTCGTCTTCGCTCCCACTTAGTTGTGCCTGTAACCATCGGTTTCTAGCTCTTTCAAGCTCTTTCGACCGCACTGATGGGCTCGTATCGTCAAAAAGTTCGGCCATATCGGTAGCATCCCCCGTTTCATGATCAAATGTTGCATAGGCCATTCGGTTTCTAAGTTCTTGGGCAATAACATCCGGAAAATACGTCCCCTCGCTCAGGCGCAGCGCCTGTGAGGCCCGTTCCCCGAGCACCACTTCTTCATCGGCCGGCATATTCTCCAATCTTTGGATGAAATCGGTGACCTTGCCCTGCAATCTACTGGCTTCCAAAAATTCGGGAGTTGTCCAAAAGTAATACGGATTTTGTTCGTCAAGATATTGCATAGCTTTTTTAATGGCGATATCGAGCGGTTGGTTATGCGAAATTTCTTCGATCAGATTATTATACCAACTTAAATGATCTCCTGCCTTGATATCCAAAATAGCTATCGCGGCAGCGTCGATTTCGATCATCAGAGCTGTCTTAAGGGCTTCGGATTTTTCCCAAGGGTCAGGCATTCCACCAAGCACTATGACCATACTCGCTTTTACCGGTGAGGTATCCTTTACTTTTGATAAACATTCACCCAACGAAAATGGAAGCAACAGCAGATCGCAGACGTCATTATCTTCATGCAGCAGGGTGATATTGGATAAATTCGACCACCATCGATTTTGTAATTCAGCTACAAGCGATTGGGTATCTTGATGATCTAATACGCCGGTTTGTAAGGGCCATGACCAATGAACAAAAGCAGTAGGATCGATATATGACACATATACCGATTCGGTTCCAAGGCTTGCTTGAGAGAGGGTAGTGATCAACCAAGGGGTAATACTATTGATTTCCGGGGTCCATAAAATTTCCAGCCTTATCCTCCATCTAGCACTTAATTGGGTCCACAATTCGATTAATAGAGTCGGAAATTCAGAATTGGGATCGGGCATATGGACCAACCGCCACATGACATTTTTGTACTGATAGGCACTCCCGGTGTTTTCATCTACCGAAAGATTCTCCATATACTGGTCCACGATGGAATTCAAGTCTTGCAAATTGTATTTTACCCATTCCGAGTTCGGAATTGCAGCTTCAAGGATCCCATATGCGGCCAAGGCTTTGGCAAATTCTTCAGCTGTTAATTCGCTGCCCCATGATTTAAAAATACTTCTGCCCATAGCTATTTAGTTTCTAGGATGATACAATGTATTTTATAGGGGAAATCTTATCATAAGATACAAAAAGCCTTCAGAAAATTGCCGCTAAAATCAAGCTTTTTAACTTCCATTGCTTGAAACTATGGTTGTAGGTAAATGCAATGGAACCAGCTGGACAAATTATCTGGAAATTTGACAAAACGTCGCCTAATAAAAATCGGGGGGAGGAGCTGGTACATCCATACGCGATCCATCACATTTCCAAACCCTTCCCTTAACATCATAAACCGCAAGGGTTTACGACTTGCTAAAGGCAGTGATTTTCTTACTGGTCCCTAAGGTAAATAATAGTCTAATTCTTTTATCTTATGGGAAAATTCTTCTATCTTTATAGGACACCCTTGCGGTAAATCAAATTCTCCCCCTTGTTTTTTAGAAAACTTTTCACAACTGTGATGTCATCCATGATTGGATGCTTTTAATAGAAAATGGTCCCTCTAAGTATTGAACATTGCATCATTCATCAGCTGAAGATTTTCCGATTGAAGCACATGCGCATCTGTTACGGCAAGTCACGATCTTAAAAGGGTTTTCTAAAATAGAAAATTGAAAAAGAAGGCAAGAATGCCCTAGCCACAGGCCAAAGCATCCTAAAATCGATGTCAAACCTTATACGTATTAACCCATGAATCCAATCCATTTTATCGGCACATACTTGCTATTGGCCTTATTGCTTCTAGTAGGCCTTCCTATTTGGGTGTATGCATGCGATCCTTTTGAACCAAGATTGATCAATATTCTCATATACATTTCGTGTTCGGGCGGCATTGGTGGTACGATCTATTGCATTCGAGGGTTTTATAAAAACCTAGGCAGCGATAGCTTTGAAGCCAAGTGGACCTGGTGGTATGTATTTAGGCCCATCATAAGTGCCATCATTGGCCTATTTGCCTACTTTATGATCGTCGGTGGTTTAATGAGCATCTCGAACTCCCCTGACGTGAATTACAGCAAAAGTGTGATGTTCTATTGCGCGGTCTCCTTTTTAGCCGGATTTTCATTTACCAAATTCATGGAAAAGATTGACTTGATATCAGGCACTTTGTTCTCGAATAACGATAAAGACGAGCCGAATAATAAACAGTAATTGCATGCTACACGATCGACCAACATCAGGAGACCCAATTTTTAACATGCATACGCATACGTTTACCAAAGTACATACACCAAAATATTTGGCAAAACAGATCCTGCCCTATCCGTTTTATAAATGGCTGGCAACAGGCTTTTTTGTAAAACGTATCAAGGCCTACTTGAACCGTAACAGTCATGAATTTAGTTATACAGGGCGCAATCGGAAACACAAGGCCTATTTGAATAAGAAATTCTGGACCAAAACACCGGGGATTACTGTTTTGTATTATATCTTTTTGACGCTAGTTTGGATTGTTTTTGGATATTATCTCTTGGATCTTATTGGAGCCTGGTTTACCGACACGCTCTTTGCATGGATATCCGAAGGTTTCCTCAGCTTGTTGCAACCCATCATGCCTAAACTGGGCAATGCATGGAATTCGATTTTCTTGCTTCTCATAATTGTTTTGGGCTTCCCAAATATTCGGGATTCATCAAAGAAGTATGCCTGGTCGAAGATCAAAAAGGCCATAGGCGATGAACGTGTTGAATTCTTGTTGCGGTACGTTCATATCGTAAGATACACGGGTAGAGATCTACAAGCCACGGTATTCAATGACTTGGAGCAACAGTATCCTAAGGGTAGTAAATTTGTCGTTCTACCAATGGATATGGAATACATGGATGCCGGTCCCGTAGACGAATCCTATCCCAACCAGATGGACGAAATCTTGCGTTTAAAGGAAAACAATCCAGAGACCTGCTACCCCTTTATTTTTGTTGATCCCCGAAGAATTGCCGAACAGGATCCCAAAGCACCATTCTTAGCATTTAAACCCGGGAACTTTGATGCCTTGGTGTTGGATGATTGTTTGGTGAACGACTATTTTATAGGGGGTTGCGCCGGCATCAAAATCTACCCTGCCCTAGGATATTATGCGTTTGATAAATCTCTATTGAAACTGTGGCTTTATTGCGAACAGAACGACATCCCGATAACCACCCACTGTTCGATTGGCCCTATCTTTTATCGCGGTAAATTGAAAGACTTGGGCGACAATTATGATGTACATCCAATTTTTGACGAAGTCTATGACAAAGATGAAAATGAAAAAGAGATCATAGGTGGCACACGCTTCCATGAATTGAAGAACAAAGATTTCCAAAAAAACTTTACGCACCCACTGAATTATCTTTGTTTATTACATAAACCTTTATTGATCAAAGTGATCGAATCTTTTGACGTAAACGACGACCTTAAAACCTTGTTTGGCTATAAAGACGGTGATATTGTGCGCGACCTTAGCCAATTAAAGATCAATTTAGCGCATTTTGGCAGTGCCGAAATGTGGGACAAATTCTTATCGCAGGATCGCTATCGCGAGGCAAATGCCATCATCCAAGACCGACAGAATGGTTTGGACCTAAAAAATAATGTGGATAACATGGCCATACTTTACGGTTACTGGCATTGGGTGGATTGGTTTTCCATTATCTCCTCCATGATGATGCAGTTTGACAATGTATATACCGATATCAGTTACACCTCTCATGACCTCAAATATTTGAATTTATTGTCCGAGATCTTAAACAACCCACTAATAGCCAAAAAAGTGCTTTTTGGTACCGATTTTTATGTGGTGAGCAATCATAAGACCGAAAAGCAATATTGGATCGATATGAAAAATTTATTGGGGATCAAAAAATGGCGACTGATCGCCAACCAAAATCCAACGGAATTCTTAAAAAGTAAGCTGCCTGAATCTTTATGATTATAAAAAAGGCTTGATACCAATCGCGGATAAGTAGAAAGGGGAACTCGGGCATATACTAGTTTGATAAACATTTTTAAACAAAATATAAATTGACCGTCATGAGCAACAATACAAAACAAGGCACATTTCATTTAGGTATAACGATGGCCGGTGCCGTTTCTGCCGGTGCCTATACCGCCGGATTTATGGACTATGTTCCAGAGGCGCTCTCGGCATGGGAAGAGGCCAAAAAAGAGCATGAAAACAATCCAAATAGCAATATTCCAGACCACACTGTGATTATTGACGCCATAGGTGGAGCTTCCGCTGGTGGAATGGTAAGCATGATAACAACATTAGCCTTATGTGCGGGTGGTATTAAACCGGTGAGAGAGGTTTCACGAATACCAAAACCGGAAATATTCTTTATGACAGCTGGGTATTCCTTGATGATGACGATAGCCTATACGATGGTAGCGGCACAGGGAAAACAACCTTTGAGAAGATGCTAGCCAATGTAGATTTGGATGCTGATAAAGGCGCACCATCTTTATTGAATTCCAAACCAATTGACAGGATTGCCGAAAAGGTCTTTGAGGACCTTCCCAAAGGCGCAAGTCCTAAAAACTTTCCTAGTTATATCTCTAATGACCTAAGGGTTCTGCTTACAGTAACCAGTTTGCGACCAATGGATTATAGAGTCAATTTCAGTAAGATCAAATCTAAATTTCTAGATTCCACACCAGGTCATCGTATCAGTAATCATGATGTGGTCGCCCATTTTAAATTGAATTATGATGATGTAGCCGATAAAAATAAATATTTGCCATTTCGGCCTGGTGCACGAGATGCCAATGATGATGCATCAACTTCCAATCGTGACTTCTTAATTAAGGTGACCAAGGCCACAGGATCATTTCCGGTAGGTTTGGCGCCACGCTATTTCGATTCGGAGTTTCCAACGGAGTACGTCCATAATAGTTTAATGGAACGTAAGGCATTTAATGCACAAATGGATATCGAATTAGATTCAGATGGAAAAGAAACTTTTCAATTTACGGCTATTGACGGGGGTACCATTAATAATGAACCCTTTGATGAAGTACTGAGATGCCTTGTTGCCAATCACGGTCCAGAAGATTCCGACGCCCCTAAATATGGAACCGTATTGATCGATCCTTTCCCGAATTTTGAAGTTGAAAAAGGATTAGCAATACCAAATTACGAAAAGACCAGCATTATGGATATCATAGGCAGTTTAGTACCGACCATTTTGAACCAGGCGAGAAACAAACAAAGTGACACCTACGGAACGGGTCTATTTAAATTAATGGCCTTCCCTAGAAAATTGAAACTAGGCTCACATCATGAGGTTGATCATCCACCTCTGGCTACGGGCGGCATTGGCGGTTTCGGTGGATTTATAGATATTGAATTTAGAAAGCACGATTTCTTTTTAGGGCGTGATAATGCCCGAAATTTTTTAAGAGGTATCATGTTTATGGAATACGATAAAAACAATCCCAACAATTTGTTCCATGGTGTTAGCGATGAGGCAATAAAGAAATTCGGAAGAAAGATTCCACAAGACGATGGTAGTAAAAAGATTTTTATGCCCATTATTCCTGACGTGAGTAAACTAGATCCAAATGATGATTCCAACCCTTCCCGATATACGGTTCAGGACTTTCCCAAATTCAACAAACAAGCCTTTAAAAAACTGGAGAAGCCAATCAAGGATAGGATCCAAGCTATTTTAAAGGCGGAGCTAAAAGGCAAATTGTCGGGTTGGTTGTGGAGTTTAGGTCAAGGATTCCTTATCAATATGACCTCAAAGAAAATGACAAAATGGGTCATGACAACCATTGAAAAGGACTTTAATAAAAGGGGCATGTGACTTGGTGAAATCATCCATGATCCTATAAAAATTTAAATAGATTGGAATGAGAGTTCTTACTAAATCAAGGTTTAAATTGGGTTTGGAATGCCCTAATAAGTTGTTCTTCACCAACAAGAAATCCTATGCCAACAATAAGCAAGAAGATAGCTTTCTCGAGGCTTTGGCACAAGGCGGTTTTCAAGTGGAAGAATTGGCCAGGATGACTTTTCCGGGTGGCGAATTTATAGATGGTAACGATTGGGACTATGAGGCACTATGGTATCGAACTAGAGATCTACTTAGAAAAGACAGCTCAATAATTTATGAAGCGGCATTCCTTTATGATGGCTTATTCGTAAGAACTGATGTTATAGTCAAAAAGGGCAATACTATTGAATTGATAGAAGTAAAGGCAAAGTCCTTCGATTCTAACGAAGAAGATGTTTTTACAAGCACGAGGGGTAGTTTACGAAGCGAATGGAAAGCCTATTTATTTGATATCGCATTTCAGAAATATGTGATGCAGCAATGTTTTCCAGGTTTTGAGATAAAATCCTACATCATGATGGCCGATACTTCCAAAACAGCTTCGATTGATGGATTGAACCAACAGTTCCGAATCACCAAAACCACTGATAAAAGAACAGGGATAAAGGTTTTGGCGAAATCCGTTGAAGAATTAGGGACACCAGTTCTATCTAGAGTTGATATAAGCCAAATCATCGAAGATATCGAAAAGGATGTTCACAGGTATCAAGATGACTCATCCTTTGTAGAAAGCATTGAACGCTTCAAACACCTCTATGAACAAGATGATTATGCAAAATGGCCAACCTCTTATTCGGCATGTAAGCATTGTGAATTCAAAACCACATTTGTGGAGAAAGAAGAAGGATTGGATTCAGGTTTCGAATATTGTTTTAAAAAACAACAGGAATGGACAGAAGACGAGTTTGAGAAACCAAATATTTTTGAGATTGGTGGTCTCTACTATCGAAAAGGTATTGAATTATTTGAAGAAGAAAAGTTCTTTATGGAACAATTAGATCAAGAAGCCATTAACTATAAAGAGGATCCTGAAAAACTTTCCAGTACCGAGCGACAATGGAAACAAATTGAAAAAGAAGTCAACCATGACATGTCCATTTATGTTGATACAAATCGACTAAAATCTGAAATGGATTCTTGGGTATTTCCATTACATTTTATTGATTTCGAGACTAGTGCATCTGCCTTGCCGTTTCATAGGGGCAGGCATCCATACGAACAGATCGCTTTTCAATTTTCACACCATATCTTTTATGAGGATGGACGAATCGAGCATGCTAATGAATTCTTGAATGCTAAAGCTGGTGAATTTCCAAACTTTAAATTTATCAGGGCATTAAAGACGGCACTTGAGAAAGATAACGGCACCATTTTTCGATATGCCACTCATGAAAATACTATCCTCAATGCCATCTTTGAGCAACTGACTGCTTCTGATGAAGCCGATAAAGCCTCATTGATGACTTTTATACAAAGCATCTCGCATAGTACAAGAGGTGGATCGATAAAGTGGCAAGGACCCCGTGATATGGTTGACCTTCTGGAAATAATCAAAAATTATTATTACAACCCATTGACAAAAGGATCCTATTCTATCAAGGCCGTCCTGCCAGCTATTTTAGCAAAAAGTGAATTCCTGCAATCAAAATATTCGCAAAAACTAGAGCGATTGGAATTGACATCCAAGAACTTTTCAAAAGAACATATCTGGCTTAAAGTTGACGATGAAGAAGTAATTAGTCCATATAAAAACTTGCCGGCTATTTTCGAAGATTGGTCTGAAGAGGATATTGAAAAATCCATATCGGAAATTGGATCCATCAGTGATGGGGGAGCCGCACTTGCCGCATATGGCAAACTTCAATATACCGATATGGAACAAGGGGAAATTGATGAAATACAAAAAGCACTATTGAAATATTGCGAGTTGGATACGCTGGCCATGGTCATGATCTACGAACATTTCTTGGAACTCATACATCCCGGACAAAGCGAATAAACCATATGTAAAACAACGCCTTATGCCTTATTACTATCCTATTAAAAAGTTGAGTGATGCCAGCCTTCGCGTACGAACCGTTAACGGCCTGCAACGCCTTCGAAAACAATTAAAAGACGAACGTTTTCCGAGTAAAAAAACATCCGAATCGCTGATCCTTGGTACATGGAACCTAAGAAATTTTGATGATGACCGTTTTAATTATGGTCCGCGATTGTACGAATCATTTTACTATATCGCCGAGATTATTTCCAAATTCGACGTGATGGCTGTTCAAGAAATATGCGAAGATCTATGGCCGTTAAAGCGTATTATGAATATTCTAGGTACGAACTATGATTATATCGTAACCGATGTAACCCACAGCAGTATTGGTGGAAATCAAGAACGACTTGGCTTTATCTACAACAAAAGCAAGGTAACTTTTACAGGTATAGCGGGTGAGTTGGTCTTACCTCAAAAAATGATGATCAGTGAGGTAAATACAGCAAATAGGCAATTTGCGAGAACACCATTTGGCGTGGATTTTCAATCGGGTTGGTTTAAATTTTTCTTTTCAACGGTGCATATCTATTTTGGTTCCAATAGTCCGAATTCCGTAAAATACAAGCGCCGTGTACAAGAAATCGAGGCCGTTGCGAAATATATCGCCAAAGAGGCCAAAAACAGTGACTCCAACCACATTCTTGTAGGCGATTTCAATATCAAAAAAGCAAGCAGCGACGGATTTAACGCTTTAGAAAAGAACGGATTTACCGTGGTAAAAAACAACAAAGGGAGTAATCGGGATCAAACTAAATTTTATGACCAGATTTCCTTTAGATCCAAGAAGAATGAACTCGCTTTTTTGGAACCTGAACGCAATGATAGGGTCATACAATTCTTTAATAGCATTTTTAGGGATCAAGACTTTGAGACCTATAAACCTATTCTAAAAGAACATATTGCCGATAAATTAAAAAAGACAAATGCAGCATTGGCTATAGCCACCTCCCAGACGGCCAAGAAAAAACTGAACCGTCAAATTGCAAGTCTGACAGCGGCTAGAAAGACCAATGCCTCATTAAGGGCATACTATGACGAATGGCGCACATTTCAGGCCAGTGATCATTTGCCATTGTGGGTGGAGATAAAAATCGATTTTAGCGATCAATACCTCGAACAATTAAAAGTTATGGACAACCTATAAAAAAACAGCCTCATGGCATTACTTTATCTGGGAAGTTGCGATGCTTCGAAGTTCCCGAACGACAAAAAAGAATTTTTGAAACCCTACCATAAAGATGGCCTGCTCATAGATGTGGTTTCTTTTAGGGATGATAATAGCGGCAAATGGCGCCAATTTAGATCAGACGCTGGAACCGAGGTCGAAGCTTTGCAACGATTTCTTATGCAAGCGGGATTTATGACCAATCGCATTCAAAAATTCGGAATCTTCGACTACGCCACCCAAGCTGCCGTACGCCTGTTCCAAGAATATGTGCGGACGATCGATAAGGAGGGTGATAAGACAATGGTTCCTGACGGACTAGTCGGTAGCATAACCATGAAACATGTCGATAGGTGGATTGCAGAGGATAAGGTATGTAGTTGGGGTCTGGCAGCAGCTGCGAATCCGACGAAGGAATACAACGACTGGTTCGAGCTTTTGCATAAAGCCAAAGCCCATTACAAGGCCAATCCCGGGCCCATCTTAAAACATCTCAACACCTTGCCCAAGACGTATTCAACGCGTAAGGCAGACGAATGGACCTTCGATAAGAACCAGATCCATTTGATCGGTATTCGACGAAATCAACACCTTCCAAGGGACAATCGAGAAAATGATGACGTTTTTATTTTACTGATCAATGGCTTGGTATTTAAATTTTGGGGATCGACAGATCCCAATGTCAAGGAATCAGGCCGCTGGGATGAAGCCTTTCTAGTGGAAGGCCAGCACGAATACAGATTCGGTTGGCATAAGATAACGGTTGAAAGAAAGATTCACCGAGCCTTGAAACCTTTAAACGCTAACGGGGTTATTATTGTTCGCGACTGGGATAACAGTAATTCATTGACGCCCAAAGATCTGGAGATGAAAGATAGCAATGGCAAATTGCTTGGACTTCTTCCTAATAATGAGATCAACATTCATTGGTCTGGCATAGGCAGCTATAATTGGTCTGCTGGCTGCCAAGTGATTTCTGGTAAAAGTTATATTAATAATAAAGGTAAAGCCATAAAATGCTCTTATGCGGCAACTAGTTATGGAGGGTCAAAGGGCGCTTATAGTCTTTTGGCCGATCTGGTCATAGCCTATTCCAAACCGGGCGTGAGTTCGTTGTTGTATACACTTGGCCGTGAAGAATCTTTGAATATCGATGAAAATTTTGGGGCTAATTATGCCAAGAATGCCTTGGATGAGATGACAAGTCTTTGAAGATTAATTATAAGAGATCAACCGATACTAATCAAGAAAAATATTGAGATTGCTTATACCAAAGTGAATCCCATATATGATCAAAAAAAAGTAAATTACATTGACAATTATAAAAAGGTGTATTTTCAAGAGTGGCATTTGAATGAGAGAATTAGCCAACTCTAATTGTTTAATTATTAAAGCTTAGCCATGAACAAGTATAGATTTTCAGCAGAAGAGAGATATGCTGTATACGCAGTGCATAATGAAAAATGCTATGCCTGTAGTATTGCAGTTGATCTTAAATCAATGCAAGTTGATCATATTATTCCGGAGTCATTATTAATAAGCCTGAAGAATTACAAAAAGTAAAATCTAATTACGGACTTACATCAGAATTTAATATTAACTCTTTTGAGAATTGGATGCCAGCTTGTTCACCATGCAATCGTAATAAATCATCGATTGTTTTTGAATTTACTATTTTAATTCAAATGTTGCTGCAAAAAGCACAGGCGAAAGCTCAAAAAGCCCGAGAACTTGCCAATAAAATAATTAGTAGACGCGAAATTCAAAAAGCTTTGAATGTTTTACAACGAGCGAAGAATGCGGACCGTTTAACAACAGAGGATATCAAAAATATTACTCCACTTGTAAATTTTCATTTTGGTGAGAGCGGCATAGTAACAGCCAACTCGCCATTGATCTTAACACCATTTATGATGGCTATTCCAGGATCTTCTTACCATTATAAAGAGGTTCTCACTAACTCTTCAGAATACCAGACGGTGGGAAATATCGACGGAATAATGTTTATGAAACCAGTGCATCCGAACTCTCTTTTGAAATCATTTGTTGGCAACCCATCGCCAAAATATTCCGATTTCATTTTTGACATAAATAAGCCAACTTCAATAAATACTAAAGACTTTAGCAACATAAAAAACCCAGTAACTAATCCTTATACTTTTGAGGGATCTAAAATGTGCTCTAAATGTGGCGTTGCGCTACAAAACGATGCAACGAATTGTACGATTTGTGACAACGCAAAATTAGGTGCTAAGGATATAACCTTTTAATGAATGGTCTCCTTTAGTACATTAGTCAAAAACCTCATCGGATTCACTTTAGTCAACAAATACTGTTAATAAGGGCTAAGCGTGTTGCTCTGTATCTAATAGGAAAGTTTAAACCAGCAATAACCGGAAATTATACAATTATATGGCAAAAAACATCATTATATGCTGCGACGGTACTTCCAATGATTTTGGTGATACACCTTCAAATGTTGTGCATTTGTTTACGGTTTTAGAGAAAAATCCTGAAAAACAGGCCGTTTATTACGACCCGGGTGTGGGCACACCTAGTACTTATGATGCGTTCAATCCAATCACTAAAAAACTTAAATATTGGCTGGGTCAGGGTTTTGGTTATGGGCTCAGTAGTAATGTCATGGAGGCCTATAAGTTCTTAATGCAGTATTATGAAGATGGTGATCATCTTTACTTTTTTGGCTTCAGTAGAGGTGCCTATACGGTCAGGGCCTTAGCCGGGTTTATTAATGTATGTGGTTTGCTTCATGCCAACTGTCACAACCTGGTACCTGAAGCCATGCGGATTTATTCAAACCGAAAATTTTCAGAATACCCCAAGGACAGCTCAGGCAATGTTACGGGTAACTCTATTTCAGGAAAATTCAAAAACACCTTTAGTCGCGATATTAAGATTCACTTTCTAGGCCTTTGGGATACGGTTACTTCCGTTGGGTGGGTTTGGGACCCGGTTACATTGCAGTCAACCACCAACAATAAAAGTGTTATTAATGTGCGTCACGCCATATCCATTGATGAACGACGTGCTTTTTTTCGACAAAATCAATGGGGGAAAAAAAGATATGAAAGTCAGGATGTTAAACAGGTTTGGTTCGCAGGAGTTCATAGTGATGTTGGGGGCTCCTATTCGCCTGATAAATGTGGATTGAGCAATATTGCTTTGGAATGGATGTTGGTTGAGTCAAAGCAAAAGGGGATGCATATTGACCTTGGCAAGGCCAAAGAATTAATACCCTTAAAAATCAATGGTGAAATTATAGAAGATCTTCATTTACAACCCCTGAACAAGTCATTAAACGGAGCTTGGCGTATAGCGGAATATTGGCCGAAATTAATTCGAAAAAATTTGATTGCCGAAAAACAACAGGAAGCAAGAAAAAAAAATATAGAAGTTCCAGAAGATAAATGGGTTTCCAGGGTATATTTCAACCAAGGGAGATATAGATATATTTCTCCATTTGAAAAACAAACAATACATGAATCTGTTTTATTAAGGATGCAAAAAAAAGCAACATACAGACCAAAAAATGTGATGAAGATATGTAATGAAATACCAGCGATCGAAGAGAAGTTTCAAATAGAAAAATGGGTGCGCCTCCGATGAATAAATACAAATTTAACGTTTGAAATGGAGTTTTAAAGGCTTTCAAATCAACCAAGAACATATCATTTTTAATGACCAAAAGAAATGAGTTAAATCAAACTCTTGGTTAAATCAAATTCTCTTAATGAAATTATGGCCAATCGACCACCTCAAAAAAAAATTAAAAGAACCTATAATGTTTATCTAATCGCGTCGTAAGCAATGTGAAAGCCGGGGTGAATAGTTTTATTACACTTTAGGTCATGAAGAACCCTTGATTATCGATACTAATTTTGGGGCGGATTATTAAAAAAGGCTTACGATGCCATGATAGGAGCCTAAATTTCTAATTATTATTTTTTGTCTTTAGTTAGAAGAACGCCTTTGTTCATCTTGTATTGAATCAGGCCGGCCGTGTTGGTTTTTTTGTAATCGTCTTGTAATCTATCATTTAGAGTAAACAATTGACTAGGTACCTTGATCTCTTTGTTCAGATTTGCAACCTCATATACCTTGTATCCTTTTCTTGATTCAGCTGTATTGTACGAAAGATTCCCTTTGGTGTACATCTGCATTGTTTCAAATTGTTTGGGCTGCTCCAGACTTTTCGAGAGCGAATTAATAACTGCTATAACGCGGTAATAATCCTGCTCTGAGGACAGATCTTGACCATCTTTTACCCTATTCAAGGCATTGGCGTAAATTATTTGTTGCTCCTGTGCTCTGCTGTCCCCAAATTGTGATCCTAGATCACTCAGTCCTTTAAAGAATTGTAATTGTACAAAGTTTTTTGACAAATTCGCTTCAGCTATAGTTTCTGCATTGGAAACGGCATCCAAATAGGGGTTTAATTGTGTAGTGCCCTTCAGAACCGCATTATTTGGACTCATCAGGTCTTTTCTCCAGTCGATGATCGTGCCTAGAGCTTCATATTTTTTTGTTTGTGTAGCATTCAAAGACATGCTTGCCTTGGTTTGGGCATGTAGGTCTTCGGCTTCCTTGATACGATCTAATGACAAATAATCCTGTACGGATTGACCATAGGTCTCTACTGCCTTTTCAGTTTCTCCCAGATTATCATACACATCACCCAGCATTTTCTGAAATTTCGGATTTACGATGGGTCCAAACCGATCGGACACCGCGCGAGATAATTGAAATTTCGCATTGGTAGCATAACCACCATCCCATTTCTTTTTAGCATAATAAATGGCCCCTAGCGTCATATGGTATTGTCGTATCATCCGCAGATCATTTGCCTGATATGCCGCACCTTTCATATTGAAGAGTTCTACAACCAAAGCATCCAATTTTTTATCCCCGGGATCCATTTCAGGTCGACTGTGATATAATTTTGCAAGGTCACTGGCGACGGTAGTAAAGAAGGCTTTATCAAAATTTTGGGAGCCCTCCAATGCAATTTCCCAAAAGTCTTCGGCGATACCATACTCATTTTTGAAATAGGCCTGTTCTCCTTTGGTATAATAGGTCTTTAAAAGCACATGCATGGGTTTCACTCTTTCCCAATCTCCTGAAACTGATGCATCAGGTCCAAAATCATCCCAAAAATTAATAGCACCCATGGTCATTGCTGTTTTGGCTTGGCTAATGCCTTCCAACTCCGTGAGGGCATTTTTAATGCGATTGTCGGAAGTTGACAAAACCGCACCTTCTGGAAACATTTGATTAATTACTTCAGTTACTTTTTCCGGGAACAACCAGTTATATTCGGTGAGAACATTAGCCCATAATATCATAGACTCCACGGCTTTTGAAAAATTCTGGTCTTTGACGGCTAACGTCATTTCTTGCCGTAGCAACTCTTCAGAATAATTAGGCAATCCAATCACTTTACAGTCAAGTGCAAATTCCCTTACGTTACCACTCAACGCACATGAAAAATTGTACTTGGTATACAGGCTTACCATCGCATTGCAGGCGCGCTCAGATCGAGGATCTTTTTGATACGCTTTGCGATAAAATTCGCATGCCATTTCAAATTTTTTTTCATTGAGAAATAGATCTCCCATCAGTAAAAAATAATGGACTGTTTCTGAAGGAAATTGTTCTATATAAGCCATTACGCGTTTAGAGGATACATCGTTATTACCTTCCGTAGCATTGAGCCTGATCAAATTATTTAATGCCGCCTTATTATCGGGAAAGACATCCAGTACTTTTTCATATTGGTTTATGGCCCTTTGTTGATAATTCTTTTTATTGACCGAATCTTGCTTAGCCACTTGTTGGAAAAGATAACCGGAATGAAAGTTCAAACCTGCTTCGCATAATTTTGAATTATTCAAGGCCATGCATTTCACCATATTGGATTGAATGACAGCACTTGCTTCGGCAGTTTGTCCATTGGCAATGTATTCTTTGACCTTGGCACTCACTTCCCTGATTATCTCTTTACTGACGGTCTCATCGCTTTCTTGGAGGTCATTAGTACCTTCTGAAAATGTTCTTTCAGCTAGTGCGGCCTTACTGTTTGCATTTACTTCAGCATTGACCTTGATATTCTTCTTCACTATAGGTTGCTGTGCAAAACAGCTCATGGTTATAAAAACAACCAAGGCTAGCGTATATATAAGTTTTCTTTTCATGGGTTACCGGATTAGTTGTTATTATCGAATTCACTGGCATCCTCGTCAGCAGCTACAGCATAAGGCTCCCATCTATAGTTGGTTATATAAACCACCCCTCCTGACGGAGTCATCTCTGGCAAACCTTTAAGTTCGATTAGGATACATCCTATTAAGCTATCATGAACCTGCATATTTTCAACAATAAAGCGTGAAAAATGAGCATCTTCATTAGTAGATTTCTTGATATTTCCACCGGTAATGGTTCCTTCAATGACAACCTTAAATTTGCTGTTATTGGGATCCATTTTAAGCATTTCCTTTTTAAAAGGTAAAATCGCTTCTTTATCTCCTAAATTGTCTATAACAGGGAAATTCTTCGGCAAATTCAAAGCAACCTCATCAAACAAAATACTGACAAGTTCCACATTATAAGACATCTTAAGGTAATCCGTCCATACTTGGTTCAACTTATTTAATAAGGCTTCTGGGTTACTCAGGACGCCCTCAATGTCATTAATACCAAGAAATTTACATTGGTGCGACAAGGGAATCGACGATAAAGGATCTGTTAATTCAAAAAAGAGCCAGTATTCGTTAATAAATGCATCCGAATTGCCCGCATCAATTTTATTGTTTAACGTAAATTTCAGCTTGTAAGGCACTTTTTCCGTGGTAAAGTTTAAGAAGCCGATATAATCATTAAGGCCTTTGACCAGGGCATCAAGCGCCTGCCTTTCCAGGTCTTCGATAGTGTCTTCAAAAGCGATATGGATCGACGTATTCTCAACAATATCGAAACTGACCTGTATCTGCGGTTTTTGCGCAAATACCTGTAGGGTTAGGCATAAAAGCATCACCGTTTTCACTAGTATAAATCGTGTTGTTTTCATAATTCAGGGCAATTAAAAATTAAATTTTATCAATTTATCTGTATTATCTGTTTTGATGGAATAGCTTTGTTCATTTAATATGGTGCTGTCGGATTTCTTAAGTACAATGACCGTCACCTTGTCGCCAAGTTCAAGATCAACCTCCTGAAATCTTCGTGCATTTTTCCATTGGGCGACCCTATTGTCTATCGTGGACGGGGTGTAATTAACAGGAAATATTTTTTTCCATTCATCTTCCATAGCTTTGTTGAATTCCAGGTGTCGGGCACCAAAAACGAAGGAACCATAATCAGCGAGTGTACTGTCGAGGTGCGCACGTTTATGCTCGCCATCAGGAGCATTCTCCTTATCGATTTTAATTTGAATGATGAATTTTTGCATCATAATCAAATAGTTCAGGATCAAAACGAATCAAAATAACGGGCTCGAGCAAGAAATCTTTCGGATAATAAAGTACCTGTCTGGAATACGGTTTTAACGCTATGAATTTTGGTTCTCGGCCTTCAGGAACCAATTTTACCGAATCACCATTAAATACTATCGGCATAAAAAATCGGATCTTTCCGGTGGAATCGATTATTTTCTGCTGGCCTTCGTCAAAATTGTCGCCGGTATACATGGTGATCGGTATTTCTTTATAGTCGGAATTGCCATAAATCCAAATGGACGAATTAAAACTCCATAATGCTAGAATTACTACAGCAGCGGTAATCAAAACACCGGATTTTAAGATCAATTTCCCAAATTCACCTTTAATCCCTTGAGCTTCATTTCGCACATCCTTTCCAAGCCAATTGCCAAGAAATATTCCGAATATGCTTATAGCTACAAGGATTATAGCAAACAATCCCGAATTTTGAGGTTGTCCGATGTGGTATGAAAACCACCATAGGAACAGGATCAATAAAACAAGAAATATCGCTAGCCTAATCCCATATTTTTTAAGCAGCGGATTGCGTGGATATTCCTTATAATATTGTTTCCTGATCTGGCGTTTGAGTCGTTTACTTATCAACTGCGTATACACTGCATTAACTCCCTCTTCCTCCCATTTTTTAAAGACTTGCCATATCGATGCTGTTGGAATCACATAGGCGCCAAGATCATCGTTGGCGCTCAAGGTCATATGCACCAACCCGATTATTTTGCCGGTCTCTCTGTCTATCAGCGATGCTCCACTCATACCAGGTCGTATCAAGCCGTTGGAAAACATGAGTTTCTGGATGCTGCCATCAATCTGGGCTCCACTGTAATTAAGACTCACGGCCTGCGGAACATTGCGACCTAGATTGGCATCTTTTTTTTGAAATCCAAAAGCTAGAAACTGTCCATTTTGCAGGTTATCCGCAACAGCATCGTTGAAGGGCAAAGCCA
Source organism: uncultured Flavobacteriaceae bacterium (assembly GCA_963700435.1). Taxonomy (GTDB): domain Bacteria; phylum Bacteroidota; class Bacteroidia; order Flavobacteriales; family Flavobacteriaceae; genus Pelagihabitans. The sequence continues at coordinate 636,915 of CAVOXM010000001.1, forward strand.
TCATGGCATGTGCTGTTTGGGCAATTGTTAGTACCGCCACATCAGGATATTCCGTTTTAAGGGTTGCTGCTGCTGCACCAGTAGTAACCGTTTTACTAGCTGCTTCTTCGTATATTTTGGAAAGGTATACCTGTTGGGCCATCTCCTCCCAAATAAATTGTCCGGGTTCCGTAAGGTCGGGAAGCGATATCTTGATGGTCTCGGGTTGCCCTTCTGCTTGTCTGACCACATGGGCACAGGTGAGTACCATACCGGGAGCGATCAGCGTACCTGTACCAACAGCATTACCTGCTTGAATCAGAACGGTCCTACTTTGTAATAAATGAATCAGGGCGTCAGACATTCCAACAATTTTTATATCTTTAATAGGTATCTATAAATGAACCGATTAGGAGGGAAGTCTAATTAAAAGTAACTAAAAAGCGCGAATTATCCTACTGATGCGTTCTTAAAATCAGAGCGCACAAAACTTTTCCAAAGCATTAGAAATCGATTAAAGTTTATGCCTGACCCGATAACCATAGAATTATTCCCTGCAGGCAATGGCGACGCCATTCTTATCGAGTTTGACGACCAGCTAATTCTTGTGGATACAGGATTTGTTTCGACCTTTCGCGACCATCTCAAACCCCGATTAAAAGCATTGCATGACCAAGGCAGGCGCCTTTCCAAGTTTGTTGTGACCCATATTGATGCAGATCATATTTCCGGTGCCATTGCCTTTATAAAGGAAAATGACGTTGCAGATAATCCTAGCATCATCGGTATTGATGAAATATGGTTCAACAGTTATCGTCACCTCATGTTGAACAAGAAGGAAAGCGGGACTTTTGGCGGTGCAGTACCTGACATCCCAATACAGGGAGGGAGTGAAAGTCTGAACGCTGACGATGATGAACAATTGGTAAGTCACAAGCAGGGAACATCTTTGGGCAGCCACACTTCTTAAAAACAAGTATGCGTGGAATACGTCTTTTAACGGAAAGGCGGTGAAGGCAGATGACCCTTTCGAAGTCAATGGGAATCATGACTTTAAGTTGACCTTGCTAGGGCCTACTCAGGAAGCTTTAAACCAATTGGCCGATGCTTGGTTCACCTATCTTGAAAAAATATTTAAGGGGAAAATCAATGAGGATGCCTTTTTTGACGATGCCTTTGAAAAAATGATGGAAGAACTGCGGCAGGCCGAACTCGCAAAAGCAGTTCTAGATCAAGAGGAATTAGTGGCTGCATCGGGCGATTGGGTAGCAGATCATGCGGTAGCGTGGGAACATGACGAGAGCCTTCTGTACCAATGGCTCATCCATTACGTTCTTGCTCGAATACGGCGGTAAAAAATTATTGTTCCTCGGTGATGCCATTCCGGGTCAGGTTGAAAACCAATTAAAAAAACTTGTGCCTGAACAGCAATTCCCGTTACAAGTCGATGTGCTGAAAAAGTTGCCCATCACGGTGCCTGGTCGAATAACAGTCCAGAGCTGCTAAACAGAATTCGGGCCGATTACTACCTTTTTTCGAGTAATGGCCGCCGCCATCATCATCCTCATTTTGAAACCATGGCCTGGATTCTAAAACGGCATGGGGCAGGACCATAGGAACGTTTGTTTTTAATTACCAACAAGGTGACCGACTGCTCCCCATCGAAAATGCCCAAATGCAACAAGACTATAATTATAAAACCCTTTGGCCGCATGTCAATGAATTTGGAATGGGCAACGATGGCTATATTAAATTGACCTTAGATTGACCATTATTAAATTGAACCGAGCGGCTAATCTTTAAAAAGTTATTGATCAATTGTACCAGATTCATAATTAAGTGACTCACTTAATTAAAAA
>CAVOXM010000002.1:0-421195 GCA_963700435.1 uncultured Flavobacteriaceae bacterium
GAAATTAGTATGAAAAATCCATTTATCAAATTAGTGTATAGAATTTTTGTTTTATTGATTTTTTGTACCAGTTGTTTTTTAACTCAAGCTCAAGAAAAAGATAAATCCGAAAAAAAAGTGAATTTCGCCGCGGTTCCTGTAATAGGTTACAGCAATACTACAGGGTTTAGCCTTGGAGTGATGGGGCAGATGTTTTATAAAATAAGTAAAAACGATACTATTTCACCGGTATCCTCTTCCGGTATTTTTGGTTCGTTTACGACCAACGGCACCTGGTTTGGTGCATTATTTCAGCGCTTATACATCAATGAAGATCGCTGGCGTATAACAGCTGCTATAGGAGCCGGTAATATTAATTATCAATACTTTCAGGAAATACCTCTTTTTAGTGGGGGTGCCTTTATTGGTTTTAATACCAAAGCCGATTTTGCAATGCTTAAAATAGATCGTAGATTATTTGGCAAACTATACCTCGGGGTTCTTGGAATATATTCTCAAACTAAAACGGTCTTTGACCTTCCTGATTTTATTCCCCCGGACCTTTTAACCGATTATCGAAGCATGAACACCTTAGGATATTCCTTTAATTATGACATGCGCGATAACCAACTAAATCCATATAAAGGGTACAACCTCTATTTCAGAAATAATTTCTTCAGGGATTGGCTGGGGAGTGATGATAAGTTTGAGATGTATAGCATTACCTATAATCATTTTATCCCTATCAAATCGCCACGGGATATAATTGCAACGAGGGTCCATGCATCCATATCAGCGGGCGATGTCCCTTTTCAAGGCCAGAATGTCGTGGGGCAAGAAGATATCCGGGGGTACTCCAAGGGCCGTTATCGCGGCGATCAGGTCTATACCCTGCAGGCAGAATACCGCCACCGTTTTCAAAACAGGTTTGGGGTAGTTGGATTTTTTGGAATAGCTACTGCCTTTGATTCATTTTCCGAATTAGACAATGCCCCATTTTTACCCGGTGGAGGTGTGGGGATACGTTATATGGCCATCGAAAAAATGCGCATTAATATTGGACTAGATGCCGCTATTGGTAAGGATGATTGGGGTATTTATTTTAGAATAGGGGAATCTTTTGGGCGTTAATGAATAAAAATAAGAAGATACATGAAATTTAAACTAATCTTTCTCGTGTTTTTTTTGTTAGCAGTATCACTTGAGGTAAATGCCCAACAAGACAGTATAAAAACAAAAAAAAAGTTGAGTTTCCGTCATGCTGAAGATGGCGCCTTCGATGTGAGCTCTTTTCTTTTGGAGCACAATGGGGTTTTACCAGTAATTATACCTATTACAGAACCTGCGGTGGGCTATGGTGGAGCATTAGCTGTGTTGTATTTTCATAAACGGAAAAAAAAATACAAAACCTATGTAGCACCTGATGTTTCAGGATTAGTTGGGTTATATACCTCAAATAAAACATGGGGAGCAGGAGCCTTTCATGCCCACACCTTTGGGGAAAACAGGGTGCGTACATTAACGGCAGTTATGAAGCCGAACATTAAATATAAGTACTACGGTAATGACAGCCAGCTTTTAGCCAATAACCCTATCGGAATTAATTTAGATTCTTGGCTTGTTTTTCAACAAGCACTGGCTAGAATTGGAAATTCGAATTTCTATCTTGGAGGGGCTTACACCTATTTTAAATCAGAGGTATCGTTTGAGGAAATACCTGATAGGCCTTTACTTAATTTAATTTTATCAAGGCTAAACACAAACTCAACAATTAGTCAGATTAAGCCAATGGCTATTTATGATAATCGTAATAATCTATTTACGCCTACAAAAGGTATCTATAGTGAATTGGGCTATAATTATAGTGCAACATGGTTAGGGTCTGATGATGATTTTGGTACGTTAAGTACAAACTTTTTCGGTTACTTACCTATTACTGAAAAGCTGCGTTCAAAATACCGCTTTCAAGGGAGCTTTTTGTTTGGTGACGCCCCTTTTTATGCTTATCCTTTTGTTGACTTAAGGGGTATAGCAGCGATGAGATACCAAAATGAAACTACTTTAGTTGCCGAAACGGAATGGGCGTACAATGTTTACAACAGGTGGTGGGTTTCGGCTTTTGGTGGAACAGGTAAAGCCTTTTCGAATTTTAATGAATTTGGATCTGAAGATTGGATTTACAATATAGGAACAGGGTTTCGTTATACCCTAGCAAAGGATTTAGGCCTTGATATGGGAACTGACTTTGCATGGGGCAATGCTAAAGATTTTGCCTTTTATATTGTCTTTGGGACATCTTGGTAAGTTAGGTTAGGGAATTTAACTATCTGAAAAAAAGTCATTTTTATGCTTTGGAATACGATCTAGGCTAATTCTCATGGAATTCCAGTTATTAAGCGTGTATGAAAAAATTTATCATTTTAATTTTATTAGTACTAAATCTTGGTGTGACCTCAATTTTAGTCGCACAAAACAAGAAGCCTAAAATAGCACTCGTTTTAAGTGGAGGTGGGGCAAAGGGAGTGGCTCATATTCCTGTTTTACAGGCCTTGGATTCTTTACATATTGTACCCGATATTATAGTGGGGACCAGTATGGGTAGTGTGGTTGGCGGCTTATATGCCATGGGGTACTCTGGTGATGAAATCGCCTATCTGGTTAATACAACAGAATGGAATAATCTACTTTATGAAAAGATGCCTTTCAATGATGTGAGTGTTGAAGAGAAAAGTGAATATGAAAAGTATCTAATTGGTTTGGATATCGTAGATGGGGCACCTAAAACAACAGCATATCTTTTGAACGATCAAAATTTAAGAATAAAACTAGCTTTATTAAGCGTTCCTTTTCGTATGGATATTAATTTTGATGATTTACCCATACCTTTTAGATCTGTAACTACAGATATTGTAAATTTAAAAGAAATTGTAATTGATGAAGGATCAGTAGCTAAAGCTATGCGCGCCAGTATGTCTATTCCCGGAGTATTTGAATCTGTAAAATATAAAAACACCATTTTGTTAGATGGTGGTATACTGAATAATTTCCCCACAAACATTGCTAAGAATTGGGGAGCAGACATTATCATTGGCAGTGATGTTTCAGGAGCCGCAGAAGATATTGAAGGCTTAGATAATATTTCCGATCTTCTTTTCCAAACAGCAATGCTTCAAAATTTTAAGGTATACCCTGCAAATAGGGCATTATGTACTGTTGTGATAGATCATGTACCTCATTTGACATACTCAACAGGCGACTTTAATAAGACAACAGAGCTCTATGAAGAAGGGAAAATTGCAACAAACGAAAAAATTGTAGAATTATCAGAAATAGGCAATCTAGTAGCCCCTTTTAATCAAAAAGAAGTAGCACTACCCGTTTTTAAAGATAGTTTTGAATTTGCCGAAATAAGCTACAAAAACATTAGTAAGGATAATTTGCAATTACTTAAGAGTAGAATGAATCTGGAATCAAATCAAGTCTATTCTTCAGATGATCTAACTCAAGCTGTGAAAAGATCTATGGGTACTGATATTTTTAGAAAGATTTATTTTGATTTTAACGCTAGTAATCAAGAAGAACAGCTGGTAATAACAGGGTATGAAAAATCGAATCATCGGCTTAATGCTTCACTTCATTATGACTTGTACAGAGGTGTTGGTTTAATTGGCAATTATACAGGCAGAAATGTTTTAGGTGAAGCATCAAGAGTGCTTGTTACCCTTGATATTGCAGAACAACCAAAGGGTATGATTCAGGCACAAAAAAACTTTGGAGAAAAAAAACAATGGTGGTGGCGTTCTGAAGGTATTGCCAAACAACTTACCCAACGTGTTTTTATTAATGGACAATACGCAGATGACTTTAAGGAAAAATCTATAAAGTTTAGAAATCAAATAAACAGAAATGTTAATCCCCTTAAAAGTTATGCAGGTCTGGGTCTTAATTATGAGTATTTAAATATTGATCCATCAACAAGTTCAGAATTAAGAGACAACATCCTTTTATTAAATCAATATTATGCCTCATATTTAGGCTTTGATGCGCATTTTGTAAGCAACACCCTTAATAAAGTGTTTTACCCAACAAAAGGAAGTAGTCTTAATGCTACTGTAAACAGATCTATTAAGCAGCGAGTAAGCGTTTTCTATTCAGATGCAGAAGCTTTAAGTCTTTCTGGGCTCCAATATGGCTTTACAAATTTTCAAGCCAATTATCACAAAAGAATCCCGTTAGGAAATAAGGTAACGGGCATTTTCGAAGCATCGATGGGGTATATATTTGCGGATAAGGATGAGGATAATGAAATTTCATTTTATAATGCAGGCTTTCCACAATTGTTTTATTTAGGTGGCAACTTACCATTGCAGAGGATAAATACATTTGCATTTCAGGGACTTCAGGAAGACGAAGTAATTAGCAGCCAATTTGTCCTTGTTAAATTAGCTTCGCAATTTGACGTTTTTAACAAGTTCTATATTAGCCCAAATATTAATATAGCAAGTATTGGATTTAGTGACTTCCAGGAGTTTTCAAAAAATGTATTTAATCCTAAGGGTAGCTGGCAAGTTGCAGACCAAACAAGTCTTCTTTTGTCGGTTGGAACCATGTTGTCGTATAAATCCCTTTTAGGACCTATAGATTTAAGCATTTCCTGGACCAATGAAATCAATAAAGTACGGGTTTTTCTCAGCGTTGGTATTCCCTTTAATCGTTAATTTGATTATGGAATGTATATAAATTATAGAATGAGTTGCGGATATTACACTTTAAAAAACAACCTTTTTGTTAAAGTATAAACTCAAATGAAAAATGTTATTTTAACAGGATTATTAGTTGTGCTTTTTTGTTTTAGTCATAATTTATTGGCTCAACAATTCAATACCGATAATTACCTGACGATGCCACATGGAACGGGGACATTTGTTTTAACAGCAGGACAGCGGAATTCTGGAATGGTCAGCTCATTTGCTTTTATTAAAAACTTTGAGTTTTTTGCACAGGCCTCTCTTTTCAGTGATGGAAGAGTTGATGATTATAACCAGCATTTTACCACAACTATATATGCCAAATATATGTTTTGGTTAAACAAAGCGAAAAGCGGTGGTGCGGCAGTTTTCCTGGGTTTTGGCAGAGCGCCAGGTTCTTATGCCCAAGATCGCTATTTGCCAATGCACAAAAATTACTGGACCGCACTTCCGGTGACAATTCCCCTTTTTAAAAACACCATATCCTGGGATATTATGCCAGGAGCATTGGTCGATTTTGATTATGGCAACAACAAGGAAACAGCCTGGGGTTTTACTTACAGCACCAGGGTAGCTGTTTACAAGGTAATTCCTAAAACAGCAATTGTTGGTGAAATCTTTGGGACCGAGGGGAAAGCCTATTCTAAACCGGAATACAAAGTTGGATTGCGTTTTGAAGCTAATGATTTTATAGTCCCTGCTATTTCTTACGGAGGCACTTTCGATGGCAGTTTTGGTGGGGGTTTTGAAATCGGAGTAATGATTTTTTCTCCTCCGTTTTTAAAAAAGGATTATCTAAAAAATAATAAAATGGAGTATTAACATATAATATTAATAAAATAATAATAATAATAATAGCTCAGGATGATACTCACACTTTTTTTTGTCTTATTTATTGTTTTTGTTCCCTAAATTTTTAGTCAAGAAAAAAGAGGGAGCATTGGCTATTAAGTCATGTATTATATGAGTTATAAATTAGACATACGAATTTATCCAACTAAAATATTTTCAATAATTGAAAATCGATGATTGTTTTGAAAACATTAATCTAATTACCATTATTCATAGAATCAAAATAACCATTTAAAATTATGAAAAAGCTATTACCATTACTACTAGTTAGTATCCCTTTTTATTTTAGTGCATATGCTCAAACGGATTCGATACCTAATAAAAATTTAGCTGTAAAGGATACTATTGTCGAAAAAAGTTCTAAAAAGAAAGAACACAAACGAGTTAGCGATTTTAAAATTTACGGAGGGATTTCCGCCAATAAAATCTTATTGTCAGACAGCTCTTACGAATCTGCTTATGCAACGGGATACCTCCTGGGATTTTCGTACCGTCAAGGAAGGTTTGGTTACTGGGAAATTGGAGCAAACTACAACAAATCTGTTGTAATACTTGAAGGCGAAAATATATTTGACTACAATTTTAAAATTGGGCAACTGGAAGTACCGCTCTCGGTTGGAATTAACTTGTTGTCGGTAACCCGAAGAGTACTTGGAATTAGGTTGTTTGGAGGAGTTGTCCCTGGATACATTACTGGTGTAAAGGAAAATCCGTTCAATTTGGTTGATGATGATTTTAACCGCTTTCAGTTGAGTGGACGAGTTGGTCTAGGGGTTGATATATTATTCCTTTTCATCGAATTTGGTTACCAGTATGGCTTTATCGATGTACTTAAAGACCAGGATTCAAATTTAAGCCAAGTTGATTTTCGTTTAGGGTTTCGATTTTAATATTAGTCTTTGTTTATAATTCCAGAATTCTTTTCAAATTCCTATGAAAGTGGTTCGACTTTTGTCCTCTTGACACCACAAAACCATGGAAAATTAATGTTTTAGGGGCTTGATTAAATGTTAGAATTAAAGTGCCAACTTTTTTAAATGAGTTTAAAGAGGATAAATGATTTACTTCAAAAACATAAACAATATTTTTCAAATAGTGCTCAAACCTTTATACATCTATAGTACTCTATATGAATATTTTGAACAACTTAAGCTAATTATTAATGTAAATAAAATCCTATGCGTTTAGTACTAAAATATGTTGCAGCATTTACTTTTGTTGTTTCACTTGTCAATGCGCAACAACAAAAAACCTATGACATTAAAGTTGAGGTTAAAAATGCGAAAAGTGATGAAGGTAAAATGTTTTTTGCTTTATACGATAATGAAGATGATTTTTTAAAGAAGGAAATTAAAGGAGAAATTAAGGTAATAACGAATAAAACCTCAATAATTACTTTTAAAAATGTTCCCGCAGGTGTTTATGCCGTCTCGGTTTTTCACGATAAAAATGATAATGGCGAAATGGATACAAATGGTTTGGGAATTCCCATTGAAAATTTTGGTTGTTCTAATGATGCGAAAGGATTTATGGGGCCTCCAAAATGGAAAAATGCGAAGTTTGAGTTATCCGATAAGGATAAAAATATAATAATAAATCTTTAGATCTGGCAGGAGAGGTTTGAGGGTCTGAAGGCGGAGCAAAGGTGAATTCCAATTGGCGTTTGGGACTGCGATGGTCTAACCTACCCTATTTGAAAGCTCTGGCAGCCAGCTATTGCAAAGGATTTGATGGCACTGATGTAGCTGATTTTGAAATTGGAATAACACTATATACGGATTGCATTTATTGCTTTGGAGGTTGCCAAAAATAAACCAAAACACAATTATTAAACAGTAGTTTTTAAATAGGTTAGGCTTATGCTTACACCGCTCTTTCCCTGAAAATACGATATTCTTAAGTGCATTTAGGAATAGTCTTCCTTTAGTTAGAAAGCTTCTGTTTAGATAATCCGGCCGAAAGCAGGCTTGAATTGAAAACTACTTATGGCTTTAAAAAACGTACTCTTTCTAATCTGCTTGTTATGCTTTACGCCCGGGGTAGTCTGCCAGAGTGCTAGAAATAATGATTCAACGGCAATTCAATCGTTTGTGGATAAAATTCTTTTAAAAGTAAATATCGATACACAATCTGAGTCGTATTCCGTTAAATCAGAAAACAGTTCAGATTTTCGCTCGAAACCAATAATGAATTAGAACTTAGTTTATCTTTAGATTATGAATTTATTGGAGCAAGTATTGGCTTTTCTCCAAATTTTCTATCAGGAAATAACGAGAATGAATTAAAAGGTGAATCTACCTACCAAGACTTCAGTTTTCGTTTTTTTTTTGGGAAAATGGACACAAATACTTCAGTCCAAAAAAGTAAAAGGCTTTTATGTTGAAAACACAAAGGATTTTATTCCATTGTGGATTAAAGGGCAAGATCCCTACATACAGTTTCCAGATTTTGAGACCATTTTTTGGGGTGGTGCTACCTCTTTTGTGCTAAATCCAAATTTTTCCTTAAGGAATGTGGTTTACAATACGGAATGGCAGCTTAAAAGTGCCGGAAGTTTGGTGCCAACCCTGAGCTACGGGTATACTAATTTAATATTGCAACGAGATGGTTCCAAATCCTTCGAAAAGAGTTTTGATATCAGTTTGTCCCCAGATTACTACTACACTTATGTAATCCAAAAAAACTGATTCGCTTCTCTTTTTGTATCCCCCGGTCTGGGTATTCGATTTTCAACTGCAGGTGAAGAAGACTTATATACCGCGGATAAAAGTACCTATTGGCCCATTTCATTTGACGGCGGATTGCAGTAGGGCTATATTTCCCGCAAAATTATTTTTGGAGGTAATTTCAATTTTGAAACCACATGGTACAATTCAGATAATACAACCAACATTACTAATAATTACCTGTATGCTAAATTATATGCAGGATATAGGTTCGATCCGCCACGGATCGTTAAGAATATTGTTTATCCCAAGAACAAAAAAAGAGGTTCGTAGAATAATTTTTAGGGCTATATAGCCTGTCTGTAGTATGTTTTGTTTAAATTTTAATGTTAATTGATAACCCTATTATGCTATTGGTAATGGCCTCCTATCAGGTATATACTTGTAATACTCCCTATTTCCTGGACCAAAAGGTTTCATTCTTAGGCTAATATTTTCATATTTCAGGCAACTTTTCGATTGATGGATTCATAGAATTTTATATCAGGTGATGAGTCCAGGGATTGATGTTTTTTCTGGTTGTAATAATCGATATAGTACTTCACTCCTTCAAGAAGTTCAATACCACTCTCACAGGGGTTTAGATAGATGTACCTATGTTTGATGGTTTTCCAGAACCGCTCGATCCAGGTGTTATCGGTTGCTCTTCCTTTGCCATCCATGGAGATTCTGATTTGCTGGTTTTCCAGGAAGTCTGTCCAGGCAAAGCTGGTGTATTGTGACCCCTGATCGGAGTTAATGATCTCAGGTTTCCCGTTTGTTTCAATGGCCTCTTTTAGTACCTGAAGGCACCACTGCCTGCTCATGGTATTGCTGATCCCCCACCCTACGATTCGGCGGCTGTATACATCGATGAAGGCCGTTAGGTACATAAAGCCCCTGGCCATGGGTATGTAAGTGATGTCTGTGCACCATACCTGATTGGCACGTGTAATTTGCATCCCCCGAAGCAGATAAGGCTTAATGAACTCCTTTAAGGCATTTTTAGTGAGATTCTTCTTGCGGTAGATGGTCTGGTACCCCATGAGTCTAAAAAGCCGCCTGATGCGTTTGGGACCCACAGGGTATCCCATCTCTTTGAGCATATCAACCATGGAAATTACTCCTTCAGTGGGATGCTTTAACAGGTGCCGGTCCATAATGTTCATCATCTTCACATTCTGCGGCTTCTCAGCAATGGGCTGGTAATAGAGCGAACTTCTTGGGACCGACAGGATATCACATTGCCTTCGAAGGGAGATAGTTTTATATCGTGGGCTGATCATTTCCATTCGCTGCTTGGTATTCCCAGTTTGCTGGCACTTTTTTTTAAAAAGTCATTCTCTACTTTAAGCTGCCCGATCTGGGCATAGAGCGTATCGAGATTCGTTGAATCTTTCTCTTTCCCCGGGCGAGCTTCTCGATCAAAAGCAGCAGACATATGCTCTAAAAATTCCGCTTTCCATTTGGAAATCGTAACTGGATGCACCTCGAATTGATGGCTCAGTTCGGAGAGTGTCTTTTGTTCCTTAATAGCCTCCAAGGCCACCCTGGCTTTGAATTCGGCTGAAAATTTGCGTCGTGTTTGTTTTCTCATAGGTCTAGTAAATTTAATCGTTTAATTTTAACTAAACCTCTGGTCTAAGATTTGGGGAGTATTACATTTCGACCTGAATTTTGAAATGATGTCTGTAATTTATAGCCCTGATTTTGCCAATGAACTGGAAGATGCCTTTATAGCGGATTTGAAGGAATCCGTTGAAATAAATTGTGATGAATGGATGATGCAGCGAAAATTAAACATGTTGGTCTATGCCACAGCCCGTTTGATTTCCTCATTCCTTTGATAATTGTGGTACGTATGGCAAAGGCAAAAATTTAGAATAAAAAAACCATATTACTCCAAAAATTGAATTATAAAAACAACATAAGCTGTTGGCAAGAAATAAAGAAGAGCTACCCGTCAATAACCGGTTGTACATATTTTTAGTTTTTGAACTTAAAAATAACCTTAGTAAATTGAATATTAGATGCTGTAGAGTCCTAAAATGAAATTTAGAAACAACTTTCTACTATTATTTTTTTGTGTTTATATTCTTGGGTATACCCAACAAGGTAATTACAAGTTTAATAATTTCGGTAATCGTTCCATATTACTGGCTGGTAATGTAACAGGAAGTGTTTCGGATTTAGGGCTTACCTATTACAATCCATCTTTTCTAGCTGATTCAAAAAATATAGGCTTTTCTTTAAACGCAAAAGCCTATCAGTTGGTTACTTTGAAATTAGATAATGTTTTAGACGAAAACACACAAGTAGGTAATACTAGTTTTAATGGTGCCTCCACGATGGCAGGGGGTATTTTTAATTTGTTTGGAACACGCTTTGCCTATTCCTACTTAACAAGATCTAATGACAACACCAATATTAACTACGATAGAAATTATTTGGATGAAGATATCTTAAGCCTTTTCCCAAATGCCGAAATACACAAAGCTAAATTAGGGTTAAATTCAAGAGTTAAAGACGATTGGGCTGGCCTGGCATGGGCTTACAAAATCACCGAACAGTTTGGGGTAGGCATTTCTGCGTTTGCTTCTATCTATGATTACAGAGGCATGTCCAGTATAGACCATACTGTAAAATCTACTGTTGAAGAAGTTGCATTTTATCAAAATATTATAAGTTTTAAACAACGATCTTACGGCCTGTTTTTAAAGGTTGGGGCATATTATCATTTCCCCAAATTTGATATGGGTGTAAATATTAATCTCCCCTATATTGAAGTTTACCAGGATGGCAAATTCAACTACTCAGAGGTAGTCGCAGGCGTGGGTCCTCCATATGATAAATTTGTAGACAATCGACTTGATGATATTAAGTCCAAAAGAAAGGAACCTTTGGGGATTTCTATTGGCGCCGGGATACCCGTTAGTAAAAATAAGCTACATTTAAATGTTGATTATGTGGCCGGCTTGTCTAAATACCCCCGACTCCTTATACCAGATATAGATACGGGTAACGAAACAATAACACCTGTAAATTTTGACGAAGAAAGAAAAGCTGTCGTTAATTTTGGTATCGGCCTAGAAGTCTATTTATCTGAACTATTAAAAGGATATGGCGGGTTTTCAACAGATTTTAGTGCATTTAAAAATAGTGCTAACATAATTGACTTAGCTGCCGAAGAAAATAAGGAAATTACTATGGGAGAAGATTTTTATCATTTGAGCTTAGGTACTGATTGGAAATTAAATTGGGCAAGTATTATCCTGGGCTTTACCTACACTGGCAGTTCAGGAAGTTTTGCAAATCCTTACAGATTAAACACAGAAGGGTTTGAAATTGCAAACGATTTGGATGCCAGAGTGCGGTTTACCCGTTGGCAATTTGTTGTTGGATTCGAATTTCCTTTTTTAGATAAAAAAGTCAGTGAACTTTTAGGAACAAAGAAGAACAAAGAAAATTAAACTACTGCCGTCTGTAAGCCGGTAGATTTGATTTCCGCCTATAAGGCGGCTAAAGTTTTTACTCGGAAATCTTAAAATCCCCCTCTTAATCTTCTAAATCTTGATTCTCTATATATTCCATTATCATTTCGTCCGTTATAGTTCCCGAGCTAACAACAAAATAGCCCTTTGCCCAATAATGATGGCCCCAATACATCTTTGAAACCGTCTTGAACTCCGATAATACCTTTCGTGAACTTTTCCCTTTTATATATTGCATCAGTTTGCTCACTGATATATGAGGAGGTACCGAAACAAACAAATGCACATGGTCCTTGGAAATATGTCCTTTTATTATCTCGACCTCGTTGGTCTTACAATCTTTACGAATCAATTCCCTGACACGCTTGGCCAATTCGCCGGTCAATATCTTTTTTCTGTACTTGGCTATCCAGACCAGATGGTACTTTATATCGTAAACGGTAAGATAGGTTTTTCTATACTTTTGTATCAAAATAAAAATAGTCAAACTAAAGTCTTCGCCTTAAGGCGAGGTATTTTCTCCCATTCCCCGAATTAGAAATTAAAATTGTTTTGTGAAAAATAAATAAGGATAAAACATCATTAAGTTTATTCCATGGTTGTAAAAATTTAAAAACCGAATATTATGAAAGAAACAAAATACCCAAGATCATTTTCCCATATCGGGATTACTGTTCCAGATGTAAAAAAAAGCAGTAAGATTTTATTCGGATGTTATGGGTTGGTATATAATTATGGAGCCATCTATTGTTAAAAGGAAAATGAGTGGGCCATTGGACAAATGTGTATAGATTTCTTTGGAATGAACTGGAATGAATTTGAGATTGCACACATATCAACTTCGGATGGAATAGGTATAGAACTATTTTCATTTCCGCATGGGATTAAAAGTGCACCTGAAATTAATCCATTCAATACAGGACTTTTCCACTTTTGTGTTCAAGACCCAAATATTGAAGTAGTCCCCATTCATGGGAATTTTTCCAAGGCTCGCACAAAGTGTTTACTTAATTAAAATACCTAAATGAATTTTAGCGAGATTCTGAAGGTTATTAAACGGGGTTGTTAGACTTTACCAATGAGGCACAATCAAAATACTCGTAGCAAGTTTTAATAGAGTGAAAATAATAAAGTTTTGCCAATAAAATGATGGATCTTATCGATATTGGCGTATAATATATAGGTTTACCATATTTTTGTAATCCCAAAAATCAAAGTGATTTTTCTCTTTAAAAAACGACTTTACAGTATAGTGAAAACAAGATTATTTGTTATTTTCTTTCTCCCAAATGAATATAGGCTTAACATTAAATAGTAGAAACAAAAAAATGCAAAAATACATATGGTCAAGCCTCATACTGTGTGTTTTTTCACAATATGTCTTTTCTCAAAAAGCACAATTGGAAATTGAAATTTTAGGTATCAATGAGGTAAGAGGAAAAATTCAAATAGCTGTATACAATGATAGTGAGGTATTTCCCAAAAAGGGCAAAGCCTACAGGGTAGAACGTTTCAATGTTACCTCAACGAAAATGAATGTAGTATTAAATAATTTACCCCATAATGAATATGCCATTGCATTGTTTCATGACATCAACGAGGATCAGGAATGTAATTTGAATTTTATTGGTATTCCAAAAGAGCCCTATGGTTTTTCCAATAATATAAAGCCCGTACTAAAAGCCCCTTCATTTGAATTAACAAGTATTATTTTAAATGCCGAAAAAAAAATAGCTATTGAACTTATAGATTGAAAATCTATAAGTTAATTTTTGTCTTCTATTGTAAAGATTTAAGTGACCTCCCCCCGTTAAACCGGACCGATTAAAACTAGAGAATTCCGGGCGAATAAATGTTTAACTTTAAACAAGTATTTGCTTATGAAACGATCAAAGTATTCAGAGTCGCAGATCGTATTTGCGATCAAACAGGTAGAGACCGGCACCCGTATCCAAGAGGTGTGCCGTAAGATGGGCATCAGCGAGGCCACATTCTACAATTGGAAGAAGAGATATGGTGGGCTCGGTGTGTCTGAACTACGTAGGTTGAAGAACCTCGAGGAAGAGAATTCGCAGTTGAAGAAACTTGTGGCGGACCTGAGCCTTGACAAACAGATCTTACAGGACGTGCTGAAAAAAAAGTTCTAAGGCCAGCTCGAAAACGGGAGATGGTCGCAAACATACGCATGGAATACAATATTTCCATAAACCGTTGCTGCAGCCTGGTGCTGCTGCACAAAAGTGTGTTTTACTATAGGGCAATGCACCGCAGTGACGAGTTGCTCAGAATGCGTATCAAAGAGATCGCAGCCACCCGGGTGAGATATGGGCTCTGGAGGATTTATATTTTGCTGCGCCGGGAAGGCTTTACGGATAATCATAAGCGGGTGTATAGGGTCTATTTGTAGGAAGGTCTGAACCTTCGCAGTAAACGTCCCAGACGTAACCGATCTGCCTCTAACCGGCAGCCAGGTGATGGTAATGCCTCGAGTTTACACGAGTGCTGGAGTATGGATTTTGTGGCGGATCAGCTTTACGATGGCAGCAGGTTCAGGGCCTTAACTTTAGTGGATAATTATAGTCGCAAGTGCCTGGCCATCCATGCCGGAAAGTCTTTAAGAGGAAGTGATGTAGTGCAGGTTATGGAAATCGTTACAATGGAAAGCGGTCGACTTCCCCAGCGCATAAAAGTGGATAATGGGAGTGAGTTTATCAGCAAGGTGTTGGACAAATGGGCGTATGAGAATATAGTAGAATTAGATTTTTCAAGACCCGGTAAACCTACTGACAATCCGTTCATAGAGAGTTTTAATGGATCCTTCAGGGATGAATGCCTGAATGCCAATTGGTTCTTTTCTCTGGAAGATGCCCAAGAGAAATTTGATGTGTGGAGAGAAGACTATAATGGATTTAGACCTCATAGTTCCTTGGGTGATTTAACACCTAATCAGTTCATAGAATCCCTTCAAAATAGCTCGGATCCTCTACTTTTGACAGGTACATAAAATGGGAGGAGGTCATTTAACGAAGTATATGACTTTTGGGCATCTTAAAAAAAATCAGATTTTCCCTAAAATGAGAATGAATACTTCTAAAAAACCTATTCAATAAATTAAAATTGTAATTTTCCCAGAATTTAAAAAATATCCTGCTTTTAAATGAATCACATGAAGAATTTTTTAAAAATTATCGTTGTTTGTTTACTTCTTTCACCACAATTATTTTGGTCGCAACAGACAATAACAGAAAAAGATAGTACCTACACCCCATACGAGCTACTATCAAGTTACTATAACAACAATTTTCACCCATTTAAAAAGAAAAATATATACGTAGGTTTAGCACTCTCTTTACAAGACAAACAAATACAAAATACTGATGTTTTAATTGAAAAAATATTAGGGGGTGATCGTAAAAAATTCGATACGAGACTTAGAGGCGGGTACTTCATTGGAAATTATGCAATGATCGGTGTAGATTTGAATTATTTTCAAGAAAAATTTACAGGAATAATATTAAAAGATTCAGATTCAATCCAATCTAGATCTTTAACAAGGGGGTTTGCAGTTACACCTAATTTTAGGTCTATCGTTCCATTAACCGCAAACGAAAGATTAAGTTTTTTCACTGAAATAGGTCTTACATTTGGAGGCGGAAACACAGTAACACGAGAGGACAAAAATGTAGATGAGATAGATAAAACGTTTACTAAAAACTTTAATTTCAAAATAGGTATAAGCCCTGGAGTCACCTTTTTTGCAATGGAAAATTTTGCATTAGAGGTGCAATTAGACGTCTTAGGATATGAGTTAAACTCATCAAAAAATACCATAAATGGCATCGAAGAATCGAGCATTACAAGGCAAAATATCGATTTTAAAATTGATATTTTATCACTTAATTTAGGACTAGCCTATTATTTTGGATTTTAAGATGAAATACGTTGATAAAATTCAAAATAAAAGATGACAAATATTAAAGGGGAATGAAAAAAACATATCTATTAGTAGTACTCGGAATGACTTTATGGTCTTGTGTTGATGAAGACTATTTTGGTGCATCTCAATTTGGAAATATAAAACAGATTTTAGTAAGTAATCAATCTGGGAATGCCTCAATTAGTTTGGATAGCTTAATAGTTACGGTAGAAATCCCGGGAGGGGTTGATTTAACAGCTATTTCAATTCAAAATCTTGTAATATCACCGTTTGCGGAGGCCAGCAAGAAGCAGGGAGATATCCTTAATTTAGAAAACGATGAAATCATTGAAGTTAAGGCAGAAGATGGTACAATTTATGAATGGAAAATTAGAGCATTTGTAGCATCAGAAACACCTCAACTTGATAATTGGGAATTAGATTTATGGTATTTAACCCCCGGAAATTATTACGAACCTGGAACTGATGCGGCTACAACCATTTGGGGTACCAGTAATCCGGGAACACAGATATTAAATAACTTAGCCACAATACCCGAAGATCTTGGAAATGATAATTTAGCTGCAAAAATGGTTACATTGGATAATGGGTTTTTAGCAGGAACATTTGGTGCTCCCATTTCGGCCGGCTCAATTTATACAGGGTTCTTTAATTCAGATAATATTGATCTTAGCAATCCACAGGCAGCTATTGAATTTGGTACTCCCTTTTCTGGAAGACCAACTAAAATACGTTTCAAATACAGCTATGTACCCGGTTCAGAAAATAAAAACCAAGATGGAGATATTCTAAATTTTGGTGATGCTTGTGATGTTTATGCATTATTAGAAATAAGGCAAAACGGTGAAATACAGCGCCTAGGTACGGCCTGGTTTAGGAGTGATGTTAATCAAGTTGAGTTAATTACTCAAGAAGTAGTTTTTACCTATGGTGAATTAGATAATAGCTTCCCAGACTACATGTATCCTCCCAATAATAATTATGTAAGTGATGAATTGGCAGAATTTGCCCTCCCCACACATATCACTTTTGTTGCTTCATCAAGTTTTGATGGGGCTAATTTTTCAGGAGCTATTGATAGTACGCTAATCGTTGATTCCATTGAAATGATTTATGAATGACAAAAAAAAGATGAATTTAAGAACAATCACTTTTAACCTTAGGCAGCCTCCCATAAAGTAAACAATTTCAAGGTGTTAAAGATTCCCCCACCTGCAAATGGTTTTAAAATACCATTATTAAAATATCCAATTGCACCAACTTGAATACACTCCATGGCCAAATCTGACAGTTTTTGTTCAAAACTATCTTACTTAACATCAAAAGTGTTTAGCCTAGAATCCTAATGTATATAGCCAAAATCGGCCATTAGGGCATGAGAGATTTCCATGGCAGAACCAAAGGAAAATTGGCCACCATCTTTAATACTAATATAGCTTCTTCCATAGCTAAGTTTAGCCCCGAATTGATAACCATAGTCTGCAGTCTATTCAAAATTTTGGGTAAAACAGAAATTGGTTATCAACAAAATTAACCATACTACACCGTTTCTTAAACCCTTTACTACTTTCATTGAACTGATTGGTTCGTATGTATCCTTACTCCATTGGGTTTTTTAATTACTTCTACGAGCTTTAGGAGAAGATGGTCTTGCCACGGGTCTTGCCACGGGTCTTGTGGGTCTTGGAGCCGGACGGGACATCGGCGTACTTGGCCTTGTTTGCGGCCTCATTCCGGGTCTTGTAACAGATGGTCTACTCGGAATTGAAGGCCTTGTACTCGGTCTTGGTATTGTTGGGCGCATCGTTGGTCTTGTACTTGGGTTTGCTGGTCGTGTGACAGGGACCGATGGCCTCGTGCTTGGCCGTTGGGCAGAAGGACGCGTTGTTGGTCTAGTACTTGGGCTTGGAGGCCTATTTACAGGGCGTGTATTTGGTCTATTATCAGGTCGTAGATTTGGTCGATCCGGTTTTTGCACAGGTCTTTGATAGGGTCTTACCCCAGGTCGGTTAGGTCTGTATATCGGACGACTTGGTCTAGGTCGATACCCAGGCCGGTAATAGGGTGGTCTGTAGAAGGGCGGACCCCAATGATTGTATCTTCCCCAATACCCGTTCCCCCACCATGAATAAGGAGATCCAAAGCTAAAGCCAAAACTCCACCCATACCAAGGGTTATACCGAACCGAAAAACCGTACGTATACTTATGGTGATAATAAAAACCCCTATACCACGGATTGTAGTAATATCCCGTTCCGTATACTACCGTATTCCCGTAAACATATGACCCATGGTAGCCAGGTGTATATCCAACATATACCACACTTGGCGTTGTCTCATAGATATACACATATTTGGTATTATACTTTGGATTCTCTGGCGGTAACTGGGAAACTTCTTCAGGCCTGTCGGTTGCAACAATCCAAGGA
Source organism: uncultured Flavobacteriaceae bacterium (assembly GCA_963700435.1). GTDB lineage: Bacteria > Bacteroidota > Bacteroidia > Flavobacteriales > Flavobacteriaceae > Pelagihabitans. The sequence continues at coordinate 18,142 of CAVOXM010000002.1, forward strand.
CCATCTGCGCTGTTGGCTTTAAACCAAATCGCATTATCACATAAAAAGTAGGTGTCGTTATCCTTAAAAACTGCACTTTCTGTATTTAATGCATACTCTAGGGACAATCCTTGTATTTTTTGAAATTCTGGGTCCCCATTGTAAACCACCTTACTTGCTGCTGTGTTGCGGCTAATTTCTGCCGTTTGCGGAATTTGTGCATCATAAATGGCTTCTTGCGCTTCCTTTGTTCCTGCCACACTAGTCAAAACATCAGATTTCTCACTGTCTTTCCCTATTTTTTTAAAATCTTCCGGTAGTTCTTCTGCATTGATGAAATTCCATGGCCCATCCACATTGGTAGAGGTAAACCAACGACCCGATATCAAAATATAGTACGCTTGGTTGGCGATGTTCATAAAAAGATCGTCTTCCGAATTCACTACATAAAGTAAATTCGTGTTTTGTAAGGGACTATAATTAGGGTCTCCGTCGGTAAGAATAAGTTCGCTAGGAACTGTAGTCACCAAAATATCAGGTGCAATTCCATTATATTTTTCTTCAGAATCGTCTTCCGATTCGGATTTAGCCTTATTTGCGAATTTTCGAAGCTTAGATGGTGGGTTTTTTATGTTTTTCCATGGACCCAGAGCCGTGTCTGCCTCGTACCAGAAGGTACCACCGGATAGATAGTATTTGTTGGATTTTAGTTCTAAGGCAATAAAAGAGGCAGAATTTTGGATAATTTCATAATCCTTGTCCGCTGCTTTGAATTTTGGATCACCATCTATGAATACCAAAACGGCTGGCCTGGTGGAAAATATTATTTTTGGTGCTACTGTACCTAATTCAGTCTCAGAGGTGCTCACTTCTTCTATAGAATCCAATAAATCTTCCAAAGGAAATTCAATATTCCATTTGGGCACTTCCTCTTCTATAATACTTTTGAATTTATCCTCATTCTCTTTCGAAACGCCATCAGGAAATTTTACTTCGTTTACTTTTACCGAAACCAAACTTGCTATTCGCGTACTCCGGTCTACATCAAGTAACGAAGTGGTCCACATCATTCCGAATACAGGTGTCCCATCGATACCTTTTTTTACGGAAAAAGCGATATTGGTATCCAATCTCAAATCTACATAACTGGTATTTTCAGGAGCGTATAGCGTAATGATATAATCTTCGGCCAGAATTTGTTTTGGCCACTCTAAATTAGCCCCCTGAGCATGTATTTCAGCATGGCAGATAGATAGCATGAAGGCCAAAACTAACGCAACAGCAGTAACCAAGCGGGTTTGAAAGATGGATGATTTTGTGCAACGTTTACTCATAGTTTGCTTATTTTTAATCAAATAGTCCTCTTAAGGCTCGCCAAATCCGAATAAATATCCGAATTCCCTATTCTATTAGGACAATCAAACATTTTTAATATACACGCAGGATGCCAAAGCCTTTATAACAAGTGCTCATTAGCAGAAAAACGTCATTTTTCATTTCGTAGATTTTTTAAAACGCAATATGGGTACCTCACCAACGCTAAGGTTTAGTTTTCCCTCGGCGTCAAAGTTATATTCATCAACTTTCTGCATCATTTTCAAGAATTGCAATTCGCCATCACCACAAAACATCATTGTGGTTGGCCCTGGTTCTCCAAAAGACAGTTTGTTCCCATGTAGTTTATAATCGGCAGAATATCCGTTGCATCCGCCATTACCAGCGACCCGACGCGTTTCCCTGTCAAAAGAAATTTCAGGTTTCTTATCGGGAAACAGCCTTTCAAAAGTGATTCGCGTACCTGAAATGTATTCCAGCTGCCATACAGCTTCATATATTTTATCGCTATTGGTTTTTTTTGTTGGTTCGCATGAGCTTATCAGCATAGCAATCATGGTAAATAGGAAAAAATACTTTTTTTTCATGAATATTAAATAAACTAGTAAGATTTTCTTTTAAAACCAGGGCTACCTAAAACATTCTATACCCGTATGTATTACCCGACTGAATCTAACAATTCATCAAATATCCAAAATAAAATGCAGGAAGTTTCCTATAAAGCAAACCTAACCCTCCTCTTTCTATTGATTACAGAAGCTTCTGTAAAGCACTGGACCATCCTGTTTCGATAAAGTAGGTTTTCCTATTCTTTGATGGGGTTACTTGCTTTTTTCTGATTTATGTGCCCCTATGGGAATGTTTGCTTTTAGGAAAATAGAGTTATTTCTACTCCCCGCTCTTTCCTTATACACATTGGTAAACCCAGAATAATATTTTATGCCGATCGTTATGCCTGAATCAGGTCTTAGTTTATAACCTGTTCCAATCACCCACCCTGCGTCAAAAAAATTAATTGCCGCTTTATTAAAATCCCTGATGCGTAAGTTACCATCATCGGTTTCAGAATTAAATTCAACCCAGGCCTTGTTCCTAACTCCAAATTGTGGTCCCGTTTCCAGATAAATGCGGTTGTGAAAATTATACTTCAAAAAGGCTGGCAAAAGGAAATAATTGATTTTTTGGCTATAGGTTCCCTCCTGTCCGTTAGGAGTAATGCTTAAGAACGAGAGGTCTTCCTCTGACAATTCATTCGCGCCTAACCTTGATTTGGCCAGCACACCCGTATATAAGTACCACTGATTTTTAAGGCGGATATCAAAATAAAAACCAAGGTTTACGGCAGATAACCTTTTACCAGCTTCAAGGCCAGAAATATCCGAGGAATTTAAGCCAACTTCCAGGCCAAATTCGAGGCCATCTGAATTAAGTTTATCTCCAAATAAAATAGACATGAGTATCTGGGAATGCGCTGCCGAAGCTGTTAACAACATTAGAAGAAGAACAAGTTTTTTATATGACATAATATAATTTTCTTTTATTAAATAACCCCTATCTCATTTGGATGCACTCCACGTTTTCGACAAATTATTTAAAAAGAGTAGGACAGTTTGATCCCGTACCTGAATTCAGGGAGCAAGATCTTTTCATTTAATTTATTGTCTCTAAATTCTAAATCCGCATTGAGCAAGTCGAATATACTGTATTTCTTAAGAGCTTCATTCAAGGCATCATAAAATTCATCCGGGGGTGGAATAATATTTTTCAATCTAAATTTATAATCACTGGCTCCGGGGCCGGCAATTAGGAAATCTATATTAAACCTGTCGGAAATTTTCAGCTTATACCCTACCATAAGGCCGAAGGAAGCTACATTGATTTTACCTCTATATAAAAAATCGAAATTTTCTCCTTCACCAGAGATAAAAACACCATCGAGGTCCGATGAAAAGTTCACAAACTTCCAATAGGCCCCAAAATAAAATCCGGTCAGCATACCCTGCCCTTTTTCAGTAAGGTAATACCGGAATTCCGGAATAAACCGGGGACCGGAATAGCTAATGTCCCCCGTTTTTATAAAGTCGGTATCAATACCGGAAAGTGCTATTAGGCCCTGCTCTGTTTTATAACCGGCGATCAATCCTACACTGATATGTTTCCCTAAAGCCCTTTCATAATTAAAGGAAATGGAACCATTTATCATATCGGTTAAGATAATACCGACTTCGTTTTTAACCTCCTTTTTTATAGAGGTTTCCTGGCCAAATACGGGAATCATAAAACCAGATATAAGGAACGGAATGAAACGCTTCATAATAAGTAACTTATGAATTAGTAAATAGTAATTAGTAAATTTAATAAAACTAATCTGATAAAAGAGCTGACTTTACCATCATTTAGATACGGTTTGTCGGTTACTTATTCATTTTAAAAATGTTTAACCAATCAATTAAAATATAATGACAAAAAAATATCGTCTTTAGTAATTCTTATATTGCTTATAGTTAACACTAGTTTCTCTCAAGAAAAAAATAACAGACAAATAAGAAAAGAATTAAAAGAAAAAGAAAACATTGCTCAAGAGCTAAAGTCATCTAAACTATTAGAGAACAAAACCTTTTTTTTAAGCTAAAACTGCTTTACCTATGGGAGGTAAATCAATAAACCTAACTAGTACTTATGATGTGCAATTTGAACCAAACTTAATTGATAGGCATTTACCTTTTTTTGGCAAAGCTAATAGTGCTCCATATGGTGTCGGAGATGGTGTTTTAATTTTTAAAGGAGAACCACAGCAGTTTATAAAAAAAAGGGTGAAAAAAATTACATGGTTAATGCAGTAGTCAAAGACAAAAATGAAACATATAGCCTTATGCTAACTGTAGGATTTAGAGGAAGTACTTTACTTAGAGTTAATACAAATAACCAAGTCCAATGTCTTTTAAAGGTGATATTGTAGAATTAGAAAAAAAGGATTAGCAAAGATGTAATTGTATATAGTATTTATCATTATTTTGGCAAATAAAATCTCTACAATACAATATACACCTTGTTTTTTTAAAATTTGAAAAGAAAATTATCATGTAAAAATGAAAACGACATTAATATTTATTAGCAATCCAACTACGAATGTATTTTATTTTTACTTCTCCTTGTATTATTAATTATCATTATAACTAAAAAAAAATTAAAATGAAAAAAACAATTTATTCTTTATTAGGTTTAACCACTCTACTTGTGTTCAACAGTTGTTCTAGTGTTAAAGTTCTGGATTCTTGGGAGGCAGAAAATGTCAGTTCTATTAATGACAAAAATATAATTGTAATTGCCAGAACAGAAAATAATCAAGCCCGAATTGCTTTTGAAAATGAAATTGTAAATCAATTAACAGCAAAAGGACTAAAAGCCACTTCAAGTTTTACAAAATTCCCTAAACTTAACCCCGACCAAAAAGTTAGTGAAGATAAACAACAAATAAAAAGTTTACTTACAGACGAAGGTTTTAATGCTGTGATATTAACCGTTATTAAAGATGTGCAAGAGCAGACAAAAACAGTTACTGAGGGTGGGTATTATGCAGGGGCAACGCGTTATCCAAGATACTTTCGAGGTTTTTATGGGTATTATTACAACCCAATGTCTTATTCTACTTTTGGAAATTACGTGCCAGAGACCTCCACAACCTATACCTCTAAAACTTTTGTTTTAGAATCTGTTGCCTACAATTTAGAAGAACCAGAAGACAAACAATTGGTAGCTGTTGTTACAACACAGATTGAAAATCCTTCAAATGTTACTAACATTGCCAAGGAATATGTTAACGCGATAACAAAAAGTCTTACAAAATAAAACTATTTTTTATACAAATATTAAATTCTAAAAACCAAAATTATGAAAAACAAATCAAAAAGTTTATTGATGTTATTAGTTGTATTACTAGTAAGTAGTTATACATCTTCTTTTTCTAATCTATCTCCTAATCAAACATCATTTGAAGTATTATTTCAGGAAGCACCTGTGCTACCAGTAGGCACCATTTTATTCATTAAGTCCACCAAAGGAATATTAGCAAAAAATTTTAATGCCGGTGACAATTTCTTTGTAGAGCTTGATAAAGATGTTACTTCGAAAGGGAAAATAGTAATACCTAAAGGTACAATTGTTCAAATGAATGTCCTTGTTTCGGATAATACAAATCGTAGAGGAAGTACTTTTACGGTTACTGTCGGAGGGTTTATTATAGACAATTATCTTCAAGGGGTACAAACTGAAACCAAAGTAGTAACTACTGAAGCTCAAGCAGGTAATACTGTTAAAAAAGCAGCAATTGGTGCTGGTATAGGAGCTGTATTTGGTGGTGGCAAAGGCGCAGGTAAAGGGGCTGCCATTGGAGGTGCCATGGGATTACTAACTCCAGGTGCTTCAATTTATTTTCCTCCAGGAACAGAAGCTACATTTCAATTAACAACGCCATTAAAAGTAAATTGGCTTTGATACTGTTTGAAATTATTAAACATAATTATGATAGATGAAAGTCCAAAACAAAAAATAACTTCAAAACTTGAAAATATTTTTCAAGTAAGATATTTAGCTTTAATAGTTGCCATCTTTCTTATGCTTAACGGCATACTGGCTATAGCATTAGGAGTTAAACATTTGTGGGAGACAATATTAATCCTTTTTAGTAGTCATGATAAAAGCGCTGGTAGTTCTATTATATCATCTATAGATACGTTCCTTTTTGCTCTGGTAATATTGATTTTGGCTGGCGGTATTTTTAAGTTATTTGTAGGTAACGTAAATACGTTTAAAGAAAGTGCGGTGTTTTCTAAAATAAACAATTTTAAAGAATTAAAGGTCTTGCTCTGGGAAACGATCTTGTTAACCTTAACGGTTTGGTGCGCTTTAGGTTTTTTTATAGATTATGATAAATTGCGTTATGAACAATTAATTCTACCAGTTACCATAGTATTGTTAGCCCTTGCTTTACGTTTTATAAAAAAAGAAGAGCATTAGGTATTGAGTCAATGTTTTAGATTAGTTATAAAATAGACATATGAATTTATACAATTAAAAATGATTATTTCAGTAACTATTATTTACAGAATTTTAGCTCTAACCTTAGCCACAAATAACTAGAGTTGTATTACAAAAAATAGAAGGATAAAAAAAACCATTCAAAATTATGACAACCAAAAGAACCTTTTTGCTTGTCATTTTTACATTAATCATATGTTCTTGCTCTTCAAAAAAAAACAGCAAACGATAGTCTTTTTAATACTTTTTGGGAGCTAGAATATCCTTAGGGACCACGCCTTGCATTTGAGGAAGCCATAGCCCTTGAGTTAAAGGCCCTTGGTATAAAAGCTACCTGGAGTTTTAAAAGGGCTCTAAAAATATACCCCAATCGCGTAATTACTCAAGAAAGGGTTGCGTTGATCAAGAGCCTTCTGGACAGTGAAGGATATTCCGGTATCGTGCTCACGGTTATCAAGGAAAAGGAGCACGTAACCACAACATCGGGCAGAACGTACAACAACTATGTTATGGAGACTGTTGCCTATAATCTCGACGAACCCAGTGAGAATCAATTGGTGGTCAAGTATCAACGATCCGAAGGAAGCATATAGGACTGCTGCCGTTCATGCCAGCAATATGATGAATAGTCTACAAAATCAATAAGATATATTCCAAGCCAAATAATTAAATATCCTATCTAGTGTTGATTGGCTTTCTTTACTCTTTAGCAAGGGGGGTATCCCATTGTTCTTTGGGCACTACCTTGGGTATTTCCGTATCGGCAACATAGTTTGGGGTCATGATCTGCACGTTGTTTTCATTGAACACATCCAAAATATTTTGATGTAAAGCGTTATAAATCTTATTGATATTGGATACCTCCTTACAATAGGCGTTAATTTCATAGTTGACGGCAAAATCGCCCAGCGATTTTTTCAAAACAAAAGGAGGGGGTTGTTTTAAAAGGCCCTCCGTTCGGTCAGCTGCCAATTTCAACATGGCATCCACTTGGCGCCATGGGGTTTCATAACCAATCCCGACAATGGTATGTATGACCAATCCCAGTTCTTGTGCCCTAGCCGAAAAGTTAATTATTTTACTGTTGAGCATTATCGAATTTGGAATGATGATTTCCTCGTTTTTATGTGATCGTAATCTGGTGATCAAAAGTTTTTGCTCCTCCACAAAACCGATCTGGTTATCTACTTCGATCCGATCTCCTTTCTTAAATGCCCCCCTATAAATCATAGAATAACCTGCAATCACATTGCCAATAAAAGAGGATGAACCCAATGAAAATATGAGACCAATAAAAACGGAAACCCCTTTAAAGGCTACCGAGTCGGACCCCGGGATATAGGGATATGCTACAATAATGGCGAAGGATAAAATGATCACACGGATGATTTTAAAGGTAGCGGAGGCCCATTCAGGGCTAAATTCGCTAATGATGATGCCGCCGTCCGCTATCCCCGTAAAAAATAGTTTGATCAACTTCAATAGGTATTTTGTAACGAAGAAAATGATCAGAATAAAAATGAAGCTGGGAATGTAACTTATGACATCGGTGCCGATCGAAATAATGGGATCGGTGATCAATCCCAAAGCGTATTGCGCAAATTCATTCGTCCAGGGAAAGAGGGTCAGGACATATTCGATATAAAAAATCACCAAAAAAAGGATAAGGAACACCCTTAGCGTATCGAATAAAACATGGAACACCCGCCATATCTGATTCGAGTTGATCAATTTAAACGAAATGTTTTCTACCGATTCGATTCGATGTTTTATCCTATTTTGAAAAAGTCTGTTGGTACGCTTCACAAGCCAGAGCAGCAAAAGCATGATCAGTACCATAATAACTGTGGCGGCCCCTGCATGCAGCATGTTATTTATGATGACCGGACGACTTCTTGCGTACCGGTATGAACTCAGGGTGTTTTTTATTTTTGCAGCATGGCTTTTTGCAAGTAGTTGTCGGGAAACCCCTTCGACTGTCGCGTCCGGGTCATAGATTTGCATGATTTCGAAGTCGCCGGCATAAATGCTGCTATGGTCTGCAACCTCAATTATTTGGAGCGAGTCGGCAGCAAACGATTCATTTTCGGCCACCATTTTGATCCGTTCGCTGATATTTTCAGCCCTTTGCCCGGCTGGCAAGGAAGAAATACCGCGCACATCGAACAAGATGTTCCCATCTATTTTTACGGGGGCAACCGCGAAAGGAACTGTGGTTTGTTCGGAGTCGACCTGCTGACCATAGGTGAGGAATGAAAAAACCAGTCCCAAACATAGGGCAAGGCTTGTTTTTATGACAGCAGCTTTAACAGCGCGGTTCCGTTTTTTTTTGAATATCCTCATTTTATTTATAATTATGTTCACCACTATTACATGATTTATTGACCCCATAGTGAAGGAATTATAACGCCCAATCAGTCTATATGATGAATAATTCCCTTACCAAAGGTTTTGATGGCTTTGACAAAATTTTTGGTGGTGATATCCAGTTTATGAACTGTACTGGAAGGTACCACCCTCATTTCTCCTGCGTCATACCTGGGTGCATCCGGAATGAAAACCATGCATAATTTTTCGCCCTCTTCTACCAAAAACCCAATATTCCAGGTGTCGCCATCACGAATTGTAATGGGCTGCATCATTTCTTCAGATTTGGTGCCTATGGTATCGGCCGTAATCGATTTTATCATTGCGTAACCGGGAATATTGATGAGTAACGTATTCTCTAATTTGTCAACCCATTTTTTAACCCTAACAGATCGAAACACCAATCCACTCAAAAAACAGATCAGGATCAACAAGCCTATTGTGAGCAATATGCTCGCGCTAAGACCAAACACGCTTTCGGGCAGCCTTTTTGACAAAGGTTCAGAAAGCTTTGCCAGTATGGCATACGCCTTGGACAAGAATATGATGAGCAGTACCGAAGGCAATAAAAATAGAACACCCCCTGTGAGTGTTGCCCTCATAAAGATTAAAAATGATTTCATGATTAATGAGTTCAATTAGTTTATGAATTTATTAAAAAACATCTATACCGTAAGCATCCCGAAAAACAGTTGGAGAAATTCCAGACAAATTTAGGAATTACCGAAAAAAGATTGAACAATCAGTTGCCATAGGATCTTCATACAAGGTAGACCTTCTGGAAATTGGCAAAAAGGAAGTTATAATCTATGGTTTACTTAAAGAATTTCAACAGGATACTATTGTACAGGTCATGATAAGTGAGGTAATAAAAACTTCAGAAATTGCATGTATACGTGTGAAGGGGGGGTATATGTAATTCGGAATAAATTCTCCTCAGCTCGCCATCGGGAAAATTATCATTTATCATTTTCAAATGTTTAATATATTAGGTGTTTTGGGATAAAATGAATGTGCTCGTGAAATAGTGCTTTATTAAATGAGAAATGCAATTTTTATGCAACAAAAAACATGGTCAAACTAAGCTAACATTGAATGTTAATTATTTGGTAATCCTTCATTTTTTTTGTGTAAAAAAAATAATATTTTATTAAAAGAATTATTTTTGCCGAAGTTATAAATTTAAAGTTTGATTATTATGAGACATTTTATCACCCTTTTCCTGGTCGCCTTTTTAATGGTTGGATGTAATAATGACGACGACGACAACTACCACGACTACTACTTAGAATACATAGGTGTTAAAAGCGCAGACCTTCCAGATGAATTTATTTATGGACGGACCTATCGAATTAATGTTACCCTAGAATTACCAAATAGCTGTTATTATCATTATGGTCAGTATGATTACTTCTATGAAGGAACCACAAGGCTTATTTACCCTATTGCACATGTTGATGATAATGTTGCTTGTGCAGAAATTATTACAGAAAGTACATTTTCAATACCCGTACAGGCCCTACAGTCTGAACCTTATATTTTCAAATTTTATCAAGGGGAAGACGAGAATGGGCAAGATATGTACTTAACTATTGAAGTTCCTGTAATTTAATATTATTAATAGTTTACAGTTATTCCCAAAAGAAATAGTAGAACAGACCACCAATATGTTTGAAGGCCATATGGTGTTCTATCAGCCAGGGTCACTAAATCGGAAACCAACCTTTTTAAAAAATGTTAATCCTTTAATATGCAAACTTAGGTACCCGAATTTGTATTTAAAAGAGTTTGTTATCTCAAATTTTAACAAGTCATTGACAGATTATTGAATCGTTAAAAAAACATGACTAATACAGGCTCGGTTTTTCAAATTGAAGTTACGGGAAAAATTGATACACCCATAATTCATTTTATGGATGATTTCGGATTTCGTCTGGATAATGAACAAGGCGAAAGTACCTTCATAGGTTGGCTTCCAGATCGGACGGCTTTGTTGGGTTTGCTTGCAGCTTAACAGATCTTCATTGCGAAATTAAATACGTTCGTAATTTGTTAAAATAAGGTCAGAATAAATACTAATTACCATAAAACAAAATTAAAAAAAAATTGATTATCCTTTTAAGTTTAGTTGTATCGTTCTCATGCAGTCAACAGAAAACAACTTCAAATGAAACCTATGATCTGGTCATTTTAAACGGCCGGGTGATGGATCCGGAAACCATGTTTGACGATGTAGCCAATGTGGGTATCAAAGACGGAAAAATCGTTGCGATAACAAAATCTTCTATTAATGGAAAAGAAACCATTGATGCTACGGGACATGTGGTATCACCTGGATTTTGGAATCTCAGGATTACGCCTGCGGCGTGATCCTGAAGTGTGGGTGGTGCTCAATAAAAGCCAGGACGTTGTGCGTCCATGCCTTTTTTTATTAGCGGCATAATGGAGCAAGCTCCTCATGCCGCCAAATAAAAAAGCCAGACAAAACTGTCTGGCTTTTTTTGGTCTGGGTGGCAGCGTTGGAATGTCCAACGCATACCCTTTGAAAACCAATATGTTATCTCAATTTTTTCAAAATAGGACATCAAATAGGACATCCTCAGCAGCTTTTTGATGCTTTCGTATTTTAAATATAGGAAAGGTTCACCAAATCGGCGTAAATCGATTTGAATCTTATTAAATGACGCGTGTGCTATAGGTATACCTTTGTATAGCATTTAAAAAATGTCGAATCGGAAAGTCTATATACGGTTGGAGTTAATGAAATAACAGATTTCAAGCCCTGCACCATAAACCGTTCGTTTTATGGTACCGTTCGGTAGAACAGAATTAATGCTTTAAATGGGAGTATCAAAAATTTCAGATATCCAATTTCAAGGTCGTGGCCATTATGCTGCTCAAGCTTACCAATACAACAGTTAACTTGGGTCACTGAAATTTCAAGGGTAGGGAAATATTTCACTTGTCGATCAATTCCTGAATTTTACCAAAAGGAAAATTAGCTTCAAACTTGTTCATAAAGTCGTTCGAAACATCATTCCCGGAAGAATTCCATTTTAGCAAAATCATTTGGGCAGCTTGTGCGGGAAGATTTTTTTTCATGTAGGAATTGTCTTTTACCACCAGATAATGACCTTCCTCCTCCTCATTAAAAAAACCACGGAAGACATCGGTAACGATTACACAAGCAGGTTTTTTAAGTTCTTCTTTTGTATGGTCCTTGAGATAATTCTCAATCTCAGTTGATTCTTCATCGGTGAATGTTGACACCGCTGCTCCCGCTTGCTTTTTCTGTTTTTTTATTTCATCAAGACCCCTTTGTAACTCTGCCTTTATCTGGTCGCGCATATCACCTGTGTAATTCCCATCCGCTTCTTTGATCTGTTGCAAAATAAATGCTTCCGCTTCGTCCATCTCATTGTTTACCGAAGGTGCCGTGGCCTTAATTTTTATGAGCAGGGCATTCAAAAACTGTTCCCGCGTGATGGTTTTAAAAGGAAGTTTTCCATCATGCGTATATAGAACAGTTTTATCTTTTGGCGACCCATATACTTTTTGCCCCCCTATCGTGCCTATGGTTCTGGGAAGAAAATACAAATTGACATCCCTTCCATCTATACTAAACACGCCTTCACCTTTGCCCGTTCCGCCTGCATCCAAAAACAGCTCAAACGTATTGGCTAGAATTTCAGCCCCACTGCTACCGGTATACTCATTGGGCTGAACGTTTTTGGTATCCCTGTCACAGTAAAACTCGATCAGGGACATTTCAAATGCATATCCGGCACCAATGGGAAAATCGATGTTGGGATATTCGCGTAACGTTGCATAGGATCGCACATCACAACCTATTGGATTAGGATAAGCAACTTCACAAAATGTACGGAACTGTTCTGCTTTCTTTATCAATGCAGGGGCCAAGGAAGCGGTGGCTTTGGATCCTGTTTCCAAAAATATTTTAGATTCAGTTTGCCTCCATTTTCCCTTCGTAGCATTTGCCATCGCATCGTTACATTGGGCAAAGACAAAGGGAACATTGAACATCAGGCTTATCACGATTGCAAGGGTTAGTGTTCTCATAGGTTTAAAAATTAGGTCTTATTATTATTCACTACACAATTCACGTTCCTGGTTCTCATCCGGATAACGCACATACAGGCAGTGCTCATTCGTATATATATTTTCCCCTTTTCGCCAGAACATCATATACTCCGTGGGAACGGAATGCTCATTGACCATGATGATCTCATTTTCCTATTTCCGGTAGTGGCGGTCTGTGGGATAGAAATGTATTTCATTGCCTGTTGCTGACCATGTTCCCACGGTAGATACAAAAACCCTGTAGTTCGGTCTTCCAGATGTCACAACAGTGGCATGCAGAAATGTGCCATCTTCCTTAAACTCGATCCCAAACCCCTTACTCACCCCCGAGACCACCATAACCCCTGTGGAGCCGTCCTGCCAATTAACTTTGGCCCCTGCCAAAGTTCCCCAGTTACCTACCAGCGATGTATTGCCGGCCGTAAACACTGTGGTTGGGGCAACGGTATCGGATCGGGTTATTGTTTCCGGTTGACCGTCCAAGACCTCTTCAGAACCTGAGGAATCACTCAGTCTCCCGAAATACAGGTTGGCTTCCTTTCTGCCAGGGTCGATGTACATGATCAAGTTTTGATCGTCTTTGTTCAAATACATATAGGAATGGTCCCTTTCTGAGGTCTGCAATTTCCAACCGATGGAATCCAGGTTTTGAATGACGGCCATCAACCACAATTCTGAATCCGATTTTTGCCCGCTCTTATTGGGCCAAACAAATACCTCCATATCAGTAACACTTTCAGAACCCGACTCCATCTCCAAGGTGGTTTTGGCAATACCAACAAAAAAACCACGCTTATCCAATAAAGTACCTTTTGGAAATTTAATACCCGTAAGTATGGACGAATCCTTAAGAACTAATTTTTCTTGAGCTTCTAAATTGCCATTGAAGGCAAATAAAACAAGCAGCATTGACAACGATTTTTTAAAAAATAGTATCATAACAAGTGTGTTATAATCATAGGTGTTAATAAGCATTGTTCTTCCATATAATCATTGCCCTTCTATATGCCACTTAATTGCCATATCACCGCAATTTCCTTCACCAACTAAAAGAATACCGTCTCCTTTGTTTTTTCCGTATGCCATCTCACAAGGACTAATTACTTGAAGCAGACCTTGAGGAATGTTAATCCCGTTGCAATTGATGTCAAAGCTGTCTGTAAAAAAAGCAATTCCATGACCAGACCCACCTGCAATAGATTTATCTTCCTCAGTTTCAAATAGCTGTAAATCGCCTGCGAGTGGTATTATACCCTTAAAAGTGGAGCAACCATCAACTTTATACTGAATACTCAGGTTACCTGAAATTGAATTGAAGCTGCCGGAATTATACCCAGTTTCCTTAAAAGTGATAAGTCCAAAAGCCTTAAAGATTACGCCTTCTCCCTTTCCTTGAATCTCTACGGTACCGTGATAGATGCGTAAATCGTCTAAAATAATAATATGGGCAATTAGTAGCGTTTTGCCCTTACCCTCAGTCTCTATTTCCGTACTGACCTCAATTCTACCTGATTTTGGTCTATGGGTAGGTGCGGTGTACAGGGCAGAACCATTTCCTTGAGGGACTATACTTCCGGCTCCAGCATTACCACCTTCGATACCGTTCACACTCCATTTTGATGTTGTTGCTGTTTCCAATTTCGGAGCTAGTTCAAAAGCTGACGGGTCACACTCTAACATAAAAGAACCAAGTAAATCTTCTCCAACCTGTTGGTAGGGAACGCAATTTTTTACTGTCAAAAGCTGGGATTTCCCTACTTTAACAAATGATGTCTCAGGCCTGATCTGAAAACCTTCGATAGGTGATAGGTCTTTCTGTGCATTTCCATTCTGTACCCCGTACAAAAGGACTATTATTAATAAATACCATGTAATGTGTTTCATAGCGCCTAAATTATATCAATAAATGTAGGCGATAAGCTATACTCGTTTTTCCCCTTTTTAGGGTATATTGATATCTTTATTATCGATAGGCAGTAAATTGTGTTCAATGGCCAATTTTATCAATGAGGCGGCGTTCTTGGCACCGGTCTTCAAGATGAGGTTTTTTCTATGCGTATCCACCGTGGAAACACCCAAGAACAACATTTCGGCAATCTCGGTATTGGTAAGGCCCTCGGCGATCAATTTTAATATTTCCTTTTCCCTTTTTGTGAGTACCGCAAATGGTATACTGGTTCTGTTCTTCAGTTGTTTCGACGCCTCTTGACTTAGGTAAACACCGCCCTTTATGACTGTTTGCAGCGCCTCCAGAATCTCCATTTTGGTCGCATTTTTTAGGATATAGCCCGAAGCGCCACTTTCCAGCATTTTCTTTATAAAACTTTGCTGATTAAAGGTGCTTAAGCCGATTACATATATGGAAGGATATTTTGCTTTTACTTCCTTGCAAAGATCGATGCCACTTTTATCAGGGAGGCTGATGTCCATCAAAATCACATCTGGTTGTAGCGCACGTAACTCGGCCAAGCAGAATGCCGCATTTCTGGCGTGCCCGCTCCAAATCACGGTTTCTTCATGCTGCAACAAGGATTTTATGCCCTCTATAACCATGTAGTGGTCATCTACCATAAATAATTTGATATTCATAAGTTGAATGTTAATTGTACCGAGGTTCCTTTACCGGGAGCTGCATGAATATCAAGTTTACCTTTCAATAAATTTAGCCGGCTGTTAATGTTGTTCCATCCAATGCCCTTGTTCCTTTCCAACGCAGTTGGCTCAAACCCGATGCCATCGTCTTCCACCGTTAAGGAAAGGTTGTTTTCGTTCTTTATCAATTGAACGATTACTGAATTTGCCTTGGCGTGTTTTAGCGTATTGTACATTAACTCTTGCACAATCCTATAAAGGCTGACCGCTTTCGACTGCTCCATATTATAATCTTCCATGCCAATGGATTGATAAGTTACTTGTAAGTCATCCCCTTTATCAATATTGGTACAAAAATCTCTCAGGGCAGTATCCAATCCGAATTTGACCAAGGTCTCGGGCATCATATTATGTGAGATCCTTCGAATTTCTTCGATGGAGGTATCGAGCATGGCCATTCCTTTCGTAAAGGCCTCCTCATTTTCCAGAGGAAGGGTTAAATTTCCTTTCATGTTCTGAAAAGAATACTTGATTCCCGACAGCAAACCTCCCAACCCATCGTGCAAATCCCTTGCGACACGCACTCTTTCTTTTTCTTCACCCAGAAGCACTGCTTCGGTCGCCGTTAATTGTTGGCTGATTTCTAGTTCATTGATACGCTTTTGTCTGATGATGAGTTTTTGCCTATAGTTCTTAAAAAATAAAAAAGCGGAAAGGAACAAAACAATAATAAAGCAAGCCAAAACAATGTTCACTTTCCGTCTATTGGCTAATTCTAGCAGTTGTTGTCTGTCCCTATTTTCCAACAAAGCTATTTTTTCTTCTTTTAGGGTTGCTTCATATTTTTTTTCAATTTCGAGAATTTTGTTCTGAATATTTTCATTCAACAGTTGGTCGGAAAGTAAATTTCCCTCGTTTTCATAGCGCAAGTAATCTTTGATATTACCTGAAACCAGCGAAATATTCGCAAGCCAAAACAGGTTCGAGCGCTGTTCCCTTTTTAAATCGTTCCTCAGAAAAATATCATGGGAACGGTTGGCGTACCAAGCTGCTTTTTGCCTTTCGTTATTGTATAAATGGTAGGCCGATAATAATTTTAAGGTAAGCCCTTCGCTTTGGGCATCTTCCAATTCGATTGCCAAAGCATTTGCCAAAAGGGCATGCTGTTCCATTTTGCCGAATTGCAGCTTTTTCTCCCATGCTTCCGCAAAATTCAACTGCACTGTTAGTTCTAGATATTTATTGTTCGTTCTTCTGCTGATCTCCAATGCTTCGGTTAAGACTTCTATCGCTTTGTCAGGCCGGTTTAACGCATTATAATTTATGGACATATTGCCCAAAGCATTGCCCAACTCATATTCCAAACCATATTTGCGTGAAAGTGAAATCGCCTCTTGCCCAAGCTCAAGAGCTTTGTCATAGCGTTTTAACTTTTGATAAAGGGTCTGTAAAATATCCGACGATCGGGCCGTAAACGTTTCATTATTGAATGATGCGAATATCCTCTTGCCTTCCATATAATAACGTATGGCATCTTCATAATTATTTAGCAATTGGTAAGAAGTACCTGTATTGAAGAGGCATTTTGCCAATGCCAACGAATCACCCATTTCCCTGGAAATATTGACCGACTCAAGGTTCAATTCAAGAGAAGCGGCATAGGCACCCTGCATATTCAATATATAGCCATAGTTTGAAATATACTTTAATGTGCCTCTCTTATACTGGAGTTGTTCGCTGATCGATCCTGCCTCTTGGTAGTACTTTTTTGCCGTTTCGGGATCTGCTCCTTCATATTGCTGACCGATATTGATTAGCAGTAAAACTCTCGAGGTATCCATTTGCGATACCTTGTATTCCGCCAACAAGCTATCCAAGTCCATCTGCGTTTGTGAATTGGCTTTATGGACAACGGCCAAAATGAATATACTTATCAGAAGTTTATATCGCATCAGCCTTAAATTATACAACTACAATTTAGGTAATATTCCAGCTTGGGAATCCATGTTTTAGGGGATTTTTAATAATCCCCTTTTTAGGGGAATTCTTAACCCCTTTTAGGGGGTAATTTCATACCTGTATAACTAAATATTTCAATCATGAAAAAAAGCATTTTTATTGTAGTGATGTTGTTAGGTGTATTCGCACCGATAAATTCATCGGCTCAATTATTAAAAAAATTGAAGGATAAGGTTGAGAAAAAAGCAGAGGAAAAGCTCAGTTCCAAAAAAGAAACAAAAGTTGAAGTCGAGGACGAAACCGCTGATCAGGGGGGGGATGAAGAATCCGATGAAACCAAAAGCACGAAAGAAGGAACTGGCTATAATTCAAAATTCGACTTTGTTCCAGGCGAAAAATTGATCGTGTGGGACGATTTTAGTCAAGACGCGGTAGGTGATTTTCCAGGTCTTTGGTTTACGAATGGTTCTGGGGAGGTTGTTACTATTGATGGTAAGGAAGGTAAATGGTTGATGATGAATGATAGGGCACAATTTTTTATAGACGAATTATTTCAACTTCCCGATAATTTTACGATTCAATTTGACCTCTTGTGTACAGTGCCATTCAATTGGTCTTCTGGAATTATTAATTTTGAAATAAGTGATATTATTAATCTTGACAGGTATAGAAAAGGGGACAATGGAGGGGAATCGTCAGATAACAATATCAATTATACATTCAGATTGGCATTACATCCCGGATTGGACAACCCCGGTGGGTATAATTCTGATAGCTATGGCTCCTATCAAATGGGTAACCAGCGTGCTAGCATTGAATTAAAAGAAATGTTTATGCCGACTGCTAAAAAAAACCTGCTTCATGTTTCCATATGGAGGCAAAAACAACGACTACGGGTTTATATAAATGAAAATAAGATTCTCGACCTACCAAAAATACTGCCCGCAGATATGAAACCAAATATCTTTTTAGGGCGAACCGAAGGATTGGACGGAGAAGACCATTACTTCATCAGTAACATTCGAATTGCGGTAGGTAATCCTGATACGAGAAATAAATTGCTCACAGAAGGGAAATTGGTCACCAACGGAATTCATTTTGCGGTGAATTCAGATAAAATAAAATCTGAATCGTATGGCGTACTCAAGGAAATTTCGGGTGTATTAAAAGAAAGTAGTGCCGTTAAAGTGATGATCGTTGGCCATACCGACAGTGATGGTGATGAAGCAAGTAATTTAGAACTATCAAAAAAGCGTGCCGCCGCTGTAAAAAAGGTGTTGGCTTCTGATTTTGGTATTGAAGCGGATAGAATGGAGATTGATGGTAAGGGTGAATCAATGCCCGAGGTTGCGAATAGCGATGCCATAAGCAAGGCCAAAAATAGGCGGGTTGAATTTATAAAGAAAAATTGACCTAAATAAGTGAAGGGTAAATAAAGAATAGCGGGGATTACCCGCTATTCTCTATTTGCAGTTTATGGGATAGCCATCTGATAAAACCAACAGATGATTAAAATATGATTCGATAAATCAGCTGTTTTACGGAACCAAGCAAGTTTGTTCGGAACGACCCTAGATTGAAATAATCAGCCGCTACTGAAACCCAAAAATAAACTTTCAAAGTTCGAATCGGGGTTCCCCGACGACCCGAATGTCAAAACCATTTGTCTACTGGACTTATCCAAGTATAACATTAAAATAGGACACGCCATAGGGCACCTTCATTATAAGATTTATACCGATTTGAGGCGTTTTGACAGTGTTTTATAAAACAGAAAAACCCTGATAATCAATTGATTATCAGGGTTTAAAAACTTTCAGTCGGGGTGGCAGGAAGTGAATCCAATCCCATAACCCTTTTGAAATCAATATGTTATCTCAATATTTCCATAATAGGACACCTATTAGGACACGTATCACGGCGTTTTGGTGCTTTCGTCAAGTGAATATAGATAAAGAATATTAAATGGATTTAAAGGAGTACAAATTTTATTCATTCAATACTTTATTTGAACTTTCAAAAGAATATTACTTAGGAAAAACTTTATATATATCATTGCGTTTTAGGGCTCTTGCTAGTTCAACACAATCGCTTTCTTTATACAGTCCTATTCTATAATCACCAATTCTTATGCGGTAAGCGATGGAGTAGCCTTTCATTTTTTTTACCCCAGCAATTTCTTCTAAACTTTTGGCAGCTTCAATTTTAAGAATCAATTCCCTGATCTTTGATTTTAGTCGCTTATCTTTGACATTTCTAATATCATTAAGAAAACTCTTTAGGAATATAACTTTCATTCCCCTAAAGCATTCATTACTTCTTCTCTACTGACAGTTTCAGTTCTGTCTACTTGTTGCATTAGTAAAAGTAGTCCTAAATCTTCTTTTTCTTCATCTGAAAGAGCATTCAACCGTTCTTTCTCTTTTTGTTCCACAAAAAAAGATATTGCCTTTTCCATAAGAGCCTTTACACTCATATTCTCAAATGCCGATAAGATTTTAAGTTTAGTCAAAATTGTTTCGTCAATGTCTATGTTTTTTTTCATGATCATCATTTTATATACCAAATATACAATAAATACACTATATATATAATATACTTTTTAAATAATTAAAATCTTATATTTCGACAAGTGCTAAATAACTTAGATGTGCATCGTTTATTTAAACTTTTATAATGATTAAGTGAGTATCTACCCAAAAAAATAGGATAGTTTTTATGCCCAAATAAGTTCTAGGTCTAAAAAGTGAAGTTTTCGTCCAAGTTCCCCGAGAACCTAAATGGAAAAGCTCTTTGTTGACAGACCTTTCCGAAATGGAGCATTGAAACAGGACACGCAATAGGACACCTTCGATATGAAATTTGTATCGATTTGGCTCGTTTTGGCAGTGTTTTTAAAAACAGAAAACCCTGATAATCAATTGATTACCAGGGTATAAAAATATTCAGTCGGGGTGGCAGGATTCGAACCTGCGGCCTCCTGCTCCCAAAGCAGGCGCGATAACCGGGCTACGCTACACCCCGAGGTGTATAATATTGCAGGATCGAATCCTGCCTTAAATCATTTTAAAGAACTTCCGCGGCGGCCTTCCCGATACATCGGGACGCGATAACCGGGCTACGCTACACCCCGAGGTGTATAATATTGCAGGATCGAATCCTGCCTTAAATCATTTTAAAGAACTTCCGCGGCGGCCTTCCCGATACATCGGGACGCGATAACCGGGCTACGCTACACCCCGAGGTGTATAATATTGCAGGATCGAATCCTGCCTTAAATCATTTTAAAGAACTTCCGCGGCGGCCTTCCCGATACATCGGGACGCGATAACCGGGCTACGCTACACCCCGAGGTGTATAATATTGCAGGATCGAATCCTGCCTTAAATCATTTTAAAGAACTTCCGCGGCGGCCTTCCCGATACATCGGGACGCGATAACCGGGCTACGCTACACCCGAGGTGTATAATATTGCAGGATCGAATCCTGCCTTACATCATTTTAAAGAACTTCCGCGGCGGCCTTCCCGATACATCGGGACGCGATAACCGGGCTACGCTACACCCCGAGGTGTAAAATATTGCAGGATCGAATCCTGCCTTACATCATTTTAAAGAACATCCGCGGCGGCCTTCCCGATACATCGGGACGCGATAACCGGGCTACGCTACACCCCGAGGTGTTAATATTACAGGAACGAATCCTGCCTTACATCATTTTAAAGAACTGCCCTGCGGCCTTCCCGATACATCGGGACGCGATAACCGGCCTGCGCAACTTTACCTGCATGGCCAAACCAATTCGGATTCAATCCAATATTTCAAAGGATATTGCGGAGAGACAGGGATTCGAACCCTGGCGACGCTTACGCGTCGACAGATTAGCAATCTGCTCCGTTACCACTCCGGCACCTCTCCATTAGTTTGTTCCAAGAACGTTATCCCGAGCACACTCGGGAAAAATGCGGTTGCAAATGTACTTTTTCCAATTATGGAACGCAACATTTTCTTTTCTTTTTTTAGTCCCTTAAAAAGACTCCATCTCAATGCCCTTACCTTTGGCTTAAAAAACGCCGTGATGTTCTAAAAACCAAGTGGCTTCTCGAGTAATTGATGGCCCATTCCAAAACTTGTTGGAATGCTAAATATAAAAAAGCAATTCAAATTAAAATGGCTATTTTAGTACTTCTGTAATCGAACAAGTCGCTCTCAAAAATCATTCCTTGTACCGTGAGTAAACCCTTTTTACCAAAATTCCTTGTTTTTATAGGTATGCCCTTAATGATCCTGCTGATTTGGCATTGCAAGGACTCACATTTGGAAACCGACTATTTTAACCCCAAGGTTTTAGCAACCCATTATAATGGCGAAAAATATATGGGCTCACAAACCTGTTTGGAATGCCACGCCACAATCTACGGGACGCATTCGCAGACCGCACATTTCAATACTTCGGCCCAACCCACTGAAAAAAGTATACTCGGCAGTTTCGAAGCGGGTGCCAATACGCTGGAACTTCAGGAGGCCCTTTTTACCATGGTTTCGGAAGATGGTACTTTTTATGAACATGCCCAATCAAAATTCGGAAAGGACCCAGAAACCAAGTCAAAATTTGATATCGTCATCGGTTCTGGGGTAAAAGGCCAATCGTACCTCACTTGGGAAAAAGATAGGTTGTTTCAAATCCAAGCCTCCTATTATACCCCAACGAACAGTTGGATCAATAGTCCCAATTTTCCCGAATACATCACCAAAAGGCCCGTAAACGACGCCTGTCTGAAATGCCATGTTACCTTTGCCGAAAACAGGGATGCTACAGGGAACGGCAACCAATACGTGAAGGAGCACCTGATTCTGGGTATCGATTGTGAGCGCTGCCA
Organism: uncultured Flavobacteriaceae bacterium; assembly: GCA_963700435.1. Taxonomy (GTDB): domain Bacteria; phylum Bacteroidota; class Bacteroidia; order Flavobacteriales; family Flavobacteriaceae; genus Pelagihabitans. The sequence goes on from CAVOXM010000002.1 coordinate 40,391, forward strand.
TGGTCCTGCACAAAAACATGTGCTCCACCATAGAAACAATCCAAATGACTCCACCCCGGCATATATGCTCCAATTAAAAGAACTCTCAAGACAAAAACGTCTTGACATCTGTATTCAATGCCATTCCGGATTGAGGGCCCGCCAGATCCAAGGAAATCCATTTTCGTTCGTTGCGGGCGAAGATTTGGAAACCTATTCCCAAAATTTTTATACCGGCCGTCCCGAAAACGAATTGGACGTGCATGGCAACCAATATGGTTTGCTCAAAAGCAGCAAATGCTTTCAGGCGAGTCCAGCTATGGAATGCGCAACCTGCCATGACCCCCATACCGATCAAAGGGGAGCTACCAATACCTTTAACCAAAAATGTATCGGCTGCCATGCGACCGAGCCAATGGTTTGTTCATTGGAACCTTCGAAAACTGCTAAGATGGGAAATAATTGCATCGCTTGCCATATGCCCCTGTCCCCCTCGAAAAGCATGATGGTAAAGCCAAATGCAGATGGGATGGCCATACCCGTTTATATCAGAAGTCATTTGATCGCAGTGTACGACTCCCTGCCTAAAAATATCGAATAGATTAAAACCCATTGAATGCAACCAATTGGAACACAGTAGTTCCATGGACCCCATTTTTCAGAAATCGAACTAAATCTTCTCCGAATGGGAACTCAAAATGTGCCAATGCCAAAAGCCGATTTGCGTAGATAATATACACTTTGCCCAATTCGGAGCAGGGGAGCGGTTTTTTTTAACATATTCCAAACTAGCTGAGAATACGGCATCTTCAAGCTACAACGTTTGCGCAAACACTCTAAAATTCATGAATTTTAGAGTTCTTTTACAACAAAGTCCGTATCTTATGATTTCATTAACATAAATTCGTCGGGGCTTAAAAAGCACGCCCCTGAATTCTGTTGAGAATAATGGGAATGCCAAAAAGTAAGTTCAACACCAATATTAAAATTCAAAATTAACCGACAAAAAACACACAACTTATGAAAATCACATTGATGAAACGCTTTTTATTGCTTGGGGCATTTTTATGTTTTGGGCTGGCGAAGGCACAGACGGTAACCGGCACAGTCACGGACGGAGTGGGTCCGTTGCCAGGGGCCAACGTTTTGGTTAAAGGTACGACCAATGGTACCCAAACCGATTTTGATGGAAATTACACCATCAACGGCGTAGCCGGGGATGCTACTTTGGTATTCAGTTATTTGGGTTTCAAAACGATGGAAGTAGCCGTAAATGGCCAATCGACCATCAACGCCAGCTTGGAAGAAGATGCAGCAGCATTGGAAGAAGTGGTGGTTACGGGTTACGGTACCCAGTCTAAAAGAGACGTTACCGGGGCGGTGACCACAGTGGATGCTGAACAGCTTTTGGCCGTACCTGCTACCACCTTCGCCCAGCAATTGCAAGGCCGTGCCGCAGGTATCGGTATCGTGAACGATGCGACCCCCGGTGGGGAAGCCACCGTGAGGATCCGTGGATTCGGTACCATAGGAAACAATGACCCCTTATATATCATTGATGGGGTGCCCTCAAAATCACAGGCCAACCTGAACCCCAACGATATTGAATCGCTGCAAGTGTTGAAAGATGCTTCCGCTGCTTCCATTTATGGATCTCGTGCGGCGAACGGGGTTATCATCATCACTACCAAAAAAGGAAAATTGGGAACCCCCACCATAACCTATAATACTTTTTACGGGACCCAAACCGCCTCTGAAGATGTCAAGGCCTTGAACGCGGAGGAATTAGGGACATACTTATATTTGGCAGATCTTTATGCCGGCAAAACACCTGCCCATGGCCAGTATACCTTTGGTCCAAACGGAGAGGTGACCATTCCCGATTATGTTTTTCCAAGTGGCGCCAATGAGGGCGATCCAGGAACTGATCCTGCCCTTTATTCCTTGGTAGAAGGAAATATATATGCCATTACCCGTTCCGCGGATACCAACTGGTGGAACGAAGTTACCCGCACTGCACCGATCATGAGCCATCAGGTTTCAGCTTCGGGAGCAACCGAAAGTGCCCGTTACGCCTTTAACCTAGGCTACTTTTCACAAGATGCGATTACCAAATTCGTTGGCTATAATAGGGTTTCCTTAAGGGCCAATACCGAATTCAAGGCACTTAAGAACCGATTGACCGTTGGGGAAAATTTCACGGTTTCCTTCGATAACAGAAAAGGTGGTTTCGGTAACAACGAAGAACAGAATGCCGTATCAGGGTCGTACAAACACCACCCCTTGCTGCCCATCTACGATATTGAAGGGAATTTCGCCGGTAGTAGGGGCGCCAACCTGGGCAACAACTTCAACCCTTATGCCATTCTAGCGAGACAGCAAGATAACAGAACCTATAGGCTAAGGGCCTTCGGAAATGTGTATGCCTCCTATGAGCTTACCAACGACCTACAGTTCAAAACCAGTTTTGGGGTTGATGTGAATGGTTTGCGCGGTAGGTTTTTGGGAAGGCCGCAACCAGAATATGTGGAAGGTAACTTTATCAACAGTTCCACAGCGACAAATAACTATGAATACCAGTGGGTTTGGAACAACGTACTCACCTATACCAAAACCTTCAACGAAGTTCATGATTTCGAAGCCTATGTAGGGGTCGAGGCCATCCAAAATTTTGGGGAAACTTTCGGTGCCAGCAGACAAAGATTCGCTTTTAATACCACCGAAATCTTGAGTTACCTCAACTTAGGGGATGCGACCACTTCATCAAACTTTGGTGGTGTATTTTCGGATTATACCTTGTTCTCCCAGTTCGGCAAGTTGAACTATAGCTACAAAGACAAGTATTTGGCGCAGTTCATTTTAAGGAACGATTCCTCTTCGAGGTTCCAGCAGGCTTCCCGAAGTGCGATTTTCCCTGCCTTTAGTTTGGGATGGAGACTTTCCGATGAGAGTTTCATGCAAAATGTCGAATTTATCAGTGAACTTAAATTGCGATACGGTTGGGGTAAAACAGGGAACCAAGAAATTGGGGACTATAATGCCTACACCACCTACCGCTCGAATATCTTTAACGCGGGCTATCCCATTGACGGCTCCGCTGGTTCGCCAACAATCGGTTTTGATGCCCAGGCTTTTGGTAACCCCAACGCGAAGTGGGAGACCACCACCTCCAACAACATAGGAATGGACCTTCGCATGTTCGACAACAAGTTCAGTGTTGAATTGGATGTATGGAACAGGGAGACCACCGATATGCTTTTCCAGGTACCGATCACATTCTCCGCCGGTGATGCCAATGCCCCGTTCTTTAACGTAGGGCAGATGACCAACAAAGGGATTGATTTTGGCCTTACCTATGCCGACAAGAAGGGAGATTTCGGTTATAGCATCGGTGCCAACATTTCGCAGTATACGAACAATATCGACTTTTTGAATGACAGTCCCGATACGAGGTTCTTTGGCTTTTCCTCAAGGGTACCATCGCTTACCGTTTCACAGGCCGGAGACCCCATTTCGTCTTTCTATGGCTTCAAAACGGTCGGGATATTCCAGAGCCAGGCCGAAGCAGATGCATGGCCCACCTATGGCAGCTATAATGCGCCTGGTAAGCTTAAAGTGGCCGATATCAATGGCGATGGGGTGATCAATGACGATGACCGTACCATCATCGGAAGTCCGCATCCCGATTTTACCTATGGCATCAATATCGATTTGACCTACAAGAACTTGAGCTTGAATATCTTCGGCAATGGTTCATCGGGCAACGAAATCTATAACTATGTGCGCTACTTTGCCGATTTCAATACCTTTCAAGGGAACCGATCACAAAGGGCCCTATATGAAGCTTGGCAGCCAAGTAATCCAACGGCCGATCCAAGTCTGTGGGTGGCAGCCAATCCGAGCGCTTCTGCACCTATCATGGACGCGAACGACCAGATCAGCTCCAGGCCATCCTCTTATTTCATCGAGAATGGTAGTTATTTCAGGCTCAAGAACGTACAGTTGACCTATAATTTTACCGAGGAGGTGCTTTCAACCATCGGTTTGGCCGGTCTTCAGGTTTACCTACAAGGTCAGAACCTGGCCACCTTTACCAAGTACTCCGGTTTGAACCCTGAGATTCAGGCAGGAACCGATAGCGACCCTACATTGGGCTTCGATGGGGGCTATATGCCGGTCGCCAGGACCTTTACACTTGGATTGAACGTAACTTTAAGGTAACTTTAGATAAAAAAAGCGGATTGTGCTTAAGAACGATAAAAACATATAAATATTAAAAAATGAAAAAGAGTAATAAAATTTTTACAACGATTACAGCCCTGCTGCTGCTCATCACTGGCTGTACGGATGAATTCCTGACCCGCGAACCTCAGGGACAGTTCAGCACCTCGAGTCTTGCTACCGAGGAAGGTGTTGAAGGTATTTTGCTGGGTGCCTATAAAATGGTCAACGGCCTGGGCCTTGATGATCAGGCCCCATGGAACAATGACGTCCAAAACTGGGTTTTCGGCGGAATCCCTTCCGATGATGCCCTGAAGGGTACCGATGCGGGAGATCAACCTGAACAATCCTTTATCGAAGCCTATGATTTTCAATCGTTCAATGGCCACATTACCAATAAGTGGAGGGGACTCTACAAAGGGGTTGCCAGGGCGAACGATGCCATTACCAGTGCGAACCAAGTGGAGGATATCGATGAGGCCAGAAAAGCCCAGATTATTGCCGAGGCCAGGTTCTTAAGAGGCTTTTTCCATTTCGAAGCCAGAAAAATGTGGCGTGTACCGCCCTATATCGGTGACGATGTTTATGACGTTAACGATGTGGAGAGTACCAAAGTACCGAACGACAGGGAAATTTGGCCCTTGATTGAGGCCGATTTCGAAGCCGCCGCTGGCGTATTGCCTGAAACCCAAGCTGAAGTAGGGCGACCTACCAGGTGGGCTGCCAAGGCCTTCTTGGCCAAGGCCAAAATGTTCCAAGGCTGGGATTCAAGTGGAAGTGCCAATGTCGGTAAATTACAGGAAGCCAAAGTATTGTTGGATGAAATCGTGAATTCTGGCCGTTATTCTTTGGTAGACAATTTCAATGACAATTTCTTGGTCAATACCAGAAACAACGCCGAATCTATTTTTGAAGTGCAATATGCCGTCAACAGTGCCAACGGGGATGCCACCAACCAAGGAATTGGTCTGGCACACCCATATACCGATCCATGGGGCTGCTGTGGTTTCTATCAGGCTTCCCAGAATTTGGTGAATGCTTATAAAACCTCTGGCGGATTACCGTTGTTGGACGATTTCGATGCCACGGATGTGACCTGGGAAACCGAGTATACCGGACCCTTGGACCCAAGGATCGACCACACTTTGGGCCGACCCGGCATCCTTTACAAAGGCTTTAAGATCTATCAGACCGATTTTGTCCGTGACCTTTCCTATGCTGGCCCTTACTTCTCTATGAAGCATGTTGCCGAGCCCGATGCCTTTGGCGTGGGTGGATGGGGCAACCTCTCGGCCAACAACTATAGGATCATGCGATATGGCATGGTATTGTTATGGTTGGCAGAAGCTGAAGTAGAGTTGGGCAATTTAGAAAGGGCCCGTGAGCTGGTGAACGAGATCAGGACAAGGGCTTCCAACCCTGCCGGTTTTGTACCAAAGGCTACACAAGGTACAGAACGCAACGATTTCACGATCGTTCCCGGAGAGGCCGCGGCCAATTACGAAATCGCACTGTACAACCTCCCTTGGACCGATCAGGCCACTGCCCGAAAAGCGGTTCGTTTTGAAACCCGTTTGGAATTTGCCATGGAAGGTCACCGTTTCTTCGATCTTCAAAGATGGGGCGTAGCATCTCAAGTATTGACGGCCTACTTGGCAAGTGAGCGGAACGACAGACAGTATTTGGCCGGCAAAACATTTACCGCCAACAAGAACGAATACTATCCTATTCCGATACAGGCCATCGACCGTTCGATCAAAGAAGGTGTGCCTACTTTGACCCAAGATCCCGCATATTAAGGATTGAAACAAGATTAATAACACTTAAAGGCCATGTCGTAAAAACTACTTCATGGCCTTTTTGTATTTTTGACCTTTCGCATGCCATTGGATCGATTCATTTCACAAAAGCCTATAAAAGCCCCATCAAGTAATTTTTTTCAGACTTGACCCTTTATCCCATGAAATATCTCCCCTATTTATTTTGTTTCATTTTGGCCCTTGCTTCTTGTAGTAAAAAAGAGTCCCATTTGTTCAAGCTACGACCTTCGCAACAAACAGGAATAACGTTCAATAACCAGATCGTGGAAACCGATAGTTTCAACATCCTCAACAACGAATATATTTTTAATGGTGGAGGGGTGGCCATTGGGGATTTCAACAACGACCAAAAACCTGACCTTTATTTTACCGGGAACCAAGTGGCCAACAGGCTTTATTTGAACCAAGGCAAATTACAGTTTAATGACGTTACCAAAGTTTCCGGGACAGCCGCTGCCGACCGCTGGAGTACGGGAGTCGCCGTAGTAGACATCAATGCCGATGGCTGGTTGGATATATATGTGTGTGCTGCCATGTCACCGGATGCATCGAAAAGGGCCAATTTGCTTTTCGTCAACCAAGGCTTGGACGGAAACGGTATTCCGATTTTTGAGGAAATGGGCCAAAAGTATGGCATAGACGCCTCACAAAACAGCATGGGGGCCACTTTCTTCGATTATGACAAAGATGGTTTCCTAGACCTTTATGTGCTGAACAACGAACAGGTACATACGTTGCCTACCAATTACAGACCTAAAATTATCGACGGATCGGCCATCAGCAATGACCGCCTCTACCACAATAACGGTGACGGCACCTTTACCGATGTTACCCTCGAAGCCGGGATTACCATAGAGGGATTTGGATTGGGCATCGCGGTTGCCGATTTGAACTATGACGGATGGCCCGATCTGTACATTTGCAATGATTATTTGACCAACGATCTGTTGTACCTCAATAATCAAGATGGGACATTTTCCAATACCATTAAAGAAGTGGTCAGGCATCAAAGCAAATTCTCCATGGGTTCGGATATCTCCGATTATAACAACGACGGCTTCTTGGATATCGTGACCCTCGACATGTTGGGAGAAACCAACAACAGGATGAAGACCACCAACGGCAATTCCAACTATATCAATTATATTTTCAACGAAAGGTGGGGCTATGAATACCAATACAGCAGGAACATGCTGCAAATGGGAAATGGACCCGGCCTGCCGTTTAGCGAAATAGGCCTCATGGCCGGTATGGCCAGGACCGACTGGAGTTGGTCACCCCTTTTCGCCGACATGGATAATGACGGTTATCGCGATCTATTGATCACCAACGGTTTTCCGAGGGATATCACCGATATGGATTTTGGCAATTTCAGGATCGGGATGAGCCCGTTTCTTAGTCCGGCCAAAATACTCGATTCTATCCCCATCGTAAAAATTCCAAACTATGCCTTTAAGAACACCGGCAAAGGTCGTTTCATCGATATCGGGGAAAATTGGGGCCTCAACCTGCCCTCTTTTTCCAATGGGGCCGCATTTGCAGACCTCGATGGAGATGGAGATCTGGATTATGTGGTGAACAATATCAATGAGGAAGCCTTTCTTTTCGAAAACACGCTCGAACAGGACAAAGCGGCGGCAAAGGCATATTTGAACGTTAGGTTTGAAGGGACCAAGTCCAATCCGCTGGGGATAGGTGCCAAATTGGTTTTGCGTTTCGGTGATGGGCAATTTCAATACTACGAACATTATTTGAGCCGAGGCTATATGTCTTCGGTAGACCCCACCGCACATTTTGGTTTGGGTAACTACAAGAAAATCACTTCCTTGGAAATTCTCTGGCCCGATGGAAGTTATCAATCTTTAGCAGATATAAAAACCAACCAGAGCATCACCCTAGCGCATGCAAACGCCAAAAACGCTGCTACCGGGGTGTTGGCCTTTCCTTTGGGTCCACAGGAAGTAAAACCGATTTTCGAGGAGGTCTCCACCTCCATGGGCATTGACTACTTGCATCAGGAAAGGGATGTCATCGATTATAACGTGCAGCGCATCCTGCCCCATAAGCTTACCCAAAACGGACCTTGTTTGGCGGTTGGGGACATCAATGGCGATCGGTTGGAGGATTTTCTGGTGGGCAGTGCCGCCGGTTTCTCACCGACCCTTTTCTTTCAAAATCCCGATGGTACATTTTATGCTCGGGAACTGTTTTCAGAGAAAGAGGACATGGCATTTGAAGAGGAGGGCATGGCCCTGTTCGACCTCGAAAATGACGGCGACCTGGACCTCTATCTGGTATCAGGAAGCAACGAATTCACAAAAGACAGCGGCCTATATAAAGATAGGCTATACCTGAATGACGGGAAAGGCAACTTTATACGGGCCACCGATAAGATGCCGTTGGTGGAAGCCAGCGGTTCCGTAGTAAGGGCAACGGATTTTGATCATGACGGTTTCGTTGACCTTTTTGTTGGTGGCCGCACTCCTATTGGCCAATATCCCTTGACCGACAACAGTTACTTGTTGAAGAACAACAAGGGCGTTCTAGAAGATGTGACCGATACCTGGGCACCAAATTTAAGAAAGGTGGGTATGGTCACCGATGCGGTCTGGGCCGATATTGATCAGGACAATCTGGAAGATCTTGTGGTGGTTGGAGAATTGATGCCCATCACCATTTTCAGGAACGAAAAGACTTCATTCCGTGTACAGGAAAAATCTGGACTTGACAGCCTTATGGGTTGGTGGGAAAGTGTGATAGCAAAGGATTTTGATCTTGATGGAGACCTTGATCTGGTCGCTGGAAACCTGGGCGAAAACAATTTCTTTCAACCATCATCCGAGAAACCGGTCACTATTTTGGCCAAAGATTTTGACAAGAACGGAAGCGTAGATCCCATTATGTTTGCCCACTTAAAAAAGGATCGACTGGAGTATGAATCCTATCCCGTAAATTTTTGGGGCGATCTTTTCGGGCAAAGCCCCCTCTTCAGGACCAAGTTTGATTTTTATAGGGATTATGCGAAAGCTACCCAAGAAAACCTACTCAGTTCGGAAGAACTGGAAGGCACACTGAAATTGGTTGGCAACTACGATAAGACCAGTTATTTCGAAAACTTGGGCAATGGTCGATTCAAACCGGTCGTATTGCCTTTTTCCGCCCAGATCGCCCCCATTAATGGCATGGTTCCCTTCGATCAAAACAAGGATGGCTACCTAGATCTTTTATTGATCGGGAACGATTACGGCAATGAAACTTTCATAGGCCGCTACGACGCTTTTAATGGCTTGGTTTTGATCGGAGATGGTAAAGGAGGCTTTACCGATATTTCGGAAGCGCAAAGCGGATTTCTGGTAGAAGGGGATGCCAAATCGATCGTGACCATAAAAAGCGCGTTGGGGATGCCCTTATATGTGGTCGGTCAGAATAAAGGCCGGTTGCTGGTTTTTCGGCTAATCGAGTGAGATGATCATTTGGCATCAATTCGAGAGCGCTTTTAAAATAATTTCTTCCGTATGCTATTGATTACGTTATCGGTAACCCACCAAAAATTTATTATTCCTTTATAAAATTCATGAATTTTATAGTTGTTTTCATCAATTTTAAATAGAAAAAGGGAAGATTGGTTTATCTTCAAAGGCATCAGGGTGAAGGCATTGTGATTGATTTCGATATCATATTTTCCATTCCTTACACTACTTTTAACCGCATTCGTGTTTATCCGCTTTTAAAGAGCATGCTTACTGATTTAAATAAGGGTAATCACCAGTATTTGTTAGTTTATTTGAGTTAGTTTCCTAAGCAGTATCCTTCACGCGGATGCTGCTTTTGTTATTTGGGGGCCCGCCTTTTAATAAAAAGAAAAATAGAAGTCCATCCTTTGAACCCGGGAAATGGATCATGGGACCAAAAACCCTTTATCGAGGTGTGGCTAGCTTTTCTTTTCTTGGCTATTGAGTTGGTCGATAAAAAAAGAAGGTAGTATGCCCTGCCGCTTTTTAAAGGCGGAATTAAATGTGTTCAAGTTGTTGTAGCCGACGGATACGGCGATATAACTCAGTTTGCTTTTACGAAATTCGGGATCCTTGAGCAGTCTGGCCAAGAGATAATTGATCCGCAATTCGTTGATATAATTATTGAAATTCGATTTTTTCTCTTGGTTGATTACCTGTGAAAGGTATTTAGGATTGGTCTTGAGCTGTTCCGACAATTGATATAGATTGCAATTTTGGTCGATATAAAAATGTTTCTCCTCCAGCTTTTTCAACTTGCCCAATATAATGTCCTTCACCTCTCCGTCAAGACTTTGGCTTTGCTTGGGGCTGGTGGCTTCTTTATAGGTGGCTACCGTTTTGGCCTCGGATTTTTGAAACGCGCGGAGCTTTTCGTGCATTTGCAACTGCACGGAAGCGAGCTCCACGGTGCGATCATAGAGCAAACGGTTCTTCCACTTGACCTTTAAATAGGAGAAAAATGCGAGCCCGGTGAAGGTCAGCGCAAAGACCAGAATGAACAGGACCGATCTGTACCTAGCCCTTTGGGCCTCATTTTCAAGTGCCAAAACCTTGTTCTCCTGGGTCACGTCCTTGATCTTGCGACGGGTTTCCAGTATATTTATTCGCTGTTCCTTTTCATCTGAAAACAAGGAGTCGGTTATGGCACGATGCAACGTTTTGTACTCATAGGCTTTGGCGGGTTGATCAGTTGCTTCGTATAAATTGCCCAAGATGGCGCTATTTGATTTGACCACGTCAAAAGCGCTGATTTCTTCAGCGGATTCAAGACTCTTCTCATAACTCAATATGGCATTTGTAGAATCGTTTAGCTTCAAATGAAGTTCGCCCTGCAGAATGAGCGCCCGGGGTATCCTAAACCTGTAATTGTGTTCATAACACAATTTTAAAGCATTTGTCAAATATTGCTGGGCCTCTTTGTATCTTGCCTCTTTGATATAAATATCAGCGATGTTCATGTATACCACACTCTGTATATAACTACCGGGAGGTGATAGTTTTCTTTCAAGTTTCAGGTAGTAATCATAAATTTCCAAAGCCTTCGTTAGATCACCGAGCTTGGCGGTCATCCTTGCCATTTCGTCAATCTTTGGAAAAATATACCGCACTTCCTTCAATTCAATGATCCAATCGAGGCCTTTTAAACAATAGGTACGGGCCAAGGTATAATTTCCGACTCTCAAGTAGTAATGGCTTAGGGCCGCATCGGCCTTCATTGATACATAGGGATTGTTGGTTTTTTCAGCGAGATCGAGCAGTTTGAGGCCAGTTTCCAGGGCCATGTCGAACTGACCCCTCTCGGTATAAATATCGGATTTCAAGGTCGCACAATCCGCTTTCACTTCAAGAAAGACATCTATGTATTCATTGCGTTCAATTGACAAGACCAGCTCGATGGCTTCATTGAATCGCCCTTCCACAAACCGAAGATAGGCCCTGTTGTACAAAGCGGTCAGCTCTCCTTTTCGGTACTGTACTTCACGCGCTAGCCGCAAGGCTTCTTCGTTGTACTTATTGGCGGTTTCGGCCCGATCATAAATATAGGCGGTGAAGAGCTTCAACAGATTTTCCACTTTTTCGGCGCCCTCGACCCTTTCATTGTTGGCCTGCAAGTATTCGATATTCAGGAAATCGGCCGGGAAATATTTTCTCTTTTCAACCAGTTTGTTGATTTTGGTGAAGTAGAACTGAACAGAATCAACCTGGTTATCCCATACATCGTACAATGACGATAAGGGCAACATCAGGGCAACCAGCAATATTTTTTGTAGGTAGTTCAAATTATCAGCGTCCTATTTCCTGGGTTGGGTATTGGAAAAAATAAAATTACGAAATAACTTATATTTTCAAAAAGCGCTATTAAATCCGACCGGGGTTTATCGATATTCGCCAGTGTAACAGCACGCCTTTCATTTTTGAAGGTCAGGTAACCATTGAGTAAATATAGCATTAAAATGGGTCTATCTGGAAATCAGGGCCAACTTCGCTGCGAAAACGCTCCTCCGGAGAGTAGTCTTTCATAGCGATCTAACGACCAATCCAATAAAAATGTGCAGCTCCTGTGGCTAGCTTCATTCGGGGTATTCAACCCTAAGGTGGTAGATGTTGGTAAGCTTCTGTTTAAAGATCTTTTTGATGGTTTCAATTTCCTTAAAAGTGATGTCGGCATTGATGAACTGGTTTGCCGCCATTTGTCCGGCAATGACCTTGTCGACAAATTCATTGATCATTGGAAACGTGGGATTTTTAAGGCTTTTTGAGGCTGCCTCGATCGAATCGGCCATCATAAGAATGGCGGTTTCCTTGGAAAACGGGATAGGTCCGGGGTATCTGAATTCGGCAGTATCGAAATTCTGGCCCGTCTCTTGTTGTTTTCTGAAAAAGTAATACACCAGTGTAGTTCCGTGATGTGAACGAATAAAATCGATGACGCGATCGGGAAGCTTATTTTTCCTGGCGATCTCAATGCCCTCGATCACATGATCGATGATGATTTTGGCACTGTCTTTATAAGCCAACTCGTCATGGGGATTGATATTGGTGGTCTGATTTTCTGTAAAATAGGTAGGATGGTTCATCTTCCCGATATCGTGGTAAAGAGCCCCTACCCTGACCAACATCGCATTGGCCTTGATTTCATTGGCCGCTGCCTCGGCAAGATTGGCGACCTGCAAGGAATGGTTAAAGGTGCCGGGTGCCTTGTTCGACAGTTCTTTTAACAATTTTGAATTGGTATCTGAAAGTTCCAATAAAGACACATCGGAAACCAACCCAAAAATCTTTTCGTAAGCATAGATCAAAGGTTGGGCAAAAAGTGTAATCATTCCATTCAAGAAAAACAAACCTATGGTCGTCCAAAGGATATTGGCAAGATTGCCTTCATGGATCGTATGGAAAGCCAAATAACCAATGATATAAATCAGCGTTATCTGCCCAACCGAAATAAATAGGTTGGCCCTTTTATAAAGTTCCGAAACCGTCAATATGGTTACGATTCCCGCAATGATCTGTAAAAAAATATATTCAAAACTGTTGGGTACCACAAAGCCCAGTATCAAGACCGCCAGTACATGTACGAAAAGACCCAATCGCGCATCAAAAAAGGTTTTTAAGATCAGTGGAAGAATGCATAATGGTACCACGAAAATATAGTCCTCATTATACTTCACCACCAAGGTGGTCAAAAACACCACCAATAAAATGTTGAAAAAGATAAAGGTGACCTTTACATTGTTCCCATAGATTTCAAGGCGGTATTTTTTCAAGAACAACAAAAGCATCATCAATACCATCGCTACCAATATGGTATATCCCAATAATATAAAATAGTAGTTGTTGGCTGCCCACAGCTGCGACTCGTATTCCTGCTTTAGGGAATTTAGGATTTTAAGATTGTCATTTTCAACTACTTCCCCTTTGGCAATGATCAACTTGCCTTCATCGACGGTGCCGCGGGTAATTGAAATTTTAGATAGCGCTTCCTTCAAATCACGATCGGTAAGTTCACGATCTATAAAAATATTGGGTTTGGGCAGGCCATCGAACAAGTCCTGAAAACGCTTCGAATATTCGAAATGTCCGTTTTTTCTCAACACCGCTTCTATGATGCCGTTGATCTTGGCAGGCGTATTTAGACCGACTGTCAGCCTCCTAAGGGCCTCGTTATCCCTTACCAAATATATTTCCTTTTTGAGGTTTAAGGCATCGTTCTCCGAAAGAAGACCCTTGTCGCCATATATCGAATCCAAAATTTCCTCTCCCGAAGCCTTTAACGCGGAAAGCCTTGACCTATTCAATCGGTCTGCAGAAAAAAAGGTAGGAAACCGATTGTCGAATGTTTCGGCAGCCTGTTTTACTATGTTTTCATCGTATCGGAAATATGACAATTGATTATCGCGGATCACTTGGTTTTCCAAGGCAAGTTCTTCGTCCGATTTATGGATGGGAAAATCGAAAGGGGCATATAGATTTTCATATTGCCACGGCTTGCCCTTCTGAAATTCATACTTGAACTGACCTCCCCTTGGAAAGAGGAAAACGATACAGCCTACCGATGCCGCATACAGGAAATACTTATAGACAAGGGATTGGTTTTTAAAAAGGATATCCAGGAAATTTCGCATGTAGCAAGAATCTAACCCCAAAAATAGAAAAATATAAGTTCAAAATGGCTTTAAGTGTGCACGGGTGAAGCGTTGTGCTTTATTTTAGTAATTTCGCAATACCAAAAATCGAAGGTATATGAAAGAGGTAGTTATCGTATCGGCCGTAAGAACGCCCATTGGCAGTTTCATGGGCTCACTATCGACGGTGCCAGCCCCAAAATTGGGTGCTGTAGCCATCAAAGCGGCCTTGGCCAAAATAAAATTGAACCCTGGCCTGGTCGATGAGGTACTCATGGGAAATGTGGTACAGGCCGGAACTGGACAGGCGCCTGCCAGGCAGGCTGCCATATATGCGGGCCTTCCCGATACCGTACCCTGTACAACGATCAACAAGGTATGTGCTTCGGGCATGAAAGCGGTAATGCAGGCGGCCCAGTCGATCGCCTTGGGCGATGCTTCGATCATCGTTGCGGGGGGCATGGAAAACATGAGCTTGATACCGCATTATGTACATATGAGGATGGGTCAAAAATTTGGTCCGGCCACCTTGATCGATGGCATGCAAAAAGATGGCCTGGTAGACGTATATGATCAAAATGCCATGGGGGTGTGCGCCGATGCCTGTGCCGAGAAATATCATTTTAGCAGGGAAGCACAGGATAATTTTGCGATTCAATCGTACAAACGTTCTGCAAATGCATGGGAAACTGGCCATTTCGCGGAAGAAGTGGTTCCCGTGGCGGTACCTCAAAGACGGGGAGAACCCATATTGGTCACCGAGGATGAAGAATATAAAAATGTGAGGATGGAAAAAATTCCCGCATTGTCGCCGGCATTTTCGAAGGATGGTACCGTAACCGCTGCAAACGCTTCAACGATAAACGATGGGGCGGCTGCGCTGGTATTGATGAGCGCTGAAAAGGCAAAGGAACTCAAGCTCGAGCCCTTGGCAACCATTATGGGTTATGCCGATGCCGCACAAGAACCCAAATGGTTTACCACGGCACCGGCAAAGGCACTTCCAAAGGCTTTGGACAAGGCGGGCATTACTTTGGCGGAAGTTGATTTTTTTGAATTCAACGAAGCCTTTTCCGTGGTCGGATTGGCCAACATGAAATTGCTCGGATTGACGGATGCGAATGTCAACATCAACGGCGGGGCGGTTGCCTTGGGCCATCCTTTGGGCTGTTCCGGTGCCAGGATATTGGTGACCCTGATCCATGTCCTAAAACAAAAAAACGCTAAAATCGGTGCAGCCGCCATCTGTAATGGCGGTGGTGGTGCTTCTGCCCTCATCCTGAAGCAAAAATAACCGATAGCTGTAAAGAAAGCGCATGCAATACGGTATTTGCCACCTCAGCCTCATCCCAGTTCGCACCAACACCGATCAGAGTGCTGAACTGGTGACCCAACTTTTGTACGGAGAGCATTTCAAGGTACTGGAACGCCGAAAAGCGCACAGTAGGATAAGAAATGCCTATGACGACAGTGAAGGCTGGGCCGACAACAATCAGTTTACCGTTATCGATGAAGGCGAATTTCGAAAAATCGAATCCGCCAAGTCAATGAAGTATGCTTTCGACCTGGTTTCCTTCATCGAAAGCGAACAGAAAACCCTGATGCCCTTGATGCTGGGATCCAGCGTCGGCCATGAAAAGCTTTTGAAGCATCATTTTGAGGGCACTTGCCTGGAACACCAGCAAATGAAGCCCAAATTGCTGGATACCGCCCTGCAGTACCTGCACGCACCTTATCTCTGGGGTGGAAAAACCCCATTCGGCATCGATGCACCGGGCTTAGTGCAAATGGTGTACAAGATCAATGGGTATCGATTGTTGCGGCAGGTCAAACAGCAGGCCGGCCAGGGCGAGGCCTTGAGTTTTATAGAAGAGAGCGAACCTGGTGACCTGGCCTTTTTCGACAATCAGGAAGGGCAGATCGATCATGTGGGCCTCCTCATAGGCGATAACCACATCATCCATTCCTTTGGGCAGGTGAGGATAGACCGAATAGACCACACCGGTATTTTTAACAGGGAATTGGGCAACTATTCCCATAAACTGCGGGTCCTTAAAAAAATCATATAAAAAAACCTCTTTGCTTTTGGCAAAGAGGTTTTTATTGTGGATTCAATGCTTATTCGCCCAATAACTTTTTGATGCGCATAAAGTTTTCATTGTCGCCCATGGCGCCGTAAATATTCTTCAACTGTGTAAGAATACTTTGGCTATCCTCAGTGGTTTTGAGGGCTTCTTCCAGAACTTGTGCTCCTTGACGGAACAAATCATCTTTCTGGCTTTTCAATTCCTCGTATCGGGCAATATCTTTTTTGGAATTGCCCAAAGAATTCATTTCATCTATGAAACTGTTGCCTTCGTTTACATAGGTGGTAGATAAATTTAAATAGGCATTGGTATAGTTGGGGTCGATTTCAAGGGTCCTTTTATAGGAGGCCCGGGCATCCTCTATATTGTTTTGTTCCATACTGATCACCCCGATGTTATAATGTAGATCGGCATTGTCCGGTGCCAAGGTGGTGGCCTCTGCCATCAACGTCTTGAATTTATCCTTATCACCCATCGTATAGTAAAGATTCGCTTCGTTAAGGAGCAAGTTTACATCGTTGGGATCGCTGGCCCTGGCCAGTTTATAGGCCTCTACCGCTTTGTCATTTTGTCCCAATTGGGAATAGATCAGTGCCCTGTTTTTAACGATTTCGCCTTTTTTGGAAGGGGTTTGCTCGTCGATAGGGTCGGTATAGGTCCCGGACTTCACCATAAGGTCTCTTTGTAATTTGTCCATCTGCTCTACCTGCCCGGTAGCGGTATTGGTGGCCTTATAAAGGGTTCCTCCACCATCATACCCAATCTCCTGAAGTTCGTTGTAAAAATCGAGGGCCTTTTCGTAATGCCCGCCATTTACGGCACTGCTGGCCGCAAAATAAAGATACGAAGTATCCATGGGGCTGATTTTGTAGCTCATATACAGCTTGTCGGCCGCTTGTTCGAATTTTTGATTTCCGTTATCTTCGACGGCAGAATTCACAAGGTCGGCGGTCATCGCCCGCAAACGGGATTCTGTTTCCTCGGTATACTTCTTCTTGCCGCTCTTGTTTTCTATTTCCAGTACTTTTTGGAAAGCCGTAACCGCTTGTTGGAACGCACTGTCATCCCCTTTTTTGGCAATATCGGCGTACGCCTGTCCTTGCAGGAAATAAAATTGGGTCTGGACTTTTTCATCCGTTCCCGGAATCATTCCGGAAACACCGTCCAAAGCTGTTTTGGCAGCCATGCCATCACCATCTTTCAGGGCTTTTTCCGCTGCCTTTATTTCATTTTTTTGCGCAAAGGCGACCATTGTGAAACACATGGCCGTAAGTATCAAAAGTTTAGTTTTCATTGCTCTGTAATATTAAAATTAGTGTTTATTGATTATTCTTTTGTTTCATCCGTACCTTCCTTATCAAGAGCCGTGCCATCTTCGGTATTCACCTCAATATCATTGATGTCGGCTTCTTCCAAATTCTCCTCGTCCCGCATCACCTTGGCGACTGCGGCAATGGAATCATCACCCTTGATGTTGATGAGTTTTACCCCTTGCGTGGCCCTGCCCATGACACGAAGATCTTCGACGCTCATGCGGATCGCGATCCCCGATTTATTGATGATCATAAGGTCATCGGTATCGGTGACGTTCTTGATGGCCACCAATTTACCGGTTTTATCGGTAATGGAAATGGTTTTCACCCCTTTACCTCCCCTATTGGTGATCCTGTAATCATCTATGCTGGATCGTTTGCCATAACCATTTTCAGAAACCACCAAGATGTCCTCGTCAAAGTTGTTTACGGAAACCATGCCGATTACCTCGTCTTTGGCATCTGCCAAGGTAATGCCCCTCACCCCGGACGCATTTCTGCCCATGGGCCTGGTTTTGCTCTCTTCGAACCGTATGGCCTTACCGGATTTCAGTCCCAAGAATATTTGACTGGTACCCGTAGTAAGCTTGGCTTCCAAAAGCTCATCGTCTTCACGAACGCCGATGGCATTGATACCATTCTGGCGCGGTCTCGAATATTGTTCCAAAGAAGTCTTTTTTACCACCCCTTTTTTGGTGGCCATGATCACATAATGGCTGTTAACGTATTCTTCGTCTTTCAAATCCTGGGTACAGATAAATGCCTTGACCGCATCATCCGGCTCAATATTGATCAAGTTTTGAATGGCCCTGCCTTTAGAGGTCTTGCTGCCTTCCGGTATTTCATAGACCCGCATCCAGAAGCATTTGCCTTTTTGCGTAAAGAACAGCATATATTGATGGTTGGTACCTATAAATAGATGCTCCAGGAAATCCTCGTTCCGGGTTGAGGATGCCTTTTGGCCAACACCGCCCCTGTTTTGCGTTTTGTATTCCGTCAACGGGGTTCTTTTGATATAGCCAGCGTGCGATATGGTAAGGACCACCTGTTCGTCGGGAATCATATCTTCCATGCTCAGGTCGCCACCTGCAAAATTGATTTCGGAACGTCTGGCATCGCCATACTTTTCCTTGACCTCAAGGAGTTCGTCTTTGATGATCTGCATCCTTCGATCCTTGCGCTCGAGAATATCCTTTAAATCGGCAATGGTCTTGATGACTTCGTCGAATTCTGAACGCAACTTGTCTTGCTCCAGCCCGGTAAGTTGTCGCAAACGCATTTCAACAATGGCCTTTGCCTGTATCTCGGAAAGTTTGAAGCGGATCATTAAGTTCTCACGGGCCTCATCGGCGTTCGCCGATGCCCTGATAATCGAGATCACCTCATCGATATTGTCTGAGGCAATGATGAGCCCTTCAAGAATATGGGCCCTGTCTTCCGCTTTTTTCAGTTCGAACTTGGTGCGGCGCACCACTACCTCGTGTCGATGTTCCACAAAATAATGGATCATCTCCTTTACGTTCAACAATTGAGGCCTACCTTTGACCAAGGCGATGTTGTTCACACTGAACGACGATTGTAAGGCAGTGTACTTATAAAGGGTATTCAGGACAATATTGGGAATGGCGTCTCGCTTTAGGATATACACGATCCGCATCCCTTTCCTATCCGATTCGTCGCGTATGCTCGCAATACCGTCGATCTTCTTTTCGTTGACCAGATCGGCGGTTTTTTTGATCATATCGGCCTTGTTGATCTGGTAGGGAATCTCGGTGACGATGATGCAGTCACGTCCTTGAACCTCTTCAAAAGAGGCCTTGGCCCGGATCACGACACGTCCGCGACCGGTATGGAATGCCTCCTTTACCCCGTCATAGCCATAAATAATGCCCCCTGTCGGGAAATCCGGGGCTTTGATATGTGATATCAGTTCATCGATCTCAATGTCATTGTTGTCGATATAGGCCACTGTGCCATCGACCACTTCAGAAAGATTATGGGGCGGCATGTTGGTCGCCATACCCACTGCGATGCCCGAAGCACCGTTCACCAAAAGGTTGGGAACCCTTGTGGGCAGTACGGTGGGCTCTTGCAGCGAATCATCGAAATTGAGCTGGTGGTCTACCGTTTCCTTGTCGATATCGGCCAGCATGTCGTCAGCGATCTTGCGCATGCGCGCCTCGGTGTAACGCATTGCGGCCGGACTATCACCGTCGACCGAACCAAAATTTCCCTGGCCATCGACGAGCATATAACGAAGGCTCCACTCCTGTGCCATCCGTACCATTGAATCGTATACGGACGTATCGCCATGGGGATGGTATTTACCCAAAACTTCCCCTACGATACGGGCCGATTTTTTATGTGCGCTGTTCGATCGTACCCCAAGTTCATACATTCCATAAAGCACCCTTCTGTGAACGGGCTTTAAACCATCCCTGACATCAGGCAGGGCACGTGACACAATGACCGACATTGAATAGTCAATGTAGGCAGATTTCATTTCATCTTCAATATTAATTGGAATCAATTTTTCTCCTTCAGCCATTTTAAAATCTCAAGATTTAGTATCGTTAAAAAAAGCATGCCAATATAAGGAAAATGATACCCTTTCAAAGCACGGAAAGGGCGTTTTATTAAACAATTTATCAACATAGCACATGGCCGGTTTGGTTGACAATTAAGTTGTTAATTATTTTGTAAATCAGGTGTTTTTTCGTCATTTAGACCAAGTTTATCGAATAATAGGTATAGTCTTTGCAAGAGATTGATAGAGTTTTACTAATTTTATACATGTTAAGGATAATTTATGGACGATAATTTTTCACCACGGGTAAAAGACGTAATTGCTTACAGTAAGGAAGAGGCCCTTAGATTGGGCCACGACTTTATTGGGACCGAGCATTTGATGTTGGGGCTTTTGCGCGATGGTAATGGAAAGGCTATCAGCATCTTGGATGCGATGGACGTTGATTTGGACCACCTACGGAGAAAGGTCGAAATCT
The DNA here is from genome assembly GCA_963700435.1 of uncultured Flavobacteriaceae bacterium. Lineage (GTDB taxonomy): Bacteria > Bacteroidota > Bacteroidia > Flavobacteriales > Flavobacteriaceae > Pelagihabitans. The sequence goes on from CAVOXM010000002.1 coordinate 60,953, forward strand.
TGAGCCCTTCCAACCCAAATCCCAGCAACGTCCAAAAAGACAAAAAGAACCTTCACCTGACCCGCCAAGCGGAAAGGGCTTTGAAGACCACATTTTTGGAAGCCAAGTTATTCCAAAGTTCCTCCATCAATACAGCACACCTGTTATTGTGCATCTTGCGGAACGAAAACGATCCCACCACCAAACTGCTCCACAAACTGAAAGTAGACTATGACGGGGTAAAGGAACAATTCAAATTCATGATCACCAGCGACGATGAAATCGTAGACTCCCCAACTTCAGAATCATTTCCAAATGAGCCTGATGATACCGGTGACGAAAAAGAAGGCAATTTTGGCACGACCAGTAGCCAAAAAGGCAATAAAAAGTCGAAAACTCCTGTATTGGATAATTTTGGAAGGGACCTTACCCGAATGGCCGAAGAAAACAGGTTAGATCCCGTAGTGGGTAGGGAAAAGGAAATCGAAAGGGTTTCCCAGATCCTGAGCAGAAGAAAAAAGAACAATCCCTTGCTCATCGGGGAACCCGGTGTTGGTAAAAGTGCCATTGCAGAAGGACTCGCACTGAGGATAATCAACAAAAAAGTGTCCAGGATTCTTTATAACAAACGCGTGGTGACCCTTGATTTGGCATCATTGGTAGCAGGTACCAAATACCGCGGGCAGTTCGAAGAACGGATGAAAGCCGTGATGAACGAATTGGAGAAGAACGACGATGTGATCCTTTTTATCGATGAAATACATACTATTGTTGGCGCTGGAGGCGCTACCGGCAGTCTCGATGCTTCCAACATGTTCAAGCCCGCTTTGGCACGAGGGGAAATACAATGCATCGGTGCGACCACCTTGGATGAGTATCGACAATACATCGAAAAGGATGGCGCCTTGGAGCGACGATTTCAAAAAGTAATCGTAGAACCGACCACCGTTGACGAAACCATCGAAATCCTTAAGAACATCAAGGGCAAATACGAAGACCACCATAATGTCATTTACACCGATGAGGCCATCCTCGCCTGTGTAAAACTGACCAACAGGTACATGACCGATCGATTTCTTCCCGACAAGGCAATCGATGCCCTCGATGAATCCGGTTCCCGGGTGCACATCGTGAACATGGACGTCCCCAAACAGATATTGGAACTTGAAAAGCAGTTGGAAGACGTACGTGAACTGAAAAACAGCGTCGTAAAAAAACAGAAATACGAGGAAGCCGCCAAATTGCGGGACGATGAAAAGAGATTGGAAAAAGATCTTGCCATCGCACAGGAGAAATGGGAAGAAGACAGCAAACAGCACAAAGAAACCGTGACCGAAGACAATGTGGCCGATGTGGTGTCGATGATGAGCGGCATTCCGGTGAACAGGATTGCCCAGACCGAAAGCAATAAATTGGCCAAATTGCCCGAATTGATCAAGGGCAATGTCATCGGACAGGACGAAGCGGTAGCCAAGGTGGCCAAAGCCATACAGCGAAACAGGGCCGGCCTGAAAGACCCCAATAAACCGATAGGTTCATTTATATTTCTTGGACAGACAGGGGTCGGGAAGACCCAGTTGGCCAAAATATTGGCCAAGGAGCTTTTCGATTCGGAAGATGCCCTGATCAGGATAGACATGAGCGAGTACATGGAAAAGTTCGCCATCTCAAGACTGGTAGGCGCTCCTCCGGGATATGTCGGGTATGAGGAAGGCGGTCAATTGACCGAGAAAGTGCGCCGCAAACCATATTCCGTAATTCTATTGGATGAGATGGAAAAAGCACATCCGGATGTTTTCAACATGTTGTTGCAAGTATTGGATGATGGTTTCCTGACCGACAGTCTAGGGCGAAGGATCGACTTCAGAAATAGCATCATCATAATGACCTCCAATATTGGAGCACGCCAGATCAAAGACTTTGGCCAAGGGGTCGGTTTTGGTACTTCGGCCAAATTGTCACAAGCCGATACCCATCAGAAAAGCGTAATCGAAAATGCCTTGAAAAAGGCTTTTGCCCCGGAGTTCCTGAACAGGATCGATGATGTGGTGGTCTTCAACCCCTTGGAGCGGGAAGATATCCATAAAATCATCGATATCGAACTGGCCAAGCTATTCGCCAGAATTAAGGACATAGGATATGACCTGCATTTGACCGACAAGGCCAAAGACTATATCGCGGAAAAAGGTTTTGATAAACAATATGGCGCACGACCTTTGAAAAGGGCCATCCAGAAGTATATCGAAGATGCCTTGGCGGAAGAAATCGTGAATTCCAAAATTGAAGAGGGGGACCATATCTATATGGACCTCGATGAGAAAAAAGAAGAATTGACCATTAAAATCAAGAAAGCGGAGAAGTCATCCAAGGCTTGATAAAATGTGAGAAAAATACCTAAAAGGAGTCCCGAAAAAGGACTCCTTTTTTTTTGTCATATTTTACTTGAGGTAGGAACAATTATAAAAGGCCATGTATCCGGCGTAGTATAAACGATATTTGAGCCTTTAATCTAATATTTATCCTATTTCTTGGGTTTACGATTACTTTCGTTTCGAGACACTAAACTACACACCAGAATGAAAGTGGGACAATCCAAAAAAACAATTATTGTTAGGGAGTATCAATTGGAAATAGGCAAAGTCCAGGTCTTTGACGACTATATGGTAGCCACTTTCAATGAAGGGGCCACATTGACCATGGAGCGCGCCTATCAAATCATCGGAATTTCGGAAATACATTTTAGGGACAAAGACTTTGGTTATATCAGTCTGCGCAAAAACTCCTATGCAATTGATCCAACGGTTTATACCTACGTGCGGGAAATGGAAAATCTAAAAGCCTTTGCCATCGTTTCGATGAAGGAAATGGACATGCACAATTTTAAGATCGAAAAACTTTTTTATAAAAAACCGATGAAGTTTTTTATTGAATACAACAATGCCTTGACTTGGGTTAAACGCAGGATCAAGGACGCCAAGAAATAGTTGCCGAACGAGCCGTGATTTATGGTTGCGGTTCTTCGGTACTTTCTTGTACCTCCGGCATTTGGAACAAATCGATAAAGGCCTTGCCAATGGCCTCGATGATATCCGAGGCGATCAATCCCTGATAGCCCCGTTCCGATACGGCTATATCACCTGCCCTTCCATGAAGGTATACCGCAAAAATAGCCGCTTGCAAAGGGCTGTACCCTTGGGCCAACAGGCCCGCTACCATTCCAGTGAGCACATCCCCACTACCGCCCGTGGCCATTCCGGGGTTTCCCGTGGTGTTGAAATATCCCTTTCCTTCAAAAACGGTTAGCGTATGTGCCCCTTTGATGACCAATACGCAGCCGTACCTTTTCGAAAAGGCCTTGGCTTTCTTCAATTTATCAAAATCGTCGCTCCATTTGCCCAACAACCGCTCCAATTCTTTGGGATGCGGTGTCAGAATGGATGCTTCCGGCAATTTCTTGAGGAGCTCCTTGTTCGCCGAAATCATATTCAGTGCGTCTGCATCGATGACCATAGGGGCTTTGGCCGCTTCCAATAAGGCCGACAAGGCACGAACGCTTTCTTTTTCGGTGCCCATTCCAATACCGACGGCCAAGGTCATTTTTTCCAGATCCAGTTTGATGTCCGAAATATAATTTTCATTGACATCGGTATGAACCATCGCCTCCGGTAGATTGGTCTGCAGGGGCAGCAATCCGCAGGAAGGTACAAACAAGCTTACCAAGCCGCTTCCCACGCGCAGACAGGCTTTGCCCGCCAGATGTACGGCCCCCATTTTCCCAGTACTGCCCCCGATGATAAGCGAATGGCCGTAAGTGCCTTTATGGGAGAACTTCTCCCTGGGTCTATAAAAGGCCAGCACCTCATTTTTTCCAAGAAGCTCAAAATCGGTTTCGGTGGCCTTGAGATAATCGGCGTCCAGTCCGATATCCAAAATCTCCCATTGTTCTGCATAACGCCCGGTTTCCGGTAAGAAGAATACCAATTTAGGGGCCTGGAAGCTCAACACATGGTTTGCCCCGATCACCGCATCGGGGTTATCCAATCCGCGATCCATATAGAGTCCGGAAGGCACATCGACAGACAAAATAAAGGCCCCGGAAGCATTCAGGTGTTGCATCAGTTTCGAAACCCAGGCTGCCGGCGGCCTGTTCAATCCGATCCCAAAAATGGCATCCACAATAATATCATCCCTTTGGATCGAGGGGTACTCGAAAACCGTATCCAAATAGGTCGGCCATATCTTACGTTCTTTAAGGCGCTCCAAATTCACCAGAAAATCGGCCGATCTGGTCTTGCTATAATTGACCACGTAAACTTCGATATGATATCCGTGGTCTTTCAGCATCCTTGCCAACGCGATGCCGTCGCCCCCATTGTTGCCTATCCCGCAGAACAGATGGATTTTGATCGGTGCGCCTTGCAGACGCGAATCCATCCACTTAAAAATCTGGCCAGCGGCCCTTTCCATGAGGGCCTCACTGGTAATGCCCTGCCTTTCAACCGTTATCTTGTCGGCCTTATAAATCTGTTCCGCAGAAAATATTTTCATTCTTTAAATTAAATTGTGGCCCATAGGACGGTTAAACCTAAAAATGGCCAGAAACGTTTGCCCAGGGCATTAAAAGTACTACTTTTGGTTTTTAGAAAATAGTCATGTTGAAATTTCTATTGGCCCTCACAACGAATTCTCCATACCGCCGTTTTGGTCATTCGAATACCGGTTTTACCACCCCTTTGGGGTAATCAATTGCATATTCACCCATTTTTGCGATCTTTCGCCCTTCAAAAAGAGTTTACCCTAATATAATTACATCATGCAGGTTTTAAAATTCGGTGGTACCTCCGTGGCCAATGCACAAAACATCGGCTTGGTAAAAAATATCGTATCCGGTTTCAAAAACGGGAACTGCATCGTGGTGGTATCTGCCTTGGGAGGCATCACCGATATGCTGCTCGTTACCGCTGCCCTGGCTGCCGAACAAAATGCCGGTTATCTTGAAAAGGCAAAGGAAATTGAGGCCCGTCATATCGAAACGATCAAGGAAATCATTCCCATCAAAGCGCAGAGCAAGGTGCTGAGCAAAGTGAAAAGTGAGCTGAACAACCTGGAAACGCTTCTGGAAGGAGCTTACCTGATTGGTGAAATCACCCCCAAGCTTTCAGATAAAATCGTAAGTTATGGGGAGTTGCTCTCGTCCTACATCATCGCCGAATATTTTGTGTCGGAAGGTTTGGATGCGAGCTATAAGGATAGCAGGGAACTGATAAGGACCAATGATGTATATGGCAAGGCGGCGGTGAATTTTGAACATACCAACCGGCTCTGTGCCGCCTACTTTAAAAAGGCACCCAACAAAATCACCGTGATGGCGGGCTTTATAGCGTCTTCGGAGAAGGGGAACCTCACCACGCTGGGCCGGGGAGGTTCCGATTATACAGCAGCGATCGTAGCGGCGGCGGTAAACGCCGAAATCCTTCAAATATGGACCGACGTGAGCGGAATGTACACGGCCAATCCAAAAATAGTGAAACAGGCCAAAGCTATTCCCCATATCTCCTATGAAGAGGCCATGGAGCTCTCCCATTTTGGTGCCAAGGTGCTCTATTCCCCTACCATTCAGCCCGTTCTGGCCAAGGGCATTTCAATTGTCATCAAAAATACCTTTGACCCCAGCGCACCGGGAACCTTGATCACCAAAAACAGAAACGAAAAGGGCAAAACGGTCCGAGGTATCAGCCATATTGAAAACATTGCCCTATTGTCGTTGGAGGGACCAGGAATGGTGGGCATTCCCGGCATCTCAAAACGATTTTTCGAGGTGCTTTCCCAAGCCGATATCAGTGTGGTGCTCATTACCCAGGCTTCATCGGAACACTCCATTTGCATTGGGATATCGGCAAACGACATCGATAAGGCCGTTACCATGGTCAACCAGGCTTTTGAATATGAAATTGCCCTCGGAAAAATAAAACCGGTGTTTGCCGAAAAAGACTTGGCCATCATTGCCCTGGTCGGAGACAATATGAAAAGCCATCAAGGACTGAGCGGTAAAATGTTCAGTACCCTTGGCCGTAACAATGTAAACATAAGGGTCATCGCCCAAGGCGCCTCGGAACGAAATATATCGGCAGTCATCGACAGGGAGGATGTTAAAAAAGCTTTGAACGCCCTCCATGAGGAATTCTTCGAAGAAAACATCAAACAACTGAACCTGTTTATCATGGGGGTGGGCAATGTGGGGTCGAAGCTGCTGACCCAGCTGCAACAACAAAAAAAATACCTGAAAGACAACCTAAAATTGAATGTAAGGGTAGTTGGTATTTCGAATTCCCGAAAAATGCATTTCGATGATAATGGAATCGGCCTGAAGCATTGGGAAGACCAACTGGCAGCCGGCGAGAAGGCAGACCCAATGGCATTCATTTCCAAAGTCAAAAAGCTGAACTTGCGCAACAGCATCTTCGTAGACAATACGGCCAGCGACGAAATAGCCGCCACCTACGGCACATTCCTGAGCAGTAGTATCTCCGTGGTCACTTGCAACAAGATTGCCTGCTCCTCTTCCTATGCCTATTACGACGAGCTTAAAGGACTGGCAAGACAGTACAATGCACCTTTCCTGTTCGAGACCAATGTCGGTGCCGGACTTCCCATCATCGACACCCTAAAACATTTGATCGTTTCGGGCGACAAAGTTTTGAAAATCCAGGCCGTTTTATCGGGGAGCCTTAATTTTGTGTTCAACCATTTCAACGAAAAAACAACCTTCCACGATGTTGTAAAACAAGCGCAGCAGCAGGGCTACACCGAGCCCGATCCCAAAATCGATCTAAGTGGCGTTGACGTCATGCGCAAGATCCTTATTTTGGCCCGTGAAAGCGGAAACCAATTGGAGATGGCAGATATAGAAAACAAGACTGTTTTTGCCAAAGGCCAGCCTTGAAACCAAAAACAATGAAGCCTTCTTCAAATCCCTAAAAGAAAACGAAACCGGTTTTCAAGAACGCTACGAAGCGGCAAAAAACAAGAAGTGCAAACTGAGGTATGTGGCCCAATATGAAAAGGGCAGGGCCAGTGTGGGATTACAGGAAATTCCGGAAGGTCATGATTTCCATAATTTGGAGGGCAGTGACAATATAGTGTTGTTCTATACCGAGCGATATCCGAACCAACCTTTGATCATCAAAGGAGCGGGTGCTGGAGCCGAAGTTACCGCATCCGGAATTTTTGCCGATATCATTAGGGTCGGTAATTTTTAGTTATCCTAAAATGGCTAGGGAACAAAACACCTGACCTAAAAAAAACATTACGGAACATGGACCATTCAGAAATAAGTGTTTTTTGCCCGGCGACCATTGCCAACATCTCCTGTGGATTCGATGTTCTGGGCGTAGCCCTGGATACCATAGGCGATAAAATGGTGGTTCGTAAAACCAAGGCTCGTGGTATCAAAATCACCAAACTTGAGGGACAGGACCTGCCGATGGAAACCCGATTGAACGTCGCAGGGGCAGCAGGCTTGGCACTTTTGGATAAAAGTGAATATGATGGAGGTTTTGAGATTGAAATCTACAAGAAGATAAAGGCGGGCAGTGGCATTGGAAGTAGTGCTGCCAGTTCGGCAGGGACGGTATGGGCCATGAACGAACTTTTGGGAAGGCCTTTTTCAAAATTACAATTGGTTACTTTTGCGATGGAGGGGGAGCGGCTGGCAAGTGGGGTGGCACATGCCGATAATGTGGCCCCTGCCCTCTTTGGAGGCTTTACTTTGGTTCGGAGCTATGAGCCCTTGGACATTGTTGAAATACATTGTCCCCCGGAATTGTACGCAACTGTAATCCATCCACAGATAGAAGTGAAGACGTCCGATTCCAGAAAAATATTGAAGACAAACATTACCTTAAAGGTGGGCATCAAACAATGGGGCAATGTGGGTGGCTTGATCGCCGGTCTTTTCCTTGAAGATTACCCGCTGATCGGACGATGTTTGGAAGACCATATCGTAGAACCCATCCGGTCGATGTTGATCCCCGGTTTCGACAGCGTAAAATCGGAAGCACTGAAAGCAGGTGCCCTAGGTTGTGGCATTTCCGGTTCCGGCCCTTCCATATTTGCCTTTAGCAAAGGAAGGGAAACCGCAGCGAACGTTGCCCAGGCCATGAAAAAGGTCTACGGAAAAATAGGCATCGATTATGACGTGCACCTTTCGAAAGTGAATGTGGACGGAGTACGGCCCTACAGTGAAGGAAATTTGGCATAGACATTTCGTTTTTTTAATCCTCAGTAAAATAAAAGACAGCCTTTATGATATGCACCCAAGACCAAAGTCTCTTTTAACGGACTGCCGATAACAGTGAACAGATGAAGTTTTATAGCCTTAACGACAACACTAAAAAAGTGCACTTCAAAGAAGCGGTGATAAGGGGCATCGCCCCCGACGGCGGTCTTTATTACCCGGAACAAATCACGGCGCTGCCCGAAGATTTTTTTAAACGCATCGATACCCTTCCCAAGACGGAAATCGCCTATCGTGCCATAGCACAATTTGTCTCGGAAGACCTTCCCGAAGAAACCCTAAAAACGATTTTGGCCGAAGTGCTCGATTTTGAGTTTCCTTTGATCGAAATTGAAGAAAATATAGCGGTACTGGAATTGTTTCATGGTCCTACCATGGCATTTAAAGATGTGGGCGCACGCTTCATGGCGCAATGCCTTGGCTATTTCTCCCAACATAGCGCGACTGAAGTCACCGTTTTGGTGGCGACTTCAGGAGACACCGGTGGGGCAGTGGCCAACGGGTTTTTGGGTGTAAAAGGGGTTAAGGTGGTCATCCTTTATCCCAGTGGAAAGGTAAGTGATATTCAAGAAAGGCAACTGACTACTTTAGGGCAAAACGTCGTTGCCTTGGAGGTAAACGGCAACTTCGATGACTGCCAGCGCATGGTCAAAGCCGCCTTTGTCGATACGGACCTGCTCGATGCGATGCAACTTACTTCGGCCAATTCCATTAACGTGGCACGCTGGCTGCCCCAAATGTTCTATTTCCTATTTGCCTACCAACAGGCGAAAAAAAAGGGAAAAGAAATCGTTTTTTCGGTACCCAGTGGCAATTTTGGCAATATTTGCGCAGGTATGGTCGCCCAACAATTGGGAATGCCCGTAAAGCATTTCATTGCGGCCACCAATATCAACGACACGGTTCCCCAATTTTTGAAAACAGGTCGCTACAGCCCCAAACCCTCCAGCCCGACCATCAGCAATGCCATGGACGTTGGTGATCCCAGCAATTTTGTACGGATCAGAAATCTGTACGGGAATGATTTGGCGAGACTCTCCAAAAATCTTACCTCCCTTTCCTTCACCGATCAGGAAACAAAAGAGGCGATTGGCAAGATCCATCAACAATCGGGATATATAGCCGATCCGCATGGGGCTGTCGGATATTTGGGATTGAAGGCCTATCTGGCAGAACATCCAGAAAACTATGGCATATTTCTGGAGACCGCCCATCCGGTAAAATTTTTGGAAGTGGTGGAAGGCACGCTTGGTATCCGATTGGATATTCCTCCCCAAATCGAAAAGGTGCTCCGCAAGAAAAAGAAATCGGTTAACATAAGCACCTATCAAGAATTGAAAACATTCCTGCTCAGCCGCTAGCCTGGGTGCAGGACACATGCAATTAACACCAATTTGTGTAAAACATCAGTCGATCGGGTATCCCATTCGCTTGATAATTCAATAGCTTTGCCAGCAAATTCGAACGAACAATGAAAAATACAGCCCTTACCCAGACCCATGAAGCGTTGGGTGCCAAAATGGTTCCCTTCGCCGGTTATAACATGCCAGTTTCCTATGAAGGCGTGAACGCGGAACATGAAACCGTTCGAAATGGGGTTGGCGTTTTTGATGTCTCCCATATGGGGGAGTTTTTGATTTCTGGCCCAAGGGCGCTCGACCTCATCCAAAAAGTAACTTCGAACGACGCATCCAAACTCACAATCGGAAAGGCACAATACAGTTGCCTGCCCAACGAAACAGGGGGCATTGTTGATGATCTGATCGTGTACCGCATCAAGGAGGATCAATACTTATTGGTCGTCAATGCATCGAATATTGAAAAAGACTGGGACCACATTTCCAAATATAATGCCGAATACGGTGCTGAAATGCGCAACATTTCGGAGCAATATTCCCTTTTGGCCATCCAAGGACCAAAAGCAGTGGAAGCCATGCAAAAATTAACCACGGTTGACCTTTCGGGCATCGGTTTCTATCATTTTGTGGTCGCCGATTTTGCAGGCGTCGATTATGTCATCATTTCCGCCACGGGATATACCGGCTCCGGCGGTTTCGAAATCTATTGCAAGAATAGGGAAGTCCAACAAATCTGGGACAAGGTCTTTGAAGCCGGTGCCGATTTCGGTATCAAACCCATTGGCCTCGCGGCCCGTGATACCTTGCGCTTGGAGATGGGGTACTGTCTTTATGGCAATGATATCAATGATGAAACATCCCCTATCGAAGCGGGCCTTGGATGGATCACGAAATTTACCAAAGATTTTGTGAACAGTAAGGCATTGGCCAAGGAAAAGGAAGCGGGACCCAAGAGGAAACTGGTCGCCTTCGAACTGGAGGAAAGGGGCATACCCCGTCACGATTATCAAATACTGGATGGTGCGGGCAATCCGATCGGGGTCGTTACTTCAGGCACCATGTCGCCCAGCTTGGGCAAAGGCATCGGGCTTGGATATGTACCTGTCGCATTTGCAGGGGTAGGAAGTAAAATAGGGATTCAGATCAGGAAAAATTCGGTACCTGCATCTGTGGTAAAATTGCCCTTTTATAAAGGCTGAACCACCCATAACTAAAGAAATGAGCAGTGCTTGAAGGATCTAAAAAAATATTGATTTTAGGAGGAAGCGGATTTTTGGGAAATGCCCTTTACAAAGAACTTCGCGCGTACTATGACACCTATGGCACCTACTTTTCGGCCACAAAGGGGTTCAGCGACAACCAACAGTTTTTCCGTTACGATATGGCGGAGGACGATATTTTCCAACTGCTGGAAAAGATACGGCCCCAAATCATCATCTCCGCATTAAGGGGAAATTTTGCCGCCCAGATACAGGCACACCAGCACATCGTGGAGTATGTATGGGAGAACGATTGCAGGATCTACTTTCTCTCCTCCGCAAACGTTTTTGATGCCTATAGCAAATACCCTTCCTATGAATTCGACAAGACGCTTTCGGAAAGCATCTACGGACGGTTGAAAATAAAGATCGAAAATATGTTGCTGAGGCTGCCCAAGAAGAAAATGGGCATTTTAAGGCTGCCGATGGTTTTCGGGAACCAATCTCCACGAATCAAGGAAATCAAAAGCAATGTGCAACAGAATCTGCCCATTGAGGTGTTTCCCAATCTGGTGCTGAACGTGACCAATGATGACAAGTTCACCCAGCAAGTACATTACCTCATCAATCGGAATAAAAGCGGCATCTATCATCTGGGCAGCTACGATTTGGTACACCATGATGATTTTATCAAGGAAGTCATGGAGCGGATCGGCAACTTCAGCCCCATCTATAAAAGAGTGTACACCACCAATGAAGAGCGCTATATGGCGGTATTGCCCAAAGAAAACAAGCTGCCAAAAAACCTTCAGGTCAGCTATCAGGAAATCATTGACCAGCACATTCTCAATTGAACCGGTTTTATCGCTTTTTTTGCATCCCATCGCGCACTTTGATTAACTTTATCAAAACAAATTATCCATGGAAAAACTGTCTGTTGTAGAAATCGAAGAAAGGCTCAAATCATTGGAGGGGTGGGAATATGTCGACGGTGCGATCGAGACCTCTTTCCAATTTTCGAATTTCAAGGAAGCCTTTACCACCATGACCCGCATCGCTTTTGAATGCGAGGCTCAAAACCACCATCCAGATTGGAGCAACGTGTACAATTCCTTGAACATAAGGCTCAATACCCACGATGCTTCCGGAGTGACCGAAAAAGATTTTAAGCTGGCCAAGACCATCGAAAAAATAATCGAGTCGGAATAGCTTCGTATATCAGGGCATCGGTAATAATTATCCCGGATAAGCGCAACGGCATCCGAACTGTTCGTGACTTGGTTATTGGGGTTTTTTATCTTTAAATTTGCGGGAGTTCAATTTGTTTTAGAATCAGTTCATGGGAAGAGCATTCGAATTTAGGAAAGCACGCAAAATGAAGCGATGGTCGGCTATGTCCAAAGCTTTCACGCGTATAGGAAAAGATATCGTAATGGCGGTCAAGGAAGGGGGTCCGGATCCCAGTTCCAATGCCCGTTTGCGTGCGGTCATTCAGAATGCCAAGGCGGTGAACATGCCTAAGGATAATGTGGAGCGTGCCATTAAAAGGGCCTCGGACAAAAGTTTGGGCGACTTCAAAGAGGTGCTTTTCGAGGGTTATGCCCCGCATGGCATCGCCGTATTGATCGAAACCGCAACCGACAACAATACAAGAACGGTAGCCAATATCAGAAGTTACTTCAACAAATGCAATGGCAGTTTGGGCACTTCCGGATCTGTGGAGTTTATGTTCGACCATAGCTGTAACTTTAGGATTCCGGCAGAAGGGATCGATCCGGAGGAGCTGGAACTTGAACTGATCGATTTTGGGGCCGAAGAGGTTTTCGTGGATGATGATGGCATCCTGATCTATGGCCCCTTCGAAAGTTTTGGCGCCATTCAGAAAGAGCTTGAACATCGCGAGATTGAGATACTCTCTTCCGGTTTTGAACGCATTCCCCAAGTCACCAAGGCGCTTTCCGAAGAGGAGGCGGCCGATGTGGAAAAACTATTGGAAAAAATCGAGGAAGACGATGATGTCCAGAACGTATACCATACCATGCAGGAGTGATCTGTATCGCCGGAACTCCCAAAATGATCCAAATCATTTCATGACAGGCACTTGCTGATTATTTTCTGGATTGAAGACTGTTTCAGTCCATTAATCGATCAAAAAACTGCATGATTATGAAAACACTAGGTAAATTATTTTTATTCGCACCGGTATTCGCATTTTTACTGTTTTCCTGCTCAAAGGATGAAACGGATGCTTTGGTCAAAGAAGGAGGGCCTTTTAAAATCAGTGAATTGGAGGGGAATTGGGAGGCTACCGCTGCATTTTTTGTAAGCGACAGTGACAACGATATTTTTGTTGATATCATCGACGATGGGGGTTCTTCAACCTTAACCGTCCAAAATACCGGTAGATTTGTTCTGACCATTAATCCGACAGATCGCGCAGCATATTCCGTTAGTGGGGATATGTCTTGGGAAAAATGGGAAGGAGATTATTATTTCGCCATTGAATGGGATAATTATCCAGGCGATTGGGATACCTATGGCGCAACACTTACTACCACCACGTTTCAAATCAATGGGGGCGCTGATACCGGTGAATATGATTTTGATAATGACGGAAGCGCCGAATCGGCCAGAATAGGTTTTGAATTTGTTAGGGTTTAAGTGTATTCCGGGATTTTACCCACGACCCCTCTAAAGAATAACCGATAGCTATTGAAATCGTCTTCCATATTTTCGGTGGGAAACCGGGGCTCTGAAATTTTTATAGACTTGGTGCCGTAATCGAAGGCCACCAATACTATGGGCACCTTGGCTGCCTTGGAAATATAGTAAAATCCCGTTTTCCATTGCTTCACCTTTTTACGTGTTCCCTCAGGCGACAGGGCCAATCTGAATTCCTCCCTATTTTCAAATATTTTGGCGGTGGCGCTGACCGTATCGCTGCTTTTGCTACGATCGATAGGGGCCCCGCCCATCCATCGGAAAAACCACCCAAATGGCGGCTCGAACAGGCTCTTTTTTCCAATATAATTGATCTGTTCATGTAATACCGCCCTAACAATGAGCCCCAAAAAGAAATCGAACCAACTGGTATGGGGGACAACAATGATGACATACTTTTTAAGCTGTCTGGGAAGGTCACCTTCAAGGGTCCATCCCATGATTTTGAAATAGAGGAACTTCGCGAGTTTTTGCATACAGTTGGCGTTAAAAGTGGGGCATCGTTGTGACCAGCACATGGTTAGAGCCGAAACGCTTCGGTTACCGGCTTGGCATCGTATGATGTCATCTCCTAAATTTTTTGGTAAATAGCCTTTAATTTCTGAGGGGTAACGGTGGTTCTCCATCCCTTTCCCAGGGCATTTTCCCAAAGTGGTTCCATGCCAAGGGAAACGTTGATCATGATATCATAATCACCGTCGGTAAGATCGGCACATATACCTTGTGGAAGATCAATGCCGTGCCGTTGCCGCATTTTATTGAACAAAGCCACGCCTTCCGGATAGAACTCCTGTAAATGCTGGAATACCAAGCAATTGCCGATGCCATGTTTTATACCCAATAAATAGGATAGGCCATAACTCAAGGCATGGGCCACCCCTACTTGGGAATAGGCAATGCTCATCCCGCCATGCCATGAAGCCATCATCAATTTCTCTCGGGAATCCAGTGGGGACAGATCCTCCAGAAACACTTCTTTGCACAAATCCAGGGCCTTTTCCCCATAGGTTTGGCTAAAGGCATTGAGGTAAGTGCCCTCCAACGATTCGATACAGTGAATGAAACAGTCCATTCCCGTATAAAACCATTGTTCCTTACCCACCCCTTGTGTCAGGTCTGGATCGAGCAGTACCTGGTCAAAAACGGTATAGTCGGAATTGATGCCCAATTTCTTGTCAGGCCCCAAAAGCACCGTAGTGCGGGAAACTTCTGCCCCTGTTCCACTGATGGTGGGGATACCCAAGTGATATATCGCCGCTTGCCGAACCAGGTCCCACCCTTGGTATTCGCAGGCACTGCCCTTATTGTTCAGCATAATGGCAACCGCCTTGGACAGGTCGAGCAACGTACCGCCACCAATACCGATGATCGCCGAAGGTGGTTCGCCAAAACTGCTTTTTATTTTCGCAACCAGCGCATCCACTTGAACGGTCTTGGGTTCTTCCGCTGCCGAAATAAAAATGATCTGGTCGTTGAAAATCAAAGGTAACCGCTTAGCGAGGGGAGCCCCTTCAAAGACGTCATCGACAAGGAAGATACAGGGCGCATCGGCATTTTTGCGTATGGGCATCAGCAGTTCTCCCAGTTGGTCGAAACTGCCCTGGCCATAAATCACCCGGGGAACCATTGGAAAATTCTTGTAACTGGTGATTTGCGCTTTTGTGTTTTCTTTCAATCGTATTACTTTTTTAATTTCCATAATCAAGATTACAAGTAGTCGAGCACCTGTTTTAGCCCATTTAATGTCAAATATCGATGGTTGCCATCGACTTCCGAAATAAGTTCATGTTTCCAGGTGGTGTGAAACGGAACATGAACCGCTTGTGCACCGATGTTGAGGATCGGCAGCACATCGGATCGTAAGGAATTCCCTATCATCAAGAACTCCTTGACGTCGATCTCCAAATGATCCAAAAGATTCTGGTAATTGGTTTCTTTTTTATCGCTCAATACTTCAACATGGTGAAAATACTGTGATAAGCTTGAGCGTTCCAATTTGCGTTCTTGATCTAACAGATCGCCCTTGGTCAGAACGATCAGCCTATATTTTTTAACAAGTACCTCCAGGACTTCCTTTACGCCCTCCAATAATTCCACAGGGTGGGCTATCATCTCTTTACCAAGAGTCAAGATTTGCGAAAGCGTTGCTTGTGAAACCTCATTATTCGATAATTCCATGGCCGACTCGATCATCGAGAGCATGAATCCCTTGATGCCATAGCCATATAAATCAAGGTTTTTCATTTCCATCCTGAAAAGTTCCTGATCTATTTTGTTCTTGGTCTCATATTTTTCCAGCAGGGAAGCGAAATGTTCTTCGGCCTCTCGAAAATAGGTCTCATTCACCCATAGGGTATCATCGGCATCAAAACCGATCACTTTGATATTTGAAAAGTCTACTTCCATGCCTTCTTCGCCTTTTCAAGATCTTCGGGCGTATCGATCTCTATTCCCGAGACAGTGGTTTCCACCATTTTAATTTTTTTGCCATACTCAAGATAGCGAATTGCCTCGATTTTCTCGGTCGCCTCCAGACCCAGCATCGGCAAGCGTTGAAAATCCATCAGCGCGCGCTTCCTGAAAGCATAAATACCTTTATGCTTAAAATGGGTCGTTTCAATATCCTTTGCCCTGGGATAGGGTATCGGTGACCTTGAAAAGTAAAGGGCGAAGTTGCGATGGTCGACCACCACCTTGACGGTGTTGGGATTGTTGATCTCATCCCAGTCGGTAATCCTGACCATCAAGGAGGCCAAATCGATTTCCTTTGCCACATCATGTGAAAAAACTTCCAAGACACTTGAGAGACTTTCCTTCTCGGTAAATGGTTCATCGCCCTGAACATTGACGACGATGTCGATATCCATATCGCTGACGGCCTCCGCTATCCGATCGCTTCCACATTCGTGTTCCTTGATGCTCATGATGGCCTTTCCTCCCGCGTTCACTATCGTTTCATAAATAAGCTGGCTATCGGTAACCACATAAACCGCCTCAAATAGCCCGGTATTCTCCGCTGCTTCATAGGTTCTCACAATTACGGGTTTGCCACCAAGGTCCTGCATCAACTTCGCTGGAAATCTGGAGGCCGCATATCGAGCGGGAATCATTGCAATGATTTTCACCTTATTTTGTTTTTAATTCTTCTTGGGCCTGAGCATTCGATAGACCTTAAAAATGATGAACAATATGATGATGACCAACACCGCTGCCAAAATGGGGGAAAATATGGAAGCCGTGGTCACTACTATTGCGGTTCCGGTTTCTATGGTCGAGACCAGCGGGTTGCCCATTCCTCCTGTAGAGGCTGATGACGCCAATCTCCCGGTCGCCCCTGCCCCTTTGATGGCCGTCGCAGTGCCGCCCCCTGCGATGATGGCCAGGGACCAAGTCACTACGGGGTCTAAATCGGCAACGGTGGAGACCATGACCGCCGTCCCCGCAATGGCCGCCAAAGGTACGGCAAAACCATCGAGCAAGTTATCCACAAAGGGTATGAAATAAGCGAATATCTCCACCAATGTGGCCACACCGAAGGTAATGACCGCTGCCAAACTACCGAGCCATTGCCAATTTTCATTTAAGTCCCAAACATCGAAATAGGAAGCCAAACTTAAGGCGAACAGGGGTAAAAATATCCGAAATCCGACCGAAGCAGCCAAACCAATGCCCAAAAAGATACTGATGATGGTTTCAGAAGTCATTTTTTATTTTATTGCTTCAAGCTTGGTTTTGGTTCAAGTCGACGTAAAAGGTTTGCTTGCCTCAATGCAGTCCGAAACGAGTCATTTTCAAGTCAATCATTTTTGTTCGGCCCAATCGAAATAAGGCTTCGGCACCTTTTTTTCACGAACGAATTTAATCTATTCCGAACCAAGAAAAAAATCGCTCTTAAATCCGATCAGATATAGTTTTTTTCTGGCTCTCGTGACGGCGGTGTAGAGCCATCGCAAATAATCCCTGTCGATGCCATTCGGCAAATAGGGCTGTTCCACGAAAACGGTATCCCATTGGCCTCCCTGTGATTTATGACAGGTTATGGCATAAGAGAATTTCACCTGCAGCGCATTGAAATATTTGTTGCCTTTTACGGAAAGGAACTTCTTGTACTTAGAGGTCACCTCCCCATAGTCTTTCATCACCTCTTGGTATAGCCGATTGGCATCTTCATAAGGAAGCGAAGGCGCTTCCGCTTTGATGGTATCCAAGAGCAGGACGGTCTCAAAAGGCTTCTGTTGGGGATAATCGACCATGTTTACCCTAACTTCGGCAAATTTGAAGGTATACAACGATTTGATGGAAAATATTTCCAAGATTTCGATGATATCCCCATTCGCGATGAATCCGGCCTCGCTATTGGGTTCGAGCCAGAAGTAGTTGTTTTTGACCACCATCATAAAGTCGCCTACGGCGAGCTCATTTTCCAGATAAAGGATACGACTGCGGATATTTTCATTGTACAGATTGGCCCTCTTGTTGGAGCGCACGATTATTGTGGATTCTTCCTTCCCGTTCTCGGAATAAGCGCTTTCGATGGCCTCTAAAATTTCATGCCCCTCGATCAAGCGCACGATGTCGTGGTAGGGATCGATATTAAAACGGAAATTTTCATAAAAACTGCCCTCAAGTTGCTCCCGTAAATTGGTGGCATTCATTAATATTCCGGAATCCTCTGCTTGGCGTACCACCTCGTCCAATTCCAATTTTATTACTTTTTTGTTATAGTTCGAGGCCAATTTGTCCTCATCGAGGGCCGGACTCAATTCGAGGTGCACCGGAGGCAATTGGGCCGTATCACCGATCAAGATCAATTTGCAGTTGTGTCCCGAATGCACGAACATCAGCAAATCATCCAACAAAGATCCATTATCCATTAATTTGGAGTCGGTGGGCGTATCGGGAATCATCGAAGCTTCATCCACAATAAAAACAGTATCCCTATGCTTATTGGGAGCCAAAACAAATTGTACGGCACCACCGCGCTGTTTTTTGGGAAAATATATTTTTCTGTGGATGGTGTAGGCCTGAGTGCCCGCATAACTCGACATGACCTTGGCCGCCCTTCCGGTCGGGGCCATAAGAACAGATTTCAGTTTGGTGTGCCAAAGGTTGGTGACGATGGTCCCCACGATGGTCGTTTTGCCCGTTCCTGCGTATCCTTTCAACAAATAAATTTGATCTTCCTCGGTCGATAGGAGAAATTCAGCCAATAACAAAAGGGCACCGGATTGTTTGGCGGTGGGAACGTGCGGAAATTTATCGGTCAGGATTTTAAAAAACGAAGCTTTGGTAATTGCTGCCATTGGTGTTAAAGATAACCATGATTTTGAAGTTTTGAAGCATAAATACGCCAAGATTATCCAATTGTCATCTGGTAGGAAACCTTACAAATATTCTGCCCAATGCTTCACTCTGAAATACACCTTGCAGGGGCTTTTCAGGAGATAAATTGGATTGGTTTTTAATGGATAATTCGAAATATAAAAAATTAGGCAGTTTGCAAAAAAATTGTAGATTTGTGTGAACCACTATAATTAACTAACACAGTAAGAAAATGAAGACCATAATACAAATTGTACTTTGGATTGCATGCATCGGTTTCGGCTACCTTATCTACAAGTCGGTAACGGGCCCAATCGAATTCCAAAAGGTAAAACAAGAACGTTTCGCCAAGGTTGTGGCCAAATTAAAGGACATTAGAAATGCACAAGAAGCCTACAAGTCTGTAAATGGTAAATATGCCAATGACTTCAACCAGTTGATCTCGTTCGTTGACACGGGAAGATATGTGATCACGCAGCAACGCGATTCTTCATACATGGAGTTTGATCAAGTTTACAAGATCGATCAATTGAAGGAGGTTAAAATCATCGATACCTTAGGTTTTGTTTCCGTAAAGGATTCCCTTTTCAAAAAAGACGATAGGTATAAAACCTTAATGGATATCCCCGGGGCTCCAGGAGGTGAAAAAATTGAAATGAAATCGGCCATTATCGAAAAAAGTGGTTACAAGGCACCGGTTTTCGAAGCGAAGGTGATGAAGAACATTCTCTTATCGGATCAGCCCAGAGACCTGGTGACCAAAGAGAACAACCACAATAGCGTTGAGGAAATCAACGGGAATGCCATTATTGTTGGTTCTTTGGAGGAAGTAAGTACCAGCGGTAACTGGCCGCCAATATATGACCAAAAAGACGATCAATAGTCCCATCGAAGATTCTTTAAAAAATTTCTATAGACTGTCCATTCAAATTAGTTTGAATGGACTTTCTTTTTGTGTACTCGATACCATTGGCAAGAAAATTGTCAAGGCCGCTCATATCAAGTTCAAAAAAGAACTTACCCCCCCTCTGGTCTTGGAAGAATTGCGACGGCTTCTGGAAAAAAACAAACTCAACCAGTCCCCAATTACCGAAGTGATCGTGATTCACAGGAACCATTTGTTCAATCTTGTTCCCAAGCCCATGTTCGATGAATCGGAATTGGCGAACTATCTCAAATTCAATACCCGGATCTTGGTCACTGACGAAGTAGCCCACGACGACTTTGAAAATCTCGAAATGGTGAATGTGTATGTGCCGTTCATGAACATCAACAATTACATTTATGACCTTTTCGGTGAATTCGTCTTTAAACACCACGGGACGGTTTTGATACAATCATTGATGGCCATCCATACCAGAAAAGAACTCGTTTGCTACGTACATCTCGAAGATCAACAAATGGATGTAACCATCATTTCCAATAAGAAATTATTGTATTTCAATTGTTTCGACTATAGCTCTGACGATGATTTTCTTTATTACCTGCTTTTTACCTTTGAACAGTTGGAACTCGATACGGAGACCCTCCAATTGAAACTCTTTGGCGATATCGATGAAGACAATCAATTGTACGGTCTCTGCGCCCAATATGTGCGGCAGTTGTCGATCATGAAAACCACAAACGTGACCCATGCCCTGGAGGATACCCCAGAATCCGAAAACATCGATTTTACCCTGCTAAACGCACTATAATGCGAATCATATCGGGACAACATAAAGGTAGACGCATCATGGCGCCCAAAAAATTGCCGGTACGACCTACCTCCGATATGGCAAAAGAGGCCCTTTTTAATATCTTGAACAACCTCATCGACTTTGAGGGTATCAGTGTCTTGGACCTTTTTTCAGGAACCGGCAATATCAGCTACGAATTTGCTTCCAGAGGTGCCGCACTGGTCACGGCCGTGGATATTGATTCGGGCTGTACTGCCTTTACCGCAAAAACGGCATTGGAATTGGAAATGCCCATTCGTGCCTTCAAGTCAGATGTTTTCAAGTACTTGGAAAAAACCAAGGTTCAGGTCGATATTATTTTTGTGGACCCCCCATATAATCTTGGTCATGAATCCTTTGCAAAAGTCCCCAAAATGGTGTTCGAAAACGAGCTATTGAAAAAGGATGGTTATCTGATCATCGAGCATTCCGACAAGACCGATTTATCGAATGAACCTTATTTTAAGAATTTTCGAAAATATGGTGGTAGTGTCTTTAGTTTCTTCCAAAGGGATTGATACGGCAGCAAGCGTGCCGGCCAAATTAAATGTCGGGGTATGAAGTGCCCCGTATACGTGTGATCATGGCATGGCTGCTTTTGGAGCAGCGAACATGATCTTTTGAAAATTAAAAAAGCAGGCCATAAGCCGGATTCTGTAAAGCCCCTAAGGACTTCCCTATCATTTATCTAGGCCCATGGTTGCCCATAAGCTCTAACCGCCTACCCTTCGGCTTGGGCGTGCCGCCCTCAAACACCGATTTACATGACGTTTCACCGCATAGAGTTTACATGATTTCACTACAGCTTCACCTGTACATCCTTTCTGTTGCACTGGTCCTGCCCCGCCAAAGGCCGGGCGACGGGTGTTACCCGCTATGCCGCACTATGGTGTCCGGACTTTCCTCTGAGCCACCGAATAATTTCGGTACACAGCGATAAGGAGGCCTGCTTGAGGCAAAGTTAGTTCAATTGTTGATAAAAAAATCCCTATTATTTCTTAAATGAACCCGAGAGTGCCGTGCTATTTTTATATTTGTAGGGGATGGTAAATCTTGTAAAAAGCCTTTACCTAAAAATGCTGACCAGCCAAAAGAAAGCATATCGGTGGCCATGGCACCCCGATCATCCGAATCCCTAATAATCGATTAATTCAAAACATTTGGAACCCTTCATAGTATCGGCGCGCAAGTACAGACCGCAAAGCTTTAAAGACGTTGTTGGGCAAGAGTCGATCACCAATACGTTGACCAATGCCATCAAGAACGATCATTTGGCCCAAGCCTTGTTGTTCTGTGGGCCGAGGGGTGTCGGCAAGACCACTTGTGCCAGGATTTTGGCGAAGAAGATCAATGAAGATGGCACACAAAGGGAAGATGAGGATTTTGCCTTCAACATTTTTGAACTCGATGCCGCTTCCAACAATTCCGTTGACGACATTCGCAACCTCATCGATCAGGTGCGCATCCCGCCCCAGGTCGGCAAATACAAAGTCTATATTATCGATGAGGTACATATGCTATCCCAATCTGCTTTCAATGCATTTTTGAAGACCTTGGAAGAACCCCCCAAGCATGCCATATTCATTTTGGCCACTACCGAAAAACACAAGATCATTCCCACCATATTGTCAAGATGCCAAATTTTTGATTTCAAACGCATCACCGTAAAGGACGCCGCGAAATATCTTAAATATATAGCGGAAAGCCAAGGTATTGACGCCGAGGAAGATGCCCTTCATATAATCGCCCAGAAAGCGGACGGCGCGATGCGCGATGCGCTGTCGATATTCGATAGGGTGGTCAGTTTCTCCGGAAAAAAACTTACCAGAAAAGCGGTGACCGAGAATTTGAACGTGTTGGACTATGAGACCTATTTCACGGCAACCACGTTAATTTTGGCCCATGATATACCCGGTTTACTGCTCCTATTGAACAAAACGTTGGCGCTGGGTTTCGATGGTCACCATTTTATCAACGGACTGGCATCGCATTTTAGGGATCTGATGGTCTGTCAGTATGATGGTACGGTAGAATTGTTGGAAGTTGGGGATGAGGCCCGTAAAAAATACCTTGAACAGGCCAAAAATACACGTTACCCCTTTTTGCTGAAGGCTTTGGACCTTAGCAACGACTGTGACTTAAAATACAAATCGAGTAAGAACCAACGACTGTTGGTTGAACTTACATTGATGAAATTGGCCTCGATTGATTTTGAAGGCGAAAAAAAAATCCTGAATCACTTGTCCTAGCCAATAAAACGATCGATTTCATTGCCCCTGCCTCTTTTTACCGCGAAAGGCCCATAACGAGCACCGGTAATAAAAACGTTCCCGGGCCCAAGGAAACGCCTCCCGTCGAATCCAATGGGATAAACGCCAATGATACCAAAGAACCCTTAATACCAAAAAAACAAATACAGACAGGGGATGTTAAAGGCACGTCAGAAGGAGTAACTGCTGCGACGGTGAGCAAAATAAATATCCAAAAAGATGTTAAGCGGGTTTCCAGCTGGTCTATCTCGGGCTTAAAGGCGAAAAAAGAACATCTGCTGCTCAAGGAAGATGCTAATATCGATAAGGGAAACTTGCCCAACGATGCATTTACGGAGGAAGTATTGCTGCAACATTGGAATCAGTTTGTCAAGAATATCGATGAAAAAGGACAAAAAATACTATCCTCCAACCTGGCTACGGATATACCGAAAATATTGAAAGGGGACACGATTTGGATCGAACTTCCCAACGATACGATGAAAAAGGAAGTGGAGCGTGAACAGAATAAACTTTTGGATCATTTGAGGTCGAAATTGAACAACCACCTGATCAACCTGAAGATCACGGTAAACGAGGAAGCTGCCAAGAAATATGCCTTTACGCCTGAGGAGAAATACCAGAAATTGAGGGAGAAAAACCCAGCTATAGACCTTTTAAGACAAGAATTTGATCTAGACCTTTGACTTGGACAGATATCCTATTCTAAAAGCATAAGTAAACAAGACCACGGCAATTATTAACAACCCAAAGGCCTCCCTCCCCATCTCCACTGTAACGATATCACCATCGTTCAAATCGAACCCTTGGAAATCGGATGGATAGAGGTAGATAAATCCAATTATTGCCAAAGCCCCAAAGAACATCGCAATATAAGCATTGAGCCTGTCCAGCACGAAAAGTAATGACAACAATGCGGGCACCCCGTAAATACCGACCCATATCCAGGTATCCGGATCATTGTACTGCAGCACAGCACCCAATATGAACAAAATCGTGAACAGAATTCCCAGAGATACAAAAAATGTCTTCATCATTTATGGATATAATACTTGTTTCACTAAAATACCAAAAATATCCTTTGGATCAATCTCTCCTTTGTTATCAAATTTTTCATCGTTCGTGATAAAAATCGGATAATCGATCTTGTCTTCGGGAGTCCTTCCGTGCGAACCCTTTACCAGATCGGCATTTAATGGAATGATATCCATGACCGTGCGAAAGCCCAATTTCTTTCGGATCAATTTAGCCAAAACCTTTAACATGACCCATTTATCCTTTGGATCCGTAAAAAGCTCCACGGGATCATAGCCCGGTTTCTTGTGAATATCTACCATGCGGGCATAGTCCGGTGCCTTTTGATCATCCAACCAAAAGTAGTATGTAAACCATGAATCACGATCGGCCACGGCGACCAAATCACCACATCGCTCGTGGTTGAGTCTGGCTTTCTTAATTTCGTCATCAGACAATATTTTTTCCACACCTGTGATACCCGTCAATATTTTTTTTACCTCATCTTTAACCGATTTATCGTTAAGATAGATATGTGCGATCTGGTGGTCGGCCACAGCGAAAGCCTTACTTGCCCCGGCATCCAAAAGTTCAAGACCGCGCTCAGTTCTTACTTCAAGAAATCCGTTCGATCTAAGGGCCCGATTCAAATGGACCGGGTTTTTAACATCGGTTATGCCATATTCCGATAACAAAACGATTGTTGCCCCCTGTTGTTCATAATACTTTATCAATTTACCAACAACGGCATCGATTTCCTTTAAATCCTTATCGATCTTATCGAAATCGTTCCCAAATCTTTGAAGATTATAATCTAAGTGGGGCAAATATACCAATGAAAGGGTCGGGTCATATAATTCATCGGTCTTGATGGCAGCATCGGCAATCCACCGGCTCGATTTAATCGACGTCTTGGGTCCCCAAAAATGGAACAAGGGAAAGGTTCCCAATTGCTGCTGTAAAGTATCCCTTAAATCCGGGGGATAGGTATATACATCGGGAATTTTACGGCCATCCGCCAAATAATTTGGCCTCGGGGTCACGCTGTAGTCAATACTGGAATACATATTATACCACCAAAAAAGGTTGGCGCAGCTGAAATTTGGGCGCTCCCTTTTTAAGACATCCCATAACTTTTCACCTGTAACAAGTTTGTTCGATTGTCTCCAAAATTTGGTTTCGCACTCCTCCTTAAAATACCATCCGTTTCCCACTATCCCGTGCTCAGAAGGCCATTTCCCGGTCAGATATGTACTCTGGGCCGAGCAAGTTACCGCTGGAAAAACAGGGTGGATACAAGCATCCTGGCCCGCATCCATAAACGATTTGATGAATGGGGTACTATTCCCAATCAATCTGTGGGTCAATCCTACTACATTCAACACTACTGTTTTCTTCATCTCTCAAAACTTTCCCGTAAGCCATTGTATTTCCCTGATTATCGACTCTGACAAGTCTCTTTTATATTCCGCCGGAAGCACGTCCCAAGTATAGGTTTCGATTTCCAAATGCTCTGAAACCACCTGTTGTTTTAAATAATCGATAACCTTTAAGATATGGTCTTGGGTAGAATATAGCTTGCCAAAGCGTTCTAAAAAAATAGGGACATGAAAATGAGCCCTCAGCTCGGTAAAATCATTTTTAGCTTCTAATATAACGGGCAGGTCATTATAGGTCTTCACGCGTTGACCGATCAACTCAGTAACCTGATGCAAATAGGTAGGTTCATTAAATTGGGACAAAGATTCCCAAATTTCCTCTTGATCTTCCTTTTTATATAAGATTTTCAGTGCAGCGCTTACCTGTATTTTGCCAATCTCAATACCAGCCTCCCTGAACTTCAAGAAGGAATCGGCTGGTTCCTCGTATGCCAATGAAAAATGGCAAATGTCATAACAGACCGTAATATATCTCTTGATCAGTTCTTCCGCCCTGACCCCTTTTAGGCCAGGTGCATTTTTTAAAATGGGTATAGCGACCGGAATGAGGTAGTTGGAAAAAAAATGGATTACCTCATCGCTGTTCTCCAATAATCCATCAGGCTCGGGTTCAATATCCAAATGCATGTATTTTCCGGTACTTGTTTCCAGTTCATACAAGTGCAGTGCAATTTCCACGAGATGCCTTGCCCCGCTATCCAGTGCTTTTCTTTTCAGTTCCTCCGAATCGTGCCAATACTTATAGCTTATAGGGGAAGTCGAAATGCCGCCCGAAATATCATTGGGCATCAAAGCTGCCAGTTGTTCAAACAACCTTTTGGTATAGGTGACCCTTTCCCGTGTGGTCCAATCGGGATGGTGCACCATATCCTTCACCCTTTCATCATGAAAATTGCCATATGGAAATCCGTTCATCGTAAAGATGTAAACATCATTTCCATCAAGCCAATTTTTAAACTCGGACAGGTGATCGGCCTCATTTAGCTCTTCACTGGCCTTATTGGATAATCTAAGACCCAATCCAAAAGGTTGGTTGCCACTAACTTCGTTTTTTATGCCGGGAACGAATTTTTTTAAGCTATCGAAGGTGCTTTTCCAATTGGCACCGGGATGGATATTGGTACAATAACTGAGGTGATAGGCATTATTTATGAGCATTGTTATATGGTATTTATGGTACACATCGCATTTAAATTCGAAACTGCCTTTTTCATCATATCGATATCGATCTCATGCACATCGTGTTTCTTCCCGATATCCTTTATCAAGGTAATCGTCAGTATACCGCCAAGATGCTCCCTAAACTCTTCTATTCCCTTCAAAAGAGCTATCATTTCTTCATCGGACCCAACGGGCAACATCAGGTTAAAACCGATGTCCTCCAAAACCTTGATCACCCTTTTTAGCGTCGATTCCGAAATCTGTCCCATTAAACTTGCATAGGTGACGTCCAGGGCAATGCCTTTGGCCACGGCCTCGCCATGTCGCAGTTCATAATTGGTCATCTGTTCCAGCTTGTGAGCCGCCCAGTGGCCAAAATCCAAAGGACGGGAAGAGCCACTTTCAAATGGATCCCCCCCTTCCGCAATATGATCCATGTGCATTTCCGCACATTTATAGATAACCTTATCCATAGTGGGCATATCCCTTTCCCTCAAACGGTCGGTATGCTGCTCGATATAATTGAAAAACTTTGAATCCTTAATCAACGACACCTTTATTGCCTCGGAGATTCCGGCGATCCAATCCCGATGCCCCAAGGTCTTTAAAAATTCACTGTCATTTATTATGGCGTAAGGAGGGGCAAATGTTCCCAGGAAATTTTTCTTTCCAAATAGATTTACACTGTTCTTTACGCCCACCGCTGAATCATTTTGAGATAGCACGGTGGTAGGAATCCTGATAAGTTTCACCCCCCTATGTGCAATGGCTGCCGCATAGCCTGCCATATCTATCACTGCTCCCCCGCCGATGATCACTACAAATGAATGTCTGCAAATAGCGTTCGAATTGATTCCTTGTAATACAAGATCAACATACTTGGGATCGTTTTTGCATTGTTCCCCACCATCAACGACCAAACTGGATGTGAACATAATATGGCTTTCATGGGCCGTACAGTATTCATTGATCGACCCCAACAACTGCGGATGGTGTTCAACAACGCCATGATCAACTACAAAGAAAAGTTTAACCTTGCCCTTTTTTTCGTACCCCTTGATTATGTCCCTGAACAGTACATTATCCTTATCGAAAAGATTCTGGGTAAAATGCAACGCGTAAGTATAATTTACGGAGAAGGATCGTGAAATTGGTTTTAATTTCATGTATTTCAATTAAGTAACTGCAAATAGTCTTGACAACAAAATGGATAAGGGTAATAGCAACAAAATTAAAAGGCCATACCACCAAACAGAAAAACCCACTGCGACGGATGCATCCAAGACAATGATCGATAACACCCCCGCTATGACGGCCTTTTTAATATTGACGGGCACATTTGATCTAAAAGCTCGCATCAACGGCCTGAAAATCAAAAAGGAGAACAATATTAAAAAAGGAATAATGTCTATAACCCTTCCCGTTTCCTTACCAACTATAATGATGGCCATTGCTATGACCAAGGCATATAAAATAGCGGACCAAATAAGGTGGTTCCTGTTGTTTCCATGTACTTCTCCCCTGCTGATTAGGGTAATGGCAAAAATATAACAAAATGGGACCACTGCGTACCACCAATGCCCAATTTCCTGGAATAACGACATGCCAAGAACCAAATTTATGGCGCGGCAAAGTCCCATGATCATGGGCCCGAACAAAGCATGTTTTTTTGCTAAGGCATCATATCCTATTATGCTAATGGACAGGATCAAGGCGAGTGAGCCACTGACATCCCCTACCAGGAAGCTAGAAAAAATGCCTGCAAGCAGTAAAAACATACCGAAAGAAGCGGCCGATTTATAGGAAATGAGACCGCTTGGGATGGGGCGTTCAGGACGCTCGATCATATCGAGTTTCCGATCGAAGACGTCATTCATGACGACCCCGCCGGCATATAAAAGCACTGATGAACAAACCAAACACAGGACATCGATATAATTGTCGGTAAAAGAAACGGCAATCTCAATGGGAACAAAATAAGCCGAAATGGCAATGCCCGTCAATACATCGGCTGCCGCCGTTGGCAGATTCGCAGGGCGAGCCAATCTTGCATAGCCCATCAGAATCTTACTCATTTTATCTGGTCTTGATCGATCCGAGGCGTTTGACCCCTTAAAACACTATTGTCATTGAAGAGATTGGTCTGGTCTATTTGTCCAGGTTTGAGCCAGTGCTCTTCTTTCATCTTACCATTTTTTCCGAAGGCCTCCAATGCATTTTGATAACATGTTTTTATTACATCCGATTTTGGTATTCCCCTTTTGAGCATGAGAGAAGCCGTTTTGGGCACTGCAAGGGGATCGCTCACCCCCCAATCGGCAGAACTATCGATCAGGATACGGTCACTGCCATATTTACGGACCACTTCCACCATGCGCTCATTGCCCATCTTTGTTTTTGGATAAATTGTGAAAGCGGCAAAGAAACCCCTGTCCAAAACATCTTTAACCGTTTCCTCGTTGTTATGGTCGATTATGACATTGCCCGGATCCAGGCCATGTTCCAGGCAAACCTCCATGCTTCTGATCGTACCCGATTTCTTGTCCCTATGCGGCGTATGGATCTGCACGGTCATGCCCAATTCCTTGGCCAAGTCAAGTTGTATCCTAAAATATTTATCTTCAGCTGCCGTTTGGTCATCATAACCTATTTCACCGATGGCAACTACATTTTCCTTATGCAGGTATAAGGGCAGAAGCTCAATCACCTGTTCTGCAAGCGATTCATTGTTGGCTTCCTTAGAATTCAGGCCT
Organism: uncultured Flavobacteriaceae bacterium; assembly: GCA_963700435.1. GTDB lineage: Bacteria > Bacteroidota > Bacteroidia > Flavobacteriales > Flavobacteriaceae > Pelagihabitans. The sequence goes on from CAVOXM010000002.1 coordinate 90,180, forward strand.
ATCGTGCAATAGTGCTTAATACCGAACTGGCTGGCCCTAAATGGTTCCCAACCTACAAGACTGCTGAAATAATCCTGGAAGGAACCGATTTGGGTACGGGGTTGGCCCATCCAAAATGAAGGTTCGATAACCGCAACAATTCCTGCCTGCGACATTGCTTCATAGTCGTCGGTAGTACGAGACGTCATATGAATATGAGGGTCAATGATCATCATTTTTTCTTCCATATCTGCTATTTAATATTTTCCCAGGTAAGTGTGTCAGTGCTGACCAAATTCATAATTTCGGGATGTTGGGCCATAAGCTCCTGCAATTCCAAATCTTCGGATAGGAAACAGCATAGGACACCCGCCTTGTTTTCCTGAACGTTTTCACTTGTGAGCAAGCGTTTCATGTCTTCCTTTAGGGTACCTTTTAAAAATTTGCCCACTGGCCTCCAGAACAAAGGGTCTATATCTCTTGAAGCTGCCCATCTTTCATGGGCATAATCGGAGATTATTCTCGACAAATCCTCATTAGCCCTTTCATCAACCCCGATGATGGCCCCTAGATCTTGTTGCATGAAGGCTGCTTTAAGGTACATCTGGTTCCATTGCTGTTCATCAAAAAACTTTGCTGGGTAAGGATTTTTAAGTGCAATGGCCGTAAATACTTGAGAAATATTGGTTCTCAAGGCCTCCACCGCGGTTTGATTAAATGTTTGGGGATCGGGCAAGCAAATTAAATATTTTAAAAAGGTCACCAATTCACCTGTATCCGCCACTTGAATGATATTGGCTACCTTGTCGGTGAAATATTTGGGTCTGTCCTCCAGGACCTTAGCCAACAAAAAGATGCGCGTGATCTGTTGCAGGTTCGCTTCTTGATTTTTTAAGTAAGCAATCAGTGCAGTGTCTTTGTTGTATATGAAGTCGGTTTTGGGGACAACCTTGGTGGCGATCAAGGTGTATGTAAGGTAAAGTTCCTTGACGGAATCGGAGATCAATATCCCATGTAGTTTTTGAAATAGCCAATCAATGGTTTCCGCTTCCAAGTTGTCGTTTATGACCAATTCCAATTGTTCGCTCGTTTTCATTCTAATAAAACTGTATTTGGCCAATGAACCTAGATTTTGGAATAAAAGACCGAAAAGGGTCGGGGTTAATTGAAGCCGACCGTAAAATTAATTATTATAAAGTTTAAAGCAATGGATTTTGGTTTGAATTAGTACTTTGCCAAAGTAAACCGATTCTTCCTATTTTTGCAATAATAATAAAAAGATGCTTGGATTAAAATTGCCAACAGATCCCCGCTGGGCAAATCTTGTGGAAAAAAATATAGATGAAATTCTGACAGACCATGCCTATTGCGAGCAAAAAGCGGCCAGTACGGCCATTTCCTTGATTGTCAGCTTTCCGGAATATCCGGAATTGGTCGAGGAAATGATAGCACTTTCTCGGGAAGAAATGGGGCATTTTAAAATGGTACACGATAGGATCAAGGCCAGGGGCAATACCCTGGGCAGAGATCGAAAAGACGATTATGTGATTGCCCTGACCAAATTCTTCCCTAAAGGGGGTAGTAGAACCACGCAGTTGGTGCATCGGCTGCTGTACGCCGCTTTGATAGAAGCGAGAAGTTGTGAACGCTTCCGGTTGTTATCGGAACAATTGCAAGACAAATCGTTATCGGAATTTTACCGCCAGCTGATGGTAAGCGAGGCCGGACATTATACCATGTTCCTCAAGTTTGCCCGAAAATACGGAGCACGTCATATCGTGGAAGAGAAATGGGAGCAATTACTAAAATACGAGGCAGAAATCATCAAAGGCTTGGGCACCAAAGAAACCATACATGGTTGAACCCGAAGGGCTACCCTTTCAGTTTGTTCAAATAATAATCATACTTCGCAAACTGGGAGCGCAATTTTCCGTTACGGTTCCTGCGATAGGCATTGTCTTGTTCAACATTGAAAATTCGGGCCTTGACGTTGTCTTTCCATGAAATATCAAAGGTGTCGAGCAATTCGCGCTTGATATCCTCATCATAGATCGGACAACCCACTTCTACCCGATAATCCAAATTTCTGGTCATCCAATCGGCAGAGGAAATATAAATCTTTGCGTCACCTTCATTGCAAAAAACAAACAGCCGTGAATGTTCCAAAAATTTATCCACGACGCTGATCGCTTCAATGTTCTCGCTCATCCCCTTCACCCCTGGCACCAAACAGCAGATACCCCGGATGATCAACTGTATCTTCACCCCTGCCCTGCTGGCCTCATAAAGCTTGTCGACCATTTTGTAGGAAGTAAAGCTGTTCATTTTGATCTTGATGAAGGCCTGCTTGCCTACAATGGCATTGGAAATCTCATTATCGATCAATTTTTCGAAAACACTCTGGGTATAGTGCGGTGAGACCACCAAATGCTTGTATTTATTGATCTTATAGGTGGTTTCAAAAAAGTCAAATATTTTATTCAGTTCCTTCAAAATCGGTTCATTCGCCGTAAACAAGGTATAATCGGTATAGATTTTGGCGGTAGACTCATTAAAGTTGCCCGTACTGATGAATCCGTACCGTTTTATACCTGCTTCTTCCTCACGCTCAACAACACAGATCTTGCTGTGGACTTTGAGGCCCGGCACCCCAAAAATGAGCTTAACGCCTTCTGCCTGTAATTGTTCCGCATATTGAATATTGGCTTCTTCATCGAAGCGTGCCTGTAACTCGATCTGTACCGTTACCTGTTTACCATTTTTTACGGCATTGATCAAAGAGGCGGCCACCTGCGAATTATTGGCCAATCGGTAGACCGTTATTTTGATGCTCTTGACGCTGGGGTCCAAGGCGGCTTCCTTTAAAAATTTTATGATATAGGAGAAAGTGTGGTAAGGGGTGTATTGCAAAAAGTCCTTTTTGCCGATCTGATCTAACAAACTTCCTTCCATCGATATGCCTTTCACGGGCAAGGGAGTTATTTTATCATAGAGTAAATCTTCTCTTCCAAGGCTTGGGAAGCCCATATAATCCCTTCTGTTATGGTATCTTCCACCAGGAATTACGCTATCGGTATCGTCGATGTTCATTTTGGTCTTTAAAAAGGCAAGGGTGTCTTTCCCAATGCTTTTGTCGAATACGAAGCGCACCGGATCCCCGATCTTACGACCCTGCACGGAAGATGAAATTTTCTCAATAAAACTCTTGCTGAGGTCATTGTCCATATCGAGTTCCGCATCCCGGGTTATTTTTACCATATGGGCTGAAATGGTTTGGTATTCGAACATGGTGAAGATACTTTCAAGACAATATCTTATCATATCATCGACCATGATGATAAAATTTTTATTGCCCTCTTTGGGAAGTACCACAAAACGATTGATGCCTTTGGGGATTTCTATCAAGGCATATCGCTTATGGTCTTTTATTCCCTTGTCCTGGGCCCTGCCATCGCGTTTTAACAACATTTTGACAGCCAGGTAGGCCGCGGTGTCTTTAAGGGTCGGGAATTGGGTGAGTTCGTTCAATATGATGATCATCAATAGTGGACTCACTTTTTTCTGAAAATAGTCTTTCACAAAAATGCCCTGTTTTTCGGTAAGTTCGGTTTCCTGTACGATGAAAATATTCTGTGCTTCCAGTTCTTTTTCGATACCCGCCAATATTTTAAGGCTTTTGGATTGCTGTTTGATCACGATATCGGTGATTTCGGCCAACAGCTCTTTGGCCGTTTCTCCGCCCAAAACGCTTTTCCCGGATTTCCCCGCTTCAAAAATTCGCTTGACAGTGGCATATCTTACCTTAAAAAATTCATCCAAATTGTTCGAAAAAATACCTAAAAAACGGAGTCGTTCTATAAGTGGCACCTGCTTATCGGCACATTCCTGCAAAACACGCTCATTAAACTTCAACCAACTGATTTCCCGATTGATGTACTGGTTTTTTGATTTGATCATTTATTTTAACTGCTTTGGAAAAATGGTTTTTACGGTGGTTCCCTTGCCTATTTTAGACCAACGATCGGTGTTGAACTGCAAATGGACCAGCCCGCTGGTCGGAACGTTTTCAATATACTTATTTCCCAAGGAATTGGCAAGGTGCGTAAAGGCGTGGTTGTGGCCAAAAATCATTACCGACTGCAGTGAATCATCCCAGCTTTGAATGAAGTGCAGGACCGTATCGCCGGAAAAATCATAAAGTTTATGGGTCAACTGTAGCTTGTGCATCGGAAAATCGAGTTGTCTGAGAAAAATCATACAGGTATGCATCGCTCTATTCGCTGTACTCGAATAAACAAAATCTACCGCTACCGGTTGTTTCGCATATTTTTGGGAGACCAGAATCACATCGTTGATTCCCCTTTCCAATAAGGGGCGGTCTTTATCGCTCACATGGTAGTCCCACGACGACTTACCATGTCTTACAAGGATGAGCTGTTTCATATTGACATCAATTTAGGTTAGCACTTCAATAAAAATTAAACGACCTTCCAATATCGCCGAGGTTCAAGGAGCCAACCTTTCGATCTTCCAACCAAAATCTTCCTGCAGGGTATAGCGTATACGATCGTGGAGGCGGTTGGGCCGCCCTTGCCAAAACTCCATGGAAATGGGTTTGATAATAAAGCCTCCCCAATAATCGGGCCGCTCGATTTCCTTGTTTTCATACTGTTTCTCCAAGGACTTCAATTTTTCTTCCAGCACTTCCCGTGATGGAATTACACTGCTTTGGTTGGAGACAATGGCACCCAGTTTACTGCCATCGGGCCTTGATTCGAAATAGCCGTCCGACAGGTTTTTGGAAATCTTTTCGGCCTGCCCCTTGATGATGATCTGACGTTCCATATTGGGCCAAAAAAATGAAGCACATACCTTTGGGTCGTTCGCGATGGCCTTGCCCTTTTCGCTCTCATAATTTGTATAAAAAATGAAGCCCTCATAGGTATACTTTTTTAGCAGCACCACCCTGCTTTTCGGGTAGCCATCCAAGCCAATGGTACTGACGGTCATCGCATTGGGCTCATCTATGCTTTCCGAGGCTTCGACTTCATAAAACCATTTTTGAAAAAGTGCCATCGGATCATCGGATATCGAATCCTCCATAAGGGCACTTTTTTCATATGATTTTCTATACTTGCCTAAATCTTTTTGCATGTTGGGACGATCTAACTTCAAGTTAGGTAAAGTTCATCAAAAGAAAAGAGATTGTAAAACCGAATAACGATTTTTATGCGGAATATTAAAATTCCAAGACCTTACCATCGTCGGCCAACCAAATATTGGGGAAAATTTCCTCCGCTTCCTCCTTAAAAAGGGCAATTGTTTTATAACGGGTCGAATAGTGGCCCAGAACCAGGGTGCCGACTTCGGCCTCCTTGGCAATCGTAGCGGCTTGTTTGGCGGTGGAATGCTTGGTTTTGAGAGACAGTTCCAGTTCAGACTCCAAGAAGGTAGATTCGTGATAGAGCACATCGACCTGTTTGATTTTTGGTACCAGCCCCAAACTAAAGCCCGTATCACTGCAGTAGGCATACGATTTTGGCTTGGGTGGGTCTAAGGTCAACTTTGAATTTGGAATTTTGGCCCCATCGGATAATACCAGATCTTTCCCCGATTTGAGATTCTGAAAATAGGCCTTATCGACCTTATATTTTGCAATGCCCTTGACGTCGAGCTTTCTCTCGCCTATTTTTTCGCGGAACAAAAAACCATTGGTGTAAATTCGGTGATCTAAGGGAATGGTCTCTACCGTAACCTTTTCGTCTTCGTATATCAGTTCCGTTTCGTTGGAAGTCAATTCGTGAAACAACAATGGATAGTTGGTCCATGAATCCCCCAATTTCAATAGTAGGGTTATGGCCTCCTTGATTCCTTTTGGGCCGTAAATATGTAATTCCCGCTCACGACCCAACAATCGGAAACTCGAGACCAGACCCGGCAATCCAAAAAAATGATCTCCGTGCAAATGTGAAATGAAGATATGATCGATCCTGGAGAATTTGATTTTATTTTTTCGCAGCTGGACTTGGGTCCCTTCGCCACAATCGATAAGAAAAAGGTGGTTTTTTACTTCCAGTACCTGCGAAGTCGGATTGGACAGCGTTCTTGGGGTGGCCGCATAACAACCTAGGATGTGTAGTTTCATTCCTTTCCTTCGGTTTTCATATCATATTCGATGGCATCTTGAGGGCCAAAGTTGCCCTTAAAGGTAAAAGCATAAGGGGTTTGGCCATGCCGGTTGAGGTAGGCCAAGCGTTTTTTTGCTTCTTCCGGAGCGGGTTCACTCCCCGATTTCATATACCAAAAGGCCATATGACTTCCGCCCATGGGGCTGAACCACTGCTTTTTCCTTTTTAATATTCCGGAATGATCTGATCTATAGGTAAAATCGAAAAGCGCTTCCTTGGTTTCCCAAACCGACATGTTGATGATCAAAAAGTCGTCATCAAAGATCTTGATGGCGGTCGCATTGTTGTCGTCTCCCTTTAAGCGCCATACAAAACCAGGGCTTTTTTCCGCTATGCTGTTGATGGCATCGAGATGGGCCACAAAATCGGCCATCAGGGGATGGTCGATGGGCGCCAACATTTTAGCGATATTGATTTGTGCCAAATGATACTGCTGGGCCATTACATCTCCAAGTCTCGCTCAATTTCTTCCATTTCAATGATGTCTTTTGCCTCCTGAAGGCTCGGCACCACACAAATACTATCGGGCACCTCGTCAAAACCTACCCTATCGGTGACCAAAACAAAGGATTTTTTACCTGCCCTATGCACATCGGAGAGCTGCAGGAACTCCAGGATATCATCTGCCTTCAATTTCGAAAAAGAAAAAAGGTTTACGATTATGTTGTCATTCTTGATTTTCGGGTAGGCGTTTTTCAGGTTCTCCAAAAATTTTGGCAGGGCGATGTTTTCTTGAAAAACGATAGTAGTGTTGCCGTCATTATCGAATATCATAGCTATCTATTTAATTTTTGATGCCAAAAGATAAATAACCGCCATTCGTATGGCGACTCCGTTTTCGACTTGATTCAAAATAATCGACTGTTTGGAATCGGCCACATCGCTGGTGATTTCCACCCCTCTGTTGATCGGACCGGGGTGCATGATCACGATCTCTTTATCAAGACTGTCGAGGAGGGCCTTATTTACGCCAAATTGCTGTGTATATTCCCTGGTGGTGGGAAAATAGCTGATATCGAGCCTCTCATTTTGAATCCGCAGCATATTGGCGACATCGCACCAGTTCAATGCCTTTCTTAGATTGGTTTCCACACCTACGCCAAGCGATTCGATGTATTTCGGCAATAAGGTTCTTGGTCCACAGACCTTCACGTTAGCTCCCTGCAGTTTCAGGGCGAAAATATTGGAGAGTGCCACCCTGGAGTGCAGGATGTCCCCTACGATGACCACATTTTTACCGCCCACCCCACCCAGTTTTTCCCGGATGGAATAGGAGTCGAGCAGCGCCTGGGTTGGATGTTCGTGCGCCCCGTCGCCCGCATTGATAATGGAGGCCTTTACATTTTTTGACAGGAATATACCAGCGCCCGGGTTCGGATGGCGCATGACCACCATATCGACCTTCATCGATAGGATATTGTTTACGGTATCGATCAAGGATTCGCCCTTTTTTACCGACGATTGGGATGCGGAAAAATTAATGACATCGGCCGATAGCCTTTTTTCTGCGAGTTCAAAAGAAAGCTTGGTTCGGGTGCTGTTTTCGAAGAAGATGTTGGCAATGGTAATATCCCGTAATGAAGGGACTTTTTTGATCGATCGGTTGATGACCTCCTTAAAATGATCGGCGGTTTCAAAAATGAGCGCAATATCTTCTTTTTTCAGATATTTTATTCCCAATAAATGGTTAACGCTCAATTCGCCCATTACCTTGCTTTACAATTATACTCTATCCATTTCGGATGGCTTGGCCCAATAAGTACTATTACATCATCCCTTCCAATCATTTATCTACCAAATAAACGATGTCTTTCCCATCATTTTCCTCCCACATCACCTTTACTTTTTCGTTGTTGATGGCATCGACCTGCCTTCCCCTGTAATTGGGCTGTATGGGCAAATGCCTACTGAATCTTCTATCGATCAAAGTTAACAATTCTATTTCCGCTGGCCTTCCAAAAGATTGTATGGCCGTTAGGGCAGCCCTTATGCTCCTTCCCGTGTACAGCACATCATCTATCAGTACCACTTTTTTATCCTCGACCAAAAAATCTATTTTGGTCTGTGTTGCGGAAAGGGTCTTATCTCCCCTTCTGAAATCGTCCCGATAAAAAGTAATGTCCAAGAATCCAAGCGCAATATGCTTTACCTTGTAATCTTCCACTAAAATCTTTTTGAGGCGTTGGGCCACAAAGATGCCCCTTGGCTGTAAGCCGATCAATACGGTTTCTTTAAAATCGAGATGTGATTCGAGGAGTTGACAGGCCAAACGATGCAGTATGATGTTTATTTCTTTTGAGGAAAGCAATACTTTTTGACCCATAGGTTCGAACATCAATACGATAACAGCGCAAAAATAGGGAATTCCCCAGTAAATTTTATGATGCATCGCATATATCGCAATAAAAAGCCCCGGCTAGAATGCCAGGGCTCGTTATTTTTAATCGCAAAAAGCGATGATCGTCCAAGAAAATCTATTTCTTTTTCGCTTTGGCTTCCATTTTGTCCTTTAAGGCCTGCAACTGCTCGTTGGCATCGCCCAAGGTAGGCTTGGCTTCATCAGCACTGGCCTTGGCTTTTTTAACGGCGGCCTTCACGATGCGTTCTTCCTCTTCCCTAAAGATAGCGGTATGGCTTGCGACCACCCTTTTGAAGTCTTTGTTGAACTCAATGATCTTAAATTCAGCTTCTTCTCCTTTACCCAGTTTTTTGCCATCTTCCTTTTCCAAATGGCGCTGTGGAATAAAAGCGGTAATGTCCTCATTGAAATCTATCGTAGCTCCCTTATCCACTATTTCAGTGATCGCACCTTTGTGCACTGTACCTAAAGCGAATTCAGTTTCGTACTTGTCCCAAGGATTTTCTGTGGTTTGCTTATGTCCAAGACTCAATTTACGGCCTTCAACATCGAGCTCCAATACTTCCACTTCAAGTTTGTCACCTACGGTAACAAATTCAGAGGGGTGTTTGATTTTCTTGGTCCATGACAGATCTGAAATGTAGATGAGTCCATCGATACCTTCTTCAAGTTCTACAAACACTCCAAAATTGGTAAAGTTTCTTACAATTCCGGTATGTTTTGAACCAACAGGATATTTGGAAGTGATATCGGTCCATGGATCTGGGGTCAATTGTTTAACACCCAACGACATTTTACGATCTTCACGATCCAAGGTCAATACCACGGCCTCTATTTCATCACCTACTTTCACGAAATCCTGAGCGGAACGAAGATGTGTAGACCATGACATTTCAGAAACGTGGATCAGTCCTTCAACGCCTTCGGCTACTTCAATAAAAGCACCATAATCGGCGATCACAACGACCTTGCCTTTCACTTTGTCACCAATTTTGATCTCATCGCTGAGCGCATCCCATGGATGTTTCTCCAGCTGTTTGAGGCCCAATTGGATACGGGATTTATTTTCATCGAAATCCAGGATGACCACGTTGAGCTTCTGGTCAAGGTCAACGACTTCATTCGGATGGTTGATCCTGCTCCATGAAAGGTCGGTGATGTGAATCAATCCGTCAACGCCGCCCAAATCGATAAATACACCATAAGAAGTGATGTTTTTGACAACCCCTTCCAATACTTGCCCTTTCTCCAATTGACTGATGATTTCTTTTTTCTGTTCTTCGATATCTGCCTCGATCAGGGCTTTATGGGATACAACAACGTTTTTGAATTCATGGTTGATCTTCACCACTTTGAATTCCATGGTTTTGTTTACGTATTGATCGTAATCGCGAATGGGTTTCACATCGATTTGTGAACCTGGTAAAAATGCTTCGATGCCGAAAACATCAACGATCATTCCTCCTTTGGTTCTACATTTCACAAAGCCACTCACCACTTCTTCCTTGTCATGGGCCTTATTCACCCTTTCCCATGCCATAATGGTACGGGCCTTTCTATGGGACAATACCAGTTGTCCGCTTTTGTCCTCGCGGATATCGATAAGGACCTCTACCTTATCACCGACCTTAAGACCGGGATTGTATCTGAATTCGTTCAGGGAAATTACGCCCTCCGATTTGGCATTGATGTCGATGATCGCCTCACGTTCCGTAAGATAAACCACGGTTCCTTCAACAACTTCGGCGTCTGCGGTATCTACAAAGTTTTCGGTTACCAAGGACTCAAATTCCTTGAGTTTGGTGTCATCTACCTTTTCAATACCCTGTTCGTACTTTTCCCAATCGAAATTCTCTAAAAATTCCTTTGGACTTTGTACTGGGGCTTCTGCCTTTTTTTCTACTGGTGCCATTGTAGTTTCTTCTACCTGGGCGATTGCTTTTTCTTCAGCCATTTGCTGATCTAATTTGTATTCCGTGATGTCACAAGAGTTGAACAATGATCACGAAAGCTGTTATTTAAATTTTCTTTTGTCCCTTTTCCTCTTGGTTCTTTGTTTAAAAAGGTGGGCAAAAATACAAATTTATTATGGTATTACCAACCCATATTTCGGGATACTGCAAGCCAAGCTGAAAATGGTCGGAAAGAAAGTGTAAATGGCCAAAAACCTTATAAAAATAAAGCCCCTACCAAAGGGGTCTGCCATCGCTCTGCGTCTTGGGTTTTGAAAATGCAATGCCACCGGTCCATGGTCAAGACTAAACATTTTATTGGCAAAATCCACAAAAAAAGCGATTGGAAATTTGTAACTTGCAGTCTTTAATAATAACCAGTAATCAGAATAATTATGAGTGTTAAAGCAAAGTATCAGGGCGTATTGAACCTTGGCGAAAAATTGGGCATCAAAGATGGCAACGTTACCGAGGAAGGTGGTGTTCTCAAAGTGAAAGGGGAAGCCAAAACACCTTATGAAAAAGACCTTTTATGGGATAAAATCAAGGAATTGGGGGGGGCGAATCCTTCCGACATCAAGGCGAACATCACTGTTGCCGATAGTTCCGTATATCATAGACATGTCGTGAAGAGCGGGGAATCTTTGAGCAAGATCGCCAAACACTATTACGGTGACGCCATGAAATACAAGCAGATTTTTTCGGCAAATACCAATATCTTGAAAAATCCTGATATCATTCATCCAGATCAGGTTTTGGTGATACCTAATTTATAATGGAATAGGATAAATTATTTCGAAGGGGATGTGGCGACACATCCTTTTCTATTTCTCCTCCGATGTATCGATTACACGTAACGCGTGGTTGTGGAGACGCTCGAACTGTTCCTTGAGTCCCATGTCGGTATTGTCGAATTCAATGGCATCGGCAGCCTTCATGAGGGGTGAAAATTCGCGGTGTGAATCGATATGGTCACGTTCTTGAACGTTTTTCAAAACCGCTTCATAGGTCACCTTTTCCCCTTTTTCCAGAAGTTCTTTATAGCGCCTAGCAGCCCTTGCCTCGGGTGAGGCGGTCATGAAGACTTTAAGCTCTGCATCAGGAAATACAACAGTTCCAATATCACGACCATCCATCACAATGCCTTTTTTTTCACCCATTCGCCTTTGCATTTCCACCAACTTGGACCGCACTTGTTCCAACTCTGCGATCTTGCTAACATATCTGGAAACTTGCAAGCTTACGGATCTCCTGCTCCACATTTTCACCGTTCAGATACATTTCTGAATATCCCAGTGTTTTGTTGAAGACAAGGTTTAATTGGATTTTGGGCAACAAGCGCACCAAGGCTTCAAAATTTCTTTTGTCTTGCCCGACAAATCCGTTTCGCATGGCAAAGAGGGTAACCGCCCTATACATGGCCCCGGTATCGACGTAGACATACCCCAACGATTTCGCCAATTGCTTGGCAATGGTACTTTTTCCGGTCGACGAATAACCGTCAATAGCTATGGTGATTTTTCGCATTGGCCAAAAATAGGCAGAATTCCAAAGTGGGGCTTAGGAAATCATGGATAATCTGGAAACATTTTAAAATTCAATGCGTATTGATCATAACACTTTGGCATGTTTTACCTTTTCTTCGGTAATGGCCAATTCAATTACCTCGTGCATGTCGGTGACATAGTGAAAGGTAAGGCCGTTCAGGTATTCCTGTTTGATTTCCTTGATGTCCTTTTCATTGTCTTTGCAAAGTATTATATCCTTTATCCTGGCCCTTTTTGCCGCTAAGAATTTTTTCTTTGATGCCGCCCACTGGCAGCACCTTGCCCCTAAGGGTTATTTCCCCGGTCATGGCCAAGCTTTTCTTAACCCTGCGCTGGGTGAATAGGGATACCAGGGAAGTGAGCATGGTAATCCCTGCGCTCGGACCATCTTTGGGAGTGGCGCCTTCAGGTACGTGGATATGCACATTGTATTTAGAAAACACTTCTGGATCTATGCCAAACCGATCGGCATTTGCCTTGATGTACTCCATAGCGATAGTGGCCGATTCTTTCATGACCTTTCCAAGATTACCCGTTATGTTCAGGTCACCCTTACCTTTTGATACGATCGATTCGATAAAAAGAATATCACCGCCCACACTTGTCCATGCCAAACCCGTGACCACTCCGGCCACATCGTTATTTTCATACTTGTCACGTTCCATTCGTGGTGGGCCTAACACTTTTTCAATGTCTTCATTGCTTACCTTAACCTCGTATGCCTCCTCAATGGCAATGGATTTGGCGGCATAGCGCACCATTTTGGCAATTTGTTTTTCCAAGGCGCGTACACCAGATTCCCTGGTATAGCCCTCAACAATCTTTTCCATCTGTTTCTTGCCGATTTTGAGGTGTTTTGGCAAAAGACCATGTTCCTTAAGTTGCTTTGGCAAAAGGTGCCTCTTCGCAATTTCTACCTTTTCTTCAATGGTATAGCCGGTAACATTGATGATTTCCATTCGATCCATCAACGCGGGCTGGATGTTGGAAAGATTGTTTGCCGTGGCGATGAACATGACTTTGGAAAGGTCGAAACCAAGTTCCAGAAAATTATCATGGAAATCATTGTTTTGCTCTGGATCGAGCACTTCGAGCATCGCCGAAGACGGATCGCCTTGATTGCTATTCGAAAGTTTGTCGATTTCGTCCAAGATAAAAACGGGATTGGAGGTCCCTGCCTTTTTGAGGCTCTGGATTATTCTTCCCGGCATGGCACCGATATAGGTTTTCCTATGGCCACGGATCTCCGCTTCGTCGCGAAGTCCGCCCAGGGACATGCGAACATATTCCCTACCCAGAGCCTCCGCCACCGATTTGCCCAAAGAGGTCTTTCCGACCCCCGGAGGGCCATAAAGACATAGGATTGGGGATTTCATATCGTTGCGCAGCTTAAGAACGGCAAGGTATTCGATGATCCTTCGTTTCACGTCTTCCAAACCATAATGATCTCGGTCCAGTATTTTCTCTGCCCGTTTCAGATCAAATTTGTCTTTTGAATATTCGTTCCATGGCAAATCAAGCACCAAATCCAGATAATTTCTTTGGATGGAGTATTCGGCCACCTGAGGGTTCATGCGCTGCATTTTGGACAATTCCTTTTCAAAATATTCGGCGACATTCTTGTTCCATTTCTTCTTTTTGGCCCGGATGCGCATCTCCTGTATTTCCTCATCATAGGATACACCCCCCAATTCCTCTTGGATGGTCTTCATTTGTTGGTGCAGGAAATACTCGCGTTGTTGTTGATCCATATCGCTTCTGACCTTCGAATGGATCACATTTTTCAACTCCAATTTCTGGAGCTCCATATCCATATACTTCAAGGTAGCCAATGCCCTGTCTTTCAAGCTATTGATCTCCAAAAGGTCTTGTTTCTCCTCCACGCTCAAGTTGAGATTGGAGGATACGAAATTGATTAAAAAGGAATTGCTCTGGATGTTCTGTATTGCAAAAGAGGCCTCGCTCGGAATATTGGGATTGATTTTGATGATCTTCAATGCCAGTTCCTTGATGTTATCTATGATGGCCAAAAACTCTTTGTCGCCCTCTTTGGGTCTTTTCTCTTTGGTTTCCCGAATGGTTGCCGTTAGATAGGGTTTTTTGGTAAGAACCTCGGCGATTTCGAACCTTTTTTTGCCTTGAATGATAACGGTCGTATTGCCATCCGGCATTTGCAACACACGCAGTATTTTGGCTACTGTGCCCAAGGTATTGATATCATTGATATCGGGGTTTTCCGTGGTCTCGTCTTTTTGGGAAACCACACCGATCACCTTGCTGCCGTTGTTGGCATCTTTGATTAAGTTGATCGACTTGTCCCTTCCCGCGGTAATCGGAATCACTACCCCGGGAAACAAGACCGTGTTGCGCAAGGGAAGAATGGGCAAAGTTTCAGGCAGCGTTTCGCTGTTCATTTGCTCTTCGTCTTCTGCGGTCAATAATGGAATTAATTCTGCATCCTCATCAAAGGTGTGCAGCGACATATTGTCAAAATTGGAAAATTTGGATGCTCCCATAGTTATTTTTCGGTCATTCTGTCATTTCAGGGACAGAAATCAAATTTGTAAAAATAGTTGTTCCTTGCTGTATCGCCCATAACCCTGCTATCTACCAGCACTTCATGATCTCAGTTCAACCCCTAGTGGACAATTGTTGTGCCATACCGACATCAAAACAAAAAACCCTTTCGGGTTTTGGAGACGAAAGGGTTAAATAGGTTTTATTTTTAAGGTCATTAAAATATTATGGTCCTTTCTTGATTGAAGAAGTTTCTTCCTTATGACTGGTTATAAATATTCTTGAAATAACTGTAACAATACCTAACTTCCCTCATCTATTAGTTAAACCATTCACTTTTTGAGCCACAAAAGAGAACATATTGATACTTTGTTGCAATGGTGTATCGAGGGGAAGCAAAGCGCCCAGCTGGAGGTTTACAACCGCTATTATAAGGCCATGTTCAATACCGCTCTTCGAATTGTAAAAGACAGTGCGGAAGCCGAAGATGTGATGCAGGAATCGTTTTTGAGCGCCTTTACCAAACTGCAGACTTTTAAAGGGGAAGTTACCTTTGGTTCCTGGCTAAAACGGATTGTGGTGAACAACAGTATCTACCATTACAGAAAGCAACAGAAAAAAAATGAGGTCGCCCTGGAGGATATAATGTACAAGGTCGAAGACAACGATGGAATTGATTCGGATCATGTGTTCACGGAATTGAAGGCTCAACAAGTGATGGAAACCATGAAACGATTAAAAGACAATTACAGAATTGCTTTGACCTTACATTTAATCGAAGGCTACGATTATGAGGAAATCAGCAGCATCATGAACATCAGCTACGCCAATTGCAGGACGACCATCTCAAGGGCAAAGGAAAGCTTGAGAAAACAATTAATACATGCTTGAAATGGAAAATTTAGAAAATTGGTTCGAAAAAATAAGGGGAACTTTTGACACTGAGGAACCCCTAGAAGGCCATCAGGCCAGGTTCCTGGATAAATTGAATGCCTCAAAAGGCATGATCGGGTTGCATAGGAAAAATAGATCCTGGTGGAGACCGCTCTCCATAGCCGCTTCCGTAATTGTTTTGATGGCCCTGGGTCTGGGTGTTTTTATGTCTCGGCCTACCCTGGATGACCAGGTGGCAGAAATTTCGCCTGAAGTGTCGAAAAGCCAAATCTATTTTGCTGGATTGATTGAAGAACAAGTGAACCAACTGAAACGAGAAAGTACCCCTGCCACCAAAAAAATGATTGACGATACCTTGTTGCAGCTCAAGAAATTGGAACGCAACTACGGCCAACTCGAACAAGATCTTTTGAACGGTGGCAACAGCAAACTGATTTTGAGTGCCATGATCACTAATTTCCAAACCAGGATAGATCTTTTACAAGACGTTCTTGATCAAGTAGAAACCATTAATAACATTAAAAATAACAAAGATGAAAACATTGCTATATAAACATACGATCGCCTTATTGATGGTTTTCCCCATGCTTTTGTCAGCCAAGGACGAAAATCCAAGGGGCCGTCATACCAAAGAAAAAACGATCAAAAAAGAATTTACCGTGAATGCGGATGCCCTTCTAAAAGTCAGTAACAGCTACGGTAACCTTAATATTACCAGTTGGAACGAAAATAGAATTATGATAGAAGTCCATATCAAGACCAATGGCAACAATGAGGAAAAAGTACAGAAAAAACTGGATGAAATTACGGTGGAGTTCGAAAGCAGCAGCAGTATGGTCTCCGCAAAAACCATCTTTGATAAGAACAAAAGCAGTTGGGGCTGGAACTGGGGCAATAACAACAATGTGAACATGCAGGTCAATTATACCATAAAATTACCCGTCAAAAATAACGTGCAACTGAACAACGACTATGGTAACATCCTATTGGATCGAATCGATGGCCATGCCAAAATCAACTGTGATTATGGAAAGCTCGAGATCGGTGAACTTCATGGGCGAAACAACGAACTCAACTTCGATTACACCTCCAATTCAAGTATCGGATACATCAACAGCGGGAACATCAAGGCCGATTACTCCGGTTTTACGGTACAGAAAGCGGGTAACCTTACTATCAACGCCGATTATACCAACGCCACGGTACTCAAGATGGAAAACTTGGAATATTCGAGCGACTATGGCAATATTGAGATCATGGATGCCGGCAACGTCAATGGTAATGGCGATTATATCGGCGTGAAGCTTGGGACCATCCATGGCAGGGTACAAATCGGTGCGGATTATGGTTCCCTGACCATCAGGGAAATGGCCGCAGAAGCAGGAAGCGTCAGTATCAACTCCAATTATACAGGCATCAAGATCGGTTACCATCCCGATTACCATTTCGATTTTGAAATTACGACCAGCTATGCGGGCTTGAGCGGTAAAGAGGAGCTGGAAATTGCGATCAGCAAGGAAAAGTCGAACGAAAATTATTATAAAGGTTTTTATGGATCGGCCAACAGTGGTAAAACGATCACCATAAACAGTGACTACGGCGGCATCAAACTGATCAAAAACTAATGTTCAATTCATTCAATTTAATCCATAAACTCAAAATCAAATGAAAAAATTATTCTCCTTAAGTCTTGTAGTACTATTATCTGCCTCCTGCACCGCCCAGTGGGGAAAAAGGATCAAAGGCAACGGCAATACGGTGAGCATAGAGCGCAATGTTGGCGATTACGACGCCATTTCGGTCTCAGGTTGGTTCGATGTGGATCTGGTCGATGGGAAGGAAGGCGAACTCACCTTAAAAGGAGAGGAAAACCTCTTGGAATACATCAAAACCGAAGTAAAAAACGGCAAACTGACCATTAAGGTAGAAGACAATCTAAATTTACAACCTTCCAATTGGAATGACGGCATAAGGATTACGGTTCCTGTGGACCAAATAGATGCGGTCACCTTATCGGGGTCGGGCGATATCGTTGGCAAGAAAACGATCAAAGCCTCAAATTTTTCATCCACCATGTCGGGGTCAGGTGATATTACCCTGGAGGTCGATGCCCAAAATATGACGGCCACCATGTCGGGATCGGGTGATATGAACCTCAGCGGAAAAGCGGTTGACTTTAACGTAACCGTCTCCGGATCGGGAGATATAAGAGCCTTCGATTTGGAAGCCGACAATGTTGAAGCCACAGTTTCGGGATCTGCCGATATCAAAGTAACCGCAAGAGAAAATCTCAAAGCCAGGGTATCGGGTTCCGGAGATATCACCTACCGGGGGAATCCAGCAAAAGTAGATACCAAAACATCAGGTTCCGGCGACATCTCAAAAGGTTGATTTGAGCACTTTGCAAGAATACCGATTAAAAAACGAAAAAGAGATCAGGCCCCTATTCCCATGGGGCCTTTTTTATTGACCCTGAGCAATAAAAGCATTCCTACTAAAAAAAATAATCCCAGAAATATGGTCGCAAGGCGCATGCTGCCCGTTCGCTGGGCAATGAATCCATAAATAAATGTCCCGATCACAATGCCTATTTTCTCGGAAACATCATAAAAACTGAAAAATGATGTGGTGTCAATGGTTTCAGGAATGAATTTCGAATAGGTTGATCTTGACAACGCCTGTATACCTCCCATTACCATGCCCACGAATCCTGCGGCAATATAAAATTCAGTCGGGGTGTAAACAAAATAGGCATAAATACAGATCAACAGCCAACAAAGATTCACCACAACAAGTGTTCTTATGTTCCCAAAGGCCCTTGACGCCCGGGCAGTGAGCATCGCACCGATGATGGCGACCAACTGAATGACCATAATACTGATGATCAGCCCGGTGGTGCGCTCCGTATCGGAACCCCAAAGAATTTCCTGCTCCCCGAAATAGGCAGCGATGAGCATCACCGTTTGTACCGCCATACTATAGACGAAGAATGCAATCAAATATCGTTTCAGTCTGGTTTGATGTCCCAATTGAAGCCATACCGATTTCAGTTCCTTAAACCCGTTGAGGATGATATTGGTTCTTTTGCCCGTTTTTTTATATCCTTGAGGAAGGTGGAAGAAGCTGTACTGTGCAAAAATGATCCACCAGAAACCAACGGAAACGAATGAATACCTCATGGCCTTCAGTTCAGCGGCCTCCCCGGGATCTGAAACTATTCCGAAAACATCGGGTTTCATGACCATGGCCAAATTCACGATCAAAAGCATGACGCTCCCAATATATCCAAGGGAAAAGCCTTTGGCACTGATACGATCCTGTTGTTCCGGAAAAGCAATGTCGGGCAAATAGGAATTATTGAAGGCGAAGCTGACCCAAAACCCGACCAATCCAAAGAAGTAGCACCCCAGGCCCAAATAAATATGTTCCAAGGAGAACCAATACAGCCCGATACAGGACAATCCCCCGAGGTAGCAGAAAAATTTCATGAATACCTTTTTGTTGCCCAGATAATCTGCAATGCCCGATAATAGCGGCGTGATGAAGGCGATGAACAAAAAGGCGGCAGAGGTGATATAGCTGATCAACGGTGCCCTCGCGATCTCGCCTCCAAAAACCGTGACTTTATCCGCTCCTGCCACCCGAAAGAGGGCCCCATAAAATATGGGGAAGATGGCTGAGGAAATCACCAGGCTGTATACGGAGTTCGCCCAATCGTAAAATGCCCAGGCATTCAACAGCTTTTTGCTTCCTTTAATGGCAGACCGGTTTTTCATGGATATGATAAAAGCCGTTTTTAACGGCTTTTTTTATGCATTGCTTTCCCTAAGTATCACTGAAATTTGGTGACGCCAAACTTCTTGGCTTCCGCTTTGGCCTCAGGTGCCCAAGCGGTCAGGTTGGCTATTCGTGTCTCATTCGACGGATGCGTACTCAGAAACTCCGGAGGGGCTTCCCCTCCCTTGGCCTGCATTCTTTTCCAAAGCTCGGCGGCTTCTGCGGGATCATAGCCCGCGATTGCCATGATCTGTAACCCTATGCGATCGGCCTCGGTCTCATGGCTTCTGCTAAAGGGCAACATAAGCCCGACGGTAGAACCGACCCCGTAGGCCTGATTGAAGGTGTTTCGGGTTTGATCGTCCTTGATCGCAATATTCCCCGCTACCGCGCCGAGCTGTTGCAATGTGCCCGCGCTCATCCGCTGGGCGCCGTGATCTGCCAAAGCGTGTGCGACCTCATGGCCCATGACCACGGCAACGCCGGTTTCGGTTTGGGTGATGGGCAATATTCCGGTATAAAACACGATTTTACCCCCGGGCATGCACCAAGCATTCACAGTTTCGTCATTGACCAAATTATATTCCCATTTGTAATCTTTCAAATATCCGGGATAACCATTTGCCGTTAGCCATCTTTCGGCCGCTGACGAGATCCGTTGCCCCACCTTGGTGATCATCTGGGCATCGCTAGTGCCCGTTACCACCTTATTTTCAGTCAAAAATTGGTCGTATTGGGCAAACGCCATAGGGAAAATCTGGCTGTTCGGATAGAAATTAAGTACTGATTTACCGGTAAACGGGTTGGTTTTGCAAGCCGCAACCGCCATAAATAGTGCAAGGGCCAAAAATGCTTTTCTCATCTGATTGAATAGATTAATATTTGAAATTACAAAATAATTTATTTGCCTGTAATATGGAGTTGGGTAAATTCCTTGCTCACCTGGATGATATTATTTCCGTTGAGCTTGATATCTTCCAGATTCACTTTCACATTGTCAACGTGGACCGATTTGATTTTAAAAGGAAGTCCGTGAAGCTTTATTTTAAAGCGCTCATAACTCGTTATAAAAGTCCCGTCTTTAAACTGTTGGATGATGAGTTCCTTTTCCTTGCCCAATAATTTAAAGTTCCTCAAGCTGAATTTACCGCTTTGATAATCGTATCCATCCTGTGCATCCTCGTATACGGTGGAGTTTTCCGCACCAAGCATATAATAAACGTCCAGCACCAACTCCTCTACTTTTATTTCCCCTACATATTGCTGTATGGGGTATTTAGGGATAATGGCCCCTTCTTTCATGAACAGGGGAATCTTGTCCAAATCGGCTGGCACCCATCTTTCCTTGCCCCCCTCGACCATTTCTCCTGTCCAATAATTGTACCATTTTCCACGTGGAATATACATCCTACGTCCCTGGGCATTGGGCTCCTGAATGGGGCAAACCAAAATTTGTTGGCCAAAGATAAACTCGTCGGTCCTAAAATGGGTTTGGGTGTCTGCCTGGTCGTAATATACGATGGATTGCAGCATCGGGGTACCATATTTGGTATATCTCCAGAACATAGTATAGAGATAGGGCAGCAATTGGTAGCGGAGTTCGATGAACTTTCTTACGATATCGGTGATTTCGGTGCCAAATGACCAAGGCTCTTGATCCCCGTGGTCCCCGCTCGAATGCACCCGGCAAAAAGGATGGAATACCCCCAATTGTATCCATCGGGCAAATAGTTCGCCATTGGGCTGTTCGGCAAAGCCACCGATATCCGACCCTACAAAGGAATAGCCGCTTACACACATGCGCTGCGCCTGTACATTGGCGATCCAAAGATGCTCCCATGTAGCCACATTGTCACCTGTCCAGGTTGAGGAATAGCGTTGGGTACCCGCATAGGCGGCCCTTGTGATCACAAAAGGTCTTTTCGGATATACATATTTCTTAACCCCTTCATAGGTTGCCCTGACCATCTGCATGCCATATACATTGTGGGCCTTCCTATGGGTACAGGGATGACCGTCGTATTTGTGCCTGGTGTCCAAAGGGGCCGTTTTGGAAGGTACCTCCATGACTGCTGGTTCGTTCATGTCGTTCCAGACGGCATGGACCCCCAATTCGGCCATGAACTCTTTATACAGACCGGCCCACCATTCCCTCACCTTCGGATTGGTGAAATCGGGAAAATGGCATTCCCCGGGCCATACTTTTCCGTGCATATATGGACCATCTCCCCTTTTACAGAAATAATCGTTCTCCATAGCCTCTTGGTACACCCAGTAATCCTTATCTATTTTGATGCCCGGATCGATCATCACCACTGTTTTGAAGCCATCCTTGCTCAGTTCGGCAATCATTCTTTTTGGATCTGGAAAGAGGGTCTTGTCCCAGGTAAAACAGCGAAACCCATCCATATAATCAATATCCAAATAGATGCCATCGCAGGGAATCTTCAGATCTCTGAAAGTACTTGCAATTTCTTTGACCCTGGTTTCCGGAAAATAGCTCCACTTGGATTGGTGGTACCCTAATGCCCACATCGGCGGAAGTTCCGGTGTTCCTGTAAGATCGGTATAGGCTTGTACCACTTTCGACATTTCAGGCCCATAAAAGAAATAATAGTTCATTTCACCACCATCTGCCCAAAAACTGGTGGTGGTTCTTTTTTCATGGGCAAAATCGAAATGGGTCTTAAAACTGTTGTCGAAGAAAATACCGTAAGCCTTCTCGTGATGGAGGCCCACATAAAAAGGGATGGCCTTATAAAGTGGGTCTTGGTCCTTGCCGAATGCATATTGGTCCGTGACCCAATTGAAGACCCGTTTTCCTTTTAAATTGCTGTGGGTTGCCTTATCTCCCATCCCGTAATAACTTTCGGTCGTCTGGGTGATCTTGCTCATTTTTACGGTATTGCCTCCGTACTCATAGTTTTCTTCCCAATGAAACCCCAGTTCGTCTTCATTGATGATCCTGCCCTCCAGATCGGAAATTTGGATCCGCAAGGTCTTCTTGTCGACAAGAATTTTTACCTTGGCCGTTTCGATAAGATATTCAGTGGCGGTCTCTTCCACTGTTAGGGTATTGTAGCCTCTTTTGGCGTTTTCACTTATCGCATAGGAAAAATCGGGTTGAAAAATATAATCTGTGGCGTAACGAAAACGGATGGTCCTATCCTGTATGACCGTGATTTCCAAGACCACGCCATTTGCAGTCGTAAAATATAACTTATCGGTGTCTCTTTTGTATTCGGCTATCTGGTTGGGGTACAAATTCCCCTTGTATTCCAATTCGGTATTGGTAATCATAAACTCGATATTTTAAAAGCACCACAAAAAAAAGACTTTGGCACCTAATTACGAAAAGATATTAGAAAGATTTGATAACCATAACGATTTCACCGTTGAGAACTACTTAAAGATAACCATGCTCAGCGGTGGAATGGTCATTTCAATGGATTGGGGGTGGCCATGCCATGCGGTCTTTTCAATTTTGGAGATTTCGGCAGCCATCCCCGAACCTCCATATTTTTTGTCATCACTATTGAATATCACCTTTGGTTGGCCAGACTTTTTAGGGATGCCAATGCGATACTTTTCCCTAGGTACCGGGGTAAGGTTGCAAGCCATGTATAGATCGTTCTTTTTATCGTGCCCTTTGCGCATATAGGTCAGCACACAGTTTTCATGATCGCTATAGTCTATCCACTGAAAACCTTCCGGGCTGAATTGCTTTTCAAAAAGGGCCTTTTCCGAACGGTAGATTTGGTTCAGGTCTTTGATCGTTTCCTGTATGCCGGCATGCACTTCATATTGCGTCAAATGCCAATCGAGACTATTCTGGAAATTCCATTCAGAGGTCTGCCCGAATTCACCGCCCATAAAGATCAATTTGGTTCCAGGATGGGTGAACATATAGCCAAATAACAATCTGAGGTTTGCAAATTGCTGCCATTCGTCTCCTGGCATCCTGTAGACCAAGGATTGCTTTCCATAGACCACCTCATCGTGTGAAAAGGGCAACATGAAATTCTCGGTAAAGGCATAGGTCATGCTAAAAGTAAGATCGTTCTGGTGGTGTTTGCGATAGATGGTATCTTTTTTGAAATATTCCAAAGTATCGTGCATCCAGCCCATCATCCATTTCATGCCGAAGCCCAATCCGCCCAAATTAACCGGTCTGGAAACGCCAGAAAAAGCGGTCGATTCCTCTGCGATGGTCTGAACATCGGGAAAATTGCCATAAACGGTTTCATTGAACTCCCTTAGAAAGCTCAAGGCCTCCAAATTTTCATTGTTGCCATACATATTGGGCTCCCATTCCCCCTCTTCACGGGAATAGTCGAGATACAACATCGATGCCACCGCATCTACGCGCAAGGCGTCGGTATGGTATTGGTCTAACCAGAACAGGGCATTGCTGATCAGGAAGGCGCGCACTTCGTTTCTTCCATAATTAAAGATCAGGCTCTTCCAATCGGGGTGATATCCCCTTCTCCTGTCGGGATGTTCGTACAGATGCGATCCATCGAAAAATCCGAGTCCGTGTGCATCTTCCGGAAAATGGGACGGTACCCAATCTAGAATGACACCGATTTCGTTTTGGTGCAAGGTATCGACCAATAATTTGAAGTCTTCCGGTTCGCCGAAACGCGAGGTAGGGGCAAAATATCCTGTCAGCTGATAGCCCCAGGAGGGATCATAAGGATACTCCATGATGGGCATGAACTCTACGTGTGTGAAACCCATTTCCTTCACATAATTGACCAAATCTTTCGCCAGTTCCTTATAGGACAAAAATACATTGCCTTCCTTTCGCTTCCATGAACCCAAATGCACTTCGTATACCGAATAGGGAGCATCAAGGGCATTTCGTTCTTTTCTGGTCTCCATCCACTTTTTATCGTTCCATTTATAATCGGCATCCCAAACAATGGAGGCCGTATGGGGTGGCAATTCACAGTAGCGCGCAAAAGGATCTGCTTTTTCCGTAACTACGCCAAAATTATTGGACCGGATATAGTATTTATAAACTTCTCCCTTGCCGACATTTGGCACAAAACCTTCCCAAATACCGCTGGCGTCCCATCTCACGTTCAACGGGTGTTCATGGTCTAACCAATGGTTGAAATCGCCAATGACGGAGACCGCTTTGGCAGTTGGTGCCCAAACGGCGAAATAGGTGCCCTTCACCCCATCCAGTTCCATGGGATGGGATCCCAATTTTTCGTAGAGCTTGAAGTGTTTCCCCGATTTAAAAAGATTGATGTCGAAATCTGTAAATAAACTGTGTGGTACTACTTTGCCCATGATTTCCTGTTTGATACTGTTTTGATTAAATTGTTTTTAAAGACCCAATTTGGCAGAGGTGAAAGCTATTGCCGATAATTGAACATAGGAACCGGTCATTGAGGGCCCTATATGCCTTATGCCTGCCTAATTCTTGTCATTGATAATGCCCAAAATACCTTCCAACGGAATTACCGCCCAACTGGGACGGGAGTTCATTTCATACCCCAGTTCATAAACGGCCTTTTCCAACATGGAATATTTTAAAATAAAGATTCGCTCCTGATGGTACCCGATGTTCAGGTTGTTTTCCTGTATCAGGGTTACGTACGATTCCAAAAATACACCGATAAAGAATTTGTAGAGCGTCTCCCCTGCCAAAAAAAGTTCTTCCTGCGAATAGGGGTATTTGTCGCCATTGTTAAAAATAGTGGCATAAATCGCATAGTGGAACGATCGGAAAATACCGGCAACATCCTTTAATGGCGGGTGTTTTACCTTTCGGTCACGAATGGTGCTCTCCGGTTCGCCCTCAAAATCCAAGAGGTAAAAATCATCATCCTTCACCAAGATCTGGCCCAAATGAAAATCGCCGTGCACCCTGATCCTTTCCCCCTTGAGCTTGGTCCAGTCGAAGGCCACGAAGCGCCTTCTGATCTCATTTTTCCTTTCCAAGAATTCCTTTACCAATATGGCGGCCCTGCCTTCCAACTTATGAAGGTTGTTCTCCACACTGTTCAAACGATTCTGGAATTGGTACAACAATCGATTTTTCAACCAAACCTCGTAATCGCTATTGAAATGTTTCGGTGTAAATGCGGTATCTTCAAACTCCGATCCCAAGGCCACATGCATTTCCGCAGTGCGGCGGGCCATGACCTGCAGCTTCAGAAAAATGTTGAGCCCTGCCCAATCGATGATCTCGGGCGGCACGTCTTTGATCTGCAATCTTTGGAACATCTGTGTGGTAGGCAGTTGGGCTACCCGGATGTGCTTGTTTTCCAGATTGCGGAAAACCTTGTCGATCTCCTTGAGCATGAAGTCCCATGCATCGCCTTGGTTGGGCACCAATTGTTGCAGCAGCGCAATGGTAATATTGTCGTTGTCCTTATCGATAAAACTGATGCTTCCCAAGTAGGCCGGGATGTTTTTGAAACCTTTTTTTTCCGAAAGAAACTGGCTCATCTCAAAATCGGGATTCTTGTCTGCGTAGATCCTTCTGAAAAACTTGATGACCGAGTTGTCGTTGAAGATTATGGAAGTGTTGCTCTGCTCCAACCCCATGAATCGGGATGAAACATAAGCGGTATCCGAAAACAAGGTGCTTTTATGGTAGCGTACCGGTGTTTTGTCGTTGGGCAGGGAAGTGAGAATACGTTCAAAGACCAACTTCCGGAAGGCCTCCAAATTGGTGGCATCAATGATAAAACCGCTTTGCCCTATGATGCTCAAGGGTAAGATGCGGTCTTTTTGTGCAAAGGATTCGTCCGAAACAAAGGCAATCGGCAAAAAATAATGTTGGTAAAACGCCTCCTCAAAATTCACTTCCAGGAGCAGGCCATAATAAAGCTCGTCATGTTGTTGTATCCTGAAATACTGGTGCAGCTCTATATATTTCAGTTTGCTCGATTTTCCGCCATACCATCGCTGCCTAAGGATATAATCTTCCAAAACATCGGATAGGAATACCTTGATAAAGGTCGGGTCATCGAGCAAGGCTTCCCATCCCACGTCAAAGGCATAAGGGGGTTGTAATAGGGTTTGCTGCTTTTTCTTCGGCATAACTATTTTCTGATATGAAAGATATGGAACGGCAATGAGGGACTGATCTCCACATAATTCCATTCCGAGTTCCAAATGTAACCATTATTGGTAATCAAATCGTATACCTGAATCGACTGGCCGTGATACATGCCCAAAACATCCATCGGCAATTGAACCGATCCTGTTTGCACATGGTGCGCATCAAGATTGACAACGATCAGGGTTTCGTCGGATCTGCTGTCGTCCCATTTGTGGTACGCGATGAGGTTTTCATTCTCCAGCCTGCAGAAGCGAATATTGTTCGTTTGCTGTAAAGATGGGTGTTCCTTGCGAACCGCGTTGATCAGGCCAATGACATAGGTGAGTTTGTTTTCCTTGGTCCAGTCCCAATTTTTTATCTCATATTTCTCCGAATTCAGGTATTCCTCCCTTGCCGGTAGGGCATCCGATACCATATATTCGAACACAGGGCCATAAATGCCCAGATTGCCACAAAGGGTTGCCGCCAAGGCATATCGCGCCAAATGCATGGCATCGTTCGCCCCTTGGAGGTGATAAGGGTTAATATCGGGCGTGTTCGGCCAAAAGTTGGGCCGGTAATATTCCTTCATTTCAGATTGGGTGAGCTCGGTAACGTATTCGATGAGCTCCTGTTTGCCCACCCTCCAGGTGAAATAGGTATAGGATTGTGAAAAGCCCTGTTTGGCAAGCTGCTGCATAACCTTGGGCCTGGAAAAGGCCTCCGCCAAAAAGAGCACGTCGGGATGTTTTTTCTTCACCTCTGCGATCAGCCAACTCCAGAAATAATAGGGTTTGGTATGGGGGTTATCGACCCTGAAGATTGTGATGCCACATTTTACCCAATGGAGCGTAACCTCCAGGAGTTCGGCCCAAAGTGCTTTATAGGCAGGGGATTCAAAATAGAAATTAACGATATCCTGATATTTTTTGGGCGGATTCTCCGCATACTGGATCGTACCGTCGGGTCGTTTTCTGAACCATTCGGGATGCTCCGTTATATAGGGATGGTCTGGGGCGGCCTGAAAAGCAAGATCCATCGCGATCTCGATACCCATTTCTTTGGCCTTCACCACCAAGTCCTTGAATTCGGCTTCGGTTCCCAGTTCGGGATGGATCGATTTATGACCCCCCTTTTTCGACCCTATGGCCCAAGGCACCCCGGAGTCACCCTCATTGGCCTTGGTGGCATTGTTTTTGCCTTTTCTGTTGACTTCCCCTATCGGATGGATGGGTGGAAAGTACAATACATCGAAACCCATTTCGGCAACTCTTGGCAAGAGTCGCTCACAATCCTTGAAAGTACCGTGTTTGCCATGCTCCAAAGAGGCCGATCTTGGAAAAAATTCGTACCAGGTGCTAAAATTCGCCTTTTTTCGGTCGACATAAACCTGATAGGTCTTACTGGTATTGGCCAAGGTGCGCTGAGGGAATTCAAGGAAAAGATGGTGCAGGTGCTCCGAAGTGGCCTCCGCGACCGCCTCGTCGTAGTGTGCTTCATTACCAAAGGTAAAGATTGCCCTTTCAAGGTAACGCCTCGATTTGGCGGGCACCGTTTTCAACAGGTATTCCAAATACTGGATGCCGTCCAACAATTCACTGGTCACCACTTGCCCATCATTGCGTTTGGCAATGATACCATGTTGCCAATTGAGCGGATGATCTATCCATCCCCTAATTTGGTAATCATAATAGCCCTGTTTTTCTACAGTGAAGGCACTTTCAAAGACGTCCTCGCCCAAATGAACCATCCTTACCGTACTGAACTGCTTTGATTTTTCATGTTTGTATGCGACCTCAACTTGGATTACGTCATGGCCATCCCCAAAAACATCTGCAAAAATCTGCACCTCTTCCCCCACTACCCTTTTAATAAAAAAAGCTCCCCCTTGGAGCTGAGGTGAAACATTTTCAATGATCACCCGCTGTTGCTTCAGCATAATTATTGATTGATTGGTTTTGTTAAAAATAGCAAAATAACCCAAATATGGGATACTTTGAATCATAATTTTCGGGATTGACAGCACTAAATTTTTGTAATAAATTAATTTTGGAACGCTTTTTGAAAACAAAATGGGATAGATACCGAATCTAATCGGCACCAATTCACTAAATTCATACTTATGAAAAAAGCAACACTTATTTTAGGCGCATTCTTAACGCTGTTTTTTATTTCCTGCGAAGGACCTCAGGGACCTCCAGGGTTTGATGGTTTTGATGGCCGTGATGGCCTTGATGGTCAGGACGGAATCAATATTTTGGGCAAGGTAATCGACATAGAGGGCGATTTCACCCCGGAGAACGATTATTCGATTTTCTTTGAATTTCCACAGACCGTTGAGGTATTCGAAACCGATGTGGTACTGGTATACTTGCTATGGGACCAAACCACCGATAGCAATAATGTTCCTGTAGATATTTGGCGGTTGATGCCGCAAACCAGGATTTTGGACCAAGGATTGTTACAATACAATTACGACTACACCTTTTTTGATGTCAGCCTCTTCCTTGAAGCCGATTTCGACTTGGCAACCCTGCCCGCCGGGGACACCGACAATCAGGTTTTTCGAATTGCCATATTGCCCGCGGAGTTCGGTGTGGGTTCAAAATTGGATAGATCAAATATCGAATCGGTAATGCAAGCCTTGGGCGTGAAAGAAAATGAAGTGCAAAAAATTAAACTGGACTGATCCATTTTCTCCACAATAATCAAAGCAGCCCTGCCCGCGATATGCGGCCAGGGTTTTTTTTGATGCTAAAACGGCAATGCATTTGAAAGGAACCCGAATGGGTATCGACAAAACAAAAAAATTTGGTATGAACAAGAAATTGGTATTGGTATTCTGTATTATTTTGGCGGGATGCAAGGGGAATTCACAAAACAAGGAGATGGCCGTTGAAAAATCGGATGCGGCGCAAACACCTTACAAAGTGAACAAAACGGAAGCGGAATGGAAGCAGCAGTTGACGCCGGAGCAGTATTATGTGCTTCGGGAGGCAGCGACCGAAAATGCGTTCTCAAGTGAGCTGCTCGATATCAAGAAAAAAGGGGTTTATGTTTGTGCCGCCTGTGGCACGGCCCTGTTCAAGAGCGAACATAAATTCGATTCAGGCACCGGTTGGCCCAGTTTTGACAGGGAAATACCGGGGAATGTCGCCTATGATGTCGACTACAAAATCGGATACAAACGCACTGAGGAACATTGCGCGGTATGCGGTGGCCATTTGGGCCATGTTTTCGATGACGGCCCCAACACCACCGGAAAAAGACATTGTATCAATGGGGTTGCCCTGAAATTCGTGCCTGCCGATAAATAAAACCGGCCGAAACGGCTTGTTGGATTTTCAAGAATAGCCCAAAATATTGGTATCAAGGCAGTGATTTGGCCTCGTTCCAGAATACGTCCATCTCAGCCAGGGTCATATCTTTTAAGGATTTTCCCGATTCCTTGGCCTTTTTCTCCAAGTGTGAAAACCGTTTGATGAATTTTTTATTGGTACGCTCCAGGGCGTTTTCCGGATCGATTTTCAAAAATCGGGCGTAATTCACCATGGAAAACAGTACATCGCCATATTCCGCTTCCATTTTTTCGGAATTGCCCTGATCGATTTCCAATTGCAGTTCCTGTAATTCCTCCTGAACTTTTTCCCAAACCTGTTCGGGTTGCTCCCAATCGAAGCCGACGCCCGCTACCTTGTCCTGAATGCGATTGGCTTTCACCAAAGCGGGAAGACCTTGCGGAACGCCTTCCAAAACACTTTTTTTTCCCTCTTTCAGTTTTAGGTTTTCCCAGTTGCGCTTTACCTCTTCCTCGTCGGCCACAACCACATCTCCATAAATATGCGGATGTCTGTGAATAAGCTTGTCACAGATCGTATTGCACACATCACCAATATCAAAAGCATCGGTCTCACTGCCTATTTTGGCATAAAATACCAAATGCAGCAAAACATCCCCCAACTCTTTTTTAACTTCCTGCAAATCATTGTCAAGAATGGCATCGCCCAATTCATAGGTCTCCTCGATCGTCAGATGTCTAAGGGTTTCCATGGTCTGTTTCTTGTCCCATGGGCATTGGGCACGAAGTTCATCCATAATGGTAAGCAATCGATCAAAAGCTTTTAATTGGGCTGCCCTAGTGTTCATGAATGTTGTTTTGAACAAAAGTACAAATACCCGGCTTTAGTCAAATATTTTTGTCGTGCCCGGATCAAATGATAACCCAAGGCCAATCCGTGGCTTGTTATCCTAGGGATTAACGAAATTTTGGTTACATTTAAGTACCAAAATCCTTCCTATTGCATTTAGAACCGATTGCGGTGACTAACGTATATCTTTCAAAATGAAATCGCAGTTCAAATATTATGTGCTTTCAGCGCTTCTTTTAAGCTATTTTGCCTGCAAAAACGCGCCCGATCTAGGGTATTTTGAAGGCAATGGGGATATTGGTCCGGTAAAACAGGGCGGGTCGTTGCAATATAGTCCGGCGGATAGCAGTTATGCCATTTACGGCAGTGGCGCCAATATGTGGTTCGATACCGATGAGTTCCATTTTGTTTGGAAAAAAATGTCCGGAAACGTTTCCTTGGCAGCCGATATAGAATGGATCAGTGAAGGGGGAGATCCCCATCGAAAGGCGTGTCTGATCATTCGGCAGGGCCTGGAGCCGAATTCGGCCTATGCCGATGCCGTTGTTCATGGGGATGGACTCACCTCCATCCAGTACAGGGAGGTTACGGGGGGACCTACCAGGGAAGTCCAATCCAATATTGCCAAACCAAAACGGATTCGAATTGAGAAAGAAGGAGACTACCTATCGATGAGCCTTGCATTGGCCGATGGCAAATTGGTTTCTTCAGGAGGTTCCTTTAAATTGCCCTTCAAGGATCCATTTTATGTAGGTCTTGGCGTATGCTCCCACAATGCCGAAATTATTGAATCGGCTAAATTTTCGAATGTAGTGCTGGAAACGCCTACCCAAATTCCCGATTCGCTCAAAAAAGTGGAAAGCACTTTGGAAACCATCCCCATCAGTTCCTTTGACAGAAAGGTGGTATACCATACCCAAAGCCACTTGGAGGCCCCAAACTGGACTCCTGATGGCAATTCCTTGATCTATAATAGCGGCGGATTGTTGTACAAAATTCCCGCCACCGGAGGGCAACCCCAATTGATTCCCACAGATTTCGCAAAACGGATCAACAACGACCATGGAATTTCGCCCGATGGGAACCAAATGGTGATCAGTGATCAGACCGAGATCGGAAAATCGCTGATTTACACCCTCCCTATTTCGGGTGGGGTTCCCAAAAAAATTACGCCCCTTGGCCCCTCTTACTGGCATGGTTGGTCACCGGATGGAAAGAGATTGGCCTATTGTGCCGAGCGCAATGGCAATTACGACATCTATACCATTCCTGTGGCGGGAGGAAAAGAAATCAGGCTTACGACGGCGGAAGGCCTGGATGACGGCCCGGATTATTCCCCTGATGGCAAATACATCTACTTTAATTCAAACCGGACCGGGACCATGCAGATTTGGCGGATGAAACCTGATGGCAGCGATCAGGAACAGGTAACGACCGACGAATATAACGATTGGTTCGCCCACCCTTCGCCAGATGGAAAATGGATCGTGTACGTATCGTTCAACACCGACGTGCCTTCTGGAAGCCATCCCCCCAACAAAGATGTAATGTTGCGCTTGATGGATCTCGAAACCAAGGAAATCCAGGTTATGGCCAAGCTCTTCGGGGGGCAAGGCACCATAAATGTGCCCTCTTGGTCTCCCGACAGTCAGCGGGTCGCCTTTGTAAGTTATAGATTGAAATAATCCTTTGCTCACCAAAACTTTTTGACCATATACAAACCAACACCTAATCGAATCCTCATGAATCCCATAAAAACAGTACTGCTCGCCACGTGCCTTTTATTCTTGGCAAAAATAGGGGCCCAAGATCTTTCCGAAAAGGCAAATGCCTTCCTTGGTACCTTGTCCGATGAATTGAGGGCAGCGGCAACTTTTCCGTTGGACGATGCCGAACGCTTCAACATGAACTACATCCCCGTGATACGCAAAGGACCTACCTTTCACGACTTCAACGAGAAACAGAAACAAGCTGCACTCGATCTATTAAAAGCTTCCTTAAGTAAGGAAGGCTACGCAAAGGCACAAGATATCAGGGAGCTTGAAAAAGTATTGCTCGTCATCGAGGAGGCCGGATTTCACATGCCGGATGGTACCGTACGGGATCCCTTGAACTATCATTTCTGCATATTCGGCACGCCTTCATCTACCGATCCCTGGGGGTGGCGATTCGAGGGGCACCATCTATCCATGAACTTTACCTCCGATCAGGGGACGATCGTTTCGGCCACACCCTCCTTTATGGGCACGAATCCCGCAATTGTAAAAATAGACCTCCAACGCGGAAAGCAGGTGCTGAAAAAGGAATCGGAATTAGGATTCGCCCTGGTCAATTCCTTGACTGCCGACCAACTCAAGCTGGCCAAATTCTCGGAGGAAGCGCCCGCCGAAATCATTACCGCGAACAAAAGAAAAGTGGAAGGTGTAGAGAAGATAGGCATCGGTTATGGCGATTTGAACGATGCCCAAAAAAATATTTTCATGGATTTGCTGAACGTTTACATCGGCAATTACATTTTCGAATTTTCAGAAACCTTTAGGGCCAAAATCATAAAAGCGGGCTTGGAAAACCTGAGCTTCGCCTGGGCCGGTGGCCAACAGGAAGGCATCGCCCAATATTATCGCATCCAAGGGCCCATGTTGCTGATCGAATATGACAATATCCAGAACAACGCGAACCATGTGCACACCGTTGTCAGGGACCTTGGCAATGATTATGCCGAAGACCTTTTGCAAGCCCACTATAGCACCCAGCACCAACAACAAAACTAGGATCAATGACAAATAGAAGAAGGGATTTCATAAAATATTCAGGCGCGATGGTATTGGGGAGTGTTTTGCTGCCCTCGGATCTTTTCGGTTCGGTAAGTCCACAAAAATTTGGCGTACAGTTATATAGCTTTAGGGACGAAATGGCCAAGGATGCCGTGGGCACCCTAAAACAGATCGCAGCCATAGGCTTTAAGGAAATAGAATCGGCGAGAAGTAAAAAAGGGCTCTATTATGGTCTTTCGCCCATCGAAATGAAGCAGGTGTGCGATGAATTGGGCATGAAACTCACCAGCGGCCACGTGGCTTTGGATGATAATTTCCAAACGACCATGGAAGAAGCGGTAGCCTCGGGGCAGGAATATTTGATCTGCTCTTCCATGCCCAGCAGCGGGCAAACGATAGACAACTATAAAAAAGTAGCTGAGAAATTTAATGAAGCAGGGGAAGCTTGCAAAAAATTGGGCTTAAAATTCGGGTACCACAACCATGAATATGAGTTTGAATCGGACAACGGACAAGTTTTGTTCGACCTGCTATTGGAAAATACCGAGGCCGATCTGGTGCATATGGAACTCGATCTGGGGTGGGTGATCGTGGCCGGGAAAGACCCCAAGGATTACTTTAACAGATATCCGGGGCGTTTTCCTTTATGGCACCTCAAGGATATGGATATGGCAAAAAAAGAAAGTACCGAATTCGGTAAGGGCGGTCTGGATATTCGGGCCATGATGGCGCTTCAGCAAGCTTCAGGTGTAAAACATATCTTTATAGAACAGGAAGAATATGCGAGCACGCCTTTGGACAGCATGAAACACAACCTAAAATACCTGGCCTCGTTATAAGGCCCATACCAAGACGAATCAATGTCCGAACCGATCGATCCCTATGTGCTGTCGCCCGATAAAACAAAAACGCCGCCGACCACTTTAAAAGGCAGGTTTAAATTTTTGGGACCCAGTTTTATCCTATCGGCATCCATTGTGGGCTCGGGGGAACTGATCGCCACCACCACCCTGGGGGCCAAGGCTGGCTTTATCACATTTTGGGTGATCATTGTAAGCTGTATCGTGAAAGTGGCCGTTCAATTGGAATTCGGCAAGCATACCATCCTAACCGGGGAAACGGCCATGCAGGCCTTCAACCAACTGCCCGGCCCCCGTTTTGGGCAGGCAAAATGGTCGGTATGGACCGTTTTGATGGTCATGGTGATCAAGCTCCTACAGGTCGGGGGCATTGTGGGCGGAGTGGCCATCATCTTGAATATTATCGGTCCTTCGATCAGTATTCCCTTCTATGCTTTTGGTATCGCCACCGTGGTCGCCCTGATGGTGTATCGGGGATATTATAGGTATATCGAGCGACTGTCCTTGGCCATGATCGGTATTTTTACCTTGTTCACTTTCGCGTCCCTGTATTTTTTGAGTTTTACCCCCTTTCAAATCGATTGGGCCGATATTTGGAGCGGATTGCAGTTCGATCTGCCGAAAGAATCTTTGGCCGTTGCCTTCGGCGCCTTCGGCATCACGGGCGTTGGGGGCGATGAAATCATCCACTACAATTATTGGTGCCTTGAAAAAGGGTACGCCTCCTACGCCGGTAAAAACGATGGATCGGAAGCCTGGAAAGAACGGGCGGCCGGCTGGATCAAAGTCATGAAATTGGATGCCATTTTCGCGATGCTCATCTATACCACGGTAACGGCCGCCTTTTACTTGTTGGGCGCTGCCGTGCTCCATGCCCAGGGCAATATCCCCGAGGGATACGCCATGGTCGAAACCCTTTCCGCCATGTATACCGAATCGCTTGGACCCTTGGCCAAAACCGCTTTTTTGATCGGAGCCTTCATCACCTTGTTTTCGACCCTTTTTGCAGCCTTGGCGGCATGGACCAGACAAGCCTCCGATATTTTCGGACAGTTGGGCTGGATCGATTTTTCCGATTTTAAGAGTCGAAAAAAAACGGTGGCCATTTTTGCATGGGTCCTTCCCATGCTTTGGGCATTGTTGTTCGTGTTTATTAAATTGCCCGTGATGATGGTCATTTCGGGCGGTATCGTAGGTTCATTTTTGTTGTTCCTTGTGGTCTATGCAGTGCTCCAATTCAGGTATAAAAGGCTCAATCCAAATTTTAAGCCCGGTGTATCTTATGACCTGGTCCTTTGGCTGAGTATTTTAAGTATTTTGGCTGTCGGCATTCTTGGGGTCTTTAAATTATTCGGACAATGATATTCTACATTACACATAAATCAACGAACATGAAATCCACAATTTATATCCTCTTCCTGCTTTGTTGCATTTTAACGGGCTGCTCGAAGCAGGTCACCTACGACGTTCTTATCAAAAACGGAGCCATCGTCGATGGCTCCGGTTCAAAGTCGTTCATGGGCGATGTCGGCATCAATGCGGACACCATCGCCGCCATCGGAACATTGAATGGGGCCAAGGGTAACTTGGAAATCGATGCAACAGGACTTATAGTGGCACCAGGATTTATCAATATGCTCAGTTGGGCCAATGAATCGCTCATCGAAGACGGCCGTTCCCAAGGCGATATCCGCCAAGGGGTTACTTTGGAAGTGATGGGGGAGGGCCATTCGATGGGGCCCTTGAACAAGCAGATGAAAAAGGAAATGACGGAAGGACAGGACGACATCACCTATGATGTTTCCTGGACCAGTCTTGGGGAATACCTAGCCTTTTTGGAAAAGAAGGGCATCTCCACCAATGTAGCCTCCTTCGTGGGCAACGGCACCTTGCGTGAATATGTCATGGGCTATGAAAAAAGACCCCCCACGGAACAGGAAATGGATACCATGAAACGACTGATGCGTGAGGCTATGGAGGAGGGCGCCGTGGGACTATCCACGTCCTTGATCTATGTGCCCAGCGGCCATGCACAGACCGAGGAAATCATTGAATTGGCCAAAGTGGCCTCAGCCTATGATGGGATGTACATCTCCCATATTCGCGATGAGGAAGGCGGATTGTTGGAGGCCGTGCAAGAATTGATCACCATATCGGAAGCTGCCGATATCCCGGCGGAAATCTATCACTTCAAGGCTTCGGGAAATGCGAATTGGCAGCTGCTCGACAGTGCGATACGCTTGGTGGAGGATGCCCGAAGGAAAGGCTTGCCCATCACCACCGACATGTACACTTATAATGCGAGTTCCACCGGGCTCAATGTGGTGCTTCCAGCCTGGGCAAAAGAAGGAGGACATGATGCGACCATGAAATTGATCTCGGACCCGAAACAAAGGGCAAAAATGATGGCCGAAATCGATTTTCACGTTCCTCCCGACAAAATTCTTTTGGTCGGATTCAAGAACAAAGCGCTCAGGCATCTCATCGGGAAAACCCTAGCCGAAGTGGCCGAGGAAAGGAACAAAACAGCCAATGAAACCTTGGTCGACCTTATATATGAAGACGATAGCCGCATCCAGGTGGTTTACTTCTCCATGTCCGAAGACAATATCAAAAAGAAACTGGCCCTACCCTATATGAGCATTTGTTCCGATGCCGGATCCTACACCAATGAAGGGGTTTTCCTCGAACAAAGCACACACCCGAGGGCCTACGGATCTTTTGCCCGACTTTTGGGGAAATATGTGCGCGAAGAGCAGGTGATTCCCCTGGAAGAGGCTGTTTACAAGCTCACAACCCTGCCTGCCACCAATCTTAAATTAAAAAATAGAGGCGCATTGAAGGCAGGTTATTTTGCCGATGTTGTCATTTTTGACGCCGACAAGATCAAGGACAATGCCACTTTCGAAAAGCCCCACCAGTATGCCACCGGTGTGAAAGAGGTCTTTGTGAATGGCCAACAGGTGCTGAAAGATGGGGAACACACCGGGGTCTACTCCGGTCGCGTGGTTCACGGTCCAGGATGGAATGGTAAAATAAATTAACAAGAAAAGACAAAAATATTAAGTTTACAAAATTTGAAACCCATGAAAATAATGACCCATTCTCCTTTGGTTTTACTCTTCCTTTTCCTGCTGCCCACTACTTCCTGCAATGCCCAAAATAGCGGTATCATTAAGGAAGGCGCACAATTGACATTGGTAGCCGACGATTGCAAATTCACCGAAGGTCCGGCTGTTGATCCCAATGGAAATGTCTTTTTCACGGACCAACCCAACGACCGTATTCTAAAATGGGATGCGCAGACCAATTCGGTTTCTACCTATATGCAACCTTCCGGCCGGGCGAACGGACTCTATTTCGACCAGAACGGTAATCTTTTGGCCTGTGCCGACGAGAAAAATCAATTGTGGCTGATCGATTCCGATCAAAACGTTGACGTCTTGGTCAGTGATTTCGAAGGAAAGTTGCTCAATGGGCCAAACGATCTTTGGATTGATTCCGATGGCGGCATCTATTTTACCGATCCCTTTTACAAAAGACCATACTGGGACCATGAAAAACCCGAAATTGAAGCACAAAGGGTCTATTATGTCAGTCCAGACCTGGGAGCGGTCAGCATCGTTGCAGACGGTTTGGTACAACCCAACGGCATCATTGGTACGCCCGATGGCAAAACCCTTTATATAGCCGATATCGGGGACAAAAAAACCTATTCCTACACCATCAACGACGATGGCAGTCTTAGCAATAGGAAACTTTTTTGCGAAATGGGGTCGGACGGTATGACCCTGGACAGCCTAGGCAATGTATACCTTACAGGGGATGGTGTAACCGTATTCAACAAGGAAGGCCAACAGATCGAACACATTGCAACCGGTGAAAATTGGACCGCCAATGTCACCTTCGGAGGCATAGATCGGCATACACTATTTATTACGGCGATGGATTCGGTTTATACCTTGGAAATGAATGTCAACGGAGTGCGTTAATCTGTTTATAAAAGTGCTCGTATCGATTTGTAATCCAGACCGCTTTTTTGTAGCTTACCGTAAAATTAAATCGTTGTCATGCCCAGCTATTCCATCAACATCAACAAAACGCAGCACGAAATTGATGTGGACCAAGGCACCTCCCTGTTATGGGTGCTAAGGGAACATCTTCAACTGACAGGAACAAAATATGGTTGTGGCATCGCACAGTGCGGTGCCTGCACCGTTCATGTGAATGGAAGTCCCCAGAGGGCCTGTGTTCTGACGGTCGATGGTTTGGCCGACGGACAAAAAATCACCACCATCGAAGGCTTATCGGAAATGGGAGACCACCCGGTCCAAAAAGCTTGGATTGAAGCACAAGTCCCCCAGTGCGGGTACTGCCAATCCGGACAGATCATGCAAGCCGTGGCCTTGCTACAAGAGAACCCCAAACCCGAACGCGATCAAATTTTATCGTACATGAACGGGAATCTATGCCGGTGCGGCACCTACCTCCGTATCGTAAAGGCCATTGAACTGGCTTCAGAAAATCCACCTCCGGTCAACTAGAACAAACCTATATCTCAACTAAAACCTAACCCATGCACTCGCCTTTAAAAATACAGTCCAGAAGACAATTCTTAAAGTCCTCCAGCAGTGTGGCCCTATTCATAGGGGTTTCGGGTGTTTTACCACAATTGATCTCCTGCAAGGACCAAAAGGAACTTCAGGATGCCATCAACAAACAGCGACTTACGGCATGGGTCGAGTTATCCGAAGATGGCCTTATTACCATCTATAACCCTGCGGCAGAAATGGGCCAAGGGTCCATGACTTCTCTGCCTGCCCTGTTCGCGGAGGAAATGGATGCGGATTGGTCTCTGGTCAAGGTCGTTTTTTCGCCCCAGGAATCCGCCATTTACGGGTCCGATGGGTGGGGTCCGAACGGCAAGGTCATGTTGTCGGCCGGTAGCCGAATTACCTTCGGCTATTATACCATCATGAGAAAGGCAGGGGCACAGGCAAGGCACATCCTATTGCACAGCGTCTCCAAAAAATGGAACGTGCCCATCACAGAACTGAGCACCGACAATGGACAAGTGATCCATGAAAAAGAAAACAAGTCGATCGCCTATGGCGCCATTGTTCCGTTCCTTGACATTCCGGAACAACTGCCCGAATTTTCCGAAGATCAATTGAAAAATCCGGAGGCTTATCGATTGGTCGGGAAAGATCTTGAGCGCACTGACGTCCCTGAAAAAGTAAATGGCAAGGCCCAATTCGCTATCGATCTGAATTTGCCCGACATGGTTTATGGGATTTTGGAAAGGGGCAGGGTGCATGGTGCCAAACCAACATTAAAAAATGAAGCGGAGATTTTGGCCATGGACGGTGTCCTAAAAGTGGTGCCCTTCGACTATGCCATCGGAGTGGTGGCCAGAACTTTGACAAAGGCCCTGGCCGCCAAAAAACGTTTGGAAATCGAATGGGGCAAGTCGCTTGCGAGCGGTTTCAATTCCCAGGAGGCCTATGGGGCCTACGAAAAAATTGCCGGACAAAACAAGACCGGACAGGTACTCACGGAAATAGGAAGTACAACAACTGCCTTTCGGTCGGCCACAAAAACATATACTGTCGATTTTAAGAACGATTATGTATACCACGCCCAAATGGAACCCCTGAACGCAGTGGTGCGGATTTCGGAGGACAAACAAAGTGCCGAGGTATGGGTGGGCAGCCAGCAAGGGTTCGACTCTAAATTGGGGGTTCCCCAACTTTTGGGAATACCACCGGAACAGGTGAATATCAATCTGCAGTATTTGGGAGGGGGTTTTGGAAGAAGGAGCATGACCGATTTTGTGCTTGAATGTACTTCTTTGGCCGCCCTGATGCCCGGGGTTCCCGTAAAACTTATTTGGACGAGGGAGGATGATCTCACTTATGGCGCCTTTCGTCCGCTTTCCCTTCAGCGCCTCAAGGCGAGTATCGATACCAATGGCAATATCACGGGATTCTCCCATATGGTCGTGGGTGACGGGGGGAATCTGGTGGCCAGTGGCATCAAAAATGAACATTATGATATCGCCAACCAATATGCCGAATGGCGGGAAGTCTCCCATGGTATCAGGCTCAAACATTGGCGTTCGGTAGGCCACGGACCCAATAAATTCGCCATCGAATGCATGATCGATGAAATTGCCCATGATCGGGGGGTCGATCCGGTGGAATTCCGTAGAAAGCTCATGTCAAAATCGCCTCGGGCCCTTGCCACCCTTGAAAAAGCCGTAAGCATGTCGAAATGGAACGAACCTTCATTGCCCGGACGCGCCAAAGGCGTAGCATTTTTGGAACGGAGCGGCTCTTTGGGTACAGGCGTATGTGAAATATCGGTGGATGCCAAAACCGGTAAAATAAAGGTGCACCATTTTTGGAACGCGGTGGATGCGGGGGTCATCGTACAGCCCGATAATGTGAAGGCACAGATGGAAGGTGGCATCCTTATGGGCATCAGCAGCGTGCTTTATGAGCAGCTCACCATAGTGGATGGGGCCGTTCAACAATCGAATTACGATGATTATCAAATACTTCGCATGCAGGATATCCCGGAAAGCGTGGAAACAGAGATGATCGCCTCCTCGGAGCACCCACAGGGTGTTGGCGAATCGGGAACCCCTTTGGTAGCCTGTGCCATCGCGAACGCATTTTTGAAATTGACGGGCAAGCCGCTCCGACATTTGCCCTTCACCCCTGAACGGGTATTGCAGGTGTTGCAGGCCTAGGCAACAAAAATGAATCGATGGGCAATACTCCGATCAAGGCCTAAAAGTTTTACGGGTCAGTCTTCCTCCAAAAAATTGCCAGCACCGTTCAATATCCACAATAACGTTTATCTTTAGAAACACCAAAGCCGATCCAACATGAAAAACCGAACCCATTATTTTTTGACCGCCCTTGTTTTCTTGCTCTCGATCAACTTCGTTTTGGGGCAAAGTGCCTTGGCACCCAACCTTATCGTCTCAGGGGTATCCGATGAGCGTTTAGATCGATATGAATCCTTCCTCCAAAAGGAAATCGATGAAGGCCGAATCCCCGGAGCCATCTCCTTGGTTATGCGGAAAGGGCAGATCGTGCACCAGGCCGCCCTTGGATCAAGCGATGCCGCAACAAAGACCCCAATGGCCCAAGACCAGATCGGGCATATCATGTCGATGACCAAACCCATTGTGAGCGTAGGCTTCATGATGTTGTATGAGGAGGGTTTATTTTCATTGAACGACCCTGTTTCAAAATACCTTCCCCAATTCAAGGAAATGAAGGTGGCAAAAGACGGCAATAACGGAATCGAAGGAGAAACCGTACCCGCCCTGCAACCCATCACCATTGCCAACCTATTG
This sequence comes from uncultured Flavobacteriaceae bacterium, assembly GCA_963700435.1. Lineage (GTDB taxonomy): Bacteria > Bacteroidota > Bacteroidia > Flavobacteriales > Flavobacteriaceae > Pelagihabitans. Next base: position 131,607 of record CAVOXM010000002.1, read on the forward strand.
TCGCATACCGCAGGTTTTTCACATGGCTTGGGGGGTACCAAACTCGATAACGAAATTGCAAATGCACTCTATGTAGAACCCCAGGCCAATATTGAAAGCAGAGTCAATACCCTGGCGAAATTGCCCCTTGTAGGACAGCCCGGGGCCCAATGGTACTATAGCGCTTCGCCCGATGTACTGTCGTTGCTGATCGAACATTTTTCGGGCATGACCACCGAAGCGTTTTTGCAGCAGCGCCTTTTTGACCCCTTAGGTATGAAGGATACCGGATACAATATCAAAAAAGAGAACCAAAGCCGATGGATACCGGTTCATAATATCGACGAAGAAAACAAATTGATCAAATCGCCGCAACAATTGCCCATTGAGGGCAATACGGTATTCGGAGGTACCCATGGCCTGTTCTCAACGGCAGCCGATTATATGAAGTTTGCCCAAATGCTCCTTAATGGTGGAAAGTGGAACGGCAAACAATACCTCGGTCCAAAAACATTGGAAATCATGACCACCAATCAGGTAGGTGACCTCTATCACGCTCCGGGACAAGGGTTCGGACTTGGTTTTGGAGTGACCACCGATGTGGCCGACAGCAAGCAGCTGGGATCGGTAGGGCAGTATTATTGGAGCGGTGCCTATTGCACTTATTTTTTTGTTGATCCGAAAGAGGACATGGTGGCCATTTTAATGACCCAATTGCAGCCCTATACCAATTATTACGGTGAAAAAATGCGCCAAATGGTCTATCAGGCCATTGTGGATTGAGCTGTACTGGGATCAACGCACCAGGTCGATCATACGGGTGTATTTTACGATAAAACTGTTGTTCAAGGGGTCGCCATCCTGCAAATTGTAGTTAAAGACCACGAACAAGCCGGTATTGGCGCGCTCCAGCCAACCAAATCTCAGGTTGGCCGCCCATAGTTTGTCGGTCGTATTGTGCTGTATCAATCCTTGCAGATATATATTGGGCTTAAACGCGTAAGACAGCTGGGTCCTGACGATATTGGCCGTAAAATTGCCGACAGGCAATTGAAAATTATTGTACTGCAAAGTGACGTCGGTATTGAATTTATCACCAAGGCGAAGGCTGGCGGTAGCACTTTCAACGAACCTGGTTCCACCAAATGAGCCGCCGATCACCGATCGGATATTTACGGAAAAAGGATTACTTCGGTTGGTGAAGTAGATAATTTGCGACTCGACATGGTTATAGGTTCCCGGTTGTACCACAACGTTCTTGCCCCGCGAAATATCAAAAGGGAACACCACGCCTTCCGTGGTGAAATTGATGCCCGTATGTACTTCCGTACCGCTCTTGAATTCAAAATGGTTGTCTACATGTAGAAACCCCGTTTCCAAAAAACCATCGAAGTTCCAATAGCCCCGGTACGAGATATGGGGCCGCAGTTCCAGTATCTTGGAATCGGGATTTTTCGGTCGAAGGTGATATAGTACCAGCCCCTCTGGCTTTCTGAAGGCCGAGCGCAGCAAAAAGCCCATTTCCGGGTTGAACCCTTGCCCCACCTCGGTATAAGCCGCCCTCAGTTCCCAATTGTTCCAATTGTAATCGGTTTGGAATTTAAAGGAATGTGCATTGATCGTATCATTTGGGTCTGCCGTTTTGGCAAAATATCCGGTCATACGGGCCTTACGGCCGAGACCCAATTTGCCGTCCAACGCCATGGTACGGTTAAAATCATCGTTCGATTGCAGGCCTTCGCGATTGACAAAAACGGCCCCCAAGGCCGTACGGCCACGAAATTCGTGGTTCACCCTGGCCACGGTAAAATTGTTCTGTTGTATCCCTTTGTCCTGTACATCCTCCGTCCACATGCTCAACAAACCCACATTGGTCCGGTTCAATTTGCCCGAAAGTCTGGCCCCACCGATAATGGGGACAATATTGCCATTGTCGCCAATTCCGATGCGGCGGCTAAAAAACAGGTCGACCTCCCCCGGACTACCCACACTGAACAGACCGGCGTTTTCCAGAAAGAAAGGTCTTTTTTCAGGAAAAAAGAGGTTGAACCGATCTAGGTTTACCTGTTGGTCATCCACTTCCACCTGTGCAAAATCGGTATTATAGGTAACGTCCAACGTGAGGCTGGGGGTAATACTGTATTTGATGTCGCCCCCGGCTTCAGCCTTGTATTCATAATTGGCATCGGTAAGGGTGAAATCTTTGGAAACCTGGCCCAAGACATAGGGGATCAATTTAAGGTTTCCCGGACTTCTGAGGTCCAAACCGGTGAGGGTACCGGCCAGGGAAAGTCTTTTCAGGTCCAAGCCAACAGGCATCTCGGCCCAATACACAATTTCATTGGTTTTACGGATGTTCCTCCTGAAATTAATGCCCCAATCCTTTCCGGACTGAAAGCGCAAGGTTCTCAAAGGGATGGCGAATTCGGCACTCCAACCATAATCCTTTACTTCGGTACGCACCTCCCAAGAGCCGTCCCAATTCAGGTTGAATCCTCCGATCGTGCCCCCCTGCTGGCGGTTGACGTTGTTGTTGCCCTGTCCTTCGTTATCGACCTGGCCATCATATTCCACAGCAAGGGAGTTGGTCCCGAAGATGAAACCGTTCTGGCCGTCTTTGTAGGTGTCGAGGATAAACAGAAAAGCATCGGTATTGTTGAGGTCGGCATCGCGGCGGGCGTCGGAAACCACCAAATTTTCGGGTTGGGCATCATAACAGACCACCGAAACATAGAATATTTCCTGGGTGTAGGCCACCCTTATCTCCGTTTTCTCAGTGGCCGGCATCCCAAAATTGGGCTGGGTTTGGCTCATGTTGCCAAAAGGTTCGATCTGCTGCCAAATTTCGTCGTTCAGCACGTCTCCATCCATTATAGGGCCACTTGCCAGGGCAACGGCATTTGCAACGGGCCGTGCCTTAAAGTCTGAAATCGGTACGTCTTGAGCTTTCAAGGAATGGCCAAAGGCAATTAAGAAAAGAGCAAGGAGAGCTGATCTGGAGAAATTCATTTTGGCGGTTTGGTCTTATGTTAGCTAAAATAACATTATTTCCCATTGATAGGATAACATTAATTATCGATTGACAAAAGCCTAGGTCTAAATTGGATGGCCGCCAAACCTTATTTGATGTATTTTTTTTCTATCTTTTGCCCTCTAAAAACCAACCAAATGACTGCTTATCTATTTGAATTTATCGGCACAGCGATGCTGCTCCTCTTGGGGAACGGTATTGTGGCCAATGTGGTGTTGAAGGGTACCAAAGGCTCGGATTCGGGATGGGTCGGTATTACCTTGGCATGGGGTATCGCCGTTTTTACCGGGGTATTCATCTCGGCAGATGTGAGCGGAGCCCATTTGAACCCAGCCGTGACCTTGGGACTGGCCGTTGCCGGTAAGTTCTCCTTGGAACTGGTTCCGGGCTATATGATCTCACAGGTGTTGGGCGCCATGCTGGGTACTACCTTGGCTTGGCTTACTTATAAAAAACAGTACGATGCCACGGAAGACCCTGGCGCTTTGTTGGCGGCCTTCTCAACGGGGCCGGCCATTAAAAGCCCGCTCTGGAACTTTATTACAGAGGTCATCGGGACCTTTGCCCTTGTTTTTGGTGTCTTTTTTATAGCGGGCGGAACCCATGGCGATGAGCCCATCACCTTGGGATCTTTGGATGCCCTTCCCGTGGCCTTGTTGGTCATAGGCATTGGCTTGAGCCTCGGTGGACCAACCGGTTATGCCATCAATCCGGCCAGGGATTTCGGTCCGCGCCTGATGCATGCCATACTGCCCTTAAAAGGAAAAGGCAACAGCGACTGGGGCTATGCCTGGATACCGATTTTTGGCCCATTGGTGGGTGGGGCGTTGGCCGGAATAATTTACCTGTCCATCGGCATTTAAACACACAAAAAAATAGACAACCATGAAAAAAATAATGGCCTTACTGATGTTTGCACTCGCATCCATTTTTACGCATGCCCAGGAAATCGTAATGCTCCCCCACGAAAATGGGGCAGGCACGGTTTGGGAAGGTGAGGAAAAGGAGTATTTCTCCAACATTTGGCAAACCCAAGTGGTCACCAATGTTTCGGTACCGGCCATGGAAGTGTTCAGGCCGGAAAATCCGAACGGAACTGCCGTGATCATTGCCCCTGGTGGGGGTTTATTTGCCCTAAGCATCAACAGTGAGGGCAAGGAGGTGGCCCAATGGCTCAACACCAAAGGAATCACCGCTTTTGTTTTGAAGTATCGCTTGGTGCCCACGGGTGACGATGGCGTAAAGGAAGTCTCCGAAATAGGGGAAAGAATAGGGGAAAAAGTAGGCCCTGTACTGCCATTGTCCATTGCCGACGGACTTGCAGCAATCACTGAAGTGCGCGCCAATGCCCAAAAATACGGGGTAGACCCCAAAAAAATAGGATTTATGGGCTTTTCGGCCGGGGGTGCGGTCACCATGGGGGTTACCTTTAACTATACGGAAGCGAATAGGCCCGATTTTATAGTGCCCGTATACCCTTGGATGGTCGTTCTGGGCGCTTATGAAGTGCCCGTCGATGCCCCGCCAATGTTGGTAATCTGTGCCTCGGACGACCCTTTGCTCTTGGCACCGGCCAGTATCGACCTGTATTCGGCTTGGTTGGCGCAAGGCAAAGTGGTCGAAATACACATGTATGCCAAAGGTGGCCATGGCTTTGGAATGAGAAAACAGGGACTCCCCTCGGATCATTGGATACAGCGTTTTTACGACTGGTCGCTATCGGAAGGAATTGCCACCGCTCAATAACCATAAGGCATCCATGCATCGCATCAATTAAAACCATTAACTAAAAAAGAAAAAACCAAGCCCAGAACAATGCGAAATTTGTTCATAATATTTTTCTTGTCCTTTGCCTTTGTTCAGGCACAGGATCCGCTGAGATTTAAAGCGGAGGTTTCTTTGATACAGAAAAAATACGATACCCTTTGGGAACCTTCCAAAGAAACCATCGTATTCACCGGAAGTTCAAGTGTGCGTGTTTGGAACGACCTGCAACAACGTTTTCCCGGGGTCCAAATCGTCAATACCGGTTTTGGCGGGTCTGAGGCTTCCGATCTATTGGCCTATGCCGATGACTTGATCCTCAGGTACAAACCCAGGAAGGTTTTTATATACGAGGGGGACAATGACCTCAATTCGAACAAAAAACCCCGTACGGTGATGTCCGATATCAAAAGCATCATTTCCCGTGTACGAGCCGATCGACCCGATACGAAAATCGTCTTGATAGCGGCAAAACCCAGTATCGCCAGATGGCACCTGAAACGACGTTACAAACAACTGAACAGAAAAATGAAGGGATTGGTAAAAAAAGAAGTTCATCTGGCATTTGCCGATGTTTGGCGGCCCATGTTGCAGGGCAGAAAGGTAAAACAGGATATCTTTATAAAAGACGGACTGCATATGAATGCTAAAGGCTATGACATCTGGTATACCATACTCAAACCCTATATGGAGCATTAATTATTAAGACATTCATTGTAAAATTTAATATGAAAATCATCAACGAACAGTACCTATGACATCTCCTGAAAAATCCGGTTTTATGCTTCGATCAATGGCCCTACCTGGGAAAAAACACTTCCGATCTAATTTGGTCCGAAGTTTCCTTTTCATGGCACTTCTGATCGTCGGCTTATCATGTCAACAAGAAAAAATGAAAAGAGTATTGCCCTTGCCCAAGACCGATTTGGCCGCCGAAGACTTGATTCCAAAACCGCTCAAGATCGTCGCCACTGAAAGTGCTTTTGCACTTGACCGGTTCACGGCGATCTATACATCGGAAAACGCTTCAGGTTTTGAGGAAGTCGGAAATTTTTTGGCCGAAAAAATCAAATGGAAAACCGATTTGGATCTTCCGGTCAATAGCGCTGCCAAAGAAACCCAGGAAGGCGTCATTTATATCAATCAATCCGATAGCCTTGAGATCAATGCGCCCGAGGCCTACCAATTGTACATCACCCAAGATTCCGTAGTCCTGAATTCGAACACGGCCACAGGTGCATTTCGGGGCATACAAACCTTGCAACAACTTATTCCGAATGAAAGCAACGACACTTTGGCCGCCTACAAGGTGTGGCCACTGGCTACCGGAAAAATTACCGATAGTCCTTCCTTCGAATACCGGGGATCGATGCTCGATGTGGCACGGCATTTTTTCAGTGTTGCAGATGTTAAAAAGTATATCGATCTCCTGGCCTATTACAAATACAACATGCTGCACCTGCATCTTTCCGACGACCAGGGCTGGCGCATCGAGATCAAATCTTGGCCAAAGCTTACCGAAATCGGAGGCAGTACCGAAGTGGGGGGAGAATCCGGAGGATTTTATACCCAGGAAGACTATAAAGAAATTGTGGCCTATGCCGCCAGGCACTATATCACCATAGTACCAGAAATTGACATGCCGGGCCATACCAATGCGGCCTCAGCGTCCTATCCCATCCTGAACGGCAACGGCAAAAAAGTGGAACTTTATGAAGGGACGCATGTGGGCTTCAGCACCTTCGATACCCGAAAAGATACGGTATATGCCTTCATCGATGACGTGGTCCGGGAAATTTCCGAAATAACTCCTGGCCCCTACTTTCACATCGGAGGAGACGAAAGCCATGTGACCAAAAAGAACGACTATATTTATTTTGTGGAAAAGGTTTCCAAAATCGTGAAAAAGCATGGAAAACGCATGATCGGCTGGGACGAGGTGGCACAGGCCGACATCGATTCTACCAGTATAGCCCAATTCTGGTCGAGCAAGGCCAACGCCGAAAAGGCCATTTCAAAAGGAATGAAAGTAATCCTTTCCCCGGCAAAAAAGGCCTACCTGGATATGCAATACGATACATTATCAAAACACGGACTTCATTGGGCGGCATACATCCCGGTCGATACCGCTTATGTTTGGACCCCAGAGGAATACGAAGGCATTCCCATGAAAAACATTCTTGGGGTAGAGGCCCCCCTATGGTCAGAGACCATCAGTACTATCGATGAACTGGAATATCTGGCCTTTCCCAGAGCCATAGGTTATTCCGAACTGAGCTGGACGACCAAGGAAAACCGCGATTGGGAAGGATATAAGGTACGTTTGGGCAACCAGGCCCCTTATCTTGACCGTATGGATGTAAAGTACTATCCCTCGCCCTTGATCGATTGGAAAAAAAGCAAATATTCCTACAAGGAAATCAAAAAAGATTGAGTCTATAATAACAAGTACATTTTTAAACCATAAAACGCTGAAAATGAAAGCAACATACCTATTGCTAGCCTTTTTGCTTTGCGCAACCTTGGGGGCCCAGCAAGCGAACGACACCATACCCAAGGCTACCGTATCTACGACCATGCAAAGTGTCAACATCAAAGGCAATGTCATCTACCTCACCGCCAAGGCGGGAACCTTTGAGGTTCGTGACGAAAACAATAAAGCCATTGCCCTGATGGGATTCACTTTCTACTCAAGAGGAGAAAGAAAAGGTGTTGCCACCCAACGACGACCTATTGTCTTTGCATACAACGGTGGCCCGGGCTCCTCTTCTTTTTGGCTGCATATGGGCGTACTGGGACCCAAAAGGATCGTGGTGAACGACCCGGAACCCACACCAGGGGCACCCTACAGAATAGTGAACAACAATTTTTCGATCCTTGACGTGGCCGATCTGGTGATGATCGATCCGGTGGGCACCGGCTTGAGCGTCCCAATGGGCAAAGCCCAGTTCAAGGATTTTTGGGGCGTCGACCAGGATATTCGAAGCCTCTCCTTGTTCATCACCCAATTCCTGATCGCCGAAGACCGTATGAACAGTCCGAAATACCTATTGGGCGAAAGCTATGGTACTTTCAGAAATGCCGGATTGATGAACAAGTTACTCGATCAGGGCATTGCCATGAATGGGGTGATCATGGTTTCGGCGGTTTTCGATCTGCGCACGCTCTTGTTCCCCCCGAACGACGACCTGCCCTATATCGTGCATTTTCCGACCTATGCCGCAACGGCCTGGTACCACAACAAGGTCAAAAACAAACCTGAAGACGTCTATGCTTTTTTAGACCAGGTCCGCGCTTTTACCGAAGGGGTATATGTGCCGGCACTTTTTCAGGGCGATCGACTATCGGCCGATAAAAAGAAAGAGGTGGCCGAGGCACTGGCAAACCACACCGGCACCGACCCCGAATATTGGATAAAAGCGAATCTGCGGGTGACCGCCAGTGAATTTTTTGCGGAATTTCTGAGGGATGAGGCCCAAATCGTGGGCCGTCTCGATTCGAGATTTACGGGCATCAACCAAGACCTGCTTTCGCAGGAAGGCAGTCACGACCCCCAAAGCACCTCCATCTCGCCCGCCTATATCGCCGGCTTTTTAGACTATTTTCACGGCGACTTGAAAGTGGGCAAAGATCAGATGTATATGATCACCGCGGGTCGCAGAGAAGGTTTTAAATGGGATTGGAAGCATGAGGGCAACGTAGACTGGGGCACCCAATCGGCCATCAATACCGGAATAGACCTGGCGGAGGCGCTTTCGAGAGATCCCAATATGAAAGTCCTCATTTTGAACGGCATTTACGATATCGCCACGGTTTTTTATGGCGTGGAACACAGCATCGATCATCTGGGGCTGACCGAAGCCGTTCGCAACAATATAATCATGAAATATTACGAAGCGGGACATATGATGTATACCCACCAACCATCCTTGGAACAATTCAAGGCAGACGTTTCTGAATTCATCAGGGAAACCTCCAAATAATAGGAAACGATCGGGCAGACATTGCCAATGCGCTTTGCATTCGATGAAATTACCAAACAACTAACAACGGGAAATAAAAAAAGAGCCTCTTGGAGGCTCTTTTTTAGCTTTGATTTTTAGCGCTACTTTTTCGTTCCCGGCATGCCTGTCGGCTTTTTGGTTTGCCAGTTGAAAGGTGCCGCTTTTTTGGTTACCGGCCAAACCTCATCGAGGGTGTTGGCATCGTACACCTTACCATTTTTGATGACATGGGTCAGTGTTGTGGTATTCCTCAAATCTTCGAGCGGGTTTTTATCAAGGATAAGGACATCGGCAAGTTTTCCGGCTTCCAGACTGCCCAGATCCCCATCCAAACCGATAGCCTCTGCCCCGATGATGGTGGCCACCCTAAGGGCATCGTGGTTTTTCATCCCTGCACTGGCCACCGACCAAAGTTCCCAGTGAAAACCCAGACCCTGCAACTGCCCGTGACTTCCGATACCCGCCAATCCTCCGGCCTCAACAAGTTCGGTCATGAATTCGGCATGTTTTTTAAAAATATGTTCCTCATCCATAAACCAACCCGGCCTCCGTCTGCTCTTCCCGGCCAATTCGTCGTAGGGCGTGAAGTACTGGAGCTTTGCATTCCCCCAAACGTTCTCTGTAGCATAATAGTAATTCTCGGCCCAAGGCCCACCATAGGAAACCAAAAGTGTCGGGGTAACCGCCATTTGCGATTCTGCAATGGACTTCACCACATCTTCATAAATGGGGTAAATGGGCAGGGAGTGTTCATGGCCGGGATAACCATCTAGAAGTTGGGTCATATTGAGTTTAAAATCGAGTCCGCCTTCGGTCGTGGGCATCAATTTCAATTCCTTGCAGGCCTCGATCACCCATTGCCTTTGCTGTCGATTGCCCACCAAGTACATTTTAATGGTCTTGGTATCGAAATAATCACTGTATTGTTTCAACACGGTCTTGGTTTGTTCGAGGCTTTTCAACTGATAGCCCCAATAGCCCAGCCCGGGGCCCGTGCTATAGATCCTCGGTCCATCGACCATCCCGGCCTCCACCATATCAGAATAGGTGAGGACATCGGTGGTCCCGGTTTGTGGATCCCTGGTGGTGGTGACGCCATACGCAAGGTTGGCCGCATACATCCAGACCTGGTTTTTATGGATGCCCCAGGCCGGCCTTAAATGGGCATGCACATCCACAAAACCTGGGGTAATGGTTTTGCCCTCCACAACTATTTCCACGGTGCCCTTGGGCACACTGAGCGTCCCTGACGGACCGATTGCTTTGATACGGTTGTTCTCGATCAGCACGTCGCCATTTTCGATGACCTCATCCCCTTTCATGGTGATCACCCGCCCCCCTTTCAACAGGAGGTTGCCGGTCGGGGCATCCTTTTTGTAACTTACCTTCACTTTGAATTCCTCGGCTTTGAATTGGGGATCTTGCTTTTCGTCCCCTTTATTCTTGGTGTCGGAGGAATCGCTTTCCTTGTTGGTCTTGTTCAGTTCCGCTTCCTTTTTTTTGGCCGTGGCCAAGCTATCGGCGAACTGCTTTCCTGCCGCCACATCATATCTGAAATGGCTGGCTCCCAAAGACCAATGCACTTTTTTGCTATCGGAGGACCAAGCCGGGAATTCCCCTCCCATAATGGTCAATTTCAATGCGGGAAATGCGGCCTTGTCTGCCTTTGCCAACGAAACGGTGGGCGTTTTTCCGTATTTGGGAATGATGGCGGTAAAGATGTCATTGTTGATCTTCGCGAGCACCGATTTCCCGTCCGGGGAAATCCAGACCAGATCCGGTTTGGAGGATTTATCCTTATCATCGGCCCCGGGCTCCATGGGGAGGGCATGGTGCTCCTCAAGAATATCTTGCGACCCATAGGTTTCGATGCCTTTTAGTTTAAGATGTTCCTTTTCATCGGTACCGTCCCAGCGGATCGACAACAATCCTTTTTCTGCATTGCTCAGGTAAATACGGTCGTCTACCTTGGTGAAATGGGGCATCGTCCTATCTTTCGACTTGTCGATGAAGTTAATCGGCCCTCCATTGCTGTTCACCCAAACCAGGTCTTCGTACATCCGATCTGAGGACAGGCCCAACATGTCCTGAAAAGCCTGCGCAGTTCCCCTATGAAAAGCGATCCGGTCCGATTTGTAGGACCATTCGGGATAGGTATAGAGTCCGGGCTGCTGCGTCAGCATGACCAATTGTGGGCGTCCCGTGGTGTTTATTTTGTATAGATGGCCCCCACCTTCTTTCCATGTGGTAAAGACCAGATACTTTCCATCGGGCGACCAGGATGGCTGTGCTTCGATAAAATCATTTTCGGTAAGTCGTTTTGGGGTCCCGTTGGGAAAATCCATCACATAAAGCCTGTTGAGGGCGGTAAAGGCCAATCGGGAACCATCGGGCGATGGTTTGGCATCCCGGATCTGGGTCACCAGGGCCTCCACATCATCCTTTATCGGATACTTGAAAGCAAGCCTCGGTCCCATATCCAAATCCACCGAGGCGGTAAAGGGTATCTCTTTGGACGTATTGCCCGTGACATCGATTGAAAATATTTTTCCCCCGTAGGAGGCGATCAGGTTTTTGCTGTCGGGGGTAAACGACATGGCGGGCAAAACCCCCAAGGAGGCGATCGACTCCTGTTCATCGCGCTGTACCGGATAGGCCAACCAACGTTCTTCTCCCGTTTTCAGGTTTTGGAGCACGAGCCCGGTTTCGGCCTCAAAACGGGTGCCGTAAACCAACCATTGCCCATTCGGGGAAAGTGTTGGGGTAAAGGCCGATCCATAGCGTGAAGTGATCACCGCCATATCGCCGTCTTCCATATCATAGGTCCCAATTTGGTATTGTGGCAATTGGGCATTGTAGTTCCATGCATTCTTTCGTTGCGAAAAATAGAGCAGTTTTCCATCTGCACCGAAAGCGGGGTCGATCAATTTCGCATCTTCCGGTTTATCGATCAGTTGGCTCCCCGATCCACCGTCTTTGTGATATATATGCGGTTTGATATTCCTTCTTCCTTTTACCCCAACGATGTATTCGCCATCGGGGGTCCATTCGGCGGAGAAGAAGTTGTGCTTTTTTTCCTCGGTCACCTGTTTTTCTTCTTTGGTCGCGAGGTTCATGGTCCAAATATTGTCGGAACCGCTTTTGTCGGAAATGAAGACGAGCGATTTTCCATCTGGGCTGAACCTTGGATGCACGTCGTAAGCAAGTCCATGGGTAATTCTTGTTGCGGTGCCCCCATTGATGGGAAGGGTATAGAGATCGCCCATCAAATCGAATACGATGGTTTGGCCATCCGGACTCACATCCAAGGAAATCCAAGTGCCCTTATCGGTTGTAAAGACGACGCTGCGTTCCGGTTCCAAAGGGAGTTCTTTGGTCGCCTTTTTTAAGGTGTCGGTTGCTTTGGTGTTCTGTTGGGCCAGCCCAGGAGATAGATTCAAAATGGCCAGGAAAAAGGCCGTTTTTAGGATACTTCGGTTTTGCATACGATTTAAAAATGGGTTAGGTGGCCTACAGCGGCCAAAAACTAACCGGTTTGTAAAATACGCCCTGCTTTGAACGCAGGGTACCAAAAGGTCAAAAGACTAAAAAACTATTCCTCCTCCCCGGAAGTTTCCGACTCGGCTTCAGCTTCTTCGAAATCCTTGATGCCATTGTCGTGAAGAATGTTGTACCACTGCACCACTTTCTTAATGTCGCTCGGATACACCCTGTCTTCATCGTAATCGGGCAATATCTCAAAAAAATATTCCTCCAACTTAATTTTTTCGTCTTTGTGGTTTACCGATGTCTTCCCACCATTTTCCTTGGATTTGATATTCTGGAAGACCTCCCGTAAAGGGACTTCCTTTTCCAAGGTATAGATGGCAATTTCAGAGAGCACGCTCACATTGCTACGGAGGCCCACCGTAATTTTCTTGCCATCCAGCAACGATTCCGCCACGAAACCTGCCCTGGTTTGGGTCACCAATTTAAAAAGTCCCGGTTTGCCACCAATGGCCAATATTTTGTCCAATCCCATAATGCTAAGATAATTGCAAAGGCAAATATGCCCATTTTAGTTATACGATCGCGACGATTATCGCGCTTTTTTAAGTTCAGGAAAGCGCATTCTATAATCGACCACGATCTTGCCTTGTGATATGTTCTTTAATCTGCTTTTCAGGAGCCGCTTTTTTAGGGGCGATACCTTGTCGATGAACAAGATTCCCTGAATGTGGTCGTACTCATGTTGTATCACCCGGGCCAAAAGTCCGTCGAATGTTTCCGTGTAGGCTTTAAACGCCTCATCGACATAGGAGATGGTGATTGTATCTTTGCGTTTTATATCCTCACGGATGTCGGGAATACTCAGGCAACCTTCGTTAAATGGCCATTCTTCGCCTTTTTCCTCATGGATGACCGCATTGATGAAGACCTTTTTGAATCCGCTCAGTGCCTTCCTTTCCTCGACCGACAATTCCTCGTCATCCGCAAAAGGACTGGTATCGACCATGAACAATCGAATGGCCAGGCCCACCTGGGGAGCTGCAAGGCCCACCCCATTGGCTTTATACATGGTTTCCCACATGTTCTCCAGAAGTTCCTTCAGATTGGGGTACGCCTGATCGATGTCTATGCCTACTTTTCTTAAAACGGGATCCCCGTAAGCAACAATGGGTAAAATCATTGAATTTTGTTTAAATAGGCCTGTAAAATCAAAGTGGCGCTCACTTCGTCGACCAGGGCCTTATTCCTTCTTTGTTTTTTCTTCACGCCCGCTTCCACTAAAGACTGAATGGCCATTTTTGAGGTGAAGCGTTCATCTTGTCTGTAAATGGGTATCTGTGGAAATTGCATGGCCAATTTTTTGATAAATGGTTTTATCAGCGCTTCTGATTCCGAGGGTAAATTGTTCATCTGTTTTGGTTCGCCCACAACGAAGCCCGTTACTTTTTCCACATCGAGATAGGCTTTCAAAAAAACCATCAAATCATCGGTATCCACAGTGGTAAGTCCGGAAGCAATCAATTGCATCTCATCGGTTATCGCAATTCCCGTGCGCCTTTTTCCATAATCCAATGCCAATAGCCTACCCAATTTATTTTTTTTGCAAAAATAGCCCATAAATTGTTATTACCGTAAAATTGAAAGTCGAATTCATTTTTGACCGCTTATATTTGCATTAAATTAAGGGAATCGAATGACCGAACTAAGAAGAACCATTGAAAATGCCTGGGATAACAGGGAACTTTTAAAGGAAGGAAAAACACAGAAGGCCATACGGGAAATCATAGCACTCCTGGATCAGGGGAAGCTACGCTGTGCAGAACCCGTAGACGGTGGATGGCAGATCAATGAGTGGGTAAAGAAAGGGGTGGTACTATATTTTCCCATTCAAAAGATGGAAACTTTGGAAGTGGGCATTTTTGAATTTCACGACAAAATACCTTTAAAAAGAGGCTATGCGGAAAAAGGCGTTCGCGTGGTGCCCCATGCGGTGGCACGACATGGCGCCTATATTTCAGCGGGTACCATCTTGATGCCCAGTTACGTCAACATCGGTGCCTATGTGGATGAGGGCACCATGGTAGACACCTGGGCCACTGTGGGAAGCTGTGCCCAAATAGGCAAAAATGTGCACCTCAGCGGCGGCGTAGGAATCGGCGGGGTTTTGGAACCCTTGCAGGCCGCTCCGGTAATCATTGAGGACAATGCCTTTATCGGATCGCGATGTATCGTGGTCGAAGGCGTAAGGGTTGAAAAAGAAGCGGTACTGGGTGCCAACGTGGTACTCACGGCTTCAACCAAGATCATTGATGTCACCGGCAGCAAACCGATCGAATACAAAGGTAGGGTTCCGGCACGTTCAGTTGTTATACCAGGGGGCTATGTCAAAAAATTTCCGGCTGGAGACTACCAAGTGCCCTGTGCCCTGATCATCGGCACACGCAAGGAGAGCACCAACAAAAAGACCTCTTTGAACGAGGCGCTTAGGGAATACGACGTAGCGGTCTAAAGGATTGGATTTTTATGATCATCCATACTTTTTTCCATTTTTTTTAGTTTTAAAATAGTTGCCAACCAAAGCTACCAATATTTTTTACTGTCTATGAACCGTACCAAAGAAAGAATTTCGGCCCTGATCATCGCTTACAACGAGAAAGGATATATTGAACGATGCATCGATTCGGTTTCCTTTGCAGACGAGATCATTGTGGTTGATTCCTATAGCACCGACGGCACTTTTGAATACCTCAAGGCCCATCCTAAGGTCAAGGTCATCCAACATCCATTTGTGAATTTTACACTGCAAAAATCCTTTGCCCTGAAACAGGCCAACAATGATTGGGTACTTTTCTTGGATGCCGATGAAGTGGTCTCGGAAAACCTTAAATCAGAAATTTTACGGACCGTGAACGGAGATTCGGAAATCGTAGCCTATTGGTTCTATCGAAAATTCATGTTCCAAAACGAGCATTTGCGTTTCAGCGGATGGCAGACCGACAAAAACTACAGGCTATTCAGAAAAAGCAAGGCCCAATTCTCGGATAAGAAAATCGTGCACGAAACCTTGGACGTTGATGGAGAATCGGGCATTTTCAAGGAACAATTGGTGCATTACTGCTATAAAAACTTTGAGGATTACAAGTGTAAAATGCTCAAATATGGCAGGTTAAAGGCGCAGGAATCGTTTTATAGGGAGAAGCAGTTCAACTACTTTTACCTTATTTTCAAACCCGTTTGGAAATTCTTCAACCACTACTTCTTACGGTTGGGCTTTTTGGACGGCAAAAAGGGCATCACCATTTGTTATCTCAACGCCTTGAGCGATCTGGAAAGATATAGGGAGTTGAAAAAATTGGAGAAGAAGAACGAGCTGGCCTACTACCTGGTAATGCCGTGATAGGTCCAAACGCTTTTGTTCTGTCTCACTTCCCGCCGTATTACTTGGTTTTTCGCAATGGCCTCGGGCGTTTTGTAGCCCCGCTCATGATCTAAGTGAACGCAGACCGCGCTGTATCGCAATTGCTTCGACCGCACCCCGTAGTTGAAGAGTCTTTCACCAAATTCCCGATCTTCGCCCCCATATTGCATCCGTTCGTCAAAGCCATTGATGTTCATGATGTCTTTTTTCCAGCCCGAGGAGTTGTGGCCGTTCCAGCTGGCATTGGTGGGCGTAATCGCATTGAAGAACTTGGAGATAAAGCCTTTGGCGGTCAACTTGTTGTTCTTAAAGGTCTTCGGAATGCCTTTCTCCTTCAGCCATTCAATATTGAAGCAGTTTTGCCGCTCAATATCAGCTTTCGTGATGGCCAAAGAAATGTTCATGGGCAACATATAATAACCGCCCGAAATAAAAAATCCAGGTTCTTTGTTGATATAGTGCACCTGCACAAAATCTTCCCTCGGAATGCAGTCGCCATCGGTCATGATGATATATTCCGTGTTGCAGGCCAGGATGGCCTTGTTCAAGATCTTACATTTCTGGAAGCCATGGTCTTCCTGCCAAATATGGTTGATGGAGTAGGACATTTGCGGTCTCAGGGCCTCAATTTTATCCTTGGTTTCCGAACCCGAACCATCATCGGCAATAATGACCTCAAAATCTTTGTAGGTCTGGCAATTGAAGCCCCACAAAACCTTTTCCAGCCAATCCGGCTTGTTATAGGTACTAATGATTACACTGACCGTGCTCATAGGATGCGCTTGCTTTCTGATGGTTTTGCAAATGTAGTTTTTTGAAAAGGATCACCAAGAAAATATGCCGTCTAAATGGGCTATCATCGGAACTGACCCGAAATTGGCTATATTTGCAGCATTGAAAAAGAAGCCCCGAATCGCATGAAATTCTTGGTCATACAACAAAAAATGATAGGTGACGTGCTCACCAGCACCATTCTTTGTGAAAATCTGAAAGACCGGTATCCCGATTGCCAAATACATTTCGTCGCCAACGAACATACCTTGGCGGTGTTGGAAAACAACCCCTTTATCGATAAGGTCATCGTCTTTAAAAATCAATTCAGCAGAAATAAATTCGATTTTTATGACTTCTTGAAAGAGATCAAAAAAGAGGAATATTATGCGGTGATCGATGTTTACGGTAAATTGGAAAGCAACCTGATCTCGCACTTTGCCCGCGCACAGTACAAGATAGCGCACGACAAATGGTATACCCGATGGGTGTATACCGATACCATCAAGGAAAATCTGGTGGTTGAAGGAACGATACCCCTGGCCATGCACAACCGGTTGCGGTTGCTAGATCCCTTGCTGAAGGAATCGAACACCTTTGAGACGAACCCAAAATTATACCTGCAGGAAGCAGAGATGCAAGCCGCCTCCAAGGTCGCCATGGCATTAAAGTCGGATGCATCCCAACCGCTGATCATGATGGGCATTTTGGGCAGCGATGCAATCAAAACCTATCCCGCCGCCTATATGGCCAACATCATCGGCACCATTTGCAAAAACACCAATGCCAAAATACTTTTCAACTACCTGCCCCACCAGGAAAAAGAAGCGCGGGACATATATAACCAATGCGATGCCAAAACCCGAGAACGGATCGCGATCGACTTTTATGCCCCTTCCTTACGGGAATTCATAGCGCTCTTATCGCAATGTGACGCCCTGATCGGCAACGAAGGGGGCGCGGTGAACATGGCCAAGGCCATTGAGGTTCCGACATTTTGTATGTTCAGTCCATTTATTCTCAAAGAAGCATGGCACAATGATGCCCGAACAAAGCATATCGGGGCACACCTGAAAGATTACAAACCGGAACTTTTTGAAAATCAAGATAAAAAATACCTTAAAAAGAATATCGGTACCCTTTATAATGCCTTCGAACCTGCCCTTTTCAACCGGTCATTGCTCAACTTTTTGGAGGAACATTGCAATTGAGGATGGAAAAACCAGAGAATACGACCATAAACAAGGTTCAGGTAGCCATCATTCTCATCAACTACAATGGCTCCGAGGATACGGCCAAATGTGTTGAAAATATTTTATTGAAGACCTCCAAGGCACTCTCCTACGAAATCATCATTATCGATAATGCTTCAAATCGGGATGATTTTGACGCCTTGCAAAATCTCCTGATGGGTTTGAAAGACCCCAGGGTAAAGCTTTATCGGAGCAAGATCAATACGGGTTTCGGGGGCGGGAACATGATGGGGGTACAATATGCCAATGCCGATCATTATCTTTTTCTCAACAACGATACCCTCCTGATCAACGATGCGGTTTCGATCTGCCACGATTTCATGGTAAAGACCGCCGATGTGGCCGTTTGTGGAGCCCAAATTTATGACCAAAACGAAAAACCGGGGGTGAGTTTCGACCATTTTACCTCCTTCGGACGCGAGGTTTTCGGCAAGGCCGCGATCGAATTCCTCAATCCAAAATCGAAGCCCAAAAGGCGAAAAATATATGCGGACCCCCTAAAGGTAGATTATGTGAACGGGAGTTTCATGTTTTTCCGGGCTTCCGATTTCAAAGCTGTTGGGGGTTTCGATACCAACCTCTTCCTGTATTTCGAAGAAAGCGATATCTGTTTCCGACTCCGCCGCCTTAAGCGAAAAACATATTTCCTGCCAGCGGCAAAATACCTGCATTATCAGGGCAAAAGCATTGATCGGACAGGCATGCCCATCGATACCAAAATAGAGCTGAAAACCTCGATGTTCTATGTCATCCGTAAAAACAATGGCTATGTGCAGTACCAACTGTTACGCTTGTTTTTCATCCTGCGCTACGGCCTGGTTTCGCTCTTTAAACCCAAATATTGGAAACTTTTCCATCGCATCCTGATCGGGCTCCCGCTCGGAAAATCATTGAAACAAAGGCAGGTCATTGAAGACTGAACCATGGTCGACAAACCAAGAAAACGTACTTTTGCTTCCTAAAAATTAAGTTAAGCCATTTTTAACCTTTGACGACAGAAATCAACAACGCCATTGAGGTACTTCAAAAGGGAGGCCTTATCCTCTACCCCACCGATACGGTTTGGGGCATCGGCTGCGATGCCACCAACGAAGCGGCCGTAAGCAAAGTCTATGCACTTAAAAAAAGGGCGGACAGCAAAGCCCTGATTTGCCTGGTCGCCAATGTACCCATGCTCGAAAGGCATGTGCAACAGGTTCCCGCGGTGGCCTACGACATCATCGATCTCACCACCAAGCCGACCACCATTATTTATGACCAGCCCAAAGGAGTGGCCAAAAACCTGATCGCTTGCGATAATACCCTGGCCATTCGTGTGGCTTCCGATCAATTTTGCCAAACCCTGATCAATAAGTTCAAAAAACCCATCGTTTCGACCTCGGCAAATCTTTCGGGCGAACCTTCGCCATGCCAATTTTCAGAAATCAGCGATGCCATTTTAAAAGGTGTCGGCTATGTGGTAAATTTGCATCAAGACCAAAGCAATGGCGTGCCCTCATCCATTATAAAACTGGGGAACGACGGTTCGGTCAAAGTGATACGCGAATAAGTACTAGTTCGTGTCATAAAATGTCCTCCGATGCGAAAAACAGCGGGGATGAAGCCCATATCATGGAACGAAACAATTACCAAAAAGCCATAGAAGACCCGATTTTTTCGATCATCCACGATGCCGCCAAGGCACTTGGGTCGAGCACCTATGTTATCGGTGGCTATGTCCGAGATTACCTTTTGCAAAGGGGCATCCCCAAGGATATCGACATTGTAGTGGTGGGCAGTGGCATCGCGCTTGCCCGGAAAGTAGCCGCTAGATTGCCGGGGAATCCCAAGGTCACCGTTTTTAAAAACTTCGGCACCGCCATGATCAAACAGGGCGATCTGGAACTGGAGTTCGTCGGGGCCCGCAAAGAGAGCTACGACCGTGATAGCAGGAAACCCGTGGTGGAGGACGGCAGTTTGGAAGAGGACCAAAAAAGAAGGGATTTCACGATAAACGCCCTGGCCATTTCCCTGAATGCCGAAGATTATGGAACGCTGTTAGATCCCTTCGATGGTTTGGGCGATCTTGAACGCAAACTGATCCGAACCCCCTTGGAACCGGGCATTACTTTTTCCGACGATCCGCTGCGCATGCTACGGGCCATTCGGTTCGCCGCCCAGCTCGGTTTTGAGATACAGCTGAAATCCCTACAAGCGATCACCGAACACAAAGAACGCATGAAGATCATTTCCGGGGAACGCATTGTCGAGGAACTCCATAAAATATTGGCCTGCCCCAAACCCTCCATCGGTTTTGGGCTGCTGCACAAAACCGGACTCTTGCCCTATATCTTGCCGGAATTGGTCGCCTTGGAGGGCATTGAGGAGATCGAGGGCCAACGCCATAAGGATAATTTTTGGCATACGCTCGAAGTGGTCGACAATATCGCCGAAACCACCGATGATGTATGGTTGCGTTGGGCTGCCCTATTGCACGATATCGGGAAGGCCCCCACCAAAAGGTTCCATAAAAAAATTGGGTGGACCTTTCATGGCCACGAATTTGTCGGCTCCAAAATGGTTTATAAATTGTTCAAGCGCCTGCACATGCCCTTGAACGACAAGATGAAGTTTGTGCAAAAGATGGTGATGATGAGCTCCAGGCCCATAGTGCTTTCCGAAGAATATGTCACCGATTCGGCAGTACGCCGTCTGGTCTTCGACGCCGGGGAGCATGTGGAAGATCTGATGACCCTTTGTGAGGCCGATATCACCACCAAAAATCCTTCCAAGCAGCGCAAGTACAAAAACAACTTCAAGTTGGTACGCCAAAAGATCGTGGAGGTGGAAGAACGGGACCACATCCGTAATTTTCAGCCCCCGGTCACGGGAGAGGAGATCATGGAGACCTTCAACCTTAAACCTTCCAAAGAGATCGGGATCATCAAGGAAGCGATCAAGGAGGCCATTTTGGAAGGTGAAATTCCGAACGAACATGATGCGGCACGCGATTTCATGCTGAAAAAGGGCAAAGCCATGGGCCTATGAACAAGGCCGGGAAATTCGATCCGTTTTTTCCAAAATAGGAGTCCTTTTGTGTAAAAGATGTGGTAATTTTGCACTCTATTAAGCGTAAATCATGCAAAAAAACTTTCGCAAAGCCGCGAAAATCTCCCTGATCTTAGTGTATTTGGTGATTGCCGCTGGAGCCGTTGTTAGGATGACCGGGAGCGGCATGGGTTGCCCCGACTGGCCGAAGTGTTTTGGATATTACATCCCCCCTACCGAAGCCTCCGAACTGCAATGGACGGCGTACAGGGACTACCAAAAAGGACAAGTGATCATCAAGGACGAATCGCTGCAGGTGGCTAAAGAAGATTTTAAGACCACCGACCGATTCGATGCCCAGGATTGGGAGCCCTATACCAAACACGATTATGCCCTTTTCAATCCATGGCATACCTGGATCGAGTTCATCAACCGGCTTTTGGGTGCCCTGGCCGGATTGGCCACCTTGGTGCTCGCCATCCTGTCTTTCCGGTACTGGAAAACAGAAAAAATACTGACCTTCCTCTCTATTTTGGTCGTCTTTGCCATGGGCTTTCAGGCCTGGCTTGGCGCAACCGTGGTATATTCGGTCTTGGAACCCGTGAAGATCACGGTGCATATGGTCATGGCCCTCATTATTGTGGCCATGCTGTTGTTTCTCATCTTTAAATCCAGCGACAGGGCAAAGGCCCCGTTCCGTGACCAGACCGTCATGAAACTGATGATCTTGGCCCTGGCGGCCACCTTGGCACAAATTATCCTGGGCACCCAGGTTCGACAATTCGTCGACATGCAGATCGATCTGGTTGGGGAAACCGCCAAAAACCTATGGTTGCAGGCTCCTACCTGGCCATTCTATGCGCACCGTTCGTTTTCGATCCTGGTGCTGCTCTTGAACGGATTTTTGGGATACAGGATCTTTAAAAGGAAGCTGGGTTATGGCAAAATCAACTGGGTGTTGGGCCTGCTTGCTTTGGAAGTGCTCACGGGCATCATGATGTATTATCTCGATTTCCCGTTCACCACCCAACCGATACATCTCATCCTGGCTTCCCTGCTGTTCGGCACGCAGTTTTATTTGGTATTGGAGGCCCTAAATACACAGAAAAGTCCTAAAACTTCGTAACTTTGCCCTCCGAGTAAATTTGGCCGATGATCTATAAAATCAGGATAATTCTGGATGCGGAGGAAGATATCTTCAGGGATATCGAAATTGCCGCACACGATTCTTTGGAAGAGCTCCACAACACCATTACCCAGGCCTTTGGCTTTCTGGGCAATGAGATGGCCTCCTTTTACACCTGTGATGAAAATTGGAACCAGGACGAGGAAATCGCGCTGTTCGACATGGGCGAAACCCAGGGCTCCGTTCGCCTGATGCAGGAGACCATTTTGGAGGACATCCTAGGGCCAGAAACCCCAAAGCTGATCTATGTCTATGATTTTTTAAGCATGTGGACCTTTTTCGTGGAACTGGCAGACGTGGTCGAATCTGAAATTGGAAAATCCTATCCCAACGTGCTTTTCAGTTTCGGGGAAATCCCGGAGGCCCCGCCCGAGAAAATATTCGAGGCCGACCCCACTTTCGATTTTGACGATACCTTGGACAATTACGACGATATGGACTTTGACGAAAACTGGAACTGATACGGGTCCAAACCCCGGCCTTCCCATATCATCTCATCGGTGAATATGCCATCATGGCAATCCAGCCAGGACATGAGCCTATCTTTAAAACCTAAAAATTACGAACAACACCCTCCTGTATTTCAGGAATAACTCCAAAAAACAACATGATCAATCTGTATCCAGCCCAAATCGAAAGTCTTTCCCTGCATCGTGTCGGCAATAAAAACAAAGGGGAAAGTGTTTTTCTGTCGGAGGCTCCTTTTGCCCTCAACGACGAGACCACTGGCCTTTTGAAGGAATACTTTTTTAAGCCCTTTCGGGAAAAAGAAGAAAGTTATTTCAAGTTCACCGATGAAGTGGATGTAAGCTTCAATGCACTTCATAAGATCGTTTCCGAGGTTTTTGAAGATCCCGCGCGCCTGCACCAAAACTCAAAACAGATCGCCACCCATTTGTTCGAACAATCGAACCACCCGCATATCAAGAGCGGGGAATTGTACGTGGCCTATTTGAGCCATCTGATGCTCGACAACGTAAAGGTCGACGCGATCGGAATCTTTAAAAGCGAACTGAAACACGACTTCCTCCAATTCGAAGAAAAAGGGGGGAACCTCGATATCGTCATACAACAGGGCATCAACGTCAACCGCCTCGACAAGGGCTGCCTTATCTTCAACGTGAACGGCGAAGAAGGCTATAAAGTGCTGTCGGTAGACAGTAACCGCTACGATACCAAATACTGGCTCGAGCAATTTTTGGGGGTCGATGCCCTGGCGGATGAAAATTTCTACACCAAGAACTACCTGAAATTCTGCCAGAACTTTGCCAAGGATGTGGTGCTCCCGGCCGAAGACAAACAACAGGAGGTCCTTTTCATGAACCGGGCCGTGAACCATTTCGCCAAAAATGATGCTTTCGAGGAGTCGAATTTTTTGAACGAGGTGATGGAGAACCCGGAACTGATCCCCGAATTCAAGCACTACAAGGTAGAGAAAGGCCCCAAGTACAGCATCGAGGACGTCTCCAATTTTGACATCGCCAACAAAGCGGTTTCCGATGCCCGTAGGAAAATCAAGAACGTGATCAACCTCGATACGAACATACAGATCAAGCTCGATTTCATCAACCCCGATTCGGCGCAGAAATTCGTGGAGAAAGGCTGGGACGAGGAGCGACAGATGTACTACTATCTCATCTACTTCAATAAAGAACAGAAAAGCTGAACCGATTTCCCCCGCTTCGGCGCGTTCACGGCCATGAGTAGGGCTTTATTTGAAACGGTCATGATTCCGATTTGGAATTTGGGTTTTGGAATTTGATTTATGTATTTTTGCACCTTTCCCGAGTCGCATCGGGATCGAATCCTCTAAATTTTAAGATATGGGCAATTTCGATATTATTGTTTTAGGCAGTGGGCCAGGCGGCTATGTTACGGCCATCAGGGCTTCCCAATTGGGCTTCAAGACCGCCATTGTGGAAAAGGAAAGTCTTGGGGGCGTTTGCCTCAACTGGGGCTGCATCCCTACCAAGGCGTTGCTGAAATCTGCCCAGGTCTTCGAATACCTGAAACATGCCGGTGATTACGGACTGAAGGCCGAGGGGGTCGAAAAAGACTTCGACGCCGTGGTGAAGCGCAGCCGCAATGTGGCCGATGGCATGAGCAAAGGGGTGCAGTTTTTGATGAAAAAGAACAAAATTGAAGTTATCCATGGTTATGGCACCTTAAAACCTGGCAAAAAGGTTTCGGTAAAAGGGGAAGATGGAAAGGAAACCGAATACAGTGCCGACAATATCATCATCGCCACAGGGGCCAGGAGCCGTGAGCTGCCGAGTCTGCCCCAGGACGGCAAAAAAATAATCGGGTACCGCAAGGCGATGACCTTGGAGACCCAACCCAAAAGATTGGTCGTGGTGGGCAGCGGTGCCATTGGCATCGAGTTCGCCTATTTCTATAATGCCATGGGCTCTGAGGTGACTGTGGTGGAGTTCCTGCCCAATATCGTTCCCGTGGAAGACGAGGACGTTTCCAAGCAATTGGAACGCAGTTTCAAGAAATCGGGCATCAAGATCATGACCTCTTCGGAAGTCACAAAGGTCGATACTTCGGGAGCAGGCGTGAAGGTCACCGTAAAAACGAGTAAGGGGGAGGAAGTGATCGAAGCTGACGTGGTACTTTCGGCCGTGGGCATTAAATCGAATATTGAGAATATCGGCCTGGAGGAAGTGGGCATCGCTTCCGATAGGGATAAAATTTTGGTCAACGACTACTATGCCACCAACATTCCCGGTTACTATGCCATTGGGGACGTGACCCCGGGACAGGCCCTGGCACACGTGGCCTCGGCCGAAGGGATCCTCTGTGTGGAAAAGCTTGCGGGCATGCACGTAGAACCCCTCGATTACGGCAACATCCCCGGTTGTACCTATTGTATACCGGAAGTAGCTTCGGTGGGACTTACCGAAAAACAGGCCCTTGAAAAAGGCTATGAGCTCAAAGTGGGCAAATTCCCCTTTTCAGCCAGTGGCAAGGCCAAAGCCGCAGGAACACCGGACGGTTTCGTGAAGGTGATCTTCGATGCCAAATACGGGGAGTGGCTGGGATGCCATATGATCGGCGTCGGGGTGACCGATATGATCGCGGAGGCCGTTCTGGCCCGTAAACTGGAAACCACCGGGCATGAGGTATTGAAAGCGGTGCATCCGCACCCGACGATGAGCGAAGCGGTGATGGAGGCCGTTGCCGATGCCTATGGGGAAGTGATCCACCTTTAGGCAATATTGCAAAGTAGCATGTTGCACTTTAATAATGGCACGACCGGGACCTTTTCCGGTGGTGCAAAACCATAATTATGTTGAACCTTGTCAGGGCCACTGCCATACTTGAAGGTATTTCCTATTTGGCCCTCTTTGCGGTAAGCATGCCCCTAAAATATCTGGCCGACCTTCCAAGACCGAATATTTATATCGGTTATGCGCATGGCTTCCTTTTCATCACCTATGCGCTTCTTGCGGTGGTTTTTTGCGTCCGGAAAAAATGGGGGTTCAAAAGGATGCTGGTGCTGTTGACCGCTTCCCTCCTGCCCTTCGGCACCTTTTATATCGATCAAAAATATCTCGCCCCGGACACATCGAAAGCGTAAGGTTTACAATCGAACGGAATCCAAAGGTCAATACACCAATTTGCCTTCGGAATAAAGCCTTCTCAATTCTTTTTTATCGAATTTCCCCACACTGGTCTTGGGCACCTGATCGATAAAGACATAGTCTTGCGGCACCTGGTATTTGGCGAAGTCTTTCATCAGATAATCGATCAGTTCCGAGTTGGGGATCGGGTCTTGCGGATCGAACAATACGATGCAGGCCAAAGGGCGTTCCATCCATTTCTCGTCGGGAATCGCGATCACGGCCGCTTCCCTGATCTTGGGGTGCGACATCAAGGCCGATTCCAAGGCCACGCTCGAGATCCATTCCCCCCCGCTTTTGATCAGGTCTTTGGTGCGGTCGGTAATCTCCATATAGCCATTCTCGTCGATTGTACTCACATCACCGGTTTTGAACCAGCCATCTTCGGTGAAATTTTCCTTGTTGTGGGTCTTGAAATAGGAACTGATCACCCACACCCCTTTGATCTGCAGTTCCCCCATGGTCTTCCCATCTCGTGGCGCTACAGTGCCATCCTCGGTAACCACCCTGATCTCGACCCCCGGGAATTCGGTGCCCTGCTTGGCGCGTATTTTAAGCTTTTCCTTTTCACTTAAATGTTCGTGTTCGGGTTGTAAACGGCTCACCGTGCCCAGCGGCGAGGTTTCGGTCATGCCCCAGGCCTGGCCACCCTTGATGCCAAAATCTTTCTCGAACGCTTGGATCAAACTGGGGGGAAGGGCAGATCCGCCCACCAGATATTCCTGAAGTGCCAATTTTTCTTTGGGCGGGTTTTTCTTCATCGCCTCGTAGACGCCCAGCCAGATCGTGGGCACTCCGTTGGCCTTGGTCACCTTCTCATCGGCAAGCATTTTTATGATCGCCTCGGGCTGCAGGTTCGCAGAGGGCATCACCATGGTGGCGCCCGCCAAGATGCACATATAGGGAAAGCCCCAGGCCATCACATGGAATTGGGGCACGATCAACAATATCGTATCCTGGCTGCCCACATTGGCGGCATTGGGCGACAATATCGTTGCAGCATGCAAAAAGGTGGAACGGTGCGAATAGAGCACCCCTTTGGGAAGGCCGGTGGTACCACTGGTATAGCACATGCCACAGGCATCGTTCTCCTCCAGTTTGGGCCATTCATAGGATTCGGATCCACCCTTCATCAAATCTTCATAGTGCAGTATGTTGGGCAGGGTGGTGGTGAAACCTTCGGCCGCATTGATGATGATGTAGTGTTCCACCGTCTCCAGGAGGGAGGCGATG
Source organism: uncultured Flavobacteriaceae bacterium (assembly GCA_963700435.1). Taxonomy (GTDB): domain Bacteria; phylum Bacteroidota; class Bacteroidia; order Flavobacteriales; family Flavobacteriaceae; genus Pelagihabitans. Next base: position 158,388 of record CAVOXM010000002.1, read on the forward strand.
GGTTCGAGGAGCTTCACCAGGGTGGCGTCGACAAAAATGACCTTGTCTTCGGAATGGTTGATGATGAATTCGGTCTGTTGGGGCGAAAGCCGGATATTGATCGTATGGCAGACCGCCCCGATACCGGGAATGGCATAATAGAGTTCGAGATGCTGGTAATGGTTCCAGGCAAAGGTGCCGACCATGTCGCCCTTGCCGATGCCCAGTTTTTGGGTCAGCACATTGGCCAGTTTTTTGCAGCGTTTGTACAGGTCGCCGAAGGTATATTCATGGCGGTTGCCATTGGGCATATAACTGATCACCCTTTTATAATGGAAGGCACGGTTCCCATATTCGAGGATCACATTGGTGGTGAGGGGGTACTGCATCATTAGTCCATCCATAAAGAAAATCTTTAAAGGTTTGGTTAATAAGTTGTTTTCGGAATCGTCGATTCCAGCAATCGAAAAGGACCCATAAGCTTGGGGGGGCAATCAGGGCGGACCTATGACTAAATATAAGAAATAAACGCTAATGTAAGTGGGAAACGGGGCCGGAGATGGGCACTAAATATTGACCTGCTTCTCGATCTTGGCCTTAGGGGTTTCTTTTTTTTGGGACCGTTCACAAAATACATGTCCATCATGCCCTTGTTCTTCACATGGATCTGGCCCCGATGCTCGCAGGAATAAGTGTCACGGATCAGCAAATATGTACTTTCCGCAACATTGACCCGGCCGGGTTCGGAGAGCGATTCCATACGGGCGGCAACATTTACGGTATCGCCCCAGATGTCGTAAGCGAATTTTCGGGTCCCCACCACCCCTGCCACAATGGCTCCGGTATTGATGCCGATCCTTACCTCGAAAGGCACGATGTCGGGATCCGTTTCTTTCTTGGCCTCCTGCATCACTTGCGCAATCTCAAAGGCAGCCTCAACCATCCTTTGCGGGTGGCCTTCGGTCGGCTGATGCAAACCGCCTGCACACATATAGGCATCGCCGATGGTCTTGATCTTCTCCAGGTCGTATTTATCCATGATGGCATCGAACTTCGAAAAATAATAATCGACCGTTTTTACCAGCTTTTCCGGGGACAGGTTTTGTGAATAACTGGTAAAGCCCTTGAAATCGGTGAACATCACGGTGACCGATTCGAATTTTTTGGCCTTCACCTTCCCATTCGTTTTCAGTTCATGGGCCGTTTCATCGGGCAGGATGTTGAGCAAGAGGTTCTCGGAGCGGTTTTTCTCTTCCTCGATGATTTTGTTGGTTTTCTTTACATAGCGATACCGCTTATAGGAACCTATGGCCAATACAAAGACCAACACCAATGAAGAAATTGTGGCGTAAAGGGCGTACTTCTGCCGCTTGGCCAACAACTCCGATACTTGGATCTCTTGGTCATATTGGTTCTTCTGTTGCTCCATTTCAAAATCGAACTGCAAGCCCCGAATCTTATCGTCTGTTTCCAGATTGAAGATCTTGTCTTTCAGTTCCAGGTATTTGTTCTGATACGCATAAGCCTTTTTATAGTCCCCTGCGGCATCATAGGCCAAGGCCATCCCTTGGTAAATATCCCTGAGTTCTTCATTGGCATCCAATTCAATGGCCAAAGGTTCTGCATCCTGATAGGCTTTGAGCGCTTTTTTAACCTCCGTTTCCCGATAGGTGTTGCCCAAGGCCAAAAGCGTTTGTGCTTGATCCAGTAGCAGATCGGAGGCTTTGGCGGTATCATAGGCCAGGTTAAAATAATCGATGGCTTTATCCACGTTCCCCAGCTGACGTTCCTCCTTCCCGATCATGGTAAGGATATGCGCATAATCGGGGGAATCTAAGTTGATTGCCAGGGCTTCCTCATATTTTTTCAAGGCATTGCCGTGGTCTTCCCTTTTGCTGTAGACCTCACCTATGCCCATCAAATAGGCCGATTGAATTTTTGTATTGTTCAAACCATTGAGGTATGGTTCAATCTGTTGGTAATAGGAAAGCGCCTTGTCATAATCGAGCATTTGGGTATAAACGCCGCCGATATTGACCAAGGCCGAAGTAATCCTTACCGGATCGCCCAACTTTTCGGATAGACTTAGCGACTGTAAATAATAGTCCAGAGCCTTGGCGTGACCGCCCTGATCGTAGTAGATCACCCCTAGGTTGCTGGCCAAATTGGCCATGCCCAGAGTATCCTTGATTGCTTCGAACATCTGCAGTGATAGGGTCCAACTCTCGAGTACTTCCTTGTAATTGCTTTGGTAGTATTCTGCCAATCCCTTGTTTTTAAGGGCATAGGCCTTGCCTGTTTTGAAATCCAGGCGGTCGGCAAGGGCAATGGCCTGAGCGGCGAAGCCCTTGGCCTGGTCCAGTTCATCCAATTGGATGAATTCGACGGTCAAGGCATTCAGGGCAGCGACCGTAGTGGTGTCTTGCCGCCCTGTTTGCACAATGATCTTGAGGCTATCTATTTCGGGGGTTTGTGATAATGCACCCAACGGATATCCCAACAAGAAAGTTCCTAATAGTATCAGACAATAGTAACTCCTTTGATTCTTCATCCGCAATTTCCTTTTTCACTTAACTCTTCACAATCGAATACACCTTTACACTATCCTTGGAAGTCATCCTTACCACATAAAAACCTGTCGGGTAATACGACATGTCGATATCCATCGATTGGGGCCCATTGATTGTAAATTGACCTGTAAAATACAAAACTCCGTAGAAACTAAAAATTTCCACCGTACTGTTCTCCGGTACATTTTGATAAATACTCAAGTTGGTCTCCACGGTATTGGGGACCAATAAATAGGATATATCGGTAGACCCACATTTATTTGAGGTAACGCTGGCATCCGAAGTGGAAGCCGTTTTGTTGTTGCTGTCCAAGGTAATGAGCTCCCATTTGATGGTGCCATTAAACCGAATCTGGAAAGTACCCTGCCCTGGCAAAAAGGCGATGGGCGGCATCCCACCATATTGGCCTGAACCCGTAATACGGTTTTCAGGGCCGTTGAGCACAAAAATGGTCTCATCGTTGGGATTTTCATAGCGGTAATTGGCGATATAAATAAGTCCGTCAGGATCTCCGGGATTCTCCTCCACGCAATCCAAATAGGTACGTACTTTTCGGACATTGTTTCCAGCAGGATTCACATAGACCACTCCGGATGCGGTGTACGCTATTGAATAATTTTTGGGCGCGGTGATCCTTATGAAATAAACGCCCGTTGCACCGGGAGCATATAGACCTCCGTCCGCATCCTCAAAGAAGAGCGGTAAGGGTGTGCCGAACACCGAAGCGGTATCATCACTGTATTCATAACCGAGCGGACCGGTTTTAAAGGTGATCTGCGAAAAATCGATAGTGCTGCCCTGATTGATGACCAGGTCATTGAAAGCAAGGGAAAGGCTTTTTTTGACAACGGTCAATTCCCCATTGGATTCCGCATAGCTAAGGGAATAATTTTGCGGCGAGGTTTCGGTTTCATCGATTTTGATTACATAAACCCCTACCTCCAAAGGAGCGTCGATCTCAAAACGGGAACCCAGCCCGTCTTCCAGATAGTATGGGGTACCGCCAGGGAACACAGTGGCTTCATCATCGTCCAGCACAAAAGTGTCAAAAATGGTACTGAAGGACGTGGCCGCCAAATAGTCGCCGTATACGATTTCCAAAGAAGATGTGGTCACGGTCAAGGATTTTTTGGTGACCGAAAGTCCCTCATGGTCATCGCCGTAAACCAACGTGTAATTCTGGGGAACCGTTTCGGTTTCATCGATCCTGACCTCGTAGCTGCCCACGTCGCGCACGGCTTCCAACTCAATACGGCTGCCGTCAGCAACCAAATAATAGGGTATGCCATCTGGGAAAACAGTGTCCACATCCTCGCCCGTAACGAAGCCGACAATATTGGTGCTGAAGTCACTGCCATTCAGTGGAGTTCCATATTCCATCTCCTTTGCGGTAGTGTTTACCGTTAAGGTCTTTTTACTAACGGATACCCCGCCATGGTTTTCTCCGTATTCGATCTGATAGTTTAGCGGTTCGTCGATCCTAATGAAATAGTCCCCTACCGGGAGATTATCGGTAATTTCAAAACTTACGTCCGTGTCCAGGGCATCGACCAAATAGTACGCTATCCCTGAAGGGAAAACGGAGGTCTCATCTTCCCCTGGAGCGAAGCCTTCAAAAACCGGGGTTCCAAAGGAAGCTGCAGTAAGTACGGTACCATACTCGATTTCCAAAGGTTCGGAAGTGAGTTTCAACGACTTTTTAACGATCTGCAACACCCCGATCGGATCTTGGAATTCGATATCATAATTCTTTGGATTCCTGACTTTGATTTGATAACTGCCCGGGGCGGCAACCGCGTCCAGTTCCAATTCATTGCCATCGGCATCCACAAAATAGTAGGGTATTTCACCTGTTTCCGGCATGGTTTCCGATGGAAATACGTCCGCTATGGTCTCGTTATAAACAAACCCTGTGATGACAGTACTGAATATATGCGCGGTCAGTGTGGTGCCATAGTCGATATTGTCAAGATCCGTAGTCGTCACCGTTAAGGTGGCAGGGGTCACCACAAGGTTGCCCGAACCGTACGTTCTATTAAAATTATTGGCAATTGGAGAAAGAAAGGCGCCCGGGAAGATAAGGGAGGGACCTTCGTTACCGGTAACATCAAGGCCGGTCAAGAGGTTAGTTGCAAACACTTTGTCTATCGTTCTGGGTTCTTCATCTTCCGCAGAGCCGTCTTCAAAATCGACCACGGCAAAGATTGAATCAAAGGATTCAAATCCATTTTCATTGAGGATACCCGTTCCATTGACAACGGCCCGTAATTTATTGGTCACGGGTTCCAAAAGGTCAATTTCGTTATTGAGCAGGTTCTGCCCATTGACCACGGCCCTTAATTTGTTGACCACCGCCCGCAGCTTGTTGCCTATGGGTTCGATGTCAAAATAATTATCGAAATTTTGCACGTCGAGGTCGATCAGGTTCATTTCCCCGTTGACCACCGCCCTTAATTTGTTTTGAATGATCCTTTCACTCGCCATCCAACTTCCATCGTTAAGCAGGTTCAAAATTTCCTGCTCGTTCACCACGGCCCTAAGTTTGTTGATCAAAATAAGGGTATTGTCCTCAAAGAAGTCTAGATCATGCGAATTGCTGATGGTCTGCAAGAAATCGGCATTGTCCAAAACGTTTTCACCATTATAACTGTAGTTTAAGACGACCTCTACAGCATCACCATAAACAATAGTAACATCTTCGGGCACAATGGTCAGATCTTTTTTGATGACGGTCAGTTTACCGGCGTCCTCGCCCGTGTTGATGAAATTGACCTGATAGGCGGCCAATTGCTCAGGGGTCAATGCCGCGCCCCCAAAACCAGCTGAAATGACATAGAAGGCCACATCCGGGTACGGGCCCACTGCCGTCTCGGCAGCTAAAACGATTTCGGGCAGCGGCTGAAGTCCCAACGCCGTCAACGCACCGTTCAAGGTTTCCCCCTCAGGCAGGCCAAAAACAGTATCCTCAAAGCCTGGAAGGCCCACCACCCTGTAGGTAAATTTATCCTCATATGCATCCCCATACTCGATCGTGGTATTATTGGCAATAATGTTAAAGGCGATCTTGCCATCGGGCAAAATGTTCAAGCCGTTCGATGCCCCGCCCCCGGGCAGATCACCACTATTGGTAAACACGGTAAGCTGGGGATTTCCAGTAAAAGGCGTCACGGTCGCCGTAATTTGGGTATCGGTAATCTCGCCGACCACTTCCAATTGCTCATCTCCCAAAAATACAGTAGCGTCGGAGGGGATGTAGTTTCCTGAAATGGTAACATCATAGGTATCCACACCTGGGATCGGTTCATCTTCCCCTTCCGGTACCACGACCACAAAACCATCCAGTACCGCCGTTTGTGCCGCTATATCTTTAAACGTTTCCAGAACGTTTATAAGGCCGCTCCCTGTCTGTGCTTCGGTGCCTGGCATCTGTATCGCATTATCCTTTAATAATTGTGCCACGCCTCCACCTGGCAATCCGTCTGGGTACCAAGATGGACTATAGGCTCCTGGCGCCGATGGCGGAATTGCGGTAGAAAGTAACAAAGCCGCGGCCCCCGCTACATGTGGTGCCGCCGCAGAGGTGCCAAAAAAGTTGGTGAAAGTATCCGGGTCATTCGGATCATCTTCGGTGGGATCGTTAATATCATTTCCAATGGAGAGGACCGTGGTATTGCCCCCATCCGGTGCTGCAAGATCCACCTGAAGCGAAATGCCATTGGCAAGTGGGCCTCCAAAGGAAGAGAAGAATTCAGGGATAAGGGTTTGTCCTTTCAGGGGCAACCTGTAATCTACCGCACCAACGGTAATCGCCTCCAGTGTCATTGCATGGCCACTGACCGTGGGGGCGCCTTGATTGTACTCCATGACCTGAAGGCCATCGGACCTGAATAAGATATAGCGGAAGGCCAGATTTGCCGGGGCATTCCCATTGGCACTGGTGATCATTATATTTGCAACGGCGTTTTCAGCAACGGACTGAAAAACAGCGGCTTCAACGCCATCTCCCAATAAGTTCACCCGATTGGTATTCACAAGGATGTCACCCGAATTGTTCAGCACATAAAAGTCCAGATCAGTGGCAGCGCCAACGCTATTATCCTGAGAGGCCTGTCCCTGATCCCACTGTAAAACCAGAAAGTAGGTGCCTGGATCTACTACTATTTCCTGAAACACATCCTGATTACCGCCAAAAACATGGGCCTTGGTTCCTGTCGGGAGCGCTGGATTGGTGACTGGCGTGGAGGTAGAATTTACAAAAACGCTTTGATAGCCGTAATTGGCAACATTTCCGGCAGAGGTAACATATATTCCTCCGTCTGCCGTGAAGTCTTTTATTGCTTTTGTAATCTGGCCGTCGTCGTCATTGGTCGAAGGGTCATCGAAAAAGGGTTCCAATGGATAGGTAATATCATCCGTAACGATATTATAATCCAGTGCGGCAAAATTATCGATCGCCAGCGCCATATCCCTTGGGGAGAGTATCCCGGTACTAAACCCCAATCCGGCCCCTGGGGCCACATCGTGTATGAGCTGCAGCATGGCACGGCCTTCGTCGGAGGCCACCCCATAGGGATATTCTTTTAATATCTCCACAGGGGACAGATCGCCCTGCTGAATATCCAAGGTGGCTTTTGAGGGTTGTCCGGCACTGGCCGGCTGTTTGTCAAAACTATCGGAAATAACGCCCACATCAATTCCGGCACCATCCAACGGGATGGGCGTTCCATCCTCATTCCTTAGAACAAATGATGCCCTAGCAATGTTGGCACGCATGGCATCATCCCCAAGCGTTTTTATAACGCCTGCATTAGGAATCGGCCTGTACAAAGGTCTGATGAAATTGATATCCGCAATATCCTTTAACGATAATAAGAGTTCCTTGTCCGCTTGAAATCCTATAGGAAAATAAACATCTATAGTGGCATACCCTTTGGCGAGAATCGTTTGGGGCGCTACGATGAAATCAGATATTGGGATGCTATAAGGCGGCGAGGTAAGCAAGGTGAGGACAGCTGCCATTTTAGTTTCCACGGGTATGATTTCAATAAGTACTTTTTTCTGCTCGTTGATCTGATAAATAATATCCGAAGGTTCTTCCCCGGCATTATCGGTGACCAGCGCAGTGAGTTCCGACCCCAATTTGGTGAACGATTTTCCTACGCCCCCGAAAACAGGAAAAATAACGTCGGGCTCTTTACATATGGGAGAAGCTGCAGTAACTCTTATTTTCAATTCACTGTTGTCTATAACAATGGTCCATTTGGCATGTCCACCGCTATTGAAAACCACGGAAAAGGCGCGTTCCACGGTACCTGGTTCAAAAGTGTTGAGGACCGGGATCTTCTGTATGCCCTTATATTCTTCATCATCGATCTGTGTGCTTAAAAAAACAAAACTGTTTTCCTCGGGAATCGTAATTGTTTTATTTGTAGGGTTGGTGTACCCAAAATAAGCACGGTAAAGGCCGTTTCCGATATCCTCGGCACACGCACTTAGGGTAAAGACTTTATTATTATTGCCGCCTTGCCCTTTTTGGGCATGTACGCCCAACATAAAGGCCAGGCCCAGAAGCAGGGTAAGGCACTTTCTTGGGCGACAGACTCCTTGAAATAAGAAATCATTGGAAATGTATTTGTTTTGAGCGTAATTTTTTTTCATTTTCTTTTTTTTTAGCCAAAAATCTTAATTCACTATGATGATCGAACAAAGGTTCACGTTAATCGTTTGCCAGACCGAATCAAAATCATTCCATTGCCATTGGGCTTGCACCCAACATAGGGGTAAAATTCAATACGGGGGGGGGGGTAATATGGGGAGAAATATGATGGTGAAATTACCACTTAAAAATGGTCTAATCAAGATTAGGGCACCCAAAACAAAAAAATAATTGGTTTTGTAAGTATTAACCTATAAAATTGAAAGGTTTCGGCTTTAAAAAAGCGAATGACAGGCGTTTCATCGATGAAAAGCAAGTTGAACAGCACTTGATTTGAATTACTCCATGAAAAGAAAGTGATTCAAGGTGGTTTGACACTCGCTCAATCCCTAAAGAAACCTACGCCAGCGTTCCTTCCAAGGTTAAGGATTCATGCAATGTTCGATATCGGCACTATTTGGGGCTTGAAAATAATGCAATTACCATTTCTGGTAGGAACCCCAAATAGACCAAAACATTTTATTCATAAGTTACTATTCCTTAATCACGATAAACTCGCTTTGACAACCACCCGCGAACCTGGTCTGTATAACATACATGCCGGCTACTTCCGATCCAAGATCGATGATGATCGGTTCTGACTCGTCAAATGTAAAGGTACGGATCAGAGAGAGATCCATCGCCAATAAATTTATAGTGGCCACACCAGTGGCTCCCGCTCCCGGTTGCCTGGTCAGTTCCAAGGTATTGCCTATCGGATTGAAATAGGATACACAGGCATCGTCAACGGGCGTCCCTGCCGTTTCGCCACAGTCCACCCCATCAACAACCTCATAGTTTTCGATATTACCATCCAAAATCCTGATGAAATAGCTTGACTCTCCCAAAACAATGCCTTCTTCAGGAATGACCGTTATTCTTTGATCACCTCCCAAATCCTCGACAAAAACGTAAGTGATCACGCCCCCCGGGAAAACATTTCCCTCATCATCGTCATATTGGTAGCCCGAAATCGTGGAGTTGATCAAATCGGGGGTCAGCAAATCCCCAAATTGGAGATCTGGACTCTCAATGCAGGCAAAAAGGTTGGCTTTGGTAATTTCAAAAAGATTATTAGAGCCTTCATCGTCCTGATAGGAAATTGTATAGTTCTGCAAGTTCCTTACAGCCTCAAAATCAATCCTGAGTGTATATACGTTCGCATCCAACCGCTCGCCCAGGGGAATTATTGTCCCACCCCCAAGTGGCTCCAAAACATATGGAATCCCTTCATCGAACAAATCGAACTCGTTTTCTTCATAGGCAAACCCTTGTAGTACCGGTACAAGACTTTCGGAAGGATTATCGAACTTCTGGATATCATCTTGGGTAATTTCCTCCCCATATTCCCTTTGCAACAAATCCGCATTAAAGGTCAAGTTCCTTTTGCCGACATTTACCCTTAAGAGAAAGAAACCATATTCAATTTCATAATTGCTTTCTGGCATGTCGACCCTTACTATATATCTTCCCGCGGGCAATTGAAGCGCATCTCCCTCCCCGTCAGTGTTCCCGCTAACGAAGTACTTAACCTCTGCTTCCGTGCCTTCCAGATCCTCATCGACCAAATAGTATGGGATACCATCTGGGAATACGAGTTCTTCTTCCCCTTCATCGAAGCCTTCAATAATGATATTATTATCCAGAAAGGACCGCCAATCGATGCTCTCGCCATATACGGTGCCGAAAGGCCCTCCATCATTATCGAAATAATCACTGTTCACGGTCAGCACCTTATTGGTGACCGTTATGATAAGCGTTGTCCCATAATCGATGATATAATTCTCCAATCCGGCCACCTCCTCTGCATCAATCTTGACATAATAGCTTCCCGCATCGATAAGCTCTCCAGGTCTAACTATATTTTCGGCATTATCGACCTCTTCCAAAATATAGGGGATGGCCCGTCTTTCGGTTTCCCCCTCAAAAGGGAAAAACGCATCAAATTGCCCTTCGTCCAAGCCGACGATGTCTGTCAGATCATCCAGGGTATAAGGCGAAATGGCATTGCCATATTCTATTTCGAAAGGTGCCCCATCATTATTTCCGATTAGGGAGAACGTCCTGTTCTCTATCGTAAGAATGCCGATGCCCTCTCCAAAATCGAGTACATAATTCTGTGTGTCCCCAATCTTTATGAAATAGCGACTGGCGGGCAAGATCAGGCCTTCTTCACCACCTTCTTCGATAAAATATTGCTCATTGGTGAGAACATCCTCGAAATAATAGGGTATCACAATTGGACAGAACTCATCCTCCGGATTACAGGCAGGGTCGGCAAAAACACTTTCCACCGTATCGTCATATCTAAAACCTTCGAAAAACAAAGAATCTTCCGGACATACTTCGCAACCTTCCACCGGTATGGGCGAAATAAGGGAATTGATATATTCCCTGGTAATGCCAACGCCAAAGTCGATCTCTAAATAGGGTGTTTCGTAGAATAAATTTGCAGGGGTAACGGTGAGGATTGCCTCATAATTGATGGTATAGTTCACCAACCCCTCTATCGCCCCTGTATCAATTTTGATATAATAACTACCCACATCAATCGGTTCATCAAGTCCGACAATATTCTCTGGATTATCTACCTCTTCCAAAATATAGGGTATGGCCCGTCTTTCGGTTGCCTCCTCAAAGGGGAAAAACGCATCAAATTGTGCTGCGTCCAAACCGACGATATCTGTCAGGTCATCCAGGGTATAGGGCGAAATGGTATTGCCATATTCTACTTCGTAAGGTTCCCCTTCATTATTTCCGATAAGGGAGAACGTCCTGTTCTCTATCGTAAGTATGCCGATGCCCTCCCCAAAATTGAGTACATAATTTTGTGGGTCTTCGATCTTAATAAAATAACTCCCGGCGGGCAACATCAGCCCTTCTTCGTCAGCATCTGTGATATAATACTCCTCGTTAGTGAAAATATCCTCGAAATAATAAGGTATCACAATGGGACAAACCTCCCCTTCCGTAAGTTCCTCCGGATCACAATTTGGGTCGGCAAAAACGGTTTGTACCGTTTCATTATATACGAATCCTTCAAAATCGAGCACTGCCGGACAAACATCACATTCTTCAACAGGTACGGGAGAGATCAGAGCATCGATATATGCCCTGGTAATGCCCACTCCAAAATCGACCTCCAAATTGGGCGTTTGCACGAACAGGTTTGCAGGGCTTACCGTAAGGTTGGCCGATTGATATTGCGTATTGAAATTGATGCCCAGGTTGGAGAGAATGGCGCCCGGGTACACTTTTGATGGTTCCTCGGTATTCGTTACATCCAAGCTGCTCAACAGGTTGGTGGCATAGACTTGATTGAAACTGGGATCTTCCGGATCGATGGGATCCCCATTTTCATCGGTGGGGTTGCCATCTTCAAAGTCGACCACGGCAAAAATTTTGTCATAGGCCCCAAATTCGGTGTCCCCTACCTGGTTCAACAAACTGGTGCCGTTGACCACGGCCCGCAACTTATTCGGTATGGCCTCTTCTTCGGCATTTTCAGGGATCAATTGCAGTTGCATATTGCCGTTCAACAGATCTTGCCCATTGACCACGGCCCTTAGTTTGTTCACCACGGCACGCAACTTGTTCCCAATCGGTTCGGTAATGTCAAAGTAGTTATCGAAGTTCTGGCCGTCAAGATCAATCAAGTTCATTTCCCCGTTTACCACCGCCCGAAGCTTGTTTTGGATAACCTTATCACTGGCCATCCAACTGCTGCCGGCGTTCAAAAGTCCTAAAATATCCTCGGCGTTGACCACCGCTCTTAATTTGTTGATCACCAGAAAAGTGTTGTCGTCGGTTTCACTGTTCCCGTCTTTATAAAAGTCGGCGTCGTGGGCAGCACGTATGGCTGCTTCCAGTGCCGAATCCAAAGGTTCTTCGTCTTCGCCCAGATAATTCAATAACACCGAAACCGCTTCTCCGTATACTATGGAAACATCGGCCGGTTGTACGATCAGGTTTTTTCTGGTGATGGTAAGGGCCGCGTTGACAAAGTTGATCTGATAGGCATCCAATTGTCCCTGGTTCAAATCCACTTCACCAAAACCGGGAGAAATCAAATAAAAACGCGCATCTGGAAATTCCCCACTGGCGTTGCTCACCACCACTACTTCTGGAAGTAGCTGTAGTCCCAATTCGGCCAAGGCCGAGTTCAAGGTTTCCCCTTCGGGCAGGCCGAACACCACCTCTTCATAACCCGGCAAGCCCTCGACCCTATAAGTAAATTGTGGGGTGTCCCCAAATTCGATCGAGATATCCTCGGCAATAATGTTCAATACGAGCTTGCCATCGGACAGTATGGGAAGACCGTTCGATTTACCTGCACCGGGCAGTTCACTATTGTTGAGAACGGTCAGCTGTGGATTTCCGGCAAAAGGCACCACGGTGGCCGTGATTTCCGTTGCGGTGGGCGTTCCCACGAGTTCCAGTTCCTCATCCCCCAAAAGCACGGTGGCGCCTGCAGGGATGTATTTTCCTGAAATGGTCACGTCATAGGTGTCCACCCCGGGTGTTGGAGGCGCTTCCCCTTCTTCCAATAGAATATTAAACCCTGTGATTACTGCCGTTTGGGCTGCAATCTGTTGAAAGGCCGCCTGTGCATTGATCAGGCCGCTCCCGGCCGTTACAATGGAACCGGTGGATATTGCGGTAGATTTGAACAATTGTAAAATTTGATCTGCTTCCTCATTGGTGGTCATACCAACTTCTATGGGCAGTCCGCCCTCGGGATACCAAGTGGAGACTGAAGATTGCAAAAGGGCAAAAGCCGCCGCCGCATGGGGCGCCGCCGCGGAGGTCCCGAAAAAGTTGGGAAACGTATCCGTATCGCTAGCAATATCATTACCGATTGATCCTACGGTAGTATTGCCCCCATCTGGGGCGGCGATATCAACTTGTAACAATTGTGAAGGTGTGTTTGTCAAAGCCCCGGCAAAGGAAGAGAAGGCCTGTGCAGCAGGTGCCGAGGCTATTCTATAATCCACTGCCCCTACCGTAATCGCCTCCGGGGTCATGGCATGGCCACTGACCGTGGGGGCTCCCGTATTGTATTCGGTAAACTGCAAACCATTGGTGCCGGCATCGGAAGTCGTCCTGAAAGCGATGTATCTGAAAGGAACAGCCCCCGGGTCGGTTGGGCTGGTGATCAAGATATTGGCCGTACCGGTGCCGGTCGCTTGAAAGACCAACACTTCGGCCGCATCCCCATTGATGTTCACCCTGTTGTTGCCGACGATAAAATTGCCGCCATCGTCAACCAGAAAGATATCGAGATCGGTCGTGGCCCCTAGGCTATTGTTCTGCGATGCCAAGGGTTCGTCCCATTGCAACACGATCATATAGGTGCCGGGCACCACCGATATGCCCTGAAAAATATCTGCTGGCAAGGTTGAACCATTGAAAACATGTGCTTTGGCAGTGTCAAGGGCATCGATGTTGGTAACCGGAGAGAGGGTAGATGCCTGGAATACCCCTTGATAGCCGCGATTCGCAAAATTCCCGGCCGAGGTAAAATAGGCGTGCCCTTCGTTACCCGGGCCATTGGTAAAATTCCTGATCGCCTCCGAAATCTGTCCTTCGCCGAAGAAGGGCGCAAATGGATAGGTGACGTCATCGACGATCACGTCACAGCCTGCCAATGCCAAATCTTCGATGGCCAGGGCGAAGTCCCTGGGAGAGAGTACCCCGGTACTAAAGGCCAGGTCGGCGCCAGGGGCCACATCATGGATCAATTGCAGCATCGCGCGTCCTTCATCGGAGGCGACGCCATACGGATAGTCTTTCACTACCGTTACAGGATTTAAGTATCCGTTCGGATTGGCCACGCCAGGCAAATCTCCGGCACTGACATCCAAAGTGGCATTGGAATCCCCGGTGAAGAGTTGCTTGTCGAAACTGTCGGAGATGACCCCTATTTTCACCCCTTCGCCATTTACAAAGGTAAGTGGGGCACCGTCTTCATCGCGCTCTAGTACAAATGATTCCCGCACCGCATCGGTAAACATGGCCGCATCGCCCTGGGTCTGGGCAATGCCTTCCTGTCGGATTGGGGTATATAATGGCCTGATAAAATTGATGGAAGCAATGTCGTTCAATTCCAACAGTCTGTTGATGGGGAAAAAGACATCAAAGGTAGCCAAATCACTATCGACGACCATTTGTGGATCTACGATGAAATCGGTGTTTAGGGGGTCATTGGCAAGGTATACCCGGCCAAAAGTGGTTTCCAAGATGGTTCTGACCTGTGCCTCCATTCCCATGCTCGGCACCACTTCCAGAAGTACTTCGCGGGCGTCGCCCTCGCCGGTGATCAGATACACAATCTTGGAAGGCACGTCGCCGGCGTTGCCTTCGGCCAAGGCGGTCAGTTCCAAGCCCAACTTAGTATTCGATTTTCCACCCTCCTGCCCGTATACGGGGATGATCACAGACGGTGCGGGACACATGGCCGTGTTACTACTTGCCCTTGATTTTTTTGTGGCGCCCCCTGGATTTTTAAGGGTCCATTCCACATACTCCATTTCATAAAAATCAACAAAAAAGGCGTTCTTGACTTCTCCGGGTTCAAAACGGTTGATCGCAAATTTGGAAATTGTTTTTTTGCCTTTTCTGCCCTTTGTCTTGATTTCCAATTTGCTAAGACCTTTTGCAACAACAATAACCTTGTTGTTGGGGTTGTTGTAGCTGAAGTTCACGCGGGTCATGCCATTGCCCATATCCTGTAAACAAGAGCTGACATTGATATCCTTGTCTTTGGGCGGTTTATTCTTTTGTGCAAAACCCATTCCAGCGATGCCCACAACGAGCATCAAAACGATCATTTTCCGAGCAAGCTCAAGAAGTGCTTTTAAACAGCTTTTTTGGGTAGGGACTTTCAGGGTGTAATTGTTTTCCATTTGTGGGTTTTTGCTTGATACCATTATTTTTTTTCAAGAAATCTTAGGCCGATACTGCAGCAACAACCGCAAAATGGGGATAAGACCATGTGTTTGAACTATCCAAGACCGTATGGGGGAACAAATGCCGTGAAATACCCACAAAATTCATGGGGAGCCGCGCAAATGGATCACCCCATCATGGGTTGCACAAAGCGGAATAAGAATACAATAAGATTCTTGGGGAATCTAAACTAACTAAGGGGGGAGATGGGAATTTTTTTTGTCGAAAATAAATAGAATTATGTTAAAATTAACTACTATACCTAGACTTTTTTTAAGTTAAGATACTTCATCGGAAATTTCAAACACATTGTCGAATAATATAATCTAAATCGATTTATTTTGTAGGTTTTTATCTACAAATAGATTTTGGGACAGGAGTGGTTATAAAAAGCTTTGTACCGCCAAATCATAGCTTTGCAGCCCAAAACCGAGAACCACCCCCTTGGCGGCCGGAGCGATAAAGGAAGTATGGCGATAGGCTTCCCGTTGAAGGGTATTTGAAATATGTACTTCCACTACCGGGGTTGAAATAGCCTTCACGGCATCGCCGATACCGATGGAGGTATGTGTATAGGCCCCGGCATTGAGCACGATGCCCTCAAAACTAAACCCGACTTCCTGCAATTTATCGATCAGTTCTCCTTCTATGTTCGATTGGTAATAGGATAGTTCCACCGATGGGAAGGCTTTCCGGAGCGCTTCGAAATACTCCTCGAAAGTGGCGTCGCCATAGACCTCGGGTTCCCTTTTGCCCAAAAGGTTGAGGTTGGGTCCGTTGATGATCATGATTTTCATGCCCTAAAATAACGAATAGTTCTCCACATAAAAAAAGGAAGTGAAGCCACTTCCCAAATTTTGTTCCCAAGATTTGGCCATCCCCTGAACCTCAGGAAAGCCAATAAGGCCAAAGCCCTTATAAAGTGACCAATATCCCAAGGGTCACCGTGGCCCAGGGTTGGTCTTTGATACTGATACCGGTATAGGAAAGGTTAACTTCGGTCGTGGTCCCCATCAAATAGCCGATGATGGGCCGGTAATAGAGTCCGCCGTCGTTCCCCTCATTAAGGCCGATCGCCTGGCCGGCATCGAGACCGAAGGAGAATGAATTGGAAGGCCACACCCTTACCGAGGCGGCCAGGGGCACAAACTGTATGTTGGGCAGATCGATGGAGGTGTCTTCCCTGAACTTTTCAGGGAACCCATTCACAAAACCTACGGCGACACCCAGATCCACCACTTCGCCGAGGGCCCACATATAACCGGCATCGACCCCGATCACGACCCCGAGTACGTCGTTATATTCGTTGATGGGCAAACCGCCCTGAAATCCGATCTTAAATCCTTCCTGGGCGAACAATCCCGTTCCGAAAATAAGGAAAATGCCCACTACTATGCTGATTTTCATGCCTTTCACTATCATGGTTAGGGGAACAAAACTATCATCTTGCGGGAAATGCCCACTATTTTTGTTGCCAAACGTCGATAAAAGTATGTAGAACATCGATTTTTGTCATTGTAAGGGGTTGTGGCGAACCCCAAGGAGATTACAAAATTCGGGGCATGGTGGGTCGAGGCCATTACATGTCCGCTCCATGGGCAGAATGAATAAGAGTTGCACTATCTTTAAGGCATGAAATGGCAGCAGGCCCTTAAAGACTACCGACATTACCTGAAACTGGAACGGGGACTCTCCGCAAATTCGATCATCAACTACACCCTCGATGTTGAAAAATTGATACTGTTCCTGGAAACCAATCAATTGGGCGAAACGCCGATCAACATCGGCCAAGAAACGGTGAAGCAGTTCGTTTATGAGCTGGCCAGGACCGTGAACCCCAGGTCGCAGGCCAGGATCATTTCGGGCCTCAAGGGTTTTTTCGGCTATCTGATCTTTGAGGATTACCGACAGGACAATCCGATGGACCTGATCGAATCGCCCAAAATAGGGCGTAAACTCCCCGATACCCTTTCCGGGGCCGAGATCGACCGGCTCATCGGGGCGATCGATCTTGGGTCGGCCGAGGGCGAACGAAACCGTGCCATGCTGGAAACCCTATACGGCTGTGGCCTTAGGGTGTCGGAACTCACCGGGCTAAAACTTTCGGATCTTTTCTTCGAGGAAGACTTCATCAAGGTGACCGGCAAAGGCGATAAACAGCGCTTTGTGCCCATCAGCCCGATCAACAAAAAATATATCGACATTTACCGGAAGGAGGTGAGGGTACACCAAAAGATCCAAAAGGGCTTCGAGGACATCGTTTTCCTCAATCGCAGGGGCCGTCAATTGAGCAGGGCCATGGTCTTTACGATCATCAAACAACTGTCCGAAAGAATCGGGCTGCAAAAAAGTGTCGGGCCGCATACCTTTCGGCATTCGTTTGCCACCCATTTGCTCGAAAACGGGGCCGATCTAAGGGCCATCCAACAAATGCTGGGCCACGAGAGCATCACCACGACCGAGGTATACATGCACATCGACCGCAAACACCTCGCGGAGGTGATGAACCGGTTCCACCCGAGGAAATGATCGACGTTTGCCCTTTAGCGTGCCGGGGCCGTCAAAAAAATATAAAGATGGGTACTTCGAAGGACGGCTTTGCGGGAGCCATTAGCTTTTATAGTGGCTGTAATCCTTTTTGAAGGGCCGAATGATCAACCTGGCTTCCCGATCGAAGCGGATATAGTTGTACACCCAGTTGATAAAGACCACGACGCGGTTCCTGAAGCCGATCAAAAAGAAAAGGTGCACGAACATCCAAACAAACCAGGCGAATACCCCTTGAAACCTGAATTTCGGCAGATCCACCACCGCCTTGTTGCGCCCCACGGTGGCCATACTGCCCTTATCGTTATATTCGAAGGGTTTCAATGGCCGGTCGCCCATCAGCCGTGCAAAATTCTCTCCCAGATTCTTCCCCTGTTGCATGGCGGGCTGTGCCATCATGGGTTGCCCGGTCGGACTTTCCCCTGTGACCATGCAGGCCACATCCCCTATGGCGAAAATATCGGGATGCCCAAGTATTTGATGGAATTCATTGACCCTGATGCGCCCTTCGACCAACAGCTCTTCAGCATCCAAACCCTGCACCAAAGCCGCCTTCACGCCCGCGGCCCAAACCAAGGTCGCACTTTCGAACCGCATATCGGTTTTGGTGGAGACCACCTTGCCGTCATAACCGGTGACCCTGACATTCTTCCAGATCTTGACCCCCAATCCCCTTAAAAAGGCTTCGGCCTTCTCCGATGCTTGCGGGCTCATTTCCTTTAAAATACGATCTCCCGATTGTATCAGATTGATCTGCATACGGCCGGTATCCAAATCGGGATAGTCTTTGTGCAGGATCCCCTTTTTGATTTCCGCCAGCGCGCCCGCCAACTCCACGCCGGTTGGCCCACCCCCCACGATGACAAAGCACATCAGGGCATCGCGTTCGCGCAGATCACCTGTGAGCAGGGCCCTTTCAAAATTTTCAAGGATCAGGCTGCGCAGGTTGAGCGATTGGGGAATCGATTTCATGGCCATGCCATGCTCCTCGATTTCGGTGTTCCCAAAATAATTGGTGACCGAACCCGTGGCCAAAACGAGATAGTCATAGGAAAGTGGCCCGATGTCGGTCTCCAGCATTTTTTCGATCGGGTTTATTTTATTGACCTGGGCCAGCCTGAAATAAAAATGTTCATAATCCTGCAGTACCTTTCGAATGGGGTAGGCGATCGAATCGGGTTCCAAACCGCCTGTGGACACTTGATACAAAAGAGGTTGAAAGGTGTGGTAGTTATGCTTATCGAGCATAACCACCTGTAACTCCTGGTTTTTCAAGTTCCGGGCCAGGGAAATGCCCCCGAAACCGCCCCCTATGATCACAACGCGAGGATAGCTCGACTTGGGTATGTTCATGAATGCTGCTTATGCGCCAAAAATAAACAAAGCAAGCCAACGATGGTAGTGGAATTTTGGATTTGATTATATTTAGGACCTGATTCAAAAATTGCCTGGCCATAAAACGTCTGGTTTAATATGGAACGGCAATCCATGGCGTTGCCGATCACAGTTTTATCCGTTAACAATAAACACTTTAATTTTTATGAAGACCTCCCTTGTATTGAGCATTTGTACCTTACTTTTTATCCAAATGGGCAATGCCCAGAAAAAAGTGGACGACGTATTGAAAAAACTGGATGGACAAGCCGAAAGTTACGGTGCCATTGCCCAGAGCATATGGGATCTGGCCGAAATGGGCTATCAGGAAGAAAAGAGTTCGGCGCTGTTGCAACAAACCCTATCCGATGCCGGCTTCAGCATCAAAACCGGGGTGGCCGGCATCCCTACCGCCTTTTTAGCGGAATATGGCGCTGGGGCACCGGTAATCGGCATTATGGGGGAGTACGATGCACTACCCGGGCTATCGCAACAGGCGGTACCTGAAAAAATGTCGGCCGGAAAAGCGGCCGGGCATGCCTGTGGCCACCATTTGTTCGGTACGGCGTCTACGGCGGCGGCCATAGCCGTGAAGGATTGGATGGTGGCCAACAACACCAAAGGAACGATCCGATTTTATGGTACCCCAGCCGAGGAAGGGGGATCTGGCAAGGTGTATATGGTGCGGGCAGGCTTGTTCGATGACGTGGATGTCGCCCTGCATTGGCATCCCGGTGATGAAAACGAGGCCAATGCCGGTGCCGCTTTGGCGAACAAATCGGCCAAATTCAGATTTTATGGCGTTTCGGCCCATGCGGCCGGATCTCCTGAAAAAGGACGTTCTGCCCTTGACGGGGTGGAGGCGATGGATATGATGGTGAACATGATGCGGGAACATATTCCCCAGGAAGCGCGCATACATTATGTGATCACCGATGGTGGCAAAGCACCCAACGTGGTGCCCGATTTTGCGGAAGTATATTATTATGCCCGGCACAATACCAGGGATGTGGTCATCTCAATTTTCGACCGGATCGTGAAGGCTGCGGAAGGTGCCGCCTTGGGTACGGGAACCACCATGGACTATGAAATGATCGGAGGAACCCATGAGCTGCTCCCCAACCTCACCCTTCAAAAAGCGATGTTCGACAACCTGACGAAAGTCGGCGGCATTGATTATACCCCCGAGGAAAAGACCTTTGCCGATAAGATTGCCATCAGTTTGGGGTACAAGGCCGCCGATGTGGCCGCCGCCAAAAAAGTACAGTCCTACCAAACGGAAGCCAAGGCTTCGGGTTCCACCGATGTGGGTGACGTTAGCTTTACCGTGCCCACCGTGGGCATGGGGGCCGCGACCTGGGTTCCCGGAACCCCGGCCCATAGCTGGCAGGCGGTGGCCGCCGGTGGTACCTCCATCGGAAAAAAAGGGATGATGGTGGCCGCAAAAACACTGACCCTGACCGCGATCGAACTGTTCCAGAACAAAGAGTTGGTCAGCAAGGCCAAGGCGGAATTCCTGGAACGCCGGGGGGCCGATTTTAAATATGTGCCGCTTTTGGGCGACAGGGCCCCTGCATTGGATTATAGAATGTAAAAACCCTCCTGAAAATCAGAAATCGGGCTTAACCGTTCGGTTCGGACGGTACCCCGATTTTGAAAATCTCAATCGCGCGATGTAACGAATCCGCGTAATTGCATACTAATCGATTATCAACCCACCACTTATAAGTGACCAAAGCACTGGAGCATCAATTTGTGACGGAACTGGAGAACAATCAGAACATTGTTCATAAGGTATGCACGCTGTACACAAATGACAGGGACGCCCATAATGATCTATTTCAAGAAATAACGATTCAATTATGGAAGGCATACCCAAAGTTCAGAAACGAAAGTAAGTTCAGTACATGGATGTACCGGGTTGCCCTGAATACGGCGATCACATTGTATCGAAAATCGAAAAGAACGATTAAAACACAGGATTTTGATTCGGTGATCTTTAAAATAAGTTCGGAGGATTACGACCCCATTGAAGAACAACAATTAAGATTGATGTACAATGCGGTGAAACAACTTGGCGATATAGACAAAGCCTTGGTATTTCTTTATTTGGAAAACAAAAACTATTCAGAAATCGGAGAGACCTTGGGGATCACGGAGGTGAACGCAAGGGTAAAAATGAACCGCATCAAAACAAAATTAAGAACCATACTCAATCCATAGGCAAATGATGGACGAATTAGAGCTGCTCAAAAGCGATTGGCAGAAAAGGGAAGGCACGCATCCCAAACTTTCCTACGATGAAATTTATCGCATGATCTGGAAACGGTCTTCATCGATCGTGAAATGGATCATGATCATCAGTATTTTGGAATTTGCGTTGCCCCATTTATTGTACCTGATCCCGGGCACTTCCAAAAGCCTTGAAATATATGACAAGCTCGGCATCAAAAATATGACCACCGTCTTTTTTGCCTTGGGATACCTCGTTATTTTCTACTTTATTTATCAGTTTTATAGCCGCTACAGGGAAATCAGCAGTGTTGACAATTCAAAAGTGCTTATGGAAAAAATCCTGAGGACCCGGAGCACCGTGATGCACTATGTCATCTTCAGCCTGTCGATGCTTTTGGCAATGTGCATTATGGTCATCGTTGCCATTTATTTCAGTGACAATCTGTATGAAATTTTTGATATTCCCGATACTGCCACAAAGGTGTCGCCCGGTAAGATTGAAGAGCAGTCTGATCATTTCCATGACCATTGTAAGTGTGCTGTTTGTCGCTGCGATGGCCGGAGTTTATTTTTTGCTCTATGGGCTGCTGTTGCGAAAGCTGAACAGAAATTATACGGAACTCAAACGCTTGGAAGTTTAGGCTTGGTCTTGCGCCATTTCCGCAACTTATTTTCTTCTTCGAGGGCCAATAGTTCTTCCTGCGGGATGACCTTCAAAAAGGAGGGATGCTGTTCGATGGCATATTCCAATTTTTCGATGATCTGCTCGGAGGTCTCATTATCGTAATCGATTTCCAAGGGCGGTTTGATCACCATCGATTGTAGGATGCCTTTCTTTTTGATCCTCAACCCCTTTTTGTCGAAGGACCGGCGAAACCCATCGATGACCACGGGCACCACGATCGGTCTGTATTTTTTGATGATATGGGCGGTGCCCTTTCGCAAAGGTTTCCATGGGGTGGTGGTACCCTGGGGAAATGTGATGACCCATCCATCTTTCAGCGCTATCCCGATATTGGAAATATCGCTCATCTTCACTTGGCGGTTCACGTCTTTGCCTTCGGCCCTCCAGGTGCGTTCCACGCTGATGGAACCGGCATAGGCGAATATTTTGGTCAACAGGCTTTTTTTCATGGTCTCCGCTGCCGCCACATAATACATGTTGAGCTTGGGGTTCCAGAGATAGCCCAAATTTTTAATGTTGTCGTCGCGGCCCTTTAAGGAGGCATTGAATACATGGAACATGGCCACCACATCGGCAAAATAGGTTTGATGGTTGCTCACGAACAGCACATTGGTATCGGGCAAGCTGCGGATCACTTCAGAACCGTCGATTTCCAATTTGTTGAACTGCTTGTATCTCGAGTGGGTGATGACACCCATCACACGGATGAGCCATTTCTTTAAAAATAAGATGTGCCCAAAGGGGTTTTCCTTAAATATTCCCATAGAACGCTAAAATACAAAATGAGCGGCAACAAAATCGAGACAGGCCATGAAATGTTGGTTGGGAGGCGATATCGGCGTAAAAGTAGGATACCGAACCATCCTGAAAAATTTTATAAAACCTGTTTCAAAAGATCTTTGATCTCGCTCAACATCATGGCCGTTGCCCCCCACACCGTTTGTTCGTTCAAATGAAAGGCGGGTACCGCGACATTTTTGGCATAGGAGGTGTTCAAATATTGGGTGAACACATTGGCATCGTCCAGGAAATCGGTAAGCCGCACTTCGACCAAGGCTTCCACTTCGCTCTTTTGCAACTTAAAGTTGGTAGTTCCCCTGCTCAATCCGAGATAGGGCTGTACCTCAAAATTACTTGGCGGGATGTACACCGTGCTCATCTGCCGGATGACCTCGATCTGTTCCGGGTCTACCCCGACTTCTTCCTGCGTTTCCCGAAGGGCGGTCTGCAAGAGGTCGATATCGATTTTTTCGGCCTTCCCGCCCGGAAATGCGATTTGGTTGGAATGCACCCCTTGGTAGGTTTTTCTTAAAATGAGCAGTAATTTCGTAAGTTGTTGGTCGTCCGGGTAAAAAAGGGCCATTACCCCTGCTTTTTTGGGATTCCTGGCCTTGAATCGAATGGCCTCCAGCTCTTGGACACGAAAGGCGGGCGTCATTTTATAGTGGGCGTTCTCGCCCGGAAGGGGCAGATTTTTTATTTTTGGGACGCTTTTTGAAAATAAATCGAAATCCATGATGTTGAAACGAATGGCAATTGCTGCAATAATACCAATATTTTTCATGGGGGCCTGCAAAGAAAAGGTACAAAACCGATCTGATGTGGTAGCACCCCAAAGCCCCAAGAAAGATTCGATCGAGGTCGTTGCCGACACGGTCGAAGCCAAGGCTTTTCAACTGGATGAGGAGAATGCGATCCCCTATTTCTTCGATTACCAAAAAGGGTTGAAGGAAAACAAAGTGAAAATCACCACCGGTCTGGGAAGCTTTACGATCCAACTGTATGACAATGTGCCCTACCACAAAGCCAATTTTATCTACCTGACCAAAAAGGGTTATTTCGATCACACCCAATTTCACCGGGTAGTCAAAGACTTCATCATTCAGGGCGGAAATTCAGATGATGTACAGACCGCCAAGAAGCGCAGTGAGATCGGGCGATACCTTTTGCCTCCCGACACCAGAAAAGGATACCGGCACGATCGTGGTACGGTGTCGATGCCCAGCAGTGAAATCGACAATCCCCATATGCTCGCATCCCCCTTTGAGTTCTTCATCGTGGTCACCAATCCAGGCTCTTACCACCTCGACGGGGATTATACGCCTTTTGGCAAGGTCATCGAAGGGATGGAGGTGGTCGATGAAATCAACCAACAGCCGGTCGGCAAGGGCGATTGGCCGTTTCAGAATATCTATATCGAAAAGGCCGAAGTGATCGAATAGTGCTTGGGACCCTACTGGTTTTTTTCCTTACCGTAAATATTGGGCAGTGCAATATGGAATTTTACCGCCAGTAAACGTACCCCAATGATCACCAAGATGGAAGCGATATAGGCAAAGGTGTCCCCAAAAGGGAGGCGGATCAATAGAAAATAGCTCAAACCCCCAATGATGCAAGCGGTGGCATAAATTTCTTTCCTGAAGATCACCGGAATCTCATTGCAGAGGATATCGCGAATCACGCCTCCGAAACTTGCCGTAATCGTGCCCAGGGCGATGCACATCACGGGCAGCAACTGTGCGGACAAGCCCTTTTCGATGCCCACCATCGTATATAACCCGATGCCGATGGTATCAAAAAGGAACAACGAGGTACGCAGGTACTTTAATTGTTTGATGAATACGATGGCAAATACCACCGAAGTTAAAATGATGATGCTGTAGGTGGGATCCTTGAGCCAAACCACCGGGGTAGACCCCAATAGGATATCCCTCAGGGTTCCTCCCCCAACCGCCGTGACAAAGGCGATAATAAATATGCCAAAAAGATCCAATTTCTTTTCCATGGCCACCAAAACCCCGGAAATGGCAAAGGCGATGGTGCCCAAAATGTCGATTAAAAAATAGAACATACGATCGTCTTAAATAAGGTCATGCTTACCAATGATCACTCGCCCAGACCCGGAGACCATTGCAATAATACGAAGCTTTTTGACAATTCGTTGGCTGGCCATAAATCGATCGCAAGAAGAATGCCTGTTCCGTTCAATCCACTAAATCTGTTTATTTTAAAACTTTTCTTATAAAATATGTAGGCAATTATTAACGTACGGTCTTTCCCATGCCGGGCCATGGTCATTTTGTTTATTTCCACGCCAAAATATTTTATCCTTTGGGAAGTGCAATAGCGTCGATATGTGATCGATGAACTGCATCCTATCTGACCGCCATCCGAGCTTAAAATCGATGGCCGACCTATTGCGATGTGCGATCAAACCTTTAACTTGCGGCTTCCCCCGAAGTACCTTGGAATGCATAAATGCATAGTACCGAGCATTACCTAAAACCAAGCTATGGGTCAAGAACTTCAGCAAGCGGATAAGGTGCCCTTACCCGTTGCACCTCACCAAAAAAGGGATAAGCAAGGCGACTACGTCTATCGCTTCACCGACCAAAAGACAAAATTCAACAAAATGAAGCGGCGCATTGCCTGTGGCAGATGTAGTTTTGACATCCAAGCCGAAGGCCTTATGCTCAGCGATGATTTCTCCAAATCTTATAACCAGTTCTCGGTTTTGGCCAACGAAGTGGCATCGATCACGCTCATACGCGGGAAGGAAAGCATCGATACCTTCTACCTCTCCCCCATGCACCTGCTCATGAAGTTGGGCCTTCCAAGCCGCTACGCACGCCATTTTCGCATCGATCCTTCCGAGTATTCCATCTCACGGACCAGGATATGTATCAAGACGAACGATCGGCAAGTGGAACTGTCGACCAGTGGATTTCGATTCGAACGACTGCTGCAAAGCTTGAAAAAGAAGGGCTATGGCGATAAACTCAATTGCGTGCTGGGGCCTATCCGAAAGGTCATCGACCATGGGGTGGCACTTGCCCATCTGGAATCACATTTTTTAAAATAAAGGGAGGGCTATTCATGGCCGCCGTTGGCCATGTACACAATTCGCCATGGAACCCTTCTATTCCCCAAAAATACCTATCTTCATGCACGCCGGCAGAGGGTTCCGTACCGATTCATCGCTAACGGCAAAAGCCTTGAAACCTTTCATAGCGAGCCCGGACCCATGCCGTTCATAAACAAATTTGTGGTATAGTTTCCAATAAGATGCGAAGACGAAAGTTCATTGTACTGGCCACTGCGACTGCTGCGGCACTTGGCGTTTCATATTGGTATTTGGACAGGCATTTCCTCGATGGCGATGTCGTCATCGCAACCCCGGAATCCCTATCTTCGATTTGGGACCCGGAGACCATAAGCGGTATCGGTTCCAGGTACCGCGAACGATGGCCTGAAGAAAACAATGCCACTTCCCTCAAAAAAATAATCCGTGGAAAACCGGGGAGGGTCAAGAGTTGCGATTCGAGGCCATCCAACTTGCCGTTCAAGAAGATTTTAGGATGGGCGAAACGGTGATCATCGATGGGTGGATATTGGCGCGGACCGAAGCCAGACAATGTGCACTGTATTCCCTAATTAAAACCTGATGACCTTAGATGCATACCGACGCTAGGACCCTGGAACACAATAGGCTTATCGAAGGCGACATCTGTATCATCGGTGCAGGTGCCGCGGGCATTTCCATGGCGTTGGAATGGATCGGGGGCCCACAGAAGGTCATCCTCCTGGAAGGTGGGGGCTTTGAATTTGACGAAAAGATCCAGGCAACTGAACGACGGCGCATCGACCGGGCAAAAATATTATCCGCTCCAATCGAGCAGATTGCGTTATTTCGGGGGCACCACGGGCCATTGGGCCGGTTTGTGCACCCCGTTCGACCGACATCGATTTTTCGCGCAGAGAGATTACGTGCCCGAAAGCGGTTGGCCCATCGGCAGAGCAAGATCTTAGACCCTTTTTATGCCAAAGCACATCAGACGCTGGGGTTGGGCCCTTACCAATACGATCTGGCATATTGGCAAACTTCCTATCCCGACTTCATACCCTTTCCCCTGGATCGGAACATCATCTGGAACAAAATGTGGCAATATAGCAAAGCGCGTTTTGGACCGCTGTACAAGGAAACCTTGGTGCAGGCCAAAAATGTGCATTTGTATACCTATGCCAATGTGGTGGACCTAAAGGCCAGCGATAATATCACTTCGATCAAAGAGGTCACCATCAAGGTCCATTCCGGGAAACAACATAAGGTAAGGGCCAAGTATTTTGTCTTGGCCTGTGGCACCATACAGAACACCAGGCTTCTATTGGCTTCCAATTCGCAGGCAAGTTCCGGGCTGGGCAACGAACATGACCTTGTGGGGCGTTATTTTATGGAACATCTCGAAATTGCCTCTGCAGAATTATGGATGCTGAAACCCTTCAAAACCGATCTTTATGTGAGGGATTATCGGGTCACCCAACCGAGTGCGGAACTTGCCATTACCGAGAAAGAACAGCGCCACCATAAAATCCTGAACGGTACCGCATCGCTCATCCCCTTGGCTTTGGGGCGGAACCAGAAGCCCAAAATGGAAACCTGGCAGGATGACGATCCGAGAAAAGCCCAGGAAATCACCTTTAGCCAAGGGGGCGAGGCCATCAAGAAATCGGCCCAGGTGAAAGAGGGGCCCATGGCCCAAGCCTATCAGTTGAATACCAGGATGGAACAGGCCCCCAATCCCGATTCGCGGATAACGCTGGGCAGCGAACGCGATGCCCTAGGCGTACCCAAGGTAAGCCTGCATTGGCAACTGACTGCTTTGGACAAATACAGTATCCGTAAAATATATGAATTGATCGGGCAGCAATTCGGCTTGAGCGGATTGGGCAGGGTACGCTTCATGGAATTTCTGCGCGACGCAGACGACCTGTCCTGGCCGGTGGGCACAAATGGCGGTTGGCACCATATGGGGACCACCAGAATGAGCGATGACCCCAAAAGAGGGGTGGTCGATGCGAACTGTAAAGTATACGGTATTTCCAATCTATACATCGCGGGGGCGGCCTGTTTTCCTACGGCAGGTGCCGCCAATCCGACCCTGACCTTGGTGGCACTGTCGCTGCGGTTGTCGGAGCACCTCAAAAAAAGGCTCTCCTGATTTGTTGGGATGTAATCCTATTAAAGTATTTGCGACTGAAAGCGAGAACATAGGCAACTCAAATGAAAACAGTTTTGCACAAGGCCGACTCAAGGGGCCATGCCGATCACGGTTGGTTAAATTCACACCACAGTTTTAGTTTCGCCGGCTATCACGATCCGGAACGCATGCATTTTGGGGTACTAAGGGTTTTGAACGATGACATCGTTTCAGAAGCCCGGGGTTTTGGCACCCATCCCCATAGCAATATGGAAATCATTTCGATCCCACTGGAAGGCGACCTGCAACATATGGACAGTATGGGAAATGCCACCGTGATCCAAGAAGGGGATGTACAGGTCATGAGCGCCGGTACGGGCATTCAGCATAGCGAGTACAACAAGAACAAAGACCGCCCGGTGAAATTTCTGCAGATATGGGTTTTCCCGAACCAAAAAAACGTGGAACCACGATATGACCAGATCTCGCTGAAAGATATAGCCATCAATAACGGTTTCTATCAGATACTCTCGCCGAACAAGGAAGACCAAGGGGTTTGGATCTACCAAAATGCTTGGTTCCATATGGGGGATTTCGATGGAGGCGCAACATCGGAGTACCGATTAAAGCAAAGCGGTAACGGTGTATATGTCTTTGTGATCGAAGGTAGCGTAAGCCTCAACGGCCAAAAACTTGAAAAACGGGATGGCTATGGCTTGTGGGACCTCGATGGGTTTGAACTGAAGAGCATCGGCCCATCAAAAGTGTTGCTGATGGAGGTGCCGATGGCTTTATAAAACCGTATGGGGAATCGGTGCACCACCGAAAGTCCAAATCACTATTTTTGTCCCTAGATTTCCTGCCTATGCCCATTTTAGAAACCGAACGCCTCCTCCTCGAACACGCAGCCGTTGAAGACAGTACTTTTTTTTTGGCCTTGATGAATTCGGAAACCTGGCTCAAATTCATCGGTGACCGCGGCGTTTACACCGAAGCCTTGGCACAAGCCTATATCGAGGAACGTTTGCTACAAAGCTATTCCGAGCATGGTTTTGGGCTGTGGAAGGTGGTGGAAAAACAGCTACAATTGCCGATTGGGGTCTGTGGATTGGTAAAACGCGATTTTTTGGCCCATGCCGATTTGGGCTTTGCCTTCTTACCTGCCCATGAAGGCAGAGGCTATGCCCTGGAGGCGGCCGAGGCATGCTTGTCGTACGGAATCAACCGCTTGCATCTGAACCCTATACTGGCCATTACCACAAACGAAAATGTGAAGTCGCGCAATCTGCTACAGAAAATCGGGATGCTCGGCATTGGAACCGTCAGGCCGGATGCCAATGCAGAAGAATTTTTATTATTCACCACCCCTCCACAGGGATAAAAACACCCTTTTTGAGCGCCAATGGCAGCAATAATCCCTTTCCATAAAGGATTGGATGTTTGAACCTTATCCTGGTACCTTTTGAAAATAATTGCCGTATCTTCAACGCTATACCAATCGGCAAACACCAATCTATGATCTCTCCACTGAACCACCGTTTTTATTTTCTTTTGTTGCTCCTACCTTTACACCTTAGCGCGCAAGAAGCCAAAATCGAACCCGCACCCAATTTAAGGGTATGGCAGTCCGACACCCCTGAAGAAAAAATGGCCCTTTCGGAAACCTACCATGGGGTCACCACCGATGGCACCCTGGTGCAAGACCTGTATCCCATTCGGGAAACCGGGGCCAGTACGGCGGGAATCGCCACGGCAGTTTCCGATTTTTTGTCCTCCCTTACCGGGGAACAAAGGGCCACCTGCCTGTTTTCGGTCGATGATCGGGAATGGCGCCGCTGGTCGAACATCGATTTTTACAAGCGAAAAGGCATCGGATTGTTGGACATGAACCCAGAACAACGGCAACTCGCCTTTCAGATCTTAAAGGTAGGCTTGAGTGCCTCAGGTTTTGAAAAAGTCGAAAACATCCGAAAAATGGAGGGCTATTTGGCACGTTTGGCCAATGATTTTGTAAGACTGGGGCCCGATCGATACTGGTTCACCTTTATGGGGGAACCTTCCAAAGACCAGCCATGGGGTTGGCAATTCGATGGACATCACTGTATTATCAATTATTTTGTTTTGGGCGATCAGGTGGTGATGACCCCTACTTTTATGGGTTCGGAACCCAACTATATCGTCGATGGCGAAAACCAGGGTACCCAGACCTTTAAAAACGAAGAGGCCTTGGGTTTTGAATTGTTCACTTCCCTGACTGCACAACAACGGGAACTTGCCACCCTGCTCAATACCAAGGAATACAACTACAATCAGGCCGAATCGTTCTCCGACAATGCCGTGGTGCCTTATGCCGGGATTCGATACTCCGACTTGGACGGGGCCCAACAGGGGCTATTGAACCGTCTTGTTGAGGAATACGTGGGAAATATGGATGCCGGGCATGCGATGATCAAGATGGAAGAAATCGATTTGTTTTGGGACAGCACCTACTTTGCATGGGTGGGCAATGACGACGATACCCAACCTTTTTATTACCGGGTGCAGAGTCCGGTGCTCATGATCGAGTTCGACCATCAAAAACCGATTTTCATCAAAGGCGACAAGCCTACCAAGAAACATATCCATACGGTGGTGCGCACGCCCAACGGGAACGATTATGGGAAAGACCTGTTGCGTCAACACCTGGAAAAATTCCACAAAAACTAAAAATCGGATTTTTTGACCAACTATCAAGATAGGCAGAGTAAAGTACGGTAACCCTAAGAATTTCATTGTGCTGTGGATACTGCACCGTACAGCCTATCCATCATTATCGACAACTCAGCCATATTGATCTGCACAACATCTTGGAATGTTTGACTTTTAGGCGATAAAATCAATCTATTTAAAAGTCATGAAACTTTTGATCATTGGGAGTACCGGAAAAACGGGACGGCAACTTGTGCAATTGGGGTTGGAACAGGATCATACCCTTACCCTGCTGGTACGCAATCCCAGAAAAATGCGAATGGAGCACACCAATCTTTTTGTTGAAAAAGGAAATGTACTGGTGCCGGAAGACCTTGAAAAGTGCATAAAAGGGCAAGATGCGGTACTTTGTGCCTTGGGCCACAAACGATTCTTTATAAAAACCGATATCGTTTCCAAGGGCACCGAAAACATGATCGAAGCCATGAAAAAACACAATGTAAAGCGTTTGATCTGCATTACCTCGTTGGGGATCAATGATAGCAGGTTCAGACTGGGGCTGTATTATACCTTATTTACCATTCCCCTGATCCTATTCTTCTATTTCAGGGACAAGGCAAAGCAAGAACGGATCATCTGGGAAAGCGAATTGGACTGGACAATCATAAGGCCCGGACAATTGACCAACGGCAAAAGACGCGGCACGTATCGTCATGGCCCTAACCTGGGCAGTTATATACTCACAAAACTTATCTCAAGCGCCGATGTTGCCGATTTTATGCTGAGTCAACTTCAGGACACGACCTATTTGCACCAAACGACCGGGATAACCTATTAAATCAATATCGATGACTGATTTGATTAATAATTTACTTTTCCGAAGGTGGATCTTTTTGATCGCCGTTCCATTCTTATCCAAAGCAGCACCCCAAGGCATTTGTTATACATTTCTTGCTTAGGTTCATGTTTCGTGGTTCACCTTAAATTCCATATCTTTAAGTGAATAGGGACCTCCTACCATGCCCTTGAAATTTGATTATTACAAAGGATAAAAAACATTGTTACGATGTGCTATGACATCAAAGCCAGCCTAGAGGCACAATTGAACAAGGCCAGACGCAATGGCGACCTGAAGGCCATTGAGGAAATCATGGAAAAACTGGTGCCGCTCACCGATTTGCCGATTTACCATGCCTCCGGTTTCAGCCATCCCAGGTTATTGATCTATACCGACGAAGCACCCAACATGCCCGTGGTTTCGACCTGGGGCCTGGTTCCTTTTTGGGTAAAGGATAAGGCCCAGCTCCAAAAAACCTGGAACAACACCCTGAATGCCCGGGGGGAGACCATTTTTGAAAAACCTGCGTTCCGGACCTCTGCAAAAAACAACCGATGCTTGGTATATGTCGATGGTTTTTATGAACACCATCATGTCAAGGGGGCCACCGTTCCCTTTTTTATCCACGCCCGCAACAATGAGCCGCTGGTACTCGCTGGACTATGGAGCGAATGGGTTGATCGGGAAACCGGGGAGGTGCTCAACACCTTTAGTCTGGTCACTACGGAAGGCAACGAACTATTGGCAAAAATTCACAACAACCCCAAGCTCGAAGGGCCTCGAATGCCGCTGATCCTGCCGAGGGAACTGGAAGACGCCTGGCTTCATCCCATCGACGACGAACTCGATATCAAAAAAATAAGGGAGCTCATCCGGTCTTATCCCTCAAGGGAGTTGGAAGCCCGTACCGTGCACCGATTGCGCGGGAAAGAGTATCTGGGAAATGTCCCCGAAATATCCGAAAAAGTCGATTATCCCGAACTGGAAACCGAGGCCCTGGGCCTATGATCATACTGCGATTGAAACTTCGCCAAAACGAGCCTTGGGTAGGGCCTTTCCCCTATTTTTGGATCCTGAACCTTCAAAAAAAGAGTAACTTACCCCTAAACATAAGCTTGCGACCCAAATCTTTAAAAATTTAGCGCTTCCATTTTGGGAAGCCGTAGCAATGAATAATCCCCTGACGCATGAAATCCTTATGGTTCGTATTGCTTTTCCTTGCCGTATCCAAGCTCTGTTCCCAGGCGCTCGAAATCAAGGGATCGGTCTTTGATGACCTGAACGGGAACGCTATCCGGGACGCCAATGAAACCGGATTGGGATCTGTTGTGGTTTCCGACCAGTACAGCACCACCAAAACGGATGCCAACGGGAACTTTAGGCTTGCTACCCATTCCGAATTCCCTTATCTGATGATCAGTTTGCCCGATGGCTATCAGGGGCAAATGTACCATCCGAAAGCAGCGGACATGGCATTTCCACTGCAAAAACAAAAACTGCGGAACGCGTTTACCTTCATTCATGCTTCCGACACCCATGTCGATTCCCTGAACCTGCCACGCATGGGTCGTTTCCGGAACATGGCCGATTCCATCGGGGCCGATTTTGTGGTCATCTCCGGCGACTTGATCCGGGATGCCTTAAGGGTCAACGAAGCAACGGCAAGCGCCTACTATCAAATGTACCTCGAGGAGATCGCCAAATTCAACATGCCCGTATACAGCGGGGTCGGCAACCATGAAATTTTCGGTATCGAACGCGATAAATCATTGGTGAGTTCGGAACATCCCTTATATGGGAAGAAAATGTACCGTCATTTCCTGGGCCCGAACTACTATTCCTTCAATTACGGCGGCATGCATTTTATCGCCCTGGACGGAGTGGATTATCAAAATCTATACTATTTCGGCGGCATCGATTCCCTACAGCTGCGATGGCTGGAGCAGGACCTAAAGGAAGTCCCGGCGAAAACCCCAATCGTCACCTTCAATCACATTCCGTTGGTCTCGCCCGGCTTTTCATTTCAGCATTTCGAGAACGATGTCTTCTATGGTCCCCAATTATTGATGCAGGGGAATAAGATGGAACACAGGCATATCGTTTATAATTTCAATGAGGTTCAAAAGCGCATCGGGAACAGGCCCTTTCCCTTGGCCTTATCGGGCCATTACCATGCGGCTCAGGAAAGTTTCATCAATGGTTCCAATACCTTGTTCGCACAAACGTCGGCCATATCCCGACCCGACAGCATGGATTATCACGGCTTTGGGGTGCGATCGGGATTCACTTTGTACAGGGTAAAGGATGGAAAAATAACGGCCAGGGAATTTATTCCGCTAAATTTTCCATAATTTAATACCGATCAAGAAGCCAACAGGTTGCCCACATCAATAATTCAAGCCGTTCACTAGCTTTAGCGAATAACCACTGTACGGGCTATCCGTCGAAAGCCCAAAATGATAAATTATGGACAAAGCACTTCAGACCATGATCGACAATATGCCCGAGAAAACGGGCAAGTCATTACAGGAGTGGAAAAAGATACTCCAGGCCAAACAATTCGCCAAACACGGCGAGGCGGTAAAGTTTTTGAAGGAAAGCCATGGGGTGACCCACGGTTTTGCGAATACCATTGTTGCCTTGTCAAAAGAAGAGGCCACGGCCCCTGAAGATTTGATCTCCGAACAATATCGGGGCAAGGAAAACCTAAAGCCCCTTTACGAAAAATTGATAGCCACTTTTGAGAAATTGGGACCGGAGGTGACCGTTACCCCCAAAAAAGGAAGTGTCAGCCTCATTCGAAAAAAGCAATTCGCCCTGATCAAGCCCGCGACGAAAACCAGGATAGACCTCGGATTAAAACTGACGGGGAAGCCATTGACCGAGAGGCTGGAGCATTCCGGACCTTTTGGAACCATGTGCACGCATCGGGTGCAATTGACCAGCTTGGATGATGTTGATCTCGAACTTACCCATTGGTTGGCAGAAGCCTATGAAAAGGCTGGCCAATAAAACATTTAACCCATCAATATTCCTATAACCCTACTCCTATGACCAAAAAATTTCCCTTTGCCCTTTGTATGATCCTGCTTTCCGTCTTGAGTACCTATTCCCAGAAAAAAGCCTTGAAACTGGGCGTAGTGGGGCTCACCCATGGCCATGTTGGCTGGATCTTGAGCCGGGAAGATCTCGGTGATGTAGAAATGGTGGGCATCGTGGAGACGAACCGGGATCTGGTTAAACGCCTGTCGGAACAACATGGGTTTTCGTTGGATTTGGTATATGATACCATGGAAGAAATGATCGAGGCCGTCCATCCCGAAGCGGTAGCCGCTTTTGGAAACATCAAAGACCATCTTACCGTAATGGAAACCTGTGCCCCAAAAGGGATACACGTGATGGTAGAAAAACCATTGGCGGTGAGTTATGACCACGCCAAAAAAATGGAGGTACTTGCCAAAAAACATGACATCGAGCTCCTCACCAATTATGAAACCTCATGGTACCCGACCAATGAAAAGGCGCATGAACTTTTGAATGCCGGCAAAGTGGGGGAAATGCGGAAAGTGATTGTTCGGGATGGGCATAAGGGACCCAAAAAAATAGGGGTGAGCAAGGAGTTTTTGGAGTGGCTTGCAGATCCCGAATTAAATGGTGGTGGGGCCATCACCGATTTCGGATGCTACGGGACAAACCTGTTGACCTGGCTGCACGCCGGAAAAAGACCCCATTCGGTGACAGCGGTCACCCAGCAGTTACAGGCCGAGAACAACCCCAAAGTCGATGATGATGCGACCATAATCCTGGCCTATGAGGGATCCATGGCCATCTTGGAACCTTCCTGGAACTGGCCCATTGGTAGAAAGGATATGGAAATCTATGGGGAAACCGGGGTGATCTATGCCGATAACCGCAACCAATTAAGAATAAGGATCTCTGAAGGTTATGATGGCTTTTCGGAAGAGACCATGGTCTTGGAAGAAAGGGCAGCGCCCTATAATGATCCGTTCGCCCTGTTCGCGGCAGTGGTGAGGGGTGAAGAAGTTTTGGGTGCCTTTGACCCATACTCCCTCGAAAACAATATCGTTGCCATGGAGATCCTCGATGCCGCCATACGCAGCGCCAAAACCCAAAAAACAGTTATCCTAGATTGATCATGAACCGTTCCATGCCATTTTATATAACCCGCCTCTCGGATCGTGACAAGCAAGCTATCCCAAAATAATGTTATCTTCTCCCCCTTAAAACCGAATAAATCATGAAAAACAATCCCATATCGCTGATACTGCTCTTGATGTGTTTTTTTCCGGCCGTGACCTTTTCGCAACTGACCCCTGCGCAAATCGATGCGCTGGTGGCCAATGCCCTGGATAAGTTCGAGGTGGCCGGTGCGGCCGTGGCCATTGTAAAGGATGGACAGATCATACACAGCAAGGGGTACGGGGTTAAAAACGTGGGCACCGGCGAAAAAGTCACCGAACATACCCCTTTTGCCATCGCTTCCAACAGTAAGGCCTTTACAACCCTTGCGTTGGCCCTCCTCGTGGAAGCGGGAAAAATAACGTGGACCGATCGGGTCATCGATCATATTCCAGAGTTCAAAATGTACAATGCCTATGTGACCGAAAACTTCAATATCCAAGACCTGCTTACCCATCGCAGTGGCTTGGGACTCGGCATCGGTGATCTGATGATTTTTCCCGATGGATCGAACTTTACCATCGATGACATCTTGGTGAGCTTCCAACATTTTAAACCGGTATCGGCCCTCCGTACCCAATTCGACTATGATAATTTATTGTATCTGGTGGCAGGCGAATTGATTGCGCGTAAAAGCGGCATGTCTTGGGAGCGGTTCATCCAAACCAGGATTTTTGATCCCTTGGGCATGGACAACTCATTTCCTTCCCTAAAAGAGGTAAAAGATCGCGGCCAGCTCGCCTCCCCGCATACCACAGCCTATGGCGGCATGAAAGCATTTTCCGACTATGAAGAAATGATCAATGGTGCTGCCGGGGGCATCTATGCCAATGTTGACGACCTTTCCCAATGGATGTTGTTGCATCTCAATAAGGGTGCCTACGGGCCAGCCTTAAAGGACACGCTCTTTAGCGTGGCGAGCCAACGGGAAATCTGGAAAATCCACACCACGCTCGACGCGAGCACCAACCCCCGCTACAAGGCCCATTTTGCGGGATACGGTTTGGGGTGGTTCCTGACCGATGCCTTGGGCAACATGATGGTATCGCATACCGGCGGACTTCCAGGCATGCTCTCCAAAACCATTTTGGTACCCGATCTGAACCTCGGCGTGGTGGTCCTGACCAATACCGAACCCGGGGGCGGCGTATTTTTCGGATCCGTTTCCCAAACCATCGTTGATGCTTACCTTGGCCTTGAAGATGGACAATGGGTTGAAAAAAATTATGAATGGCTACAAAAGAACAAAGCAGAGGGAGATTCGGTCACCACAGCGGTTTGGGAAACTGTAAAGGCCGCAAAAAATGTGAAGATCAATACAAAGGATTACTTAGGAATTTACGCCGATCCCTGGTTTGGCCAAATGGAAGTATTCATGAAAGGAGATCAGTTGTGGATGAAGAGCCAACGCTCGCCCAAATTGAACGGTCCCATGCAATTTTATAAAGCGAACACCTTTGCCGTGAAATGGGAATACCAAGATATGAATGCCGACGCGTTCGCCATGTTCAGTCTAGATGAAAACGGCAAGGCCATCGGTCTAAAGATGAAGGGCATTTCGCCCAACATCGATTTTAGTTTCGATTTTCAGGATTTGGACCTCCACCGTGTGGAAACCAAAAAATGAGCGGCATATCGATTTTTGGATGGATCGAGTGATCAAAAAGGGTCACCGCTGCCAATAATATAGGTCAATTGGGCAACAACAAGGTACGTTCCTGTCCAACGGCATCGATCTTCGATTTTGAAAAATAGACCGGGAAATATTGGTCATCTGCCCATTGGTCATATAGATTTTTATAATAGGGGCTTTCCGGATTTCCCGATTGTCCGGGAGGGTTGGCGCCCACGGTGTTGTCCCAATCATTGACATCCACAACGATCTTGAAGGTGGCGCCGTACAATTGGCCATCGGAACTGCCCGTAGAACCCGGGGTATGCTGGTTCCCTCCCCTTGGTTTCAGGCTGGTGTTCAATCGGGAGCGCAAGTCGGCCCTGACCACGTCGCCCAAGGGATGCTTGATCTGCACGTGCTTATAGGCCGCCTGCCCGTATTGCCAACGGCCCATGTCCTCTCCGAGTTTATCGGTCAGGGCCATCACGGCCGATTCGAAAGTGCCCATCAAATAAGCATCCCTTTTCGCTTCGGCGTTCGGACCAAATTTGGTCTCGGGATGAAGGATCCAAGGCAGCAACCTGCCCATTTGCAGGTTCCCGATGAGTATTTCGGCACCGGGATCGGGAAAATAGTCCAAGAGTCGGTATTGGAGCTCTTTTTCCCAAGCGACATAAATCCCGGCGGCGATCGAATTTTTATCGAGTCGATAATCCCAATCCTTGAGCAGGTCTTTTGCGGCAATGACCCGCACTTCCTTGGTTTCCAGCGGCATGATCAAGGGGACCAAATTGCGGGCCGGAATCGACAGGTAATCGGTCTGCAGCGATTTCATCTCCTCCATCCCGAGTTTTGAATTTGACCCCAGAACCTCGTTGATCCTCATGCCCCGAAAGGAGTCGGACCACCCATAACCTATGGCATCCCAATGGGGGTAGTCGTCAGGGGTGACATTCTGGTTGGCCGTGGCGATGAAGCCCTTGGTCGGATTGAATTGGTTCGGCTTTTCTATAATCGGCAGGTAGCCGTCCCATTCATAGCGGCCGTCTCCCGGTACGGGAACCATCCCGCTGAAATTCCGCCTGATCGGGGCGATGCCTACGGCCTGCCATCCGATATTGCCCAGGGTGTCGGCCCAGATCATGTTTTCACCGGGAATATTACTGTAATTGCAGGCGGCCCGGAATTCTTCCCAATCCTTGGCCTGATCCATACGCAAGGAGGCCAAATAAGGGGCTCCGCCGGGTTCGAGCCAGGCACATCTTACGGCATAGGCCTTATGGTTGACGGAATCGATATGGGTTACCGGTCCGTGTCGTGTATAATTCAAGGTAACCGCAACATCTTCGCTATTTTTGACTGCGATGGTTTCCTGGATCTGCCGCATGTCTTCCCAGGAATCACCGTATCTGTATTGGTTAAGGTTTTCCGGGTTAAGGTCGTATACATACAGGTCTTCCCCGTCGGTTTCAAAGACCGTCAGCCCCCATGCACCGTGGTCATTATGCCCTATGGAGACCCCGGGAATTTCCGGTTCGCCACCCCCTATCACATTCCAGCCCGGGGCCGAAAGGTGCACCCAATAGCGCAAAGAGGGAATGGCCAACCGCCTATGCGGATCATTGGCCATATAGGCATGTTTGTCGGCTGCCAGTGCCGGTGCCGTTACCCAATTGTTGCTCCCTAAAAACTGCGCATCTTTTTGCGGTACTGCATCCTTGAGGCTTCCGAAAACAACCTTTTGGGCCGTTTTGGCACGGAATTCCGGGAGCACATCTTCGGGTTGGAACACCAAAGGATCTCGATAGGCATTGTAGAGCGCCAATATATCTTGGGATAGCAGCGATCCATCGATAGCGGAATCGAGAGCCATATTGGGGTCCTT
Source organism: uncultured Flavobacteriaceae bacterium (assembly GCA_963700435.1). Classification (GTDB taxonomy): domain Bacteria; phylum Bacteroidota; class Bacteroidia; order Flavobacteriales; family Flavobacteriaceae; genus Pelagihabitans. Next base: position 197,625 of record CAVOXM010000002.1, read on the forward strand.
GGGATGGAACCATGAATATTCCTTTACCTTGTCTACGCCCAATTGAACAACGGCCCTGCCATAATCAAGTTCTTCGGTAATATTTCCCAAAAGGCCCTGATGCCTGGAAACAATGACTTCGGGCGTCCACTTTTGAGGTTTGATGCCCAAAGCCCTGAACGGGAGGGGCAGGAGTTCCGGATTTTCAAGTGCTTTCTCGATATAGGCGTTCACTCCATCGGTATAGGCCGTAATGATCTCGATCCCATCGGGATGGTAGTGCTTCATCTCCGTTTCCATATCGCCCCTGAACTGGAACAGGCGGGTGCCTATGTCGCGCTGTAACTCCCTCGGCCCCAATAGTTCCGCAACGGTCCCCGTGGCCTGCCTCCTCCAAATTTCAAATTGAAAGAGCCGATCCTTTGCCGCACAATACCCTTGGGCGAAAAAAAGATCGCGTTGGTTATTGGCATAAATGTGGTTGATGCCTGCCGCATCCCGAATCACGGAAACTTCGTCTGTAAGTCCATTTACGACTAGCGTTGTTTCGTCCTTTTTGGTTTCCTTACAGGCCAGGAGCAGTAACAAGGCCAGGCATAAAACGACAGGGAATTTCCTTTTTGGGTGGTAAAAGTTTTTCATGGTGGTTATCAGTGGTTCATAGTGGTTGGCGCTCGAAAGGTATCCGATATGGCAAGAAAACCGATGCCATGGCAACATTTGGTTTCAAACGGAAATTATCGTCAGACCCGGTTCATTCCAGATTACCTTTCAATCCTGAAGTTCTGTAGTTTGATGTCGTCAAGCCCTTGGTCATCAAAAGGATATTCGAGATGGTTCTGGATATTATAGAGTGAAATCAAAACGAATTCGGTCAGGACCACGATAAAATAGGCAACCATAGGGGTCGTTTCAGGACCAATATCGTGTATGATCGACGGAGCGTAAATAATCGGGAATATATAGATGAACATTTTGCAGTACGATTTCAGGCTGATAGGGGTCCTATGGGCATGGATCGCGTACAGGTTTTCTACGGCCTCATGGAGATCCTTCATATACCTGAAAGTTTTCTCCCTTAAGCCCCTCGAAATCAACAATTCCTCTTGGGTGATAAAAACATAGACCTTGTTCAAACTCGCATCAAGTTCTTTGGTGGAGCAACCCTTTATTGACAGATGCTTCATCAGTTCCTCGTCAATACCCGCCAATATCTTCAAGAATTCATCTTTGTTCCCATCGGTAAGTCCTTGGTTGCTCATGATGAAGTAATGCAAGGTTTTTACAGCACTTCTGTAATCGCTCAGATGCTCCAAAGCCTTCTCCCTGCGCCTGAACGATCCGCGTATGGTAAAAACCAAAGGAAAAATGATGGCAATACTGATCAAGGTGAGGTCGATATTGAAGTTGAAATTATATTCATAACAGAGATATGTTACCGTTATGGATATAAAGAGTGTTAGAAGCGTTCTAAAGTTTAATATGGAGAGGTAGTCGTTGATCTTGAAATTTTTTATATATTGTTAAATCTAACACAATATTATGAAAAAGCAAGGGAAATTTGTTCTGTTATTGGCGTGTATATTTCTTCTTCAATATTCATCAGGCCAAAGCGAGGCCGATTCAAAAAAGAAAGCTCCGGTTACCAAGCTTTTCATGAATACGGCAATTTTGCCTATAAAAGTGGCCTATTCGAATAAGGATCTCGAGAGAAAAACCAACGACAGCACCTATATCGATTCAGAGATGGGTTATCAGGATGAAGACGGAACTTGGAAAAACCTGGCGGTACAATTAAGGGCCAGGGGGCTGTTCAGAAGGGAGAACTGCTATTTTCCTCCCGTAAAGGTCAAGATCAAGAAGTCAATTGCCAAAGGCACCCTGTTCGAAGGCAATAAAAGATTAAAATTGGTATTGCCTTGTTTGCAGCAAAAGGAAGCCAACGACAATGTCGTTAAAGAATATATGGGCTACAAACTGTATGAAATCATTTCTCCTTACCACTTCAAGACCAGAATGGTCGACGTAGACTTTGCCGAAAGCCGTGGCAAGAACGTTAAAAACCACCAACTCAAAGGTATCTTGATCGAGGATGACGATTTGGTCGCGGACCGTTTTAACGGGAAGGTGATGGAACGGTCGGTACACCCTTTGCAGCAGGATGACAAAACGTCGGTGCAGAATGCCTTTTTTCAGTTCATGATCGGCAATACCGATTTCTCGACGGCATTCCAACACAATCAAAAACTTTTGTTCATCGATAAAAGTACGATTACCCTTCCCTATGATTTCGATATGTCTGGTCTGGTCGATGCCAGTTATGCCATGGTATCGGGCACTGAAGACCAGACCATGGGCATCACCAGTGTAACACAAAGGGTGTATCGGGGTTTTAAGAGGGATATGTCGGTGATCAACGCGGTGAGACAGGAATATCTCGACCATAAAGCAGAGATGATGGAAGCCATTGACGCTTTAAAACCAAGTTTCGATGACCCGGATGATTTCAGCGAGGCCAAGGCATACATCTCCAGCTTCTTTGACGTGATTGCCGACAACAATAAGTTTAAATCCGAGATCGTAGACCGGTTAAGAACCAAATAGGGCACCGAAGAAATAAGGATTCGGTTTTACTTCCTGCTCGGCGGAAATATTTCCTCCAAAGGTTGGCCAACTGAACCACTCGGCAACTGTAGATCAAGAAACATGGCCAAGCTCGGAGCGATGTCGGTAGTTGAGACATTTCGCACCGAAGACCCTTTGGGTATCCCCGCTCCGAACCACAACATGGGCACCTGCCTATCGTAACCATATCCCGTACCATGCGTAGTGCCCTTCACCCTTGAAATCGGGAGATCGGAATTGGCATTTTGTACCACACCGGGATCATAGGTCAAAAGGATGTCGCCCGATCTTCTGGGAACGAACCCGTTCTGCAAATAATCGTTCAAACCTTTAACGTAATCGAAATTCTGTAAATTGTGGGCTGTCAAGGCGCTGCGGATGCCTTCAAGGCCCATCAAAAAATCGGCGATTTCCTGCTGAATGGTGTTTAAATCCAATTTGCGGTCCGAAATCAACGCCCGGTTGAGATAGATCTGGTCCTCCGCATAATATTCGATCCAGGGCTGCGTGCCATATTTGGTGTTCAAGTAATTTTCCAGGGCATAGGTATAGCGCTTCACACGAGCGACACCGGAGGGTAGCTTATTGTTTTCGAGATAGGAGGCCACAGGCATCACCCCATGATCGGAGGTCAAGAACAGCACATATTCGCCCTGACCCACCTGTTGGTCCAAAAAATTCAATAGGTTTTCGACCTCTTTGTCCAGTCTGAGGTAAATATCCTGCATTTCAACGGCCTGCGGACCAAAGGTATGCCCGATGACATCGGTCACCGAAAAACTGATGGTGATCATGTCGGTCACCTCGTCGGCACGCCAGTTTTTCGCTCGAAATGGCCTGCTGTGCAAACTCGTTCAAGATGGTATTGCCGTCGGGAGAAACCAAAAGCAGTTGGTACTCCGTGCCCCTTTCCCTGTACTTTTCCCGCATCGCCTTAAAATCATAAGGAAAAGTTGGCGTAGGCTTACCCCCCAATGAAGGTTCGTAAGCATTGTTGTCGGCTTCACTCTCCACATAATCGGCAATGGGGAAAAGGGTATTCCATGTCTTGTTTAGATATTGATTGGCTTTATCCTGTTTGTTGAATGCCGTTACCCATTTGGGCAATTCCTGCATATAATAGCCACTGCTCACAAAATAACCGGGACTCGTATCAACATCGAGCCAATAAGCGGCATTGGCGGTGTGGCCTCCCGGCAAGATCGCTCCCCTATCCTTCAAGGATACGCTCACGACCTTGGACCTGAAATTGCTGCCCATTCTTAGCTCGTCGGAAATCGTGGTGGTGAGCAGGTTTCTGGGGGAAGCGCCCCAGGTGTTTACCATTTGCGATCCCACAACGACCACCGTGGTATCTTCAACATTGCCCCGCACCCGCTTCATGGTTCGATCGTACCAACTATTGCCAATGATCCCATGATAGGCAGGAACGGTACCCGTAAAGATGGAGGCGTGGCCCGGTGCGGTGAACGTTGGAATAAAATTATAGGTGGTATTCTTAAAATTATATCCGTCGCGCTGCAGTCTTTTGAAACCGCCGCTGGAGAATTTACTTTCATATTTGTTCAATTGGTCGTACCGCATCTGATCCACCACGATGCCTACCACCAACTTGGGCTTTTTGGTTGGAGCTGTTTGACCAAATACGAAATACCCGGTTAAGACGAAAAACGCGGTAAAAATACTGTTCCTGATCATTTTGGAATTTTTAAATAATGAATGCAATTATCAGACCTTTTTTTTATGGCACACAAAGGCGAAAAGATAATACTTTTGGCAAATATATTTACAGAAATGCCCATCGCCCCTTAAATAATTTAATATTCAGATACATTTTGTTTAGATTGCCTTAGTTTTTTTGGCACATCGGAGACTTGGCAATGAGCGGTTTAAGCCGGCTATGGACATTGATTTCAAGATGGGTTGCCCTAAAACGCATGAAGGCTGTGCAGACCAGTACAAATTATTTTATCGTATATTTAGTTTGACTTTTTTGGTACCCATTTTAATCCAATTGGCAATCTATATTTAATATGGTTTATTATGATACATGATCCAAATAATTATTGGGAGCAATTGGAAAGATTGGAAAAACTGATCCGGGCATCGGAGTTCAAAGCAGGGGTTATCTTTTCATTCCATAGCCTTATTCTGGGAATTTTTGTGGATCGGCTCGACGAACTGGAACCCTTGTTGTTGGGAAGTAGAATCTTTATCGTCCTGTCTATTTTATGGATGATCAGTGTGCTGATTTCTATATACCATTGCTTCCTTTGTTTCAAACCCCAAATTGAAATGAAGTATACCAAAAACGTTTTTTTCTTCCGGGATACCGTTTATGCTTTCGGTGACATCAAGGAATTTGCGCAAAAATTGATTCAGGTTTGTTCGGACGAACAAGAGCTTTTTGAGCAGCTGAGCGAACAAATTCATGCGGAAAGCAAAATCATCGACCAGAAGTTCAAAAGTGTACATAGTGCTATAAAATACTTTGCAATCAGTTTTGGTTTTGTGATATTGATGATTGCGGTTTGGGTAGCTGAACTGTTCTTCCAAGATTAATTTTATTAGATGCAGGGTTACTATAAGCTCCGAAAAAGAGCATTGGAAATTTTGAATTCGTATTTACCGAAAGGGTTGTACTATCATAGTGTAGACCATACCCTGGATGTATTGAATACCTGCAATAAATACATCAAAAGACTAGATACTCCCGGCCGAGGATGCCAAACTTTTACGGATTGGTGCCCTGACCCATGACATAGGTTTTATCGTTTCTACCCAAAACCATGAGGAACACGGTGCGGCGATAACGGCGGATTTAATGATTTCCTATGGTTTTGGCAAAAAACAAATCGAGGTCGTAAAGGGCCTGATTATGGCGACCAAAGTTCCGCAATCCCCCAAGACGGAATTGGAAAAGATATTATGTGATTGCGATCTCGACTACCTGGGTCGTAAGGATTTTTACGAAATTGGCAACTTACTCTTCAAGGAATTGAAATTCTATTCCATAGTGAAAACCAAGGCGCAATGGGATCAAATTCAAATTAGTTTTCTGGAAAAACATCACTTTCATACCGAATTTGCCATCAAATACAGACAACCCCACAAAGAAAAACGAATCGAGGAGCTTAAGAACCCCAATCGCAAGGCTTAGGGATGCATATATTGTATTGACAGGGATTACCCGAAAAATACAATCATTTGGCAATAAAATAAAGGTATTCTGGGCGGTATTTAGAGAATAAACAGTAAGTTTATTTACATCAACAAGAGTAATCATGGATTTATCTACTTTTATTGTGCCCTAAGTTTTACGGTGTATATGGAATACCTAGCGAATCTAGGTCTCACATGGTACTGTTTGGTTCCCTTGGGATCAAGGGCAAATAGTATTTCTGGTACCGATAGGTAGCGTAACGGAATTTATGAAAAAAATTATTCGAAAAGTACCTTTGTTCCTTTTGCTAATGGCTTCTTTAAACCATGGAGGTCAACTTTTTGCCCAAAACACTTCGATACGGGGGTTTGTTGATATAGGAACGAAATTCGAAGACGATAAGGTGAATTTCGAATTGGGGGAATACGACCTCTTCATCACTTCCGATTTGAATGACCACCTTTCTTTTTTGGGAGAAACCGTTTTTCGCTACAACCGGAATTCAGAGGACTTTGAAGTGAGTGTGGAAAGGGTGATCATAAAATACAATTATTATGGCAACCACAGCCTATTGATCGGAAAACACCATACCCCGATCAATTACTGGAACGATACCTACCATCATGGCAGGGTATTTTTTCCGACCATAGACAGACCGTATTTATTCAAGCGCAACATCATACCACTGCATACCACAGGAGTGTCATTGCAAGGGCTGAACCTGGGCAAACTTCGTTTCGGATATGATCTCATGGTGGGCAATGGCATCGGATCCAATGACCTTACCGACAACGACCAATTCAAATCGATTACTGCCGCAGTTCATATCAAACCTATGGATAGAATGCGCATCGGTGCCACTTTTTATCACGATGTAATTTCCGAAGGCGCCGATATACATGGTTCAGATGTAATCATCAACGAAAAGGTCACCCAAAACTTGGTCTCGGCATCGATTGCCTATTTCGGCAGCAAATTTGAATTACTCGCGGAAAGTACCATGGCCGCCAACAATGCGCAAAGTACCGGTACAGTGAATTCCTTGTCATCTTATCTTTATGCAGGTTACAGGATCAGGGAAAAAATCATCCCATACGTACGTATCGATAACCTTGATTTCAAAGATGAGGAATTGTACTATTCAAACAACGATAGTACGGTATTTGTCTCCGGACTCAGATATGAAATCAATTACCTCGCTGTGGTTAAATTGGAATATCAGCACGAGAGTATCAGTGGGCTGGAAAATTTAAATAGGATCAAATTACAGATCGCCATAGGTTTTTAATGGAACGAACAATGAAAAAAATTATTTTCAACATCACTTTAGCACTGTGCCTTGGGGTATGTATGCCCTGGTCTTTACAAGCCCAGGACAGCTCCCTGGTCGTGGTTGGAAATAACGAATCGGTACCTGCGGCCTTGGATGCCGGACAGCTTAAATCGATTTTAAGGGGAGAGAAGTTAAGATGGAACGATGGCAAACAAGTGGTGATCGCCTTAATGAAAACGAATACGCCCATAGGAAACGAAACCAGCAAGAGGATTTACAATATGACCGGAAATGAATTGAACAAGTATTTCTTGGCATTGGTCTTTCAAGGCAAGGTGAAGGCGCCGGTATTTTTCAATTCGGCTTCGGAATTGGAAGCCTTTGTATCCCAGACCCCCGGTGCCATCGGGGTCTTGGATAAAGCAGGCGAAAAATCTGTGCAAATTATAGTTGTAGATGGCAAAACACAACTCTAGATGTTGATTTATTTCCATTTACTGTAATGCTCAACCATAAAATTTCTCCGCAAGCATGATTATCTCGGTACAAGGCAAAATAATGTTGACCGTATTGTCTGTGGTATTGATGTTCGCCTTGTTCATTCTTTTTTATTACCCTGCAAGACAGGAGAGCTTGCTCTTAGAAAATTACAATACCGAAATTGAAAATTATGCCAATACGGTTGCCTTGGGCGTAAAAATAGCGTTGACCGAGGAAAACTATGAAGGGGTCGAAATGGCCCTGAATTTTGTGCGCGACGATGAACGATTGCAATATGTCAGCATAATTCAAAAAGATAGTATCTGGAACGAAGGCCATACCAATTTCACTATTGAAAAAGGGGTTTTTATGACGTTTCCAGATAGTATTGAAGTGAACCCGAATGCCGTTTCCACCGAAGAATTCATCATTAAAAGCACCTCTTTTGCCACCCCCATAATGAACGGGGAGATCATGCTGAGCTTCTCCACTTCTGAAATTGCCCTTGGCCGAAGGCAGATACGGATCGCCTCTGCCTTGGCCAGTTTTTCTGTATTCGTTATTGGTTTGTTGATCGGGTATTGGTTGGCCAGAAAAATATCGATCCCGGTCTTGGAGTTGCGCGATGCTGCCAATAAGGTGGGCGAGGGAGATCTTACCCAATCGGTTCAGAACAAATCACGGGACGAAATCGGGGAACTGGGCATCGCCTTTAACAAAATGGTTAAAGACCTGCATACCGCGCAAACCGAAATATTCAGGCGTACAGAAGAACTTTCGATGGAGAAAAAGAAGTCCGATGATCTGTTGCTGAACATTCTCCCCATTGAAACGGCGAAAGAGCTCAAAAGTACCGGTCAGGCCACTGCCAAATATTATGAGTCGGTGACCGTACTATTTACCGACTTTAAGGATTTCACCGCTATTTCCAAGGCAATGAGTGCCAATAAACTGGTATCCGAATTGCATGATTGCTTCAGTAAATTCGATCATATCATCCGAAAATATAACATCGAAAAAATAAAAACCATTGGAGACGCCTATATGTGCGTGGCCGGTTTGCAGGTAAATAACCCGTCACACCCCTTTGATGCCGTCGAAGCGGCCATTGAAATCATGGAGTGCATGCGTCAATATCGAATTGAAAAACAAAAAATCGGGGAAACCGGGTTCGAGGTTAGGATCGGGATACATACGGGCCCGGTGGTCGCAGGAATTGTTGGCGTGGACAAATTCGCCTATGATATTTGGGGCAGTACCGTAAACCTGGCATCCCGTTTGGAGAAAAACAGCAAATCAAATGAAATCAATATTTCCGAAACGCTCTATCATATTATAAAAACCAAATACAAATGCACCGCTCGTGGTAAAATCGTCGTAAAAGGATTGGATAAAGTAGCCATGTATTTCATTGACGGAGTACATTAGGCCAACTTCTTGCCCCCCGCCGCTCCTCAAGAAATGATCATATTCGGAAAACGTACTTGATATGCTTAAAATGTTCCATTCGACACCAACTTGCAATGCAAAAGAAATTCCATTAAATTCCCTTGGGCTCGGGTCTTCGATGAAGACCTCCCGATAGCGTCCCTAAAAGCGATGTCTTTGAAATAATGTTATTTCTTTTTGTACTTTTATTAAAAGAAGCTATAATGCCAACAGAATACCAGTGCAAAAATTGCGAAAAAACCTTTGACACTTCTTTTGACTATTGCCCATATTGCGGACAGGAAACCGCAGACACCCTTACTTTCAAAGTGTTGTTCAGCAATACCATCAGTAATTATTTTGATATCGATGCCCGCTTCTTCAAGAGCTTTTTGCCGCTCCTGTTCAAGCCCGGCGTTTTGGCGAGACGCTTTGTCGATGGGAAAAGATTGAAATACCTGCACCCTGCCCAATTTTATCTCTTTATCTCGGTCGTATTCTTTTTTATTTTCTCCTACAATGTTAGGGAAGCCGATACCGAAGTCACCAAGGCGCTTAAAAAGGGGTTCGACACTGAATTATCGATTGATTCCATTTCATCCAATTCAGATTCGGTTGCCGTCGAGAAGACAAAAAAAAGGATTAAAGAAAACCTTTCGGCCACCGGAATTTCAGACAAGGGTATGCAGACCGTCGACTCCGTGCTGGCCTTGGAACCGCAAGGCCCGAATTTATCAACGGATTTCGGCAAGTTCAATCGAAAAGAACTAGACTCTTTAATCGCCATCAATGCCCCACAAATCAAAAAATTGGAAGCCATGGGCCTGGAATCGGATGCCGGGGTATTTACCAAAAGGTTCTATTCCCAAATGTTGAAGTTATATGAACGCCAGGGCGATGGTATTTTGAATGCCCTTTACGATACCATCCCTATAGCGATGTTCTTTTTGCTGCCGTTGTTCGCGTTTTTATTGAAAATATTCTACTGGAAACGTGCCTCCTTTGCCCATCATATGGTGTTCAGCTTTTATTTTTTCACCTTTCTCTTTACCGTTTTTTCGATAGTCATTTTAACAAATAAGGTCATCGAAATACCGATATGGTTGGAAGTATTGCTGTTCTTGTCGTTTGTGGTGTATTTGTTGGTGGCCTTGCGCAATTTTTATAGAAGCAGTTGGTTTGGGGCATTTGTAAAGGCAAATCTGATTTCCTTTATTTTTATGAGCTTTGTGGTTCCCATTGCGGTTTTTGGCATTATCATGGTCTCGTTCATGGTCTATTGAAACTTATTCCACTTGAAACAGGGCATTGACAAAAAAGAGTTTGCCATTTTCCCAGAACCCCCTGAACAGTGGGTCGTCGACCATATAAACCACGGTGCCCTGTCCATGGTTTTCGACTCCAAAAACCAAGGTGTTGCCGATTTTCTTTATGGCCTCACTTCCCGCGAAGCCGGCAACCGGACTGGCTTGTTTTTCTTCCAAATAAACCACGGTGCCCTCTTCCATGTAGTCATAGGCATCTGCCCCGAGTTTTAGACTGAAATAAGTATCGCCATAGCCAAAGGCCAAAGGATGGGTGTTATCTACCCTGGTCTTGAAGATGGCCCCGGTAATGGCACCCTTGATCTGATCTCTTTCAGATTCTTGGTAAGACTGGAAATGCGCCGTACTATCCTTTTCGGCCTTCAAGACCTTGAGTCCGAAACCCGTCTCCCCGGAAATCCCTTTAATGGCGCCCCCCATGGCAACCAGTTTACCGCCTTGGTTTACCCATTCTTTTAGGGAAGCCAATCGCTTTGCTTCCAGGAAACGGTCATAATTACGGCCATTGGGTAAAATAAGCGCGTCATATTCCCCAAGATCCACCCCATCAAAATCATCGCTTTCGATCACGGTGATGGGATAACGCAATTGTTGCTCAAAAAAATACCAGATTTCACCGAACTGCAAGGTTGAGGTAGGTTCCCCGGACAAGACGGCCACCTTGATGTCGGGAATCAGCTGTACCGAGCTCGAACCAAAATCCTTGCCTCCTTCAACAAAGCCCGTAGATGTCGGTGTCAACACAATATTGTGGACTTTGGCGATTTTCGCCAGGGTCCCCAGATAGTCTTTGTGGTTTTTGTTATCCGCCTTGGCGATGATCAGGCTGCCCTGGACATGCTCCATCCCATCGATCGTAAAGGGTTTGAGGGTATGGCGTACCCGGATACCCGACTGCAGCAATGCGGCCAAGAATTGGGCATCCCCCATGCCCGACCACCCGCTCAAAAAAGCATAAGCGCTGCTGTCGAGCCCCACCTGCACCGGCATTCCTTTTTGCCATTCCCCCACGCCCAAAAGATTTGTCGTGGCCAGGGCATCCAGCCCATAGGCATAAGGCAAAGACCAGGCGGTGATGTCATAGGTCAACGAATCGCTCAATTTTGCATTTGGTTCGAACAAAACGGTTGCCAAGGTCCCTTTGGGTTGGTCGGTAGACACCACCAAACTCTCCCCTGAAATCTTCATGGTCTTTATTTTTCCCGTTTTATAGTCAAAACCCTTGGCGGTGGCATCGACCGCACTGCCATACTTGATTTGATGGCGATCGAGAAGGGCGGTGAGTGCATTTAATTTATCCCGATCCCCGTTCATCACGTAGCTCTTGTAGCGGAAGGTTTTTTTCTGATAGAATTTTTTGAACTCTTGGTTCAATCTTTCCGCATTTTTTGAAACCACCTCCACTGTTGAAAGTCCGGTGGTCAGATGGTGTGCGATCCTATCTTTCAAAGTGAGGGTATCGCCGGTCGCCGTAATCACCCCTAACCCAGCAACTCCGCCGCCTCCCTGTTCATAGGTCATCCCAATGGCCCCACTGTAGGTGGGATAGGTGTCCCCATAACTGGGATAGAGCATATCGAAAACCTCTTTGGTAAAATAAAACCAGCCCTGTTCATCGAAATATTTCGCATGGTTCTTTCCGATGGTCAATTGAAACTCGCGCTGAAAATCGGTGATTACCTCATGAAAGGGCTCCGCCGCCGGGGCAAAGAAATAAGGCCGATCGACGCCCTGTTCGTGAAAATCGACATGTACGTGCGGCAACCATTGGTTGTATTCCTTGATCCTTTGTTGGCTCTCTAATTGGGTAAGCCAGGCCCAATCCCTGTTCAGATCGAACATATAGTGGTTCGATCGGCCGCTGAGCCAGCCCTCATGGTGTTCCTTGCTGTTTGGGTCTACGTTAAATGGGGAATTCTTGTAGGAATTGTACCAACTGACATAACGTTCCCTGCCATCGGGGTTGATACAGGGATCCATGATCACCACCGTATTTTCTAAATATTCCTTTTTCCGGTTCAGCAAATCGTACAAGGTCTGCATCGATGCCTCGGTACTGACGCTTTCATTCCCATGCACATTATAGCTCAACCAAACAATGGCCTTGGATGGATTGCCTTCTCCAATGGTGTTTTTTAAATGTTCCTGCCGAATCGACTCAAGGTTGCCCAAATTTTCAGAAGTTGAGATAAAGGCAAGCAGCAAGGGCCTTCTTTCATTGGTTTTACCATATTCCTTCAATTTTACAAGATCGGGCAGCGTAGCGGCCACATATTGGAAATAATCGACCACCTCATGGTGACGGGTAAATTGCGTACCCAAGGGATACCCCAAAAATTCGGAGGGCGATTTCAATTCTTGGGAAAACAGTGAAAAAGTGATCAGGCCAAAAAGGGGAAGTATAAATGTTTTCAATCGAAATAGATTAAATTAACCATTGAATTTGGGAATCGTTCGAGGTACCGATAGGGTCATTTACCCTTTTTCTTTTAGTTGGCCCGCAATGCTGAGCACAAAAAAAATGCCTTCCGTTGGAAGGTCAAGATGCCCATCGAATCCATACCTTCAAATCTAATGAAATTGCATCAAATAGATATCCAAAACCCGATGCATTCCCTAAATGATGGATTAAAGTAATTAACTTAATTTTAGGCTTGGAAATAGCGAAAGCGTTTTATATTTACCCTGCTTATGGATGTTGCTTGTATTCCCTTCAAAAAAACCGGTTATTTCTCCGATTTGATATGTGATTATATCGATGGCAAGAAGAGTCTACAACCTTTTTACCATCGCTTTTTTAAACTGGAGGACTTCAAAGGACAGATCGAAGAAAAAGCAACCCATTTCCCCAATTCCCATAGAGAGCTGCTTTACGATGCGCTTCAAAGTCAATATAAGGGTATCAAGGTCGGCAAAAAAACGGGTGATAACCTAAAACAGCTCAAGGAGCCCATCACCTTCACCGTCGTCACGGGGCACCAGCTCAACCTGTTCACGGGACCGATGTACTTCCTTTACAAGATCATCTCCACCATCAACCTTTGCCTGGCGCTGAAAAAGGAGTATCCCAAATATAATTTTGTCCCTGTTTATTGGATGGCTACCGAGGACCATGATTTTGACGAAATCAACTATTTCAATGTGAAGGGAAAAAAACTGCAGTGGAACATCGCCGCCAAAGGGGCCGTTGGCAGGTTGCCCACCTCCGGATTGCAGGAAGTATATGATGCCTTTGGAAAGGAAATGGGCAACGGCCAACATGCCGAAGCGATGAAAAATCTCTTTCAGAAGGCCTATCTGGAGCATGGCACCTTGACCGAGGCCACCAGGTATTTGGCCAATGCCCTCTTTGGGGATTACGGGCTGGTGATCATGGATGGGGACCATGCCGATCTAAAAAGATTGCTGATCCCTTTCGCGAAGAAAGATATCATTGAACAACTGTCATATCAAAAAGTGACCGCGGCTGCGACCCAACTGCAGCAATGTTCCGAAAGTTATGGCATACAGGTAAACCCTAGGGAAATCAATTATTTTTATATGCTTGGGGGCATCAGGGAGCGGCTTATTGAAAAAGATGGGCGGTATTTTGTGAACGATACCCAAATTTCCTTTACGAAGGAATCCCTTTTGGAGGAACTGGAACAATATCCAGAGCGGTTCTCCCCCAATGTCATATCCAGACCGCTCTATCAAGAAGTGATCTTGCCCAACCTATGCTATATCGGAGGGGGCGGCGAAATCGCCTATTGGTTGGAACTCAAATCGATGTTCGAAGCCATGAAGATACCTTTCCCCATTCTGATGCTCCGCAATTCGGCCCTGATGGTATCGGCAAAACAAGCCAAAAAATTACAGAAAATGCAGCTGTCCATCGCCGATCTTTTCTTGGAGAGAAATCGGCTGATCAACAAAAAAATAAGGGCAATCTCGAATATTGATATCGATTTTACACCACAAAAAAAGTATCTGGAAGAACAGTTCGAACATCTCCATCTATTGGCAAAAGAAACAGATCCGTCATTCCTTGGCGCTGTAAAAGCACAGGAGGTAAAACAAAAAAAGGGATTGGACAAGCTTGAGAAGCGCTTGTTAAAGGCCCAGAAACGAAAATTGGAAGACCATGTCATCCGGATCACCGAGTTACAGCAACAACTATTCCCCAACCAATCGTTGCAGGAACGCAACCAGAATTTTTCGGAACTCTACCTGGAAATGGGACCCGACCTGATACCCAAATTAATGGAGGCCTTAAACCCTTTGCGTACCGATTTCGTCATCCTGGAATATTAAGGGGCCCCTATTGGGTGCCTAACGCTTTTCCGATTTTATCATTCCAAAGCAACTGCTGCTCCCGATTTCGTGAAAAATTGGTCTCGCCATCATAACGGTTCTGAAAGTCATTCAGTTCCGTGGTAATCTCACCGTAAATTTTCTTGATCTCGGCCTTGACATTATTGGTGAATTTGGTCTCTTCCAAACGTTTTCTCATCTTCCGGCTGTACAATTCCGAAATATCGAAATGCAACTGTTCATGGCCCAGGATCACCGAGTCGCAAACCTCTGGCCTGTACCATGATCTATCTGGATAAAAATAGGCGCCAATCTCGAAATCGACCTTTACCTCGTTGCCCTTTACCAGGGAAGAAAAACTATAGCTGATACCGCTTGCAGTAACCGCCGCGGCCCTTGAATTGATCTGGGTACCCCGAAAGTCTTGCCAACTGAGCTTTTGTTCGGGACTCCAGGGCATACCATCGGGTTCCTGCCCGGTCGGTAACAAGGTCAATACAAAGGATAAAGTTAAAAATAAGGGCTTTAAAGCGTCCAATGAAAAGTAATTTCTTTTTCGATGTCGGGGTGGATGCTATAGATCACCGGACAGGTGTTCGCGGTATGCTCCAAGATCTTGCGGTTTTTTTCGGTGGTACCGGAAGGAAGCCTCATCACAACCTCGATCTTTGAGATTCGTCTGGGTGCTGCGGCCATGTGTTTTGTGACTTCTGCGGTGGCATTGGCCAGATCGGTTTCGAGGCCCCTGGCCTTGATGCCCATCGTGGTAAGCATACAACTCGCCAGTGCCGTGGCCACGGTATCGGTTGGCGAGAATGCCTCGCCCAGTCCGTTATTATCGATAGGGGCATCGGTGATGAAATGGTCTCCCGAACGGAGATGCTCGCAGTTGGTCCTTAAATTGCCCAGATAGGTTACTTTGGAGGTCATGATCTTAAATTTTTATCTCTTTGATTTGCAAGTCTTCATAAATAATGATAAACGACGATTGGTTGAAAAAGCCAGACGCCATATCCTTTTCATAATTGAACTTGTTGCCGTTGTATTCGGTTTCACCGATCATGGTCGAAATCAAAAACAGATCATTTTTGTAGGCCAATTTCAATAACAGATCATAGAACAGATCAAAGCCCCTTACCGCAAAACGGTCGGGCAGGCTCCCAAAACGCTTTTGGTACCGAATGGCAAAGGCATTGTTCCCGATTTCGCGCTGCACCGAGGGAAAAGTAAAGTGCAGGTTCGATAAATGCGAGACCGAAATCACCTCGTTTTCAAAGGCTTTATTTCTGTTGGTGGTAAACAGCCGTACTTTTTGAGCTTCACTGATCGCCGAATTCAAAATGGAACTGACACTCGAAACCACCTTGAAGTTATCGGTCTCCAAAAACACCCAATTTTCTTTTTCGGCAGAAAGGAGCGCTGTGAATTTTTCTAGATCTATCCCAATATTCTTCTCTTCTTCAATCAATTTCAACGACTTCGCCTTCGGAAAATGTTCCATGATCGTTTGTTTCACGGCGTTGTTCTTACTATCAGCGATCACGATGATATTTTGGTCGGTGACCAAACTATCCATATAGGACAGCATACGCTGCCGTAAGACCTCGTCGGAGGTATAGCTAAAAAATACATTGGGCAAACTGATATCGCTTTGCACGGGGATAGGCGCGATTACGGGTACGCGGGCCGCGGAAGCCCTTATGGCGACCTCCTTCAGGGAGGGGTTGTCCAAAGGTCCAAAAATAGCCTGGTATTCGCCCAAGTTCTCCTTTGCCAAAATAGATTTGGTCATCAAGAGGTCCAGTTGGTTGTCAAGGGTCTTGACCTCCACCGATACGCCAAGATCGGCAACGGAATCCAAAGCGATAAGGGCACCGGAATATAACCCAAGACTGGCCTTCACATCATTGCGCTGTTCTATCGTACTTTCCACCGAAGCCATATCCCCAAAATTCAACTTATCGAGTCGGAACGGTAATAAAACCAATACTTTCGGCACGTTTTCGCGATTGATGCTGTCAACCAGGTCAAATTTATCGAGCACCAGCGCATTCCGCACCTCAAAATTCCCCGTTTGTGCTTTTGGAAGCCTGAGCACCATCCCGGCTTTAAGCCCCATTTTCAAATCGGGGTTCAAATCTAAAAGTTCCTTCCAGCTGAGGCCGAACTTTCTGGTGAGCGAAAATTCGGTCTGCTTCGGTTTCACCACATAAAAAAGATAGTTTTCGGTATTGATTTCCCCGGCTTCGCGCTTGCGCTCGGGAATCCGCAATACCATCCCTTCCTGGAGCCCGCCCCTTTGGGCGATTTCCGGATTCAAACGCACAATTTCCTCTCCCTTTACGCCGAACTTTTTCTCCAATTGGTAAAAGTTCATTTTTGGGGGTACGGTATAGGAAAGGTACAACTGTGTTTCTTGCCCTTCAATGGTACTGCCGGCAATTTTGGGCAACTTAAGTTCTTGGCCCTCCCTTAAATAATCGGAAGTTTTTGAAAGTTCGGGGTTCAGGGCCAATAAACTATCGATCGTGATACTGTACTTGTTGGCAATGCTCCATCGGGTCTCCTTGGGCGCCACCTTGTATATTTCAAAATCATCGGGGTTGTTTTCGGGCAGATCCTTGGATCGACCCTTCTATATTTGGGGATCCTCAAAACGGTGCCTTTTTTCAGTTGGGCCGAATATAGCTCGCGATTGTACTTTTTAATATCCTCCTCAGTAATCTTATAGCGCTGTGAAATTCCGAACAGGGTCTCTTTTCTTCTTACCCGGTGCGACGTAAATCCAATGGGTTCTTCCTGGCCCAGCTGCGCCTCATTGGGACTGGGTACCGTGGGGTTGACCGTTGGCGGCACCCGATTCGCCTGGGCAGAGGGCGAGGGAATGACCAAGATGGTATTGGGCGTCAGGGCCTGCCCCGACTTGATCTCCTTGTTGTAGTTCAGGATGCTGGAGGGACTAACCTTGTATTGTTTGGCGATACTTTCAAGGGTTTCGCCTGCCTTGACGGCATGGGAGATGAATTTTTGTGCATTGGCCTTCCAACTGATCAGGGCCAAAAAGAGCAGCACTAAGAATTGCTTCAAAAATCGATTCATAACTATTCCCATTCTATCGTTGCCGGGGGTTTTGAGCTGATGTCGTAAACGACCCTGTTGACGCCCGGAACTTTGTTGATTATATCGTTCGATGTTTTTTGTAAAAAAGCATAGGGCAAATTCACCCAGTCGGCCGTCATCCCATCGGTACTTTCGACCGCGCGTAAAGCTACACATTTCTCATAAGTACGCTCATCGCCCATGACCCCTACACTATGTACGGGCAAAAGTATGGCTCCGGCCTGCCAAACCTCATCATAAAGTCCCCATTCCCGCAATCCGTTGATGAAAATCGCATCCACCTCCTGTAAGATGGCCACCTTGTCTCGGGTGATGTCGCCCAAGATCCTGATCGCCAAACCGGGTCCTGGGAAGGGATGCCTGCCCAAACGTTCCTCCTTGACCCCCATACTTGCCCCTACCCGACGCACCTCATCCTTAAACAGCATTTTCAAAGGCTCTACGACCTCCAATTTCATATAGTCGGGCAATCCGCCAACGTTGTGGTGGCTTTTGATGGTCGCCGAAGGGCCGCCCGTGGCGGAAACCGACTCGATCACATCAGGGTAAATGGTACCTTGGGCCAACCATTTGACATCCTCTACCCGGTGGGCCTCATCGTCGAATACCTCAATAAAGACCCTCCCGATGATCTTTCGTTTTTCTTCTGGGTCGCTCACCCCGGCCAAAGCATCCAAAAAACGTGCCGAAGCGTCGACCCCCTTCACATTGAGTCCCATATGTTCGTATTGGTCTAGCACTTCTTGGAATTCATTTTTGCGCAAAAGGCCGTTGTTAACAAAGATACAATGGAGGTTCTTGCCAATGGCCTTGTGCAGCAGGACCCCGGCAACGGTGGAGTCGACCCCTCCGGAGAGGCCCAGAATGACCTTGTCGGTGCCTATTTTTTCCTTGAGTTCGGCCACAGTGGTGTCAACAAAGGCATCGGGGGTCCAAGTCTGGGCGACCCCGGCTATATGGACCAAAAAGTTTTCCAAAAGCTGTTTCCCATCGGTGGTGTGGTATACCTCTGGATGAAATTGGATACCATAGGTTTCTTCCCCTTCAAATTTATAGGCGGCGTATTTCACATCATGGGTGCTTGCCAATAGAACGCTATTTTTCGGCAATTCGTTTATCGTATCGGCATGGCTCATCCAAACCTGGCTGCCTTCGGAGATATCCTTGAAAAAAGGTTCCCCCTTTTTGATGTAGGAAAGCTTGGCCCGGCCATATTCACGCGTATTGGATGCCGTAACGTTGCCACCGTTGAAATGGGCAAGATACTGTGCCCCGTAACAGACCCCCAAAACGGGTTTATGCCCACGAATGGCAGATAAATCCGGGTGGGAAACCGCATCTGCCCTGACCGAAAAAGGAGATCCCGAGAGGATTACCGCTTTGTAGATCGAGAGGTCTTCCGGTATTTTGTTGAAGGGTTTGATCTCGCAGAAAATGTTCAGTTCGCGCACCCGTCTTGCGATCAATTGGGTATACTGGGAACCGAAGTCTAGAATTAGGACGTTGTTGAGCATCCGCAAAAATAGTAAATTGAAAAAATCCAAAAAGCTTCTTTCCCCTATATTTATAAGATATCATCAAAACTTATAAACATGAAGAAATGATTGCCGCTCCGAAGGGTATTTTCAAAGGTTCACTCGTATCCGGAAAATCGGACCGAGTCCGCTCCGAGCTATTGAAGATTCGGTCATCAATACCATTTGATCATGCGCGGAACACCTAACCCGTAGAAGCAGTTTCATCCCCATCTTGGCAAGCATTTTATGAAACTTGGACAATAGCGGCTATTTTACCTAAGGCAATTAAAGCTGGGAATGGTCCTTTTTGCTAATTTTATCCCTGTTATTCAATCCAAAACCATGAAACAACTCACCGCCATTATTTTCGGACTGGCCATTGTCATTGCCGCCTATTTTTTGGGAAATGCATACGTGAAACGGGCCCAGCCCCCCCATATTATTTCGGTTACCGGCTTGGGGAACGAAGACTTCACCTCTGATCTCATTGTTTGGGAGGGCAGTTTTTCGGCCAATAACTTCGAGTTGAAACTGGCCTTCGAAGAATTGAACCGCGATAAGGAAATCGTACGGGATTATTTGGTCTCAAAAGGGATCAAGGCCGAAAACATCATCTTCAATTCGGTGCAGACTTTGGAACAGGTCGACAACAAATATGACAATGGCAACTATGTGGGCAGTGTTTTTAAAGGCTATCAATTGGTGCAATCGATCCAAATAGAATCTTCCGACGTGCCCATGATCGAGCAAATCTCAAGGGAGATTACCGAACTGCTGAACAAAGGGGTGCAATTCAGTTCGGCCCCTCCAAGATACTATTACACGGGTTTGGCCGATTTAAAAATCGAAATGATCTCGAAGGCTACCGAGGATGCAAGGTTAAGGGCCGAGAATATCGCGGCCAAAGCCGGTGGAAAGTTGGGCGAACTGGTTTCCGCTCAAATGGGCGTTTTTCAAATCACGGGACAGAATTCAGGGGAAAGCTTCAGCTGGGACGGGGTATACAATACGGCTTCCAAGAAAAAAACGGCTTCCATCACCATGCGATTGGAATACCATGTTGATTGATGTTGGCCTAGAACAGTTTCGGAAACAATGGTTGGAAAAGTAAAAAGCCCCGACCCTACATCGAGGCTTTTTCATCAAAATCAAAAAACCAACCTAAACACATGAACTAATTTTCACACTGAGTATATTTTCAAAAAATTCTTTTTCACAGCAATTTGATTATAGAACAATCGAAAAAGCATATACCCTACCTTTTTTAAATTTTTTTTCGGATACCGGGCGCAGCACAAGGACAATAAGGCACTTTTAAAAAAATTATTTTCCTGATTATCAATATATTACGATTAATAAATCATTTAACAAAACTTGCCAAAAAAATCAAGAAAAATTATGGGACAATCGCCTAAATCCTATTTTATGCTCCGGAACATCAATTCCTTTGCGTACCTTTATAGTGCAGAAATCATGTACCAATGAGCCAGGAATTTTTTAAGGAAATCAAGTCGGAACTCCATTTGGGGGCCACCGATAACGGGCATCCCTTCAAATATTGCACCATGGCCACTGTAGGCCTTGATCGGGTGGCCAGACTGCGTACCGTTCGGTTAAGGCATGTTTCCGAAGATTTGGGGCTCACCTTCTTTACCGACAAACGATCCAAGAAGATCATCCACATCAAAGAGAACAAGAACGTGAGCCTGCTGTTCTATCATCCCGAAAAATTATTGCAGATCAGGATAGAAGGTATTGCCCTGATCGTAAAGGATAAGTTGCTCCTCAGCAATTATTGGCAAAAAGTACAGCCAGATCAGAGAAAGGATTATACGACTTCCCTGGCCCCCGGTAGCAAACTATCGAACCCCGATGCGGTCGAATATCTCAACGATGAAGAGTATTTCTGCGCTATGGACATCCGTCCCTTCAAGTTCGAATACCTTAAGCTGAAAAGGCCTAACCACCTCAGGGTTCGCTATTCTTTGGAAACTTGGGGATGGGAAGCAGAGTATTTGGTGCCTTGACCATTACGATCACAAGAATAAAACCCATAATGGGTACATTCTTACCCTTCCAAATCGTACTTTTACGCCTCATTTAAAATCATGCGTACAAAATCGATCAAAAAGAACAAAATCAACGTGGTTACCTTGGGGTGTTCCAAAAACGTTTACGATTCGGAGGTGCTCATGGGGCAATTGCGCGCCAACCAAAAAGAAGTGGTTCATGAAGGGAAGGGCAATATCGTGGTCATCAACACCTGCGGATTTATAGCCAATGCCAAAGAGGAGAGCGTCAACACCATTTTGGAATATGTGGCGCAAAAAGAAGCCGGACAGGTAGATAAGGTATTCGTGACCGGTTGTCTCAGCGAACGCTATAAGCCCGATCTACAAAAAGAGATTCCGAATGTCGACCAATATTTCGGGACCAGTGAATTGCCAAACCTGCTGAAAGCCCTGGAGACCGATTACAAACATGAACTTATCGGTGAGCGGCTAACCACCACCCCAAAAAACTATGCTTATTTGAAGATTGCGGAGGGATGCGACAGGCCCTGTTCGTTCTGTGCCATCCCGATCATGAGGGGCAAGCACCGCAGCAAGCCCATCGAAGAACTGGTTATCGAATCCGAAAAACTTGCGGCCAAAGGGGTTAAGGAACTCATATTGATCGCTCAGGACCTCACCTATTACGGACTCGACCTTTATAAAAAAAGAAATTTGGCGGAACTGCTCGAGCGATTGGTAAAGGTGGAAGGGATAGAATGGATCCGGCTGCATTATGCCTTTCCTACCGGTTTTCCAATGGACGTCCTCGAGGTGATGCGGCGAGAACCCAAAATATGCAATTATATCGATATTCCCTTGCAACATATTTCAGACCATATTCTGAAAAGCATGCGCCGGGGCACGACCCAGGCCAAAACCACCCAGTTATTGCATGATTTCCGAACCAAGGTACCCGATATGGCCATTCGAACCACCTTGATCGTGGGCTATCCCGGTGAAACCGAAGCGGACTTCCAAACCTTGAAAAAATGGGTCGAAACCATGCGCTTCGAACGCTTGGGCTGTTTTACCTATAGCCATGAAGAGAACACCCATGCCTATCTCCTGGAAGATGATGTTCCCGAAGCGGTAAAACAGGCCCGTGCCAATGAAATCATGGAACTGCAATCCCAGATTTCTTGGGAACTGAACCAAGAAAAAATCGGCAAGACCTTTCGCTGCATCATCGACAGGAAAGAAGGGAACTATTTTGTGGGAAGAACCGAGTACGACTCTCCAGATGTGGATAACGAAGTGCTTATCGATGCTGCCCAACATTACCTTAAACAGGGCGAATTCTTCGATATCGAAATTACCGATGCCGCAGACTTCGATCTTTATGGGATGCCCGTGTCGGCAGCCACTTGAGCGGTTAAAAATGGTTGTCTCTTAGACCCGGCAATGATGGAGAGGTAGCTAAACTCCGATTTTGACAGCCAACCCATCATCAAATAAAAACGTTGGCCACCAAATTTTCAACCGTGGGATGTTCGCTGCCCCCTGCCGGCTCGATGGTAATGTTCAACGATTCGGCCCTATCGATATAATTCATGGAAACCAGGTCGCTATCGCCCGGGAGAATGCCCATATCGATCATTTCTCCGTCCACATCTGCCCACAATTGATAGGTCTTGTCATCGCTTAACTTCGGGAGACCTTTGGTATTTAAAAGTACTTCTTTGGTTTGATGGTTCACATAGGCGATGGCCCTAGAATTGGGCAGCTTTTGGTTGCCCACCAACAAAAATGGCTGTACGTTGGGGTTGTTGATGGTTTGGTATTTGGTGTTGGTCTGTCGATAATCGTTTTCCAAGCCTGCCAATCGGTTTTGCAATTCGGAAGTCTGGCGCTGCACCATCTGCAGGTTTTTTTCAGAATCTTGCCATCGGTTGTAAAGCCAAAAAGAACTGAGGGCAAACAATGCGGCCATGCTTGCGGCCACCATTAACCGGAACTGTATTTTGGTTTGGCGCTCTTTGTCCATCGTCAATTGACGAACCCCAGGGTCTTCATCCATGGCATTCAACACCACTTCCAACGATTTTTTGATACGGGACGGAGGCACAACCGCATTTTCAAATGCCATACGCTCGAAATCTTCCTCCATTGCACCGTAGGCCGCTTTGAGGGAAGGGTCTTTTGCCATGGCGTCTGAAACGATGCCGCGCTGCGCCAGATCCAAATCCCCCATGAGGTAGGCCTCCAGCAATCCTTCTTCCAATATTCTTTTCTTATCCATGTCCAATCAATGCTACATAAATCATGATCAGCAATAAATCCTTGGGATAATTTTCCCTTAGTTGCACCACGGCCTGGCGCACATATGACTTAAAGGTCCCCAACGGCACGTCCATTTCTTTATGGGCTTCCTGATGGGTCAATCCCTTGAAATAGACCAATTCAATCGCCTTTTGGTGGTGCGGTTCCAGGTTTTTCAACAAACCGTTCAGTTCCGAAAAATCCCTGGGTTGCTCCTCACTCCTATTGTCATATACACTTAAATCCTCGGTTTGGATGAGTGGGGCGGGATTACGCACCGCATTCAATGCCGAATTCTTGGCGATGCGATAGGCCCAGGTATAGAATTTACCCTTTTGTGGGTCGTATTGCCCAATTTTCTTCCAAATCTTCAAATAGGTTTCCTGTAGCACATCCTGCGCCAAGTCTTCGCGGTTGCAAATCCTGAGCACGACCCCGTACAAAGCGCCCGAATACTTATCGTACAGACCAAAGAGCGCCTGCTTGTCACCATTTTGAAGTTTTTGAATAAGTTGAATATCGTTGACCACGGGTTGCATAAGAATGTTAAAGATATGATAAAAATGGAAATGTCTCATCCAGCCCATTCCAAGTTGTGTAAATAATGAGGAAAGCAAGCAATGGTTGTTTGTTCACTAAACGTTTAACCTAATAGAACACATTATGAAAAAAGTATTTTTTAGTATCGCGGCAGTAGCTGTAATGTTATTTTCACAAGCCACAACGGCGCAGGCAAAATCGAATGATATCGTGGATGTCGCCGTATCGGTGGAAGATTTTTCAACCTTGGTTTCTGCCTTGAAGGCAGCCGATTTGGTTGGTGCCCTCAAAGGAGATGGCCCTTTCACCGTTTTTGCCCCGGTAAATGCAGGTTTCGCCAAAATCGATGCCACCGCATTGAATTCACTTCTTGAGCCCGCCAACAAAGAACAATTGGCCGCCATTTTGACCTATCACGTAGTTGCAGGCAAGATTGCAGCTGCCGATGTCGTCAAAGCGTTGGAAGCCGGTAACGGAAAAGCGGAATTGACTACCTTGAACGGAGCTAAATTGACTGCGGTGAGTAAAGATGGTGGTATCTTTTTGATGGATGCCAAAGGTAACTACAGCAAAATAGCACAGACCGACGTGATGGCCTCCAACGGGGTAATCCACATCATCGAGGATGTAGTGATGCCTAACTAATCATTACCTGATTTAAATTAAGGAAAACACCGCACAAGCGGTGTTTTTTTTGCCAAGTACCTTCGGCAAAACTTTGGATAACACAAATCCATGTGATCAGAGGGTATCTTGGAGATTGGGATGCCGATTGAAAAAATGATTATATTTCTTGTCCTAAAAAAAGCATCCCATGAGAAAGGCATTGTTGCCCATCCTATTGGCCACCTCATTTTTCTTGCAGGGCCAGCATCTCAAGGTGAGCGAGAACAACCGTTTTCTGGTGACGGAGGATGGGGAACCCTTCTTTTGGTTGGCCGATACGGCCTGGGAATTGTTCCACAGAACCGATTTGCAAGAGGCCATAATGTACCTTGAAAATCGGAAATCACAAGGTTTCAATGTGATCCAGGCAGTAGCCCTGGCGGAATTGGACGGGTTGGACACCCCCAATCGATATGGCGACCGACCCCTATTGAACAATGACCCCACCACCCCCAATGACAAATACTTTCATTATGTAGACGCCATCATTGATGCTGCCGACTCGCTTGGCCTGTACATAGCGTTATTGCCCAGCTGGGGCGACAAGGTGTTCAAGGACGGCTGGGGCATAGGTCCGGAAATCTTTACCACGCAGAATGCCCAGGCCTATGGCCGGTGGATCGGCAACCGATACAAAGACCGTGACAACGTTATATGGATCATTGGTGGTGACCGCAATCCGAGAAGTGGCAGTGCAGACGTGGCGATATGGAACCAGATGGCAGAGGGTATCGCCGCCGCCGCCGGGGGCTATGGGGCCACTTTAATGGGTTTTCATCCCCAGCCCAACCGCCCGGGAGGGTCCTCCACTTGGTTCCATGATGAGCCGTGGCTTGATTTCAATATGCACCAAACCGGTCATTGTGCCAACCAGGGCACCTACAAATACATCGGGCACGATTACGAATTAAATCCGATCAAGCCGGTGTTGGATGGGGAACCGCTGTATGAAGACCATCCCAATTGTTTCAATGCCAAGGAATTGGGTTACAGTGTTGCGGACGACATCCGCCGTATCATGTACTGGAACGTTTTTGCGGGTGCTTTTGGTCAAACCTATGGTTGCCACGACGTATGGCAAATGCATACCGTGGAGCGGGAAGGAATCAATGGTCCGTTGCGTCCTTGGCCCCAGGCTTTGGATCTTCCCATGGCCAATCAGGTAAAGCATCTTAAACAGTTGATGCTATCCCGACCTTATCTCAGCAGAATTCCAGATCAGACCATGGTTGTGGATGCCCAAGAAGAGGCCAATGACTTCATCATCGCCACCAGGGACAACAATGGGGCCTATGCCTTCATCTATTTTCCTACAGGCAAAACCGGACGTATCGATCTGAGCTCGCTTAGCGCTGCCATCCTGAACAGTTGGTGGTACGACCCAAGAACGGGGAACGCTTTTGCAGGTCCGGACTTGTCCATTACAGATGGGGTCACCGTTGTTCCCCCTACTTCAGGTCAGGGCCAAGATTGGATCTTGGTTGTGGACGATGCCTCCATGGATTTCCCAAAACCCGGGAAAATGCCTTGATCGCTTTGGATTTTCCCCCTAAAATAACTTAACTTTCATCACAAAATATTTCACCATGCACAAACACTTGCTCAGTTTCATTTTTTCCATTTCCATTTTTGTTTGCACCGCCCAGAACACCATTACCGGATTTACCCAGGAGAACGCCAAAAAAGAACTCGCTTTGGAAAAAGCATTCGAAGCCAAGCTGACTGCGAAAAACCTTGACCAATGGATGCAAAAGATGTCGGCCCAACCCCATTGGGTAGGCACCAAATTCGGTCTTGAAAATGCGGAATGGATCGAAAAACAATTCAAGTCATGGGGTTATGATACCCGGATCGAAACCTATCAGATTTTATTTCCCTATCCAAAATTGCGGCTGTTGGAATTATTGGCACCTACCCCTTACCAAGCGAAGCTCACCGCCGTGCCCGTGGAAGGGGATGAATTCACGAAACAGGGTGACGCTTTGTTGCCCAGTTACAATGCCTTTTCAACAGATGGCGACGTTACGGCCGAGTTGGTTTTTGTCAATTACGGAATCCCAAAGGATTATGAAGAACTGGAAAAATTGGGCGTTGATGTCAAAGGGAAGATCGTGATCGCGAAATACCAAGGGTCATGGCGGGGCATCAAGCCCAAATTGGCGGCCGAAAAAGGGGCCATTGGCTGTATCATCTATTCCGATCCACAAGATGATGGCTATGTGGCCGGCGATGTTTACCCCAAAGGGGCCTTTAAAAACAAGACCGGTGTGCAGCGGGGATCTGTTATGGATATGCCCACCTATCCCGGTGACGTACTTACCCCGGGCTATGCCGCCACCGCCGGTGCCGAACGATTGGATCGAAAAGACGCCCCCACCATCACAAAAATTCCGGTATTGCCCATATCCTATGAAGATGCCCAACCCCTATTGGAGGCCTTGGACGGAACCATGGCACCCGAATCGTGGCGGGGCGGACTACCCATCACTTACCACATAGGGCCCGGCCCGGCCAAGGTGCATTTGAAATTGGAGTTCGATTGGAAATTGACGCCGGCGCACAACGTGATCGCCACCATGAAAGGAACCGAATTCCCAGATCAATGGGTCATGCGGGGCAACCACCATGATGCATGGGTACATGGCGCCAACGACCCCATCAGCGGTATGGTGGCCCTAATGGAAGAGGCCCGAGCCATTGGGGAACTGGCCAAAAAAGGCGAAAGGCCCAAACGCACCCTGATCTATTGTGCCTGGGACGCCGAAGAACCCGGTTTGATCGGATCTACGGAGTGGGTGGAGGACCATCAAACCGAACTGCAACAAAAGGTGGTCGCCTACATCAATACCGACGGCAACGGTCGTGGCTTCCTCGGCGTTGGCGGTTCCCATACCCTGCAAAAAATGGTCGGGGAGGTCGCCGATGCCGTGACCGATCCGCAACGTGGGGTTTCGGTCAAGGAACGACGCAGTGCCGCAGACCAGGTAAGGGGCGAAAAGGGCGAATTCTCGATTTCGGCGTTGGGCTCGGGCTCCGATTACACGCCCTTCATCCAACACGCCGGAATCGCATCATTGAATCTCGGCTTTGGAGGTGAAAGTTCCGGTGGGGAATACCATACCATTTATGACACCTATCCCCATTACAAAAGATTTAAAGACCCTGAGTTCGCCTATGGGGTGGCATTGGCCAATACCGCAGGTAGAATTACCCTACGCCTTGCCAATGCCGACCTGCTCCCTTTCGAGTTCGAACAATGGCACAGCACGGTGTCAGGATACCTGGAAGAGATCATGAAGTCGTGTGACCAAATGCGGGACGAAGTGGCAAAGCACAACCAAATGGTCGATAAGAACGTGTTTGAGTTGGCTTCGGACCCCACCAAACCCTTTAAAAAACCTATAAAAAAAGAAGCGGTGCCTTACCTCGATTTTACCCCTTTGCAGAATGGGATGGTCGCCCTGAAATCGAGCATCGACAAATTCGCTGCGGCGGATGTCTCCAAATTATCGATCGAACAGCGGAACCAAATCAACCAAAAATTGATGGCTGCAGAACAGGCCTTGACCTCATCGGAAGGCCTTCCCCGTCGCCCATGGTACAAACACCAGATCTACGCTCCCGGTTTTTATACCGGATACGGGGTGAAGACCTTGCCCGGGGTTCGTGAAGCAGTCGAGCAAAAAGATTGGAAAGAGGCCCAGGAACAGATTGCGGTACTCACTGAAACCCTGAAGCGCTTCAATGCCCATCTCCTGGAAATTGACAAACTCCTATAAGCGCTACTTGTTGCAAACCGACTATACCAAAAATATTACCGGGAGTTCCCTTTTGGCCAAAAGAATCGTGGATGCCCTTCACGAACAAGGCATTGAAGCCGTAATCAAAGATGAAGCGGAATCGGCCCGGTTGTCGGGTTTTGCAAGTTCCATGCGCAACACCGTGGAACTTTCCGTCAACAAGGATGATCTGGAAAAATCAAAAATCATTATCGATGCAATGGATAAAAACCCTCCCGACTAAAAAACAGGTCGGTAAAGGACCAATCGATGTTCCAGAAATAATTCAGCGTCCTTATCAAGGGTGGTAGAACCTTAAGTTTATAATTTTAGATGCCCCGTTAAAGCAATCCTGTCAAGGAATTGATTATCTTTAATAAGTCTTGGCATCATTTTTCTTCAGCACACCCTCCCCCGGAACAATAACCTTGCCCCCAGGTAGTAATGAATTGGTTATGAAAATCCATAAGTGTTTTTGGATCGCCATCATAGGCTGTTGTTGTATGGCAACAGGACGGAACTCTTGATCGCCAAAACCTTTTTACAACAACAACAGAGCTGAAAATTGGACCTTTCAGCTTAGGTTTAACGACAAATTAATTTCAAAAACACAAACCAATGAAATCAAAGATACCATTGATCGCAACTGTCCTAGGTGTTGCCATTTCGATCTATTTTTTGCAATCCCGGGACGATTTGGCGCCATCCAATAGCTATCTACAAGCCTCTTTCAATTTTATGACATGTAGCTCAACCAACTTCTTGTTGAACAATATAGACAGCACCCAACAAATAGCACCGTTATTTGATAATCTGGGCAGCCTTCACTTTCCCATTTCCACCAAAAACGATAGGGCCCAGATCTTCTTCGATCAGGGCTTGAAACTGGTCTATGCCTTTAACCATGCCGAGGGGCATCGATCCTTCATGGAAGCCTCGCGTCTGGATCCGGGATCGGCGATGGCCTTTTGGGGACAAGCTTTCGCGCTTGGCCCAAATATCAACGACCCCCTACCCGACGATGAAAGAAAAATAAAGATCAATGAAGCCATGGCGAAGGCCACAGCATTGGCATCATCGGCGACCCCAAAAGAAAAGGCGCTCATTGAAGCCCTCGGTTCAAGGTACAGTGCGGATCTTACCAAGTCCATCGATGAACTCAATATGGCATATATGAACGCCATGGCGAAAGTTGTGATCAAATTTCCCGATGATGCCGATGTTCAAGTTTTATATGCCGACGCGGTTATGAATACGGTACCTTGGAACTATTGGGATGCCAATGGGAACCCTTCTCCCAATATCGAAAGAGCCAAAGCCGCATTGGAACGGGCCATGGAGATCGATCCCGACAATCCGGGAGCCCATCATTTTTATATCCATATGGTTGAATTGCCCATGCCGGATTTGGCGGTACCCAGCGCCGATAAATTGGGAAGTTTGATGCCGGGTGCGGGACATATGGTACATATGCCTTCCCATATCTATATCCGTGTCGGTCGCTATGAAGATGCTGTAAAGGTAAACCAAACGGCAATCCTGGCCGATGAGGACTATATCTCACAATGCTATGCCCAAGGTCTATACCCCTTGGCCTATTATCCCCACAACATCCATTTCCTATGGTCCGCTTCCAGCTTATTGGGGAGCAGCGAAATCGCCATCGACGCCGCAAAAAAAACGGCAGAAAAAGTACCGATCGGAGAATTTGTTGAAATGCCGTTCCTACAGGATTTTGCCGCAACACCCATGTTGGCCTATACAAGGTTCGGAAGATGGAATGAAATTCTGACCATACCGAGTCCCAAAACGGAAATAAAACACCTTCGGCTCATGCGACATTACGCAAGAGGCATTGCTTTTATCAGGAAAAATAACCCACGGGAGGCGCAGGAAGAATTGGATGCCATAGCACAATTGATGGAAGATCCGGAATTGGAAAAGCTGATTGCGACCCCCAACAATACATCGGCCGCATTGGCAAAAATTGCTTACGAAGTGGTTGCAGGCGAACTTGAAGCGCTAAATGGCAATCTGCCTATGGCGATCGATCACCTGGAAAAGGCCGTTGTTTTGGAAGACGGGCTAACCTATACCGAACCTGCCGCTTGGCACATTCCGACAAGACAGAATTTAGGGGCCCTATTGTTAAAATCAAAGGATTACGAAAAAGCGGAAAAAATCTATAAAGAAGATCTGGCCATATTACGACAAAATGGGTGGTCGCTGATGGGATTGTACCAATGTTTGAAGGCACAAGATGAAATGGAGGAATCAAAAAAGATCAAACTTGAATTCGATCAGGCCTGGCAACATGCCGACATCAACATCGAAACCTCCGTACTTTAGCTTTCGTTGAAATCGCAAATTCCGCTTTTGGCACAAAAGAAGAAACAAACCTGATGAACAAACCATATTTAACAAAAATTGTCAGTGTGATGGCAGTGGTCATTGCCGCCCTGGCAGTGTACTTTTTTATTCTAAAAAAAGACGAATTACCCATTTACCGCCCCTCCGATTTTCATCCAAGATTGGTCGATGCCAGCCTGCAAAATGCTAAGGGCACACATCAGGTTACCGATTTTGTACTGATCAATCAAAATGGTGATACCATCACCCAAAAAGAGTACCGGAACAAAATATATGTAACTGACTTCATATTTACCAGATGCCCAAGCATTTGCCCGATAATGACCAACAATATGGCAACACTTCAGCAAGTGTTCCAAGATGAAAACGCAGTCAAGTTCCTGTCGCTTTCAGTGACTCCGGAACTCGACAGTGTGCCCGTATTAAAGGCGTATGCCAATAAAAACGGAGTGCTGGATCAAAAATGTAACATCACTACTGGGGATAAAAAACATATTTATGATCTGGCCCGCAAAAGCTATTTTGCCGTTGTGGATGAGGGCGATGGTGGCCTTCAGGACTTTATCCATACCCCCAATTTTATACTGGTCGATCAAAATCGCCGAATAAGGGGCGTGTACGATGGCACCAGTAGCGATGAACTAAAAAAGCTCATTGCGGATATCAAGCGTCTGATGAATTAGCTTGCCTTGATGCCATTTCGGCATACCCCATTTGAGCGATGATTGCATGAAAAGTTATTTAAGGCATCCCTTATTTTATACTTGGAAGGAATTGCCTATTTTTAAACCATTGCCCAACCCTTCAATTTCAGCCCAATGAAATTCCGCGCAAGTGTAAAGTACTCTATTTCGTTTCTTTTATTAGCCCTTTTAATTTCATCGTGCAATAGCAAACCCAAAAAACCGATCGAAATACCATTGGCCATTCAGGAGGATTCGGCGGTAAGCGTCGGCAAGGCAAAGGAAATACGGGAACGCATCAGCGCGAAAATTGCGGACGGACTCGAGCTCAGTCTATGGGCCACCGACTCCCTGGCACCGGACCCCATCGCCATGCAGATCGATGATGCCGGCAACATTTACCTGACCCGGACCAATCGTTCCAAAAATTCTGAATTCGACATCCGTGGCTATCGCCAATGGATGACCCCTTCAATCGCCTTGCAATCGGTGGAAGAACGCCGCGCCTTTTTGAGGGCGACCTTCGCCCCTGAATTGAGCGAGGAGAATGCGTGGCTTCCCGACCTGAACAACGACAGCATTCACGATTGGCACGATTTAACGGTGGAGAAAGACGAGGTATGGAAATTGGAGGATACCAATAAGGATGGTATGGCCGATGTTTCCACAAGAATATTGGAAGATTTCAACGAGGAAGTGACCGATGTTGCAGGGGCGCTTTTGGTGCGCAAAGAAGATGTTTTTGTGGGCGTGGGCCCCGATATGTGGCGACTTTGGGATACCAACGGGGATGGGGTTCTTGATGAGAAAACCTCCATTGCGCATGGTTTCGCGGTGCATATCGGTTTTGGTGGCCATGGCATGTCGGGCGCCATTGAAGGACCCGACGGGAAGATCTATTGGGGCATAGGCGATATTGGCGCCAACCTTACCACCCTCGACGGTACCAACCATAAATACCCCAACCAAGGGGTCATTGTTCGGTGTAATCCCGACGGCAGCAATTTTGAGGTTTTTGCCAGGGGTTTGCGAAACACCCATGAATTTGTGTTCGATGCCTATGGGAACATCATTTCTTCAGACAACGACGGTGACCACGCAGGAGAAAGTGAACGCTTGGTGCATATAGTCGAAGGATCTGATGCCGGCTGGCGTTCGAATTGGCAATATGGGAAGTATACCGATCCCAAGAACAACGGCTATAACGTTTGGATGGATGAGAAGATGTACGTTCCCAGATGGGAGGGCCAGGCCGCTTATTTTATTCCACCCATCACCAATTATCACAACGGTCCTACCGGAATGGCCTTCAATCCGGGCACTGCCTTGGGTTCGGAGTGGATCGACAAATTCTTTTTGGTAGAATTTGTCGGGATCCTTCAAGATCGCATATTTGGTCATTCGGACTAAGGCCAAAAGGCGCCTCTTTTGAATTGGACAATGAGGTGGATGTGCTGAGCGGGGTGTTGCCCACCGGAATCCAATTCGGACCCGATGGGGCGCTCTATCTTGCCGATTGGGTGAACGGTTGGGGAACCAAAAATTATGGACGGATCTGGAAACTCGATGTAACGCCCAATAAAAATGATCTGAAAATCGAAAGAGAAAAAACCCAACAACTGATGATGCTCGATTATACCGACCAGAGCAACGACGAATTGGTCGCCCTCTTGGGTTACTCCGATATGCGCATCCGTAAAAAAGCACAGTTCGAGCTGGCCACCCGTACCTTTTGGGGCTATCGGGCCATGAAGAAAGTGCTGAAGGAAGAAAGCAATCAATTTGCCAGGATCCATGCCATTTGGGGCATTGGTCAAATCGCCGCGAACGATCTGGATGAAGCAGAACCACTTTTGGAGTTGCTAAAAGATGATGATCCCGAAATCGTGGCCCAGGCCATCAAGGTAATGGGCGATGTGAAATACAACGAAGCAGCGGCTTTATTGGTGCCCTTGCTCCAAAACGAAAACGATCGGGTTAAATTCTATGCGGCACAGGCTTTGGGCCGTATGGCCTATGAACCGGCAATCGGGCCTTTGTTGGATATGTTGGCGGCCAATAACGATGAAGACCTTTATCTAAGGCATGCCGCAGTATTGGCATTATCCCGGATCGGAAAATCGGAACCGATCATCGCCCTCGCCAACGACCCCAACAGGAGCCTAAGACTGGCTGCCGTTTTGGTGCTGAGGCGCATGCAAAATCCTGAGGTGGCGCTTTTTTTACAAGATCGTGACGAATATATCGCAGCGGAAGCCGCCAGGGCCATCAATGATGACTGGTCGATACCGGAAGCGATGCCAGCCTTGGCGGGCATGTTGACAGCAGGCAATCTGACTTCCGAACCCCTGCTCCGTAGGGCCATCAATGCGTCGCTTCGGGTTGGTGGAGATCATGAACTCGACAACCTGATCGCCTTTTCCAAACGTACCAATGTGCCCAATAACCTCAGGGGAGAAGCTTTGGCCACCATGGCCAACTGGGCGAATCCCTCCGTTTTGGATAGGGTCGATGGTCGTTTCAGGGGTGAAGTGCGTAGGGATTCGGCCTTGATCAAGTCCAAAATGGAACTTGAAATTCCCATATTCCTAAAGGAAAAGGATCCCGACCTGCTGATCGGAGTATCCAAAACCCTGGCCGCTTTGGGAATCAACAACCACAACAAGGAACTGTTGGATATCATGCGAAAAAATGCAAATCCATCAGTAAGGGCCGCCATGCTGGAAGCGTTGGGGGCGCTGGAAAAAGAGAAGGTCAATGATGCCTTGAATCTCGGCATGCGCGATCCATCGCAAGAAGTAAGGGAAACCGCTGTGGGCTTATTGGGCAAATTGGAAATTCCCGATGCACAATTGCCCGTCCTTGTCGATGCCTTTTTCAAATCGGGTTCAGGTGGGGAACAACAACGTATGCTCGGCGTTTTGGGAGACATGCCCCTTGCCAAAAGCGAACCGATATTAAAAAACCTGATTCAAAAAGGAAAACAAAACCAACTTTCACCGAATGTGATACTCGACTTGATCGAGGCGGTCGAGGCTTCAAAATCTGAGGACCTCATCGCACAGTTAGGCCAACTCAAAAGTGGCGGACATACCGTTGATGCTTATCAGGAAACCCTATATGGCGGCAGATGGTGGCAGGGCCGTGGCGTTTTTACGAACAATCCAACCGCCCAATGTGTGCGCTGCCATGCAGTTGCCGGTTCGGGCGGAAAAGTGGGTCCGCCCCTGGATAATATAGGGGCCATTCTAACACGGGAGCAAATTCTGGAATCCCTGATCGAACCGGGGGCACGTTTGGCACCGGGATATGGCACTGTAGTGATCACCCTCAAAGATGGCCAACAAGTAACCGGTATTCTGGAGGAGGAAACCAAAGACGCCCTTTTGATCCGCACTTCGGATGCCGAACCTATGGAAATTGCCGCCTCTCGAATCCAAAAAAGGGAGAATATGCCATCGGCAATGCCCGCTATGGGCTTGATGATCTCCAAAAGGGAACTTCGAGATCTGATCGAATTCCTCTCCAGTCTCAAACAAGACCAACAGGCTATGAATTAGCAGACTGTTTTTGGGACTGGGGTCCTATGGCGAACAGCTGGTCGGAGGTTATCATTTTGTCATGGGCAGTCGAATATCCAAGCTCCTAAAACCGCCTTTTTTCTGGGGGTGCGATACTTTTACTAGATCGGCTGCGTTGTATTACTGTTCAAACGGTATGTAATATGGGTTAACTAAAAAGCCATTTGCAACTTAAATTAAATTACCCTTATGATTTCCCCTAAAAACCATGACAAGGAAACAGCGCGTTTGGCTGCCTTGGATTCCTTTTCGATTTTAGACACCCTCCCCGAAGAAGACTACGATAACCTCACTGCCCTGGCCGCAGAAATTTGCGGAACCCCTATTTCCTTGGTGAGTCTGCTGGACAAGGATAGGCAATGGTTCAAATCGCACCACGGACTGGACGTTTCGGAGACCCCAAAGGAATATGCATTCTGCGCCCATGCCATCAATGCGGAGGAAGACATTTTTGTCGTTCAGGACTCAAGAAATGATGAACGGTTCAAAGATAATCCCTTGGTCGTTGGAGAACCCAGGGTCATATTCTATGCCGGGATACCGCTTTGTGATTCCAAAGGGCTCCCTTTGGGCACGTTATGCGTAATCGACCACGAACCCAGGTCCTTGAGCCAGGGACAGTTGAATTCGCTCCAATCGCTTGCCAAGCAGGTGATGAACATCTTACAGCTTCGAAGGAAAAACAAATTGCTCAACCTATCGATCCAGGCACTCTTTGATAAAAATGAGGCTTTGGACCGTTTTGCTCATGTAGCGGCGCACGATCTAAAGTCGCCCTTGAACAATATTTCCAGTACGGCCGAATTGCTGACAGAGTTTTACGGGCCGGGAATGGACGAAGACGGCAAGACCATGTTATCGTTCATTCACAGCGCCTCCAACAAACTTAGGGGGCTCATCGATGGCCTGTTGTCGCATAGTAAAAGTGCCACGATCATTCAGGAAAACAAATCACATATCGAACTGGAAACGTTTAGAGAAGAAATCTGTGGCCTATTTTCCTATGACCGATCCCTCAAGTTGACCATTAAATCAAAACTGGACAGTATCCACACCAACAAGACGGCTCTGGATCAAATCATCATCAACCTGGTGAGCAATGCCATCAAATACTGTGATAAAAAATCGGTGGAAATTGAAATCGGCATTACCGAAAACGAGGACCGATACGAATTTTATATTCAAGATAATGGCCCGGGAATTCCGGCCGGTGCGCACGAAACCATTTTTCAAATCTTTAAAATTTATGCCCATGCCGACAAATTTGGCAGGAAGGGCGACGGCATTGGTCTGGCCACGGTAAAGAATCTGATCGAAAAAATGGGAGGTAACATCCGGGTTGACGCCGATTTTACCGAAGGGTGCAGATTTGATTTCCACATCTTGAAGCATGCCGTTGCATCAGATACCGAATTGGCGATCCAACGGATCATGGACTGATTCATTTCCACCTTCCTTACTTTTTTTAAACTGCTTTGGAGGTCAACCTCTCAGAGGGTCCATGCATTGTCCCCGGTATACGGAATGCAGGCATGGAAGGCTCCTGGAATGGGATCGAACTTCAGCACATTTTTACCGATGTCTTCAGAAGTATAATAGCCCATGAGCGTAAACTGCTTGATTCTTCTATAAAAGTCGAGCGGTTCCTGTTTGCCAAGCGGACTTCCCCAAATACTGGGATTGAAACGGTTGGAGTCCTGTTCCATCCGTGCTATCACATTGGCTCGTTCAGCGGTATCCATCTCAACGAACGACTTGCCGTGGAGGGCATCGCAAACGCTGGTAAATTGGTCGTACCCTTTCAACACATGTTCCTGGTCTTCCGGGCCCAGGTTTTTTTTGCACATCAAGTCGACAAAAATATCAACGTTCAGATCTTTGGCTCCTGGCGTTTCGGTTTTTGGCAAAATGGTTTCTGCAAGTTCCGAAACCACCAAGGCCTGGTCTTCACTGAAAAATAAGGGGGTCCATGACAGCCTGTCCTGCTGCTGGCAGGATTGCAACAAACTGCTGAGGGCCGAGCTTGAAAGTGTGGCACCGATGAACAAAGCGGTATTCTTAATGGCCTTTCTCCGTTCCATAACTATATGTTTTGTTTTTTCAATTGTTCCACGGCATGGTTGGCTGCCCTTGCGGTAAGCGCCATATAGGTCAAGGAAGGGTTCACACATGACGATGAGGTCATACAGGCCCCGTCGGTCACAAAAACGTTCTTGGCCGCATGTACCTGATTAAATCCGTTCAGGACGGAGGATTTAGGGTCCCTGCCCATCCTTGCCGTACCCATTTCATGGATACCGTGCCCGGGAGGACTTTGATTGTCAAAAGCCAGAATATCCTTGAAGCCGGCTTTCTCGAGCATTTCCTGGGCATCGGCTTTAATCTGCCGGTTCATCGCCAGTTCATTGTCTTTGAACTCACAGTCTATGTTCAAGGTGGGCAATCCCCATTTGTCCTTTACCTCTTGGTTCAGGGTTACCTGATTCTCGTGATAGGGCAAACATTCCGCAAAGCCGGTGATGAAAAAGCCCCATGGGCCCGGTTTGAACAATTTTTCCTTGAATTCACCTCCAAAGTCGGCCGAATTCACCCCTGAGCCCCAATTGGAACGCCCTGCACCGCCTTGAAATCCAAATCCACGGACAAAGGCATCTGTTTTGGTCTTTTCATCGAGGTTCACATAGCGGGGAATATAAATCCCGTTGGGCCTTCTTCCCGAATAGTATTTGTCATCAAAACCATCGATACTGCCCATGGCGCCCACTTTATAGGTGTGGTCCATCAAATTGTGGCCCAGTTCACCACTATCATTGCCGAATCCATTTGGAAAACGATCGGAAATGGACCTCAACAAGATCGAGGTCGTGCCCAAAGTGGAACCATTGCAAAAAATTACTTTTGCATAGAACTCCATTTCTTCCATGGTTTCGGTATCCACGACCCGCACGCCGGTCGCTTTTTCCTTTTTATCGTCATAGAGGAGCGAACTCACCATACTGAATGGCCTGATGGTCAAATTACCGGTTGCTTCGGCAGCCGGCAGGGTAACGGCATTGCTGCTGAAATATGCGCCATAAGGGCAACCCCGGGAACAACGGTTCCTGTACTGACACTGGCCCCTGCCGTTCAAGGGTTCTGTTAGGTGGGCCACACGGCCTATGATCAAATGCCTGTCCTCATAATTCGATTCGATGCGTTCCTTGGCATGTTGCTCCACACAATTCAGTTCCATCGGCGGGAGGAAATGACTGTCGGGCAGGTGCGGCAATCCGAGCGGTGCGCCACTGATGCCCGCAAACTTTTCAACATATTCGTACCAAGGGGCGATATCTTTGTAACGAATGGGCCAATCGACCCCATGGCCGTCCTTGGCATTGGCCTCAAAATCGAGATCGCTCCAACGATAGCATTGCTTGCCCCACATGATCGACTTACCCCCTACTTGGTGTCCTCGGATCCAAATAAATGGCTTTACTTCGGTATAGGGATTTTCAATGTCGTTGGCATAAAAGTGCTTGTTGTCTTCACTGCCAAAACCAATGCTGTTCACGACACGGTGATTTTTTTGATCTTCATAAGTCAGTGCCCCTCTCAGTTCATAGTCCCATGTTTCATTGTTCATTGTTGGGTAATCCTGTACGTGCTTTACCATTCTGCCCCGCTCGAGCACCAAGGTTTTCAAACCCTTCTCACAAAGCTCCTTGGCGGCCCAACCCCCACTGATTCCAGAACCGATGACGATGGCATCGTACGTATTTTGCTGAATTGCCCTGACATTTAAATTTGCCATAATGTTATGCGTTGGATTTTGCTCGTTTGAAATAGCCTACAAGATAACCATTTGGACCAAAACCACAACAAACCAAGAATGGTTAGTTTCGGATTATGGCCCATTTAATAGGAGGCCACTTCGGCCCGGGCCTTTTCGAATTCCTTCATCATATCGGCCACCAATTGACGGGCCGGCCTAATATCGTGGATCAGTGCGGCGACCTGTCCGATTTCCAGTTCCCCTGCATCTAGATCGCCTTCGAACATGCCCTGTTTGGCCCTGCCCCGTCCCAATAGTTCCTGAAGTTCCGCAACAGTGGCCCCCTGCGCATAGGCTGCTTGAATGGCTTCATAGAATTTGTTTTTGATCAGGCGAACCGGTGCCAATTCCTTTAAAGTAAGCTGGGTATCGCCCTCATCGGTGGCAATCACTTTTTGTTTAAACAGTTCATGGGAAGAAGCCTCGAAGGTGGCGACGAACCTACTCCCGACCTGCACGCCGTCGGCCCCCAATACCATGGCCGCCAGCATGGCGCGGCCTGTACCTATGCCACCTGCCGCGATCAATGGAATGGAGATTCTTTCCTTCACGGCCGGCACCAAAACCAAGGTTGTGGTCTCATTGCGGCCATTGTGGCCTCCAGCCTCGAAACCTTCGGCCACTACCGCATCAACCCCGGCTTCCTGGGCTTTCAGCGCAAATTTCACACTGCTCACCACGTGAACGACGGTTATGCCCCTTGCCTTGAGAAATCCCGTATAAGTGTTCGGGTTTCCTGCGGAGGTGAACACGATTTTTACCCCCATTTCTACGATTATCTTCATGATCGTTTCAATATCGGGATATAGCATGGGCACATTGACCCCAAAAGGATTTTTGGTCGCCTCCTGGCATTTTCCGATATGTTCCCTCAATACCTCGGGCCGCATGGAGCCAGCGCCAATCAGTCCGAGCGCACCGGCATTGGAAACTGCGGAGGCGAGACGCCAGCCGCTGTTCCAGACCATACCGGCCTGAACGATGGGGTGTTCGATATCAAAAAGTCTGGTAACTCGTGTGATCATGGGCAGGATTATTTTTATGAGGCCTGGTTGGCCAAGGCATAAAGGCGTACAGCTAATATAAGGTTTAACGGCTTCAATCGGTGCACGTCAGGGCCTTGTTAGGAAATCACCCCTGAACCCAACAATTCGTCCCCAGAATACCAGGCCACGAACTGGCCTTCCGTAATGGCCGACTGCATTTCCTCAAAATCGACATACAATCCACCGTCTACCTTATATAAGGTGGCCTTTGCCAAAGGTTGCCTGTAGCGGATACGGGCCATCACCTGCATGGTCCCATCCAATGGCAAGGCCAGCTCGGGGCGGACCCAATGCAGTTCCTCATTTTTTATGAACAATGTCCTTCTATAAAGTCCCGGATGTGATTTGCCCTGTCCGGTGTAGATTACGTTTCGATCTACATCGGTATCAATGACGAACAAAGGTTCTTTGGTACCGCCCACATCCAAGCCTTTGCGTTGACCTTTGGTAAAATAGTGCGCGCCCTGGTGTTGGCCCACCACTTTCCCATCTTCCGGATGGTAGGTAGGTTTGGTGGAAAAAAATTCGAGCTCTTCGACCTTGCTGGCAAATATCGGGGCGGCAGGGTGCAATTGCGGCAGGTCGGAAGGCACCTCAACGATGACCCCTTTTTTAGGCTTCAATTTTTGCTGAAGAAATTCGGGCAGGCGAACCTTGCCGATGAAACAGAGGCCCTGGGAATCTTTTTTTTCAGCGGTCAACAATTTATTGTTGGCGGCGATCTGCCTCACTTCGGGCTTTGTCAATTCTCCGATGGGAAAAAGGGTTTTGGCCAACTGTTCTTGGGAGAGTTGGCATAGAAAATAGGATTGGTCTTTGTTTTGATCCAGACCCGAAAGTAATTGATAGGACACGCTACCATCGGCATGGGTTATTTCCCCTTTTCTACAGTAATGGCCGGTTGCCACATAGTCGGCACCCAATTGCATCGCAATTTTCAGAAAAACATCGAACTTGATCTCACGATTACAAAGCACATCCGGATTGGGCGTACGACCCAACTCATATTCCCTGAACATATAATCTACGATACGCTCTTTGTACTCCACGCTCAAATCAATGGTCTGAAAGGGGATGCCCAGCTTATCGGCCACGATGAGGGCATCGTTGCTATCCTCCAACCATGGGCATTCCTCCGAAATGGTCACGGAATCGTCATGCCAATTCTTCATGAAAAGCCCGATGACCTCATATCCTTGTTCCTTGAGCAAATAGGCCGCAACACTGGAGTCAACTCCACCCGAAAGGCCAACCACCACTTTCTTTCCCATGACATAGCGTAAAGTGCAAAAATACAAATTTTGCACATCAACTCCGTTTTGAACAAAAATGGGTGTTTCCGTATTTAATTTCAAAAGGTTTCCTTCTCAAGAAGCAACCATTGTCGCTTTTTATTATCTATAGCATGGTTGGCCCTTTATTATTTGAATGGGCAAGTACCAAAGAAAGAAAAGGGTATTTTTAAAATATTCTTAAAAACCCCGCAACCGAGAATTTTCAAAAGATTTTATCGCAACTTTATATAAAAATTTAAAACATGAAAACTATGATCGATCGTTTTGGCTTTATGCGTTTTGCAATTGTATTTTTTCTGATTACCCCCCTGGTTTCCTGTAATTTGGATGACGGAAATACCATAAACAGGCCTGAAAGCAACATTGTGGAAGTGGCTTCCAATATTGGGCAACTTTCCAGTTTTGTGGCGGCCTTGGAACGGGCAAATTTAACAACGACCCTCCAAACAACGGGCGGTCTAACGGTATTGGCACCGAGCGATGCCGCTTTTGGCAACTTTTTGTCGCAACAGGGGTTCGCCAACCTGGAAGCAGTGCCTGAGGAAACCCTTGAACAAATTTTATTGAATCATGTGATCTTGGGTCAGATCGACAGTTCCTTTCTGTCCAATCTCCAGAAAAATTATTTGGAAACGTTTGCCGACGGACCAACAACGGGATCTAAAGTGGCTCTATATTTCGATGCGACCAACGATATATTTTTCAACGGTGCTTCAAAAGTGATCGATGGGGATGTCTTGGCCGCCAACGGTATCATCCATATCGTTGATGCCGTGATACCGATTCCCACCCTGGACACTTTTATATCGGTGGATGACAATTTTGAAGACTTGAACACCGCATTGGATATCATCACCCCAATATCCGACATTCCTGAAGGCATCAAGGATGGCGGACCATTCACTGTTTTTGCACCGACCAATCTGGCCTTTGATAATTTATTGGCGACCGATACGGCCTGGAATTCAGTCGGGGATATCGATGAAGACCTATTGGCCGCTGTCATCGCACATCACGTCTTGGCCGGCAACATTCGTTCCGTCGACATCAGTTCAGGAGAAACGGCAACCACCCTCGAGGGAGATGCCATTACCTTCAACACGGTGAACGGAAATCTTGAAATTACTGACGGTTCCGGTATTACGGGAGCCCTAGTGGTATTTATCGATATACAGGCATCCAACGGGGTGATCCATGTGTTGGCCGATCAGGTTTTGCTTCCCGACACCAGCAACTAGGTAGTTTCACATACACTTGATGAGCATTTAAGGCCGCCCCAACAGGCGGCCTTGCTTTATTCCAATGGCATCAAAAGATTATATTTCCCCAAAGAGATCGGTTTTTTAGGTGGATTACGTTTTCCCTATGGCCGGAGCGACCGTCAATATTAGGATGATTTTTTCAGGATAAAACCTTTGAAGATGCATTTTTTTTGTTAATTATTTAATAATATATTTTAATCAATATAATAATACATTTTATAGTCTATTATCCGTTACATAGGCTATTTAAAGCATAGTAATCAATAAAACAAGGCCTTTATTAAGTATTAAAATTATCATAAACCAAAGGTTTAAATTGCAACGTAAAATTTTTTGTTTTACTTTTGCTCATATAAATTAAACAATTTAATCTTATGAAAAAGCTCTTAAATCTTAAACCGATATTCTCAATGATGGCATTGGCTCTTTTTTTGACATCGTGCAGCAATGATGACGATGGATCCGTTGCACCAATTGTTCCGCCCGAGCAAAATATCGTGGAGATAGCACTTGCAACCCCTGAATTGGCCACTTTGGTGGCGGCCCTTCAAGCGGCTGATGGAAATTTGGTCGGTCTATTGGGCGGTGACGGTCCGTTCACGGTGCTCGCCCCTACCAACGCGGCCTTCACCTCTTTCCTTACCTTCAATGGTTTTGGTTCCCTCGAAGAGGTTCCTACCGACGTGCTCTCTGAAATTCTGTTGAACCATGTGATTTCGGCAGACCTGACCGCTGGGGATTTGACCGG
Organism: uncultured Flavobacteriaceae bacterium; assembly: GCA_963700435.1. Classification (GTDB taxonomy): domain Bacteria; phylum Bacteroidota; class Bacteroidia; order Flavobacteriales; family Flavobacteriaceae; genus Pelagihabitans. The sequence continues at coordinate 240,922 of CAVOXM010000002.1, forward strand.
ATTGGGATCGGGATATACCAGCACAAACGCTACGGGCGTCGGTGGTAATAAAATAAGTATTTACTTCAATACAGCCAATGGCGTTCGTTTCAACAATGCAGCTTCAGTGACTACCGGAGGTGCCGATATTGATGCCTCCAATGGAACAATACACATTGTGGATGCCGTCATCCCCATTCCTTCAATCGTCACACATGCGGCCGCCAACGAAAACTTTAGCAGTTTGGTAGCTGCTTTGGGCGCTTCAGACATAGACCTAGTCGGTTTGTTGCAGGATGAAGGGCCTTACACCGTTTTGGCGCCGGACAATGCAGCGCTGTCAGCCTTTTTAGATGGGGCCGATCTTGGGGGCATCAATAAAGAAGCATTGACCCAGGTACTATTGAATCATGTTCTGAGCAAAACTGTTTTATCTTCCGACCTGACGACTGCCGGGGCGGGATATGACAACACCAATGCCATGGGCCCCGACATGAACCCGATGAGCATCTATTTCAACACCTCGGACGGTGTGGTTTTTAATGGCATTTCGGAAGTTACAGCTTCGGATATCGTTGGAAGCAACGGTATCATACACGCCGTTGATGCGGTTATAGACCTTCCAACGGTCGTTACCTTTGCAGCGGCCGATCCTAATTTCACCACTTTGGTAGACGCTTTGACCACCCTGACCCCTGGAACCGATTTCGTAAGCATTCTATCGCGGACCGAAGGAGGTAATTTGGATGGCTTCAATCCCAATTACACGGTCTTTGCCCCAACCAACGATGCTTTCGCGGCATTGCCCGAAATACCCGGCGAACAGGTACTCACACAAATTTTGCTTCATCACGTAGTGGCTGAAGCCAATGTCACCTCTTCCGACCTAACGCCAAACGGCGATACCGTGGCACCTACTCTGGAAGGTGATAATATCACCATAACCTTACCAGGAACGGGAGACCACATTGCGGATGTGACCGATGGCGCAGGAAATACCGATATCGGAATTATTGGCGTAGACGTTCAGGCGATCAATGGGGTAATCCATGTCCTGAACAAAGTGATGCTTCCAAATACGAACAACTAAGTGTTAAAAAATTAATACAAACATCCCGTATCGAAAAGACCGCCAAAAATGGCGGTCTTTTTTTTGGGCTACCGTGGACAAGGGCCGATCGATGAACGACACGCCCCCCTTCTTGAGGGATATTAATCATTTTTGTTAAACTTTTGTCAATTATCTATAAACAAAAGCAACCATTTCAAAATTGGATAATCTTTGTGGAAAGAGAAATGTAAAACTCATATTTTCTTATAATCGATAACAATAATGAATATTTTTAATGATTTTTTGACTTTAAGCGCTAATCGAAAGATCAGTGAAACGGTTTCATTAAAAAATTTGAGTTTATATTTTTTGATAAATTATTAAACAATTAATACTACTAAAACACTCATTATGAAAAGAAACTTCAACTTTAAAGGTCTCGCTGTAATGGCTGTGGCAGCCCTCTTCGCCTTATCGTGCGAGAAAAACGACGAAGACAACTTGCTTGCCGACAGAGACGGCATGAATATTGTCGAAACTGCCCAGGACACCGATGTGCTCAGTTCCCTCGTAGCTGCTTTGGTCCAAGCCGACGCCGGATTGGTTACTGCCCTAAGTGATGAAACCGAAACTTATACCGTTTTTGCGCCCACCAACGAGGCATTCACCGCGCTCTTGGCCGGTTTGGATGGTTATGAAACTTTGGCTGACTTTGATACCCCTGAGGAAAAGGCCCTTTTGGCCAAGATTCTTACCTATCATGTGGTTCCGGGTATTGCTGCCGTATCTTCAGCACTCAGCGATGGCCAAGAGGTCCCTACCTTACAGGGCGAATCGGTAACCGTTGGCATTAGGACTGAAGGGGATGTCAATATCATTTCTATCAAGGACAAACAGGTCGAATCTGTTGAGGCTGCCGATGTGTTGATCGCCGACATCGCACCGAACAATGGCATCGTGCATGTCATCGACAAGGTATTGTTGCCACAAGAAATTCTGGATGCCCTGAGCGGGGATTCGATGGCAGGCCCCGGCACTTTGGTAGACGTGGTCGTGGCAACCGAGCCACTATCCATTCTAAAGGATGCAGTGATCAAGGCTGGTTTGGCCGAGACCCTTGCCAGTGAAGGTCCGTTTACCGTCTTCGCACCGACCAATGACGCCTTTGTGGCCCTATTGGATATTCTTGGTGATGACTATAATGGATTGGACGATTTCGATACAGAGGCTGAATTGATGCTGCTAAAAGAAATTTTGCTTTATCATGTGATTCCAAACGCCACCGTGAAAGCCGCCGATTTGGCCGAAGGGGAAGTCGGAACCGCATTCGCCGGAAACTCCATTTCGGTAATCGCTTCAGGTGATACCTTCGTGATCGGGGATGCCTCTGGGGTCAATGCCAACATCACCGGTACCGACATCATGGCTTCCAATGGTGTGGCCCATATCATAGACAAAGTGTTGTTGCCACAGGCAGCTTTGGATTTTGTAGCCTCCTTGAGCCTTAAATCCATCGTCGATATCGCGGTAGAAACCGATGACCTGAGTTTATTGGTAGGCGCCCTGCAACAAGCGGATGCAGGCTTGGTGGAAGTGCTTTCCGCGTCCGGCACCTATACTGTATTCGCTCCGACCAACGAAGCCTTTGTGGCCTTGTTGGATGCATTGGGAGACGACTATAACAGCCTTGCCGATTTTGATACACCGGCCGAAAAGGAATTGTTGGTAAAAGTATTGACCTATCACGTAGTGGGCGATGTCGCTGCCAAGTCAACAGATTTGTTCGATGGTCAAGAGATTCCGACCCTTCAGGGCGAAAACGTCACCATAAGCCTTAAAAACGGCGCCGTTCATGTCCTTGACGCTACCGGCGAAAACGCTACCGTGGTCTTAGCCGATGTACTCGCCAGCAATGGCGTGGTGCACGTGATCAATAAGGTTTTATTGCCTCAGGAAGTACTTGATCTATTGACCCCTATTACCCCCAACATCGTTGAATTGGCACAGTCCGTTCCCGATTTGAGCCTATTGGTGGATGCCTTGATTCAGGCAGACGCCGGTTTGGTCGATGTGCTCAGTGGTGGCACCTTTACGGTATTTGCACCCACCAATGCCGCTTTCGCCGACCTGTTGGATGCTTTGGGCGACGATTACCATAGCCTGGCTGATTTCGATACCCCTGTCGAAAAGCAATTGTTGGCCAAGGTATTGACCTATCATGTGGTATCGGGAGCAGCAGTGGCCTCCACCGACCTGTTCGACCACCAAGAATTGGTTACCGTGCAAGGGGAATCATTGTTCGCCCTCACCAGCCATGGTGTGGCGATCCGGGATAAATCCGGTGTTGATGCCAATGTGGTATTGGCAGACCAAGTGGCCAGCAACGGAATTGTACATGTAATCGACAAAGTATTGTTGCCACAGGAAGTCTTGGACGCCTTGGCACCCCCCAGTCATTAAAAATAGTTTGTTGGTTGATTAATTGGTTGTTGGAAAACTTCCTTGTTACGGTATCCCGAAACTTGGAAGTTTTTTACGTTAAGGCCTTATCAGGAACGTAGACCACAAATGGTGTGGCTTTAACATACAATTCGGGCCGTTTTACAACTTCCTTTTCCCCGCCTGGAAAATTAATGCCATTTTCACAGTCCCAATTCTTACCAAACCAACCCGATCAATGCAAAAACCCAGATCTTTCGATCTGGGTTTTTTGTTTATGTTTCCTTGGGAAAGGAATCGACCTATTCCTCAAGTACATCGATGACCTCATAGCCGTCTTCGATGGCCTTGTAAACCGCATCGTTCAGTTCGAAGGCTGAAATCCCTTCAAAGTCGATTTCCTCCGCATCTTCTGGCAGTTCTTTAACCACGGCACCTATTGGTGCCGGCGCAATTTCGTATTCATCCCCTACCGGTTGGTAGAAAACCCCCTCGGCATACATAAAGTAGTTGCCCCGTACGGCAAGTCGTGCGGCCGTCCTGGGCAGTACCCGAAGACGAAAGCCCCTCGGCGGGAACGCCCTCGCATAAATGCCCTTTCGAGCGATAAAGAACATTCCGCCCACCGGATAGTAAGATACATTGCGATGCACCACGGCAACCGTACCTTCAGGAAGGCGCCTTAACGTCCTGCGCGCCACCCTCCGGTTGTGCCTTCGCACCTTTCTTTTGACGCTATGTATTTTGGCGACCTTCGCCCGACGCGAACGAACCACCTGTGCTTCTGCCTCCTGGTTTGGAAATAAGAAAAAAACCAAAAGCAAACCGATCACATATTTGAAGTTTTTCATTTTACAATTTTTATGGTTATTGAACTTATGATTGCATTATTATAAAATGGTTTAATCGGAGGTATATAAACGAAACAATGGGTCGTTTAGCGTGTTCCTATAAAGAAAATCGTTGAAGAAACCCTATATGGGCCTTCCCGAAATGAAAAAAGTGCAGAAAACGATTCCTGCACTTTTGATGATCGATCTGTCATTCCTTTTCTATCGGCGCCCCACCTTCTTCTGTTCTTCGGCCTGTTCCATCATTTCGCGCATTTTCCGCTGAAACTTGTTCTCTTTCTTGGGTTTTGCCTTGTTTTCCTGTATTTGGGCATGAATTTTTTCATCGTCGAGGATGAAATTCTTGATGACCAACATAATTCCGATCGTGATCAGGTTCGAAACAAAATAATAGAGGCTCAAACCACTGGCGTAGTTGTTGAAGAAGAACAACATCATCACCGGCATCAAATACATGATGAACTTCATGTTGGGCATGCCTGGTTGGGTAGGCATGTTTTGACCGGTGGTCATCATCATATAAAAGAAAATGGCGATCGAGGCCAAGATGGGAAAAAGACTGACATGGTCTCCATAGAATGGGATGCTGAACGGCAGCTGTGCAATGGTATCGTATGACGAAAGGTCGTCGGCCCATAGGAACGACTTCTGTCTCAAGGCAAAGGAAGTCGGGAAAAACATGAACAGGGCATAAAAAATGGGCATTTGCAACACGGCAGGGATACAGCCGCTCATGGGACTCACCCCGGCCTTATTGTAAAGCTTCATGGTTTCTTGCTGCTTCTTCATGGCGTTGTCCTTGTACTTCTCGCCCAGTTCAGTAATTTCAGGCTTCAAAACCTTCATCTTGGCCTGTGACAGATAAGACTTGTAGGTTGCCGGAGACATCACCAACCGCACCAGGATGGTCATCACCACAATGGCAATGCCATAGGGCAAAAATGAACTGAGGAAAGTATAGAAAGGGGTAAAGATATAGCGGTTGATCCATCCAAAAATCCCCCAACCAAAGGGAATGGAGTCTTCCAAACCCAATTGCTTGTACTGCGCCAGGACTTTCACATCGGTAGGGCCATAATACCAGTGCATGTTTTTGGAAAGTTCGCCCCCTTCCACTTCCAAGGGGAGCACTGAGGCATATTCTTTGGTAAAGCCAGCGGTTTTGCTATCATCCTCGACCAAGTTCTTGGAAACCAATTTTGCATTTTCGAAGTTCGCTTCGGTGGCCAAAATGGCGCTGAAGAAATGCTGTCTGTACGACACCCACTTTACATCGTTTTCGGTTTCTTCGTCATCGCTGCTTTCGGAAAGTTTACTGATCTTGTCGTCCTCATGACTATAGGTCAATCGGGTGTAGCGATTTTCATACTGCACACTTTTTGAATGCCTGATCGCCTTCATTTTCCAATCGAGCGTAATGGGTTGGCTGGCGTTTAAAATACCATTGAGGCCTTGAGAGCGTATGGTGAAATCAACAAGATAATCATCCGGTTTCAACTCGTAACGAAATTCGAGGTATTTTTCAGGAGCTACTTTTGCCTTCATGGAGAGTACGGTGTTTTCTCCGTTTTTCCCAAGAGTCGGTTCAAAAAACAAGTCGGCCGTATGCAACACCCGGTTGTCCGATGTTGTGAAATTCAGCCCGAAAGAAGCGTTTCCATCCTTTACAAGATATACCGGTATGGAATCATAGGTCTTGAACTGCTTCATGGTAGCCTCTACGATCTGGCCACCTTTATTGCTGATATTCAGAAACACCAAATCGTTCTCCAGGATGGTGTTGCCTTCGATGGGGTTCGTATAACCAAAAGCGCCGATGGTACTCTTATAATCGGCCACCGCGGTGGAATCTTGCAGGTTTATCACTACGGGTTCGGCCACCGCGGGGGTTTGTTGGGCTTCTGTCTCCTGTGCCTCGGTCACTTGTTCCTGTTTTGCCTTTTGGGCCTCCAATTCTTCGGGAGTGGGCCTATTCTGGTAAAACATGAATATCAATATGCCAAAAATGAGCACAAAGCCGATAATGGTATTGATATCGAGTTTCTTTTCTTCCATTTAAATTAAAATCAGTTTACTTGAAATGCGGTGCGTCTTGAACCGAATCGATTTTGAACGGGCAAATATATGTCCAAATGTGCGGATTATGCCATACTGGCATTAGTTTGTTTCTTTTTGTGCTTTAAAGCGGCCTTGATAAACCCTACGAACAAAGGGTGGGGATTGGCCACCGTGCTTTTATACTCAGGATGGTATTGTACCCCTATGAACCATGGGTGATCGGGCAATTCAACGATCTCCACCAATCCGGTGGCGGTATTGATGCCCGAAGACACCATGCCGGCGGCTTCCAATGGCTTCATATATCGGTTATTGTATTCATATCGATGTCGGTGTCTTTCCGAAATCGACTTCATCCCCCCATAAATTTTTTGTACCAGGCTACCCTCTTTAAGCTCACAATCCCAAGCGCCCAACCGCATGGTACCCCCTTTGTTGGTGATGCTCTTTTGTTCTTCCATCAATCCGATCACGGGATTTTTGGTTTTTTCATCCATTTCCGTGGAATTCGCATCTGATAGGCCCAGAATGTTTCTCGCATATTCAATGACCGCCATTTGCATGCCCAGGCAGACCCCTAAAAAAGGAATACCGTTTTCCCGGGCATATTGCACTGCCTTGATCTTGCCCTCGATGCCCCTTTCCCCAAAACCGGGCGCCACCAATATACCATCGAGTCCCGTCATTTTTTTGGTCAGGTTGTTGGCGTTGATATGCTCCGAATGGATCGATCGGACCTTTACCCTCACCTCGTTGACCGCCCCTGCATGGATAAAAGATTCTAAAATTGATTTGTAGGAATCCTGCAATTCCACATACTTGCCTATCAAGCCAATCGTGATTTCGTGTTTTGGATTCTTGTGTTTGTTCAAAAATTCGTTCCATTGTGCCAAATCGGGCGCTTTATCATCGGATAGCGCGAGTTTGTGCAGCGCGACGGTATCCAGCCCTTCCTCCCGCATCATGATGGGCACATCGTAAATGGTGGAAGCATCGATCGATTGAATGACGGCCTCCCGTTTTACGTTACAGAACAGCGCCAATTTGTCCTTTATCTCATCGGATATTTCATGTTCTGTCCTACAGACCAGGATATCGGCCTTGATACCGCTTTCCATCAAGGTCTTTACCGAATGCTGGGTGGGCTTGGTTTTGAGCTCCCCTGCGGCGGAGAGGTAAGGTATTAAAGTGAGGTGTATCACAATGCCATTATTATCGCCCAATTCCCAAAGCAACTGGCGTACCGCCTCGATATAGGGCAATGATTCAATGTCGCCCACCGTACCCCCTATTTCGGTTATGACGATATCGTACTCGCCACTATTGCCCAAAAGCTGTACCCGTTCTTTGATCTCATTGGTGATGTGCGGTACCACTTGCACCGTCTTGCCCAGAAATTCGCCGCGTCGTTCCTTTTCGATGACACTTTGATAGATGCGGCCCGTGGTTACATTATTGGCCTGTGAGGTCTTCACATTCAAAAAACGCTCATAATGTCCCAAGTCCAGATCGGTTTCGGCACCATCATCGGTCACATAACATTCCCCGTGCTCATAGGGGTTCAAAGTTCCTGGGTCGACATTGATATAGGGGTCCAATTTTTGGATGGTGGTCTTATAGCCTCGGGCCTGTAAGAGTTTGGCCAAGGAGGCCGCAATGATACCTTTTCCCAACGAGGAGGTAACCCCACCGGTCACAAAAATATATTTGGTTTGAGACATGAAGCGTTCGGTTGAATTCGTAACGCAAGCAAAAATACAAATTGCAGGCAGAAATCAGCGTTAATGCATGGGAAATTCTTTTTGTATTTTTCGGATCAACGGCTCAAGTCCGTTTATCTTGATTTCGGTCATCGACTGCAATAAATCACCCAGTCTACCAGGGGGAAATCCTTTTTGCTTGTACCATATCAGATAGGGTTCGGGCAGATCCAACAAATAGCGTCCCTTGAACTTTCCAAATGGCATACGGTAATGGGCCAACTCGATCAGGCTTTTTTTGTCGGGCTGCAATTCCATGTTTAAAGTTTAATATGCTATCTTTATAAAGGCTCGATGGCCTTGTTCGGATACTTCCTGAAGTTTAATCATATCCAAACATACCCATTTTTGGGCTTTTTAATCCGATATCCCATATTTTAAAAATTGAATGATGAAAAGAAGATCTTTTATTGGCAGTTCCGCTGCCGCTTCAGTCGGCCTTCTGGTCACCAATTCCGCGAATGCAAGAGCCACGCTGACCAATGCTTCCCCCGAACTAAAAAACAATGTCAACCACAGTGTTTGTCGTTGGTGCTATAGCAGCATCCCCATGGAAGATTTTCTAATAAGCCTCAATACCCTAGGTATCAAATCGATGGATCTCACCGGTCCGGAAGATTGGCCGTTGATGAAAAAATACAACATCCATGCCTCGATGTGCTGGGGGGCCGGAATGGGCATTGAAAAAGGATGGAACGAACCCAAATATCATGAAGACCTCATCAAGGATTACCTGCAGATGATCCCGAAAGTGGCCGAAGCGGGCTATACCAATTTGATCTGTTTCAGTGGCAACCGTGCAGGCATGAGCGATTTCGTGGGCCTTGAAAACTGTGTTGCGGGACTCAAAAATATTTTACCCTTGGCAGCGCAACATGGCGTGGTGATCCAGATGGAACTGCTCAACTCAAAAGTCGACCATAAAGACTATATGTGCGATCATTCCGATTGGGGGGTGGAACTTTGTAGAAGACTCGATTCGGAAAACTTCAAACTGCTTTATGATATCTATCATATGCAGATCATGGAAGGTGACGTGATCCGAACCATCCAAGACTATCATCCCTATTTTGGCCATTACCATACCGGGGGCAATCCTGGGCGGCATGAGATCAATCAGACCCAGGAACTTTATTATCCCGCAATAATGGAGGCCATTCTGGCAACTGGTTTCAAAGGCCATGTGGCGCAGGAATTCATCCCCACCTGGGAAGACAAGATTGCGGCTCTAAAGGAGGGGGTTACCATCTGTGATGTCTAACCGAACGCCTTGATATGAATTTTTTGACGAACGCAATACGGGTTGTGCTGTCTTAAAGGAAAATAATAAAGGCAGCCCATACCATTCTACCAAATTTCTTCGTTATTATAGTTCCTTATTCCTCGATGGTATGAATTCCATCCGATGCTTTTGGTTTTGAACTATAATTGTAATCGAAATGAGAATCAAATTTGCCTCCCTATTGTTCGTTTTTGTTATTCTGGGATGTTCCAAGGACAATTCAGATGGGAATCCCGGTGATCCAGACCCCGTGGGTTCTGACTTATACTTCCCACCTTTGAGCGGAGATACTTGGGAAAGCGTTTCCATTACCGATCTGGGATGGAACGCCGATGCCGAACAACCGCTTTATACCTTCCTCGAAGAAAACAACACCGATGCCTTCATCATTCTGAAGGATGGCCGTATCGCGATCGAAAAATATTTTGGTAGCTTCGACGCTACAAAGAACCATACCTGGAATTCGGCCGCCAAAACCTTGACCGCCATGACCACGGGTATCGCACAGCAGGAAGGTTTTTTGGATATCGACAATCCATCTTCCGATTATATGGGAGCCGGATGGTCTTCCCTCACCCCCGAACAAGAGGAGGCCATTACCGTAAAACATCACCTGACCATGACCACGGGCTTAGATTATACGGTAACCAACAGCGCCTGCACCGATAAGGAATGTTTGACCTACAAGAACGTACCTGGCAGCTATTGGTATTACCACCAAGCGGCCTATACCCTGCTCGATGAAATTATTTCCGGTGCCACACAACAGGATTTTCCCGCCTATTTCAACGCCAAAATTCGGAACAAGATCGGGATGCAGGGCGCATGGATCCAAACAGGCTACCTGAACCTCTATTTTAGCAATGCCCGCAGTATGGCACGATTCGGGCTGTTGAACCTCAATAAGGGCAGCTGGGACCAAACCCAGGTCTTGGAAGATCAAGGGTTTTTTACCATGGCCACCACCACTTCCCAGGACCTCAATGAAGCCTATGGATTTCTATACTGGCTGAACGGAAAAAACAACTATAAGGTACCGGGGTCGGAAGAATTGTTCTTGGGAAAATTGATGCCCGCGGCCCCCGATGACCTATATGCCGGATTGGGCGCCTTCGATCAAAAGCTACATATTGTGCCAAGCAAAGGCCTGGTCATCGTTCGCTTGGGCGATTCGGCCAATAGCGATGAATTGGGCCCGACTACTTTCGACAATGAGCTCTGGGAAAAAATCAACGCACTGATCGAATAGTTACAAGCCTTCGAAAGCATTTCTAGGGAAGTGAAGCAACCTTGGAATTTGGTTTAGGCTTTGGTACTGAAAAAAGAGTCGACGAATTCGTATTTATTGAAGACCTGCAGGTCTTCAAGGCCCTCTCCCACTCCGATATATTTCACGGGAATCTGAAATTGATCTGAAATCCCGATGACCACGCCCCCTTTGGCGGTGCCGTCCAATTTAGTCACGGCCAAGGAGGTCACCTCCGTAGCTTTGGTAAACTGCTTGGCCTGTTCAAAAGCGTTCTGCCCGGTTGAGCCATCCAAAACCAACATCACGTCATGAGGGGTGTTCGGCACAACCTTCTGCATCACCCGTTTTACCTTGCTCAGTTCGTTCATCAAGTTTACCTTGTTGTGGAGTCGGCCCGCCGTATCGATGATCACCACATCGGCACCCTGTGTCAGGGCTGAATTTAAGGTGTCAAAGGCCACGGAAGCGGGGTCGCTGCCCATTTTTTGTTTGATGATGGGCACCCCCACCCGATCGGCCCAAACCTGAAGCTGATCGATGGCGGCGGCACGAAAGGTATCGGCGGCGCCCAAAACCACCGTATAGCCTTGGTTCTTATACTGGTGCGCCAATTTACCGATAGTAGTGGTCTTGCCCACTCCATTGACCCCAACGACCATGATTACATAGGGTTTTAGACCAGCGGGAATACTTACATCGGTCGCCTCCCCTACGTTCGTCTCCGAGAGCAGGCCTGCGATCTCTTCCCTCAATATCTGATTGAGTTCATCGGTGCCCAAATATTTGTCCTTCGCCACTCTCGCCTCGATACGTCCGATAATCTTTAAGGTGGTATCGACCCCCACATCGGAAGATACCAATACCTCTTCAAGATTGTCCAGTACCTCTTCGTCGACCTTCGATTTGCCCGCTACCGCCTTGTTGAGTTTGGAAAAAAAGCTGGTTTTCGTTTTCTCCAGACCTTTATCAAGATTTTCCTTTTTCCTTGAAGAGAAAATATTTTTGAATAGGCTCATGTGCTCCCTAAAATTTTAATGTCCTTAAAGATATATAAAATAAAAAAAGCTACTTTCTTTCGAGAGTAGCTTTTAAAAGTAAACTTATGTTACTTATTTTTTTGACAACCAGGCGTCGACCGATTCAGGCGGCATTACCGCTTCGGTGAAGGTATAGGCCCCTGTTTTGGGAGATTTCACCATTTTAATGGCCTTGGTCAACCTTTTTGAACTTGTCTGTAAACTCGCTACCGTTTTCTTTGCCATGACGTATTACTTTATTTCTTTGTGAACGGTCACCCTTCTAAGCACCGGATTATATTTTTTGATCTCCATTCGTTCCGGAGTATTCTTTTTGTTTTTGGTAGTGATATAACGGGAAGTACCGCCCACCCCAGAGTCTTTGTGCTCTGTACATTCCAAAATTACCTGTACCCTATTTCCTTTTTTTGCCATTTTCGTTGCTTTTTGGGGATTATTATACCAATCCTTTTGCTTTTGCCTCTTTTAAAACAGCGGCGATCCCTTTCTTGTTGATGATTTTGAGTCCTTTGGCAGAAACCTTTAAAGTAACCCAACGGTCTTCCTCAGGAATAAAAAAACGCTTTTTAGAAAGATTGACGTCAAATCTCCTTCTGGTCTTATTGACGGAAAACGACACATTGTTCCCGAACATCGACCTTTTACCCGTAATTTCACAAACTTTTGACATTGCGCTGATTTTTTTAAACAGGATGCAAATTTATATCATTTTTGTGTGACGGACAAAATTCTGGTTCAGATTTTTGAAATTTCTTTTTGCAGGAGTTCGAGGGCTTTATGAACCGATTTTTGCACGATGCGTTCCCGATTGGATCCCATGACAAAACGCTGTGCATAGGTGCCCCCCGGAGCGGAAACGGCAATGATTACAGTGCCCACCTCCTCGTCGGAATCTCCTTTGGCAGGGCCCGCGTTCCCGGTAGTGGCAATTGAAAAATCGGTCTTGAACAATCGCCTTGCATTTTGTGCCATCACCATGGCCACTTCTTCGCTAACCACCGAGTGTTTCGCTATCAAACTTTCAGGCACTTCCAGGACATCGATCTTGGTTTGGGTGGCATAGGCCACCAAACTGCCCTTGAAATAGGCCGAGGCACCGGGAACGGATGTAAGAGTCTGGGCAATCTTACCGCCGGTGAAGCTCTCCGCCGTCGACAAGGTCATTTGCTTTGAGGTGAGCCATTTTCCGATCAGGGCTTCCAGGGTTTCATCCTCCTCAACCCCATACAGGATGTCCTGGATCAAGGGATATAGGGCCACGCTCGCCTCGGAGATGGCCTTTTCCAATACCTCCCTATTTGGCCCTTTGGCGCTCAGCCTCAACCTTACTTTCCCAAAACTTGGCAGATAGGCCAATTTTAAAAATTCAGGCAGATGCTCCTCCCAATATTCGATCCTCTCGGCAATGGCGCTTTCCCCCAGGCCATAGGTAATCAAGGTTTTATGGATGATATAGGGCCGTTCGAACATCTCGGTGATTTTTGGGATGACCTGATCGGTCATCAGTGCCATCATTTCATAGGGTACCCCGGGAAGTGAAACATAAATGGTATTCCCTTCGGAGAACCACATTCCCGGGGCGGTGCCGTTGGCGTTGTGCAACACGGTAGCCTTCGAAGGCACCAAGGCCTGTTTTCTGTTCACATCGGATATGGGCGTGCTGATATACTTGGAGAACAAGTGTTCTACGTGTTGCATGACCGCACCGTTCTCGACCAACACATCGTCAAAAAAAGTGCAAAAGGTATGTTTGGTGATATCGTCTTTGGTAGGCCCCAAGCCCCCTGTGCAAATAACGATGTCAACGTTCCGACCAGCTTCCGCCAACGCCTTTAAGATATGCTGTTGTTCATCCTGGACCGAAGTGATCTGAAAAACCGAAATGCCTATGCTGTTGAGCTGCTTGGCAATAAATGCAGAGTTGGTGTCAATCACTTGGCCAATGAGGATCTCATCGCCAATGGTAATGATTTCTGCCAGCATTATAGGTCGAAATCCTTTTTGAGCTCCGATACAACTTGCGCAATATCTGTTTTAAGAATGGGAAATATTTTTTTGATTTCGGCGTAGTTGGCCTCATTTTTTCCCAGCGTCTCTATTTCCAGTGCTGCCGCCCTGGTCTGTTCCATACCCAATAAATCGACATTCGGCTTGATCTTGTGGGCAAGCTTGTACACCTGTTCGAAGTCTTTTGCTTCCAGGGCGCTCTCCAATTGCTGCAAATCGTGGGGCACCTCCTCCAAAAAGACCGAGATTACCGAATGCACGAATTCTTCGTCCCCATCGGCCATCTCATTAATTTTCATCAAGCTATAAATCATCACCTTATTTTTAAAGAAAACATTTCGTGCCCTTCCAATATGCCCGAAAGATAGTCATTTGGCTTTATTTTACCAACACCTGCCGGGGTGCCCGTAAAAAGCACGTCGCCCTTTTTTAGGGTAAAAAATTTTGAAACGTAGGCCAAGAGTTCGTCTATCTTCCAGAGCATCTGGCCCGTATTTCCATGTTGTACCGTTTCCCCATTTTTAAGTAGGGAGAATTCAATCCGGTCCACCTCTTTGAAGGCTGTCTTCGGAAGCCATTTTCCAATGACCGCCGATCCGTCAAAACCCTTCGCCTTCTCCCAGGGCAGGCCCTTTTCCTTCAATTTGGTCTGCAGGTCCCTCGCGGTAAAATCGATTCCCAATCCTATCTCCTCATAATAGGTGTGGGCAAATTCTAGGTCGATATGTTTGCCCACTTTCTTGATCTTCACCAATACTTCCACTTCATAGTGCACCTCTTCCGTAAAATCAGGGATGAAGAAATCGTGTTCTTTGGGCAGAACGGCCGAATCGGGTTTGATGAACACCACAGGGTCGGAAGGCCTTTCGTTGGCCAGTTCGTTGATGTGCTCCGTATAGTTACGGCCAATGCAAATCATCTTCATGCTTATCTATTTTTTGCCGGTTCGTGACCCGTTTTCCACCCTGCTGAAAAAACGAATATCCTGGGTTGCCTACCCCAACTTGTTGTTGAGTTTGCTCAATTTGATCTGGGTCAAGACCTTTTTGGTATATAATGGAAAGTCGGCATTGATGATCCACCCAAAATAACCCGGCTCATTATCGAGCACGTCCAACACCTTTTTGCCCTTGTGCTTGCCAAAGGCGAATATTTCGTTTTTTTCCTCATCCAGCGCTATAAAACCTGCAAAATCGACGAACTGTCGGTGCGTGGAAAATTCCGCCAGTTTTTTGACATTGTTTTCCAATTCGGGATATCGCTTCAACTGCCCGAGCAATACCTCATAGGTGGCCAGGGTATCGGCTTCCGCACTATGGGCGTTGCTCAAATCCTTATCGCAATAGAACTTGTAGGCGGCCTCGAGCGTTCTTTTTTCCATTTTGTGAAAAATGGTCTGCACATCGATGGAGACCGTATTTTTCATATCAAAGTCGATGTCTACCCGCAATAGCTCTTCTGCCAATAACGGAATATCAAAACGGTCTGAATTGAACCCTCCCAAATCGCTGTCTTTGATCATTTTATAAACTTCCTTCGAAATTTGCCGGAAGGGGGGCTCGTTAGCCACTTTTTCATCGGTGATGCCATGTACCGCGGTAGCACCTTCAGGAATGGGCATCTCAGGATTGACCAACCAAGTCTTGGACTCCCGATTTCCGTTGGGATAGATCTTCAAAATGGAAATTTCTACGATTTTATCCTTGGCCACGTTGGTTCCCGTGGTTTCCAGATCAAAAAAACAAATGGGTCTCGTAAGCTTTAATTCCATGCCGAAGGGTTTCCGCAAAGATACTTTTTAGAGAAGTCCGGTGAAACGATATTGTAAGATATTTGACCGCTGTTGATGTTTTGATCGAAACCCGTAACTTTTTGCCTAGGCCGATTTTTTGAGTTTGGTGGGAAAAGGCCTGTAGGCATAGTAATGCAATACCTCTTCCAGCGCCATTTGTAAGGCCTTGTTGATCGGCACGATGGTATTGCCCAATCTAAAATCGATCTGGGCCAATCTTTTGTAATGGTCTGAAAAAATGGGTATCGAAAGCCCGCTGTTGATGGCTTCGACTGTGGCTTGGTAGTCTTGCTTCTGATTTTCCTTGATGATGTTGCAGGTCGCCAAACGGAGTTGTCCTATTTTATCACGCCCAGCCGCGTAACCGAAAAGGCGGCATATCAGCCCTCGATGGGCGTACTCGGAACACTTGCCCTTGTTTAAATCCACCAGTGACAACGGACTAAATAGTATGCAGACACTGCTTGGCGATTTTTTTACCCGATCCAGCGCTTCCAGGGCACGGCCCTCTAAAAATTGTTGGAATGCCCAAGGCAAAAATTCCAATGGGGACGCCTCAACATCCGGTTTGGTGCAGCATTTTCCGCATCCGGCGATACAATGCAGCTTCGTGGTCGATTGAAATTGGGCAATTTCGTTATCGAGTCGGGCATATAGCAATTCAACCGACCTTACCCTGCGGGCTATGGACATAAATTTTTGGGCAAATGTACGTTAGAAAATGTTTGGGGGGCCAGTTATTTTTACCGGGTAAAACGGCCTTCGATTTTAGGGTCAAACCTTGGGCTGGGACCGGCTTACGGCGAACCCATGCGTCAATTGTCCGATCGAAGTTTAGATTTCCCTGTTCACGTCCCAAGCCTCCAAATAGTCGGCCACCGCCTTGGCGAACATGCTGCCCAAAGCCCCATTGACCACCCTGTGGTCATAGCTGTGGGAGAGGAACATCTTGCTGCGGATGCCGATAAAATCGCCCTCGCTGGTTTCTATGACCGAGGGTATCTTTCTTATGGCTCCCAAGGCAAGTATGCCTACCTGCGGCTGGTTGATGATCGGGGTTCCGAAAACGCTGCCGAAGGTTCCCACATTGGTGACGGTATAGGTACCGTCTTTCACTTCGTCAGGTTTTAATTGGTTTTTGCGCGCCCGCTCGGCCAAGTCGTTCACCACTTTGGCCATGCCCACCATGTTCAACTGATCGGCATTTCTGATGACGGGAACAATGAGGTTACCATCGGGCAGTGCCGCGGCCATCCCAATATTGATGTTTTTCTTCTTGATGATCTTATCCCCGTCTACGGAGATGTTCATCATAGGGTATTTTTTCAATGCGGTGGCCACCGCTTCCATGAATACAGGGGTGAAGGTCAATTTTTCACCTTCCCTTTTTTCAAAACCGTCTTTGACCCGGTTGCGCCATTGCACCACCTTGGTGACATCGACTTCGATAAAACTCTGTACATGGGCCGATGTAGAAACACTGGCGACCATATGTTGGGCGATCAATTTGCCCATCCTGCCCATTTCAAGGACCTCATCATTTCCGGAAACTGACACCGTAGCGGCCCGTTGCTTCTCCGTTTCTGGCCTGGTCACTTGGGTAACGGCCGTTTCTGGGGCAATGGTCTTGGGTTGTTCTGTAGTGGCTTGCGGGCCCGCCTTTCCGCTGGCTACATAGTCTAAAATATCGTTTTTGGTCACACGGCCTTCTTTACCGGTACCTGTAATGATATCGAGTTCAGCCAAGGTAATCCCTTCTTCCTTGGCAATATTTCTTACCAGTGGCGAATAAAAACGGTCGGAAGTCTGGTTTTCGGCCTGTGGGGCCGCAACCGTTTCCTTCACCTTTTCAATGCCTGCTGCCAATTGGGCCGATGTGTGTTCGAGATCGGAATCGGAATCGGTTTGGGGGACCGCTACCGGTCGTCGTTCTATGGCGACTTCAGGTTTTGTTTCCTTTTGAACACTGCCATTGACCTCAATAATGGCGATGGTCTCCCCTACCTTGATGACATCATCGACTTTAAAAAGTTTTTCGACCAAAACGCCTTCCACTTCACTGGGCACCTCCGAATCGACCTTATCGGTGGCAATCTCCAAGACCGGCTCATCGAGGGTAATCGTATCACCAACTTCTTTGAGCCAAGAGGTTAAGGTGGCCTCGGCAACACTTTCTCCCATACGGGGCAATTTCAATTCAAACTTTGACATATCCTTATTTTATATGTACTAAATGGAATTTTCGTTGCAAAAATACTAAATATTCGATGTTTAATTTGAACTTTTTGTAGGAAGTACCTTTTCTTAGTTCGCTTTTAGGGAGCCCTCGAACGGAATTCGGTTCAGGATACTTCTTCCAAGGGTTACCTCATCGGCATATTCGAGTTCATCGCCTACCGCGATACCCCTGGCAATGGTAGAGGTATTGATATCGAGCCCCGAGAGCTGTTTATAAATATAAAAATTGGTGGTATCCCCTTCCATAGTCGAACTCAGGGCGAAAATCAGTTCCTTGAAGGCCCCGGATTTGGCCTTGTTCACCAAAGAGGTTATGGTAAGCTCCCGCGGGCCAACGCCCTCCATCGGAGATATCTTGCCGCCCAAAACATGGTACAGGCCCATATACTGCCCGGTATTCTCAATGGCCATCACATCACGAATGTCCTCTACCACACAAACCAGGGAACGGTCCCTTTTCGGACTGGCACAAATCTCGCACAGTTCCACATCCGAGATGTTATGGCAGTTCCTACAGAACTTCACCGTATTGCGCAACTGTTCCAAAGCAGCGGTCAATCGGGTGGTCTGTTCGGTGGGCTGCTTCAACAAATGAAGCACCAAACGCAAGGCGGTGCGCTTTCCGATACCGGGTAGTAGGGCGGTTTCGTTGACCGCTTTTTCCAATAATCTTGATGAAAAATCCATTTGAACACTTTACTGGGCAAAATTACGTACTATTTTTACTTTTTGTACTTTGGCTTCCAATAATAATTTGAATGACACCGACCCATATCCTGCTTTTGATCATCGGCTATTTTCTACTGCTGATGTTGATTTCCCATTTCACCGGTAAAAATGATTCCAACCTCGATTTCTTCAGGGCAGGCAATCAATCGCCCTGGTTTTTGGTCGCCTTTGGCATGATCGGGGCTTCCCTTTCTGGGGTCACTTTTATTTCCGTGCCAGGGGGCGTACAGGGCGATGGCTTTGGCTATATGCAGGTGGTGTTCGGTTATCTGGTGGGTTATATCGTCATTGCCTTTCTGTTGATGCCGATCTATTATCGGATGAACCTGACTTCCATTTATGAGTATCTGGAAGAGCGCTTTGGGCGGGTGAGCTACAAGACCGGGGCCTTTTTCTTTTTTGTTTCCAAAGTGCTCGGCGCCTCTTTTCGGCTGTTTTTGGTGGCCATTGTGCTGCAGCAATTTATTTTTGATGCCATGGGCATCCGTTTTGAGGTAACGGTGACCCTCTCCATTTTCCTGATATGGGTGTATACCTACAAAGGGGGCGTCAAAACCATCATCTGGACAGATTCATTGCAAACTGCCTTTATGCTGGTCTCCGTGGCACTGAGCATCTATTTCATCAACCAGAAACTGGGATGGGACCTTGGTGAATTTTTGGGTTCCGAGGAATTGAAAGACTACAACAAAATCTTTTTTACGGATGACTTTTTTGCCAGAAACCATTTTGTGAAATCATTTCTTGGCGGCATGTTCATCGCCATTTGCATGACCGGACTCGACCAGGACATGATGCAGAAGAACCTCACTTGCCGCAGCTTGAAGGACGCCCAGAAAAATATGGTCTCCTTTAGCATCGTGCTGGTCTTGGTGAACTTTTTTTTCCTGCTCCTGGGTGCCCTGCTGTTCATCTATGCCCAAAAAATGGATATCGCCGTGCCGCTGATGGACGGGGTGCCGAAGACCGACCTGCTGTTCCCGGAAATTGCCATCAACAGCGGCTTGGGGCCGGTGGTCGCCATCACTTTTTTACTGGGCCTCATCGCCGCCGCCTATAGCAGTGCCGACAGCGCCCTCACTTCCCTGACCACCTCTTTTTGTGTCGATGTATTGGATATTGAAAAAAAACCGGAAGCCATCCAGAAATCCCTGCGAAAAAAAGTACATGTGGCCATGGGTGCTTTATTGATCGTGGTGATCATCATCTTTAAATACGTCCTGGAAAAAAATGTCATCGATGGGGTGCTTACGGTGGCCACTTTTACCTATGGCCCGCTCTTGGGCCTCTTCACTTTTGGCATCTTCACCAATAAAAATGTCAAAGATCGCTATGTTTGGTTGGTAGCCGTTTTGTCGGTTGCCTTGATCTACGGTATTTCAAAGATTCCGGCGGAATATTTTGGTGGCTATCAAATCGGTTATGAACTCTTGCCCATTAACGGACTCCTGACCTTCATTGGCCTTTGGTTGATACGGGACAAGAAAATGGCACTGGCGGTCGACAGGAACGATTAGATCCTCGCCATATGCCCTAATTCATTGCGGTTCTATATCGATCGGTCGCCAAAAGCACCAAAGTACAGGCTTCCATGGCCATGACGCCAGCTTCCTCCAGTAAATGGTACAGTTCGGGATTCTCGGTTCCCGGATTAAAGATGACCCTTTTGGGTTTCAACTTCAAAATGTCTTGATAATATTCGGGTTGGTTGGCCGGGCCCAAGTAAAGGGTGATCGTATGTATGTTTTCGATGCCCTCCAAGCGATCCACTACCTTGACCGTCTCTATTTTACCGGTCTTTTGGCCGAACGCCACGGTCTCAATGCCATGATCGATCAGGCGTTTCACCACAAGATTACTATAGCGGTCAGGTTTTAGGGAGGCACCGAATACCAAGGTTTTGCTCATTTGTTAATTGAGGGTTAAAGTTCGTGTTCATCTGTAACGATTGGGCTATTTTGCAGTCTATTGTAAAGCATCGAATCCCGGCTTTTTTAAATGATCGCTATCGGCAATGCTATAGGTTTATAGTTAATGGTTAGTGTTTATTATAGCGAAGTCGATAGCAGAAACCCTGGCATTCTTGTCAGGGTTTTTTTCTTCCCTTTTTTTTTCCAAAGATAATTCATTTATAACCTTTTCTATAAAATCAAAAGGCTATCACAAACCGAAAATCAATTGTTAAAATCGCCCTGTGATGTAACATATTCAAGCGGCCGTCGTCTTGTAAATATCATCAATCAATCAATCAAAAAACGAACATCAAATGAAAAAAGTAGTCTTACTTTTGGCATTGTTCTGTGTATCCGTAATCCGGGCCAATGATAACCCAAAGGCCAACGAACCTAAAGAGGGCGTGGTCACCGGTAGGGTAGTCGACCAATCTAAACTGCCCATGGCCTATGCTGCCGTAGTGGTCAAATCAGGGGATGGTACGCAAACATTGACGGGCAGTATTACCCAAGAAGACGGTAGTTTTGAAATAAAATCCTTGCCAGACGAGGAACTGATCCTTGAGGTACAGTTCATCGGGTATCAAACCTATTCCCAAAAAATTACGATTTCAAAAGACGAACGCGAAGTAGCTCTTGGTGAAATCGTTATGTTGGAGCATGCCAATGAATTAAGCGGAGTTGAAGTGGTCGGGGAACGTACGACCATAGAACAAAAAATAGACCGAAAGGTAATCAACATCGGGAAGGACCTTACAACGGCGGGTGCCACCGCATCGGACATCATGAATAATATCCCTTCCGTAAACGTGGATCAGCAAACAGGGGAATTGACCCTTAGGGGCAATGCCAACGTTCGGGTCATGGTCGATGGCAAACTATCGAATGTGCCCGTTGCCCAATTATTGCGCCAAATACCATCCACTTCAATCAAATCCATAGAGCTGATCACCAACCCATCGGCAAAATATAATCCGGAGGGCATGAGCGGAATCATCAATATCGTTTTGCACAAAAATGCCAATATAGGCTTTAATGGCACCCTCAATACAGGCTTGACCGTTGGCCTAGAAGCCAAATTCAACAGTTCCGTGGATTTGAACTATCGGAACGGAAAATTTAATCTGTATGGCAATTATGGCAACAATATAGGAAAATACGTCAATGATGGTTTTATCTATAGGAACGTCGAAAATTCAGAACAGGTCTTCGATTTTTTCGACAATAACAAATCGCACATTTACAAACTGGGGGTCGACTTTTTTTTAAACGATCACAACACCATTTCATTTTTTACCAATCAGAATACGTACGACGGAAAATTCAGGGGCATTACCAATGTCTTCTATTATGACGATGCCTCGAACAATACCACTCAATTCTTCAACAGTCTCCAGAACAACACCAGTGAACAATACAATTTTGACTACAAACACCAATTCAAAAAAGAAGGCCACCAGATCGAATTGGAAGTGGACCGTAACCGTTACACCGATGATGAAGATGCCAATTTCAGGTCTACTGGTGCAACGGTATTCCCTGATTATATGGACTTTGTGGACACACGACGCACCCAAACCATTGCCAATCTTGATTATGTAAACCCTTTAGATTCCATTTCAAAATTGGAAATCGGTCTGGAAACCAGAAATTTTGAAACCAACGTTGATTATGCCTCCACAGGCCTCTCCTTTAATGCAAACGGGTTACTTGTTCCTACCGGAAATACCAAATTCGTTTATGGGATGGACATCTATTCGGCTTATACCACATTTGGTCAAGAGTACAAAGAATGGTCCTATCAATTGGGGGTCAGGGTGGAAGACGTGAGTGTGAAAGCCGATACCAACGGTATTGTAAGCTTTACCGATAAATACACCCAAGTCTATCCTTCTGGTTTCCTGACCTATTCGCCCACCGAAAAAAACCAGTTCCAATTGAGTTTCAGCAGGCGGGTCGACAGGCCTGGACTACAACAGGTGAATCCCATCCGGGAGTTTTCCACCCCTTTGATTTCCTCCATTGGAAATCCAAGCTTGATGCCCCAGTTTACCAATTCCTTTGAAACCAATTATACCAGAAGGTTTGAAAATGGGAGCATCACTGCCGGGGTATTCTATAGGACGATCAAGGATGAAATCAACCGAGCGGTCTATGTTGATAGGCTTGATCTGAACAAACTTATCCTTTCCTATGATAATTTTGAAGATACTTCGGCCTATGGCCTGGAGGCCTCCTCCAACTACAAGTTCACGAAATGGTGGAGCATCAATGGCAGTTTCGACATCTATTCCCAAACCCAACGGGGTATTACCGAACGATTGGAAGGCAGTAATTCCACAGCCTCAATCGATGATATTGTAGTGGAGGAAGTGGAGGTGAAAAACACCGCGTGGAATCTTCGATTAAACAATAGCCTCAAGGCCACTGAAAATTTGACTTTTCAGATATTCGGATATTATAGGGGGGAAAATCAAAACATTCAATTTTTGGTGAAGCCGATGTACTTCCTGAATACTGGTGCCAGATACAGTTTTGCCCAGGGCAAGGGCACCTTTAGTCTCAATTTCAACGACGTTTTCAATACCATGCGGTTTGCCTTTAGTGCCGATAAGCCTTTTGTTCAGAACGGACAGTTCAATTGGGAAAGTCAAACCCTTTATGCTGGATTGTCCTATATGTTTGGCAGCGGAAAAAACAAGGCAGCCGAAAGGAAAAGAAGGGACAGCAATACGAAACAGGGTGGTGGCGGCATACTATAGGTCGAGTTGGTCCTCCAGAAGATTGGGGTAATGGGTTGGTAACCCCGATCCTTGTGGGTCAATTGCGAAAGCCCCGATGCGAACATCGGGGCTTTATATTTTACCGGGCTTTACCATCTTATAATAACGCTTCCCCAAGTAAAACCACTGCCGAAGGCGGCCAAAACCACCAAGTCGCCCGATTTGATCTTGCCTTGTTCCCATGCTTCGGTAAGGGCTATTGGTATGGAGGCAGCCGTGGTGTTGCCGTAATCCATAATGTTGTTGAAAACCTGTTCGTCGCCCAAACCAAATTTCTTCTGGATGAATTGGGAGATGCGCAAATTGGCCTGGTGTGGAATCAGCATGTCGATATCCGAGGGTTGCAGGCCATTGGCACCCAGTCCTTCCATGATCACCTCATTAAAGCGTACCACCGCATTTTTGAACACGAATTGCCCGTTCATATAAGGATAATACGACTCATCGTTCGGGTCGTTTTCGGCAATGATATCGGTCACCCAACGTTTGCCCATTCCCGGCGCGATCAAAGACAATTCCTCGGCATGCTGGCCTTCGGAATGCAAATGGGTCGATAATATCCCTTTTGAGGAATCTTCCCCCCTGCCCAATACGGCGGCTCCGGCACCATCCCCAAAAATTACCGAAACCCCTCTGCCGCGTGTGCTCATGTCCAACCCATGGGAATGCAGTTCCGCACCGATGACCAGGATGTTCTTGTACATCCCAGTTTTAATGTACTGGTCGGCCACCGAAATGGCATAGACGAAGCCTGAGCACTGGTTCCTGACATCTAGTGCCCCAACTGTTTTGATGCCCAGATCACGCTGTACCAATACCCCCGGACCGGGAAAGTAATAATCCGGACTTAGGGTGGCAAAAACGATGAAATCGATGTCGTTCTTATCTATCCCAGCACGATCAATGGCAATCTTGGCCGCCTTTACGCCCATGGTGGTGGTGGTGTTGCCATCGCCCTTTATAATATGTCTTCGTTGCTTGATTCCAGTGCGCTCTTGGATCCAGGCATCATTGGTATCCATCACCTTTGAAAGTTCATCATTGGTGACCACATGTTCGGGGACAAAAAAGCCCAAACCTTTAATTTTCGAGTTGTACATGTAATTGCGTTTTGAGGCCGCTGAAGGGTCGGTTGATTTTAATACGTATTGTCTAAGATAAACAAAAAAAGCAGCAGTGTTTTGCAGTACGGGCCGTTATCACATATATTTCCGGAAGTGGTTCACCGCTACGGTTGCCTTAAGGTCGTGCAACAGGTTAAAAAGACCGAAAAAGGTGCGGTTCATATATAAAAAATGCTTGGAGCCCCTGTTTCCGTTCATTTTTCTGATTTGATCGTCATTGGCATACCGTTGTCCCAAATCGGTGATCCTTGACCAAAATTCGTTCGAACCAAAATCGAAATATGCTTCGTTGAACGGGGCCGTGAACAAGGTCAGCATCTCGCGGAACAATTGTTTGAAGAATTTCAACTCTTTAAGCGTGTCCTCCTCTTTCAGGATTTCCAGTTCATAGAGTTTCTTGGTAAAAAGGGCGTCATTGTCGAAAGTCTCCTTCTGGGCCAATTCAAAGTAGGGACCATAAAACGAATCGGGTACCAACTTGATACACCCAAAATCGATCGCGATCAAACTTCCTTTGGCGCTGACCAAAAAATTTCCAGGGTGTGGGTCGGCATGCACTTTTCGCAAGCCATGGATCTGGTACATATAAAAGTCCCAAAGGGTCTGCCCGATCGTGTTGCCCTCGTCCGTGGAAAAATCGGTCTTACAGAACTCACTTAGGTGCAATCCTTCCATCCAATCCATGGTGATGATCTTTTCACTGGACCATTCTTCGTAATAAACCGGGAACTCCAAATTGTCGATATGCTTACAGGCCTCTGAAATTTCCTTGCTCTGCGCTACTTCGAGCAGGTAATTGGTCTCTTCCATCAATTTTGAGGCGACCTCCTTGAAATATTTGTCTGAATCCTTGCCCTTGATATTAAACAGCCGCAAGGCTATGGGTTTGACCAGCGCCAAATCGCTGCCGATGCTTTGGGCAACTCCCGGATATTGAATCTTGACGGCCAATTGTTTGCCATTTTTGGAGGCCCTATGTACCTGTCCTATACTGGCCGCATTGATCGAATCGCGATCGAAGGTATCGTACAATTCCTCGGGATATTTGTTCAAATAGGTTTTAAAGGTTTTTCGCACCAAGGGTGCCGACAAGGGGGGTACCGAAAATTGGGAAAGTGAAAACTTCTCCACATAGGCATTGGGAAGCAAGTTCTTTTCCATGCTCAGCATTTGGGCCACTTTCAAGGCACTTCCCTTCAGGGTTTTGAGTCCGTCGTAAATATCCCCCGCATTGTCCTCGTTCAACTCGTCACGGTTCAGCTCCGGATTCACCAACTTCTTGCCATAATACTTGGCATAATTGCCCCCGATCTTTACTCCGGTCTTGAGCAGTTTGCCGGCGCGTTCAATCTTTCCTGTTGGAATGGTATCGAGGGTCTTCATAGATTGATGATGTTTGTATCGGGTTTCGGACTATTGCATCCTTTCCTTGAAAAGAAATTTGCCAAAATCGATGATGTTGTCCAAGGGGGTGTTGTCAAAAATATCAAAGATGGTATTGATCGATTTTTCAATGGCCATATCGGTTTTTTCGAATCCGGCGGAATTATCATCCATCCAAAACTTTAAAATGAACAGCAGTTCCAACCAAGCGCCTTCTGCGAACAAGGTGGGATTATGCTGGCTGATCTTATACGCTTTTTGGGCATTTCCATCCGCGATCAGTGCCTTGGCAAAACCCTTGATGTGTTTTCGAAGGCCCTTTAACTCCTCCAATTTCCCCAACATCGTCTTTTCATTCCCCAGGGCAAAAAGCACATAACTGCGGTTCAAGGTCAGTAGCTCGAAGAAGGCATAAAAAAAGGTGAGCATTTTATCTTTATTGGTAAAGCCTTCATAATCTTTGTTTTGGAGCAACAAATCTTCCGTATTGGAGAAAAACTTACTCCAAATTGCCTTACGCAGGGTGTCTATCGAACCAAAATATCGATAAAAGTCGGCCTCGGCGATCTTTGCCGTTTTGCAAAATTTGAAAATAGATTTGGGGACCGTCTCGTTTTCGAGGACATAATCCATATATGCGGCGATGATTTCGTCTTCGTTAACCTGTTTTGTTTTGGACTTTGTAGCCATGTTTTGCTTTTTTTTCGTTTCCAGCGTAAAGATACGCCACTTGAGGTCCCCCATTTGATAACTGAACGCTAAAGGGACGGCAATTTGAACAAAAACGTGCCTCCGGGGGCGGAGACACGTTTTCAAACAACCTAACCAATAAATAATCAAACGTGATTATGGGTTTAAAATCTTTTTCATAGCAAGTTTTTTTCCATAACCACAACAAAGATATTGATGTTTAATCTTTTTAAAAAATAATTAAACAAAAATATATGTTAAACTTTTTACTGGAATATTTTGGCACTTATTTTGGGCATTTATCCGGACGAATTCTTAAATCAGGAACATACTGCCATGTAAAGTGTCAGTTTGTCACTTGAGGGCATTGTGGTATTTTTTTTGACAGCTTGTAGGTGCTAACAATAAAATAATAGAACCATGGCCACAGGCAAGATCAACGTTTCAGTAGATAACATCTTTCCCCTTATTAAAAAGTTCTTGTACAGCGACCACGAAATATTCCTGAGGGAGCTGATTTCCAATGCAACCGATGCAACGCTTAAACTGAAGCATCTGACCTCGATCGGCGAGGCAAAATTGGAATATGGAAACCCGATAATCGAAGTGAAGGTCGATAAAAAGGGAAAAAAGCTCCATATCACCGATCAGGGCATCGGGATGACCGCTGAGGAAGTGAAAAAATATATCAACGAAATCGCCTTTTCCGGGGCGGAGGAATTTTTGAACAAATACGAAGATGGCGCCAAAGATACGGGTATCATCGGGCATTTTGGCCTCGGATTCTATTCGGCCTTCATGGTGTCAAAAAAAGTCGAGATCATCACCAAGAGTTATCAGGATGCCCCTGCCGTGCATTGGACCTGTGATGGTTCCCCAAAATTCACCATAAAGGAACATGCCAAGACAGAGCGCGGTACGGAAATCATTTTGCAAATGGCGGACGATTCCACCGAATTCCTGGAAGACCACCGTATTTCGGAGCTCTTGCGCAAGTACAATAAATTCATGCCGATACCGATCAAGTTCGGTACCAAAACAGAAACCCTGCCCAAACCTGAAGGCGCGAAAAAAGAGGATCCGGCACCGACCAAGGAAGTCGATAATATCATCAACAACCCCAATCCGGCCTGGACCAAGCAACCCACCGACCTGAAGGACGAAGATTATAAGTCGTTCTACAGGGAACTGTACCCGATGCAATTTGAGGAGCCGCTGTTCCATATCCATTTGAATGTCGACTATCCTTTTAACTTAACGGGGATCTTGTATTTCCCCAAATTGACCAAAGACCTCAATATTCAAAAAGACCGGATACAGCTTTACCAAAACCAGGTATTCGTGACCGACAATGTGGAGGGCATCGTACCCGAGTTCCTGACCATGTTGCGCGGGGTGATCGACTCGCCCGATATTCCATTGAACGTTTCCCGATCGTACTTGCAGGCCGATGGGGCAGTTAAAAAAATCTCGAGCTATATCACCAGAAAAGTCGCTGACAAACTGCAATCTCTGTTCAAAAGCAACCGCGAAGATTTCGAGAAGAAATGGAACGATATCAAAATCGTAATTGAATACGGCATGCTCTCGGAAGATAAATTTTTCGAGAAGGCCGACAAGTTTGCCCTGTACCCCACCGTAGATGGCACATACTTTACTTTTGAAGAACTCGAGGAAAAGATAAAGGGAACTCAGACCGACAAGGACGGAAAACTGGTGGTGCTCTATGCTTCCGATAAAGAGGCCCAGCACAGCTATATCGAAGCGGCCAAAGCGAAGGGATATGAAGTCTTGTTGATGGACTCCCCCATTGTGGGCCACTTGATGCAGAAATTGGAATCGAGCAAGGAGAAATTGTCTTTCGCCCGTGTGGATGCCGATCCGATCGACAAGCTCATCCAAAAAGAGGATACCCAAATCTCCAAATTGTCCGACGAGGAGAATGAAAAGCTGAAAACCGTTTTGGAACAGGCCATTTCGGAAAAAGGATATACCATACAATTGGAAGCCATGGACAGCGCTGCCTCACCTTTTATCATTACCGAACCCGAATTTATGCGAAGGATGAAAGAAATGCAGCAGACCGGCGGTGGGGGTATGTTCGGGATGGGCAATATGCCGGAAATGTACAATTTGATCGTCAACACCAACCATGAACTGGTCGGTGAAATCCTCAATACCAAAACTGAGAAAAAAAGGGAGCGTTTGATCAACCAGTCCATCGATCTGGCGCGGCTTTCAAAAGGCCTGCTCAAAGGCAAGGAACTGACCGAATTTATCAAACGGAGCTATGAGATGGTAAAATAGCCGATCATGATGGGCCAATACCAGGTCGTATTCCCGGCTACTTTCGGCAACTCAAATTAAAAAAGGCCGCCCCTACAATTGGGGCGGCCTTTTTTTGTTTGCTGTAAAGAGGCAAACTACCAATAAATGGGACCGCTACCCAAATACTTCTCGGCAATGGGTTGGTAGTATTCACGAACATCTTCCAGGTCAACTATCTTTTGGCTCTTGGTATACAGATCGTAACGGTTGAAGTCGCGAATCGTTTCCAGATAAGCCTCGTCTTTTTTATTGAGCAGCTGGGTATAGCTGCCGCCGGTATGCCATGGGTAGAACGAATGGTACCGTATCATGGTCATCGCCTCTTCGGGCAGTTTGTTTTCCTTATGGTTTTTGAGGACCTGATATAGATATTCATCATGGCCCCAGGCAAGGTTCAGCCGGTCAAGGCCACAACCCTCTTCATAGATGCCCAAGGCCGTATTGTAAGGGGCTTTCCCCATATCGGGATTCAAGGCATTGAATTCGGGATACACGCAGCTATCGGGAAGGGCACAGCCCACCACGAAGACATCGCCCACCATGCCCCATTGTTCGGCCTGGCTGGTACCGTCCTCATCGCTGCCCCAAAGAAACATCACCTTGCCCAAATCATGGATCAGCCCGGTCAACTGCATCCAATCTGGCCGACCCTCTACACGGATCGCCTCCGCACTTTGAATCAGGTGTTGCACATTGGGCAGATCCAGATCGGGATCGCTCACATCGATCAGGTTGTTGAGATGTGCCATTGCCTCCCAGAGCGGCATGGGTTTATCGAAGGTCAAATATTTCCGATGCATCCTTTGCACATAATCCAAGGTCTGGTTCTGGCGCATTTTTCGGTAATGATCTCTTACGGCGGCGGTGACATCCGAATGATCATAATTTCTAAAAGTCTTTTCCATACTTATACATTTCCTAAGAAAAGGTACAAAATTATGGTAAATACCACCAAAAAAATACTAAAAGCCTTGGCATATTTCCATGGTTTGAGATCCAATTTGCCGGAATCCTGCATCACGAACCGTCCTTCCTTGGGCAGCAAAGCCGAAGCAAGGTGCATCACCAAAAGGTTCAGGACAAACTCAATGCCCCAGATATGCACGAAGTGCAGCTGCAATTCCAGCACAAAAAAAGTGATGATATAAAAAAGCAGACCGAACAGCAGACCGATCTTGGCGCCGGCGGCAGATACCCTTGGAAACAAAAAGCCCGCGACGATGACACTCGCTATGGGCACAAAAAATATGCCGTTCAATTGTTGCAATAGTTGGTACAGTCCAGACGGAGCATCGGCCACGTATGGCGCTATTCCGATGGCAAAGATGGCCAAAATCGAGGAAGTCCATTTCCCCATGTTGACCAAACTTTTTTCACTGGCGTCCTTTTTGATATAACGCTTAAAGATATCCAAACTAAAAACCGTCGCCGCACTGTTCAACGCACTGTTGAAAGTACTCAAAATCGCCCCCATCATCACCGCCACAAAAAAGCCCGTGAGCCATAAGGGCAAGACCTTCTTTACCAAAAGCGGGTAAACGTTGTCGGGCGTATCGTACAGGCTATCCCCAAAATAATAAAATCCGATTAGGCCCGGCAACACGATGATCAACGGCACCAAAATTTTTAATAGCCCGGTGTAAAGCAGCCCTTTCTGGGCCTCTTTCAAGTTCACTGCGCCCAATACCCTTTGGATGATCGATTGGTGCATGGCCCAGAAATAAATTTGATTGATCATCAAGCCGGTAAACAAGACTTCGAAGGGAAGAATCGCCGCACGCGCACCGGGGCCAACGCCCGATTCCCGGCTCACCACATTGAACTTTTCCGGACTGTTCTCAAAAACCTTTCCCAAACCTTCGAGCATATTGCCGTCGCCGATGCTGAGCAAAGCCAGGATGGGCACCATCAGCCCGGCAACCAAAAGTCCGAAACCGTTGATGGTATCGGTAAGGGCCACCATCTTCAGCCCGCCAAAGATGGCATATACGGCGCCGATGATGCCCACGATCAGGATGGTGATCCATATCCCTTCCCCTTGGCTGACCTTCAAAGCGCTCGAAATTCCAAAAATGGCCTCAATGTTGAGGGCACCGGTGTACAAGACGATCGGCAAGAGGGTGACCACGAACGAGATGATCAAGAGTAGGGCGACCAGGGTTTGGGTGAGGCCGTCAAAACGCTTCTCGAGAAATTCGGGGATGGTCGTCAGGCCCATCTTTAAATAGCGCGGGGCAAAATAGAGGGCCGCGACCACAAGGGCCAGGGCAGAGGTCACCTCCCATGCAATAATAATGGCACCGTTCCTATACGCCGAACCGTTCATGCCCACAAGGTGTTCCGTTGAAATATTGGTCAGCAATAACGAACCAGCGATGACGATACCTGTAAGCGATCTCCCCCCTAAAAAGTAGCCATCTTGGGTATCCAGCTTATCACGCCTGAGCCTCCAGGTGGCGTAGAAGGCCACGAAACCGGTAAAGAGAAGAAAGGTAATCAGCGCCATTAATGGTAAATGTAAACAATCTTGGGATTCCAAGTGATATATCCGAGGCCTGTCCGATAAAAAAATTAATATGAATGCCTATGGTTAAAATGGTGCTTCAAAACCATGACCTGGATACATAAAAATATAGTAAGACTTACCAGGCTGTACACTACTATATTTGACAAGTGCACGCTTTGAGGCGAAATCGAAATAATTGCAGCATCCAATGATCAATGCGGGCATATGACGCATCCCAGGCGGTTTCCATTTTGCCACCAAAGATTAGGTAGGCCGCCATACCTGCAATCACTGTCAACAACAGGCCCCAAGTTCTTTTTGAAATCAGGGGTGTCTCGGGCATACCCCTTTTTACTTCGGCAAGTTTTATCTTGGAAAAGACTTGTTCCGTAAATTTTGAGGAAGGTGTTTCCAATCCAATTTCCCGGATGGTATCTTTCAGTAAAACTTCCATGTCCTGTTCTTTATCTTTTTCCATAACCTTTAATGATTTCGGGTTCGAGAATCTTGTTCAAGAGGCCTTCCAAACGTCTCCTACTCCTGAAAAGCCTTACTTTTACCGCATCTGCGTTGATACCCATTACTTCGGCAATCTCCTTCATCGACAATTCTTCGAAATAATGGAGGGTAATCACAATGGCGTCGTCTTCCGGCAATTCGTCAATGGCTTTTTTAATGATGGCTTCTACGGTCAGCAGCGTCCAATGCCGTCCGTGGTATTTTCAACGGAGGGCAACTGCTGTCCGTTAAATTCTTCAATGGCAGAGGTCTTATGGTGCCTTCCTTGTCTTTTCAGATAATCCAAACTGCGATGATAGGTTATTTTGTACAACCAAGTCGAAAACTTCGAATCCCCTTTAAATGTATTTAAAGATTGGTACACCTTAATAAATACGTCTTGCGCCACCTCTTCGGCCTCTTCCCTGTTCCGCAGCTATTTTGACCGCCAAAGTAAAGACCATGTGCTTATAAGCGTCAATCAACGAGGAATAGGCATTCATGTTCCCCTTGATGGTCTCATCGATCCAGTCTTGGTCTTGTTGCCGGCTCATTTCAATGATATGACGTTTAAAGTAACCATCTTGGTTACAGGTTTTTGAAAAAATCACTAAAAAAGTGTAACCTCCCATCAAAAAGAGCGGTCATACCTAACGAACGAGTTTATTTATCAATTAAAAAACAATCACATGGCAGCAGCAATCTTAATTCCAATCAGCTTTTTTCCTAGTCGTTTTCGCGATTAGCTATCTTTATTACTCGACCCGTAACAAAGAACGCATGGCCCTCATTGAAAAGGGTGCCGACGCCAGTATTTTTGTTAAGGGCAAACGGGAGGGGGCCGCTCCTTTTTGGAAGGTCTTTATTCTTAACGTGGCATTATTACTGATCGGCATTGGTTTGGCGATCTTTGTTGCCTCGATCATGGTCCACAGTATGGGCATGGAAGAGGAAGTGGCCTATCCGGGATCTATTTTTCTGATGGCCGGGGCCGGGCTTTTGGCAGGCTTCTTTTTGACCAAAAAATTGGACAAAGAAGGTTAAAAGCAAGGATCAATAAAAATAGAACATCATGTACCGGGGCGAAAGTCCCGGTTTTTCTTTATATAATATCCGCTAACGAAGATTAAAAGAATAAGAAAAAATCAGAATTTCGTTATCAATCTGTACCTCAAAATCAAATTGAGCGCCTTAAAAATCGTTATATTGAAGTCTAAATGGACGGGATGGTTGGATTTAATTTTGATATGCAGGTCATCTTGGATGCGATAGGCTCGGTACAAGGGAGTGACATTGGGCATTTTGTTGATAATTTTAAACCGAAACAATTATAGAAGCACCATTTTTCTTGGATTTTTTCTATTTTTCTTCTCCCTAGAATTGGTTTATTGGATTTTCAAAAATCCTGAAGTGGCCCAAAGTTATCCCGATCTGTTGCTTCTGCCGTTCAATTTTTCATGGTTTCTTTTTCCGCTATTCTTTGTTTACACCCAACAGGTTTCGGTGCTCTCCAAAGAAAAGACCAAGTATTGGTTGCTCTTTCCGGGCATTATTTCTTTTTTCGCCCAATTGATCATTTTTTGGCTTCCCTTCGAGACCAAACAGCTTATTGTCCGAAAGCAGCTGGCACCGGCTTTTTTTTTGGGACCTTGGCGATTATTATTCCTGGATCATCGGCATATGGAATTTGCTGTTGCTCTCTAAACATAGAATTGAGGTGCGTAACACTTATTCTTATTTGGCTTTCAAAGAACTGCAATGGGCCCGGGCTTTTCTGATCTGCCTTTTGGCCATTTCGCTCCTCAGCCATATTATAGCCCATGGTTTCCTAAATAATTTTTTTGTTAGTAATACCGTTTTTTCTTTAATGGATCTATTTGCCATTTATTGGGTCGCCTATCGCGGTATTTTACAGCGGAATGTGATTTCTGTACTTACCCAAGAATGGGATTCTGAGGTGCTGCCCGATAAACCCGTAGATCAAAAACAGTCCCAGGACATCAATTCGCTAAGGCTGGAAGAACTTATGGCCAAAATTGACGATTTTATGGCGGCTTCCGAATGTTTTACAGACCCTAATCTTACCATAGTGGATCTGGCGGAGGGCATCAAAGTGCATCCAAGGCTTATATCCACGGCCATCAATAGCCAAAGCAAACAAAATTTCAACTCCTATGTGAACCGATTGCGCATCAAGAAAGCGGAAAAACTGTTGAAAGAGCAAAAAGAAGCAAATTGGAGCATGGAAGGAATTGGAGCCGAAGTCCGGTTTCAAGAGCAAGAGCGCCTTTTACTCCGCTTTCAAAAAGCAGACTGGAACCACCCCTACCCAATTCAAGGAACTGTCCGAATAATTTGACAGCACCCGTACCGGGATATCTCTTTTATGGGCTTGTCATTACAAGTTGTTCAGGGGTAGGCCAAGTCAGATTTTGTTCTTTCAAGCGCATTAGTAACCCCTGAATCGGGCATCTATCGATTCCATTTCAAAGGAACTTGGTCCTGAATTCAGAAATCAGGACTTCTTTAACCCCACTATTTTTTGGGCAGTCGCTCCTGCAATCCCATCTTTGTTCAAAAAAAGGATTATTATGCATTCGAACAAGAGTCTGACACTTTTTCTTATTCTGCTCTGGACCGGATTCATGGCATGGGAATTGGAGCTTCAAAATTCCATGGATCATGTTCGATTATCCCATCGTAAGATATGACCTTTTGGTACTGCCGATATTGGTGCTTTTTACGGGCTATGCCGTTTATGTTTGATGCAAGAAACAAAGCGACCAAAAAACAATAACTATGGAATGTGCAGAAATCAATCCGACCGGCAGTTTCGAGAACTGGTCCCCATCAAGGTTGCAGGAATTGCAAAAAGATAGGACCAAGTGCTTCTTTGGGGCAAAAACTCTTGGTGGAGAACGACTATGTGCGCATTTGGGAAGTGATCCTGTTTCCCGACGAACGACTTCCGTTTCGAAAGATACTAGGTGACTATAGTCTGGTCGCCTATACCGATGGGTTGCTCTATCTCAAGATGTGGTTGTGGTGAAATGAAGTTGATGCGTTTTAAGCAAGGTGATATTGAATGTCTTAAGTCACGAGGCCAAAGATCCCCTGGAAGACATGGAAAATATTGGCGACGATACCGTCATTTTGAATATCATAGAATTTAAAACATTGAACCGTATTACCGATACATTGGACATCAAACCCAGCGAATAAAGCAAATTTATATAGTTCCCCCGCTTTATGCCAACCGAGCGCCAGTGAAGAAATTGGAACTGTTTGGAGTGGATAAAGGAAAAAACCGAGGTCGTGACCTCGGTTTTTTGATTTATTCCTAATGAAGGAGTTGGGGCATTGCGGTTTCCGCAAAACGGCCGAGCGATTTTTTTTTTACTTTAAAACATGGCTATCTTTCCCTTAAAATCGCTGTTACTTTTGTATGTTGGGAGATTTTTGGGCTAACCTAAACCTTCAATCTATTTTGGATATCATTGGTTTCCTCCAAGGTATCCTTCTTGGAATCATACTCCTCATCCTCAATGCCAAAGGCTCGAGGAGCTGTTTTTTTTTGGGTCTTTTTCTTTTGGCGTTCTCCTTAAAATTAGCCTATTACATACCAGGGGGCCTAAACCTGGAAAGATCATATCCCCAATTATATTTGCTGCCCTTTAATTTTTCATGGCTGCTTTTTCCTTTGTTTTATATCTACACCCAACAAGTATCGTTTTTTTCCGACCAAAAGACCAAATACTGGATATTGATACCTGGACTCGTTTCCTTTGCTGCCCAGGTATATATTTACCTCCTTCCCTATGGCGAAAAATTGGAAATCGCAACCAGCGGATGGTATCTTTTCGTTTTTACCTATCTGGGCATTTTTTATGCCTGGGCCATCGGTTTATGGAATTTAAGGTTATTGCGTCAACATCGTGGAGAAGTGCATAACGTATTCTCGTTTGTGGAATCAAAGGAATTGCAATGGGCGAAATATTTTTTGATCTATAGCCTGGTCACTTCGGTGTTCATCCATATCCTATACTTAATCGAACCACAAAATTATTATTTCAAAATCATCTTTTCCGTCTTTGACCTATTCGCCATCTACTGGATTTTTTATCATGGCATCAGGCAGCGCAACGTATTGACCTATCTTTCCGATTCAAGGAAATTCGCCCCATTTCCGATACCCTCGGATTCGGAACCTCCAGAGTCGAAGATGGTCATTGGCGATCTGCACAAGCTGAGCGAAAAAATAGAAGGCATTTTGATGTCGACCGAAAGCTACGCAAATACAGATTTAACGATCATGGAATTGGCCGAAAAATTGGACGAGCACCCAAAACGCATCTCTATGGCCATCAATACTGTATTTAACCAGAACTTCAATTCCTATGTGAACGACTTACGGGTTAAAAAGGCCATATCCCTACTAAAAACCAATGAGCTGGACCATTTGAGTATCGAAGGGTTGGGCAAGGAAGTGGGCTTCCATAGCAAGAGTGCTTTTTATGCCGCCTTTAGGAAATCGACCGGAACCACTCCTGCCCATTTTGCGGAAAAGGAGAAGGTGTAAGGGATTCATTTGGTCATTTTTTTATCCGCCAGCATAAGTTAGGACATGCCATCCACACTGGGGAGTGGAATTAAAACCCCCTTTTTATAGGCGTTCCAAGCCGTATTTAGTTCTGATTTCCGAAATCAGAACTACTTCGATCGGAAATTTGTTGCACCGAACGAAGCAAATTCCCAAACTTTGCAATGTTAATTTATTGTAATTTTATTGTAAGGTTATCCTGATGCAGTGAAAAGATCTCACTATAGTATTCGTAAAATTTGAAATGAAATGCAAAGCGATGGCAGGCTCCTCCTTGACTGAAGTTCTATATCCCTATAAACAACTTGCAATCTAGGTAGTGGTCTTTAAAAAATTGAATGAATCATTAAAACTTAACCTATGGATTTTATAGAAATAAACGCCGTTGGAAATTTTGAAACTTGGGAACCCTCAAAACTCAAGGAATTAAAAGGCCGGAAATTCGGACATGCCACAGGCCAGAAACTGTTGTTCGAGGATACCAACGTAAGGCTATGGGAAATAGAACTTTTCCCCGATGAGCGGCTTCCCTTTCGAGAGATCAACATGGATTACTGTTGGGTAGCCAGGACAGACGGATTGGTCATCACAAGATCCGACAACGGCAGCATCAGTTTGATCAGAATAAAAAAAGGGGACTCCCAGTACCGCGAATATGAAGGGAAAGCCTATATGTTTGACGTGCAGAACATCGGGGATGAAACCCTCTATTTTCAGGTGACGGAGTTTAAATCTGAAATTGAAAAGGAAATATACATCGTCGAATAAGCGCTGCCCTCACACCGCAATAGGCTAGCACGGGGGATCAAGTCGGTTCTACTTCCCAATGCTGTGAATATTTGTTATACTTCCCAACCGCATTCGTACGATTCGGTTTCCTATATTTATGGCATGGAAATCATCGCCACCAACAAAGGAAAGCCAACCCCATTTTTATGGAACGGCAAGGAAGAACAGACCGGAATCTTCAAATATCCAGTGAACGAATCCCTTTTTTTGGGAACTACCGAAGTCTTGACCGACACGATCATCGACAGAAAGCACCATGGAGGCCTCAACAAGGCCTGCTACCTGTATTCTGCGGACCACTATCCCTATTGGAAAGGGCTGTATCCCGAACTGCAATGGAATTGGGGCATGTTCGGCGAGAACCTGACCATAGCGGGACTCGATGAATCGGTAATGCGGATCGGCGATATCTATACGGTCGGCACGGCCTTGGTACAGGTATCCCAGCCGCGTGAACCTTGCTATAAATTGGGGGTTCGGTTTGGAAACCAGGCGGTACTGAAACAGTTTATCGAATATGGCCATCCCGGCACTTATGTTCGTATACTTGAAGAGGGCTCGGTTAAAAAAGGGGATCGGGTAGGGATGACAGCACAGTCCCCCAACGCCCTTACCGTAAAACAGGTTTTTCAGTTGCTTGTTGGGCGTGAAAAAAATCGGGAACTGTTGAAAATGGCATTGGAAAATCTGGCCTTGCCCGAATACAAAAGGGAACAACTGAGGAAGTACCTTTAACCGAATTATAAATACATAAAGATATGCATGGTCCCTGGCATTTATATGTGATGGCCGCCCTATACATGGTCGCGGGCCTGATGCATTTTATAAAACCTGCCATTTATTTGCGCATCATGCCCCGTTATCTTCCCAATCACAAGGCCTTGGTATTGTGGAGCGGGGTGGCCGAAATAGGCTTGGGCCTTGGCCTATGCATCCCTTCTCTTAAAAATTGGGCCCTATACGGCATCATCGCGATGTTGGCCATTTTTCTTTTGGTCCATTTTTACATGCTGTCTGGTGAAAAAGCTTCCGCCGGCATCCCGAAATGGATCTTGATACTTCGTATCCCCTTGCAATTCGGCTTGATGTATTGGGCCTACCTTTATCTGTAGGTATAAAAAAAGACCCCCGGACAATCGCCCAGGGGTCTCCAATTAACCTCACTACACAACCAACTTCTATTCCACAACGACGGCCTCGTAAAAGGTGTCCTTGCCATTCTTTACCACGATGGTATAGCTGTCTTGCAAAGCGTTCTCAAAATTGAACGCCTTTTCGATGACGGTGCTCCCATCAACGTTTTGGTTAAAAAGAACCCTGTTTTCACTATCGACAACGCTCAAGGAAACCGCATTGCCTTCCAGGTTCAAAAGGTTCATCAGCAACTTGCCACCTTCCCTTACAAAAACGGGTTTGTGGTTTTCATCGCGATCGATCACGGCCACGCTCTCCGCGTTCAACAAAAGGGTATAGGTGATTTCCTTTACCGCATCGTCCACTTTCAGATAATAATTGCCATCCGCGAGTTTGTTCAGGTCAAATTTTTTGGCAAACGATTTACGCACCAATACTTTTTCTGCATAAATGATATTGCCCTCGCTATCGATCAACTGAATCGATGTTCCCTTTGATGGGGCCTCCAATTCAAAAACCATGCTCTTTGAAGCCTCATCAGTGACCAATTTTGGCTCTTTGGCGGTGGTTATCAACGAAAAGAACAATAAGGTACTGACTGTAACCAATTTTAAATAATTTTTCATGACTATGGGTTTTAAGAATTAATAACAGGACAAATCTACCGCGGATCTTATCGGTATACCACCGCTGTATTTTCCAATATCTGTGTTATTTTAACTATTGTGGGCGTTAATTTTATGTTAAGAGGTAATTTTGAACATATTATGGGTAATTTTGCACAGCAACCCTCAATTTGACGGTTGTAATTTTGAAAGTACAATAGGGTATAATACTAAGGACATGATGAAGATAAAACCCGCTTTTGAGGTCATTGAACCCGATTTCGGCCATTCGTTCACCTATCAGCGGTTCGATGAGGAAAGAATGAACAAAAATACGATTTGGCACTATCACCCTGAAATTGAATTGGTGTATGTGAATGGCGGATCGGGAAAAACCCAGGTAGGCAGCCATGTCTCCTATTTTACGAACGGGGAGTTGATTTTGATAGGGAGCGATTTGCCCCACTGTGGTTTTACCGATAAACTTACCGGTAATAAAAGCGAGACCGTGGTACAGATGAAGACCGACTTCCTGGGAAACGATTTTTTCAACATTCCCGAAATGAGCAAGATACAAACACTCTTTCACAAGGCCAAAGGAGGTATCGTCTTTACGGGGAACACCAAAAGGAAAATAGGGGAAAAAATGGAGATCCTTGAGTACCAAACCGATTTTCAGCGCCTGATGTCGATTTTGAACATACTCAATGAACTGGGCCATTCCCAGGAATTCAAGGTGCTGAACGCCACAGGCTATTCGATGGAAGCCGAGGTGAAGGACAACGACCGGATCAATATCGTATTCAATTACGTGAAATCGAATTTCAAGGAGGAAATACCCCTGGAAACCATCGCCGACATGGTGAGCATGACCATCCCTTCCTTTTGCAGGTATTTCAAGAAAATCACGAACAAGACCTTTGTACAGTTCGTGAACGAATACCGCTTGGTGCATGCCTCCAAATTATTGGCGGAACAACCGTTGAGCATCACCGAAGTCTGTTTTGAGAGCGGGTTCAACAACTTTTCCCATTTCAATAAATCGTTCAAGGCCTTTACGGGCCAAAACCCTTCAGAATATCGGAACCAACTGAAAACCGTACTCCAATAATGGCAAGGCTGTTCCCGGACGTTCAACATTTCGATTTGCCGGACAGCGATATCCGCTACTTCCCCGAATTTCTGTCGAAAGACGCGGCGAACCTTTATTTCAAGGTGTTCCGGGATACCGTGCCCTGGCAACAAGACGACATCAAGGTTTTTGGAAAAACATACGCACAACCGCGTTTGACCGCACTTTATGGCACCAACGGCAAACCCTATTCCTATTCGGGCATCACCATGTACCCCCATGAATTCACCAAGGAACTCCTACAATTAAAAGAGATGATAGAAACCCATAGCGAGGTGCACTTTACCAGCTGTCTGTTGAACCTGTACCGGGACGGGCAGGACAGCAACGGCTGGCATGCCGATGATGAAAAGGAATTGGGCACCAATCCCATGATCGCCTCCATCAGTTTGGGCCAGGAACGGTTTTTCCATTTAAAACACAGGCACGACCGCAGCCTGAAACTCAAACTTCCCCTGGCACATGGCAGCCTGCTGCTCATGCAGGGCAGCACCCAGCACCACTGGCTGCACCAGATCGCCAAGACGGCCAAACCCGTTGCGCCCCGCATCAATTTGACCTTTCGTGTGATCGCATAAAAAAATCGGCCGTAAAACCGATTTTGTTACCTGTTGAATGCGACCAAGCACTGTCTTTGCCCAGATGGTAAGTATGGACAATGTCCTCGCACTTAACCCACTTAAATATTAATCAAAAGGTATGCCAAATCCGCTAAAATAGATGTCCGAAAACAGCTGCCACCTTATCCGAAAACCCCATTCAGTACCTTGGCCAAGCGCAGGCCCCCTTTCTGCAATTGTGATGCCACGGTGCCCCACCATTGATAACTGTAATCGTACCCCAGCTTCTCACCCACGGTGACCGAGCCATAAATGCGGTTGGCGATGGCCTGCGATTCATCGACCCAATCGTAAACCGTGCCGTCCTGAAAGGCGATCCTTTCCCGTTTTTCCAAACTGGGAAGGGTATGGGCCAATTCGGTATAGCTCATGCCGTAGTCATCGATCATATTAAAATCCCAAACCCGGTGCAGATTGCTCCCTTTTCCGAACCATTGTACCTGTATATCATTGCCGCCCTTGTCCTCGAAATGGCCTGCATGCAGGGGTTGGTGCAGGTCCCCGATCAAATGGACGAGCATTTTGAGGGAAAACACCTTATCGTCCCGCGCGCTATTTTTGTCTTTGAGGATGGCAATACACTGTTCGATGGCAAGTATCAAATTACCTTCTTGGCCCGCGACGACATCGGCATACTTTTTATCGGCGGGGATATTGACGTAATGCCAGGGACCGTAGGCCTTGTAACGTGGGTCTGACTTGATCTCATCGGCATAATTCGAAACCGTGGCCAAGTCCTGTTCGTCCAACAAGGCGCCGATGGCCCTTTTGGCTTTTCTGATCAAATGCATTTCGGCCACTTCCCCTATGGCCCTATGGCCTGTTTTCGACCAGACAGGTAGGTCGTTCCCAAAGGAAATTTGCGCTTAGATCAATAGCATTACGATCCATTTTTTCATGAAATACAACTTTTTCAAAAATAGGGAAAGCCAAATTAAGGTATTGTTAAAAACCCTTCCCATTATGATTAAATGGTGATATTGCAACGATGAAAGATATACGATCGTTGTTCAAGCGGCTAAAAACCCGCAACCTGAAATTTGCGTTCCTGGGGTTGCTGGCCATTGTAGGTCTTCTGTTGCTATTGTTGGGCAGCATCTATGCCGGGGCATGGGGCAAATTGCCCAGCAAGGAAGCGCTCTCCAATTTTCGTTACCAGAGGGCCTCCGAGGTCTACACTACAGACAGTGTGCTGATCGGCAAATATTATCTGTTCGATCGCCAGCCTATAGGGTATTCGGCATTGCCGCAGCCCTTGATCGAAGCGCTGATCGCCATCGAAGACGAACGGTTTTACAGGCATTCGGGCATCGACTATCAAAGTTTGGTCAGGGTGGCCTTCAAAACCGTTCTCCTGCAGGAGCAATCGGCAGGCGGCGGCAGTACCCTTACCCAGCAATTGGCCAAAAACCTATATCCCAGGAAGGAAAGAAAGAAAACGAATCTTGTGGTCGACAAGATCAAGGAGATGTTCATTGCCAAACGGTTGGAAGATCGGTTTTCAAAAGAAGAGATCCTCCTGCACTACCTCAATACGGTTTCCTTTGGCGACAATACCTTCGGGGTGGAAAGTGCTTCGCTCCGGTTTTTCAACAAACACGCCTCCCAATTGAAAATAGAAGAAGCGGCCACCCTGGTGGGCATGCTAAAGGCTACCTACAGCTACAATCCACGACTGTTTCCCGAAAACAGTCT
The DNA here is from genome assembly GCA_963700435.1 of uncultured Flavobacteriaceae bacterium. Taxonomy (GTDB): domain Bacteria; phylum Bacteroidota; class Bacteroidia; order Flavobacteriales; family Flavobacteriaceae; genus Pelagihabitans. The sequence continues at coordinate 283,233 of CAVOXM010000002.1, forward strand.
GGCGCGGAGGAACCTGGTACTGCAATCCATGGAAAACAATGGTTTTCTTGTCCCGGTAGAAAAGGATAGCTTGATGGCTTTGCCCCTGGTCATCGATTATAGGGAGTTTGACCATAATTCCGGACTTGCCCCATACTTCCGGGAAGAAGTTCGCAAGCAATTGATCCGATGGGCGAATGAACAGGGGGAACAAGGCAAAGATTATAATATTTATACCGACGGCCTAAAAATATACACCACTTTGAACTACAAGATGCAGACCATGGCCGAAGCGGCGATGAAAGCGCATATGACCTCCTTGCAAAAACAATTTGAGGCGGGTTATGGCAAAAATGCCCCGTGGAACAGGAAGGCCATTCTGGAAAGGGCGGTGCATCTTTCGGCACCCTATAAAAATTTGATCAAAAAGGGTTTAAGTGCCCAACAAGCCTGGGATTCCCTGCAGACCAAGCGAAATATGGAACTCGCCGATTGGAATGGTAAAAAAACCGTGTTGGCCAGCAGCATCGACAGTATACAGCACTATCTGAAATTCCTCAATACCGGATCGATTTCCATCGACCCCCGTACAGGGGCGGTGATGACATGGATCGGCGGTATCGATTTCGAGTATTTCAAATTCGACCATGTGGCCCAAAGCAGACGGCAGGTGGGGTCAACGTTCAAGCCCTTTGTTTATACGACGGCCCTGGAAATGGGCATCGCCCCCTGCACCTATTTCTCGGCACAGGAAGTGGAATATGAAAATCTAAAAGGTTGGTCGCCCGGCAATTCCGGCAAAAAAGATGAAACTTTCCTGAACTATTCCATGGAAGAGGGCCTGAGCCAATCGGTAAATACGGTGGCGGTCAAAGTCTTGGAAAGGACGGGCATCAACAACGTATTGGTGCAGGCCAAAAAAATGGGCATTTTTTCGGAATTGCCGAACCAGCCTTCACTCGCCCTGGGAACGGGGGAAATCTATGTGAACGAACTTGCGGGGGCCTATGCCTCTTTTGTCAATGAAGGTCGAGCGGTTTTTCCTTATCTGATCAGAAGCATCACCGATCAAAACGATTCCCTATTGGTTGCTTTTGAGCCCAAACGTGCGGCCGAACGGGCATTTTCGCGGGAAACGGGACAAATGATGCTCGAAATGATGAAATCGACGATCAATCGGGGTACCGCTGCACGAATCCGGTCGACCTATAAATTGAAGAACGATATTGCCGGTAAAACGGGAACCACCCAAAACAACAAGGATGCCTGGTTTGTGGGCATCATGCCGGGCTTGGTGCATGTGAGCTGGGTGGGAATGGACGACCATGAAATTGGCTTCAAGAGCACGGCGATCGGTCAGGGGGCCAACGCAGCCCTGCCGCTTTTTGCACTTTGGTTACAAAAAATGAATGCCGACCGATCGTTAAACCAGCTCACCCAGGCAAAATTCAACAAGACACCCGATGACATCCTGGAACTGATGGACTGTGAACCGATCAAACGCGATGGTTTCTTTAAAAGATTGTTCAAAAATCCCTCCAAGAAAAAAAGCAGGAAGTTCAACTCGAACGATGACGCTCGCTAATGTGCTCTGATCGATACCCATGGAATTTTTTGGCGGTAATGATTTATTTTGATATATTTATGATATCATTTTAATATCTAATACTATCCATCATGACAAATGAAAAAAATTCAGTGCCGATCAATGGTTATACCATGTTGTTTATTTTTCTGTTCCTCTTCCTTGGAGGCGGGTTCTTGCTGATCAGAATTCCGTTGATCGGGGCCCTGCTCCTGATCATCGCCTTCATCATCCTTCCGGGATTTGTGCTGGTCAACCCGAATTCTTCCCGGGTTTTGCTCCTTTTTGGAAAATATATGGGCACCATCAAAAAAAATGGCCTGTTCTGGGTCAACCCGTTCTACTCCAAAAGAAAAATTTCCCTTCGCGCCAGCAATTTCGATAGCGAGCGATTAAAGGTGAACGACAAACTCGGCAACCCGATCATGATCAGCACCATTTTGGTGTGGCGGGTCACCGATACTTACAAGGCGGCCTTTGATGTTGACGACTACCAGAATTTCGTACGGGTACAGACCGATGCGGCCGTCCGCAAACTGGCTAGCATGTATCCTTATGACAACTTTGCCGACGAGGGCCTTGATGAAGACATCACTTTGCGTTCCAGTGTGAACGAAGTCAGCGAAGCCTTGGAAAAAGAGGTACAAGAACGGTTGGCCATGGCGGGCATTGAGGTTTTGGAGGCCAGGATCGGTTATTTGGCCTATGCCCAGGAAATCGCCAACGCCATGCTGAAAAGGCAGCAGGCCACCGCCATCGTGGCCGCGAGGCATAAGATCGTGGAGGGGGCGGTAAGCATGGTGGAAATGGCCCTGGGCCAACTGAGCAAGAAAAACCTGGTAGATTTGGATGAGGAACGCAGGGCGGCTATGGTGAGCAATTTAATGGTAGTGCTCTGTTCCGACAAGGATGCTACCCCCATCGTAAATACCGGGACCCTTAATCATTAAGCCTTTGAAAAACCCATTGCTAAAAATATTCCCTTTCGGCACATGTTTTTTGTACATCTGCCTAATCCCTGAACCGTTTCTGGCGCAGCAGGTGTCGGTTCAGGAAATCGACTTGCTTAATGGCGACATCGAACTTCCCGGCACCCTGAGCTATCCAGAGGGATTGGGTGGGGTTCCTTTGGCCATCTTTGTGCACGGATCTGGGAATATCGACAGAAATGGCAACCAGGCCGGTACTTTTGTGCAATCGAACTATATCAGGACCCTTTCCGATAGCCTCAATGCCCACGGCATCGCTTTTTTCCGTTACGACAAACGTACGGCCGTACGACAGAACCTCGCCAAATTGGGTGCGATTACCTTATATGATTTTGCAGCGGATGTGAAGACCGTCCTCGCCCATTTCAAAAATGATGATCGGTTTACTTCGATCGTTTTGCTGGGGCACAGTCAAGGCGCATTGGTGGGGCTGTTATCGATAGATGCATCTGTGTCCAAATATATCTCCATCGCGGGAGCCGGCGAAACCATCGACAAAACCTTGGTGGCCCAAATCGCCCAACAAAGTCCAGAATTGTCGGTAATCTGTCAAGGACATCTCGATGAACTGATGGAAAAGGACACCATAGTATCGGTAAACCCGATGCTCCTGCAACTTTTTGCCCCGCAGAACCAAAAATTCCTCAAATCCTGGATGCAGATCGATCCCGTGGAAATCATAAAATCGATTGACATTCCCATCCTGATCTTAAATGGGGATGCCGATCTTCAAGTGAAGGTGGCCGACGCCGAAAAGCTAAAGGCGGCCCAGCCCAATGCACGGCTAAAGGTGATATCGAAAATGAACCATGTTCTGAAGGAAGTAAATTCAATGGAGGAAAACCAAAAAGCGTACATGGATGAAAATGTGCCGCTCTCCCATGATCTGGTCGTGGAAATAACCCAATTCATTAAAAACTAAGGATGGCCCAAAAAAAAGCTTTCGCCCTAAGATTGAACGAGGAGGTTCTGAAGGCCATTGAGAAATGGGCCGCAGACGAATTTCGCAGTACCAATGGGCAAATCGAATACTTGTTGCACAAAAGCCTCAAAGAGGCCAAGCGGGAGCCCAAAAGAAAGCCGAATTCTTAAGTTTTGTTTAGGATTTACTTGTTATTAAAACCTTAAATTTGGGTCCAAACAACTAATACCCATGCATCGAAGTTTCTATGTAATCCTGTTTCTTTTAATTACGCTTCGGTCTTTTGCACAATTTCCAAACAAGTCTTTTGTCGTAAAGCAGATTTCCGAGCCCATAGAATTGGACGGTATTTTGGACGAACCCATCTGGGAAACCGCCGAAAGTGCCCATGGGTTTTGGGAGTATTTTCCTTATGACTCCATACAGGCACGGCAACAGACCGATATCAAAATGTTGTACGACGACAAAAACCTTTACATCGGGATCAGGGTCGATGCGGCGGGAAAGAACTATGCCATACAATCCTTGCAGCGCGATTTTAGGGCCGGCAACAGTGACAATATCTCCCTGTTGTTCGACACCTTCAACGATGGCAACAATGCTTTCCTCTTTGGGATCAACCCCTATGGAGTGCAAAGGGAGGGCCTCGTTTCGGGCGGCGGGCTCGATCTCAGGGGCTTTACGATTTCCTGGGACGTTAAATGGAAGGGCGAATCAAAAATTTACGACGATCACTACACTTCTGAACTGATCATACCCCTTACTTCATTCAAATTCAAGGAAGGGGTCACCCAGTGGCGATTCAACAGTTACCGTTTCGACACCCAATCGAACGAAACCAGTACCTGGATGAAAATTCCTCAAAATCAGAATGTGTTTGGGCTCACTTTTATGGGCGATATGATTTTTGAGAAACCGTTGGGCAAATCAAGGACGCCCTTGGCGATCATCCCTTATATCAATGCATTGACTGAAAAGGATTTTGAAAACTCCAAGCCACAAAATAAGTTCAATGTCGGGGGCGATGCCAAGGTTTCCATCGGCAATAGCATGAATTTGGACATTACCGTCAATCCCGATTTTTCGCAGGTGGAAGTCGATGATCAAGTAACCAATCTTACCCGATTCGAGGTAAACTTACCTGAAAAAAGGCAATTTTTTGTAGACAATAGCGATCTTTTTGCCAGCTTTGGAGATTCCAGGGACGGCAGCCCTTTCTTTTCAAGGCGCATCGGTATTGCCAAAGATACTGCGGGCAATACCATAGAGAACAAAATCCTGGGCGGGGTTCGATTGAGCGGCAAGGTCAACAGTGATTTAAGATTGGGGTTCCTTAACCTTCAAACGGCCGAAGACGTCGATAATGAAATCCCATCAAACAACAATACCATGTTGGCCCTTCAACAACAGGTTTTTTCCCGTTCCAATATCGGATTGTTTTTTATCAACAGGGAATCCTTCAAAGACTACGATTTCCTTGCGCCCGGGGATAAATACAACCGTGTGGCGGGCGTTGATTACAATTTGATTTCGGAAGACAACCTTTGGAACGGGAAGGCCTATCTGCATAAATCCTTTCAACCGGAAGGCGGCGGAAAAGATCTGTCAACCGGGGCCACTGTTGAATATAACTCAAGAAAGTTTAACCTGAGGGCCAAAGGGGTTTATCTTGGCGAAGACTTCAGGTCGGATCTGGGTTTCATACGAAGAACGGATATCGTTAAAACCTTCACGAATATACAGCGGGTATTTTGGCCGGTCGGAGGTGCCATCCAGACCCATAGTTTTCAGTTCACCCCTGTATTTATATGGAGTCCTGAAAGGGACTTCCTAAACACAGATTATACCCTTGGTGGGGGCTGGGAAGGTAAATTCAGGGACCAGTCGGAACTTAAGTTGGAAGTCAGGAACGATTATACCTACCTGTTCGACACTTTCGACCCCACAGGTACAGATGGCGCGGTTCCATTGCCGGCGAATGTGGGCTATACCTATAACAGTGTAGAACTAGGCTATCAATCGGATCGAAGGAAAATATTCGCGTTTGAAGGTATTTCCAATATCGGCAATTTTTACAATGGGGACAAATTTTCGTTGGAAGGAAGGATGACGTTGCGTTTTCAGCCCAAGGCCTTTCTTTCACTGATCTTGAACTATGACAAGATCACACTGCCAGAGCCTTATTCAAGTGCCGACATTTGGTTGATCAGTCCGAAAATCGAAATCACTTTTACCAAGTCGGTCTTCTGGTCTACTTTGATCCAATACAGCAACCAACGCGATAATTTCGGAATCAACTCAAGGCTGCAATGGCGTTTTGCCCCGCTTTCAGATCTGTTCCTGGTCTACAACGACAATTATTTCGTGAGCCAGATCGCCCCGCGTTACCGATCGATCAATTTAAAACTTACCTATTGGCTGAACATATAGCACAGGACATAATGAGTCTTGAATAGAATCGAGAATTTCAGCCTAAACTTCGATTTCCATTCTGTAAACGATCCCACCCATGAATTACAAAATGCTCTGCACGGATCTCGACGGCACCCTACTCTCGACCAAAAGCGATGTATCCGAATTTACCGTTTCCGAAATCAACAGGATCAAGGACCGCATAAAAGTAATCCTGGTATCGGCCCGTATGCCAAAATCCATGGTATACCTACAACAGCGATTGGGGCTGCTTCGTGAACCCATGATCTGCTATAACGGAGCCTATATTCTGCAGCGCGACAAGGCATTGGCCTCCACTGAAATTCGGCTCGATTTGGTTGCTGGCATTTTTACCTTGGCAAAAGAACTGGGGATACACCTGGGCCTGTACCACAAAGACGAATGGTACGTGCCCCAAGATTCGGAGCGGGTGCGGAAAGAAATCTTATACACCAGGGCAACCCCTATGTTCACGCAGACCGAACATACCATTACCGATTGGGACAGGCGGAAGATCGGCGCTCACAAAATCATGTTGATGGGCACCAAATCAACAGCAGACAGAATATTCCCCCAACTGATGGCGCATTACGGAACCCAATTGAACCTCTATCGATCGAATGACAGTTTGATCGAGATATCGCCCATCGGGGTGTCCAAGCTATCGGCCATAGAACAAATTTTGGGCTTTGGGGACTCCCTTGAGGAGGTGATCGCCTTTGGAGACAATTATAACGATATGGAAATGTTACAAATGGTGGGAATGGGCATCGCCGTGGCCAATGCCAGGGAAGAAGTGAAAGCCATCGCCAACCATATTACCCTCAAAAACACCGAAGACGGCGTGGCCCAATACATCAAGCAACATCTACTAATTTGATTATATTTGGAACTTTGGCCAAATCAACGAAATGACCGATACCTTATTAGCAGAACCCCTGATCACCAACGACGTTGTCGTTTTTGGTGTTTTGACCTTATGCCTCGGATTTATCTTTTATACCTCATCCCGCATCAGCGGTTTTTGGAGCAAGTTTTATGGTATCGTACCCGCAGTATTAATGTGCTATCTGTTACCGGGGATACTGGCATCCCTGGGAATTATCGCCGAAAAATGGGAGACCCTCAACAGTATGGGCGAGGTGGTCGAGCACGAATCAAACCTTTATTTTGTCAGCAGTCGTTATTTGTTGCCAGCCGCCCTGGTATTGATGACCCTGAGCATCGATCTGAAGGCGATCGCCAACTTAGGGGCAAAGGCACTGATCATGTTCCTGACCGGCTCAGTGGGAATCATCATAGGCGGCCCCATTGCCATCTTGATCGTTTCCATATTTTCCCCAGATACCGTAGGCGGCAATGATTTTGATGCCATTTGGCGGGGACTCTCCACCATAGCGGGCAGCTGGATCGGGGGCGGTGCCAACCAAGCGGCCATGTTCGAAATTTTCAAATACACCCCTGAGAAATATGGCGCTATGGTACTGGTAGACATTGTAGTGGCCAATATTTGGATGGCGGTCATATTACTTGGGGTAGGCCGAAGCAAACAAATAGACCGCTGGTTCAAAGCCGATACCTCCGATATTGAAACACTTAAGCACAAAGTCATTGAATTTACGGCCCGTATTACGAAGGTACCCACCCTGAGCGACTATATGATGATGCTATTCCTGGCCTTTACTTCGGTAGGGGCGGCCCATTTCTTCGGTGACCTGCTCAGTGATTACCTGACAGGAAACTTCGACAGTGTTAGGGATCCCAAGAGTTTTTTGAGTTTTTTGGGGTCCGGATTTTTTTGGATGGTGGTACTGGCCACAATAGCGGGTATCGGTCTTTCCTTTACCAAGGCAAAAAATTATGAGGGAACCGGAGCCAGCAAAATAGGAGGCGTATTTATCTATATTCTCGTGGCGACCATTGGGATGAAAATGGATTTGAGCCAGGTTCTTGAAAATCCCGGCTTGATCGCGATCGGTTTTATTTGGATCGCCATTCACGGAGCGCTCCTCATTATGGTGGCCAAACTGATCAAAGCGCCCTATTTCTTCCTCGCAGTGGGAAGCCAGGCCAATGTGGGCGGTGCCGCCTCGGCTCCTGTGGTGGCGGCCGAATTTCATCCTTCTTTGGCTTCGGTGGGCGTATTGCTCGCCGTGTTGGGCTATGTTGTGGGAACTGGAGGTGCCCTGCTTTGCGCCTATCTGATGGAAATCGCTTCAAAAGTTTAGGATTCGATAAAGTTTAATGATATTTGCCGCGCCACTATCCTTGGACAGTTTTTGTTCGCTTATTTTAGTGGCCATTTGCCGCAGCAGCGGACATGAAGTTTGTCCAAATTGCGCCAGTTCTAAACCCATTAGAAACAAAATACGATGAAGAAGATCTTATTAGCAGTCTTGACCATTGCCCTCTTTGTATCCTGTGAAAAAGGCGATACCAGGAATACCATGGTCCTGACCGGAAATATAAAGGGGCTTAAAAAAGGGACCCTCTACTTGCAACACATTGCCGATTCGGTTTTGGTTACGATCGATTCCCTTCCGATATCCGGGGATGGCAATTTCACCTTCAAGACCGAATTGGAGAGTCCGGAAATTTATTATCTGTACCTGAACAAAAAAGATAATAACGACGTCAACGATAGGATCACGTTTTTTGCCGAGCCTGGCAATATTTCGATCAATACCAATTGGAATACCTTCGACACCAATGCCAAGATCGAAGGTTCGGATACCCAGAAAAAATTGGAGGAGTACAGAAAAGTAATGTCGAGCATCAATCTGAGGAACATGGCCTTGCTGCAAAGTGCCGCGAATACGGAAAAACCTTTGGATTCGGTACAATTCGATTCGATTGCCAGAGTAAGCAACAAAAATGTGCAGCGCGGCTATGCCTATGCCCTTAATTTTGCCCTCAACAACACTGATTCATACATTGCCCCCTATATCGCGCTGTATGAAGTGCCCGATGCGAACCGCATCTATCTCGATTCCATAAGCAGATCTCTTAGCCCGGAAGTGGCCGAATCAAAATACGGCAAGGCTTTAAAAGCGCTTTTGGCTCAATAGGCCACAAAAAAATGCCCCGGTAGGAAGACCAGGGCATCGAGCGCAAAATTTTTGGGAATTATCCCAATTTGTTGATTTGGTCCACAAGCTTATGGGCCTTGGTTTCCAATTCGGCACGTACCGCCTTGAAATGCTTCTGTTTGTTTTCTACTTTCTTGTCGTTGATTTTTACGATCAGATCATCAAAGGTCTCAATGGCGCTGTCGATAATTTTTGCACCCTCTTTGGAGTTATTGGTACCGTTCGCGGCATCGACGATATAAACTGCCTCGATCAAATCGCCCAATACATTGTTCACTTCCTTCTTTAAATCCTTTATACTTGCCATTGTGAATATTTTTTTGTAAAAGTAGGCTTTTGTAAACACATGGGGAAGAAAAAACAACAGCCTAATGTTCTAGGGCGCATTGTTCAAATGCTTACCTCCAACAACTTGGCCCCGATTGTTTTGATATGTACGTGCTTTGAACTCGCAGGTATTAAGGCGGTCTCCCCTTTTCTAAGGGTCACCGATCCGTGTTCATTGGCAATCGAAACCTCGCCATCCACGCACATATAAATGGTGAAGGAATCATGCTGCGATAGCGATTGTTCGAAATCTTTGGTAAGATGCAGGAAACTGGTCTTGAAATACGGACATTCCACCATGGGGTTCACCTTATCGGGCTTGTCGTCATAAGTCACCTTAAAATCGTCCTTTTTTTCGTAGTCGATCGCATCCATGGCCAGTTCGGTATGCAATTCACGGAGGTTGCCCTGTTTGTCCTTGCGATTAAAATCAAATACCCGATAGGTAACGTCCGAAGTCTGTTGTATTTCGGCCAACAGTACTCCTGCGCCGATCGCATGAATCTTCCCTGTATTGATAAAAAAGGTATCGCCCGGTTCCACCATTTCGTAATTCAACAATTCGGGAAGCCTATCGGCTTGCAAATGCGACGAATATTCCTCTTTGGCAACATCCTTGTTGAATCCTACGATCAGTTTTGCCCCGGGATCGGCTTCCATGATGTACCACATCTCCGTTTTGCCAAACGAATCGTGCCTTTTTTTAGCGAGCGCATCGTTCGGATGCAATTGTATCGAAAGGTCTTGCTTGGCATCGATGAACTTGATCAAAATGGGAAATTCCTTTCCGAAGCGCGCTACCACTCCTTTGCCCAAAAGGGCTTCAGCATGGGTGTCTATCAATTGCTCGAGTGAAGTGCCGGCCAACGGACCGTTGGATACCACGGAAACATCGCCCGCAACACCCGATAGTTCCCAACTTTCCCCAGTGATATCACTTGCTATGGGCTTGCCGAGTACCGTTTTGAGTCTGGTGCCGCCCCATAGCCGTTCTTTTAAAATAGGTTCGAATTTGAAAGGATAAAGTGCCATCGGGCCGTGGTTTAATGTTAAAATTTCGAATGTACCGTCGGTCTTTTCATCACTCCGGGTCAAAAGCTTGTGATTTCAGCTTTTTAGGAGCGCTTTTAATGCCTTGAGCGCCTTTTTCATGTGTTCTCCGGCATTTACACTGTTAAAAACCATGACCACCTTTCCTTCGTCATCCACCACATAGGTTTCCCTTCCGGGGAGGATCAGCAAGCTATTCTCCACCTTGAACATCCGCCTTACTTTCTTTTCTGTATCGGCGAGCAGAATAAAGGGCAAATCATACTTTGAGGCAAAACTACGGTGCGATCGCTCCGAATCGGCGCTAATTCCGATGACTTCCGCCCCAAGATCGGTGAATTCCTCATAGCTGTCCTTGAACTGACAGGCTTCCTTGGTGCATCCAGGGGTATGGTCTTTGGGATAAAAATAAAGCACCAAAGGCTTTTTGCCCACATGATCTTCACTTTTGAACAAATGGCCAAATTGGTCTTTAAGTTCAAAACGCGGTATCCTATCCCCTACTTTTAAACCCATGGTCAACCAATAAAAGTTACAAAATTCCGTGGGGTTTCATAGAGCACCACCTCCAACGCATCATCGGAATTGATATGCGGGCGCAGTTTATTCCAGATGACCATGGCAATATTTTCTGCGGTCGGGTTCAAGTCCTTAAATTCAGGAACCTGGACATTCAGGTTTTTATGGTCAAAAGCGTCTTCTATTTCGCTTTTGATGAGATCTTTCAAGACCTTCACATCGATGACAAATCCTGTTACGGGGTCGATTTCCCCGGTTACGCTTACGATCAATTCGTAATTATGCCCATGAAAATCCGGATTGTTGCATTTGCCGAATATCCGATCGTTTTCCTCAAAACTCCAATCTTTCCGGTACAACCTGTGCGCAGCGTTAAAATGCGCCTTTCTGCTGACTTTTGCCTTCATGTTCACGATGGGTTTAGAATGAGGTGGTTATAAAACTTTTCAAAGATAATCTTGAACCACACGGTGTAATGACCGGGGTTTTGTACGATGTCTTTTTGGATGTCTTTGGGTTGCATCCATTTCCAATCGGCCACTTCCTCCCGATTGATTTTGGGCGACACATTGTAGGTGCCGATCATCACATGGTCGAGTTCGTGCTCGGTCAAACCATTATCGAACGGGGCTTTATAGATAAAGGAAAAGAGCTCTTTCAATTCGGTAACAAAGCCCATTTCCTCTTGAAGCCGTCTTTTGCCCGCCTCAACATTGTTTTCGCCCACCCGCTGATGACTGCAACACGTATTGGTCCATAACAAAGGGGAATGATATTTGTGCGCTGCGCGCTGCTGCAACATGGTCTCGCCTTGGTCGTTCATGACAAAAACAGAGAAGGCCCTATGAAGTTGGGCTTTTTCATGGGCTTCCATTTTGGGCATGGTGCCTATTTGAACATCTTGGGGATTGACCAGAATAACATGCTCTTCTTTCAAAGGATTTCATTTTTTCGTAGCAACAATGAAACTGGATATCAGTATCCCTACAAAAATAACACCTTTATAGAACTAGTGGCGTAAGGAAATCATAAAATCTGGCTATAGTGCCATCAGCGGAACGCCAATTGGACCTGTAAAAGGAACAGGACTAAAAGAATCGAGGGGATTTTACTTTGCCCTTGGTTTTGATGAAATCGTACCGCATGATGACCTCAAAAGAGCCATTGTTGAACGCGGCATTCCCCAGTTCGGTGATCTCACGATCATAAGCCATTCCGATCAATATTTCGTTGGATACGTTAAAGCCGACCATTGCACTGAGGGCAGCGTCCCATCGATAGGCCGTACCCAGGATAAACTTATCGTTCAACATAAAGTTGGCCGAAAGATCTACTTGGACCGGAGCCCCGAACACCACTTTGGTCAAGAGGGTCGGTTTAAATTTAACAAACTTGTTGATGTCCCATACGTAACCCGTAATGAAATAAATATTCATTTGTTCGGAAGCCGTCGAGAGGGAGGTCGATTCGAAATGCGAAGTCTCCAGAAAGCGCGGCACCGACAATCCCGTATAAAAATGCTCGTTATGGTAATAAACCCCAGCACCGATATTGGGGGTAAATCGATTATCGATGTCCTGCTGCAGGGTTTGATCGGGCGCGAATTGGTTCAATTCTGAAAATCGAATGTCCAGAAGATTGGCACTGGCCTTGAGTCCAAAACTCAATCTGCCCTCTGTGGAGGTCCAGATGGTATAGGAGAAATCAAGATCAAGATTGGTCTCCGAAGTGGGTCCTATCTTATCGTTGATGACTGAAAATCCGAGCCCAACCCCTCTATAGCCTACCGGCGAATGAATATTCAGGGTTTGTGTTTTTGGAGCCCCGTCCAAGCCCATCCATTGCGAACGGTGCAGGGCCGCGATACTCAAATGGCCCCTCGATCCCGTATATCCCGGATTAACACTCACCGTATTATACATGTATTGGGTGTACTGTGCATCCTGCTGGGCCCTTAAACCATGGGTTACCGTAAAAAGTACAATGGCCAAGCCTACCCATAGTTTGGGAGATCGACATTTCAATGGGTTGGTTCTTGCTTGTTCCATTATCTGTTTATATAAAGGTATCCTGATAGCGATTTGGTCGTACCGGCGGCATTGGCATAGTCAAGTATATAGAAATAGGTGCCTACCGGCAACTTTCTGTCGGCATCAACGGTCACCCGCCCCTCCGAAGTTCCATCAAAGACATTGCCCTGTGTGTTGTACGCCTTGGTGGAGTACACCAAAACGCCCCAACGGTTATAGATATTGATCGAATTGTTCGGATAGTTCTCCAGGCCATTGATGGCCAACACATCATGTACCCCATCGCCATTGGGTGTCAACACGTTGAATACTTCGATTTCGGCCTCTGAGATGTTGGGCTCCAAATACTCCGGTATACCATTCCCATCACTATCATCATCGGCGTAGTAGCCATTGCCGTTCATATCCTCATCCTTTGTGGCAAGATTATCGTTATCGTCATCGGTATCGCGATAATCGGATTCACTATCCCCATCAGTATTGGGAAGGTTATCGAATGGATCATCCATTTCATCGTTTACGTCCACGTCGATGAGGGTATACCCTTCATAGCCATCATCCAAGCCATCATTGTCCTTGTCTGACCCAACGAAAACAACATCCGCTATCCCGTTACGGTCATGGTCGTGTCCTTCAATATTATCAGGTACCCCATCATCGTCGGTATCCTCATCCAAATAATCGGGCAAACTATCCCCATCGGTATCTACCGGGAAGATGCCCAGGTTTCCATTTTCTTCATAAATGTCATCCAATCCATTGGCATTGGTATCCTGGCCACTGGGCGCAACATAACCTGAAGTGCTCTGGGCTTCCACGTTGTCCGGAATACCATCGTTGTCACTATCGATATCCAAATAATCGGGGAACCCATCCCCATCAGAATCCGTAGGATTGGTCGAAGGGTCGTTATCGGCATCCAGGTTAAGGTCTTCGAAGCTATCGACAATGCCATCATCATCGCTATCGAGATCGGTTCCCATAGGATTAACAATAATGGTTACCGTAGCGGTACTACAATTCCCCACATTATCACAGAGGGTATATTCAAATGTATCGGTACCCAAGAAACCATCATCTGGGGTATAGATCACAGAATCATCCGATGGGTTGTTCGGGGTGCCGTTATTGTTGAACAGCAGGGTGCCCGAAGAGGGCGCGGTAGTGGTCAAGGCGCCGAGAGTTGGAATATCATTGTCATTGGCCAAGATATCGATATTGACCGGTGCATTTTGATTGGTTGCCACGGAATCGTCGATGGCATCCACAATCGGGATTACATCGATGCTCACGGTAGCGGTACTGCAGTCCCCAAAGTTATTGCACACGGTATAATTAAAGGAGTCAGGTCCGTTATAGTCGGGAAGCGGAATGTAGGTCACAATATCGTCGGTCGGATCGTTGGGCGTCCCATTCTCATTGATGTTCAAAATGCCATGGGAGGGATTCGTAACCGTCAAAGTACCCGATGTGGGCAGATCTGAATCATTGGCATATAGGTCTACTATGACCGAAATGTCTTCGTTCGTGGCGACCACATCATCGACCAGGGTAGCCGCTTCTACGATACAGACCACCGTAAAACTTGGCAAATCGAAACTGTTCCCTACTTTGGTGATCGTTGCTGTATAGGTAGCGATCGTTTGGGTGGCCGTCACGACGGGCCTGGTGAGGTCACCGAACAACGGCGGACTCCAATTGAGCGTGGCACCAGGCGCCAAGGCATTGGTATTATCGGTAATATCGAGGGTCACCAAATTATGTGGCGCATTGCAATTGGTCACAATGAAGTAGCTGGTCGCATTTTTTCCACATAATGTGCCGTCATAGGTCGCAAAATAAACCCCTTGCTCGGTCACTTCCAGAAAAAAATCGGTTCCCAATACGGTTGCCGTATCCTGGGCCTCATACCAACGATAATTGCTCTCATCACCACTGTTGGGCGCCTGCAATAGGTACTGGGCATTGGAAACAACAAGCCCCAGCAAGGTTAAAACAATGCTGAGGACAAGTGATTTATATGTATGCTTACATTTCAATTTATCGGTTGGCGTTTTATGCTTATCTCACAACGAAGACCACGTTGATCAAGGAGTTGTAATCGGTGGGTTGTGCGATTACATCATAGGTCATCACTCCACTGGCGTTGATCGACACATTGGCGAATACCGTCGGATCATAATAGGTCACGTAGTAGTAAAGCTCCGCCGCCGTATAGGTGGGTATGGCCGTTGGAGCTCCTGCGCTTGACACCGCAGGGGTGGCAAACTGTGCCGTATATTGGGTATAGAGGTTCAAGGTACGCCCTGTGCCATTGGTCGAGGCATCCACCGCTATGGAAGGTGGATAGAAAATCCTTGCCGCTTTGGAAGTAATGGGCGCGATGGCGTTAATCACCTGCTGTACATTATTTTCAACGGCATAGCCCTGTGCTACGGATTTTCCAGCATCGTCGACATCTATTGGCGTGCGCAAAGGCACTTCATCGTCATATTGGTCATCGGTGCCAAGTGTTGACAGCGGTACCGACAAGGTCCCCCCGCTGTCGGTGATATCCAAATTGGCTCCGTTC
Organism: uncultured Flavobacteriaceae bacterium; assembly: GCA_963700435.1. Classification (GTDB taxonomy): domain Bacteria; phylum Bacteroidota; class Bacteroidia; order Flavobacteriales; family Flavobacteriaceae; genus Pelagihabitans. The sequence goes on from CAVOXM010000002.1 coordinate 298,728, forward strand.
ACCGCGAAGGCGGTATTTCGTTCATTCGTTGGATCGGCGTCGGCATCATTTACGTTAAGGTTTAAGGTATTCCCACTCTCTATAGTGATGTTCCCTGCGGCCCCAGTGGTTGAAATAACCTGGTCATCGGTGCTCACGTAGCCGCTAAGATCAACAGAGTTGCCATCGGCGATGGAAAGTGTATTACCTGCCAAGCTCAGGGTCTGGTCATCGGTATCCGTATCGTCGAGATAGGCGCTCAGGTCTACCGAACCGCCATCCTCAAGGGTCAGGGTATTGCCCGCCAGGCTCAAGGCCTGGTCGTCCGTGCCCACCAAAGTGGTAAGGTCAACGGTCTGCGAGGTGCCGCTTTCTATGCCCACGGTCAAAGTGGTGCCCACCAATCCCAAGTTCTGTATATTCTGGTCGTCCGTGCTCACGTAACCGCTCAGGTCCACCGAACCGCCGTCCTCCAGGGTCAGGGTATTGCCGGCCAAGCTCAGCGCTTGGTCGTCGGTACCACTGTTGTCCAGGGCAGATAGGTCCACACTGGCCGAGGTCCCGTTCTCGATATCGATCTGTAGGGTATTCCCGGTCAAGGTCGCCCCAGTCAAATTCTGGTCGTCCGTATTGTCAAGATATCCGCTCAAATCGACGTTGTTTCCATCCTCGATGGAGAGCGTGTTGCCCGCCAAGGTCAGGTTCTGGTCGTCTGTGCTCACATAACCGCTCAGGTCCACCGAACCGCCGTCCTCCAGGGTCAGGGTATTGCCCGCCAGGCTCAGGGCCTGGTCGTCGGTACCGCTGTTGTCCAGGGCAGATAGGTCCACACTGGCCGAAGTCCCGTTCTCGATATCGATCTGTAGGGTGTTCCCGGTCAAGGTCGCCCCAGTCAAATTCTGGTCGTCAGTACTCACATAACCGCTCAAATCGACGGAGTTGCCGTCGGCGATGGAGAGCGTATTGCCCGCCAAACTCAAGGTTTGGTCATCGGTGTCGGTGTCAATGCTGCTAAGGTCAACACTGGCCGAGGAGCCGTTCTCGATATCGATCTGCAGGGTGTTCCCGGTCAAGGTCGCCCCTGTCAGGTTCTGGTCATCCGTGCTTACATAACCACTTAGATCTACCGAACCACCGTCCTCCAGGGTCAGCGTATTGCCGGCCAGGCTCAGGGCCTGATCGTCCGTACCGCTGTTGTCCAGGGCAGATAGGTCCACACTGGCCGAAGTCCCGTTCTCGATATCGATCTGTAGGGTGTTCCCGGTCAAGGTCGCCCCAGTCAAATTCTGGTCGTCAGTACTCACATAACCGCTCAAATCGACGGAGTTGCCGTCGGCGATGGAGAGCGTATTGCCCGCCAAACTCAAGGTCTGGTCATCGGTGTCGGTGTCCAATGCTGCTAAGGTCAACACTGGCCGAGGAGCCGTTCTCGATATCGATCTGCAGGGTGTTGCCGGTCAAGGTCGCCCCTGTCAGGTTCTGGTCATCCGTGCTTACATAACCACTTCAGGTCTACCGAACCACCGTCCTCCAGGGTCAGCGTATTGCCGGCCAGGCTCAGGGCCTGATCGTCCGTACCGCTGTTGTCCAGGGCAGATAGGTCCACACTGGCCGAGGTCCCATTCTCGATATCGATCTGCAAGGTGTTCCCGGTCAAGGTCGCCCCAGTCAGGTTCTGGTCGTCCGTATTGTCAAGATATCCACTCAAATCGACGTTGTTCCCATCCTCGATGGAGAGCGTATTGCCCGCCAAGGTCAGGTTCTGGTCGTCGGTGCTCACGTAACCGCTCAGGTCCACCGAACCGCCGTCCTCCAGGGTCAGGGTATTGCCGGCCAGGCTCAGGGCCTGATCGTCCGTGCCCACCAAAGTGGCAAGGTCAACGGTCTGCGAGGTGCCGCTCTCAATGCCCACGGTCAAAGTGGTGCCCACCAATCCCAAGTTCGGTATATTCTGGTCGTCCGTGCTCACGTAACCGCTCAGGTCGACGGAGTTGCCGTCGGCGATGGATAAGGTGTTGCCCGCCAAGCTCAAGGTCTGGTCGTCGGTGTCGCGTATCAAGGCTGCTAAGGTCCACACTGGCCGAGGTGCCGTTCTCAATATCGATCTGCAAGGTGTTGCCGGTCAAGGTAGCCCCCGTCAAATTCTGGTCGTCCGTATTGTCAAGATATCCGCTCAAATCAACGTTGTTCCCATCCTCGATGGAAAGCGTGTTGCCCGCCAAGGTCAGGTTCTGGTCGTCTGTGCTCACGTAACCGCTCAGGTCCACATGTAACCGCCATCTTCCAGGGTCAGGGTATTGCCGCTCCAGGCTCAGGGCCTGGTCGTCGGTGCCGCTGTTGTCCAGGGCAGATAGGTCCACGCTGGCCGAAGTCCCGTTCTCGATATCGATCTGCAGGGTGTTGCCGGTCAAGGTCGCCCCTGTCAGGTTCTGGTCGTCGGTGCTCACGTAACCGCTCAGGTCCACCGAACCGCCATCTTCCAGGGTCAGGGTATTGCCCGCCAGGGTCAGGGCCTGGTCGTCCGTGCCCACCAAGGTGGCAAGGTCAACGGTCTGCGAGGTGCCGCTTTCTATGCCCACGGTCAAAGTGGTGCCCACCAATCCCAAGTTCGGTATATTCTGGTCGTCGGTGCTCACGTAACCGCTCAGGTCCACCGAACCGCCGTCCTCCAGGGTCAGGGTATTGCCGGCCAAGCTCAAGGCTTGGTCATCGGTACCGCTGTTGTCCAGGGCAGATAGGTCCACGCTGGCCGAGGTCCCGTTCTCGATATCGATCTGCAGGGTGTTCCCGGTCAAGGTCGCCCCAGTCAAATTCTGGTCGTCCGTATTGTCAAGATATCCGCTCGAAATCGACGTTGTTTCCATCCTCGATGGAGAGCGTGTTGCCCGCCAAGGTCAGGTTCTGGTCGTCTGTGCTCACATAACCGCTCAGGTCCACCGAACCGCCGTCCTCCAGGGTCAGGGTATTGCCGGCCAAACTCAGGGCCTGGTCGTCGGTGCTTACATAACCGCTCAGGTCGACGGAGTTGCCGTCGGCGATGGAGAGGGTGTTGCCCGCCAAGCTCAAGGTCTGGTCATCGGTATCGGTATCAATGCTGCTTAGGTCAACACTGGCCGAGGACCCGTTCTCTATATCGATCTGCAGGGTGTTGCCGGTCAAGGTCGCCCCCGTCAAATTCTGGTCGTCCGTATTGTCAAGATATCCGCTCAAATCGACGTTGTTGCCGTCCTCGATGGAGAGCGTGTTGCCCGCCAAGGTCAGGTTCTGGTCGTCGGTGCTCAAGGCACCTCCGTCAACTAAAATCCAATTCGTTCCGTTCCACTGCATGATCTGGTCCGGGGCCGTTCCATTGGCTATATTTTCCAGCTGTACGGCATCATCCGCGATTTCGGCATTGGTGATGCCGTTCGCGGACACGTCCAATGTATAGGGAGACACTGTCGTACCTGCTCCGGAACGCACCAGAGTTCCATCCGTGGCATTGGTTACTTCATTGCCGATTACCCCATCGTTTTCAGTCACGGTAACAGAGCCCAAATCTACCAAAGTCCATGTAGATGTAGCACCGTCCCATTGCATCACTTGTCCATCCAAAGTACCGTCGGCAAGGTTCTCCAACTGCACGGCATTATCCGCCAACTCCGCATTGGTGATGCCATCCGGAGCTACGTCCAAGGTATATGGACTTGCTGTCGTTCCCAAACCGGAACGAATTAAAGTAGCATCGGTGGCATTTGTGACTTCATTTCCTATTGTGGCATCCGCATCATCCACATTCAAGGTAATATTGTTTCCGCCGGAAATAGTAATGTCACCAGGCGTATTGTTCGAAGATAATGTCTGATTATCGGTGCCGACAAGGCTGGAAAGGTCCACGGTTGCCGAAGCGCCGTTCTCGATATCGATTTGGAGCGAGTTGCCCGTTAGCGTGGCGCCGGTCAGGTTCTGGTCGTCGGTGCTCACGTAACCGCTCAGGTCCACCGAACCGCCATCCTCAAGGGTCAGGGTGTTGCCGGCCAAACTCAGGGTCTGATCGTCGGTGTCGGTATCGTCGAGATAGGCGCTAAGGTCCACCGAACCACCATCCTCCAGGGTCAGGGTATTGCCGGCCAGGCTCAGGGCTTGGTCATCGGTACCGCTGTTGTCAAGGGCAGATAGGTCCACGCTGGCCGAGGTCCCGTTCTCGATATCGATCTGCAGGGTGTTGCCGGTCAAGGTCGCCCCCGTCAAATTCTGGTCGTCCGTATTGTCAAGATATCCGCTCAAATCGACGTTGTTGCCGTCCTCGATGGAGAGCGTGTTGCCCGCCAAGGTCAGGTTTTGGTCGTCGGTGCTCACATAACCACTTAAATCCACCGAACCGCCGTCCTCCAGGGTCAGCGTATTGCCGGCCAGGCTCAGGGCCTGATCGTCTGTGCCCACCAAACTGGCAAGGTCAACGGTCTGGGAGGTGCCGCTTTCTATGCCCACGGTCAAAGTGGTGCCCACCAATCCCAGGTTCTGTATATTCTGGTCGTCGGTGCTCACGTAACCGCTCAGGTCCACCGAACCGCCATCCTCAAGGGTCAGGGTATTGCCGGCCAAGCTCAGGGCCTGGTCATCCGTGGAAACAAAACCACTGAGGTCTACGCTGTTCCCATCTTCGATACTCAAGGTGGTTCCGGTTAAATTTAGGTTCTGATCGTCCGTATCCGTATCATCTAAATAGGCACTCAAATCAACGGTGCCGCCATCTTCCAAAGTCAGGGTATTGCCTGCCAGGCTCAAAGCCTGATCGTCGGTGCCCAAGTTGGACAAGGGAACGCCCAAAGTTCCACCACTGTCGGTGATTTCAAGATTCGCTCCGTTGATCGCAAAAGCCGTATTTCGTTCGTTGGTCGGGTCACCGTCCAAATCCGGGGTAGCATTCCCACCCACGGCATTCCAAGCACTGCCATCGTATACATAGAGTTGGCCGGCCACATCATCTACATAGGTTACCCCACTGTTACTGGGAATCACTACCGGTGCTCCGGACCCTATCAAGGTAAGTTCGTTCGTGATGTCCGAATCGGCATCCCTGATGTCGATGGTCGTGTTGCTCCCGTTGGTAATCTGTATCTCCACACTTTCATTGGGCGTGATCACCGCGCTGCTCAAATCCTGTTCATCGGTATTGTCCAAATAGCCACTAAGGTCGACGTTGTTGCCGTCTTCGATGCCGAGGGTATTGCCCACCAAACTTAAGTTTTGGTCATCGGTGCCCACCAAGCTGGAAAGATCGATGGTCTCCGAAGTACCATTCTCGATTCCGATGGTCAGGTCGGTCCCCAAAAGGGCAGATCCACTGATGTTCTGGTCGTCGGTATTGTCAAGATACCCACTTAGATCGACGTTGTTGCCGTCCTCGATGGAAAGCGTGTTGCCCGCCAAGGTCAGGTTCTGGTCGTCGGTGCTCACGTAACCGCTCAGGTCCACCGAACCGCCATCCTCAAGGGTCAGGGTGTTGCCGGCCAAGCTTAGAGCTTGGTCATCCGTACCGCTGTTGTCAAGGGCAGATAGGTCCACACTGGCCGAGGTCCCGTTCTCGATATCGATCTGCAGGGTGTTCCCGGTCAAGGTCGCCCCAGTCAGGTTCTGGTCGTCTGTGCTCACATAACCGCTCAGGTCCACCGAACCGCCATCCTCCAGGGTCAGGGTATTGCCGGCCAGGCTCAGGGCTTGGTCATCGGTACCGCTGTTGTCAAGGGCAGATAGGTCCACGCTGGCCGAGGTCCCGTTCTCGATATCGATCTGCAGGGTGTTGCCGGTCAAGGTCGCCCCCGTCAAATTCTGGTCGTCCGTATTGTCAAGATATCCGCTCAAATCGACGTTGTTGCCGTCCTCGATGGAGAGCGTGTTGCCCGCCAAGGTCAGGTTTTGGTCGTCGGTGCTCACATAACCACTTAAATCCACCGAACCGCCGTCCTCCAGGGTCAGGGTGTTGCCCGCCAGGCTCAGGGCCTGGTCATCCGTGGAAACAAAACCACTGAGGTCTACGCTGTTCCCATCTTCGATACTCAAGGTGGTTCCGGTTAAATTTAGGTTCTGATCGTCCGTATCCGTATCATCTAAATAGGCACTCAAATCAACGGTGCCGCCATCTTCCAAAGTCAGGGTATTGCCTGCCAGGCTCAAAGCCTGATCGTCGGTGCCCAAGCTGGACAAGGGAACGCCCAAAGTTCCACCACTGTCGGTGATTTCAAGATTCGCTCCGTTGATCGCAAAAGCCGTATTTCGTTCGTTGGTCGGGTCACCGTCCAAATCCGGGGTAGCATTCCCACCCACGGCATTCCAAGCACTGCCATCGTATACATAGAGTTGGCCGGCCACATCATCTACATAGGTTACCCCACTGTTACTGGGAACCACTACCGGTGCTCCGGACCCTATCAAGGTAAGTTCGTTCGTGATGTCAGAATCGGCATCCCTGATGTCGATGGTCGTATTGCTCCCATTGGTAATTTGAATCTCCACACTTTCGTTGGGCGTGATCACCGCGCTGCTTAAATCCTGTTCGTCGGTATTGGCCAAGCTGGAGAGGTCGACCACTTGCGATCCCCCGTTCTCGATTCCGATGGTTAGATCGGTACCCGAAAGCCCTGATCCACTGATGTTTTGGTCATCCGTTGAAACATATCCGCTAAGGTCAACACTGTTCCCGTCTTCGATAGAGAGCGTATTGCCCGCCAAGGTCAGGTTTTGGTCGTCCGTACCGCTATTGTCAAGGGCAGAAGATCCACACTGGCCGAGGACCCGTTTTCGATATCGATCTGCAAGGTATTCCCGGTCAAGGTCGCACCGGTCAGGTTTTGGTCGTCGGTATTGTCCAAATATCCACTAAGGTCGACGTTGTTACCGTCCTCGATGGAAAGCGTATTGCCCGCCAAGTTCAGGTTCTGGTCGTCCGAACTGGCTGCGGCCAATTCATCCAAGGCGGCCTGGGTGTCCGTTGCGGTCAATAAGGAGATTGTATTGTCATAGGACACTTCCGCGGCCGTTTGGTCGTCGGTGCCCACCAAACTGGAAAGGTCGACCACTTCCGATCCCCCGTTCTCGATTCCTATGGTCAGGTCGGTTCCCGAAAGTCCAGATCCACTGATGTTCTGGTCGTCGGTGCCCGTGTTGTCCAACGCGGAAAGATCCACCGTGGTGGAACCGCCATTTTCGATATCGATCTGTAAAATATTCCCGGTCAGGCTGGCACCCGTCAGGTCTTGATCATCCGACCCGATGGAAGCCAAAGGAACGGCCAAGGTACCGGCACTATCCGTAATTTCAAGATTGGGGCCATTCACGGCAAATGCGGTATTCACTTCATTTGCCGGATCCGGATCTAGGTCTGGACTGGCATTGCCGCCCACCACTTGCCAAGCTGCGCCATCATATACATATAATTGACCGGCAGCATCGTCTACATAGGTAACCCCGCTATTACTGGGAACAATGGCGGGTGCCCCTGTACCGATCAAGGTAAGTTCATTGGTCAGGTCTTCATCGAAATCGGTCGAATTCACGGTATAGTTCCCATTACCATCGTCGGTAACGGTAATGGCACCTGTACCGGCAACGACAGTCTCCGAAAGGCTCGAAAGATCAACAATTTCCGAAGATCCATTCTCTATACCTATGGTAAGGTCAGTGCCGGAAAGACCGGAACCATTGATATTTTGATCATCAGTACTTCCTGTATTGAGTTCATCTATTGCGTCCTGTACATTCGTGGCCGCAAGGCCGGAGACGGTGTTGTCGTAGGGGTTCGAGGCCGCGCGGGTGTCTATCGTCGAGGGGTTGCCCGTCTCGTCCGTATAGGTATAGGTGCCGTCAAGGTTGTCGACCATCGTCGATACCGAGGTGTCGCTGATCACGGTCACGTTCCCGCCCGCGTCGGTGAAGCTGTACGTCCCGTCAAGGTTGTCCACCAGGGCCACGGTGCCCGCCGCCGCGTTGATCTCGTCGATCGCCGCCTGCACGTCGGTGGCCGCGAGGCCGGAGACGGTGTTGTCGTAGGGGTTCGAGGCCGCGCGGGTGTCTATCGTCGAGGGGTTGCCCGTCTCGTCCGTATAGGTATAGGTGCCGTCAAGGTTGTCGACCATCGTCGATACCGAGGTGTCGCTGATCACGGTCACGTTCCCGCCCGCGTCGGTGAAGCTGTACGTCCCGTCAAGGTTGTCCACCAGGGCCACGGTGCCCGCCGCCGCGTTGATCTCGTCGATCGCCGCCTGCACGTCGGTGGCCGCAAGGCCGGAGACGGTGTTGTCGTAGGGGTTCGAGGCCGCGCGGGTGTCTATCGTCGAGGGGTTGCCCGTCTCGTCCGTATAGGTATAGGTGCCGTCAAGGTTGTCGACCATCGTCGATACCGAGGTGTCGCTGATCACCGTCACGTTCCCGCCCGCGTCGGTGAAGCTGTACGTCCCGTCAAGGTTGTCCACCAGGGCCACGGTGCCCGCCGCCGCGTTGATCTCGTCGATCGCCGCCTGCACGTCGGTGGCCGCGAGGCCGGAGACGGTGTTGTCGTAGGGGTTCGAGGCCGCGCGGGTGTCTATCGTCGAGGGGTTGCCCGTCTCGTCCGTATAGGTATAGGTGCCGTCAAGGTTGTCGACCATCGTCGATACCGAGGTGTCGCTGATCACCGTCACGTTGCCGCCCGCGTCGGTGAAGCTGTACGTCCCGTCGAGGTTGTCCACCAGGGCCACGGTGCCCGCCGCCGCGTTGATCTCGTCGATCGCCGCCTGAACGTCGGTGGCCGCGAGGCCGGAGACGGTGTTGTCGTAGGGGTTCGAGGCCGCTCGGGTGTCGATCGTCGAGGGGTTGCCCGTCTCGTCGGTATAGGTATAGGTGCCGTCAAGGTTGTCGACCATCGTCGATACCGAGGTGTCGCTGATCACCGTCACGTTGCCGCCCGCGTCGGTGAAGCTGTACGTCCCGTCGAGGTTGTCCACCAGGGCCACGGTGCCCGCCGCCGCGTTGATCTCGTCGATCGCCGCCTGAACGTCGGTGGCCGCGAGGCCGGAGACGGTGTTGTCGTAGGGGTTCGAGGCCGCACGGGTGTCTATCGTCCCGGTCGCGCCCGTCTCGTCGGTATAGGTATAGGTGCCGTCCAGGTTGTCGACCATCGTCGATACCGAGGTGTCGCTGATCACCGTCACGTTGCCGCCCGCGTCGGTGAAGCTGTACGTCCCGTCGAGGTTGTCCACCAGGGCCACGGTGCCCGCCGCCGCGTTGATCTCGTCGATCGCCGCCTGAACGTCGGTGGCCGCGAGGCCGGAGACGGTGTTGTCGTAGGGGTTCGAGGCCGCACGGGTGTCGATCGTCGAGGGGTTGCCCGTCTCGTCGGTATAGGTATAGGTGCCGTCAAGGTTGTCGACCATCGTCGATACCGAGGTGTCGCTGATCACCGTCACGTTGCCGCCCGCGTCGGTGAAGCTGTACGTCCCGTCAAGGTTGTCCACCAGGGCCACGGTGCCCGCCGCCGCGTTGATCTCGTCGATCGCCGCCTGAACGTCGGTGGCCGCAAGGCCGGAGACGGTGTTGTCGTAGGGGTTCGAGGCCGCACGGGTGTCTATCGTCCCGGTCGCGCCCGTCTCGTCCGTATAGGTATAGGTGCCGTCAAGGTTGTCGACCATCGTCGATACCGAGGTGTCGCTGATCACCGTCACGTTGCCGCCCGCGTCGGTGAAGCTGTACGTCCCGTCGAGGTTGTCCACCAGGGCCACGGTGCCCGCCGCCGCGTTGATCTCGTCGATCGCCGCCTGAACGTCGGTGGCCGCAAGGCCGGAGACGGTGTTGTCGTAGGGGTTCGAGGCCGCTCGGGTGTCGATCGTCGAGGGGTTGCCCGTCTCGTCGGTATAGGTATAGGTGCCGTCCAGGTTGTCGACCATCGTCGATACCGAGGTGTCGCTGATCACCGTCACGTTGCCGCCCGCGTCGGTGAAGCTGTACGTCCCGTCGAGGTTGTCCACCAGGGCCACGGTGCCCGCCGCCGCGTTGATCTCGTCGATCGCCGCCTGAACGTCGGTGGCCGCGAGGCCGGAGACACCATTATTATAGGTTACTTCAGCTGCGGTTTGGTCATCGGTACCCACCAATCCAGATAAATCCACGTTTTGTGTACCCCCATTTTGAAGGGTGAGCGTTAGAATATTGGTAGCGCCATTAAGGCTAAAAGCAGTGATTTGTTGATTATCCGTATTGTCCAGGTAAGGGCTTAGGTTGACTGTGCCACCATCTTCCAAGGTAAGAATATTACCAGCTAAGGTTAATCTCTGATCGTCAGTACCTGTGTTCGCGAGGGCAGCAAGATTCACGGTGACGGTATTGCCATTTTCAATGCGAAGCGACAGCACATTGGTGCCCGCGTTAAAGCTAAAAGCCTGTAACTGTTGGTCATCCGAGGATGTCAATTCCCATGAATTGCCATCCCAGAAATAAATGGTACCCGTATTGGTGTTTACATAGATATCCCCGGTATCGGCCCCTGTAGGAGCGGCCATCCCGGCAGCGGTAACCGCTGTCCCGCTGAGTACCTCACAGTTGCATTGGTCTTGCAATGTAACGGTCGTCTGTGAAAAGACAAATCCCCCCATTAACAAAAACAGGGTTACTATTATATTTTTCATGGCCATTACTTTTCTTTGAACAGTCTTGTACATTTATTGTTGTCGTTTTAATGGCACCCTCCCACTAAGAGGATCAGGAGCACCATTTAACACTCCATTACAAATTTGATAATCTGAATACCTTGATTTGCTTTGTTCGAAACGAACGATGATGGCCGCGGGAAATACAATCTGTATTACGCCCATTTGCCATTACGGTTTTCCCGAAGGAATTTTGGTCAAGCACGGTTAGGTTATTCATACTTTGGGTTTCACTAAGCCGAACTTTCACAAGCACGGTTTAATTACACCATACAAAATTAACTTTACCTATACCACTCGGAAATTATTGTTGTGTACTCGACGAAATGCACTGTATAATCCCCGATAATTGAGGTTATACGTAAAAAAAACCTAACATTTCTAGGTGATTCGTTGGTCGATCATCCCAACAATAGCAACACTTACCAAATGAAAAAAGGTAAGAATTTTCCTTATTTTTTATAAAATTAAGGTCGTCAAAAGTTTTAATTTGGATTGATTCAGAGGGTAATTCTTCAAGTCAAAATAGAGGATTATTTAGGGGCATTCGAAGTGCAGAAAAAGGGTTTCGGCACTGCAAATTTTATAAAATGCAGAAGGAATGAAGTATACCGATCTGCATGGTTGAAATCACTTGCAAATCGAGCTGAAGGGTTCAAAGATGCCCTGAAATGCTTCCCAAGAATCATGTTCGATTCCCCAAAAAAAATACATATCGACTTCAAGCAGTTGTGACGAAAATGTTCTTAAAGGGGGTCATTTGAGCTTGTAAAAATCGTTTTATTGGCTATCATAACCCCTAAAATATCCTCTATTTCCTTCATGACTTTCCAAGTAAAAAGCTGGGGAAGTTCGTTTGAATGTCCTCTGACATGACTGGGATTCAAGTGTATATCAATTACGGTTCACCCTGTAGGTAATCCTACGGTTGGTAATGATCGTATAGGCCTTGATAATGCTAAACGGAGAAAATTCAGAGGTGCTGTTCGCTATGGTGGCCGTTGAAGTCATATAATTACCGAAATCAACCCCTGGAGGCTTTGGGATACTCACTTTAAATTTATTGGTGTTGTCGGTATTCCCATCTAAATCGGTATAGGGACCTGTACCGGGATCGGTGTCCGATACGCTTCCTTCGATCACGGTGGCCAGATACACCTGCCCTTCCCCATAATCGGTGGAAAAGCCCAGTTGATTGTCCCCCAGTACGGCAGTACCCTCATTGATGTCGGTCAAAAAGAGCTCAATGGTAGCCCCTGGTCTTGACCACCCCTCTATGATCAAATTTGCCCCGGCAGCATAGGCGGCCGAAATTATCGGGAAATTAATGCGGCCATTGGGACCATTATCCGAATCCCCGTTGTCGTTGAGGGTGACCCCATCCCCCATTGTGTCGCTGCCATCCAGATCGATACCCAAGGCGGGGCCCGCAGTGCCATTGGCATAAAAGGAGTTCTGTGAAATCAGGTTGCCCGAGGTATTCCCCCCAGCGATGACAAGCCCAGCACCACCATTGGCGGTAATGATGTTATTCGATATGGATGAATTGGCACCATCCAGTTTGATTCCGGCATTTGCGATACTACCCCCACAAATTCCCCCATTTTGGCCCGAACCGCTAATGGTATTCTCGGAAATGGTGATATTCCCAGAGATGCCATCTCCATCGATGCCCAAAGCCGAGGCATTGCTGATTAGGTTCCTTTGGATGATGATTCCCGAACCGTTTTGAACAGTGATATTATCATCACAGGGCGCATCGCCATTTGCGGTGATTTGGTTGTTCTGGATCACGGTCGAGGTGCCCCCATTGATCAAAATTCCTCCATCGGTGTTTGTAGCAATGTAGTTGCCGTCAATGACCACCGTTCCATTGGTCATGCGCACGCCATAATCAATATTTCCGGCATTCGATCCAATGGCATTTACACCCAATAAACAATTTCGGATGAACGCGGAACCGTTGAGCACTTCTATTGCGGCATTGTTATCACCAAAGACAGCGATATTTCGAACCTCGGCGTTAGTGCCTTGCAATACAAGTACATCTCCATTATTTCTTTGCACCTGGATCTCCGGACGCTCGAAATTGGGCAGCAAATTGGCCGATCTCCCCACGGTAGAACCTCCGGCACCTACGGTACCGGCATTGGTATTCCCCGAATAGGCGGTTTGTGTACGGCCGTCAATACTGGTATTGGCATCGGTAATGCTGCTTAATGGGCTGCCATTGGGTACCAATATATTGAAATAGCCGCTTGCGAAATTCACATCTGCCGTCCGTCCCTGAGGGTCTCCCGTAGGGGGAATCATAAATATCGAAGTATCGATTCCCGCAGCCGGATCGAAGATGCCATTGGCCACGATGTCCAGACCGGTATTGCCTAAATTATTCGAATTCACGATGAATTGATCCAAGGATCCCTGTCCGCTACTGTTCGTATTGACGATCGTATTGAAGTTAAAGCCGAAGTCCAGGCCGATGACCCCTTCACTGGTGATGGTGACCGTAGAAACCGTTTGCGCATTTACCACAGTACCCGCACCTGGATCGGTTCCTGCTGGGAAAGCGCCCCCTACCCTATTCGCCACATTGGTAAAACCGCCCACCGTGGCATAATTTCTTCGATAGGTCTGCACGGGCAAACAAGTCGCACAGCCTGCCCCACCGGTCCTGTTCGATTTTACGGTACCGTTGACCACCCTTACCTTATAATTCCCATTCGCCATCCCCCCCAGCGTGTACGTACCATTGGGCTTGGTGGTCGCTGATTTCACAAAGGCGTTCAAGGCCGTATACAACTCCACGGTTGCCCCCACGACACCCACGCCTGAAGAGGCTGCCAAATTCCGGCCAGCACCTCCACCATAATTCCTATCCTCATAAACAGTTCCCGTGATTAAATTGGAGGGTACTTTCAGCAGCACCGAATTGACCATCACAAAGTCCTGGCCCGATTGCACCGTGGTGGTCACCGTGGTTTCCCCCGGGGTGATATAGGGCGAAATATTGTAGGTATCCAAATCAAGTCCGTATGGGTTGGTCTGGTTGATCACGGGCAAGACCGTATTATCAAAGATGGTAGAGTTGAACGGATTGTTCGTCGTGATGCCATTGTTGTCTCCATCGCCCGACAAAGTGTAAGTACCCGTGCCGGAAGTCACTGTCAGAAGTTCATTATTGCTCAAAGTCTGGTCACCTTCCCAGGATAAAACCGTGGTCTTTGCCCCGCTGGCTCCAATCGCAAAAAAGCCCCCCAAGGTATAGGAAGAGGAGGAGTTGCTCTCCCCGCTAAAGCCATCATAGAGATTAATGGTAACGGCAGGTAGTGTCGCCAGTTCATAGAAAATGATCAAGGTCCACCCCCCCAAGACCGTGGCAGAGGAGCAATAAGTGCTCGAATTATCTATGGTAAGTCCCGTAAAATCGAAAACATTGGTCGAAGGGTTGGGGATGGCCTGTACGATGCTGGTCACATCGGCCATATAGCCATAAAATTGACGACTGCCCGATAACGATGATCCATAGATGACACTTGCCGTTACATTCTGGCCTTCAAAAGTGACCATATCATCGGCATTTTGACTGGAATGTGCCCATTTTAAATAGGCCTTCCTAACAATTGCCCCAGCAGGGATGGGAGATAGCAGGGTATTGGACGATGCCGCCGTAATGGAACAAGGGTCGTTATTGTTATCCTGGGTCCGTAAAGATCCCCCGGTCGTGGTATAGTCAAAATACCCGCTAAACTCTTCAAAAAGAGTCAGGGGCACGTTATTGGGGATGGCGGGATCGGTATCGGTAATGGTTCCAGTACCGGTTGGTCTTGCAATGACAATACCGTTGGTACCACCTGATAGGTTCACCAAAAAGGTCTCCGTACTTTCACCATAGGTATTATTGATAATGGGAACGGAAATGGTCCTGGTTTCTCCGGCTGTGCCCGCAAAACTCAAAGTACCCGTGGTGGTGGTGTAATCACTCAATGCGACTGCCGTACCATCGGCGGTGGCATAATTTATGGTAAAACCACCTGGCAGATTTAGGTTCATGGTAACGGTGAAAACCGCATTACCGGCCTCTTCGGCCACCGTAACGTCGTTAATCGATATACTGGGGCCAAAGGTGGCGGTAAACAAAACATTATCGATTAAAATAGTTTCCCCACCGCCCCAACTGTTGTCCGTACCTGAAAAACGAATGGCCGAGGAGGCAGAAATCTGATTCAGAGTAAGGGTATGTGAAATAGAACCTGTTGCATCGGTATTTATCGTAGCGACTACCTGCCAAGAGGAGGTACTGGAATTCCAAAGTTCCACATCCAATCCTTCATTTCCCCTGGAAGTCGCATCATAGTCAAGTGTAAGTGTAACCGACGTGGCTCCGGCAAGATTCAAGTTTCTACTTATGGTTCTTCCATCAAGGTTATTGAACCGCAGTCTTCCCCCATTGATATCAATTCTACCGTTAGAAGGATTACCATCTTCACTGTCATCCCAACCTGCCGAAAAATTGGTGTTGCCATCATTGTTCGAATAGGACGCACTGCTAAAATTATCCCGATAGGTCTGTTGCGCGAATAGTTGCCCAGAGCCCAGAAATACAAAAACCAAAAGCAATATTTTTAAATTGCCAAAAAACTTCATCGATTATCTCCTATTTGATTACACTCGGTCTGTCGATCATTACATGGAAATGATACACGACTCTTTAAACCAAACAAATATAGAAGTAGCCGTTCCGATAAATAAATAATTGTTGTGAAGGGCCCGATTGCAAGAGTGAAGGCGCTGATTGTTGCGGTATAGGATGTAGATTCTTACAAATTACGGCCTATAAAATAGATGCATTTTACCGATGGGATGGCTTTAAATATGGGTTCGTAGTGGCTCCAAAATAAAAAAAGCAGCTCCTTAATAACTGCTTTTTTGCTTTCCATTGAAGGACATATTCATTTTATTCCATGATGATGAATTCCGATCGTCGGTTCATTTCGTGTTCCTTGGCGGAACATTTTGCCCCATTGCTGCATTGGTTGATCAATTTGGTTTCCCCAAAGCCTTCCCCTTTGAGCCGGTCGTCGATGATGCCTTTTGCAATCATATAATTAACGGTAGATTCGGCTCTTTTTTGGGAAAGCCATAGGTTATAGGCGTCAGGCCCGCGACTGTCGGTATGCGAGTTTACCTTGATCTTCAGACTGGGGTATTTTTCCATGGCAGCGATCACTTTTTCGACTTCAATTTCAGAGTCCTTTCGGATGTTGTACTTGTCAAAATCGAAATAAATGGTGCTCAACTGCAGCAGTTTTGCCAAATCATCTCCAAAACCAGCGGTTACTTTATCCCTTTCCAGATAAAAGTCGATGATTTTGGGCTTCCCGTCCGATTTGCCCAGGTATTCCTCCGAGGGCACATATCCTTGGATCGAAGCCCTTACAAAGTTCCCTTGATTGCAGTCGAGGGCAAGGCTGTAGTCGCCATTGGAATCGGTTATTGTCGTCAGTATTTCTTCATTGTTTTCATCGATGACCTTTACCGTGGCCCCGACCAGGACCTCATTCGATATCTTGTCCCTTACCGTTCCTGTCACGGCTTGGATACAATCAAAGACCAACGGTCTGGTTTCCAGAAAGGCATAAATGTCATCTGCCCCTTTTCCAGCAGCCCTATTGGAGGCGAAATATCCTTTTTTGGTCGTCTCGTCAATGATGAAAGTAAAATCGTCCATGTTGCTGTTCACAGGTTCCCCAACGTTGAACAAGGATCCATCGAGCCGCCCTTTGGCGATTTTGGTGGCAAAAACATCAAGGCCTCCCAATCCGGGATGCCCGTCGGATGAAAAATAGAGTATTTCCTCAGCGGTGACATAGGGAAATGTTTCCCTGGCCTCGGTATTGATGGTGTTTCCCAAGTTTACAGGGGTACCGAAACTACCATCCTCGTTGATCGCGACCTTAAAAATATCGGATTCCCCCAAGGTTCCTTTCATGTCGGAAGCAAAATACAGGGTTTTTTCATCCGGACTCAAGACGGGATGGGCGACCGAATGGTCATTGCTGTTAAAAGGCAGTTCTTGGACATCGCCCCAATCGCCATCGACCAGTTTGGCCCTAAATATTTTCAAGCGGATGACCCCTTCTTCGTCTTTGATATATTTTCCCTCGATAAAATTGTTCCTTGTAAAATATAAGGTGTTCCCGTCTTTGGTGACCGCTGAAGTAGATTCATGAAGTCTTGTATTCACCTCTTCATCGAGTTTGACCACAGCGCTTTCCGAGATACTGTCTGCATTGACCTTATAGAGATCCAGGAAATCCTTCGAATTCCAGGTATGACGATAGCGCGCCAAATTGCCCGTATCCCGATCGGATGAAAAAATCAACCCTTGCTTATAAAAGGAGGGCGCAAAATCGGAATAGGGTGAGTTATATTCAAAGGGCCGAATATCGTACCTGCCGGAATTTTTCTTGATATCCTCCATAAAATCGGACTCACTCTTATAAATAGCGGCCCTGTTGTCGTCGGAAGTCATTTCGACGAATTTTGACATCACCGTTTTGGCGGCGTCGTAATCGCCCAAAGACCTTAAGGTTTGTGCATACCTGAAATAATATTCGGGCCCGGCATCGCTTGCAAAGCCATCGACAAGTTTCTTGTAGGTTTCCGAAGCCTCCTTGTATTCCGCATTGAAATAATATGAATTTCCAAGTTTTTTTAGAAGATCGGCTGAAACATAACCTTTGTCCAATACCTTCTTATAGATATCGATCGCTGGACTGAAGGAGTATTCCGCATATTTTTCATTGCCTTTCACTACCAAACGTCCCTCTTTCTGGGGATCATCCTGGGCCTCAAGATTTCCTATCAGAGTACAGCACAAAACCAATATCAGAAATTGTACTTTTTTTGTCATTTTTGCCTTCATTTAAAAGAAACGTGGTGAAACCAACCTTTGAAAGGATTTGACCAGCTCATATCTTAAGAATACCTCGAAAGAACCATCATTGAATTGAGTGCCCCCCAGGGCAGTGGTCTCCCGGTCGTAGGCCAGGCCCAACATCAATTGCTCCGAAATTTGAAAACCGACCAACCCGCTCACAGCCGCATCCAGTCTGTAAGCAGCCCCGAATGAGAATTTATCATTGAACAGGAAGCTCGCGGAAAGATCTACCTGCAGAGGGGCTCCCCCGACCATTTTGGTCAAAACGGCTGGTTTAAACTTCAGGTTGCCATTCAAATCGAGCACCACCCCTGTGATCAAATAAAAATTGATGCGTTCCTTAGACAGGAACTGAACTGAATTTGCGTCTTGCTGCCCATTGTCAAAATACTCGGTCTGCAACAGATTGGGCGCCGATAAACCTGCGTAAAAGGTATTGGTATGATAATAAATGCCCAGACCGAAATTCGGGGAAAACCTGTTTTCGATATTATCGGTACTTACCGGTTCCGCATCAAAATTACGGAGTTTATTGAAGTCCAAATTCAGGAGATGCCCGCCGGCCTTTAGTCCAAAGGAGAGTTTTCCTTCCAAGGAAACATCGATGGTATAGGAGAGTACGGCTTCAATATTGGTTTCCGATACGGTACCATCCCCGATATTGTCATTGACCACGGATACACCGTATCCCAAGTTGCTATCCCTGATGGGCGAATGTAAATTCAAGGTAAACGTTTCCGGAGCCCCGTTGAGGCCCACCCATTGAGATCGGTAGAGGGCGGCCGCACTAAATTGGCCCCGAGATCCGGCATAGCCTGGATTCACGCTCATGGTATTGTACATATACTGGGTGTATTGCGCATCTTGCTGCCCCTGTAAGGTCGCCATTGTGAACAAACATACCAGCACAAGCTGGATTACCGGGTTCTTCTTATATACCATAAGCCAAACTTGCTATTATTTACTTAAATAAAGATAACCACTGTCTGTAATGTTATCCTGATTTTTCTGATATTCAAAGATATAAAAATAAACTCCTGCCGGCAGGTAATCATCAACACTTAGCGTAGAACGCCCTTTCGACCTGCCATCGAAAATGTTGTTTTGGTTATTGTACCCAGAACCTTCATAAACCGCTACCCCCCAGCGATTAAAAATCTTAAGGGAATTGGTCGGTACGGTGAGCACGCCTTTGATAAATAGAAAATCGTTCTTGCCATCTCCGTTCGGTGTCACCAATTGGTTCACCAAAATAATACCACTGGTCACTTCGACTGTTACCGTGGCCGTATCACAGTTGTCAGGGTTTAGGTTTTCACATATCGTATAATCGATGGTATAGGTGCCTTCAGCCGTATTGGAGGCTACCGTAACGGTGCCGTCGGTATTGATCGTTAACGGACCTGTGGGCTCGGAGGTAAGCGTAATGTCTTCCTGATTCAAGGGCGACCCGTTCAAGGTATCGTTGTCAAAAATGTTTGCATCGGCCACCGTTCCACCGGTATCACCGTCAACAGCATTGTCGCTAAAATCATCATCCACCGCATCGATTACCGCCGCTTCCACCGCCACCGTCACGGTTGCGGTATCACAATAGGTAGTGACTTTTGTGGGGATATCCAATTCCTCATAGCAAATGGTATACTCTATTGTATAGGTTCCGGCCGGCGTGTTTGGCGCCACGGTAACGGTACCATCGGGATTTATGGTCAAGGGCCCGGTAGGGGTTGAAGTAAGAACGATATCGGCAGGATCTACTGGGAAGATCGAATAAAGTATCATTGTCGAGGACATTGCTTCCTACGATATCACCACCGCTAAGGCCATTCACCGGATTGGTGCTGAAGTCATCATCTACCGCATCGATGACAAGCTGCATGGTCCCTACGGTAACGATTACCGTGGCCGTGTCGCAGTTCCCTGCGCCGTCGCAAATGGTGTATTCGAAACTGTCCTCACCGATAATGGAAGGATCGGGCGTATAGGTCACCGTGTCGTCGCTGGGATCGTCGGGCGTGCCGCCGTCGTTGATCGTTACCGTGCCGTTGGCAGGGTCGGTCACCGTGAGCGTGCCGTCGGTGGGCACTCCGCTGTCGTTGGCCAGAATGTCGATCTCCACCGCGGTATCCTCGGGGGTCGAGGCCACATCGTCGACCGCATCGAGGTCATCGGGCGTGCCCACTTCCACCGTTACCGTGGCCGTGTCGCAGTTCCCTGCGCCGTCGCAAATGGTGTATTCGAAACTGTCCTCACCGATAATGGAAGGATCGGGCGTATAGGTCACCGTGTCGTCGCTGGGATCGTCGGGCGTGCCGCCGTCGTTGATCGTTACCGTGCCGTTGGCAGGGTCGGTCACCGTGAGCGTGCCGTCGGTGGGCACTCCGCTGTCGTTGGCCAGCACGTCGATCTCCACCGCGGTATCCTCGGGGGTCGAGGCCACATCGTCGACCGCATCGAGGTCATCGGGCGTGCCCACTTCCACCGTTACCGTGGCCGTGTCGCAGTTCCCTGCGCCGTCGCAAATGGTGTATTCGAAACTGTCCTCACCGATAATGGAAGGATCGGGCGTATAGGTCACCGTGTCGTCGCTGGGATCGTCGGGCGTGCCGCCGTCGTTGATCGTTACCGTGCCGTTGGCAGGGTCGGTCACCGTGAGCGTGCCGTCGGTGGGCACTCCGCTGTCGTTGGCCAGAATGTCGATCTCCACCGCGGTATCCTCGGGGGTCGAGGCCACATCGTCGACCGCATCGAGGTCATCGGGCGTGCCCACTTCCACCGTTACCGTGGCCGTGTCGCAGTTCCCTGCGCCGTCGCAAATGGTGTATTCGAAACTGTCCTCACCGATAATGGAAGGATCGGGCGTATAGGTCACCGTGTCGTCGCTGGGATCGTCGGGCGTGCCGCCGTCGTTGATCGTTACCGTGCCGTTGGCAGGGTCGGTCACCGTGAGCGTGCCGTCGGTGGGCACTCCGCTGTCGTTGGCCAGAATGTCGATCTCCACCGTGGTATCCTCGGGGGTCGAGGCCACATCGTCGACCGCATCGAGGTCATCGGGCGTGCCCACTTCCACCGTTACCGTGGCCGTGTCGCAGTTCCCTGCGCCGTCGCAAATGGTGTATTCGAAACTGTCCTCACCGATAATGGAAGGATCGGGCGTATAGGTCACCGTGTCGTCGCTGGGATCGTCGGGCGTGCCGCCGTCGTTGATCGTTACCGTGCCGTTGGCAGGGTCGGTCACCGTGAGCGTGCCGTCGGTGGGCACTCCGCTGTCGTTGGCCAGCACGTCGATCTCCACCGCGGTATCCTCGGGGGTCGAGGCCACATCGTCGACCGCATCGAGGTCATCGGGCGTGCCCACTTCCACCGTTACCGTGGCCGTGTCGCAGTTCCCTGCGCCGTCGCAAATGGTGTATTCGAAACTGTCCTCACCGATAATGGAAGGATCGGGCGTATAGGTCACCGTGTCGTCGCTGGGATCGTCGGGCGTGCCGCCGTCGTTGATCGTTACCGTGCCGTTGGCAGGGTCGGTCACCGTGAGCGTGCCGTCGGTGGGCACTCCGCTGTCGTTGGCCAGCACGTCGATCTCCACCGCTGTATCCGCTAGGGTAGAGGCCACATCGTCGACCGCTATTAATGTACCTTCAGTAACATTTATAGTAACCGTTGCAGTTGCACATACATTAGGTTCCGGAATAATGTTGCATACTTGATAGATGATGGTCACAATTGAATTTATTTCAGCAACGGGAGCCGTATATGACATTACTCCTAAATCAGAATCAAAAGAGATAGTGCCAGAAGCATTTCCCCCTACCTGAACCAATGAAGTGATTCCCAGATTATTCGGAGCATTGTTGGGAAGATAATCATCGTTCTCCAATATATTTAATAAAAGTAATACGTTAGCAGGGGTACTGCCAGTATCATCAGCTGCCGTTGCCTTCAATGGATTGGGATCCGTACCATTTGGATTGCCGTCATCATCGCAGTCGATCGCATTCCATTCATCGGAAGGGCTGATAGTCTGACTTGTAAGCAAGAGATCACATGGATCTAAAGGGTCGGTACTATCGTCAACCTCATCCTGATTGGTTACCCCATCGCCATCACAATCAATATTCAGCCATTCATCAGAAGGAACCACTGTCTGACTTGTCAAAAAGAAATCACAAGAGTCCTCGGGATCTGTCCCATCATTTACTTCGTCTTCATCAAGTACCCCATCACCGTCGGTGTCAAGACATGTGACCGGTCGCAACCAAAGGTGAATGTCGTTGCTATAAACTGAAGTTGTATAGAACAATAGTGATTCAGCCTCAGATTTTGCCTGCCATAGATATGAGTTTTGCTGTATATCCTTAGTCGTGGTATTTTCAACAAAATAATCATCCTCTACATTAGCAGATATGACGCCATCCGGCAAAGGGGTGATTAACTCATATTTCGTCCCATCCAAAGCTAGGAATCCATCTCTTTTCATGGCCTGTATACGACGGGAATGACCCGGACGCGGAAAAACAGCCACTGAACCAGCAAAACGGAATATCGTGTTCTGGCCATCTATCACAAAGAATCTGTCACCGCTAGAGGTTGTACTTCCTCCATCTATACTCACCAAAATACTCCCTGGTTCGAGACCCCATTTAGCACTTAAATCGACATTGGTAGCAGAAAGGCTACCATTCAACACATTTGGCGGAAATCCAAAATCCGATGGCACAACCTGCAAGAAATTAGCAGGTGTGCAGCCAATAAGTTCAACTTCCTCTTTTCCGAAGAACTTTGAAGAAATCCCAGAAATCCCTGAGGTAGTTGAATCATGGACTACCGATGTTTTTAGCTCTGTGTGAACCTCATCAAAAGATACGTTCAAGATAAATAACAGCAGGGCCAACAAAATAAATCGCAAGGCAGAAAATCCGCTCCGAAAAAAAGTAATTTTATCCATAAACGATAGTTCTAGTTCAACATATCACCATGGGCGTAAGGTAAGCTTAATAGGCAAAATTTGGGAGGCATGTAATAACGCGAAAGATAGAGATATTATACCTATCTTCAAATGCATCAATATATTTAAAATGCCAAATGTCTTTCAAAGACCTTTATACTCGACAAATGGTAAATTCATACAATATTTAGGCTATGTCAAAAGTCCATTAAGTGATAACTTTAAAGAAGTGCCTTCCATTTATCGGTAACAACCTACTGTTGTTCGATGAATAAATATAATGCCTCGCTAAACCCATTGTCAGATTGAAAATGTTTATTATATCCAACCCGAACACGCAAAATAGGACTTTTCAAAATGTAAGGTTGATGAATCCTTCACGAAGTATTTTTCCCTTATTTTTGCACAAATTTTTTAAATGACTTTTAAGGAACAGATCCAAAGAAGAAGGACATTTGGCATTATTTCCCATCCCGATGCCGGTAAAACCACCCTCACCGAGAAACTATTGTTATTTGGGGGTGCCATACAGGAGGCAGGTGCGGTAAAGAGCAATAAGATCAAGAAAAGTGCCACGAGTGACTTTATGGAAATCGAACGCCAACGGGGTATTTCCGTTTCAACCTCGGTACTCGCTTTTTTATACAAGGACAAAAAAATAAATATCCTGGATACTCCGGGACACAAGGATTTTGCGGAGGATACCTTCAGGACCTTGACCGCGGTTGACAGCGTGATCGTGGTCATCGATGTGGCCAAAGGGGTTGAGGAACAGACCGAAAAATTGGTAGAAGTTTGCCGTATGCGCAGTATCCCGATCATTGTGTTCATCAATAAAATGGACCGGGAAGGGAAAGACGCCTTCGACTTGTTGGACGAACTGGAACAAAAATTGGGTTTTAGTGTCACTCCACTGAGTTTCCCCATCGGCATGGGTTATGATTTTAAGGGCATTTACAATATCTATGAGAAGAACATCAACCTGTTCAGCGGAGATAGTAAAAAAAATATAGAAGACACCATAGCCTTCAACGATATCAACAGCCCCGAACTGGAGCGCATTATAGGGAACAAGGCGGCACAAACCTTAAGGGAAAACTTGGAATTGGTCAATGGCGTATATCCTAAATTTGACCGTGAACGCTATCTGAAAGGGCAGCAGCAACCCGTTTTTTTCGGGTCGGCCTTGAACAATTTCGGGGTCAGGGAATTGTTGGATTGTTTCATTGAAATTGCCCCGCCGCCCAGGTCGAAAATGGCAGAGGAACGATTGGTGGCTGCCGATGAAAAGGAGCTCACCGGTTTTGTGTTCAAAATTCACGCGAATATGGACCCAAAACATCGCGATCGCTTGGCGTTCATAAAAATCGTATCGGGCACCTTCGAGCGTAACAAACCCTACTACCATGTACGTCAAGACAAGAAATTGAAATTTTCGAGTCCAAATGCCTTCTTTGCCGAAAAAAAAGAAATTGTGGATATCTCCTACCCCGGTGATATCGTGGGGTTGCACGATACCGGCAATTTTAAGATCGGGGACACCCTAACGGAGGGTGAACAGCTACATTATAAAGGAATTCCCAGCTTCTCCCCTGAACACTTCCGATACATCAACAATGCCGATCCCATGAAGTCGAAACAGCTGTACAAAGGCATCGATCAATTGATGGATGAAGGGGTGGCCCAATTGTTCACCTTGGAACTCAATGGAAGAAAGGTCATCGGTACGGTCGGGGCCCTGCAATTTGAAGTGATCCAGTATCGTCTGGAACATGAATACGGCGCCAAGTGTTCCTATGAAAACTTTCCGGTATACAAGGCCTGTTGGGTATCTCCCAAAGACAAAAAGAGCAAGGAATTCGAAGAATTCAAAAGGGTGAAACAAAAATTTCTGGCCAAGGATAAAAGGGGTCAATTGGTCTTTCTGGCAGATTCCCAGTTTTCGTTGCAAATGACCCAACAAAAATATCCGAATGTAAAACTGCATTTTACCTCAGAGTTCGACTAAGCCTCTATCTTGGGCGGTTGCAGATCGAACCCAATGGCGGGGAAAGGCAACATGCGTATGGCGTTCAGGGAAATCTTTACCTGATACAAAGAAAAAGGGCCACATTTAAAATGTGGCCCTTTTTTTTATGCTTCCCCTGTAGGCCCAAAATTGAGCGGTAGGGTCGGTTGATCATAATCCTTGATGCCGCCGTGCGCCTTTTCGAAACGGTTCACGTTGTCGTTCAAGGCCTTAAGAAATTTTTTGGCATGCTGGGGGGTCAGCACGATACGGCTCTTCACTTTGGCCTTGGGCGCCCCCGGCATTAAACTGATGAAGTCGATCACAAATTCGGAAACCGAGTGGTTGATGATCGCAAGGTTTGAATAAACGCCCTCCGCGGTCTTTTCATCAAGTTCGATATTGATTTGCTTCTGTTCTTTCTTTTCCATTGTTCGGATTGCTTTAGATTAAGCAGCGCCACCACCATATTCCGATGGTCGCCGGGTACAATAAAGAAAGCCCCCGATCTTTTTTTATGATCGAGGGCTCCTTATTTAGAATTTCATGGCTTCCTTGCGTGCCATAATTTCATCGTATTCCTCCTTGGAACCGACTATGATGCTCTCATAATCGCGCATTCCGGTACCAGCCGGAATCCTATGCCCAACGATTACGTTTTCCTTCAATCCTTCCAAGGTATCTACCTTACCGCTCACTGCGGCTTCGTTCAATACTTTGGTGGTTTCCTGGAATGACGCTGCGGAAATAAAGGATTTCGTCTGTAACGATGCCCTTGTAATTCCTTGAAGAATCGGTGTGGCGGTGGCCGAAACGGCATCCCTGGCAGTGGCCAAAGCCTTATCTGCCCTTTTTAGGATGGAGTTTTCGTCTCTAAGTTCCCTAGCCGTAATGATCATTCCCGCCTTCAGGTTTTCCGACTCTCCGGCATCGAGCACTACTTTCTTGCCAAATATTTCATCGTTTTCTTCGATAAAATCATCTTTATGAACCAACTGGTTCTCCAAGAAAATGGTATCTCCCGGATCTTCTATCCGCACTTTTCTCATCATTTGGCGCACCACTACTTCGAAATGCTTGTCGTTGATTTTCACCCCTTGCAAGCGATATACTTCCTGTACCTCGTTCACCAAATATTGCTGCACCGCGGAAGGACCTTTTATCGCCAAGATATCCTCCGGAGTGACCGAACCATCCGATAGTGGCATTCCGGCACGCACATAGTCATTCTCCTGGACCAAAATTTGGTTCGAAAGTTTGACCAGATATTTCTTGATCTCGCCGAGTTTTGATTCGATTATGATCTCGCGGTTGCCCCTTTTGATCTTGCCAAAAGAAACAACGCCATCAATTTCGGATACAACTGCAGGATTGGAAGGATTACGCGCTTCGAACAATTCGGTTACCCTAGGCAGACCACCGGTGATATCTCCTGTTTTTGCTGACTTTCTGGGTATTTTCACCAAAATCTTGCCCTCTTTGATCTTGTCCCCATCATCTACCATCAGGTGGGATCCCACCGGAAGGTTATAGGAACGGAGTACTTCATCCTTATTGTTCTTGATCAACAGCGTAGGGATCAATTTTTTGTTTCTCGATTCTGAAATCACTTTTTCCTGGAATCCGGTCTGTTCATCGATTTCCACTTGATAGGTCATTCCCTGCTCTATATTTTCATAAGCGATCTTCCCTGGGAATTCGGAAACGATGACACCGTTATAGGGATCCCATTGACAGATGACTTCCGAAGCGGCCACCTTGGCCCCATTTTTCACATACAGTTGTGAACCATAAGGGATGTTGTTGGTGCTCAGGGTGATACCCGTCTTGGCATCCATGATCTTGATTTCCGAGGTTCTTGAAATAACGATTTCAGAGGTTTTTCCATCTGCGTCTTCTCCCTTCACGGTTCGCAAATCTTCGATTTCCGCAATACCACCGAATTTGGCCAACAATTTGCTGTCCTCGGAAATGTTGCCCGCGATACCTCCTACGTGGAAAGTTCTCAGGGTCAACTGTGTACCCGGTTCTCCGATGGATTGTGCTGCCACGACACCAACGGCTTCGCCGCGTTGAACCATTTTATTGGTCGATAGGTTCCTTCCGTAACATTTCGCACAGATTCCCTTGGGTGCTTCACAGGTAAGGGCAGAGCGCACCTCCACTTTTTCGATGGGAGAAGCCTCTATTTTCTTGACATCGGCCTCCATAATTTCCTGACCTGCCTGTAAAAGCAGTTCTTCGGTAAGCGGATTATATACATCGTGCAAGGAAACCCTTCCTAGAATACGTTCTCCCAAGGATTCCACGATTTCTTCATTCTTTTTCAATGCTTCCACCAAAACGCCCCTCAAGGTTTCACAATCCTCTATGTTGATGATCACATCCTGGGATACGTCTACCAATCGCCGGGTAAGATATCCGGCATCGGCGGTTTTCAAAGCGGTATCGGCCAATCCCTTACGGGCGCCGTGGGTCGAGATAAAGTATTCCAAGATCGATAGCCCTTCCTTAAAGTTGGAAAGGATAGGGTTTTCGATGATTTCTCCACCTCCAGCGGTCGATTTTTTTGGCTTTGCCATCAATCCACGCATCCCGGTCAACTGACGGATCTGCTCCTTCGAACCCCTAGCGCCGGAATCCAACATCATGTATACCGAGTTGAATCCTTGCTGGTCTTCGCGAATGCGTTTCATCGCCAATTCGGTGAGCAACGCATTGGTACTCGTCCAAACGTCGATGACCTGGTTATAGCGTTCGTTGTTGGTGATCAGACCCATGTTATAGTTGGCCATAATTCCATCGACCTGCTCATTGGCTTCCGCGATCATTTCGTGTTTTTCCTTGGGGATGATGATATCTCCCAAGCTGAAGGACAATCCACCTTTGAAAGCGAATTCATAGCCCATGGTCTTGATCTTGTCCAAGAAATCGGCAGTGGTAGGGACGTCTGTCAAGGCCAAAATATTACCAATGATATCGCGTAACGATTTTTTGTTAAGTACATCGTTCACATACCCTGCTTTTTCCGGAACTACTTTGTTGAAGAGCACACGGCCCACGGTGGTTGTGATGATTTGGTTCACCAATTTACCTTCTTCGTTAAAATCCTTCGCCCTTACCTTGATACCGGCATTCAGGTCCAATCTACCTTCATTGAAGGCGATGACCACTTCTTCTGCCGAATAAAAGGTCAATCCTTCGCCTTTCACCTTCACCTCATCGGTTGACTTGCGTTCCTTGGTCATATAATATAACCCCAAGACCATATCCTGGGATGGAACGGTAATCGGGGATCCATTGGCAGGGTTCAGGATATTATGTGAAGCCAACATCAGCAATTGAGCCTCTAGAATAGCTTCCGGACCCAATGGCAAGTGTACGGCCATCTGGTCACCGTCAAAATCGGCGTTGAAGGCGGTACATACCAATGGGTGTAGCCTAATGGCCTTACCTTCGATCAGTTTTGGCTGGAAAGCCTGGATTCCCAAACGGTGTAAAGTTGGGGCCCTATTGAGGAGTACGGGGTGTCCTTTCAATACATTTTCAAGGATATCCCATACCACGGGCTCTTTTTTATCGATGATCTTCTTGGCAGATTTCACGGTTTTTACAATACCGCGCTCGATCAACTTTCGAATGATAAAGGGTTTATAAAGTTCCGAAGCCATATCTTTTGGAAGACCACATTCGTACAAGCTCATTTCGGGACCAACCACAATGACCGAACGTGCGGAGTAATCTACCCGTTTACCCAAGAGGTTCTGACGGAAACGACCTTGTTTTCCCTTCAGGGAATCGGAAAGCGATTTCAAAGGCCTATTCGATTCGGTTTTTACCGCCGATGCCTTTCGGGTGTTGTCAAATAGAGAATCGACTGCTTCCTGGAGCATGCGCTTCTCATTTCTAAGGATCACTTCAGGGGCCTTGATCTCCACCAATCTTTTAAGACGGTTGTTTCTGATGATCACCCTTCGGTATAGATCATTCAGGTCGGAGGTCGCAAAACGACCACCATCCAACGGCACCAAGGGACGTAGTTCGGGTGGAATTACGGGAATCACCTTCATGATCATCCATTCGGGCCTGTTGTCCCTATTGTCTTGCGACTCGCGCAATGCTTCCACGACCTGAAGGCGCTTCAACGCCTCGGTTTTTCGCTGTTTTGAAGTTTCGGTATTCGCCTTATGCCTCAAATCATAGGAGAGCTCCTTCAGGTCGATACGTCCCAAAAGATCGATCAAACATTCAGCGCCCATTTTGGCGATGAACTTATTGGGATCTGAATCTTCAAGGTATTGGTTTTCAGGCGGAATCGACTCAATAATGTTCAAGTATTCCTCTTCCGTCAGGAAATCCATCTGCTGGATTTCCTCTCCTTCATGACCTTTGGCGATACCGGGTTGGATAACCACATAGCGCTCATAATAAATGATCATGTCCAATTTCTTGGAGGGCAATCCAAGGAGGTATCCGATTTTATTGGGTAAAGAACGGAAGTACCAAATATGGGCCACGGGCACTACCAAATTGATATGACCGACCCGATCTCTTCGCACTTTTTTCTCCGTAACCTCAACGCCGCAGCGATCGCAAACAATACCGCGATAGCGAATACGTTTGTATTTACCACAAGCACATTCATAATCCTTTACAGGCCCAAAGATACGCTCGCAGAACAGACCGTCGCGTTCCGGCTTATGGGTTCTGTAATTGATGGTTTCAGGCTTTAAGACTTCACCTCTCGACTCCGCCAAAATAGATTCTGGTGACGCCAAACCTATCGAAATCTTATCAAACCTCTTTACTGGTGCATTATCGTTAATTCTTGCCATGATATAATGGTGATACTAAATTAATTGTGTGTTCAAAAGTCGATATATGAATCGACTTGGCTTACTCTTCCAACCTGATGTCCAATCCCAATCCCTTGAGTTCGTGCATCAATACGTTGAATGATTCTGGTAATCCAGGCTCTGGCATGGTCTCGCCCTTCACGATCGCTTCATAGGTTTTTGCCCTGCCGACCACGTCATCGGACTTCACCGTCAGAATTTCCCGCAAGGTGGCCGAGGCTCCATAGGCTTCCAAGAGCCCATACCTCCATCTCACCGAAACGCTGGCCTCCAAACTGTGCCTTACCGCCCAAGGGCTGTTGCGTGATCAAGGAGTATGGGCCGATTGATCTGGCGTGCATCTTATCGTCGACCATATGGCCCAATTTCAACATGTAGATCACGCCCACGGTGGCAGGTTGGTCGAAACGCTCCCCTGTACCCCCGTCAAAGAGATAGGTATGCCCGAATCTTGGGATACCCGCTTCGTCGGTATAGGCATTGATCTGGTCTAAAGTGGCTCCATCGAAAATAGGGGTCGCATACTTTTTGCCCAATTTGAGCCCGGCCCAGCCGAGTACGGTTTCATAGATCTGCCCGATGTTCATACGGGAAGGAACCCCCAATGGGTTCAAGACGATGTCTACCGGTGTCCCATCTTCGAGGAAAGGCATATCTTCCTGACGCACGATTCGCGATACGATACCTTTGTTGCCGTGACGTCCAGCCATTTTATCGCCTACCTTCAACTTTCGTTTTTTGGCGATGTAGACCTTGGCCAGTTTCATGATGCCGGCTGGCAATTCGTCGCCCACCGAGATCGTAAACTTGTCCCTTCTCAGGTTTCCTTGAAGGTCGTTCAACTTGATCTTGTAATTATGCAGCAAATCGGCCACGTGGGTATTCGATTCCTTGTCCGTCGTCCAGCTTCCTCCTACCAAGTGGGCAAAATCGTCGACGGCGTTCAGCATCTTCATCGTATACTTCTTTCCTTTCGGCAAAACCTCTTCCCCCAAATCGTTCAAGACCCCTTGGGAAGTCTTCCCATTGATCAAATTGAACAATTTCTCGATCAATACATCCTTGAGCTCTTGGAACTTGACTTCATATTCCAATTCGAGCTTGGAGATGGCTTCCTTGTCTTCCGACCGCTTGCGTTTGTCCTTGATCGACCGTGAAAACAATTTTTTGTCGATTACGACCCCGTTCAACGATGGGGGCGCCTTCAATGAGGCATCCTTTACATCACCGGCCTTGTCCCCAAAAATGGCACGAAGCAGTTTTTCTTCAGGAGTGGGATCCGATTCCCCTTTCGGGGTAATCTTACCGATCAAGATATCCCCGGGCTTTACTTCTGCCCCGATACGGATCATCCCGTTTTCATCAAGATCTTTGGTCGCTTCTTCCGATACGTTGGGGATGTCGTGGGTCAACTCTTCAGCACCCAATTTGGTATCCCTTACTTCCAATGCATATTCATCGACATGGATTGAGGTAAAGATATCTTCGCGAACCACTTTTTCGGAAATCACGATGGCATCCTCAAAATTGTAGCCCTTCCACGGCATGAACGCCACGGTGAGGTTTCTTCCCAGTGCCAGTTCACCGCTCTCGGTAGCATAGCCTTCACAAAGTACCTGGCCTTTTTTCACCTTATCGCCCTTTTTGACGATGGGTTTCAGGTTGATGCTGGTACCTTGGTTCGTTTTTCTGAATTTAACCAATTCATAGGTTTTGGAATCATCCTCAAAACTGATCATTCGCTCTTCCTCCGAACGATCATATTTAATCGTAATTTTCTGTGCGTCAACATACTCAATGACACCATCACCCTCTGCATTGATCAAGACCCTGGAATCGGAAGCCACCTGTCGTTCCAAACCGGTTCCCACGATCGGGGATTGCGGTTTAAGCAAGGGGACCGCCTGGCGCATCATGTTGGAGCCCATCAAGGCCCTGTTGGCATCATCATGCTCCAAGAACGGAATCAAGGATGCCGAAATGGAGGCGATTTGGTTCGGCGCCACGTCGGTATAATTGACTTCCTTGGGGTCCACCACTGGAAAATCCCCTTCTTCCCTAACAATAACCTTATCGGTATCGATGGTGCCATTCTCCTTGAGGGGAATGTTGGCCTGGGCAATTTTCATCCCTTCCTCTTCTTCCGCGCTCAAATAGCTGAATTCTTTGGTATTTACCTTGCCATCCGCGACCTTTCGATAGGGCGTTTCGAGGAAGCCCATAGGGTTCACCTTGGCAAAAACCGAGAGGGAGGAAATCAATCCAATGTTCGGTCCTTCAGGGGTTTCAATCGGACACAACCGTCCGTAATGGGTATAGTGTACGTCACGGACTTCAAATCCGGCACGCTCCCTGGATAGTCCACCTGGCCCTAGTGCAGACAACCTACGTTTGTGGGTAATCTCCGCCAAGGGGTTGGTTTGGTCCATGAACTGGGACAATTGGTTGGTCCCAAAAAAGGAATTGATCACCGACGAAAGCGTCTTGGCATTGATCAAATCGATAGGGGTAAAAACCTCATTGTCGCGAACGTTCATCCGCTCACGGATGGTTCTGGCCATACGCGCCAAACCTACGCCGAACTGTTGCGACAACTGCTCGCCCACGGTTCGTACACGACGGTTCGAAAGGTGGTCGATATCATCGATCTCGGCCTTGGAATTGATCAGTTCGATCAGGTATTTGATAATGGTAATGATATCCTCTTTGGTCAAGACCTGCTTGTCCATTCCAATATCAAGTCCCAATTTTTTGTTCATTCTATAACGGCCGACTTCGCCAAGGTTGTAGCGTTGGTCGGAAAAGAACAATTTATCGATAATGCCGCGAGCCGTTTCCTCATCGGGCGGTTCGGCATTCCTCAATTGTCTATAGATATGTTCCACCGCCTCTTTTTCGGAGTTGGTTGGATCTTTTTGCAGGGTATTGTGAATAATGGCATAATCGCTCTGCGCATTGTTCTCTTTATGCAAAAGGATGGTTTTTACATCAGCTTCGATAATTTGGTTGATGTGGTCCTTATCAAGGATGGTATCACGATCCAGAATGATTTCGTTCCGCTCGATGGAAACTACTTCGCCGGTATCCTCATCCACAAAATCCTCGTGCCAAGTGTTCAAAACACGGGCTGCCAATTTGCGACCCAAAACTTTCTTTAAGCCCGCCACGGAAACCTTGATCTCTTCGGAAAGGTCAAATATCTCGAGGATATCCTTATCCCTTTCAAAGCCGATTGCCCTGAACAGGGTAGTTACCGGCAGCTTTTTCTTCCTATCGATATAAGCGTACATAACGCCATTGATATCGGTGGCAAATTCAATCCACGAACCTTTGAACGGAATAACCCTTGCAGAATACAACTTGGTACCGTTGGCATGGAACGATTGTCCGAAGAAAACCCCTGGAGATCGGTGCAACTGGGATACAACCACCCGTTCTGCCCCGTTGATCACAAAGGTGCCGCTGGGGGTCATGTAAGGGATCGTGCCCAGGTACACATCCTGGACGATGGTTTCGAAATCTTCATGTTCCACGTCGGTGCAGTAGAGCTTCAATCTCGCCTTCAACGGTACGCTGTAGGTCAGGCCTCGCTCAATGCATTCCTGGATGGAATATCTCGGTGGATCGATAAAGTAATCTAGAAACTCCAGTACGAACTGATTTCTGGTGTCCGTTATCGGGAAGTTTTCCATGAAAGTGTTGTACAATCCCTCATTGCCCCTTTCGTCAGATTTGGTCTCAAGTTGAAAGAAATCTTGAAACGATTTAATCTGAATGTCCAAGAAATCCGGATATGCCGGAGTGTTCTTAGCGGATGCAAAATTTATTCTTTCAGTCTGTTGTGTGAACATCTATGGACAAAATTTTGATCGTGAATATTATTGGGTAGTATATAACTTTATATACAATGTGTATAAAATGGTTTAGGTCTAGCCACAAAATGCGGAAAGACCTAAACCCCAAGTGCTATGGTTGGTGCCTTTATTTAAGCTCAACTTCTGCTCCTGCTTCTTCCAATGATTTTTTGATACCTTCGGCTTCGTCTTTGGAAATACCTTCCTTAACCGCTTTTGGAGCGCTATCGACGATGTCTTTAGCCTCTTTTAATCCAAGTCCGGTCAATTCTTTTACCAATTTAACTACGGCCAATTTAGAAGGACCTGCTGCTTTCAATACTACATCGAATTCAGACTGCTCTTCCACGGCTGCTCCTGCTTCACCACCACCACCGGCGGCAACGGCCACTGCAGCTGCAGCAGGCTCGATACCATATTCATTTTTTAGGATATCGGCCAACTCGTTCACCTCTTTTACGGTCAAGTTAACCAACTGTTCTGCGAAATCTTTTAAATCTGCCATTTTTCTATCGTTTAATAAATTTTAAAAATATAATTGTTTTGAGTGCGTACGTAATTATCTTTCGGACAACGTCTTGAGGATACCGGCCAATTTGCCACCACCGGATTTAAGTCCGGAAATCACATTTTTAGCTGGGGATTGCAACAATCCTATGATCTCCCCGATCATTTCGTCCCTTGATTTGATGTTTACCAGAGCATCTAAATAATCGTCTCCGATATAAATTGCCTCTTCCACGAAGGCACCTTTGAGCAAAGGCCTGTCGGACTTTTTTCTAAAGGTTTTGATCAACTTCGCAGGTCCGTTCCCCACTTCGGAGAACATCAGCGAAGTATTTCCTTTAAGTACTTGGGGAAGTTCCCCAAATTCTTTGTCAGAGGCTTGCATGGCCTTGGCGAGCAAGGTATTCTTTACCACTGCAAGTTTGATGTTCGCTTTGAAGCACGCCCTCCTTAGGTCGGATGTGGTCACCGCGTCCAATCCCGAAATATCCGCCAAATAAATGGTAGCATTATCGGCCAACTGAGCAGTTAAATCTTCTATAACGTTTGCTTTTTCTTCTCTTGTCATGATCTAAGTTTTAAACTACCCGGTGGTTAAACTGATTTGGGATCCAATTGAAGGCTTGGGCTCATGGTACTCGATAAAAAGATACTTTTCATGTAAACCCCTTTAGCGGCGGCCGGTTTCAATTTTACCAAGGTATCCAAGAGTTCTTTGGCATTGCTGGCAATCTTGTCTTCCGAAAAGGAAACCTTGCCGATGGCCGCATGCACGATGCCCGTCTTATCAACCTTAAAATCGATTTTACCTGCCTTCACTTCCGATACCGCTTTTCCGATATCCATGGTGACCGTTCCCGTTTTTGGATTGGGCATAAGGCCCCTTGGCCCCAAAACCCGTCCTAACGGCCCCAATTTACCCATGACGCTGGGCATGGTAATGATCACATCAACATCGGTCCAACCGTTCTTGATTTTTTCCAAATATTCATCCAACCCAACAAAATCGGCTCCGGCCTCTTTGGCCTCTGCTTCCTTATCGGGGGTTACCAAAGCCAAAACCTTGACATCCTTACCGGTACCATGGGGAAGTGTTACCACCCCACGTACCATTTGGTTCGCTTTCCTCGGGTCTACGCCCAATCGAACCGCGATATCCACGGAAGCGTCAAATTTTGTATTGGTTATCTTCTTTACCAAAGCGGAAGCCTCGTCCAAAGAATAGAGTTTATCTTTCTCTATTTGGGCGCGTGCCTCTTTTTGCTTTTTTGTTAATTTTGCCATTTAAATTGCGTTTAAGATTTTAAAAAGGTCTTTTTCCAGCTACTTTAAGTCCCATAGACCTTGCTGTTCCGGCAACCATGCTCATTGCGGATTCTACCGTAAAAGCATTGAGGTCTACCATCTTGTCTTCGGCAATCGACTTGATCTGATCCCAAGTGACGTTGCCCAATTTAACCCGGTTTGGTTCGCCAGATCCCTTTTTAATCTTAGCTGCTTCCAAAAGCTGAACTGCCGCTGGTGGTGTTTTCACGACAAAGTCGAAAGACTTGTCTTTGTACACGGTGATAACAACGGGCAAAACTTTGCCTGGTTTATCCTGCGTTCTAGCATTGAACTGCTTACAGAATTCCATGATGTTAACGCCGGCAGCACCTAAGGCGGGTCCAACCGGTGGCGATGGATTCGCTGCACCTCCCCTTACTTGTAGTTTAACTACTTTACCTATTTCTTTTGCCATTGTTTTAATTTAAATTCAAATTGTGTTTGAATTGGAAGCAACACAATCCTTTATAGTTGTAACACTTGTTTTATACCTTTTCCACTTGCATATAGCTCAATTCCAATGGGGTCTTTCTACCAAAAATTTTGACCATCACCTCAAGCTTGCGTTTTTCTTCATTGATTTTTTCAACGGTGCCGTTAAAGCCATTGAACGGGCCATCGATCACTTTCACGGTTTCACCAAATACGAATGGGATGGCCACGCTATCGGTATTTACCGCGAGCTCATCGACCTTGCCCAGCATTCTGTTCACTTCCGTTTTTCTCAAGGGTACGGGATCGCCTCCTTTGGTCTCTCCCAAGAACCCGATCACATTGGTGATCGAACGGATAATGTGGACCATTTCGCCCACCAAGTTGGCCTTGACCATGATATAACCCGGGAAATAAACCCGTTCCTTGTTGACTTTCTTTCCGTTGCGTATCTGAACCACTTTTTCCGTTGGAACCAGCACTTCTTCAAGATATTCCCCAAAACCATGACGTTCCACTTCACTCTCGATGTAGCCTTTAATCTTGTTCTCCTGGCCACTCACCGCACGCACCACGTACCATTTTTTATCCAATACTTCTGACATAGCGTTCGGCTTAATTTAATAGGTTGTTGAAATAGAGGCGAATCAATTTGCTCAAGACCGTATCGACACCCCAGGTGGCCAAAGCGAACAAAATCGAAAAGACGGCAACGATCACCATTAAATTGGAGGATTCGGCCCTTGAAGGGAGCGAAACATTGTGCTTTAATTCTTCGAAAGATTCCTTTATGTAAGTCAACATCGCTATAGCTATTATAAATTCTTAAACCGCATCCTCGTTGGTATTCCTGTTCCGCTTCACTTTAGATTCTAAAGCCCACTTTCCTGGAAATGGCACGGGAGGAGAGACTCGAACTCCCGACACCTGGTTTTGGAGACCAGTGCTCTACCAACTGAGCTACACCCGTTCATCGGTGCGCTACCGTCCGGAACAAACCGGATTGGGCGACACCTATTTATATTTACGTCGAAAGGTATCCCGCCTGATCGGCGGGACACCCTTATCGATGTAAGAATAATTATTCTGGAATTAATCCAATATTTTGGTCACCTGCCCGGCCCCAACGGTCCTACCACCTTCACGGATGGCAAAACGAAGGCCTACGCTCAACGCGATCGGTGACAAAAGGTCAACGATAATGGTAAGGTTATCTCCCGGCATCACCATTTCAACACCACTTGGCAAGTTGATGGTTCCAGTTACGTCGGTGGTCCTTACATAGAACTGCGGACGATAGTTGTTATGGAATGGGGTGTGACGGCCACCTTCCTCTTTTTTAAGGATGTACACCTCAGCCTCGAATTTGGCGTGTGGTTTTACCGAACCTGGCTTGCAAATTACCATCCCTCTTTTGATCTGGGATTTTTCAATACCCCTTAAAAGAATACCTACGTTATCACCGGCTTCTCCACGATCCAAAATCTTACGGAACATTTCAACTCCCGTGATGGTAGAAGTGAGTTTTTCGGCACCCATACCAATGATATCCACGCCGTCACCAGTATTGGCAACCCCTGTTTCGATACGTCCGGTTGCAACCGTTCCGCGACCTGTAATCGTGAAAACGTCTTCAACGGGCATCAAGAAAGGTTTATCGATATCCCTGGCAGGCATTTCAATCCAAGTATCCACGGCTTCCATCAACTGCATTACGGTATCTACCCATTTTTGCTCACCATTAAGTGCGCCCAAGGCAGAACCTGCGATCACCGGTCCGTTGTCTCCATCGTACTCATAGAAAGAAAGCAGTTCCCTGATTTCCATTTCCACAAGTTCCAAAAGCTCTTCATCATCGACCATATCCACTTTGTTCATGAAAACGACCATTCTTGGAATACCTACCTGGCGACCCAATAGGATGTGCTCCCTTGTTTGAGGCATCGGACCATCAGTGGCAGCAACCACAAGGATGGCACCGTCCATTTGTGCGGCTCCGGTAACCATGTTCTTCACGTAATCCGCGTGACCTGGACAGTCAACGTGCGCATAGTGACGGTTGGCCGTAGAATATTCAACGTGCGAGGTATTGATTGTAATACCTCTTTCTTTCTCCTCAGGAGCGTTGTCGATTGAATCGAAACTTCTCACTTCAGATAATCCAGCGTTAGCCAAAACTGTCGTAATAGCAGCTGTCAATGTAGTTTTACCGTGATCTACGTGTCCAATGGTACCTATATTTAAGTGCGGTTTGGAACGATCAAAATTTGCCTTTGCCATTTTTAATGAATTTTAATCTTATGTTTATATTAGTATGTACAAATAATTATTTACTAGAGCCAACGATGAGATTTGAACTCATGACCTCTTCCTTACCAAGGAAACGCTCTACCCCTGAGCTACGCCGGCTTATTTAGGTCGAAAGTTCAAAGTTTACGGTTTTGATCACTGGCTTCAAAACCACAAACACCATTTCACTTCAAAGGTTAAAAAGCATCTTATCGCTTTTTTCCCGTTTACTGGAGCGGGAGACCGGGTTCGAACCGGCGACATTCAGCTTGGAAGGCTGACGCTCTACCAACTGAGCTACTCCCGCATATAACATCCAAAACCTTTAATTTTAAATGCTATGTTTACCTTTCAACATTTCAATTCGTGTTGTCCCCTGACCTCGTCGGTCTCAGGATATCAGAATTCAGTTTCTGCCTTATGCAAAAAACCACATTTCCCGTGCTTTTCTCTCCGCAGTGTTAATGTGGGGAGAGCAGGATTCGAACCTGCGAAGACGTAGTCAGCAGATTTACAGTCTGCCCTCGTTGGCCGCTTGAGTATCTCCCCCTTACTTATTAATGAACAACCTTACTTTTGAGCCGATAGAGGGACTCGAACCCACGACCTGCTGATTACAAATCAGCTGCTCTAGCCAGCTGAGCTACATCGGCCTTTTACCTCTTTTTTGCGCATAAAAAAGTCCGCTATTTCTAACGGACTGCAAATGTAGATAATAATTTGTTTAATCAAAATAATTTTCCGAAAATTTTATTTAGAGCTGTGGCCTTAGTTTTTCTTTCCTTTTTATGAGCTTTCTTTCCAAAGAACTACAGGCCGAATCAATCGCTTCCTCAAAAGATTTACACTGTTTTTTCACGATGAATTTATCCCGGGGAACTTTCACCTGAATCTCTACGATCTTGTTCTCTTTGGCACTGGTGTTCTGAACCTTTAGGTAGACGTCTGAACTGATTACCTTGTCATAGAACAATTCGAGTTTGTTTAATCGGGTTTGGATAAAATCGATGAGTTTTCCGTCGGCATTGAAATTAACCGATTGTGCGTTTACTTTCATAGAATTTTACGCTGTTTAAGTTAAACTTCCTACTGTTCGCAGTGCTAGCCCTTGCTCCGTGGATGGGCCTTGGCGTGCACCTTTTTGAGCTCGGCGATGCCGTTATGGGTATACACCTGGGTCGAGGCCAGGCTTGAATGGCCCAAAAGTTCCTTCACCGAATTCAAATCTGCACCTTTGTTGAGCAGATGGGTCGCAAAGGTGTGCCTTAGGATATGTGGGCTTTTTTTAACCTTGGAAGACACCTTACTAAAATACCTATTTATTACTCTATAAACAAGGGTTTCGTATAATTTGTTTCCCGATTTGGTCAAAAAAACATGTCGTTCGTCGAGGATGTCCGACAAGCTGCCGCGTTCCTCAAAATAGGTATGGAAGAGGGCGACGGTTGAAGGCAACAGGGGTAAGATTCGTTCCTTGTTTCTTTTGCCGAGTACCTTGATATGCCTGGATTGGAGGTCAACCGCGCCCATGTGCAGGCCGATCAATTCGGCCCGTCTGATGCCTGTGGTGTAGAGCAGCTCGACCAACAGGGCATCACGTGCCCCTTCAAACCCTGGTTCGATGGCCAGTTCGAACTTCACGTTTTCCATTTCTTGTTCGGAAAAGGGAATCTCGATTTTTTTGGAGGTCTTCAAGGCTTTATGTTTGGCCAATGGGTTTACCGAAATTTCCCCAATGCGCTGCAAAAACTTATAATAAGCCTTCAAGGAAGCAATTTTTCGGTTGATCGAACGGTTTGTAATTCCGGAATCGACCAGGCCCACGATCCAACTTCGGATCACGGTATACTCGATCGAATCGATTTTTCGGGTCTGGTAATTTTCCTGGCAGTAGTCGAGAAAGGCCTCCAAATCTTTTTGATAGGCACTGACCGTATGCCCCGAATAGTTTTTTTCCAGGGAGAGGTAGTTCAAAAAAGATTCCAATGCCATATCCCAAAGTTAGTAAAGATTGAACGGCAAACCCCCCTTCAAAGAAAAAATCCCATCGGTTGTGATGGGATTTTTGATATGATGTAAAAGGGCGGGAGAAATTAAATTTCTTCCCTATCCCTCAGGCCTTGGATATACTGTGCCTTTTGAATCTGGGCTCTGCGTAATACTGAAGGTTTGTTGAACTGCTGCCTTTTACGCAACTGCCTCATCGTACCTGTCTTGTCGAACTTTCGCTTGAAACGCTTTAAAGCTCTGTCTATGTTTTCTCCTTCTTTAATCGGTATAATTAACATGGGCTACAACCTCCTTTCTTTAGTGATTCGGGTGGCAAATATAGATGTATTAAATGAAAATTGCCGAACTTATTTTAAAATATTTTTTGAAATGACCACCTTTTGTATTTCCGTGGTGCCTTCCCCAATGGTACACAGCTTTGAATCGCGATAAAATTTTTCTACGGGAAAATCCTTGGTATAGCCGTAACCACCGTGTATCTGTACTGCTTCATTGGCCACCCGGACACATACCTCGGAGGCATACATTTTTCCCATGGCACCTGATTTGGTCATGGGGCGGCCCGCATTTTTTAGGAAGCCTGCCTTATGTACCAACAATTCCGCCGCCTCAATTTCAGTGGCCATATCGGCAAGCTTGAAGGAAATGCCCTGAAATTGACTGATCGGTTTTCCGAATTGTATCCGCTCCTTGGAATACTTCAGCGCCGCTTCATAGGCCCCTTTTGCGATTCCCAGGGAAAGCGCACCTATAGAAATCCGGCCACCGTCGAGTATTTTCATCGATTGGATAAAGCCCTCCCCGATATCGCCCAAGCGATTCGCATCTGGAATTTTGCAATTATCGAAGACCAGTTCTGCCGTTTCACTGGCACGCATGCCCAGTTTATTTTCCTTTTTTCCACTCGTAAAACCGGGGGTACCCCTTTCCACCACGAAGGCGGTAATACCATGGCTATCGCCTTTTTCACCGGTTCTGGCTATAACAA
Organism: uncultured Flavobacteriaceae bacterium; assembly: GCA_963700435.1. Classification (GTDB taxonomy): domain Bacteria; phylum Bacteroidota; class Bacteroidia; order Flavobacteriales; family Flavobacteriaceae; genus Pelagihabitans. The sequence goes on from CAVOXM010000002.1 coordinate 339,526, forward strand.
CGGCGATATCGCCACTTTTTCCATGAGTGATGAAATTTTTTGCACCGTTAAGGATCCATGCGTTCCCCTCCTTTACCGCTGTGGTCGACATCGCCCCGGCATCTGAACCCGTGTTGTGCTCGGTCAAACCCCAGGCACCGATCCATTCGGCGGTAGCCAATTTGGGAATCCACTTTTGCTTTTGCGATTCGTTCCCAAATGACAGGATGTGGTTGGTACATAGCGAATTGTGTGCCGCAATGGAAAGACCTATCGATGGGTCTACCTTTGAAATTTCTTCAATGATGGCAATGTATTCATGATAGCCCAATCCGGATCCTCCGTATTGTTCGGGCACCAAGACGCCCATAAAGCCCAATTCTCCCGCCTTTTTCAGAACGTCGATCGGCAGGTACTGTTTCTCGTCCCACTCCATCACGTGCGGTCGAATGTACTGTTCGGCAAACTCACGCGCCGATGCAGCGACCAATTGCTGGGTTTCGGAGTAGTCGAAATCCATAGTTGATATTGATTCGGTAACCATTTCTTAGCAATTTTTTATAACGACAAATATAGTCTAATTCTCTCAATTTTCTCGATGGGGAAGTCTTCTATCGCACTTAATTCGTCAAAGGAATCGATACTTCCGTTGCGCTGTCGATAGGCTATGATCTGCCTTGCAAGTTGGGGAGAAATATAAATCAATCGGCTCAATTCTTCGGCGGAGGCCTCATTGAGGTTGATTTTTTCCACTTCGGGCAAGGAAACGACTTCAAAGCGTTCCAAGGCCTTTGCGACCACCTCCGGTTCCAAACCGTACACATCGTACAATTGGTCGACAACCCAAAAACCGCCCAACCGATCTCGGAACTTGATGATCCTGGCGGAAAGCACCTCCCCTATACCCGAAATTGCCATTAGGTCTTCCCTTGTGGCCAAATTCAAATCAGATTTCGAGGTTGACGGTGTGAAATTATTTTTGGCAGGGAGGGCATTACCTTGCCCCGAATAAAGCGCTTTATCTGCTTCCATACCGGTTTTTATCGCATTGTTTCCCACCCAGTCCGGAAATTTAAAGTATGGGGTCAAGGCCATTAAAAGCGAGTCTGAAATCAGGGTGACCTGCTGGAATTCACTCGCGGAATTGATGAATTTTCCTTCCGAACGATAGGCCGATAAACGATCCAATTCCGCGACCGTCAACCCTAGGACATAACCTCTATAATCGGTGATATAATTTGGATTGAAAGGGTATATCTTAACGGAATCCCGTTCCGTAATACGCGCTTTGAGGGAATCGATCTGGGCCTGGGTCTCTTTGTCCAGTTCGAAGTTCTGTTTTTCACCTTGGGCGGGCAGCCACATCGATAACCAATAGCCCAATTGAAGCAAAACAACAATGAGGAGCAAGTAGAAGACCCCGCTCCGTTCTTGTTTGGTGAAGGCAAAGAGATTTATTTTCTTTCTACCTTTCAAAAAATCAAGTGTTTTGCCTTATGACTTCGTCATCGTTACCGGAATAGGAATCGGGTTCCTTTTTGGGAGGGGTGGTCAACACTTTATAAAAAAAATAGATGGCGATTAAGGTTACCGTCCCTTGTGCCAATATCATGGTGATCAATGCGGTGGTGTTCATATGGTGACCCTCCCTTCTTTTTTGCGTTTCTGATAGGCTAAATATACCAATAAACAAATAAACAGGAAGGTGGCAATCAACAGTATCCTTCCGATATTCTTATAAAAAACCTTGTTGGTGAATTCGCCTACGGCAATGGCATCTCCCGGTTTCAAGACTTCGCCCAATTGCACGGAGGTGTGCTGGTCTCCTTCAAAACGGTATTCTTTGTAATCGGTGAAGACTTCTTGATAAGATTCCCCTTTGTCCTTGTCGTACCGTTTTCTGGTGTTCTCAAAAGACAGTTTCACATATTGATCTTCCACCGCTTCCACGATGCCTACCGTCTTGGGTTCGTTGTTGAACTTCTCCAAGTAAAAACGCTTGGCGAAGGCCGTATTGTTATAGGTATCCTTGTGCAGGATATTATCCTTCATATTGGGAATACTGGCCACAAAGACCCAGCCCAACAACAAGGGGGTTACGTATTTGATGACGAACCTATAGAATCGTGGAATCCGGATATCCGCTCCCCTATTGATTTCGGCCCATCCCTTTTCCATTCCGAAAATCCATGCGAAAAGGAATATCTCGAAGAAAGCAAAAACCACCAGACTAACCGTCCCGGCCCAATAATCATAGTCATCGAAGACGCCCTGCTGATAAAAGAAAACCGTTGGCAATCCTATGAGCAAGGCCAATCCGCCAAATGACCAAGCGCCTTTATTTTTGTTCCAACCAAACTCATCGGCCATAAAGCCCATCCATGGCGTACCCATGGCCAAAGAACTGGTAATTCCGGCGAAGAACAGCAACCCGAACCACATCACCCCTGCGACAGCGGCCAAAATAGGGCCCCATTGCTGAAACAAATAGGGCATGGTCTGGAAGGCCATTCCGAAGCCGGCATTGTTCAAGACCCAATCCAAGCCCAAATAACCGGCAGCGATCGGGATGACGATGGCACTTCCCAATACCACCTCTACAAATTCGTTCATGAACCCTGCGGATACGGCATTCAAGGCGATATCATCCTTACTTTTTACATACGATGCATAGCAATGAATGGTACCCATGCCCACCGAAAGGGTAAAAAAGATCTGTCCTGCTGCCGCCAGCCATACTTTAGGGCTCAACAACGAATCGTATTGGGGCGTCCATAAAAAATTGAACCCTTCCCAGGCGTTGGCATTCGGAAAAAGATCGGATGCACCACTGGTACCCAGGGTATAGGCCCTCAATGCAAGAAAAACGCCGAACAGTATCAAAAGGGGCATCCCTATTTTTGCCACCTTCTCCACCCCTTTCAAACCTTTGGAAAGAATAAAGGTGTTCAAGGCCAAACAGAGGATATAAAAGATTACCGCTTCATATGGGATACCTGTAGTACTGTGGGCGACATCAACATAGGCATTGAAAAAGCCCGCAACTTCGCCCTGGGTCATATCGCTGAAAGTACCCCTCAACGAATGGTATACATAGGAAATGGTCCATGATTCGATATAAGCATAGTAGGCCACGATGGCCACATTGGTGAATATTCCAAAGACCCCTATATATTTGAGCACCCTCCCTTTCACCATGGAATCGAAAATATAGGGGGTACTATGGTTGCCAAACCTTCCTCCATACCTGCCGGAAGACCATTCTACAAACAGCAAGGGAATGCCCATTAAAAGAAAACAGACCAAATAGGGTATAATAAAGGCGCCTCCACCATTTTGAACTGCTTGGACAGGAAAGCGAAGGAAATTTCCGAGGCCGACGGCATTGCCCGCCATGGCTAGGATGAGGCCTACACGAGAACCCCAGGATTCAGAAGTTTGTGCCATGTAATTGGATCGGGGTGTTTTGAAAAACCGTGCGAAATGTAGTGAATAATTGAATATACACCCTAAAATAAAATCAAAAAGAATGGTAGTGGATCACCTTGATGGCATTGCGGCACAATCCTAGGACAGGGTTCCTATTTTCCGACCGTTTTAATGGCCTTCAAATATCTGACAAGCTCTTCCTTCACATTGGGAAATAGGATCAGCAAACCGATCATATTGGGAAATACCAAAGCCAATATCATGGCATCCGAAAAAGCGAATACCGCACCCATGGAGGCAGACGCGCCAATGATGATAAAAGCGACGAACAAAAGTTTATAGCACAGATCCGCCACTTTGCCCCTTCCGAACAAATACTTCCAAGATTGCAGCCCATAATAGGACCAAGAAATCATGGTGGAAATGGCAAATAGCACCACAGCGAGGGTCAGCACATAGGGAAACCACGGGATGACCGATTTAAAGGCCATGGAGGTGAGCGTTACGCCGCCCACGCTCATTCCTTCAACCACCACCTGTCCGGCACCGTCGCCGCCGTAGGCAAATATCCCGCCACTGTTATAAAAAATGATCACCAGGGCGGTCATGGTACAGATCACGACCGTATCGATGAAAGGTTCCAACAAAGCGACGATGCCCTCGCTCGCCGGATATTTTGTTCTTACCGCGGAATGGGCAATGGCTGCAGAGCCCGCTCCTGCCTCATTCGAGAAAACGGCCCTTCTAAACCCTACGATGAGTACCCCAAAGAGTCCGCCCAAACCAGCTTCGGGCGTAAATGCTCCTTTAAAGATCAGTCCAAAGGCATCATCGATATATGAAAAATTCGCAAATATGACCACCAAACAGGCCACTGCGTAAATGACGGCCATAAATGGGACGATTTTCTCGGTGACCGATGCAATGCGTTTAATCCCTCCTATGATGACGATACCTACCAATACGGCTAGCACCACCCCAATGATAAAACCGGAAGACCCACCTTCGATGCCCATCATGGAGACCAACTGTTCGGCCGCCTGGTTCGATTGCACCGCATTGCCCCCGCCAAAAGATGCCCCAACGCAAAGAATTGCGAAAATGACGGCCAAGGCTTTTCCGAGACCGTTGTAGCCTTTTTGCTTCAAACCCCTGGAAAGGTAGTACATCGGGCCCCCGTAAACGGTACCGTTCTCATCCACATCGCGATACTTAACACCCAAGGTACACTCCACAAATTTGGTAGACATACTCAGCAAGCCACAGACGATCATCCAAAAAGTGGCCCCTGGCCCACCTATGGCGATGGCCAAAGCAACCCCGGCAATGTTCCCCAGACCAACCGTACCGGAAACGGCCGTGGCCAAGGCCTGGAAATGGCTCACCTCGCCATGGCCTTCATCGCGGATGGTATCGACAATATCGCCGTCTACAATATTCACTTCCGCTTTCTCTACCCCATGGCCCTCGGGCAATTCCACGGAATCATATTTTCCCCTGACTACATTGAGGGCCAATGGAAATTTCCTAATGTTGACAAAACCGAAATACAGGGTAAAAAAAGTGGCCCCCAACACCAAAACGATGACCACCAAAGGCACTCCCGTGCCAGGGACTTCCCAAAAAACGATCCCTTCCCAAACGGCCGTAATCGGCTCGAACCAAGCGTTGATCCGCTGGTCAAGTCCAGGCTCCACGGCAGAAGCTTGTTGTTCTTGTGAAAATATGGCTAAGGGAAAAATAATCGCAAATAGGGAAAGTAAGCCTTGCTTCATAATCTGGTCTGTTGGTTCTGTTTACCACATGTTGGCAATATGCAAAAAATATTCAACCCAATCAAATAATGGGTTGAATTAACTTAATCTATATGGAACATTTCATTCAATTTTCGAATCTGCTCGGGCCTCCCGAGAACAATGACCTTGCTTTTGGGCTGCAATTGAAGATCTGCCTCCGGATTGATGATATAGTTGCCGTTGGGTTCGATATAGCCTATGATGGTACATCCGGTTTTTTTGCGAAGGTCGAGATCCCGAAGTGAATTGCAGTCTAACTGGTCCTTAAAATCCTCGATGGCCACTTCCTCCAAATTGGTAGTATGCTCGCCTTCCACTGAAAGTTTATCCATAAATGTGATCAGGTCGGGCATGACCACGAGTGAGGCCATATGATCTCCCCCGATCTTATCGGGCATAATCACCTTATCGGCACCCGCCAAAAACAATTTTTTCTGTGAATTGACCAAAGAAGCCCTGCTGATGATGAACAATTTTTTGTTCATCTGACGGGCCGAGAGCACCACAAAAAGATTGGCGGCATCATCTGGCATGGCAGAAATCAGATATTGGGCCCGTTCGATGCCCGCTGCGATCAGCACGTCATCATCATTGGCGTCACCTTCGACAAAAATCACTTCCTTTTCATAGCGCGCAATGACCTCTTTGTCTTTTTCTATGACCAAAAAAGGGCGTTTATAGGCTTTGAGTCGTGCCGCGGCCTGCATCCCGTTTCGGCCAAAGCCACAGACCACCACATGTTTTGATAGTTTGTTGATCATATTCTTGGTTTTTTTCTTTTTGAGGAGTTGCAGTGAATTTCTTCCCAGTATGTACTCGGTGATTACCGAAATGGCAAACGCAAAAATGAAAACACTGGCAACGATCAAAATTACGGTAAAAATCTTTCCTTGTGTATCCATGGGTCCCACTTCCGAAAAACCGACGGTGGTAACGGTAATAACGGTCATGTAGAGGGCATCGATCCAACTGTAACCCGTAATCAACATATAGCCCAAAATCCCAAATAGCAGAACGGCCGTCATCAAAGTAAGGGCCAAAATCATACGGGATCGGAAGAGGTTCAGCATATTTATAGATCAAACACGGAAGTGCGTTTTGTATAGACCAAATCTTTGATTTTCAACCAAAAGGCCAAAAATAGGTACAATGCAAAGCCGAATCCCAGGGTCACGAAAGTAAGATAAATAAAGGAGGTCCTCACTACACGGGCACTAATTCCCAAACGTTCCGCGATGCGTCGACATACCTCGAAACCACGCTTCTGAAAATAGTAGAGGATGGTATAGAATAAATTCATGGCCTAAAATTAGCAAAAGAAAACTGAAATTTGAAAAAGCAGTGCCGCTAACGGAAGCATTTCAAAGTGCACTTCAGCATGGATCGGTTTTCAGCGGCGCCACAAAACCGAGCGACCTTTGAAACGCATCAGCCATGAAGCAATTTTTGGGCCACCGCGCATTGCAAACAACGGTTCTTGCTGCAATATTCATTGTACAATTGCAGTACCGATTGTCCTTCCATTGCATTGCGAACGGGCATGCCAAGGGCTTCAAAATGGGCGATGATTTGGTTGACCTCTTTCCCGATGTGGGTCATTACTTCTACAATCGGTACGTTGAGCGCCTGCCCCTGGGTTTTTGAATGGGCATATTTCAAAGGAAGAATGGTATTGATGAGCAACAGGTTGATAAATGACCTTGTAAGCCTTTTGGTACTTTGTTTCGATGATTTCCCGAAAGTAAAATGGGTCTTCCAATAGGCACTGGCTTCTGTACTGTATAAATTGTAATATGCTTCGAGCGTATCGGCCTGGATCGTTTTGCTGAACAAATTTGGACATTTACCGTACAGCATGGCCAGTTGGGAAAGTCGGATCGTGGGGAAGTTATGGGGCCTTAATTTGAAGAAATCAGGTTTGGGCACCACGCTGGTGACGAGACCGAATTTTCGCTGCAAGAAATGAAATTCCTTGCTCAAGGCGAGATAGTAGATATCATGGATCCCTTTTTGGTCCAACAGTCCGATCAAACCAAAAAATACGCTTTCGAGCTGGAAAACGTTCTGCTGCAATTTGCGTACCACTGAAAAATCAATGACATCGGCCAGGCCCATGAAAGAAGCGGCGTTTACTTTAGATCCAAAATTTTTGAGAAGCAGGGAAAAAAGCACTTGCTCCCAGTCGTTGTTGGACCGTTGCAGGTGTTGGCGAATCAAATTGGATTTTGATTCCAGTCGTTCGATATAAAGCCGATCGAGCCAATGTGCCCAAGTAATACCCCCTATTTGGCCTATTAGGCGCTCACAATTGATAAAATTCTTCTGCCGTCGATCCATCAAATTTCGATAGGCCAAAAGCAGGTCGGGCGAAATCACTTGCTTGAGTTCCAAGGTGGCAATTTCACTGTTGTCGCTCCGAAAGACGCTTATATCATCTTGCCAGACCACATGAAGGATCACATTATCATAATTGGCGTCATTCTCATGCGCATGCGCGTACCAATCAGATGACTTGAGGTGAATTTCAACATTCCCTGCCCATAATTGTCCATTGATCTTTAAGCGGGCATTAAAAAAATCGGGGCCTGCATAATGGTTATGGGTGCCGAGATCGATGATCTGAAGCTGTTCCTTCTTGGTGGTCAAGAGGTCCCGAAGGGGCAGCTTTTTATATTTCCAGATAAAATGGAGGAGTTCCTCGGTCATGGGACTTGGCTAGCTTTTCCCTACTAAAGCTAAGCCTTGGGCCCGCAATATTATTGCATGGGACTTACTTGGGTTGAAATTCCCTTATGGATGTAGAATTATCATGACCCAATGGTTACAATACTGACTAGGATTGCAAGCTTTTATGCTTTTAAGAGCAAGATGTTCACTGCGCTATCTCGCCCTCCCAATTCATGAATCCGCCCGCCAAATTATAGGTGTTTTTGAATCCGAGGCTGTTCATAATGGCGCAGGCCTGACCGCTTCGATTGCCGCTTCGGCAGTACACATAATAATTTTTCCCTTTATCCAATTTCTCGATTTCCGCCATAAATTCCTGTCCGAGATAGAAATCGATATTGGTGGCATTGGGGATGAAGCCCTCTTCGAGTTCTTCCGGAGTGCGAACGTCCAATACCATGGCATCGCCATCTTGTTTCAGTTGCTCGCTCCATTCTTCTTGTGACAAATCCATAAGCAATAAGAATTGGTTATCGTGTTTTTTGATAAAAAATCAAAAGTAATGTTTTTGGCAGAAATGGAAGGCTTGATTTTTTTAACAAAAATTTATCGGTTTCATGCTTGCAGGTTCTACAATGTCGTGTTACATTTGTATATACAATTATTGTATTGACATGAATGTTGAGGAAATCATTAAGACCGATAAAAAAATCCCCCTCGAAAGCAGGACCATCATCCATTTTTTGCTGGTGAACAACACTATCAACGAAATGATTTCGGAGGCCTTGAAAGGTTTTGACGTCTCTTTGCAACAATTCAATGTACTGCGCATCCTAAGGGGTCAAAAAGGCAAACCGGCCAACCTGTCGACCTTGAACGAGCGCATGATCACCAAAATGAGCAATACCACACGTCTTGTCGATAAACTCATATTGAAGGGCTACGTAGACAGGATTGTATGCCCGTCTAACAGAAGGAAGGTTGAAATACGTATTACCGAAGAAGGGAGTTCCGCATTGGAATTAATGGATGTTAGCTTAAAGGCCGCGGAAAAGGAAATACTCAAGAACCTTTCATCAAAAGAATTGGAACAACTGAACGAATTGTTCGACAAATTTTAAATAGAAACCTAATTATTAATTAAAGTTAAATTTTGAAAATTATGAAAAAAAATGATTTAAGCTTAGTACTTGCCCTTGCATTCGCTATTACCGCAACCGCAACCGAACCAGTCAATGATGGTAAAAAAGAAGTAAAGCCCGAAGCAAGCCGTATCGCTTGGAAAGCTTACAAGGTCACCGGATCCCACCACGGTACGATAGCCCTTAATTCTGGCGCTTTGGTCTTCGACAATGACCAATTGACCGGTGGGGAGTTCGAAGTTCAAATGACTTCATTGATCTCTACGGATTTGGAAGGCGAATCGAAAGGGAAATTGGAGGGCCATTTAAAATCGGATGATTTCTTCGGAGTCGAGACCCATCCAACATCCACATTGGTCTTTACCAAAGTGGAGCCCAGCGGTAAAAATTCATACGACGTTACCGGAAACCTTACCATCAAAGGAATTACAAAGCCAGTTACTTTCGATGTTTCGATTTATGGCAGCAAGGCCACGGCGACCATGAAAATAGACCGTTCAGAATACAATGTGCGCTATGGTTCCGGAAGTTTCTTCGAAAATCTAGGGGACAAAACGATCTATGACGAATTTGACCTGGTAGTGGATCTTGAATTCTAAGAAAAATAAAATAGGTCTTAAAGTCCTACTTTCCCCTTCATGGGAGGGTAGGACTTTTTTTGATCGGTGACCATTGTCGTTTAAAAAAAGGTTTCTATATTTGACCTAATGAAACAAAGAGGAATCAATACTTGGTGGTGGAACAACTTACGACGCATTTCGTGAGCTGAGCATCATTGTAGTTAAACCATACAAAGGCTTGTCATCACGACAGGCCTTTTTTAATTAACGGATTTACATTTTGGCATGAACTATCACTTGACTACCCATTATAAAAAGATCTTGGCAGACACCATTACTCCCGTTAGCGTATATTTAAAGATACGCGATCGGTTTCCCAACAGCATTCTGTTGGAGAGTAGCGATTATCACGCGAACGACAATAGTTTTTCCTATATCTGCTGCAATCCGATCGCCTCGATAAAAGTCGAAAATGAAATTGTTGAACAACAATTTCCCGATGGCCATACCGAAAATATCGAAATCAAGGACAGTACCGATGTGGTAGGGATCATCGATCGATTCAGTCAGCGTTTTGAGGCATCGGCCAACGGTTTTAAGTTTATAGACAACGGGCTCTTTGGCTACATGGCCTATGATGCGGTGCGGTATTTCGAAGATCTTGGCATAGGCAAAAAAGCAGGGAGTATAAAGATACCCGATATCTATTATGCGGTATACCAGAATGTGATCGCCATCAATCATTTTAAAAATGAGGCCTATATTTTTGCCCATTGCCATGCATCGGAAAGCAATATTCCCGAACTGGAGCAAATTCTCAATATCAGAAATTTTGCATCCTACAATTTCAGGAAGGAAGGCAAGGCCGCTTCCAATTTGGAAGACGAGGAGTTCAAGGAACAGGTTCGGCTCGCCAAAAAACACTGCCAAAGGGGCGATGTTTTCCAGTTGGTGCTCTCCAGAAGGTTTTCACAAGCATTCAAGGGCGATGAATTCAATGTATATCGGGCGTTGCGTTCCATAAATCCCTCACCCTATCTCTTTTATTTCGATTATGGCGATTTCAAGATTTTTGGAAGTTCCCCGGAAGCCCAACTGATCGTGAAAGACGGCAAAGCGGAAATCCACCCCATTGCCGGAACCTTCAAACGAACCGGAAATGACGAACAAGATGCCGCTTTGGCCAAAAAATTGACCGAAGACCACAAGGAAAACAGCGAACATGTGATGTTGGTGGATTTGGCCCGCAACGACCTCAGCAGAAACGGCAATATGGTTCAAGTGGCCAATTATAGGGAGGTACAGTTCTTTTCCCATGTGATCCATCTGGTGTCAAAGGTCACTGGGCAAAAGAAAAAGGATATCCCCACCATGAAGGTGGTGGCCGATACCTTTCCGGCCGGGACCCTAAGCGGTGCCCCGAAGCATATGGCGATGCAACTGATCGAGAAATATGAAAAAACGGGCCGCGGCTATTATGGCGGCGCCATCGGTTTCATGGATTTTAAGGGCAATTTCAACCATGCCATTATGATCCGTACTTTCTTAAGCAAAAACCACCAATTGTACTATCAAGCAGGCGCGGGCCTGGTCGCCGCATCCGACCCGGAAGATGAATTACAGGAAACCTATAACAAACTCGGGGCTTTGACCAAGGCTTTGGAAATCGCCGAGACCATTTAAGAATGAAGAACATTTTAGTCATAGATAATTACGACAGTTTCACTTACAACCTGGTGCATTATTTGGAGGACCTGGGCTGTACTGTAACGGTAAAAAGAAACGATCAGCTGGATTTGGCGGAGGTGGCATCCTTTGATAAAATAGTACTGTCGCCCGGACCGGGAATTCCCGAAGAGGCGGGGTTGTTAAAGGAAATCATCGCCAAATATGCCCCGACCAAAAGTATTTTCGGGGTATGCTTGGGGCAGCAGGCCATCGCAGAGGTCTTTGGCGGATCCTTGGTCAACCTGGACAGGGTATATCACGGAATTGCGACCAAGATAAAAATAGTGAAGGAAGATGCGTTGTTCAAGGACATTCCCGATGAAATTGAGGTGGGCCGTTACCATTCCTGGGTGGTCGACACCGATTTGCCCGATGTTTTCGACATTACTTCCTTGGATGAAAACGGACAGATCATGTCGTTGCGCCATAAGCAATACGATGTATGTTCGGTGCAATTCCATCCAGAATCAGTGTTGACGCCTTATGGAAAGAAAATCTTGGAAAATTGGGTGAATTCGCCCTTGCGCCAAATAAATATGTATCCGGGCAAATGAAGTTGAAATTTAAGAGTGCTTTTGCCCCCGATCAATTGTAATTCCCTCTTATAAAGAGGCAGGGGGAAAGAAAATATAGAAATCGTGCCATGAAAGAAACACTGAACAGACTGATCAATCATGAACAGCTTTCCAAAACCGATGCCCGAACCATCTTGGTCAACATTGCGAAAGGGGATTATAATGGGAGCCAAATCGCCGCATTCCTCACCGTATACATGATGCGCAGTATCACCATAGAAGAATTGGAGGGTTTTCGGGACGCCCTGCTCGATCTTTGCCTGGCGATCGATTTGGCAGCCTATGACCCGATCGACCTATGTGGTACCGGAGGCGATGGCAAGGACACCTTCAATATTTCCACTTTGGCATCCTTTGTTACGGCAGGGGCCGGTATAAAGGTCACCAAACACGGCAACTATGGAGTTTCTTCCACCTGTGGCAGCAGTAATGTGATGGAATTTCTGGGTATCAAGTTCAGCAGTGATGCCGATTTTTTGGAAAAATCGATCGAACAGGCGGGCATTTGTGTGCTCCATGCCCCATTGTTCCACCCTGCGATGAAAAATGTGGCGCCGATTCGCCGCGAATTGGGGGTAAAGACCTTTTTCAACATGTTGGGGCCCATGGTAAATCCGGCTTTTCCAAAAAATCAAATGGTAGGGGTTTTCAATCTCGAACTGGCGCGCATGTACGGCTACCTCTACCAGAACACGGATAAGAAATTCACCGTGCTGCACGCCTTGGATGGGTATGACGAAATCTCCCTCACCGGACGAACCAAGACCATATCGAACCTATCGGAAGGCATATTGGAACCCGAAGATTTTGGGGTGAAGGCCATTTCACATACCGACATCATCGGTGGCAACAGCATTGCGGATTCGGCGAAAATTTTTATGGAGGTGCTGGAAGGGCGGGGCACGGAAGCGCAAAACAATGTGGTATGCGCCAATGCGGGCATCGCGATCGCCACCGTAAAGGGGATCGGCGCCAAGGAAGGATTTGGATTGGCCATGGAATCGTTGCGAAGCGGACATGGCTTAAAGGCATTGAAGAAATTACAAGAATTGAGCAATTGATGGACATCCTTGAAAAAATTGTGGTCGACAAACACAGGGAAGTGTTGTTGAAAAAATCGATCGTACCGCTCGCCCAATTGGAGCAAGCGGTCCTTTTTGGTCGAAAAACCTTGTCCTTGGCCGAGGATTTAAGACGCGGAGGCGCGGGCATCATCGCCGAACACAAACGCCGCTCCCCTTCAAAGTCGATCATCAATCAGGATGTAAGTGTCCAGGATGTGGCTTTGGGGTATCAAAAAGCAGGGGCCAGGGGCATGTCGGTCTTGACCGACGGCAAATACTTCGGGGGTTCCTTGGACGATCTGCTGTTGGCACGTGCCGCAACCCGAATGCCCCTATTGCGCAAAGAATTCATTATCGACGAATACCAGATCATTGAAGCCAGGGCCTATGGGGCGGATCTCATTTTATTGATCGCTGCCATTTTGACCAGGGCCCAGATCAAGTCATTATCAGAATTGGCAAAGAGCCTTCAAATGGAAGTGCTACTGGAAGTGCACAACGAAGCGGAATTGAACCGATCGGTCATGCCCAGCATTGATCTGCTGGGTGTGAACAACCGGAATCTGAAGACTTTCGAGGTAAGTCTTGAGACCAGCAAGTCACTGGCCCATAGCATACCCGATGAATTCGTAAAAGTATCCGAAAGCGGTATCGGCAAAGTCGATTCGATCAAAGATCTGATGCAATATGGCTATCAAGGGTTCCTCATCGGGGAGCAATTCATGGCTTCCGACAATCCTGGGAAAAGCGCTCGGGAATTCATTGACCAAATAACGCTATGAAAATCGCCTATATCTTATACGACGGTATTACCACCCTCGATTTTATCGGCATTTACGATCCGGTAAGTCGGCTGCGGTCCATGGGGTTTTTGCCCGATCTCAGCTGGCAGCTCTGTGCAATGCAACCTACGATCAAGGACCATTTCGGGCTGGAGATGGCAATGGATGCCATAAGGCCCGATTTGGGCGCGTACGATGCCATCGTGGTCCCAGGAGGCTATGGGAGCAGGGCTTTGCAGGCGGATGGGGATTTCATCGAATGGCTGCAGACCACAGGCAAGGACACCCTGAAAGTTTCCATATGTACCGGTAGCCTATTGCTGGGCGCAGCGGGCTTTCTAAATGGGAAAAAAGCGACCACCCATTTCGCCGAATACCAATCCCTCGCCGCCTACGCCAAGGAAGTATTGCCGGAACGCATCGTGGAAGATGGTGATGTGGTAACGGCAGGGGCGGTAGCGGCTTCCTTGGATCTGGGGTTGTACCTTTGTGAAAAATGGGCCGGTAAACGGGCCAAAGACCAAATAGCAAAATCTATGAACTATAAGTTGGTGCGATGAAATTAAAGGTCTGCGGCATGAAACATAACGTTTTGGAGGTGGCTGCCCTAAAGCCCGATTACCTCGGGTTCATTTTTTGGGAGCCTTCGGAACGATTTTTCGAAGGGGCCATTCCAAAGCTGCCCTCAGGTATCGCGAAAGTTGGGGTATTTGTAGATGCCAGCCTGAAGGAAGTCAATGATCACATTATAAGGTACGGGCTCGAGCTGGTACAATTGCACGGCCATGAAACTCCCGCCTTCTGCGCGGCCCTCAAGGACAGGGACGTTGGGGTGGTCAAGGTTTTTTCAATTCAAAACGGGTTCGATTTTGAAGTGCTCAAACCTTTTGAGGGGAGCTGCGATTATTTTTTGTTCGATACCAAAGGAAAGCTCCCTGGGGGCAATGGCTATGTCTTTGATTGGTCGGTTTTAAAAGACTATACCTCCTCCAAGCCCTATTTTTTGAGCGGTGGCATCGGATTGGATGAAATAGGTTCGATCAAGGAATTTTTAAAAAGGCCCGAATCGCGATATTGCCATGCCATTGATGTGAACAGTAGGTTTGAGTCTGGTCCGGGATTGAAAGAGGTTGATAAATTAAAGGAATTCAAAAAACAGTTATGAATACATACCACGCGAACGAAAAAGGATATTATGGTGAATTTGGCGGGGCTTTCATCCCCGAGATGCTTTACCCCAACACCGAAGAATTAAGACAAAATTATATCGAAATCATGGAGGAACCCAGCTTTAAAGCGGAGTTCAACCAATTGTTAAAAGACTATGTGGGCCGTCCCACCCCATTGTATTTCGCAAACCGGCTCTCCGATAAATATCGCACCAGAATTTATTTGAAAAGGGAAGACCTTTGCCACACGGGAGCCCATAAGGTAAACAATACCATCGGCCAGATCTTGATGGCCAAAAAATTGGGCAAGAACCGCATCATCGCCGAAACGGGGGCAGGACAGCATGGGGTGGCCACGGCCACGGTCTGCGCCTTGATGGGCATTGAATGCGTGGTGTATATGGGCGAAAAAGACATCGCGCGACAGGCACCCAACGTTGCACGAATGAAAATGTTGGGCGCTTCGGTACGACCGGCCTTGTCGGGAAGCAGAACCTTGAAGGATGCCACGAACGAAGCGATCAGGGATTGGATCAACAACCCGGTGAATACGCATTACATCATAGGATCGGTTGTCGGTCCCCATCCTTATCCCGATATGGTGGCCCGGTTTCAGTCGGTCATTTCCCAGGAAATCAAATGGCAGCTGCTTGAAAAGGAAGGGCGCGATCATCCTGATTACATGGTGGCCTGTGTAGGAGGCGGCAGCAATGCTGCCGGCGCCTATTATCATTATCTCGATCGGCCCGAAGTGGGCATCATCGCCGTAGAGGCTGCGGGAAAAGGAGTACATTCAGGCGAAAGTGCCGCGACTTCGGCCTTGGGCAGGGTGGGTATCATACACGGTAGCAAAACCCTGTTGATGCAGACGCAGGACGGGCAGATCACGGAACCATATTCCATCTCGGCCGGCTTGGACTATCCGGGGGTCGGGCCCATGCATGCCCATTTATACCGTTCTGGCCGCGGAGAATTCATCTCCATCACCGATGATGAGGCCATGACCGCCGGTCTGATGGTATCGCAAATGGAAGGCATCATCCCTGCGATCGAAACCTCCCATGCCTTCGCCATTTTCGACCACAAAAAATTCGGACCGGAACAGGTCATCGTGGTCAACCTTTCTGGACGAGGTGATAAAGACCTCAGCACCTATATCGATTATTTCAAACTCTGAATCGGCAAATGAACAGAATCAGTAAAAAATTAAAGGAACCGGGAAAACTCCTCTCGATCTATTTCACCGCCGGGTATCCCGAAATCGGGGATACGGTGCGCATTATTCAGGAATTGGAGAAAAACGGGGTGGATATGGTAGAAATAGGCTTGCCGTTCAGCGACCCCTTGGCCGATGGGCCCACCATTCAGGAGAGTTCCACTGCCGCCCTACGGAACGGGATGACTACCGAAAAACTCTTCGCACAATTGAAGGACATACGAAAAACGGTATCCATTCCCTTGATCGTAATGGGCTATTTCAACCCCATGCTTCAATACGGCGTGGAGGCCTTCTGTAAAAAATGCCATGACATCGGTATCGATGGCATCATTATGCCCGATCTTCCCCTTGATGTTTATCTGGAAGAATATGAAGCGACCTTTAAAAAATTTGGCTTGATCAATGTTTTCCTGATCACGCCACAGACCAGTGACGGCCGCATCCGACAAATCGACAAGGCCTCGGAGGGATTCATTTACATGGTCAGTTCGGCGAGCGTTACGGGATCCAAATCGGGCTTTGGCAAAATCCAGACCGATTATTTTGATCGCATTGCCTCATTGTCACTGCAAAATCCGCAGATAGTGGGATTTGGCATCAGCAATGCAACGACCTTTAAGCAAGCGACGGAAAAGGCCAAAGGGGCCATCATCGGTTCTGCCTTTATCAAGCACCTGACCGAAAAAGGGGTGGATAATATAAGTGAATTTGTTCAATCGATCAGGCCGTCATGAAAGACCTTATAAACAATTGGAAACTCGTGGTCTTGATCTGTCTCACTTTGGGCCTGGCACCGTTCTTCCCGGAACCACATCTTTGGGGAAAGATCAGATGGATTGCCGGAGGTGCGGTCGGCATGCGCTTTCCAGACTGGTTCGACGTTGCGCTGCATGGTTTTCCTTTTGTACTCCTGCTCCGGTTGGCAGTCCTTAAGATCATAAGCTTGGCAAGAGCCTAGTTTTATCTATATTTAGGGCATCTAAAAAAGGCGGTCAACGCCTTTTGATAGGTCATGCCCATCGATCAGTATGCAATGAACCTAAAACCATTTATGAAAAAATTGTTATCATTTTTTATCGTTACGGCTTCTTTTACAGCTTTTGCCCAGCAAGACATACAGCTTAAATCGCAAGTGCGGCATAGCATCGATGAGCTAAAGGAATTTGTGGCCATCCCCAATGATGCCCTGGAACATGCGGATATCAATAGAAACCTGACCTGGTTGACCAAAAAATTCAGCGAACGCGGGTTCAACACCTCCGTGCTCCCTACCGAAGGGGAATCTTTATTTTTTGCGGCTCTTCCCATGGAAGACAACAAGCCCACCATTCTGTTTTACATGCATTTCGATGGGCAATCGGTCGACCCCTCAAAATGGGAACAGCCCAGTCCGTATGAAATGGTCTTAAAATCTTGGGAGGACGGGCGATGGAAAACCCGACCGTTCAATGATCTGGTGGAAGACATCGACTACTCCTGGCGGTTGTTCGGCCGATCCACTTCCGATGACAAAGGGCCCATAGTGATGTTCCTGAATGCCATCGACCTCTTAAAAAAGAACCAAGTTTCGATCCCGTTCAACGTAAAGGTTATTTTAGACAGTGAAGAAGAAAAGAGCAGTGCCCCGCTGCCCAAAGCGGTAAAGACCTATAGGGAATTGCTGGAGGCCGATTTTTTGGTGATCAACGACGGACCCGTACATAGTTCTGAAAAACCGACCGTGGTCTATGGCTGTCGGGGGATCACCACACTATCAATTACCACCTATGGCCCGATAAGGCCCCAGCACAGTGGCCATTATGGCAATTATGCCCCGAACCCCGGGTTTCAGTTGGCCCAAGTCTTGGCAGGCATGAAAGATGGCGGGGGCAGGGTTTTGATCGACGGCTATTACGATGGTATCGTCTTGGACGAGGCCACGATGGCCATCCTGAAAAGTGTCCCCGACGATGCCGCGACCATCAATGCCGATCTGGAAATCAAAACCCCGGAAAAGGTAGGCGCCTTTTACCAGGAATCGTTACAATACCCTTCCTTGAACATACGCGGAT
This sequence comes from uncultured Flavobacteriaceae bacterium, assembly GCA_963700435.1. Classification (GTDB taxonomy): domain Bacteria; phylum Bacteroidota; class Bacteroidia; order Flavobacteriales; family Flavobacteriaceae; genus Pelagihabitans. The sequence continues at coordinate 357,687 of CAVOXM010000002.1, forward strand.
TGGGATCGGGCTGGATCGGCGAAAAAGCGCGTACCATTGTGCCTGAAAGCGCCACGGCGGAAATCGACATCCGCCTGGTGCCTGAATCCGATGGTACCCGATTGAAAGGCCTGGTTAGAAAGTATATCGAAAACGCAGGATTTTTTGTAGTTGATTCGATCCCCACCAAGGAGCAGCGCATGGCCCATGACAAGATCATGACCATTACGGAAGGGACAGTGACCGATGCCTTTCGAACCGATTTGGACAATCGCTATGGGAATTTCTTGGTGAATACCTTAAGATCCACTTTTGGGGAGGCCGTGGTACAGATCCGCATTATGGGAGGTACCGTACCGATCGCCCCCTTCATCAATGAATTGAAAATACCGGCCTTCATTGTACCTATGGTAAACCCCGACAACAATCAACACAGTCCGAACGAGAATTTAAAAATCGGCAATATCGCTTATGGCATCAAGACGTTTTATGGGATATTGAGCACCAAAATCTAATGGGGCCCCAGTTTACCGGGCAACGAGGGCAAATTAGTTGGGCTACATAGGGTACAGGGCGTTTCCTTGCTATTTTTTAAAATATCCTTTCTCCTCTACCAAATTGCTCACGTTTTGCCAAAACACCTTATAGGTAAATTCGGGCTTGATCGATTGATCCCTTAAAGCCAAAAGGGTACGCTTCAGATCTTCCGCTTTGTCGCCCCACCTTTTTTCGGAGGGATCTAAATAAGCCATATCCCATCCCTTGAACATTCGTTTGGCGACTTCCCCTTCACTGAGAATATCGACGAAGGTGTGTCTGGTATCCAATTCAATGCTCTTCATCAGGGTCAGGATTTTTTCCGCCTCACCTTCCAATATTTGAACGAAATACCCATGGCTATAAACCAGGCAACCCGTAATATCGTTTTTCGAATTAAAATCCCGCGCAAATTCCAGAATATCGTTGATATCCTTGCTTCCCAGCGTAGGGATGGCTATCGATCGATATGTCAGTTGATAATTCATACTGTGGGACGTAAATCATATTAAAGTTAGGGATAAATAGATTAATCAACAATAGGTATCGGGATGAGATTGGCAACCTATACGGCCACGGCAACACGGATACCGGATTGGAGCAATTTGTGTAATTGTGGAAAACCAAAATCATATTGGTCGATCGAATTACAGACCATTAAATCCCTTAGTAGTGCTGCGTAGGTCATGAATCCAAGAGATTCATGGGGCTTACCCTTCTTAAAATTTACAGGAAGCAAGAAAGAAGTCTAGAATTTTTGTTTCATTTTGTTCTTGAAAATATTCCAGGGTAGCCTAAACCGATAAAGGTATAGGATTGGGGAATAAACTCTGCGAAAAAGGAACGGAGCGGCCGGCCTTCACATTTTTTAATATATAATAATTTGATTAACAAAGGTTTATGATTTAGTTAACAGGGATTGTCGTGTCCTATTTTTATACTGTATGGAACCTAAAAACAAAATTATTCATGGGAATTATAGAAAAGAAGAGAAAATTTAAGATATCGAAGGTACAATCGAACCCCACAAACCCAACGGGCAATGTACAAATTCAGCCCAATCAATTCGACATCGACAAGAAAACCATCAAGGAACAACGTTCCAAACAATAAGATTTTTTGTGCTGGTCAGCATGTCTATAAGAGGATTGCCATCATGAGGTAAGGAAATGAAGTACACTACCACTACTAAGGCATCATTCATGAAAAATACGATAGGTCGAGCAGGCCAATCGAAGAATCCGACCTATTTTTTAAGATGGATAAGGAATACTCCGTTGGCACCCCGCGAACCATAGATGGCGGTATCTTCCCCTTTCAATAACACTATGGATTCTACTTCGGCGGGCTGAATATATGAAATATCGGATACATACGGATTCGTCTACCACAAAGAGGGGGGTACTGTCGCCAAAGGAAGATACGCCCCTGACCACGATATTACTTCCGTTTACCTCAACTCCCGGTGAACATTTCACGGATGAGCTGATAGATATTGGAAAACTCCTTAAATCTAGAAGGCGCAAGGGTGCCTTTTCGCGGTGCTTCAGTAAGATAGCCCAATGCTGCCATGTCATATTCCGTTAAATGATCGAACTGTTCGACGAATTGAAAATTCATCTCGGCCACACCGACATAGGTTTGCCAAGGACCCCATGTTCGGCGACATACACCATAATTGTTTCCGTTTCCTTATGCTATTGTGGTTTTATAAATTCCCTTTTTGTTGGTTCTCACGAACGTCTTTACCGAATCTATAAAAAGTACGGCATTTTTAATGGGTTCACCTCTGACCGTATTAACCAGGCCCGATAGCTTAATTCTGGCATTATCATTTTTTTGCGCTAAAACCTGAATGCTTGCCAAAAGGCAAATGTAAAGAAATGTTTTCATAATTTTCGTATAGCCAGAAAATAATTAAAGGGCAACGCCCGGCCCAAAGGAAGGCCATACTCGCCCTATGCCGAGTTCCTGCTGGCGTTGATGTTCCCATAGAGCGACCGGGTCACGATTTTTTCATAAAGTTCGGTGTGCTCCGATTTCTGTCCGATTCTCTGCAAGGCATACTGTTGGATGACCAATAAGGGCAATACGATGTTTTCCCTGATCTTGATCGATTCCCGGGAAATCGCTTCATTTTCCATCAGCATGTCATAGCCCGAAATGAGCAGCAACATTTCTTTGGAAAGCAGGATACTCCTCGATACAAGATCTTCCAGAAATCCCCGTACTCTTTGTCCTCCTTCATATAGCTGGTCAAGTTCAAAGTAGCATTTTGAAAGCGACATCATACTGTTGTGCATCAGGGCCCTGAACAAGGGAACTTCCTTGAACAGTTTTTTAAGGTCCCCTGAGTCGCCCTTCATCCTTCAGGGTCTTGATGGCCGTACCAATTCCGAAATATCCCGGAACATTTTGCTTCAACTGGCTCCATGACCCCACAAAGGAAATGGCCCTTAGATCGCTCAGTTCCAACTTGCTCTTGTTGCCCCGCTTGCCCGGCCTACTGCCAATATTGGCCTTATTATAGTATTTCGAGCGTACTCATGTTCTCGAGGTACGGCATAAACTTGTCGTGATGTTTCAGGGCGTCATATTTGGCAAAACTCAAATCGGAAAGGTCTTCCATCAGTTGACGCGATTCCTTGGAAATCACATTTTCCTTTCCGAAAAGGTTGTTGGAAAGACCAGCTGTAAGCAATTGCTCGCTGTTGTGCATAAATTGTTCCTTCGTACCATAGGTACTCGTGATCGTTTGACCTTGTATCGTGAGCTGAATTTCGTGGTTGGCGATTTCTTTGGTCTGTGCGGCATAGAATCGATGGGTTTTGCCGCCCGCCCCTTGCCGGTGGGCCACCGCGACCATCAAAAAATATGGCCATGATCTGGTTTTTCTTACAGATCTTTGATAACTTTTCCTTTGTCTTAAATATAGACCAGTTGGCCTTTACGTAACCCCCATCTTTAGTGCCATCCGAAAAGCCTAACATTATGGTTTGTTTATTTTCCCTTTGTTCCATGTGCGCTACGGTAGTCCGGTAAGTCGAACAAGGGCCTGCATGGTGGCTTCTGACGTGTCCATGCCTTTCATGGTCTCGAATAGGGGCACAATATCGAAAGTAATTTGATCGGCTTTCCAACCGCACCAGCGGAATAGGGCAATAAACGAACAGTACCGAGAACATGTCTTCGGAATTACTGATGATATACCGGTTACAGCCTTCCTGTCCATTTTTTTGTTGGATACCCTTGAGCTGTGAAATGTTTAGGATGGTATCCTTTACGATCTCGTCTTCAAAATCGATCTCATTCAGTTCGATCTGCTGATGTAGCAAGATATCGATCAATTCGCTCTCCTTCAGTTCGTCAAGGCCCATCCTTTATCTTCCCGTTTTGTCTTAGAACGGTCTCAATGACCTTGGTGTGCATCCCGTGGTCTTGCCGAATATCGAGAGTGGCAAAATGGGTTTTGAATATTTTGACCTTATCGATCAGGTGTTCCAGATTTTTCAGGTATAGTCCATGGTATTTTGCGATCAAAAGTTCTTGTGATCGTGAGCAGGGGATCGATGATGTCGTCATATCCAATATGTCGCTTTGTATCGAACATCGCAATGTACAAGATTGTTCCTCAGCCTGTTCAAAGGCGTCTGAAGGTCTTTAAAGGTTAGTTTTTGCTGTAAGCGCTTCAGGTCGTTATAGTAGCATTTCATCAAATTGACGCGAAGCTCATCGGCCACATCCTTCGTGATTTCGGCGGTTACAAATGGATTTCCGTCACGGTCACCTCCAGGCCAGAAATCCCAGTTTCATGATGTTATGGTTCTCGAAATTGATTGTCGCTGATATTCTCCTTGATATAGGCATACAGGTCACCCACGGCATCATAATAGACATGCGCAGAATGTAGATGATATTCTTGGCCTCGTCAAATGGTGTGGGTTTTTTGGCATTGATCAGGGAGGTAAGGCCCAATTGCTGTAAGGTGACGTCTATCTCATCGATCTTGTCTTCGAGGATGAGCGACCGTAAGTTCGGCTATAATATCCAAAACGGCCGGGGTATAAAACTGTGTAGGGTGGGCAGTGAGCACGATCCGGGCACTGAAGGTCGACAGTTTTTTGGATACCAGGCCCCAACTCTTGTTCTTGTCGTACCAATTGGAAATAATCCTTTATCGATAGCGATTCACTGTACTCGTGCAATTTGGGAAAAGCGGCATCTTCCACGCTATCGTACAGTACAACTTGCCGTTCAACATATTGGATGATTCTGAACATGAAATTGATACGGTCTTGCTCAGATCCGATTTCAGCATAGTTCTGAAAAAAGGATTCCAGTATCTGCTGCGGGTTTTTGCCGGATTGCAGTCCTTTTTGGCACTGGTGCAATAACAAGGGAATCAGCATGCCCACATTCTCTATATTTCTGTATGGCAAATTAAGAAACAGGCTGTTGTAAACATTGAATTTATTGTTGACCGATTTTTTAAACTCCTCCAGTCTTTCAGAATACTGCATATATATTTTAGTGGTAAATGGTTGAAAATAGTTGTTTCGGATACCACTTGAGCTGCCATAAATCTCGCGATAAATATCGGCAATAATACAGTGACTAGTGAAGGTAATGATTCCCAAATAACAAAATAAAGCTTACACACCACAAAACCAACAACGTACACCACAATTATTTTGCCAGGGCCTGGTCTTGTCCCTATTTTTACTTCATCATAATCAACCGAGCGATCTCATTTTCATTTTCATATAGTGTTCTCGTAAAAGAGTCTTGTCAGCAATGACAGGACTCTTTTTAGTTTACCCTAAAAATGGGCTTTGTACTGTAACACCCTAAAATCGAAAGTGGTGAAGTTTGGATCGGCATCTTTCCTTTCTTTGTAGGCCAAAAGACTCCCAATGGCTCGGTTGGCTGCCCCTGAAGGCGCGGTGAGCGAAACCGTTCTGATCGTTCTCCGCGGCCGCTGCCCGTGGATTCTGACTCTGTGGAAGTGGAATTCATGGATTCTCGGTACTTTACCCGATGACACGACCCGCAGAGTGACTCCTGCTCCTTCAGTTGTTTCCTGAAGAAAGTACTCAGGTCCGTTTTTGCTATTGCCTCCGGTAAAGAGCAGGGTCTCTACCTTCGTATAGCGGTGGAGGTATTTCGAGTAGATTTCTGAACTTGACCGTTTGCATGCCCAAATCGGAGGCGTCTATTTTAGACCGGGTCGCACTTTCGACTATATCGCAGATCCCGATGCGCCTTTCCTTCAGAAAATCGGTGCGCTGCTTAATCGCCGCGCAGTGTTTTCATATTGAAGTCCAAGTTCGAAATATCTTGTCCAAAATCGGCCATAATTGCCCGTCCTTGCTACCATAGCAGAAGTGCGACATCACCAGGCTTCAAGGTCTCGGTGGTAAATCGCGGCGGCGGCAGGGTACCCACGATCAATTTGGTGGCGCCTTCGAAAAGAAATGGTTCATATGGGTGGCTGTGTAAAAACATCTTTTTGATAATGTACGGGAATATAATGTTCCTAAGGGAAATTCAAAATGGGAAATGTCATCTTGATTTTCTGCAACGAATTTGCTAGTTTTAAGAAAATCAAAATTAACGAAAATGGGTAAAGGGGACAAAAAAACAAAAAGGGGCAAAATAGTGAACGGCACCTATGGTACCAGAAGGAAAAGAAAAATTAAGAAAAGGGCTACCGTGGAGGAAAAAATAAAAGTGGGCAAACAAAAGTGATTACTGTTCCGGCTTAAATTCCAGAGCGATGTTGCCGTCTTCCCCTATGGTCAGTTCGTAAGTATAAAATCCAAGGTTCAAAGGGGTTTCCCCAGCAAAGTCGATAGGCTGCAATACATAGGTTTCCCCTGCGGCAACTATTTCTATATAGGCATACCTATAGGCCGTTTCGAACTGCAGGTATTCTGAATATGCTCCCCCTGCAATATCGGTAAGCAGCGTTTCCGAATCTGCCAGCTGTACCGTTTCATAGGTAAAATCGTTGTTGTTTTTTACCCTGATGTTGACCGAATCGATATCGTCGTCCCTATCGGTACATCCGACCAAAAGAACTGATACCATAAACAGAAAAGGGAGCATATTTTTCATGACGTTGTGTTTGTGACACCACAGCATTAAAACGTCGACAACCAAGATATATTATCTGATGAAAACCGGTTGATTTTCCTTAAGGGTATGGGCCGCACTGAATTCATAGTCATCAAGATCGAACGATTTTATGTCTTCCAGGGTCTTTGCGCCAGATTCGATGATATAACGCACCATCGATCCCCTTGCCTTTTTCGCAAAGAAACTGATTACCTTTAAATCATTTCCTTTCCAATCTTTGAAAATGGGCGTGATGGTGGGCACCTTCAGTTTTTTGGGGTCAATGGCTCCAAAATATTCGTTGCTGGCAAGGTTGACAAAAAGTTCCCCGTCTTGTAGCATTCCGTTCAGGTGTGCGGTCAAGGGTACCTTCCAGAATTCATATAGGTTTTTCTTGCGCCCTATTTTTAAAGGCGTCCCCATTTCAAGCCGATAGGGCTGCATCAGGTCCAGTGGCCTTAAGACCCCATAAAGTCCGGATAAAATGAGCAGCGAATCTTGAAGTTTTAGCACCTTGTCGGCACTGAGCGAGTAGGCGTCCAATCCCTGATAGACATCCCCGTCAAAGGTGAATATGGCAGGTCGCGCGTTTTCAGCTGTAAATGGTAAAGTGAAATTTTGATTGCGTTCCCAATTCAATTCGGCCAATTGGTTCGAAATGCCCATCATTTTGCCCAAGGCCCTGGGCTTTTTTTTGGCAAGGATCTTGTTCAATTTTTCCGATTCGGCCAAAAATTCCGGCAAAGTGTGCTCAAGCTTGGGATGTTCCCGGTCAAATTCCAAACTTTTGGCGGGAGAGATTACAATCTTCATGCGAATTCTTTTAGGTGTTCAAAAATAACAATGATTTTTCGGAAGCGGGCAAGACCCGAAAAAGAGTTTCCAATCGAGGTATCAAAAGAATTTATACCGCCCCTTCATCCGGGGCGCCCATAATTTTTTTGGAGAACAGATACCTTCCCGAATCGGCAAAGCCCTGCCTTAGGTAGAGCGCTTTGGCCACGTCGTTGTGCTTTTCCAATTCCAACTGAACGCGCTTGATGCCCAAGTGGTAGGCCTCATTTTCCAAAAAACGAAGTGTCGACAGTCCGATTCCAAGCTTGCGATAGGGCTCCCTGACATAAAATTCGTCCAGAAAAGCCATTTTTCCACCATGTTCAAAACTAAACAGGAAGGTGAGTATGGCATAGCCCACCGCCTTGCCGTCTAACCACAAAATCCAAATCCTGCCCATATGGGCGGTATTCAAAAAAGTGCGCAGGTTGGCGCGGGTTTTTTCTAAATCAAAAGGATACCCATCGATCGAATAGAATTCGCCCATCATGCCCAAAAGCTCCGGAATGGAAGATTCACTTGCAAATTGATGTTCGATTTTCATCCGCAGTTTGGCCTATTTGCCAAGTTTTGAATAATCGCGCCACTTTTGGATGCATTCGGCCATGTCTTGTGGTATTTCGGAATCGAACCGCATATAGGTCCCCGTTACAGGATGCACAAAACCAAGGGTTTTTGCGTGAAGGGCTTGTCGGGGCAATATTTTAAATGCATTGTCTACAAACTGTTTGTACTTGGTAAAAGTTGTGCCTTTCAGCACCTGATCGCCCCCATAGCGTTCATCGTTGAAGAGGGTATGCCCAATATATTTCATGTGGGCACGGATCTGGTGTGTGCGGCCTGTTTCCAATTTACAGGAAACCAGGGTCACATACCCCAGACGCTCCAATACCTTATAATGGGTCACCGCTTCCTTGCCCTCATCGCCCTCGGGAAACACCTGCATTTGTAGTCGGTTCTTAGGGTTCCTAGCGATATTGCCCTCTATGGTTCCCGTTTCGTTTTCCAGATTCCCCCATACCAAAGCCACATATTCCCTTTCACTGGTCTTATCAAAAAACTGTTTTGCCAAATGGGTCATGGCCGCTTCGGTCTTCGCTATGACCAGGAGTCCGGAAGTGTCCTTATCGATGCGATGCACCAGGCCGGGACGATCGCTACTGTTGGCGGGGAGGTCTTTGATATGGTACAACAGCGCATTGATCAGGGTTCCGGAATAGTTGCCATGGCCAGGATGTACGACCATCCCCGGAGGTTTGTTGACCACAAGGAGTACTTCATCTTCATAAACGATGTTCAAGGGTATGTCTTCGGGAACCAATAAAAATTCATGGGGCGGATGCTCGAAAAGCACTTTCACCTCATCGCCCGGCTTCACCTTATAATTTTGCTTGACGATGACATCATTGACCCAGATATGACCCGATTTGGCCGCCTGTTGAATTTTGTTGCGGGTGGCATATTCAATAAAATTCATTAAATATCTATCGACCCGAAGCGGCTCCTGACCTTTGGAGGCCACAAATCTGTGGTGTTCAAAAAGCTCCTCTCCTTCAAGATCGGCTTGGTCTTGTTCTTCCATTTGTTATTGGGGATCGGAATCGGACTTGATCATTGGACCGTTCGGTACGGTCTCCGTTGCCGCAAACCAATTCTATTTTTGAAGTTTTGGGAAGTTTTTCGCCGGCATTGATGCTTCTTGCCTTTGTATTTGATATAGTATACCATGTCCTCGCCGATCTCGTCGATATAGGTCACGCGTTCCACATCCAATCCCACGGCCCGTAATTTTGAGGTGGCGTTTCTGATCGAGTTCTGGATAATTTCAGGTACGGTTACTTTCTTGTACCCTGAAGGGTTTACCGTAAAATAAATTTTCCGGTTCTCCTTTACCTTGTTGCCAGGTGGGGGATTTTGCGCAATAATCGAAAAACGGGGAAACTCGGGATCATAATTTGCGGAATCGATGACCTCATACCTCAGGTTGGACCGCTCGACAGCCTCGCGCATATCCTGTACCGACATTTTCGAAAAATCGGGCACTTCAACAAATTCCCCATGATTGGTGGACCGCTTCAGCCATTGCAACATCACCACGACCAGCAGTACCATAACCAGGAGCGCTAGGCCCAACTGGATCAAAAAGGTTCTGCTTCGCAAAAAGTTTATAAAATTTCCCATCGCTAATACGTCTTCCGTGCAAATATAGGAAACGGTCGCAACATACCTGATGGGGCAGCTTCGAATTGTGGTCGAAGCCATGGGCAATATCTTTCCCAAGCTCAAAATTTTAGACTTCGCCAAGAGAATCCACTTCTTTTTTACTTACTTTGGAACTTTAATTTTGGTTTAGTTTTCGAGGTATGAAGAAAAATATCGCCATCATCATGGGGGGTTATTCCAGTGAGTACAAAATCTCCCTTAAAAGTGGTAATGTGGTATATCAATATTTGGATAGGGAGAAGTTCAATCCCTATCGCATCCATATTATGCCTGATAAATGGGTGTATGTGGATGACCACGGGAAGGAGCAGCCAGTAGACCGAAATGACTTTTCGATCACCATCGAAAATCAAAAACTGCAATTCGACTGCGTTTTCAATGCCATTCACGGTTCCCCGGGAGAAAACGGACTGATGCAGGCCTATTTTGAACTCCTCCATCTTCCCCAGACTTCCTGCGACTACTATCAATCGGCCTTGACCTTTAACAAAAGGGATCTATTGAGTGTGCTGAAACCCTATGGCATTCGTTCTGCTCCCTCCTACTATCTGAATTTGGGAGAGCCCATCGATGAAGATGCCATCGTATCCGCGGTGGGATTGCCATGCTTCGTTAAAGCCAATAAGGCTGGGAGCAGTTTTGGCATCAGCAAGGTATACCGCAAGAGCGAGTTGAAAGCGGCCATAGACAAAGCCTATGCCGAGGACGATGAAATCATCATCGAAAAATTTTTGGAAGGGACCGAAGTTTCGGTCGGCGTGATCAAGTATGGCGGGGAATCGAAAGTTTTGCCCATTACCGAAATCGTGAGCGAAAACGATTTTTTCGACTATGAGGCAAAATATGAGGGCAAATCAGAGGAAATAACCCCTGCAAGAATAACGGCATCACAAGCACGGAAAGTCTCGGAAATGGCATTGCGGGCCTATGATGTATTGAAGATGAAGGGCTATTCGCGCAGTGAGTTTATTTTTGTGGGCGACGAACCTTTTATGCTGGAAATGAACACCACCCCCGGCCTGACCACCGAGAGTATTTTACCCAAACAGGCCAAAGCAGCGGGAATAGGCTTTTCGAAACTATTCGAAAGCGCCATTGTTGAGGCCTTACGCAAGAATTGACTAACTTTGGATTGCGCAATATAGTAACATGACCAAACGTGCCATTTTCCCAGGTTCCTTTGACCCGCTCACCTTGGGCCATTGCGATATAATCCAACGGGGCATCACCCTATTCGATGAACTCGTGATCGCCATAGGGATAAATGCCGATAAAAAATACATGTTCACCCTTGCCGAACGGCAACACTTTATCAAGGAGGCCTTTAAAGATGAGCCCAAGATAAAGGTTATGACCTATAAGGGCCTTACGGTGGATTTTTGTCAGAAAATCGGTGCGAATTTTATCCTTAGGGGCTTGAGAAATCCTGGCGATTTCGAATTCGAAAAAGCCATTGCGCATACCAACAGAAAACTTTCCGAAATCGAAACCGTATTTTTATTGACCTCATCCGGAAAATCTTACATCAGCTCTTCCATTGTTAGGGATGTTATCAAAAACGGAGGGGACTACACCGGACTGGTACCCGATTCGGTGAGGGTCAAACGGTAGGTCCGGCTAAAGAAGCTTCATTTTAAGGGATTCACACGCAGTACGGCTACTTCTTCCATTCCAAAAATTAATCTTTATATTTGTAAGAATTTTCGTATATTCAACTATATTCCAACAGATATCGAGAGCACACAACGTAAATTGGACCATTCACAACAAACCTTCATAAAAGTTGAATAATCGCTTTACATTAGTAGGAAATTACAACAATATGTTAAAGGGGACCCAAACAGGAACCAATAATTATTTGGTGAAACAGTTGCCTATTGCGACCGCTTTTCTGAATCGGAAATTGGAAGTGGTTCATGCCTCCGACAAATGGATTGAATACTTCAATTTTCCTGATCGGGATGTTTTTGGCAAGAAGATTTTCACCCTTTTCAAAGGCGATCACAAAAACTGGCATAAGGTCTTGAACGACTGCCTCAAGGGTAAAGCTGTGGTGAATGGCAAGGAACGCTTTTTGGATACCGAACAGAAAGATCGTTGGTTCGAATGGAGCAATGTACCTTGGTACGATGAAAGGGAAAACGTCATTGGGGTCATCATACAGACTGAAGATGTAACCGATAAGGTAAACGATGAACTCAATCTGGAGCTACAGAACCTGCTTTTTAACGAAAAAACTGAAATTGCCAATATTGGCAGTTGGAACTTGGATTTCATCAACCAGGAACTGACTTGGTCCGATAGTACCAAACGCATTCATGAAGTACCACTTGACTTCGAGCCCAATATTGATACGGCCATCGACTTTTATAAACAAGGGCATAGCAGAAATACGATTTCCATGGCCGTTGAAAGAGCCATGACAGAGGGAATCGCCTTCAGTGAAAAGTTACAGATCCTTACCGCCGAAGGAAACGAAAAATGGGTGATCGCTTCCGGAAAGCCCATCTTTAAAAACGAGATATTTTTGGGCCTATTGGGCACCATTCAGGATATTACCGAAGAAGTACTCGCCGATATCAAAACCAAGGAGAACGAACAACTGCTCAAAACATTGATCGACAATTTGCCGCTGAACGTATTCATCAAAGATCTGGATTCCAAAAAAGTTTTGGTCAACAAATCGGAATGTGAATATCTGGGTGTCAAAACTGCCAACGAGCTTTTAGGCAAAAACGATTTTGACCTTTATGAAAAAGAGATGGCGCAGATTTCGAGGGACGAGGATCTGCTGGTGATGAATTCCCTATCGCCCATTTTGGGGAAAGAAACCATCAGTATCAGAAATGATGGAAGTGTCACTACCTTCCTCACCTCAAAAATACCCTTGGTAGGCGACGACGGAACCGCCAATGGCCTGATCGGGATCAGCCTCGATATCAGCCGTTTGAAACAAAAAGAGGAAGAATTGAAAGACTTGATCAATGTCACTTCCATGCAGAACAAGAAGTTGATCAATTTTGCCCATATCGTATCCCATAACCTTCGCTCACATTCGGCGAATTTTTCCATGTTATTGGATTTCCTGGTCAACGAACAGAACGGAAGTGAACGGGAAAACCTCACCAAAATGTTGGTGGAAGCCTCCGACAATCTCTTGGAGACTTTGGAGAACCTCAATGAAGTGGTGGCCATCAATACCAATACCAATCTCGACAAAAAACCAACGGTCCTCAATGAAACCTTGGCAAAAGTGGAATCAAACCTAGCCGCGTTTCTAAAAAACAACAATGCGAAAGTCATCAATAAGATTGCCGATGATGTGGTCATAAACGTCATTCCAGCCTATCTGGAAAGCATTCTCATGAATTTCATCACCAACGGCGTCAAATACAAAGAACCTTCGAGAAACCCGATCATTACCTTGAGTACGGCCAAATCCGGAAATTATACCGTGGTATCGATCCGAGACAACGGTATGGGCATTGATCTGAAAAAATATGGGGATAAATTATTTGGGATGTACAAGACCTTCCACAATAACAAAGATGCCCGGGGTATTGGCCTTTACATTACCAAGAACCAGATCGAGGCCATGAACGGAAAGGTGGAAACCAAGAGCAAAGTAGGCGTAGGAACTACATTTAACATCTATTTTAATGACGAAAATTAGCGCAATCTACATCATCGATGATGATCCCATTACGGTTTTTGGAATAAAAAAATTATTGAGTTTTGTGGTACAATGCGATGAAATTACCACCTATGAGAACGGCAAGTTGGCCATCGACCAAATAAAGGAAACCCTTGCAAACAAAAAATTATTGCCCGAAGTCATTTTTTTAGACATTAACATGCCCATCATGGATGGATGGCAGTTCCTGGAAGAATTCATCTCCCTTAACATTCCGAATAAGATTCGCGTCAATATCGTCACCTCCTCCATTGATGCGGTAGACCGCGACAAATGGAAATGGTACAGCACCAGATCCCACCACACGATCACCTTCAACAACAAACCGATCAAAAAAGACGGCATTTCCGAAATTACCAAAGTGGCCTGATTCCTAAAACTGAATTTTTTGTTTAATTTTAAGGACTATTCCCATCCCCTTTGACCAGACCAGGAAGGCACCTTCCAAAAAAATGATCAAACCGGTGCCTTTCCAATATTATCGAAGTTGTGGATCCTTTGGGATAGCTAATCGGACCATTACCATGAAAATCAACATCGCTGTTGTTCTCATATTGCTGCTATTAGGATGCGAGACCAAGAAGGAGGATAAAATAGGGAGTTTCCCTACCCATTTCGAAAATTCCGGTGGTACCGAAACGGCCACTTACGAACAGGTCATCGATTTCTATATTCGCTTGGCCAAGGAATTCCCGGACATCAATTTTCAGACCATAGGGGAAACCGATAGTGGCTATCCCTTGCATATCGTGACCTATAATCCCGATGGAGACTTCAATTTTAAGAAGGTAGCGGCCTCCAAAACGATCATCCTGATCAACAATGGCATCCATCCAGGGGAAAGCGACGGCATCGATGCCACGATGATGCTCATCCGCGATTTGGCCACAGGTAAGTTGGATGCGCCTAAAAATACGGTCCTTGTTTCCATTCCGATCTACAACATCGGTGGGGCGCTGAACAGGAATACCGACAGTAGGGCAAATCAAAATGGCCCGATTTCCTATGGCTTCAGGGGCAACGCCAAAAACTATGACCTGAATCGTGATTTTATCAAGGCCGACAGTAAAAATGCCAGAACCTTCGCCTCCATTTACCATCTGGTGAATCCCGATATCTTTATCGACAACCATGTGAGCAATGGGGCCGATTACCAATATACCTTGACCCATCTCTTTACCCAGCACAATAAATTGGGTGGCGACCTTGGCACTTATCTAAATGAAGAAATGATGCCGGGTCTGGTAAAGCGATTGGCCGATGAAAAATGGGACATCACGCCCTATGTAAACGTTCACAATGCCCCGCCCGACCATGGGTTTTCACAGTTTATCGATCATCCGAGATACTCCACGGGCTATACCGCTTTATGGAACACCCTTGGAATGATGGTGGAAACCCATATGCTGAAGCCCTACGAGCAGCGTGTTTACGGCACTTATGAACTGATGAAACAAATGATCGGTATCGCCGAAACCGATGGAACAAAGATAAAAGCACTGCGTAAGGAGGCCATGACAAGGCATCTAGGGTGGACCTATTACCCCACGCAATGGGCCATCGATTCGACCCGCCGGAGCATTCTCGATTTTAAAGGCTATCAGGCCGATACCTTGCCGAGCGAGGTTACCGGCTTTCCCAGGTTGAAGTACGACCACGACAAGCCTTTTGTCAAAAAGGTGGTCTACAGAAATTATATGGTGGCCTCCGATTCGATCCAAATCCCAACAGCTTATATCGTTAAAAAGGAGCATGGAGAAATCATGGAACGCATGACGGCCAATAAGATTTATTTCGAAACTCTGATGAACGACACCCTAATGGAAGTCGGCAGTTATAAAATTGCTGCCTACCTCACCGCTCCGGATGTCTATGAGGGCCATTACCCCCATTTCCAGACCAAGGTTGCCGAAAGCACCCAAAAGGTGGCTTTTGTTGAAGGGGATTTTTTGATCCCAACCGACCAGGAAGGCATTCGCTACATATTGGAAACCTTGGAACCTGAAGCGACCGATTCTTTTTTCAACTGGAATTTTTTTGATGCGATACTACAAAGGAAAGAAGGGTTTTCACCTTATGTTTTTGAGGATGAGGCCCTAAAAATATTGAACAAAAATGCCGTGGTAAAGGATTCCTTCCTATCGAAGAAAAGCAGCGATCCCAGTTTTGCAAACGATTGGTATGCCCAGTTGGATTGGCTCTACACCCGGAGCGAACATGCGGAAAAGGCTTTTTTACAATACCCGGTTTATAGGTTTTTCCAAAGGGCGGACGACGCAAAGGATTCGGATTAGTCACCGAATAAAATCTTGATGTTCGTGTAGGAATTCTCCAAGGCTTTCTTGATTTTTTCGGGCCCTTTCCACTTTACTTTGACGATTCCCTCGTTGACCTGCCCAACCAAAGGGCCCGAGTAGGAAGTGCGCATAGCGTACCAATGCACCTCCTTGAGTTTGTATTTGCCGTTGCTTTTGAAAACGTGATAGGTGGTCTTAAGAAAGTTCTCCAATACCAATCCTTGTACGCCGGTTTCCTCGGCCACTTCCCTAAGGGCGCATTCCTCAAAGGTCTCCCCCTTATCCAGTTTGCCTTTGGGCAAATCCCATTTATCATTTCGATAGATGAACAGCACTTTGCCCGCCTTGTTGGTCACCACGCCGCCCGCTGCCCTTACCAAGGGTATTTTTTTACAGAACTTTTTAAGTATTTCCTCGTGGTTCGGATGGTAAACATAGGCCACCTGTAGTTTGCTCTTGTTCAGCGCCGTTATGGCTGCTTTGATGGCATCTTGATTCAACAGGAAATATTCGCCACTTGAGGTTTCTGAGAGCTTATTTGTCAAAATCAGGGGCAGATCATTAACAAAAACTTTATACATTTGCGACATGGTTTTGGACAAGTACACCGCTAAAAAAACAGCAGAGCTCCTGCTGCAAATTAATGCAATTAAATTGAAACCGGAAAATCCGTTTACATGGGCTTCCGGATGGAAATCCCCGATTTATTGTGACAATCGTATCATCCTTTCCTATCCCACCATCCGAAACTTTGTCAGGGAAGAAATCGCCAAGCATCTTGAAACGATTTATGGCAAGCCCGACATCATCGCAGGCGTCGCTACCGGAGCCATCGGCATAGGGGCACTGGTTGCCGATTATCTGGGCCTTCCGTTCATCTATGTACGACCTGAAGCAAAATCGCACGGGCGCCAAAACCAGATCGAGGGGCTGCTGGAACCGAATCAGACGGTCGTGGTCATCGAAGATCTTATAAGCACGGGCCAAAGCAGCCTGAATGCCGTAAAGGCGTTGACCGCTGCCGGGGCCAAGATCAAGGGTATGTTTGCCATTTTCACCTATGGCTTCGACATTGCCGAGGCGAATTTCAAAAAACATGGCTTGGAACTATATACCTTGGGCGATTATGAACACCTGATCCAACAAGCATCCGAAAGCGATTATATCAACGAGGAACAACTCAGCACTTTGAGGGAATGGCGCGCTAACCCGGCGGGCTGGAAACAAAAATAAAATGTACCTAGAAACACCTACGAAATCATTGGCCAAGGGCCAAAAAGAAGTCTATCGATTTTTGAACGATCTGAAGAATTTTGAAAAACTGATGCCTGATTCGATCGCCAAATTTGAGGTGCTCAATGAGGACAGATTTCTTTTTCAACTCAGCGGCATGCCCGAAATCGTCCTCGAACGGAAACATCAAACCCCTGAGAGTCAAATAGTGCTGGGGGCCGCCAGTGGGAAATTACCCTTTACCCTTACGGCCAATATAGCCGAGACGGCTGTGGGGCAAAGTGAGGTAACTTTGAGTTTTGAGGGTGAATTCAATGCGATGATGGCCATGATGATCAAACATCCGATCACCAATTTTATGGGCACTTTGGCAGAGAACCTCGCTAAAATCTGACCACGGCCCCAAGTTATTGAACTTAATCCCATATTGGCCTTTAAAGCAGCACTTTGATCTCTTTTAAACCAAAAGTCCTCAAGGCCCCGTTTTCAAGGGTTATTTGCAGTTTTCCCTCCGCCGAAACGCCCCTGATCTTGCCAACCACCCTTTGATCCCCATCGGTCAGGAATGTGTACTTACGGTCCTTTCCAAAAAGATGTTCTTCATAAAGGGCCCATTGGGCAGTTGGCCCTTTCTTTTCGTAGGTTTCAAAACCCTGTCGCAAATTTCGTAGAACGGCATCCAACACTTCATTCACCTCAAAATGCTGTCCAGCGCATAGTTTCATGGAGGACGCATTGGGCAAATCGACGAACTCGGTTTGGTTCACATTCAAACCCACACCGATAACGGCCGATTTTATTTTGGGGCCCTTGAGGCTGTTTTCGATCAGGATGCCACCAATTTTCCGGTTTCCTGACATTATGTCGTTAGGCCATTTGATGCTCAAATCGGGTATTTCAAAACTTTTGAGGGCATCCACAACGGCCAATGAAACACAGATCACCAGGGAAAATTGTTCATGGGCCTGGAAGTCGTCGAAAAGTTTTAAAACGCTCATAATGAGGTTCATTCCTGGTTCAGACGTCCATTTGGAGCCCATTTGGCCTCGTCCATATTTTTGATGGTCGGCCGTTACTACCGTAAAATCTTCCACGGTTTCGGATTGCATCAGACCCTTTAGGTAGGTGTTGGTCGAATCTATGGCATCAAGTTTGACTATTCGCACAGGAACGGTGGTTAAGTAATCTTTAATCTAATCTTAAAAACTAGGTTTAAAAGAACAAAAAAATAATAACTTTGTAAAAACTAAAATTATTGGATGCAAAAAAAGAAAGCGAGCGCTGATGAGCTAATTGCATTGATCTTAGAGGGCATTGAAGAAGTAAAAGGACAAAACATAAATTTACTCGACCTTAGGGCAATAGAAAATACAGTATGTGACTACTTTATCATTTGTAATGGAACTTCCAATACGCATGTAAACGCAATAGTCGGATCTATCCAAAAAACAGTAAGCAAAGCTATCAAGGATAAACCTTGGCATGTCGAAGGCGGGGACAATGCCGAGTGGGTACTCATGGATTACGTCAACGTAGTGGTACATGTTTTTCAAAAACACATCAGGGAATTCTATGACATCGAAGGACTTTGGGGAGATGCCAAGGTTACACTGGTGGAAAGTAGCATAAACTAAAAAAAATGGCAAAAGAAAATAATACAGGTCAAAAAAAACCAAGATTCAGTTCGTGGTGGATATATGGATTGATCATCATCATGTTGATCGGGTTTCAGTTTTTAAGCAGTGAAAATTTTGCGAGCACCAAAAAAACCACAACCTCCGAATTACAGGAATACCTCAGGAACGGGGATATAAGCAAGATACTGATCATCACCAACACCAATCAGGCCAAGGTCTTTCTTACCGATGAGGCGCTCCTGAAAGATGTCCACAAAGATGTCGCTCAAAAATCATTGCTCCCGGCCACCGGGGCGGTGCCACAATACATCCTCGATTATGGGGATCTACAGATTTTCCAAAGGGAGATCACCGATAGTAAAAAAGAGAACAACCTTGACACCGTGGTCGAATTCGATAAAGAATCGAATATCATCGGCAATTTATTCCTCAATATCCTTCCCTTTATTCTGATCATCGGGATCTGGATTTACCTGATGCGCAGAATGTCGGGCGGTGGTGGTGGCGGTGCTGGCGGTCAGATATTCAATATTGGCAAGTCGAAAGCCAAACTTTTCGATGAAAAAACCGACACCAGAACTTCCTTTAAGGACGTGGCCGGACTCGAAGGTGCCAAGGAAGAAGTGGAAGAAATCGTGGAATTTCTAAAATTTCCGGATAAATATACCTCCCTGGGCGGGAAGATCCCTAAAGGGGCATTGCTGGTCGGACCTCCGGGAACGGGCAAGACCTTATTGGCCAAGGCCGTGGCAGGGGAAGCCAAAGTGCCGTTCTTTTCACTTTCAGGATCCGACTTTGTGGAGATGTTCGTAGGGGTCGGTGCTTCCAGGGTACGTGACCTTTTTAAACAGGCAAAAGACAAATCCCCCGCCATTATCTTCATCGATGAGATCGATGCGATCGGAAGGGCCAGGGGAAAAAACAATTTTACCGGATCAAACGATGAACGGGAAAACACCTTGAACCAGCTCTTGACAGAAATGGATGGTTTTGGCACCAATACCAATGTGATCGTATTGGCAGCGACCAACCGTGCCGATGTACTCGATAAGGCGCTCATGAGGGCGGGAAGGTTCGATCGCCAGATCTATGTCGACCTTCCGGATATCAGGGAACGAAAAGAAATTTTTGAAGTCCATTTAAGACCCATCAAAACCGCGGAGACCTTGGATCTCGATTTTCTGGCCAGGCAGACCCCAGGTTTTTCGGGTGCCGATATTGCCAACGTTTGCAACGAGGCCGCTTTGATCGCTGCAAGAAAAGAAAAAAAGGCGGTTTCCAAACAAGACTTCCTCGATGCGGTCGACAGGATCGTGGGTGGCCTTGAGAAAAAGAACAAGATCATTACCCCCGGTGAGAAAAGGACGATTGCCTATCATGAGGCTGGCCATGCCACGGTAAGCTGGATGCTCGAACATGCAGCGCCCTTGGTAAAGGTCACCATCGTTCCCAGGGGACAATCGCTTGGAGCCGCATGGTACCTGCCGGAAGAACGATTGATCGTTCGCCCGGAACAGATGAAGGATGAAATGTGTGCCACCCTAGGGGGAAGGGCCGCCGAGCGGGTCATATTCGATAAAATATCGACCGGAGCGCTGAGCGATCTGGAAAAAGTGACCAAACAAGCCCGCGCCATGGTCACCGTTTATGGACTTAATGAAGAAATCGGCAACCTGACCTACTATGATTCTTCCGGTCAAACCGATTACGGCTTTTCCAAGCCCTATAGCGAAGACACGGCGCAAAAAATTGATAAGGAAATTTCGAAATTGATCGAAGAACAATATGCAAGGGCCATCGACGTGCTTGAAAAAAACAAGGATAAGTTGACCATCTTGGCCGAGCGCCTATTGGAAAAAGAAGTGATTTTTAAGGAAGACCTTGAAAAGATATTCGGGAGACGACCTTTTGACAAGGAGTTCGATGCTCAGGGACAGGAAATATTGAAAAACGTAGCGGCAGGCGTGGAAACTGAAAATACTTCCGAAGAAATCGAAGAGGAAAAAAAATAAACAGCGTCGATCAGATCGGTCCTATAAACGGCTCGAATCGCAAGATCATTACATGGGAATATTCGACAAATTATTTGGAGGCGGTAAAAAAAAGGGTTCCAAGATAACTGCGGAAACCAGAGGGGAGCACATGCCCAACCTTAACATTCCCGTTGACGAAAAATTTACCATCCATTTTAAAAAAAATGGTGGCAAATTCCTCTACTGCGATTCATTTTCCGAAATATCACTTTCATTAAAAAAAATCATCAACGAAAATGCCTGGGAAAACAGTGCCTTTTATGTTTTGAATCCAGCGCTTAAGGATAAATTCTCCAAGGAAAACATCACCTTTAGCGACAACAAAAATGAAAGCGCGGTTTTTTTCACCACTTGTGAGCATTTGATCGCACAGAACGGTTCCATATTGGTTTCCTCCAATCAATTAAAGGAGAACAAGCTCAGCGAACTTCCCGACAATTTGATCGTCTTCGCGACCACCAGCCAATTGGTGGAATCGATCGGGGAAGGCCTAAAAAAAATCAAAAAAAAATATGGCACGCAGATTCCCGCCAATATTACCACCATCAAGCATTTTCAAGCTACAGACAGCAACGCAGACGATTTCTTGACCTACGGGAGCAGCTCTAAAAATTTGTATCTTTTGCTTTTGGAAGATCTATAACATGAGGGAAATCTTAAGGCGAGCAATAACGGGGGCGGTTTATATTATTTTGTTGCTCTCTGCCATCTTCCTAAGTTCCGATGCCTTTGATTTTCTCATCATGATTTTTGGACTTGCCTGCATCTATGAGTTCAAGCGATTGGTCGGCCTTCAGGGATACTACATCTTTTTGGCCTATTTGACGCTCTGGTGGGTGTTTATCTATCTGATCAAGGAACACGACAAAATACCGATCAACATCTTGATGTCGGTCACGATAGCCGTAGATCTGGCCATGCTTTATTTTCTTTTTTCGAAAAAACCGAGTACCATTACAAAATACAACAGGTTCATAGCGGGACTATTTTATATCGGTGGAGGTTGCATCTTTCTCACGATGATCCCCTACAAGAACAACGAATTTTCAAAGTTCTTGATTATGGGTATTTTTATACTGATCTGGGTAAACGATTCCTTTGCCTATTTGGTAGGTCGCAGTATTGGAAAAACCAAGCTCTTTCCTTCCGTATCCCCCAAGAAAACCGTTGAAGGTGCCGTCGGGGGCCTATTGTTCGCCTTGGCGGCGGCCTTTTTGATGGCACGATACGAACCTTCCATCAGCACCTCGCAGTGGTTGCTCTTGGCCTTGGTGATCGTGGTATCCGGTGATTTGGGTGATTTGGTCGAATCCAAGCTCAAAAGATTGGCAGGGGTAAAAGATAGCGGTGCCCTGTTGCCCGGACACGGTGGCATGCTCGATCGCCTCGACAGTTTGGTTTTTGCCGCACCTTTTGCCTATTTAACCTTAACCCTTTTTACCCATGTTTCATAAAGAAGGCCAAAAAATTATTCTGACCACCTTTTTTCTAGTGGTGGCCACTATTTTGATCACAGCTTTTTTCGTATCCATACCATGGTTGAAATGGTCACTCCAGGGTATCGCACTGATCATCTTGATCTTGATACTCCAATTTTTTAGAAATCCAAAACGCACCGTAAAACGCAATTTTGACGAAATACTGGCCCCGGTCGATGGCAAGGTCGTGGTGATCGAAGAGGTGGTGGAAACCGAATATTTCAATGAAAAACGATTACAGATTTCCATTTTTATGTCACCCATCAATGTGCATGTGACGCGTTATCCTGCCAGTGGGGAAATCAAATATTCGAAATATCATCCAGGCAAATACCTTGTGGCTTGGCATCCCAAATCGAGCACCGAGAACGAGCGTACTACCGTGGTGATCCGCACCCCAAAATTTGGAGAGATACTCTATCGGCAGATAGCCGGGGCCCTGGCCAGGCGCATCATCAACTATGCCGAAGTGGGCGACAGCGTACAACAGGGCGAGGATGCGGGATTCATTAAATTTGGTTCAAGGGTCGATTTGTTATTACCTTTGAACAGTGGGGTAACGGTGAAGCTAAATCAGTCGGTCATTGGGGGCAAGACCTGTATAGCCACATTAGCCAAAAAGGATGACAAATGATAAGCTACATATAAAATTTACCAAGGCCGTGGAGTTTATCAATAACTACACCGAACCCTTACCTGCCGATGTGCTCTTGAAGCTTTATGCCTATTACAAGATCGCGAGCGAGAACAAGAACAATCCCGGAAGCAAAACCCCTTTGATCAATGCCTTTAAAGCAAATGCGCTGATCCAGGCCAAAAACATGGACCAAAAAGCGGCCATGCGGAACTATATAAAACTGGTAAAAACCTTAGAGGCATAGGTACTTTGGCACCATTAACCAAGCAATCCTTGATTTATTCGTAGAGATCGTCCAAATCGGCATTGCAGAGGTCGAAAAAAAAATCGCCCATTTTCACGGTAACATCCGTAAAAAAACGTGCCCCTTTTTCCTTGGTCGATTTATGCGGATTGCCAACACCTGTATCCTCACTGATTTTAGACCATTGGCGTTCTGCCCATACCCAACCTTCCGAAAATGCCTTGATCTTATATTTTTTATCCTTCCCATCGCCCCATTTCGACTTTGGCAAGACCAGTTCGGGTTTCAGATAAAGCATCAGGCTGGTTTCCATCTCGTCTGCATGATCTCCCTTTTCCTCAAAATAGTGGGATTTGTCCATCGCTTGGAACCAATTTGAAAAGCTGATGAACATTTCAGGGAATTTCAAGCCCAATTCCCGGACCAAGGGTTTGAAGTTGTTGCCGCCGTGACTGTTGAAGATCAATAGTTTTTTGATGCCCTGCCGATCGAGGACGGTACAGATATCGGATAAGATGGCATATTGGGTACTCGGATTTAGATTGATGTCCAAATAAATATCGGTTTGTCCGGTATTCACCCCAAATGGAATAGAGGGCAGGACAATGGGTTTGGCGCCTTTTTCCCATGCCAATCGGGCCGCTTCGGCAGCGAGCAGATCGCTTTCAAAAACATCCGTAGCATAGGGTAAATGGTAGTTATGGGCTTCCGTGGCGCCCCATGGCAAAATGGCCAGCTCGAAGGTCATATCCCTAAGGGCATCCCAATTGGTTTCAGCTAAAATATAAGGTCTCATCCGGGGTTGATTTTTATATGGCTATTTCGGTATTGGCGGGCAAAGGCTCCTTCCATGTAAAATAGATCGCGCCAAAAATGGTGATCAAAAAATAAAGACCGACCCAAAAACTGCCACTTTCGAAAAAAGCATCAACCCCAAACCAATCTCCTTGCCACAGAATAAAGGCAAGGCCGATAAGACCCCTGAATACTTCGATCCATAGCGCATAACGATTCCTGTCCATTAAACTGGTATAGCCATAAATGCCAACAAATATGAAGAAACCGAACAACAAGAGTCCGTTGAACCCTATTGCCGAGTAGTTGTAGAACATGAAAAGCAGCAAGATCAGAATGGTCAACATCTGAAATACGATGTATCCCTTTAACGCTCCGCTTGCGGGGGTTTCATAACGCTTGAAGGCGTATACATCGGAAATGGTTTCCATCGGAAAATTCTTTTTCACATCCTCGGGTCGCCATCCCGTGGGCATGAACCAAATCCGAAGTTTGTCCCAATAGTTTCGGGTATGCCAAGCATCTTGCAACAACCTCCAAAAATGTTGAAAATTAATGTGGATCGGATTCCAGGTGCCTGCGGGTTTCAACACCCCATATTGGGGCGGCACCTCTGGCAGTTCCTCTTGGAATGTTCCGAACCATCGGTCCCAAATGCTCAATATTTGCCCGAGATTCTTATCAATGTATTCGGGATTGATCGCATGGTGTACCCGATGTTGCGACGGGGTAACGATGATATATTCCAACCAACCCATCTTTCCTATGTGCTGTGTATGGTACCAAAACTGGGCGAATAAATGTATGGGGCCCAAAATTGCGATGACCTCGTAGGGAACGCCCACCAAGGCCGCCGGAATGAGAAGCAACGGAAAATAGCCGATCAAATTCGAAATCGATTGCCTTAAGGCACAGGCCAAATTAAATTCTTCACTGCTGTGATGGATGACATGTTGGTTCCAAAAAATATTGACCCGATGGCTCAGCCGGTGGTTCCAATATCCGGCAAAATCAATGACCAAAAATGCCACCAACCAAACCAACCAAGTGGCCTTGATATGGGTAACCGCCAAATGTTCCAAAAGGTAGGGATAGGATACCAAGATCACTCCAAGGCCCAGGGAGTCCTTCACGATATTGGTGAGTCCGGAACTGACGCTCGAAACCGTATCCATGACCTTATGCTTCTGGTTTTTGACCCAATGGCCATAGACAATTTCAACCACAAGTAAGAGGATAAAAAAAGGGATGGCATAAAGAAGTGCAGTTGCGTAGGCTTCCAAAATGATAATTTGTAAATGACCGAATCTGTTACAAGTTACTAAATTAAGCCTTTATCTCGATTTCAAAAAAACAAACCTCGGCATTATGATAATGGCTGGGAAGGCTGCTTGTGTGTCGTAGTATGGATATCCCCAGAAATTGAAACCCGCAATTTTGATAATGTGCGATAAGCCTGGTATTGTAACCACAGGTATCCATTCTTATAAATCGTTTATGGTGGGCAACGCAATAGCTATTGGCCCATGCCACGATTTCAGAAACCAAATGTTTGCCCCTAAAAACAGGATTGGTGGCAATTCGGTGAATATATATGGCAGCATCATTTTCGCTATGCTCCCAAATTTCGGGATCGGAAAAGGTAATGGTAAACACACAGGCGATCTCCCCGTCGATTTCAATCTTCCAAATGCGTTGCTCCTTGATTTCGGTTTCCACCATCGATTTTTCAAAAGTCGGCCACTGGTTGGCGGGAAATACGATTTTCTGATAGGCCGTGGCCAATCGATAGAGCCGAAATATTTCATCGAGGTCGGCTGGGATGCAATTGATGATTTTCAAAGGACTACATTGATTTAAGGATACGCTATCTCATGTACCTGTAACGGCGTTGGGTCCAAAGCAGCATGTTCAAATATAATTGGATTAAATCCCAATGAAAAACAAGATATTTTTCCTATAAAGTGTTCAAAAAAAAGACATGGACTTCAAAAACAGGGTTGTTGAACTTCAATCGTTCAAAAACCGCTGTTACCGGAAAATTTTGCATGCAAATACGCCACTTTTACAACGGTTTCCTTCCGGAAATTATATTATAAAGAATTACAATAACCGCAATCACAATTAAAATGTGAATCAAGCTATTGGTAGCGATACCGGGAACAATGTTTAAAATGCCCAATAACCATACAATAATACAGATTACGGCAACGAGCCAAAGTAGACTTCTCATAATTCCAAAGGTTTAGATTGTCCGGTTAAGATAGGTAACTTATCCGATTGAGGATGAAAAATTGTTACAATATATTAGAAAGGTATTTCGAAAGCAACCTAGCCAAACCAAAGATCATGGAATGATATCTCCATGCAGTGGTGTGCCACCCCAATTTAACAGGCTTCCCCCATGTCATAAGCGAAACCGTCCTGTGCGCCCAACTCTAATCCTTGCCCTAAGATTACTCCAAACTGGACAGGCTTTTCTCCAAAGTTTCGATTTTGGCTTCGGCATCGGCCTGCTTTTTGCGTTCCAAGGCGATGACCTGTTCGGGCGCATTGCCCACAAAACGTTCATTGTTCAATTTCTTTTGCACCGACAGCAGAAAACCTTTGGTATATTTCAGCTCGTCCCTAATTTTCTTGATCTCGGCCGCCACATCTACATTGCCTTTTATAGGGATGAAGTATTCGTTGCTTTTTACCCGAAAGCTGAGCGCCCCATCAACCGATGCGTCAACCGATACGATTTGGTTGAGGTTCGTAAGTTTGGCGATGACCACATCCCATGCCTGGTCAACATTTTCCTCATTGCGCACCATAAGATCGAGTTGCTCCTTCATCGCAAAATTTTTATCTTTACGGATGGTACGTACCCCTGAGATGACCTCAGCGGCAAAATCAAAACCATGTATCAATGCTTCGTTTACCTTCCCCACCTCGGGCCACTTGGCGATGACCAATGCCTCCTTGGGGGTTCGCGCTGCGGTACGTTGCCAGATTTCTTCGCTCAAAAAAGGCATAAAAGGGTGTAGGATCTTTAAATTCTGTTCGAACAATTCAATTACTTCCAACAAGGTTTTTCGATCGATGGGCTGCTGATAGGCAGGTTTTACGATTTCCAAAAGCCAGGAACAGAAATCGTCCCAAACCAACTTATAAATCGACATCAAAGCGTCGGAAATTCTATATTTCCCGAAATGGTCCTCGATTTCGGTAAGGGTTTCATTGAATTTTGAACGATACCAGGCAATCCCCAATTGGGAGGCTTCAGGTTGAGCAAGGTCTTCAACCTCCCATCCTTTTACCAGTCTAAAGGCGTTCCAGATTTTGTTGGCAAAATTTTTGCCCTGCTGGCAGAGGTCTTCATCGAACATCAAGTCGTTGCCCGCGGCAGCACTCAGCAAAAGCCCAACCCTTACCCCATCGGCACCGTACCGATCGATGAGTCCCAGGGCGTCGGGCGAGTTCCCCAGCTGCTTCGACATCTTGCGCCTTTGTTTATCCCGAACGAGTCCTGTAAAATAAACGTTTTCAAAAGGGCGTTCCCCCCTGTATTCGTAGCCTGAAATGATCATTCGGGCCACCCAGAAAAAGATGATGTCGGGTCCCGTGACCAAATCGTTGGTGGGATAATAATAATTTACGTCCTCATTGTCCGGATCCAGAATACCACCAAAGACGCTGATGGGCCAGAGCCATGACGAGAACCAAGTGTCCAAAACATCCTCATCCTGCTTCAGATCCCCGAGCTTTAATACCTTCCTGGAACCTTCAGTTCCAGAAGCTAGTTTGGCGTTCGCCATTTGCAATGCTTCCTCCTTGCTTCGGGCCACTACAAAATCGTCCTGCCCATCACCAAAGTAATATGCCGGTATCCTCTGCCCCCACCACAATTGGCGCGAAATGTTCCAATCGCGAATGTTCTCCATCCAGTGGCGGTAGGTGTTTTCAAATTTTTTCGGGAAAAATTTTATTTCATGGGTCTCCAAAACGGCCTTCAGTGCGGGTTGCACCAAATCTTCCATCTTCAGGAACCACTGGTCGCTCAACCGGGGTTCGATGACCGCCTTGGTGCGTTCGGAAGTGCCGACTTTGGTCAGGTAGTTTTCGGCCTTGATCAGATATCCTTTTTCTTCCAGTTCTTTGGAGATAAGCTTGCGCACTACAAAACGGTCCTTTCCTTCATAATGCAAGCCATAGGTGTTCAAGGTAGCATTGGTATTGAAAATATCGATGGTCTCCAAATGGTGTTTTTCTCCCAGCGCCATATCGTTGATGTCATGGGCCGGGGTAACCTTGAGGCAGCCGGTTCCGAACTCCATATCCACATATTCGTCTTCGATGATCGGTATCTCCCTATTGCAGATGGGCACAATGGCCTTTTTCCCCTTTAAATGCCGGTACCTTTCATCCTGGGGATTGATACAGATCGCTGTATCGCCCAAGATGGTCTCCGGCCTCGTCGTGGCAATGGTCACTTTTTCAGACGATCCCGCTATGGGGTACGACAGATAATATAGTGTGCCTTGCCTTTCTTCATAGATCACCTCTTCATCGGAAAGCGTGGTCAATGCCTCGGGATCCCAATTCACCATACGGTAGCCGCGATAAATCTGCCCTTTGTTATAGAGGTCGACAAAAACCTTGATGACCGAAGCGTACATATCGTCATCCATGGTAAATTTGGTACGTTGCCAATCACAGGAACAGCCCAATTTTTTTAACTGCTCCAAGATAACCCCGCCATATTCGTGTGTCCATTCCCAGGCATGGTCCAAAAATGCTTCCCTGCTCAGATCGGATTTGTTGATTCCAGACGCTTTGAGCTTGGCTACAACTTTGGCCTCGGTAGCGATACTTGCATGGTCGGTACCCGGCACCCAACAGGCATTCTTGCCCATCAGTCGTGCCTTTCTGATGAGCACATCCTGTATGGTATTGTTGAGCATGTGCCCCATGTGCAAGACGCCGGTGACATTGGGCGGGGGTATTACGATGGTATAGGGCTCCCTTTCGTCGGGTAGGGAATGGAAGTACTGATGTTGCATCCAGTAATCGTACCAGTGGCGCTCCACCCGTTGAGGTTCATATTTTGAAGGGATATCCATAATTTTTGGAACGATTATTGCTTACCTTACGCTGCTCGCATAAAACAAGCGTGGAACAAATGTTAAAATATTGATATTAAGGCCGATTGGCCCTTATTTGAAATACGAAACAAAAATAAGTAACGTTAATAGATAACAAAAGAATTTTGGAGGTTCATCTCAAAAGATTTACTTTTGAAATTCACCCAAAACCAGAAATAATGAAAAAAATAGTACTTGTATTATTTGTTGGCCTACTCGGATTTAGTCTTACCGCCCAGGATAAAGCGGCTAAAATTGAATTCAAGACAGAAACGATCGATTATGGGGTCATTGAAAAAGGAAGCGACGGTGTGCGTATATTCGAATTCACGAACACGGGAAACGCCCCTTTGATCATCAGCAAGGTGAGTTCAAGTTGTGGCTGCACCATTCCAAATTGGTCAAAAGACCCGGTAATGCCCGGGAAATCAGGTGAAATTCAAGTGAAATACGACACAAATAGGGTCAATCCCATCAGGAAGGCCATCACGGTGATATCCAATGCCGATACGCCCACCAGAGTATTGAAAATCATAGGCGAAGTAAAAGAACCGGAAGGCAAATAATCACTTCCAAGAAACTTTAGGTTTAACCCTGATCTTCTGCAGGACGCATGAAATCAGGGTTTTTCTTTGAAAACATTTTTGAGCACATAAGAGAAGAGCAGCCCGGAGTCGTATCGCTCAATAAGGACTTTGATTCGTTTGCCTTCCTTTTCATTGAGCATCTGCATGATTTCCTGAAGTTTATATCGGTGAACACTTTTGCCGTTTACGGCCAAGACCACATCCCCTTCCCTTAGCCCTGCCGTTTCGGCCGGACTCCCCGCCCGTATCCCCGAAACGATGATTTCAGGAACCAGGCTTAGACGGGTACGGTTCTCAAACAGAATCTGTACGTTGCCAAAGGTATCGGAGTCGGATTTGACCATACCCCTGGAATCCGCGATTTTTTCGGCAAAATATCTTAGGCCATCGTGTTGCAGTTCAATGCCGCTCATGTTATATTGAAACGGATTGTTGAAATTGTTGTTTTTCCTAAGGGATACTTTGTTGTTCGGGTAATCGAACACCATATTGAAACGCCTGAGTATCTCACCCCCCATACTCCCGTTGCGGTCCCCCAGATTTTTCATGTCGTTGAAAGATTCGGCATTGGGAAATGCCGCTTTGGCATCTTCGAGTACGAAACTTCCTATTTTTATGCCTTTTACCATGGTACGCCTCCCAAAAATGTTTCCATTGAGGCCTTTGCCGAGGAAGTCGTCATAGTACTTTTCGGGCATCTCGATGTCCTCATTTTCGAACAGCCAAATCGCATCGCTGCTTCCCGAATCCAATAGCAGCTTAACGGGTACACTTTCACCATCCTTTAAGAAGAGCTCGCCATCCACATAAGCCTTTTTCCGAATGACTTCCAGGGGCAAGGTCTCAAATTTTTTGTCTTTTTTGTATTTGTAGGAGCTGGGGTCGTGCAATTTGAGGGTCTTGTTGCCATAGTTGATATCGACCACAAAGTCCCTGAACAACTCATAGCCGATGATACCATGTACAGGGATGCCCAGACTTGGCGAAAAATTCATTTCATTGTCCAAGACCACATAAAGTTGTTGCCGGTCATTGCGTACGTGGCCCAACTTAAAATCGTTTCCCTTTGAGCTCAGTGCGCTAATGGGTTCTCCATCGCCCAACCCTTTGATACTGATTTCCGTGACATTGTTGATCTGTATTGAATCTTGATCGGTCAGGTTGAACAAAATAGGTTTGCTCACGCCCGAATCGAGGATAAAAGAAAGTGGTGATCCGTTTACCTCCACCGGAATCACGATCAGGTTATTGATGAGCTGAAATTTGATTTTCTGATATTTCTGGCCATCGGGCAAGTGGAAACCCTGTGCCTTTCCCAAAAAAGGGAAGCAAAGCAACAGTATCAGAAAAATGTGGACGTTTCGCCCCAACTTTTTTAGTGTTAGCGGTTTAACCTTCATAAAGTTAAGGAATACGAGGCTGAATACCATTGTTAATTAACAAAATTAAAGGGTTTAAATAAAGCCCACTTATATTGTTTTGTACCCAATGATTTCCCATTTTTGCCGTAAATATGACGCCTCATGCCACAGATTTCCAAAAAAGGGAAAGCCATGCCCGAGTCACCGATCAGAAAATTGGTTCCTTTTGCAGAGGCCGCCAAAAAAAAGGGTGCCCAGGTAATTCACCTCAATATCGGACAGCCAGATATCAAAACGCCCAAAGTGGCCCTGGATGCCGTTAGGAACTTCAATCTGGAAGTTTTGGAATACAGCAGGACGGAAGGATCCGAGACCTACCGGGAAAAATTGGCAGCCTACTATGCCAAAAACGATATCGAGATTACCGCTTCGGATATCATTGTGACCACAGGAGGCTCGGAAGCGCTCACTTTCGCAATGGGGAGTATCGGTGATGCCGGTGATGAAATCATCATCCCGGAACCTTTTTATGCCAATTATAATGGCTTTGCGACCGCCAATACTGTCAAGGTAGTTCCGGTGGTATCGCAAATGGAGGACAATTTTGCATTGCCCCCTATCGAGGATTTTGAAAAACTCATCACGCCACGGACCAAGGCGATCTTGATTTGCAATCCTGGCAACCCGACAGGCTATCTTTACAGTAAGGAGGAAATCCATAAGCTGGCCAAAATTGTCAAAAAGCATGACCTTTTCCTGATTGCGGACGAGGTATATCGGGAGTTCACCTATGATGGCCGGGAACATTATTCCGTATTGCAGGTGGAAGGTTTGGAAGAAAATGCCATCATGATCGATTCTGTTTCGAAACGTTACAGCATGTGCGGTGCCCGGGTAGGCTGTTTGGTCTCCAAGAACAAGGAGGTGGTCAAGACCGTTTTAAAGTTCGCACAGGCGAGATTATCGCCCCCGACCTTTGCCCAGATAGCGAGCGAAGCGGCACTGGAAACCCCCCAATCTTATTTCGATGAGGTTAAAAAAGAATATCTAGAACGAAGAAACGTATTGATCGCAGCTCTCCAAAAGATTGAGGGTGTAAAGGTTGCCCGGCCACAAGGGGCCTTTTATTGTATTGCCGAGCTGCCGATTGAAGATGCGGATGATTTTGCCCAATGGCTGTTGGAAGACTTCCGTGTCGACAACGAAACGGTGATGGTCGCACCGGCAGCAGGATTTTATGCTACCCCGGGACTGGGAAAGAACCAAATCCGGATTGCCTATGTCTTGGACAAAGCGCGTTTGATCAGGGCCGTAGAGATTCTCGGAGAAGCTTTGAAAAGTTATATCGGCTAATGCAGATCCAAAAAAATATCTCCCTTAAGCCCCATAACACTTTTGGAATAGCGGTGAGGGCCAAAAATTTCTGTGAGGTAAACAGTACGGATGAATTGTGCGAGGCCTTGTGCCTTGAGGGCTATCCAAAAAAGTTTGTCCTGGGGGGAGGCAGCAATGTATTGCTTACCACAGACGTTGATGCTTTGGTACTCCACGTCAACATCAAGGGAAGGGAAGTCATCGAAAAACGTGGGGAAAAGCTCCACCTGAAAGTGATGGCCGGCGAAAATTGGCACGAGACCGTCATGTGGTGCGTCGACCAGGGTTACGGGGGCATCGAAAACCTCTCTTTGATTCCGGGCAATACCGGTTCCGCCCCTTTGCAAAATATCGGTGCCTACGGTGTGGAATTAAAAGACGTGCTGGTTTCTTGTGAAGCCCTCGAATTGGCAACGATGAAAATCAAACGGTTCAGCAATGCCGACTGTGCCTTTGGATACCGGGATTCTTACTTCAAAAACAAAGGGAAAGATCGCTTTATCATCACTTCCATTGTCATGGAATTATCGACGGAGCACCACCGAATCAATACCGCTTATGGCTCGATTGAAGCTGAATTGGCAAAGAAAAATATAGTGCGACCCACCATAAAGGATGTTTCCGAGGCCGTTATCGCCATACGGCAGGATAAATTGCCCGACCCTAAAATATTGGGCAACAGCGGCAGTTTTTTCAAGAACCCCGTTATCGATGGCACCGCTTTTGCCATTTTTGCCGCTGCCCATCCGGATGCCCCTTTTTACAAGGTCACTGAAAACAGCTATAAAATTCCCGCGGGCTGGCTCATCGAACAATGTGGTTTTAAGGGAAAGCGGTTCGGGGATGCGGGGGTACATCAAAAACAAGCCTTGGTATTGGTCAACCATGGCCATGCCACAGGCATGGAAATTTTAGATCTGGCGCACCGGATCATGGAGGCGGTAGACCAAAAGTATGGCATTGAGATTTCTCCGGAAGTCAACATAATATGAATTGTTCCTCCGTTTTAAACGGCTAGCCAACGGCTGCCGTATTTATGGGTCGATGTCGATCTATTTGAAATCGCCAGACCGTTAATTGGAGAATCCTTACCTTGGAATCATAAAAATAGCCCCCGAAGCAATTTCCGGGGGCCATACCAAACCAAACTAACCAAAATAAATGTACAGTTACCAGTTGCACATTGTTCAATTAAAACTTTGAGTTAACGCCTGTGTAACAATCAATTTTATAAATTAGCGTTTAGCTATTTACGGTCGGGATCGATAGGTTGGACGCTCCCGTTCGAAAAAAAAGCAGATTCCCCACCATTCTTATGAGCACACTACTTGAATCGCATATAGTGGAATTGCTGCAAGAGCGAAATGAAAAAGCCATTTCCCTGTTGTACGAGCATTATGGCGATACCCTTTTTGGGGTGGCCAACAAAGTCGTGCGGAACGAGGAACTGGCACAGGACGTGCTACAGGAAAGTTTCGTGAAAATTTGGAAAAAGTCCGATACCTATGACCCGGCCAAGGCAAAACTGTTCACTTGGCTGTTCAGGATCACCAGAAATACGGCCATCGATAAATTGAGAAGCGCCAATGCCAAAACCGATAAGGAAATCCAAATAGATATTTCGAACGTATATAACTTGGGTGTGGATAGCATCCGACCGGAGTTCATGGATGTCCGCGAAAATTTGGACAAAATAGAGGCGAAATACCAGATTGTGTTGGAAGCCCTCTTTTTTCACGGAATGACACAACAGGAGGCGAGCGATGAGCTCGATATTCCGTTGGGAACCATAAAGTCCAGGTTAAAGATAGGATTGCGGGAATTGAAGAAAATTTATGGGTCCTCGATGATCTTTGCCGCTTTGATGTCCCTGATCTTATGACAAAACAAAGTACATTTGCCCTTTTGATATGATTTGCATGCCAGACCAAAAACAAAACATTCAGTAAGATGAAAGATAAAATTAAAATATTCTTGGATTCCGATCTATTGGAAAAGTACCTTTTGGGGGCTACCTCGGAACTCGAAAACCTTCAGGTGGAGCGTTATATAGCGATGTATCCCGAAGTAAGGGAAACGTATGACGAACTACAGAACAATCTTGAGGCATTTGCAAAATTGCATGCCTTGAAAACACCTGATGGACTTAAGGAAAAAATCATGGCAAGAATCAAGTCCGATAATTTGGGCAGAAAACGCTTTTATCGCTATGCCATTGCGGCCAGTTTCGCCGTATTGCTTTCCGTGGGGGCATCCTATTTTTTCTGGAACCAAAATCAGAACCTACAACAGGAAAATCAAATCGTGACCAATAAAATCAAGACGTTGGAAGCCGATATGCGCCAACAACTGGAAGATGTCAGGAATCAATTCATCGTACTCAACAATCCCCAAACCCGAAAATTAACGGTGAGCGGCAATAAAAAGGCCAAGGAACTGAAGGCGGTGGCCTATATCAATCCGGTGAAGAAACTGTCGTACATCAATGTGAGCAAATTACCGCATTTACCCGAAAACCAATGCTTCCAAATGTGGGCCGAGGTCAACGGTAAAATGTTGAATTTGGGCGTCATCGAGGAAGCGACCGACAAGAACAGGTTAATGGCGCTGCCTTATTCAGACGAGGCCATCGGGTATATCACCATTGAACCAAAAGGGGGCAACAATACCCCAACCGTGAAGAATATCGTTGCCAACATCAGTTATTGAACGATAGTTTAAAAATATAAAGTGTGGCCCTGAACCGATGTTCAGGGCCTTTTTTTTGTACCTTTGAGGAAATCAAGAAATGATGCTTTTTTTACTTACCATTGGGCTCTTATCCTTGGCGTTCGCAGGAATAGCGATTAAAATATGGTCTAAAAAAGACGGGGAGTTTGCAGGTACCTGTGCCAGTCAAAGCCCTTTTTTGAACAAAGAAGGGTCCGCATGTGGTCTTTGCGGCAAGCTTCCAAGTGAGCAAGAATGCCGCGAAGAAAAGATCATATAGCCAGAACGCCAGTTGTTTCAATTGACCTGCCTTAATTTTTAATTTTCTATTGGATAAATCCGAAGAAACACTCGATAGTACCATCAAAAAGGCCAAACAGGGCAACCAAATCGCCTATAGCACCCTATTGGATACCTTTTGGAACGACGTTTATGGTTTTCAGCTGAAGCGGACCCAAAATGAAAACGACGCAGAGGACATCACCATCCAAACCTTTTCAAAAGCATTCGATAAGATCGATACTTTCGATGAAGCTTACGAATTCAAGACTTGGCTGATAGCGATTTCCAAAAACATCCATATCGATCTGCTTCGCAAAAGAAAAAGGAACGTGATGGAAACCAACAGCAGCAATGAAGCCATAACGCGCGTTTTGGACGATACCCCCACCGTTGAAGACCAGTTGATCACCGAACAGAACCTGGCTACCCTTTTGCAATACATCAAAAAATTAAAACCACATTATCAGGAGGTCATCAACCTCCGGTATTTCAATGAGCTCAGCTATGCCGATATCGCCAAACAGCTCAATGAGCCCGTAAACAACATCAAAGTAAAACTGTTAAGGGCCAAAAAATTGCTGGCAGAGGTGATCGACGGTCGATCTTAACCCCCCCTTGCCCCACAGCTCAAGATTCCGGTTACCCTTATAAAATAAAGGATTCCGGCACCTATTCCCGCATTTTTCTTCTTTGGTTTGCCAAGGGCCATTTTTTTTAAATCGGCCCGCTACGGCCATGGCAGAACCTTAGTTTGTTGCGCTATTGTTCGTATATTTGCCCAAAAATGATCTATGGGCAGTGATATATCCACAAGTGTGGCCCCTCCGGCAGGAAAACCCAAATGGTTGCGGGTTAAACTCCCTACCGGAAAAAAGTATACCCAATTGCGTGGCTTGGTCGAAAAATATGACCTGCATACCATTTGTACCTCAGGCAGTTGCCCCAATATGGGGGAATGCTGGGGTGAAGGGACCGCTACCTTCATGATTTTGGGCAATATCTGTACCCGTTCCTGCGGCTTTTGCGGGGTAAAAACGGGCCGGCCCGAATCGATCGATTGGGCAGAGCCGGAAAAGGTTGCCCGTTCTATCAAAATCATGGGCATAAAACATGCCGTAATCACCTCGGTCGATCGGGATGACCTGAAAGATATGGGACTCGATCATCTGGGCCGAAACGGTAAAGGCGGTCAGAAGAATGAACCCTACCACCACCCTGGAAACCTTGATTCCCGATTTCCAGGGCATCGAACGCCATCTCGATCGTATCATCGAAGTACATCCGGAAGTGGTTTCCCATAACGTGGAAACGGTTAAGAGACTCACCAGGGAAGTGCGCATACAGGCTAAATATGAACGCAGTCTGGAAGTACTCCGCTACCTTCGTGCCAACGGCATCAACCGAACCAAATCAGGAATCATGCTGGGCTTGGGGGAAAAAGAGGCCGAAGTCATCGAAACCTTGCAAGACCTAAGAAGTGTCAATGTCGATGTGGTCACCATAGGGCAGTACCTACAGCCCACCAAAAAACACCTCCCCGTCAAGGAATTCATACTTCCGGAACAATTCACAAAGTATGGGGAAATCGGACTTGAAATGGGCTTCCGGCATGTGGAGAGCGGCGCCTTGGTGCGATCTTCCTATAAGGCACACAAACATATCGATTAAGCCAGGTTTTTCGAAAAGCGGCCGAAGCGTAAGCGAAAAAGGCAACTGATTCCAGTGCTTTGGAAGCACCACCATGGCACATAACACCCATATAAAGACCATTGGTTTGAAAAAAATAAATATAGGTATCAACGGTTTTGGAAGAATAGGCCGTACGCTTTTACGGCTGCTGCAGGCACATCCCCACTTGAATGTTGTGGCCATCAATGATCTGGCCGATGCCCG
Source organism: uncultured Flavobacteriaceae bacterium (assembly GCA_963700435.1). Classification (GTDB taxonomy): domain Bacteria; phylum Bacteroidota; class Bacteroidia; order Flavobacteriales; family Flavobacteriaceae; genus Pelagihabitans. The sequence goes on from CAVOXM010000002.1 coordinate 394,757, forward strand.
CACCTTGGCGCACCTTTTGAAATACGACAGCATCCATGGTGTTTTTCCTGGAACGGTAACGGCAAACGAATCGAAGCTCATCGTAGATGGACACGAGGTTGCCTTGATGAACCAAAACAGGCCGGAAACGATCAACTGGAAACCGTATGGCGTCGACGTGGTTATCGAAGCTACCGGGAAATTCAAGACAGCTGATATTTTAGGGCACCATCTAAAAAACGGTGCCAAAAAAGTAATTCTCACAGCTCCCCCTTCTGACGAATTCATTAAAATGGTCGTTCTCGGGGTCAATCAGGATATCATTGCTAAAGAGGACGATATCATCTCCAATGCCTCTTGCACCACCAACAACGCAGCACCGATGATCAAGGTGATCCATGACCTATGTGGTATAGAACAAGCCTACATCACCACCATACACTCCTATACCTCAGATCAAAGCCTACATGATCAACCCCACCACGATCTTCGCAGGGCAAGGGCCGCGGCTTTGTCCATTGTTCCCACAACCACGGGCGCTGCGAAGGCACTGACCAAAATATTTCCAGAACTTTCGGAAGTGATCGGGGGCTGTGGCATCAGGGTGCCCGTTCCCAACGGCTCGCTGACCGATATCACATTTAATGTGAAAAGGGCCACCTCAATAAAGGAAATAAATGATACTTTTGAGAGAATATCGCACAAAGAATTGAAAAACATACTTTTATACACCGAAGACCCCATAGTTTCGATTGATTTAAACAATAGTTGCCACTCTTGTACGTTTGATTCTCAGATGACGTCGGTAATCGGTAAAATGGTGAAGATTATCGGTTGGTACGACAATGAAACCGGCTATAGCAGCAGGATCATTGATCTGATCAACCTTCTAATTGATAAAAGATTTGTTTGAGAACCATTAACTCACATATCAACCGCCTATTGTCCTGCCTTTTTTTGGTATGCGTCGGCAGCTCCTTTACGCTGCTTTCCCAAGAGGCTCCCCCTATAGAAAATGAAGCGGCTCCAAAAGAAGTAGTGGAAACCTATTTCAACGAGGCTAGGGATTACAGCAACAGAAATGAGATGGAGCTCGCGCTCGAATCCTTGGTCAAGGCATCAAAATTGGCCGAAAAAAATGAGGATGTTAAATCACTCATCGATTCTTACCACAAATTCGCATTGTATTATTTGAAATTGGAAAAGGAGAAAAATTCCCTGTTCTATTGGGACCGCGCCAAGGTCTTGCTCAAGGAAGTGGAATACCCTTTTGGAAATGCAGTCCAAAAATTTGTGGATGCGGTACTACAGTATCGCGCCGGAAACAATTTTCAAGCCATCTTTCAGTTGGGCGAGGCAAAGCAATTGAGCAATGACCGCAACTTGTTCAACAATATATCTTTGGTGGAGGGAAATATTTACTTGACCCTCGAAAAATACGATGCCGCCTCCAAAAACTTCAATTCGCTTATTGTCAATACCGATCCTTTTGAGCAACAGTTCCTGAGCACCAAGGCATATCTAGGGATGTCTAAATTGAATCTGGCTACGGAAAATTTTGAAGAAAGTGTCAAAAACGGGGAAAATGCCCTGAATTTGGCAGTCAAGAACGATTTTTTCGGGGAAGTATGGGAGGCCAACAGTTTGTTGTCGTCAGCTTATGAAAAAATGGGGCGTTACGACCTGGCCCTTCGCAACAATAGGAACCTGCTCAGCATAAGGGATTCCCTATTCACGATGGAAAAAGTCAAAACCGAAGCGAAAACGGCGGACAAAATTCAATTCGATTTTTTTACCGACGAAATCAAACGTCTCGAGCAAAAAAATGAGGAGTTGAGCCAGTCGGCCAACCGATCCGAAATTACCGCCATCCTCACTTCCGCATTTTTGACCATTATCTCCCTTTTGGCCGTTTCATTATATCGCAATAACCAGATCAAGCTCAAGACTAATGATCTATTGCAGACCAAAAACAATGAATTACAGGCAGCGCGGGATGCGGCCGTACAGGCGATGGAAGCTAAAACCAACTTCCTCTCCACAGTGAGCCATGAATTGCGGACACCGCTCTATGCGGTCACCGGACTCACCCATTTATTACTGGAGGAGAACCCCAGCGAGAACCAAAAAGAACATTTAAGGGCCTTGAAGTTCTCAGGGGATTATTTGTTGAATTTTATCAATGACATTCTCCATATCAACAAAATCGATGCCGACAAACTGGAACCTATGGCCATAGAGTTCAATCTTAAAAAGGTGTTGAAAGAGGTCATCGATTCGTTGCAACAAAGTGCCAAGGAGAACCAGACCAAGATCCTATTGGATTATGACGATGAAATCCCATCCCACCTCATGGGCGACCCTTTAAAGCTATCTCAGATTTTCATGAACCTGGTAGGCAATGCCCTGAAGTTTACCAAAAACGGAGAAGTCAAGGTAATCGCCAAACTGATCAACAAAGTGGAGGAAGACATCAGTCTTTATTTTGAGGTGGCGGATACCGGAATCGGTATCGCAAAAGAACAGCAAGTACATATTTTTGAAGGGTTTGAACAAGGATCGATCCAAATCAACCGGGAATACGGCGGTACCGGTCTGGGCCTTACCATCGTGAAGAGTCTCTTGGGACTTTTTGGTAGCCAGATCCAGCTGGAAAGCGAATTGGGCAAGGGAAGTCGATTCTTTTTTGATCTTAAATTAAAGAGCAAGGACAGTCTTGTTGATGATATCCCCTTTGAAATCACGGAACAGAACTATGAGTTCAAAGGACTTCACTTACTCATCGTTGAAGACAACAAGATCAACCAGGTCATCACCAAAAAAATGTTGCTGAAGAAAGACATTACCAGCGACATTGCCAACAATGGTACCGAGGCGATTGCATTGGCCAAGGAAAACAACTACGATGCCATTCTAATGGATATCCATATGCCCGGTATCAGCGGAGAAGAGGCCACCATCGAAATCAGAAAGTTCGACAAGGAAGTCCCGATCATCGCGCTTACCGCTATTTCATTGGACGACAGTCTAGAAAGCTTTTTTGCTGCCGGATGTGATGACGTGGTGACAAAACCTTTTAAGCCGGAAGTGTTTTACCAGAAAATCGGAGAAAATATATTCGACAAAAAAAAGGTCAAGAATCCCGCTTCATAAAATCGCCGACTTCCTGTTCGAGCACCTGCGCATCGTTGCCCAAAAATGAATGCGCAACCGGGATATAAAAAAGCCCTTCAATTTTTCCCTTAAGACGCATATAATCCTTTTCGGTGGTCATCACCAACGGTTTTGAACGCAGGATTTCCAACTCATTCTTCGAAAAATAATGGTGGTCGTTGAACCGGGCGTGTTCGAAGTTGAGCCCTGCATGGCGAAGATAGGAGATCAATGGGGCAGGGTCGGCGATACCCGTCACCAAGGTCAAAGGTCGATCCTTAAAATAATCCAATATTTGGGCTTCCCCATTGTTTTTTATAGCTACGCCATAAGAAAGGCAACTGAACAGCACCTTTTGGTGGGCTTTGGGTTTGAGCACCTCCCTAATTTTTTTTCGATCGTCTTGCGACAGGTTGGGCGGACATTTGGTGACTACGATCAGTTGCGCCCTTTTGGCCTGTCGTGCCCCATCTCGCAGGGTACCGGTCGGAAGATACCAATCGGAGGCATACAGCTTGCCATAAGCGGTCAACAAGATATTGAAACCCGAATTTACCTTTCGGTGCTGGAAAGCATCGTCGAGTAAAATAACATCCGGGCGGATGTTTTTCTCCAAAATTTCAATGCCCTCTTGCCGGTCGGCATCCACGGCTACTGAAATCTCGGGAAATTTAGAATGGATTTGGTAGGGCTCATCCCCCATTGCCTCGGTGTTCGAATGGGAATCCGCCAGAACAAATCCTTTTGATTTTCTCCTGTACCCCCTGCTAAGGACGGCGATTCGATGGTTTGTTTTTAACATCCTGATCAAATATTCGATCATCGGGGTTTTTCCCGTGCCGCCCAGGCTAAGGTTGCCCACACAGATGACCGGTGTACGGTATGCCTTTGATTCGAGGAGGCCCATATCGTAAAGATAATTTCGAAGCCCTACCACAAGGGCATAGACCAACGAAATCGGAAAAGCTATTTTTCTCAGTAGCTGCACAAGAGCGAAAATATAATATTTTATCTTTGGAATCTTACCGAAACCAAATGAACGTAAAAGAAGTTGCCGATTTACTGGAAAAATTGGCCCCACTGGGGCTGGCCGAGGATTTTGACAATGTGGGACTCCTTGTGGGCCGACACGATGCCAAGGTCACAGGGATACTCGTTACCCTCGACACCTTGGAAACGGTGATCGACGAGGCCATCGCCCACAAATGCAATCTTATCGTCAGTTTTCATCCCATCATATTCAACGGTTTAAAAAAACTTACCGGGGCAAATTATGTGGAAAGGGTGGTTATCAAGGCCATACAGCACAACATTGCCATTTATAGCATGCATACGGCGCTAGACAATGCCGCGCTTGGGGTCAATGCCAAAATCTGCGAGGTCTTGGGCATTAAAAAGGGCGAAATCCTGATTCCCAAAAAGGGGACGATCAAAAAATTGACCACCTATGTCCCCATTGACAATGCGGAATCGCTTAAAGAGGCATTATTCGCGGCGGGTGCCGGCCATATAGGGAATTACAGCCATTGCAGTTTCGGAACCGAAGGGCTGGGCAGTTATAGGCCAGGTCAAGACGCGAATCCCGTAATCGGCAAGATCGGAACCACCCATTATGAAAAGGAAACCCAACTGAACGTGATTTTCTCCTTTGTCGATCAAGCCAAAATATTGAAAAGCCTTTTTGAGCACCACCCCTACGAAGAGGTGGCCTATGAGGTATTCACCTTGGAAAATACCGATCAAAATATCGGTATGGGAATGATGGGACAACTGGAAGTGCCTGTTGAAGAACTAACGTTTCTAAAACAGTTGAAGCGAAAGATGGGGGCCAAAGGCATCCGGCATTCACGTCCATTGGGAAGAAAAATCAAGAAAATCGCCGTATTGGGAGGCAGTGGCGCCTTTGCCATCAATGCAGCCAAGGCAGCAGGGGCAGAACTTTTCATCACCGCCGATGTGAAATACCACCAGTTCTACCAAGGCGAAAACGAAATGATGATCGCCGATATCGGACACTATGAAACTGAGCAGTTTACAAAAAATCTTTTAGTTGATTATCTTAAGGAAAAAATCCCTAATTTTGCAGTCCGTTTATCGGAAAGTCAAACCAATCCAATCAATTATTTATAGCGTATGGCAAAAAAAGCAGAATTAACGGTAGAGGACAAATTAAGGGCATTGTACGATTTGCAATTAATCGATTCCAGGGTTGACGAAATCAGGAATGTCCGTGGGGAACTTCCATTGGAAGTTGAAGATTTGGAAGACGAGGTTTTGGGACTGAAGTCCAGGTTGGACAAGTTAAAAACCGATGTGGAGACCATCAATTTTGAAATTGGCGCCAAAAAGAACATCATCGATGAGGCCAAGGCTTTGATCAAAAAATATGCCGAGCAACAGAAAAATGTTCGTAACAGCAGGGAATTCAATTCGATAAGCAAAGAATTGGAATTCCAGGAACTGGAAATCCAATTGGCCGAGAAAAACATTAAAGAGTTCAAGGTACAGATCGAACAGAAGAAGGAAGTGATCTCGGAGACCAAGGAGCGCCTCTCAGAGCGTGAATCGCATCTCAAGCATAAGAAAAGTGAGCTCGATGCCATCTTGGCCGAAACCGAAAAAGAGGAAAAAGCATTGTTGGCCCAATCCCAAAAATACCAAAACGAAATCGATGAGCGCTTGGTCAAGGCCTATGCAAGGATCAGGAGCAATGTGAAGAACGGCCTGGCCGTGGTACCGATTGAAAGAGGTGCTTCCGGCGGATCCTTTTTTACCATTCCCCCTCAGGTGCAAGTAGAAATCGCTTCAAGAAAAAAAATAATCACCGATGAGCACAGTGGCCGTATCTTGGTAGATCCGGTTTTGGCCGAAGAAGAACAGTCGAAGATGCACGAGATGTTCTCGAACCTATAGGTTCAACACGATGATCATAAAGGAAAGCCATCACAGTTGTGATGGCTTTTTTTATTACCTTGGGTTTCGAAAAAAATCATGATAGAAACCAATGCGCTTTACGGCCTTTTTTCTGCTTGCATTTACCTTGTTCCAAACCACTGAGGTCATGGCACAAAAACATCTCCGCGACTATCAGTGGAAACAGCGCATCCTGTTGTTGATGGCCCCCAACCTCAAAATGGCGGCTTTGACATCACAGGCCGATTCGATACGATTGAACAAAACCGCGTTCGAAGAACGTGACGTGCTTGTTTTTATGGTTAGCCCGGAGGAGGTGGTTGGCCTTGACCAAGCCATATCGAGCTTGGACGCTGCAGCCGTATACAAGGATACGGGCACAAAGCTGACGTATTCGGGGGTGGTGTTGATCGGCAAGGACGGTGGGGTCAAGTTAAGGAACGATTATGGGGTGACGCCCCAAAAGATATTGGACCTCATAGACGGTATGCCCATGCGAAGGGCCGAAATCAGGAAAAATCGATGAAACCAAGATTCACCGTTTTGGAAATATTGTTGCTCTCACTGGCGATTGCTGGGCTGGTGGCCACCTGGTATTTCAATACCTTGTTCTACCTTCAGGTCGAGGATACCTCCATCAGCAATTTTTTGGCACTTACCAAAACCACCCTGCCGGCAAAGTCGATCAATGCCGATATCTCTGTCGTGGCGGCCACTTTTCTGATCTGGATGGTGTACGAATCGAGAAAACTGAAAATAAGACATTGGTGGGTATTTATCCCTTTGACCTTTTTGGTGGCCTTGGCTTTTAGTTTTCCCTTATTCCTCTTTTTTAGGGAAAGAAAAATCCGTAAAACCGGAATGGCCTTGCATTAATTCAAGGATTTGCCGCTCCACCTCCGGGCCGTCCCATTTTGATTCGATATCTGCCATCTGCATCACCTGTTGCATGATGGCCTCTTGGGCATCGCCGATGGCAAGGGCTTCCACATAGGGTCGATCGGAAAAGGTTACCCTGGAATAAGTGGGGATCCATTTATCGGGATGTTTGGCAGCAAAGTGTTTTTCAATCTTTTTTTGGAGTAAAAATTTAGGATTGGCGGTTTTGCTGCTCATTTCCATAAAATTGCGGTAACTGAGTTCGGCAATGGCATCGGCATTCGGCTTGCGCACCTTTTCATAGGTACGGAAAATCTGTTCCCAGTCGTCACCAAACCGGTCGATAATCTTCTTCAGCTCATAAATATCCTCGAAACCGGCGTTCATTCCCTGGCCGTAAAAAGGCACCACGGCATGGGCCGAGTCTCCCACCAGCGCTACTTTGTCCCAGTAGGTCCAAGGAAAACATTTCATGGTGACCATGGCACTTGTGGGATTCTTGAAGAAATAAATCAACAGGTCATCGATTACCTGCATTACATTGGGAAAATACTTGGTGAAAAATGCTTTTGCCTCATCGTTATTGGTGATGCTTTCAAACGAAACCTCCCCTTCGAAGGGCATAAAAAGGGTACATGTAAAACTTCCGTCCAAATTGGGCATGGCAATCAACATGAAATTTCCCCTGGGCCAAATGTGGAACGAATGTTTGTCGAGCTTATGGCTGCCATCTTCATTGGGCGGAATGGTCAGTTCCTTATACCCGACATCGATAAAATCCTGGGAATAATCGAAACGACTGCGGCGCTGCATTTTATGCCTTACCCTGGAAAAGGCCCCATCACACCCAAAAACGATATCGTAATGATGCTCCTGCCACTCCCCTTTCTCCGTTTCCCCGGTATAAATCTTGGCTTCCGGTAGGTTGATATCCCACACCCTTTCTTCGAACCGAAATTCAACCCCCTCCTTTTCGGCCAAGTCCACCATCTTTCGGTTCAGAACCCCTCTCGATATCGACCAGATGGCCTCTCCTTCCTTTCCATATTTCTGGTAATATTCCGGTTGCCCCACCAAATGCATGGCACGTTTGTCCAACGGAATCCCGATTTTCTTGATTTCCTCCTCGAGACCCACTTCCCGAAGTGCTTTCCAGCCGCGATTGCTCATGGCCAAGTTAATCGACCGCCCGGAAAATTCAATGATTCGGATATCGGGGCGCCGGTCGTAGACCGTAATGGAATGGCCCAATCGTTTTAGATAGATCGAAAGCAGTGAACCCACCAATCCTGAACCGATTATGGCAATGTTTTTCGGGCTTTGTTTCATAGGCATTCCACTTGGCGGACATTTGGCGTATTGACCCAACCTTTACAGATTTTTTCAAACTGCGGCCGATCCTATTTGCTGACAGCAATAAAGTTAGCTTTTTTTTAACATGTTGCGGAAAACCGACTGCAGAAACCAAATCGTAAATAAGGTACAGTCCGCTTCGGCGTCCATATATATTCAAAAAGTCCTTCACATTAAGTTTGCGAAGGACTTTTTCATTGTCACCCAATTAAAATTCCCAGGGCCCATCAAGGCCTAAGCCATGGGCTTCAAAGGGCAGGTTTATTTCAGGATTCCGTCCACGATGCCGTAGTCTACCGATTCTTGTGCGTTCATCCAGTAATCACGATCAAAATCCCGCAACACCCTTTCATAATCCTGACCGCAATTCTCGGCCAGCAGCTTGGCGCTCAATTCTTTGGTCTTTATGATTTCCTTGGCTTGGATTTCGATATTGGAAGCTTGACCCTTGGCGCCCCCACTGGGTTGGTGAATCATCACTTGGGCATGTGGCTGTATGAATCTTTTACCTTTCTTGCCCACCGAAAGCAAGATCGACCCCATGGAGGCCGCCAATCCGGTGCATATGGTGGAAACCGGACTTTTCAATGATTTGATGGTGTCATAAATCGCGAAGCCCGAAGTCACATAACCCCCGGGACTGTTGATGTACAGCTGTATCTCCTTATTGTTTTGCATGTCGAGGTACAACAGGCGGTCAATGACGTGCTTGGCAGAATCATCGTCGACCATGCCCCATAGGAACACCTTGCGTTCGTTCAACATTTTTTCGTCAATGGCTTCCTGTATCTTTCCTTTTTTCGAACTCATTTTATCTTTTTTATCAAGTTCAAAATTAATCATTTTATTGTGAAAAACCATTCCATAAAATCGCATGATATTCAAATATAAAGGCAAAAGCGATTATCTTTGAAAAAAACAAGACTATGAAAAAATTCATTACTCCCATCCTCGCGATCCTATTTGTTTCCTCAGGCCATACCCTAATCGATACCAATATGGTGCAGGAGGCCAGCATATTGCAAAAAGTGGCCGATGCCAACGGGTTTCAGAACTGGAAAAATGTTACCGAAATAAAGTTCACCTTCAACGTGGACCGGGATGGAAAACATTTTGAACGCAGCTGGATATGGCATCCCAAGACCAACGATATCACCGCGATCGGGGAAGAGGGCACAATAAGCTATAATTGGGCAAACATGGATAGCGTTGCCAACAAGGCCAATGGCAATTTCATCAACGATAAGTACTGGATGTTGGCCCCTTTCCAATTGGTTTGGGATGGAAAAAACATCACCCATACCTATACCGCCAAGACCGCGGCTCCCATCAGTAAAAAACCCATGCAGAAACTCACCATCCATTATGGGGCCGAAGGTGGATACACGCCCGGCGATGCCTATGATTTTTATTTCGGGGATGACCTGATTGTTCGGGAATGGGTTTACCGTAAAGGCAACCAGGCAGCACCATCGGTAGTGACCACTTGGGAAGATTACGTTGACATTAAAGGGCTAAAAATTGCCAAAACGCACAAAAACGCCGAGGGAAATTTTAAGCTCCATTTTACAGGCCTGGAAGTGAAAACCGATTAGATCCTTTTTCGGTTCAGGAAATAGGTGGCGCCCAATATCAAAATGGCACAAAAGAGCATGATCACGAAACAACTGAACAGGGAGGAAGTTTTGGCCACATAACCCAACAAAGGCGGGGCCAAAAGAAAGCCCGAATAGCCCATGCCCGCTATAAAGGAAACCCCTTGGGAAGATTCAACGCCCTTCACGTTCCCTCCTATGCGGAACAATTCGGGCACCATTACCGAAAACCCAAGGCCACAAAGGGCAAAGCCCATTATCGCCAATGTAGTCGAGGTGGTCAGTACCAGGCCATAGCCCATGATGGCCACAAAGGCCCCAAGGGCCACAATTTTGACCGAACCCAATTTGGTGCTCACCGCATCCCCTATGAAGCGGCCCAGGGTCATCATCGCGGAAAATGCCAAAAAGCCCAGTCCCCAAAGGGTTTCCGGCGCCATACTGATCTCTTTGAGGTACAGACCGCTCCAGTCAACTATGGCGCCCTCACTGCCCATCGAAACAAAGGAAACAACACCCAACAACAACAATGGTTTGAACACCTTAAGGCTGAAGGGTTCTTTCTCTACCGGCGCGGCTTTCAAGTGATAATATCTTTTCATAAATAGGAAGTTCACCCCAATGACCAATGCTACCGCCATAAGCATATGTAAAGGCGGGTTGTTCAACTTGATGATAAAAAAACTGCCCAATCCGGCCAGAACGCCCCCCAGGCTAAAAAATCCATGGGCGGCCGACATGAATTTGGTCTGGTCTTCCTTTTCCAATTCGGTTACCAAAGTGTTCATGGAAATATCGGTGATCCCGCTGCTCGCACCAAATAAAAACAGCGCGCCCATCAACGTATATAAATTGGGGGCCAGCAAGGGCAACAAGGCAGTGATGCACAACACGAAAAGGCTCAAACCCATGGTCTTCCCGACCCCTACCCTATTGATGATCTTGGCCGCCACGGGAAAAATGGTGAATACCCCGAGTGAAAGAAAGAAAATGGCCATGCCCAACTGTGATTTATCGATGGCCAGATCTTCCTTTACCGTAGGAATATATATGGCCCAGGTACCAAAAAGGATGTTAAGGCTGGCGAAAACCCAGGCGGGACCAAAATAACGAGGGTTTGAAATGATGAGCAAAAGGGACTTCATGGTTCGATGGGTGGTTACAGGTTGCGATAGTGCATTTCATTGGCTTGAAAGCTGCCAAAGATAAAAGAAAATAGATCGGCCCCTTTTTTATCCCTGGCAGAATTTCCAAATGCAGCTATTTATTCGACTATCACAAACAAAAGCCTTCAAATACCGATCCCCTGCTAGGAGGCATTGATGCCCTTTTTTAAAATTTGTCCAAAATGGTACATATCCTCATAGGAACTGTAAAAAGGTGCGGGTGCCAATCGAATGACATTGGGCTCCCTCCAATCGACGATCACCCCATGCTTCATAAGGTAATGGAATATCGATTTGCCCTGTCCGTGCAGGAAGACCGAAAGTTGGCAACCCCTATCCTTTGGGGTGATGATCTCGAACGAACCTTTAACTTCCTTATCGATTTCCCTGATCACGAACTCCAGATAGGCAACGATTTTATTGCGTTTTGCGATCAAAGCTTCCATCCCGACCTCCTCGAACATCTCCAAAGACGCCAAATAGGGTGCCAATGCCAATACCGGCGGATTGCTTATCTGCCATGCATCGGCATTTTCCATGGGTTCGAATTCGGGTTTCATCAGAAAACGGGTTTCTCTTTTCGTGCCCCACCAACCCTCAAATCGAGGAATATTGCTTTGCCTTAAAAACCGTTCATTGATGAACACCCCGGAAGCATTTCCCGGGCCGCTGTTCATATATTTATAACTGCACCAAGCGGCGAAATCGGCGCCCCAATCATGGAGTTTCAAGGCAACGTTGCCCACGGCATGGGCAAGGTCCCATCCGACATAGGCACCCGCTGCCCTACCCGCTTTGGTGATGGTTTCCATATCAAATACCTGTCCGTTGTAATAATTGACCCCCCCGATCAGCACCAATGCCAATTCGTCCCCCAAGGCTTCGATTTGGGCCAACACATCCTCGGTACGCCAATGGTGCTCCCCTGGCCTTTTTTTGACCTCCACCAAGGCCTCTTCAGGGTGATAGCCATGAAACCGAATCTGACTCTGAAACATATATTGGTCTGAAGGAAAGGCCTTTTCCTCACAGAGTATCTTAAATCGCTTTTGGTTGGGACGATAAAAGGTGACCATTAAAAGATGCAGGTTCACGGTGAGGGTGTTCATGACGGTAATCTCTTCCGGCTTTGCCCCAACCACCCTGGCCAGGGGCGCTGCCAGGCGTTCATGATAGTCCCACCAGGGTTTTTCGGCATAAAAATGGCCTTCGACGGCCATTTCCCGCCAATCGGTCATGATATCGTCGACAAATTTTTGCGCATTTTTTGGTTGCAATCCCAGGGAATTTCCGGTAAAATAAATAACCTGTTTCCCAGCGACCTTAGGAAAATGAAAGGCTTGGCGATAGCCACTCAAGGCATCTACCACATCGAGTTGTTGGGCGAAGGCTAGGGTATTTTTGAATTCCATGGCAGTTTTTTTCAAAAATACGACTTCGAAAGCGAATCGCGTGAAGATGATCAGCCTAAGCGCATCTCGATAAGGTGTTTTTTAAAACCGTATTTTTCATAGGCACGGATGGCGGCCAAATTATCCTCATAAACGGTAAGCCTGATTTCATTGAGCCCTTTTGCCAAGGCCCAATCCTTCAAGGCGCCGATAATAAGGGCGTTGATGCCACTACCGCGAAACGAAGGTTCTGTATACATAAAACCTAGATAGGCGTATTGCTCATGATCGAGGTAATGCCTTGCCTCCCTAATGCGCACAAAACCCGATGCGACCAGCTGCCCGGCATATTCTGCGACCATTATGGCCGCTTCTTCAGACAACAGGAGTTCCCTCAGATCATAGTAACTCACGGGATCTGGTTTGATGGTCGCATCGTAAGGTCGTTCCGCTTCAATAATACCCTGTTCGAACCGCAGCAGCACCTCCAGGTCGCCTATATGCGCTTTTCGTATTGTTATGTTTTCCATGCGATCCATCGTTCCTTATATTTAATCCATTGCAAAATAATTGATTTTCGGAAATGGTCTTGTAAGGTGCACAAAGGTGTGGCAACCCTTGTTCAACCCCTACATTGAAGTTTTAAGGTAGGAATTTAAACCTTATTTTTACCAAAATTGGAAGATGCACTTTTTATCGCCCCTCTTGGAGGACTACATCGAAAAATCTACTACGGAAGAGCCCAAATTACTGCAGGAACTCACACGAGAAACCCATCTTAAAGTACTGAGGCCCCGAATGTTGACCGGCCATTACCAGGGCAGGGTTTTAAGTATGCTCTCAAAGATCATACGGCCAAAATACATTTTGGAAATCGGCACCTATACCGGATATTCGGCCCTATGCCTGGCTGAGGGACTTCAAAAAGAGGGTCAATTGCATACCATCGACATCAATGAAGAACTTATTGGTATTCAACGGCGCTATTTCGATCGCAGCGGCTTCGGCCCACAAATTGTTCAACACTATGGCGATGCACTTGAAAATCATCCCCACTTTAGACCATGTTTTCGATCTGGTGTTCATCGATGCGGAAAAAACCGAATACCCCGCTTATTTTGAGTCCGTATTGGCAAACACCAGATCGGGAAGCATCATCCTTTCCGATAACGTACTTTGGTCGGGAAAGGTCATAGAACCGCTTGAAGAAAAAGACAAGACCACCGAAATTCTTTTAGACTACAATGAGCGATTGCGCAACGATCATCGTTTGGAAACGGTGCTCTTGCCCATCCGGGATGGACTTACGCTCTGTCGTGTGAAATAAATCCTTGATTCAAAGCATAACTACTGAAGGATAATGGGTCGCTCCCAACCAAAAGGAATCATAGGGTGCCGTTCGGGCCCATTGATATCAACAAAGGCCTTTCTTTCACACTGCAATAAAAAATGGAGCGATGTTGGAATTCAGCTTCGTTTGATCGTACCGGTCACGTCATCCACACCTTTCTTTACCTGATCGATTTCCTTGGTAAGGTCTTTGGTGATTCCGGAAGAGATATTATCCTTCACACTATCGAAGTCTTTTTTAAGGTCGGTCACAAAACTGGTATCTATGCCCTGTTTGTCGGCACTTTTCTGGATTTCCTTCTTGATGTCCTCGGTGGCGTCCTTCAATTGGCGCATCCCTTTGCCCAATCCCCTGGCGATATCGGGAATCTTGTCCGCGCCAAAAACCATGACCACGATGAACATGATAAAGAATATCTCACCACCGCTAATGAATAAAAAATGCGTCATCATCATAACACAAATATAGGAAGAAGTTTCACTGCCCAATAAAAAAAGCCCTGCGAAATGCAAGGCTTAAAATTAAATTTTAGGGTTTACTTTCCTTTGATCGACTCCTTCAGGCGATCGAATTCGGAAGGCGTCTCCTTCTTGGGCCATGTATTGTTGGTGGTATCGATATCCGCTGTTTCCCCTTTAGGGTCGACGATTACCTGTGTAAGTTCATTCTCGGAGGCAATGACCACACGCACCTCCTTATCGTTCTTCCGCCAGATTTCCGCAGGGTAGGTTATTTGCTGTGTGCTGCCATTGCCATAGGAATATTCCACGATCAATGGCATAGGGAGGCCTCCGGGCTTATCATAGGTGATTTCATAGAAATATTTGGGCGATTTCACCTGGGCGCGTTCGGCCTCGCTGAGGTTGTCCATCAAAAATTCCTTCAAGGTCTGGGAATTCTCTTGGGCCGTTTTGCCCTTCAGGTTTGGATCGGCATCCTCACTGCCCTCTTCGGCGAGGTAAACCACTGGGTTTAAATCGGTTTCGTTCACATTACGCGATGCCATATACTCCCTCATCTTCTTATTGGGCTGGTTCGAAACATAGTATTTTTTGATTCCCTTCACGCCAATGTCGACATAATCGGTGGTATAGAACCATCCCCTCCAATACCAATCGAGATCAACGGCGGAGGCGTCTTCCATGGTTCGGAAGAAGTCCTCGGGCGTGGGATGTTTGAACTTCCAACGATGGGAATAGGTTTTGAAGGCATGGTCGAACAATTCCCTGCCCATCACCGTTTCCCTGAGGATATTGAGTGCGGTAGCGGGCTTGCTATAGGCATTGGGGCCCAACTGAAACACATTTTCCGGATTCTCCATGATCGGGGAAATGGTACTTTGATCTCCGGCCATATAGGGTACGATGGCCGCCGGATCCCCCCTCCTGGAGGGATAATTGGAATTGGGCGCGATGGCATCCGGATATTTTTCGCCGAATTCCTGCTCGGCCATATATTGCATAAAAGTATCGAGGCCTTCATCCATCCATCCCCACTGGCGTTCATCGGAATTGACGATCATCGGAAAAAAGTTGTGGCCCACTTCATGGATGATCACACTGAGCATACCATATTTTACGCGGTCACTATAGGTGCCGTCTTCATTGGGCCTACCATAGTTCCAACAGATCATGGGGTATTCCATGCCCTGGTTCTTGGCATGCACAGAAATGGCCTTGGGATAGGGATAGTCAAAGGTATGGCTCGAATAGGACTGCAACGTATGTGCTACGGCCTTGGTGGAGTATTCTTCCCATAAAGGATTGCCCTCCTTCGGATAAAGTGAAACGGCCATGACGTCCTTGTTGCCGACTTTTACCGCCTGCATGTCCCAAATAAATTTTCTGGAAGTGGCAAAAGCATAGTCGCGCACATTTTCGGCCTTGAATTTCCAGGTCTTCTTTTTGTCGGAAAAACCTTTTTCCGCGGCTTCCGCTTCGGCCTGGGTTACGATGAGCACGGGTTTGTCATAAGTTTTGACGGCTTTTTCGTATCGTTCCATCATCTCTTTGGAAAACACTTCCTTCCTGTTCTGTAAAACGCCGGTAGCATCCAATATATGGTCGGCGGGCACCGTTATGCTCACATCATAGTTGCCAAAAGTGAGCGCAAATTCGCCGTTGCCCCAAAATTGGTGGTTCTGCCAACCCTCCACGTCGTTATAGACCGCCATCCTGGGAAAAAACTGGGCGATCACATAGGCCCTGTTTCCGTCTTTGGCAAAATATTCGTAACCCGACCTGGCCCGATCCACGGTATGGTCGGGGATGTTATAGTTCCATTTGATACTGAAAACATACTTTTCCTTGCTCTTCAAGGGTTGTGGCAGGTCGATGCGCATCATGGTGAAATTCACCGTATGGGGCAAAGGATTGCCAGCCGCATCCTTCACCGATTCGATAATAAAACCGCCATCGAAAGGTTCTGTCAGATACTTTTTGGTGAAGTCTTCCACCTTATAATTATCGGCCAACTGGGTATCGTTTCTGAGCAGGGCCTTGGAGTCCTTGGTCCGTATATTCTGGTCCAGCTGGATCCAGAGGTACTCCAATTGATCGGGCGAATTGTTGATGTAGGTAATGGTTTCCTCCCCATAGATATGGTGGTTTTTGTCATCGAGTTCTACATTGATCACATAATCGGCCTGTTGTTGGTAATAGTCTGGGCCCGGTGCACCGGCAGCGGTACGGTAGGTGTTGGGGGTTGCAAATTCCTCATAGAGCTGTTTGAACTTGCTCTGGCTGTAATGGCCTGGTTCCCTTTCTTTTGGCGCTTCTTGAGCGATGGCGAACATCCCACAAAGGAGAAAAGCTGCCGAAGCAAAACCATGTTTTATTTTCGTCATTTTTGCGTTAATTTTTAGAAGTCGGGAAATTATGATTTTTATACAGACAATTTAAAAAAATGTTACAAGTTTAACATTCCCTTATTTTGATCGCGCATGAGCACAAAACTTTTTTTCTTTTCCTTGATCTTGAAATGGACCACATTTTGCTGCTCCTCAAAAACATCGGTAAGGATATCGTTTTGAATTTCGATGGAAGTGGTTTTTGGCAGATCGATATCGGGGACTTCGAGATAACAAATGAGTACGTCGAAATCATATTTTATCGCCAATAGGTCATAGGGTACCGATTCCCCGTTCACCTCGACCTTGAATTTGGCCCTGACATATTTCTCGATCATCCCTTTGGCGCCCTCCATTTCATCTTCAGTGGCCAATTGGGCCTTGACATCATATCTTTCCAAAAGCACCTTTTCCATGTCGTCGATAAAGATCCGCGAGGTGATCTGCAGGCTTTTGTCTTTTTCTGAATAACCCACATTGGTCACGCTGATGTAAAATTTGTGGGGCCCCGTAAAGGCGAAAAGGGGAAGCAGTAATAAGAGCAAGGTCTTGCGCATCGGTTGTAGGGACAAATTTTCAATCATAGGATAGCAATTCATGTGCCAAGATCGATCCCTCAGTCGAGCGAATAGTTTTGACGGTACAACATACTTCTTTTGGTCATGTATTCCCAGATCTTTAGACGATCGTGGGTGTCGACCAAGGCTTGAAAATTGGGGTCTACCTCACAATAATACATGAAATCCGAGATTTTTTCCAGTGGGATTTTCAGGTCTGCCGTGATCAGGGAGTCGAGGTAAAATTCCCTGACCCGGAGCGTACGTGCATAACGCTTTTCCACGGTGACAAGGTTTTTCAAGCGTTTGGTTCGGCCTGTAATGGCATTGATGAGGGGGTCGAAGCTCATAAAAGGGTTCGATGTCGCGGCAAAGAGCTCCCTTTCTGCCTTGGTGACGGGTTTTACATAGGCATTGGGCAACCCAAGGGTCGAAGCGGTCACCACGGTTTCCGTATGCAATCGGTCGGCATCGCGCGACATGTCGCCTGTGAGGTTATAGGGCATCAGTACCACCTCATCCAACTCAGTGACCGATTCTTCAAGGGGGACGGTGAAAAATTTGCTTTCCAGAAGGGAAAGCGTCACCAACACCTCCTTACGCTTATACTGCACCGCCGAAAAAACGAGGGTGTCGTTGAGTTTGGCGTTGATCGAAAAATTGCCGTTGGCATCGGTGATCGTCGCCCTTTTCGTTGTGGTGTTCAACACATGGGTAGCGGCCACATCCCCATCACTGCTGTAAACGCGCCCTTCCAACCGTTTTTCGGCAAATACGTTCTGGGCCTTTGCCGATATTGAGGCCAGCAACATCAGGATCACGACCCAATTACTTTTCACCATCCAAACTCTTGAGATAGGCCATGCTATTGGTGACCAGGTAATCTATCAATTGAAATTCGTTGTCTTTCTTCAATAGGGAGCGTTCGGGCGCCTTGGTATCGAGGTAGGCCAAAAACCCATCGATCTGATCCTGTTTCAGTTTCAGGTCCAAAACGAAAAACTCATCGTCATAGACCTGTCGCAATACCTCACTGACCTTTAAGGGCGTTTTGTCGCTGTCATCGGTGGTACTGGCCTTGAGCAGTGCCTTGAAGATATTGACGAAATTGAGGCCGTCGGTCATGCCCCTTTCGGCCCTGGAAAGGGCTATGTTGTCCACTTCGGAAGAACGGTCGGTCTCATATTCATATTTTTTGAACTGTTCGTTCTGCAATTCCAAGAACCTTGCCTGGTCTTCGGGGGTCACCACCACTTCGCTGAGCTCTGTGACCTTTTCCTCCACCTCCACGACCAGCCGATTTTTCTGGAGCAGGTCGTCGGTGATCTTGATCACCTGTATTTGGTAGTTCACTGCGGAAAAGGCCAATTCGTCCCCCGCTTTTACCAAGATGGCGAAACGCCCGTTGTCGTCGGTTGCCGTGGCGTTTTCGGTGGTGATGTTGATCACGTTCTCATTGGGCACGTTCACGTTGCGGTACAGCACCTGGCCCCGCAACAGCACACGGTCGTCCTGGGCCTGCAGCACCGCGGTGGAACCGACGAGAAAGAGCAATAGCAAGGGGGCAAGGTTCAGAATTGTTTTCATATGGGTAAATAAAATACAAGTTAGCTTCATAAAAAAAACGCGCCACTAAACTTTTGTTAATTTGTCTTGTGTCACCACTGTCGGATCATACTTTTTATCGATTGCAAGGCTTTTTCAGGTACGGGCCCAACCTTTGGAAAACCGTTCACCGAAGATAGGTCCCCGTTCACCTTAAACCAAATTCAATTTCCCCTTTTTTGATAGGTAGGTAGCAAGATAATCTTATTTTTGTTGGTCCGGTCCCCTTTACTGTAAAAGGCCAAAATCTTAGTTTATGAGAACACTGGGATTATCGTTGTTCATCGTTTTGTTTGTCTCCCTCACCGGCTTCGGGCAGGTAAAAATTGGGGACAATCCCCAAAATATAGACCCCTCGGCGGTGCTGGAGCTCGAGAGCACCACCAAGGCCCTGATCATCACCCGGGTGACCACGGCCCAGATGGAGGCCATCGCGCCCAGTGTGGGCGCCTTGGTATACAATACCGACCTGGGCTGCGTTCATTATTACAACGGGGCGGCTTGGGTGAACCTCTGTGTGGAAGGCAATGTGGCCATCACCACGGAACCCATCGTGAACAGCCTGAGCACCATTGTGCTGACCCCTACCGCGGACGGCAACAATCTGGAAGTGGCCCCCAACAGCATCCGTAGCGAACAGATCGTGGACGGGGGCGTGAACGGGGTCGACATCCAGAACAATTCGATCGGGCCCAACAAGTTGGCCGATAATTCGGTGAACCGCGACAAATTGTCGGAAAATGCGGTGGGCCTTGAAGCCTTGGATACCGATGAGGTCACCTTGGGCAGTTTGATCAACGATGCCGGTTTTATCACCTCGGCAGAGGTGGTGAGTCCCGATCCCGCCAATGACATCACCGATAACGGCGGGGCATTTTTTGACCAGCAGCCTTTGGTCGACGCCATTGCGGGGAACAGCACCAATATTACCCAAAACACCAATAATATTTCCGCCAACACGGCAGCTATCGCTACCAAAGAAGATACGGCCAATAAATCGAATGGGCCTTTAGGAACATCGCCTGTGTCTGTTCCCAACGGAAAATGCCGTAAGAACCTATGTAGACGCCGCTGTGGGAGGATCTAATCAGATTATTGTGAGTGGACAAGCAGGAAATGATCTAGCACCGGTGTTCCCGATGGAGGTGCTTTTTACATTGACGGTGATGACGATGATACCAATGAAATTCAAACCCTCACTTCGCCTGACAATTCTGTATTAATTACACCAACAGGTCCCAACAATACCGATTACAGCTTGTCCGTGCCGCGGTTACACCACCCGACGGCTCTGAAACGATAATTGACCCCGTGTTATCCACCATTACTGTTAATGGATCTGGAACCAGTACTGATCCTTATGTTTTAACAGGTGGAGGAGTCGGACCCACAAAACTTGGCAGAAGTGCTTACAATTGGTAATGATGCGGGCACAAATACTATCATTAACCTACAGGATTCCGCAGATCCCACGTCAGCGGCTACCCGTGGCTATGTTGACAGTCAGGTAGCAACGGGCGATGAGACAATCATTGATCCGTTGCTTCAACTATTGTTGTTACCGGTTCGGGGTCCACTTTAGATCCTTATGTTTTAACCGGAGGTGGAGGAAGCACGGAAGAGGCAGACGGTAGTACTATTACGGGCATAGGCACCAATGGCGGATCCATTTAAAATTGAACCTGGTGCCAATGGCCAATTTTTGAGTACTTCTGCTGGTGCCGTTATTTGGGATAATCTGCCTGGGGGTGTGGGTGGAACTGTGGTGGCCGATGGTTTGACAATTGAGGGCAATGGTGTTGCCCCAAATCCGTTTCAAGTGATCGATGGTGGTATTACTACTGTGCAAATTGCTGATGGGACTAGTAAGCCGATCGATATTCAGGACAACGCAATTACGCTTCCCAAATTGGCAGTTGGTACTGCCGCGGGGCAGCTATTGCAATGGGACGGCACGGCTGGGTTTTGGTCGATGATTCAGCTTGGGGCATCACCGAGGTCGATGGGATTGTCGGCAATGAAATACTTAATGCATCTGACGCCACTTTAGTCCGCAATGGTGCGGGTACCGCAATAGATCCTTTTACTTTGGATGTGGCTCCCGGTCAAATCACCGATATTGAACTTGGCAATAATGCTGTTACCTTGCCCAAATTTGCTGCGGGTACTGCCGCAGGTCAGCTCATGCAATGGAACGGCACAGCTTGGGTCTTGATCGATGATTCGGCATTGGGCATTACTGAGGTAGATGGGACTATAGGGAACGAAGTTACCAACGCTACGGACGGTACATTGGTCCGTGCAGGAGCTGGAACAGTGGCAAGTCCTTACACCTTGGATGTTGGCGCAGGACAGATAACCGGGGTAGAATTGGCCAATAATGCAGTAACTTTACCCAAACTTGCACCAGGAACCGCAGCGGGTCAACTCTTACAATGGAATGGGACCGCATGGGTTCTTATTGATCAAACCGCTCTGACCCTTACCGAGGTGGACGGGATTATCGGCAACGAAATATTTAATGCAACGGACGCCACTTTAGTGCGGGCCGGAGCAGGGACTGCTGCCAGTCCTTATACCCTGGATGTTGGTACAGGACAGATAACCGGTGTGGAATTGGCCAATAATGCGGTTACTTTGCCCAAACTTGCACCAGGAACCGCATCAGGTCAACTCCTGCGTTGGAATGGGACCGCTTGGGTACTCGTAGATCAAACCGCTCTGACCCTTACCGAGGTGGACGGGATTATCGGCAATGAAATACTTAATGCAACTGACGCCACTTTAGTGCGGGCGGGAGCAGGTACTGTAGCCAACCCTTACACACTTGATGTAGGAGCTGGACAAATAACATCAGCAGAACTTGCCGATAACGCTGTAACACTGCTAAAATCATAGATGCACAATACTTGGCGATAGATCTTAACCAAATGGGCGCAGTCAACAATCAGGTCCTTAAATGGAACGGGGCGATATGGGCGCCCGCCGCGGATGCGGGAGGGACAGCCTATACCGCAGGGAACGGTCTAACGCTCAACGGTACCGATTTCGATGTCGACGACCTGGCAGGGGATGTCACCGGTCCTACTAACGCCACGCTCATCTCCGACGGGGCCGTGAACTCGGCCAAGATTGCAGATGCTACCGTTGCCGCGGCCGACCTGAACGACATGGGAGCTGCCAACGGGGAGGTACTAAAGTGGAACGGGGCGATATGGGCGCCCGCCGCGGATGCGGGAGGGACAGCCTATACCGCAGGGAACGGTCTAACGCTCAACGGTACCGATTTCGATGTCGACGACCTGGCAGGGGATGTCAACCGGTCCTACTAACGCCACGCTCATCTCCGACGGGGCCGTGAACTCGGCCAAGATTGCAGACGCTACTGTTGCCGCGGCCGACCTGAACGACATGGGAGCTGCCAACGGGGAGGTACTAAAGTGGAACGGGGCGATATGGGCGCCCGCCGCGGATGCGGGAGGGACAGCCTATACCGCAGGGAACGGTCTAACGCTCAACGGTACCGATTTCGATGTCGACGACCTGGCAGGGGATGTCACCGGTCCTACTAACGCCACGCTCATCTCCGACGGGGCCGTGAACTCGGCCAAGATTGCAGATGCTACCGTTGCCGCGGCCGACCTGAACGACATGGGAGCTGCCAACGGGGAGGTACTAAAGTGGAACGGGGCGATATGGGCGCCCGCCGCGGATGCGGGAGGGACAGCCTATACCGCAGGGAACGGTCTAACGCTCAACGGTACCGATTTCGATGTCGACGACCTGGCAGGGGATGTCACCGGTCCTACTAACGCCACGCTCATCTCCGACGGGGCCGTGAACTCGGCCAAGATATTAGATAACACAATAAATTCCGATGACATTCAGGATAATTCAATTACCGCTGCAGATCTTGCACCAAATTCAGTGGATCAATCAGAATTACAAGCGGATTCAGTAGGTGAATCGGAATTAATCGATGGAACAATAACTCCCGCCAAATTGGATATCGCAGGAACTACCAACGGTGACATTCTTATAATAGATGGTGGAGTTGCTATTTGGCGTCAACCTATAGGCCCTGCTCTTAAAACAAGTCCAACGAATAGAACATCAATCCGAAGGATTTATACATCAAAAGTGGCCCTAACCGCAAACGACCACACTGTTGTTTTGGAGGGAACGGTTAGCCAATTGAGCTTGCCAGGGGCATTGGACAGTACCGGGCAGATCTTGGTCATCAAAGACCTAGGAGGGGCGGAAACGACCTTGAATATCCCATATATAGATTATGACGGGAATCCCGTTTTTACGACCCTCAACGGCGGGGTGCTCTGGCTGCAAAGCGACGGTACCGATTGGCAATTGATCAAATAAAATTTGAACAAAACACTTTACATAGTACTCCTGTTTGGTGGGTTTGTAAAAGCCCAAACCGCCCTGTACAACACGGGCAACCTCAGGGTGCACCCCGAGGGGCAAATGGGTTTCCATACCGATCTGATCAACGATGGCATTTTCGATGAAAACCAGGGTGGTAGGGCTTCTACAGCGATGCCGACCTCAGTGTGTCGGGGCCTTCGCCCCCACCTTCAACGACGTGGAGTTCGCCACCCAGGGGGCCACCTTGCTGCGATACCCCGGTGAACCTTAGTAACAATGCCAACTTTGTGTCTGGGCAATGTCTTTAGCCCCAGGGCCGACCCCAACGTCAACCTTAATTTTTTGGCCGCTGCCTTTTATAACGGGGAAGGCAATACCAATAAGGTCGACGGTTATGCCGCGGTTGCCCAACAGCAGAATTTTACCTTTCCCTGTGGGCGATGCCACCCAATTACGGCCCTTATCTTGAATTCGGAAGGCGTGAACGCCATCGCCCAATGCGCCTATTTTTCGGAAAACCCGAACAATCCGGTGTCCATAAACGGCAATTTTGACACCGACAGCAAACCGGTCCAATTGGGGCCCATCAGCACCCGGGAATTCTGGCGGTTCGAGGGCGATTTGGCCTCCACCATCCAGATCAGCTGGAACCTGGCCAGTGATATGGCAGACCTCACCGATGAATCAACGCCATTACTGCCGTGGGCTTTAGCAAGGCGGCCAACCAATGGATAAGCTTGGGAAGTTCGGCTTCGGTGGGCACTTTGGAGGACGGCTTTACGATCTCACTCTCTTTTGTGCCCGACGATTACGAGGCGATCACTTTTGGCGCGTTGGGGGTGCCGACGGAGCTGCTCGCTCTTGGTAATTACCTCGTCACCCCCAATGGCGATGGCATCAACGACTTCTGGAAATTCCCGAATTGGAACAGTCGCCCAACAATTTGGTGCGGATTTTTGATCGGTTGGGACTTAAGGTATTTGAACAGGCCAATTACACCAATGAATTCAATGGGTTGGCCAATGCCGGTACCATGGTGATCAACCAGGGCTGCCGGACTCCCGCAAGGCGTTTATTTACTACGTCGCATCCCTGTTACGACCTTGACTTGGAATTTCAAGGATTTTTGTACCTGGCCAGATCGCATTAAAGGACGTTTCCAAGGTCCACTGTTTTTGATTTTAATAAGATCTTTCCTTACCTTTTTGATCCGGTTACCATTTTGAATAATACCCGATAAAAAGGGCATTTTCGCGGTTGAAGGACCTGACCGAATCGGCCTATTTATACCGTTCTTTTCATTTTGCCAACAGATTTGCTCCCTTCACATACGGATACCCCTTATACACATCATTTATTATAGTACCTCCCCTATACGGATAACTTTATACCATTGAATTATTGGAAGTTAGACGTTTGACATTTCGATGGTCACTGGCCGATTTCCCATAAACCAAATCGAGCCCAACAAAAATTCATATCGAACCATGACATTGAAGGGATGGGGTCTTGAATATTGATCAAGTTCCTTCAAAAAAAATGGTACGTCCCAAATCACTAAACATGATGCGTTTCAATAAGTCCATTTTAATCCTTGTTCTTCTTTTGGCCCAGGCCGCAATGGCCCAGCTAAAGGTGGGCGATAGCCCCGACCAAATTGATGGTGCTTCGCTGATAGAACTCGAAAGCCGCAACAAGGTCTTGGTCCTCTCCAGGGTCAATACTTCCTTGATGCAAAAAATAAAGCCTTTGGAAGGGGGCTTGGTCTATAATACCGACAAGAACTGCGTATTCCAATTCGACGGCAACGACTGGAAAAGCCTATGTGAAGGATCAGTCGGTGGCAGCAATAATATTTCATTTACGGATAACGGTGATGGTACTTTCACCATCAACAATCCCAGTGGCACCTCTTTTACATCAATCGACCTCACCGGGCCACAAGGGCCACAAGGACCCGTAGGGAATGACGGAGCAGATGGCGCGGTCGGACCACAGGGACCGATAGGATTGACAGGACCACAAGGACCCGCAGGGAACGATGGCGCAGATGGTGCGGTCGGACCTCAGGGACCCATAGGATTGACAGGACCTCAGGGACCCGCAGGGAACGATGGAGCAGATGGTGCTGTTGGACCACAAGGACCGATAGGATTGACAGGACCACAGGGACCGGCATAAACGGAAAGACGGCACCGATGGGGCTGAGGCCACAGCGGACCACAAGGACCCGCAGGAAATGACGGAGCAGATGGTGCAGTTGGGCCACAAGGACCCGCAGGACCACAAGGGCCCGCAGGGAACGATGGTGCCGATGGAGCCGATGGTGCCGTGGACCACAAGGACCACAGGGACCTGCAGGGAATGACGGTGCCGATGGTGCTGATGGCGCAGTCGGACCACAGGGACCGATAGGATTGACAGGACCACAAGGACCGATAGGATTGCGGGGAACAGGACCGCAAGGGCCTGCTGGTAACGATGGTGCAGATGGTGCCGATGGCCCGACGGAGCAGTTGGTCCACAGGGGCCAACAAGGACCCGCAGGGAATGACGGTACAGATGGTGACCGATGGTAGCGGTAGGACGACAAAAGGAGACAAAGGGGACAAGGGAGAGACAGGAAACGACGGTGCAGTGGGGCCACAGGGACCGCAAGGGCCCGCTGGGAACGATGGCGCTGATGGCGCGGTCGGACCATCAGGGACCCATAGGATTGACATGGACCTAGGACCAGGGACCCGCAGGGAACGATGGTGCCGTTGGACCACAAGGACCACAAGGGACCTGCAGGGAATGACGGTGCCGATGGTGCTGATGGCGTTGATGGACCACAGGGACCGATAGGATTGACAGGACCGCAAGGGCCACAAGGACCCGCAGGGAACGATGGAGCTGACGGTGCCGATGGTGCGCTCGGGCTAAAAGGAGACAAAGGGGACAAAGGAGATACAGGAAACGACGGTGCAGTTGGGCCACAGGGACCGCAAGGGCCTGCTGGAAACGATGGCGCTGATGGCGCGGTCGGACCTCAGGGACCCATAGGATTGACAGGACCTCAGGGAACCGCAGGGAACGATGGTGCAGATGGTGCTGTTGGACCACAAGGACCGATAGGATTGACAGGACCACAAGGGCCCGCAGGGAACGATGGTGCCGAGATGGTGCCGTCGGACCACAAGGACCACAGGGACCTGCAGGGAATGACGGTGCCGATGGTGCTGATGGCGTTGATGGACCACAGGGACCGATAGGATTGACAGGAC
>CAVOXM010000003.1:0-97943 GCA_963700435.1 uncultured Flavobacteriaceae bacterium
CATAGTGTCCATTGCTTTTCTGGATGATTCCTATGGATATTGGCCCAGCCCCTTCCAAAACCATGAAAACCCATCGTTGTTGCGGAGCCCATACCAAAACTTTCAGGGCCTTAAATGATACGCCTTCGGTTGCACAAAGGCCCTTATTCCCTGTGAGGACAAGGTTACGCCAAGACCGGAGTTCTTTCTGCCCGACCAGGGGACATTCGGACTTACCCTATCACAACAGTTCCAATAAACCGTACCGGTGTTCATTTGCTCCAAAACCTGCATGGCCCTGTCCTTATCTTTGGAAAAGACGGCAGCCGTTAATCCATAGGGCGTATCAAGCATCAGATCAACCGCTTCCCGATCGTTTTTGACCTTTTGGATGCCGATGATCGGACCGAATGATTCCTCCATCATTACCTGCATGCCGTGGTGGCAATTGGCCAGGACGGTTGGCTCAAAATAATTGCCCTTTTGCTGTAATTTCTTTCCCCCTGCCCGTAAAATCGCACCCTTTTGCAGCGCATCGGCCACCTGATTTTCAAGTACCTGAAGCTGTTGGGGCCGCGTCAATGGCCCTATGAAAGTATCTTCTGCCAAGGGGTTTCCTATGGTATATGATCTTACCTCAGCCGCAAAGGCCGCTACAAAATCATCATAGATCGCCTCGGCAACATATATTCTTTCCACCGCACAGCAGCTTTGTCCGTTATTATAAAATGCCCCCTCCGCCGCATTGATGGCCGCCTGTTTCACATCCATAACGTCTTCCATCACATACAATGGATCCTTACCCCCCAATTCCAACTGCACCGGAACCAATTTGTGGGCCACTGTTTTCGCAATATGCTGTCCGGTACCATAAGACCCAGTGAAGAAATACCCATCGAAATCTTCCTCCAATAGCATTTGGCCCTCAGTGCCCGAACCTATGATACATTGAAAAACATTTTTGGGCACTCCAGCACGATGGAGGAAGATTTCAAATTGTTGGCCCGTCAAGGTGGCAAACTCGGAAGGCTTGTAAGCTACTGCATTTCCCGCCGTCAAAGCATATAAAAAGACATTGTATCCCACATTGTAGGGGAAATTCCATGCCGATATATTTGCGATGACCCCGAGGGGCTCATAACGGATCAGTTCATGGGTTTGGCCAGAATCAACGATGGTTTCCTGGGATAGCCATCGCCTGGCATGCTGGCTCAAATGTGCGATCCTGTTTTGGGCCCCTTTGATTTCGTTCAAGGCCTGCTGTATCGGTTTTCCCGTTTCAGATGTCAGTATGAGGGCCAGTTCTTGGCGGTTTTCCTGAATTAATTCCCCAAAACGGACCATGCATGACAAACGATGGTCGAGCGTTTGTTTGGCCCATTCTTTTTGACCTTTTTTTAACAATGCCACCTTTTTGCCGATTTCGGCTTTGGTATCGGGTTTTAAAGAGATGATGACTTCGTCGGTGGCTGGGTTCTTGATTTCCATTTTATGATTTGACATGTTTCAAAAAAGCTTCCAATAAAATATCCGCATCGATCAGCTCGTTGCCCAGGGTGGGCGAAAATTCAGGATGCCATTGCACTGCCATCACTTTACCCTCCGGCTCTTTATCATAGCCGAACGCCTCAATGGTTCCGTCCGGCGCCCAGGCCAACACCTCCAAATCCTTCCCTAAATCTTTGATGGACTGGTGATGCACCGTATTCACGCAAGGATCTACCGTCTTGCCATATAATCGATCCAAAAACTTGCCTTCGGCAAAAAGTACGCCATGTTTCAAGGTATCATAGCGTTCTGCCGATCGATGGTCGATGGCTTTCGGATTTTGCGTTGATGTATCTTGGTACAGCGTGCCTCCAAAGTAAACGTTCATCAATTGAAGTCCCCGACAGATGCCCAAAACCGGTTTGGAATTTTTTATCGCAAAGTCTAAAATTCGCAGTTCATAAGTGTCCCTGTAAGCATCGCCCTTCCAGCGGCCAATAGGTTTTTCGCCATAGGTCTCGGGGGCCAGGTCGTTTCCACCCTGAAATACGAAGGCATCCATTTGGGCAAGGATCTCCAAAAGATTTTCTTCGGCAACATCGGGGATCAACACCGGCAGGATGCCCTTTTTTGCTACATATCGGCCCATATCATTTTCCAGATAGCTCAACGATTTTCGGGAAAAAACGGTTCGCTGGGGATCGGGGTACATAAAACATGCAGAAATTCCTAACTTTATCATACTTTCCGGCTAAAGGGCTTTTGCATAAAGCGATTTAAAATCTTGCCTTTGTACCGGCTTCGGGTTCGAGGGGTGGCAAAAATCGGCCTCGGCCAAAATGGCCAGATCATCGAGGTGCTCGGCCTTAACCCCTATCCCTGCAAGTTTGGTAGGCAGGCCCAAACGCCGGTTCAATTCAAATAGGTGGTCGATCAAGGCGGCCCCTTTGTTGCTGCCCAAACCAAAAGCCCCGGCCATATCGTTAAAACGACTTTCGAAACCTTCGTAATTGAATTCCATGCCATAGGGCAAATTCACTGCATTGGCCAACCCATGGTGCGTATCCAACAAACTCGAAAGCGGGTGCGCCAAACTATGTACGATACCAAGTCCCTTTTGGAAAGCGACCGCGCCCATCAGGGAAGCCAACAGCATTTTCGACCGTGATGCCACATCGGGTTTATGGGTTGCGGTTTCCAGGGAATCCGCAACCAATTTAATGCCTTCCAGCGCAATGCCGTCGCACATGGGATGAAACCCTTTTGCCAAATAGGCCTCCATATTGTGCGTTAAAGCGTCCATACCCGTGGCAGCGGTAATAAAAGGAGGCAACTCCATGGTCAATATAGGGTCGGCAAAAACTATTTTTGCCAGCAGCTTCGGACTGAAGAGTATTCTTTTCTTTTTGGAAACGTCCTCGGAGATAATGGCACTCCTGCCCACTTCGCTGCCTGTACCTGCCGTTGTGGGAACGGTAATGAAATGGGGAACCGGTTCCGTTACATATCGATCTCCTCCGATAAGGTCGTCATAATCGAATAGATCCCTAGTATGGTTGACCCTAAGCGCAATGGCCCTGGACACATCAAGGGCAACCCCTCCCCCGATACCAACGATACTGTCCCTATGTGTTTGGTGATAGGTATCGCCCCCGTGGAGCACATCCGATTCCACAGGATTCTTGTGCATGTCCTTATAGACCTCGATGTCGAGTCCATTTTTTTTAAGCGCGTTTACGATTTCCCTAAAAAAAGGCAGGTCGGCAACCGTGGCGTCGGTGACCAACAATGGTCTTTTTAACCCTTGACTCTTTAAATAGGGTGCCAATTCTTGTATTACCCCTGCACCAAAGCGAATTGTGGTCGGAAAATTATACTGGTACGTTTTATGGATGTCGAGCATTACCTTCTTTATATGATTTCAAAATATCTTTTGGTTTCCCAGTCGGTCACTTCTGCAGAAAAACGCTTCCACTCCCATTCCCTCGTTTTAGCAAAATGGTCAACAAAGGCGGAACCAAAAAGTTCCTGGGCAATCTTGGAGGATTTCATCTTATTCGATGCGGCCAGTAAATTGGAAGGGAGTACCCCATTTTTCATATCCTTATAACCATTTCCCTTTGTAGGTGGGACCTCCAGTTTCAATTTATGTTTTATGCCGTACAGACCACTGGCCAGGCAGGCGGTCATCGCCAAATAAGGGTTGACATCGGACCCAACCACCCTATGTTCGATGCGTGTTGATTTTTTTCCGGTGGTCAGGATACGAAGGGCGGTTGTGCGATTATCATGGCCCCAAGTGAGGGTTGTTGGAGCCCAAGCACCTTCTACCAAGCGTTTGTAGCTGTTTATCGTTGGCGCCATCAGGGGCAAGATATCCGGCAAGCAGTGCAATTGGCCCGCTAGATAGCTTTTCATTAAATCGCTCATCCCATCCTTGGAATTGGCATCGAAGAACAAATTTGCTTTTTTGCCATCATCCCATAGACTTTGGTGGATATGCCCGCTGCATCCGGGAAGTTTACTGGTTTGCTTTGCCATAAAGCTGGCGATAATACCGTGTTTCCCTGCAATTTCCTTTACCGCGGCCTTGAACAAGGACGCCCTGTCTGCCGATTCGAGTATATCGCTGAACTGGATGGCGGCCTCGGTGACTCCCGGGCCGGTTTCGGTATGTAGCCCTTCCAAAGGCACCCCATAACCTTCCAAAAGATCATAGAGATCATTGAAAAAATCACTGTTCTCCGACATCCTCAATAGCGAATACCCGAACATTCCAGGGGTAAGTGGTTGTAGGTCCTGAAAATCCTTCTCATGTATGGTGCTGGCCGTTTCCCGAAAATTGAACCATTCGAATTCTTGGGAAAACATTGGGGCAAAACCCATGGCCTTGGCCTCACTTATCGTTTGCTTCAATAGGCTGCGCGGGCATATTTCGATCGGTGGGGTATCTCCCCCGCTAAAGTCTGCCAGAAAGAACGGCGTATCTTCTTCCCAAGGTATATTTCTGAAAGTGTTCAGATCCAGGGTAGCCTCCAAATCGCCATAGCCCGTATGCCAGCCTGTCAGCGAAATATCGTTGTCATATGCGCCATCGGCCATGTCCCAACCGAAGACCACGGAGCAAAACCCAAATCCGTTTTCGATGGCCGATATAAATTTGTCGCGGTGCATGTATTTGCCCCTCAATATGCCATCCACATCAACAATGGCCACCTTTATCTTAGTGCTTTTCCCTTCCTTGAGTCTGGTAATGATCGCATTTTTATCCATACGGTTAAGGTATTACATTTTTTTGTTTAAGAATATCAAAAAGTAGAGATAGGATATCCCTACAATGCCAAAGAAAATCATGGCTAGACCTTGATTGTAGTAGCTCATGGCGATAAAGGCAATAGCAGCAATGACCAAGGCGGTTGCCGGAAATAAGGGAAACATGGGCACCTTAAAGGGGCGTGCCATGCCGGGTTCCTTCTTGCGCAGGGCAAAAAAGGCCAACATCGATACGATATAGAGGGCCAATGCCCCAAAACAGGCTATAGTTATAATTTCGCCGGTCTTTCCCGTAAATAGGGTGATAATGCCCACGACCATATTGGCAATAAGCGCATTGGTTGGCGTTCTGAACAGCGATTGTACATTACCCAAGTAAAGCGGGGCATAGCCTTTGCGTCCAAATTCGAAGGTTGCCCTTCCCCCGGCGAGTATGATACCGTGAAAGGAGGCGATCAAACCCAGAAGGCCGATCCCTACGAGCAACTTATACAGTATATGGTCGCTGTTGACCACGTAAGAAAGTGCGAGCGGAAGGGGAGAATCGGACGCCAAGGTACTGCCTTCGGGGTAAACGACGGCCTCCCACCCGGCGACCCCGACTGCCGATGTAAAGGTGAGCAGACACAAGATCACGAGGGTCAATATGGCCGATCCGAAGCCGATAAGAATGCTGCGTTGGGGATTGATGGCTTCTTCGGCCACGTTCGCTACCCCTTCTATGGCCAAAAAGAACCAGATGGCAAAAGGGATTGCGGCAAATATCCCGGAGAAACCTTGGGGCAGCGGGTTGGTTTGCAAGTTGGCCAGTTCAAATTCGGGCAAGGTAACCCCGGCAAAGATCAGCAATTCCACCACCGCCAAAACGGTGATCACCAGTTCAAAAGTAGCGGCCAATTTGACGCCCAAAATATTGATGCCGGTAAAGATCAAATACGCCCCAATGGCGAAGAACATCAAATCGATGGATGGATATACCAAATGCAGATAGGCCCCAATGGCCGCGGCTATGGCAGGAGGGGCAAAGACGAATTCAATATTTTGGGCAATCCCGGCCACAAAACCAAGATGTTTGCCAAGACCCCTGTTGGCATATTCAAAAGCACCTCCCGCCCTAGGTATGGCGCAAGCCATTTCGGTATAGCTGAAAGTAAAGGTCACGTACATGATGATGATAAAGAAGGTGGCGATGGCCAGGCCATAGGTTCCCCCTTCGGCAAGACCCAAATTCCACCCAAAGTACATGCCGGAGATGACATAACCGACCCCGAGACCCCAAAGCATCAAGGGGCTTAATGCCTTTTTTAGCGCTACGCCCATAATTTTGTTTTATACTTTAAAAAAAATTGATCACTCCCCATCATTGCCGAAGTTTACTTAAAAATTCCTGCTCCGTAATGATGGGTACCCCCAAAGATTCAGCTTTGACACGTTTGCTGGGGCCCATATTGTCGCCCGCCACCAAAAAATTGGTTTTGGAGGAAATGCTGGATCCGACCTTGCCCCCATTGTCTTCGATAAGCTTTTTGAGCTCGTCTCTTGACACTGTTTCAAAAACACCGGAAACCACTATGGTCTGCCCCTTCAATATATCGGTCTGGTTTTCCAATTGTGCCTCGGAAAGCGAAAATTGAACGCCATGGATTTTCAGACGTTCGATAATTTCAACATTGTTCGGATTCTGGAAAAATTCGACCACACTATGTGCGATCCGCTCCCCAATTTCATAGGTGGCCATCAAATCTTCGACCGAGGCTGCCCTCAGGGCATCGATGTTTTTGTAGGTCTTGGCCAATTTTTTGGCCACCGTTTCTCCAACAAATCGAATCCCCAAAGCGAACAAAACCCGTTCAAACGGAATATTTACGGAGGCCGCAATACCGTTGATCAGATTATCGGCCGATTTTTCAGCCATCCTTTCCAAGGGCAGTACCTGCTCTTTGGTCAGCTCGTAGAGATCGGCATAGTTTTCTATCAACCCTTCCTTGTAGAGCAGTTCAACCGTTTCACTCCCGAGGCCTTCAATGTCCATCGCCTTGCGAGAAATAAAATGTTGTATTCTTCCGGTGATCTGCGGAGGGCATCCATAATAGTTGGTACAGTAGTGTTTGGCATCTCCCTCATTTCGGACCAGCGTGGCATGGCATTCCGGACATTGGGAAATATATTGGGTGGGCTTGGAATTTATCGGTCTTTTGCCCAAATCGACCCCGATGATCTTCGGGATGATTTCCCCCCCTTTTTCCACAAATACCGTGTCGCCCTCACGAACGTCCAATTTTGCTATTTGATCTGCATTGTGAAGTGAGGCCCTTTTTACGATCGTACCCGCCAACAAAACCGGTTCCAGATTGGCAACGGGCGTGATGGCTCCGGTTCGCCCTACCTGATAGGAGATTTCGTTCAATACCGTGGATACCTGTTCGGCCTTGAATTTATAGGCCAAGGCCCAACGTGGCGATTTGGCGGTGAAGCCCAATTCTTCCTGTTGCCGCAACTCGTTCACCTTGACGACCACCCCATCGGTATCGTATGGTAGTTCATGCCGATGCCGCTCCCAATATTCAACGAATTCGAGCACCTCTGCCGTTGATTGGCATCGCTTGGCCCATTTGGGAATCTTGAAGCCCCATTCCCTGGCTTTTTCCAGCATTTGAAATTGGGAAGTGATTCCCAAATGCTCTCCGGCCAGACCATAGGGAAGACAAACCAAAGGACGTTGGGCGACCAAGGCGCTATCCTGCAATTTGAGACTGCCTGCCGCAGTGTTCCTTGGGTTCATGTAAGGGTCTTCCCCGTTTTCGATGCGTTCGGCATTCATTTTGGCAAAACCATCGAAGGGCAGGACAATCTCGCCCCGGATCTCAAATTTTTCAGGATATGCGCCTTTTAATTGCAATGGGAACCGTTTTAATGGTCTTTACATTTGCGGTTACATTATCGCCCTGAACCCCATCGCCCCGTGTAAGGGCACGCGCCAATTTTCCTTTTTCGTAGGTAAGGCTTATCGAGGCTCCATCGTATTTCAACTCGCAGGTGTAAGCAACCGGCACATCTCCAAGGATACGCTGAATGCGTTTTTCCCAATCGATCAGGTCTTCCTTTGAATAGGAATTGTCTAGCGAGTACATCGGATAATCATGGGCCTCGGTCTCGAAGATTTTGGTGACTTCCCCTCCTACCCTGAGGGTGGGCGAAGTAGCGTCGTAGAGTTCGGGGTGTTTCGCCTCCAATGCCTGCAGCTCTTTGAGCAACATGTCAAATTCATAATCCGATATGGTAGGTTGATCGAGCACATAGTAATTATAATTGTGCTGTTGCAAATCTTTCCGAAGGTTTTCAATGCGATCCTTCTCGTTCATTGGAAATTGTATTTTATGAGATCCACTGCGACAGCGGCTCGATTCATGACCATCAACTTTGGAAAACGCCCGTATATTTACCTCAGCCGGGCCTTCAACAGACGGTCGTTCCCGAAAATGTCTTTTCGCAGTTCAATATCCGTAAAATTCCGATCATCCAAAAGCGCTTTGGTCTCCTTCGGCCAAATATTGATTGATTTCCAGATAAAGACAACCGCCTTGATGGAGATGGCGTTTTGAAAAATCAACTATGGCGCTGAAAAAAACCAAAGGGTTTTCATCAGGGACGAACAATGCCATACCGGGCTCATAATCCTTTACGTTCGAGCCCATATATGGTTTTTCAGATTCCCGAACATAGGGAGGATTGGAGACAATCAGATCGAATTTCCGCGCCAGTTGAGGGTGCAGTAAAATATCGGCCTGCAAAATTCAATGGATACCTCATTGTTTTTGGCATTCTGTTCCGCACAACTCAAGGGCCTTTTCAGAAAGGTCGATGGCGAATACCTCAGCATCGGGAAGCAGCTTGGCAAGGACAATCGCAATACAGCCCGTTCCGGTTCCAATGTCCAAGATGCTGAGGCGGCGACTTTTTCGGCGGGGTCGCATTCCAATCGGATAAGATTAGATCGCACCAGATCTTCAGTTTCCGGCCTGGGAATCAGCACCGCTTCGTTCACGGTGAAATCCATTTCCATAAAATGGGCCTTCCCGATGATATATTGCACGGGTTTTTGCAACTTTAGATCACTCAAGGCATCGAACAAAGGCTGTTCTTCTTCCTTAGAAAGGGTGAGCAGGGGTTGCAGGGCAAGCACGAAACGTTCCAACCCGAGAATATGCATGATCAGCATATAAAAAAAACTATCGACTTCCTCCTTTGGGATAGATGCCGTCCAGTTCCTTGTGGAAAATGGTCTTGATATCGCTTAACCGCATGACATGGCATCTTAAAGTTTTATCGCAATTCGAAAAAGTGGGCAAAAGGAACATCGGGTCGTTGGAAACGATACGCTACAAGGTCTTTTATCATCCAGACCGGACAGGAATAATGTCCGGTATTGCCCATCGGCCGGTCTAAATAAGTGAATCCGTTACTAACATACAAACGCTGTGCGGCTTCCATATAGGGCATGGTTTCCAGATAACATTTCTCGAAGCCGAAATATTTTGCCCTTTCCAGGCACACCTCGATCATTCTGCTACCCAAGCCCCTTCCCCTGGCTTCCTCCAAAAAATACATTTTCTGAAGTTCACATACATTTCCCTGATAGTTCTCCAATTGGGCTACGCCCGCACAGCCCAAAATCACTCCGTTTTCCTCTACCACGAAATAAGTGGCCTTGGGCACATTATAATTTTCGAACATGTGATCGAGTGCTTTGTCGGCATAGGCAGTGCCCACTTTTGGAACCCCAAGATTTTCCAAAACTTTTCTGATGACCCTTGGCGACCTGGTGGTTGTCTTCGGGTTGCATATTTCCCTAATGACGGCCCTATCCATAATTCAAAGAAAATGTCATGATTAATATGCTATTTTTGTCGCGTGAAGATACGTGAATTGCCCATAATCGTAAAATTCGAATACACTGGAAAGTGAAAGTCATGCCCATAAATCCTTCGCATAGAATTTTGAACGATCAGGACGCAGACTTTCATGTTGCGCTGTGTGGAAATCGCCAAAAATGGTTTGGGCACCACTGCACCCAATCCGATGGTAGGTTGCGTAATCGTGCACAATGGCCGCATCATAGGCGAAGGTTATACGAGTGCGTATGGTGGTCCGCACGCCGAAGTCAATGCCATCAATTCGGTGCGGGATAAATCGTTCCTATTGGAGGCAACCTTATATGTTACGCTCGAACCCTGTTCCCATTATGGCAAAACGCCGCCTTGTGCCGATTTGATAGCACATCATAAAATTCCGGAAGTGGTCATAGGCCTCCAAGACCCCCACCAAAAAGTGGCTGGAAAAGGCATCCAGAAACTGGTCGATTCGGGCTGTACGGTCTCAATCGGTATCCTGGAAAAGGAATGTAGGGAACTCCATAAAAGGTTTTTAAGCTTTCACGAGAAGCGGAGACCCTATATCATCTTGAAATGGGCCCAAACCATTGATGGTTTTATTGCTCCCGTCCCAGCCAAAAGGGCAAACGAACCGAAACCTTTTTGGATTACAAATACCTTCTCAAGACAACGTGTACATCAATGGAGAAGCGAAGAACAGGCCATCTTGGTCGGGACCAACACCGTGTTGGAAGATAACCCCAAACTTGATATACGACATTGGAAAGGCAAGAACCCCATCCGCATCGTCATCGACAAAGAGCTGCACATCAAGGGTCGTTATCATGTACTTGATGGCAGTATCCCTACCCTTGTGATCACGCAGCAAGGCAACGCCGCCGAATATCAAAAGGGCATCGATTATGTTGCGTTGGATTGGTCCGAAAATATAGCAGGTGCCCTCTGTGCAGCCCTCTATGAACGTCAGATAAACAGTGTTCTGGTGGAAGGGGGTTCCCAAACCCTCAATCGTTTCATCAACGCCGACCTATGGGATGAGGCCAGGGTATTTATTGGCACCCATAACTTCAAAAAAGGGTTGGAATCCCCAAGGTTTTCGGGGAGACTGACCGCTACTCAAAAAATCGGACAGGACACCTTAAATTATTTTAGAAATGATTAAAAACATCATCTTCGATTTTGGCGATATTTTCATCAATCTGGATAAGGGGGTCATTGTTCGCGAAATGGAGCGATATGGAGGAGAGCCGATTTTAGGTCCAGACCTGCATGCGCTCAATGCGCTGTATGAAATTGGCGCGATCAGCTCTGATGACTTTTTGATGGAATTGGTTTCGGTCTATCCAGAAGCAACCAAAACCGAAATCGCCCAAATCTGGAATTCCATGTTATTGGATTTTCCCGATCATAGGCTCGAATTCATTGAAAAATTGGCGCAAGAGGGCAAGTACCGGCTATTTTTGCTAAGCAACACCAATGCGCTTCATATTCCCCATGTTCAAGATATCATGGGGGCGAACAAATTCGATCGGTTCAAAAACAGTTTCGAAAAGTTCTATTTGTCACATGAAATTCACCTTCGGAAACCCAACACGGAAATTTTTCGTTTTGTGCTGGATGAAAACGGTTTGCGGGCCGATGAGACCTTCTTTGTGGACGATACGAAGGAAAATACCCAAGCTGCCCAAAAACTGGGCATTCGGAGTTGGCACCTTCAGGTAGGTCGCGAAGATATCATTGAACTAAAATCACGACTCTAAGATGTTCCCACTAAGCATGTGTGTGCTTTTCTCAAGCGCTTTGTTCGTCATATTCAAGCTTTTTTCCAGATACAAGATCCAGACCCTTTACGCGATCATCACCAATTATTTTACAGCCAGTTTTTTCGCCACCTTTTTTTATGATGGCACCATCAACTATGCAGCACTACCTGCAAAACCATGGTTTTTGGGCACTTTGGCGTTGGGCGTGCTGTTTATAGTGGTCTTCAACATTACGGCCAAAACCTCACAGAACCTGGGCGTCTCGGTGGCTTCGGTAGCGGCCAAAATGTCGTTGGTCATTCCGGTAATGATGGGCGTGCTCCTATATGGGGAAACATTGGGCACCTTGAAGATCATCGGGATCGCACTGGCATTGGCCGCAGTCTACTTCGCCTCGATCAAGAACAGGACGATAACCGTAAAAGTGGAAACCCTGATATTGCCCCTACTGCTTTTTATGGGTTCGGGCTTGGTGGATGCCAGCATCAAATTTTTACAAACCACTGATATGGCGACCTCCGATTTCCCTTTATTCTCCACTGTGGTGTTTGGGGCGGCAGGCTCAACCGGAATCGTTTTCATTCTGATCAGAAGTGCCCGGCATCCCCTAAAGCTAAATCCAAAAAATCTGGTTGCCGGCATTGTTCTTGGTTCTTTCAATTATTTTACCATTCATTTTCTATTGATGGCCCTTCAAAACGAAGCGCTGAACAGCGCCTCGATATTCACGATTATCAACGTGGGCACGGTGTTGTTTTCAACATTGATGGGCATCCTTCTGTTCAGGGAGCAATTGAGCATGAAAAATTGGGCCGGTCTTTGTTTGGCGGTCATCAGCATCATTTTGGTAGCTTTATTTTGATGGAGCAGCCTTTATATAGCTTTAAAACGATCAAGCAACCTTCCGAGGCGGCATTGTACAAGGATAAGAGAAGCAAATTTTTTGGCCATGCTTTTCCTTTGAAGGTTGAAGATCAGGTGAAATCCCATCTCGAAGAACTACGAAAAAATTACCCAAAGGCGAACCATATCTGCTACGCATGGCGCATGGGCGTCAACGGGGAGCACAATCGCACTTACGATGACGGGGAACCCAGAAATACTGCCGGCGCCCCCATTTTGGGGCAACTGAACGCTTTTTCGCTCAGCTATGTATTGGTGGCGGTCGTTCGCGTCTTCGGAGGCACGAAATTGGGGAAGGGCGGTCTGATAACGGCCTACCGCAGCACCGCAAAAATGGCGATAGAGGCCTCCGAAATAATGGTTAGTGAGCTTGAGGACCAATACCTGGTGGTGATCGGCTATGGGGGTTTCGATTCCCTGATGCAACTTGTCAAACAGCAAGATTGGAATGTAATTTCCCAGAATATGGGCAGTGTTTGCGAGCTGATCCTTGGGGTGCGAAAACAGGATGCTGTCCAACTCAAATCGCACTTGGCGGGTATGGTAGGCGTTCAGCTCACAAGCTTAACGTAATTTTTAAACCATTAGGCTGGAAAATCGACCCCATGGCCTCGGCTACATTTTGATTTTTTCGAGCAGAAATTTTGGGCAGCGGATCGGGCGTTTGCTGTTCATATCGATAAACACCAAAACGGTGTTCGCCTCGACCAAAATTTCCCTTGCTTCATTATAAATTTTATAGTCGAATTCTATCCTTACGGAGGGTGTCTTTTTTAACGTGGTATTGACGAACAACAGGTCATCATAAGTAGCAGATTTTTTGAAATCCATTCGGAGGGAAATTACGGGAAGCATAATACCATTTTCTTCCATGCTTTTGTAGGAAATTCCAAGCGACCTTAACCACTCTACCCTTCCCATCTCCAAGTATTGCGCATAATTCCCGTGATAGACCACGCCCATTTGATCGGTTTCGGAATAGCGAACCCGAAAAGAAAATTCATTAAAATCCATATTCTTTGGTCTAAAAGATTTATATTTAAAGAAGTACAAATCAACGACCGAACATGGTGAAAAAAAATCGGAAATTCAATGGTAATACATTTTTTTTTTAGCTTTTTTGTTCACATATTTGTCCCACTTTGAAAAGCAGGTCCGCTCCGTCCTGATTTCGTCCTACTGACTGTATAAAATACTAACCGACAAAATAAGAGAACTTTAGAATGAGTGTTACTGCTAATTCCGTATGGAACAACTGTTTAGCTTTTATCCGGGATAATATCCAACCGCAGGCATTCAAAACATGGTTTGAGCCTATCAGGCCCGTTAAGTTGTCCGAAAATGCATTGAGCATACAAGTGCCCAGCAAGTTCTTTTATGAGTGGCTCGAAGAGCACTATGTGAAGTTGTTGAAAGTAGCGCTGACCAAGGAGTTGGGGGAAACCGCAAAATTGGTGTACATCATCAAAATGGAGAACACCTATGGCAATAGGGAGCCCTTTACGGAAAAAATTCCCAGTTCCAACAGGGGCAATATGACTCCTCAGGAAATGGATGTGCCCATCAAATCAAAAAATCCCGAACTAAAGAACCCTTTCGTGATTCCGGGCATCAGGAACATCAAAATAGAATCCCAACTCAATCCCAATTATAACTTCGACAATTTTTTGGAAGGGGATTCCAATCGTTTGGCGCGATCCGCCGGGATGGCCGTGGCAAACAAGCCTGGCGGCACCTCGTTCAATCCTTTACTCATCTTTGGTGGCGTTGGTTTGGGCAAAACCCATTTGGCCCATGCCATCGGGGTAGAGATAAAAGATAAGTATCCGGAGCGCACAGTGCTCTATATTTCCGCGGAAAAGTTTACCCAACAATATATAGAATCGGTCAAGAAGAACACCCGAAACGACTTCATCCATTTTTACCAACTCATCGATGTGTTGATTATTGACGACGTACAGTTCCTTTCGGGCAAGTCGGGTACCCAAGATGTTTTTTTCCACATCTTCAACCATCTGCACCAAAACGGAAAACAGGTCATCCTGACCTCCGATAAGGCGCCGGTAGACATGCAGGACATAGAACAACGGCTATTGTCGCGTTTCAAATGGGGCCTTTCGGCCGAATTGCAGACCCCTGATTATGAAACCCGGGTATCGATACTGAAAAACAAATTATACCGTGATGGGGTTGAAATGCCCGATGAAATCGTCGATTACGTCGCAAAGCATATCAAGACCAACATTAGGGAGCTTGAAGGTGCCATCATTTCATTGATAGCACAATCCTCTTTCAACAAAAAGGAAGTGACCCTGGAACTGGCCCAAATGGTGGTCGAGAAATTTGTGAAGAATACCAAACGTGAAGTCTCCATCGATTATATTCAGAAAGTGGTTTCCGATTATTTCGAAATGGATGTCGCCACTTTGCAATCCAAGACCCGTAAACGGCACATTGTACAAGCGAGGCAATTGGCCATGTTCTTTGCCAAGAAATTTACCAAGGCTTCTTTGGCCAGCATTGGTTCGCAAATAGGGAAAAGAGATCACGCCACCGTGCTGCATGCTTGCAAGACGGTTGACAACCTGGCTGAAACCGATAAACAATTCAAAAAATACATAGACGACCTGTCCAAGAAATTCTCGTAAAGCGTTATGGTTACGAAAATTTTAATGGCATGTCTCGGTAATATTTGCCGTTCCCCGATCGCCGAAGGCGTTTTGCGCGCCAAGGTTGACCCTGCTCTGGTGCAGGTAGATTCGGCAGGTACGGGCAATTATCATATCGGAAAAATACCTGATGAACGAAGTATTGCCGTAGCTTCCAAATATGGAATCGACATTAGCCAACAACGCTGCAGATTGATCGTTGCCGACGATTTGGAAATATTTGACCTTATCTATGCCATGGACAGAAGCAACTACCAAAAAATCCTGACCCTGAGCCAAAATTCAGCCCATCAAGCCAAAATAAAGCTATTGATGGCGGAAGTGCCAAATCAACCAAGCGAAGTACCAGATCCTTATTATGGAGGGGCCGATGGCTTTGAGCGGGTTTTCTGGATGATCGATCTGGCTTGTGAAGCGATTGCCCATAAATTTGCGATAAAATCAAAATAAATGGCAAAAGAAATCGGTAAAAGGGGCAAATTATACATGATTCCGACCACTTTAGGGGAAACGGAACCCCTGGAAGTCTTGCCCATATCGATCAAACGGGCCATTGAAAATATCGATCACTATATCGTTGAAAATGAAAAATCGGCCAGACACTTCATAAAAAAAATAAGTCCGCGTAAATCCCAACCCGATCTTTCTTTGGAGACGCTCAATAAATATACCGAGCTTGAGACCATTCCCAATTTGTTGAACCCCTGTTTGGAAGGGCACGATGTTGGGATTTTATCCGAAGCTGGCTGCCCAGGCATTGCGGATCCAGGGGCGGAGGTGGTGAAAATGGCGCATCAGCTGGGGATACAGGTGGTGCCATTGGTAGGGCCCTCTTCGATCGTTTTGGCACTGATGGCCAGTGGCATGAATGGTCAAAATTTCGCTTTTAACGGCTATTTGCCCATTGAATCGACCGATCGCAAGAAAAAGATAAAACAATTGGAACGAATCGCCAAAGAGGAAAACCAAAGCCAGCTCTTTATCGAAACCCCCTATAGAAATGATAAATTACTGGCAGAACTGATCAAGACCCTCGGTATGGCAACCCTTCTTTGTGTGGCCTGTGACCTCACGCTGTCAACCGAATTCATAGCCACCAAACCCATTGCCGAATGGAAACATTTCACGGTAGATTTGCATAAAAGGCCCACGATATTCATCATATCGGCTTAAATT
Source organism: uncultured Flavobacteriaceae bacterium (assembly GCA_963700435.1). Lineage (GTDB taxonomy): Bacteria > Bacteroidota > Bacteroidia > Flavobacteriales > Flavobacteriaceae > Pelagihabitans. The sequence continues at coordinate 16,144 of CAVOXM010000003.1, forward strand.
CCATAACATTTTAGCTATTGATCAAAAAAAATGAACCCCGGCATAAGTGCCAGGGTCCATTCCATTTCCATATTTGATTCCCGTCCTAAACGGGAACAAAGTCTTGCCCCAAATACCACATTTGATATACAGGCCTTAAATCTTTGGATTTTTTTTGGGGGCTACATGCGAAAGGTCATAGCCTGAAAATTTCCTGATATACAAGGAAACCGCCGAACCGTAGGCATCTGTGGTATCTATTTGACCCCATGAACGCAGGTACTTCTTAACGTTGCCCGGACCGGCCAAATGCGCCGCGGCCAACATGCCCGACTCGGTTATTTCCACCCCGGCGATGTGCTTTCCTACGAATCGCTGGATATCTTTGCGCAAAATCCATTTGTTCCGCGACATATTGGTGTAAAATACCTTCTCCTGAAGCTCGGGATCGTTCAGGAACCGGGTCGTATTGTACACGCCCATGAGCTGCAGGGTACCGATACCGAACTGGTATTTCCCTAGATAGCCCAAAGTATTCATTATGAAGTAATTGCCTTGTGATTCTTTGAAAGCCAGTGCTTCCTTAAAACCCACATAGGAAGTTCCCAGAAAAGGAGGAGCTTTTAGGTTTGAAGTGAAAATCGCTAATTGTTGGGGGAATAAACATTCTGTTGGCTGGGTGACCCTAAGGCTTTCCGGAACCCTATCATTTGGCGCTCTGAAGCCAAAACCCGAAAAAATCAACAGAATTACAAGTGAACAAAAAAAGAAGACACATCTTCCCATATCTTTTGTTTTCTTAAGACTTACGACCAAAAAAGGGCCTGCTTAAATTTCACTGGTCAAAGATATGGCCGACTTGGGTCAGGATTCCACAACGATTCGTTAAAAATATACAATTTTAGTTAACATGTGCCAAAGTTGGGACCAATTGCTTATCTATTGATGCCTTGCGAATTTATCCATTGGATGTATTGCACCTTATTTCGGTTGTGCTGCGCGAGGTCCTTTGCGAATTTGTGGTAACCGAAGTTCTCCACATTGGCGACCATGTATAAATAGTCATGTTTTTCGGGATTCAAAACAGCTTCGATTGCTGAAATATCCGGCATGGTGATGGGCCCCGGTGGCAGTCCTGCGTATTTGTAGGTATTGTACCTTGAATCCAGTTCGAGGTCTTTGTACAAGACCCTTTTGATGACCGTATCGAAATTTTGGGTGTGTTGCTTCAAGGCGTAGATCACGGTAGGATCGGCCTGTAAAGCTATATTCTGTCTCAATCTGTTCAAATATAGCCCGGCCACCCTCGGGCGTTCATCAACCTTGGCCGTCTCCTTGTGCACTATCGATGCCAAGGTAACGGCTTGTGAAGGGGTCAAGCCTTGGGCTTTGGCTTTGGATATCCTGTCTTCAGTCCAGTATCTTTTGTATTCCTGGAGCATCCGGTCCCTGAACTTTTCGGCTGAGGTGTTCCAAAAAAATTCATAACTGTTTGGAAGGTATGGGATCAGTTCATTGGCCTGATCGAGCCCATTTTCACTTAAAAAATCGGGGTCTTTCATCGCTTTCAGCAATGCCAGGCTATCGGCTTCGATCTGAACGGCTATCCGGCCCGCCAAATTTTCCAATCGCTCCTGATTGTTGAAGGAAACATTGACGGGGATATTGTTGCTTCGCAGTGTATTGATGATCTCATTGTTGTTCATTCCCTTTTTTAGGGCATATTTCCCCGCTCTTATGTTCGTCGTGTAACCCTTTCGCAACGCAAGTTGCCGAAAGGTGGCCATGTCTTTGAGATAGGGCTCGAGCAACAGGGAAACCTGTCCGAATCCGGCATCGGATGGGATATAAACAAACGCCTCATCTGTTGTGAACTTGGTATTGGGCGAAAAGATGGCATGGTAAACCTTATACGTAAAAAAGCCGCCGGCCAAAAGGCCCAAGATCACGATGGCAAACAATATTTTTTTAAGGTACATGGCTAAGCGTGTATTTTTTGGAACAATATTTCGTCTTTATAGGCGCCGTTATGGAAAATCCAATCTTTTTTGATGCCCACCTCCCGAAAACCTATTTTTTTAAAGAGGTGCACGCTCGCTTGATTATCCGCGCCTACATTCGCAAATATTTGACGTAGGTCCAATGAGGAAAAAGAATAGTCCAACAAAAGAGCTATCGCTTCAGATCCAACCCCTTTGTTCCGCTCTTGGGTTTCCATCACAACGATTCCGATGCCCGCACGATGGTTCTTCGGATCAAAATCGAATAGATCGATCAACCCAACCATTGCGCCATCATGTTTACAAATGGCCAATCTCAGCTGCTTCACATCGTAAATATCCCTATGCGCATTGTCCAGATATTGCCTCAGCACGTGTTTGGAATAGGGTGTAATGGTACCGCTGATCTCCCAGATGTTCGGATCGTTTTCCAGTAGGTACAGGAATTCCAGATCATCCGGTTCCAAAGCCCGAAGGTAAATATGCTTTCCTTTTAAACTTTCCATTCGATTTCCCCTTTAAAGACCATTTGGGCCGGACCGATCAGGTACACATTACTGTACCCTTTGGAGTTTCCATCAAAACGCACCTGAAGATCTCCTCCAACGGCGTGCAAAGTAATTTCTTTCGATTTGGTGCCGTTCATATGGTGCATGGCCAATGCCACTGCGGTTACGCCGGTACCACAGGAAAGGGTTTCATCCTCCACCCCCCGTTCATAGGTCCTAACCCTGTATGAATCCTTGCCGACAGCTTCAACAAAATTGATATTGCAGCCTTTTTTTCCATAAAGCCCATAACGCAGCTTGGCCCCTTCCGCACGCACATCCATGTTTGCCAGGTTGGCCACCAATTGCACATGGTGGGGAGATCCCGTATCCAAGTACCGATAGTTGGGCTTCTGTTTGATTTCCGTAACATCCTGCATCTTCAGGCTCACCCTTCCCATGGCATCAAGACTCGCTTCATGAAGTCCATCAACGGCCCTGAAAACCGTACTTTCATCGATCATCCCCAAATGTTTGGCAAAAGCGACCAAACACCTGCCCCCATTGCCGCACATACTGCCGGGGCGGCCATCCGAGTTGTAGTAGACCATGCTGAAATCGACCTCGGGATCGGTTTCCAACAAAATCAAACCATCTGCCCCAATTCCAAAATGTCTATCACAAAGAAATGCGACCAGTGCCATGTCCGTCTTTGGAAAGTAATCATCGCGGTTGTCGATCATAATAAAATCGTTACCGGTACCGTGATATTTATAAAAATGCAGCAACATAGGTTGAAATGAAGTACAAAGATAGGATTTAATTTAAGGAAAAATTGGCCGTTAAAAAGTCGTTAAACTCAAGAATCCGGCACGAAAATCGTTTAATTTTACTGTTGTATCCTAAAATCAAAATCGACTATGAGAAAAATCGGAAGCTTATTTTTGGTCTCCATTCTTGCCGGCGCGGTGACTTTGGGGGCTTATAAATTCTTTATTGAAGATACCCAATACGCGCCATTACCAACTGAGACCGGGGCAACAGTTTTTAACACCAGTCTTACCCCAACTTCCGCCAAAGGTGCGGGCATCAATGAAGTTGATTTTACCGTTGCCGCAGAAAATACCGTCAACGCGGTGGTCCACGTAAAAAATGTGACCGCTAATTCCGGTCCCAGAAGTTTGAGTGACTTCTTCTTCGGATCACAATCCGAATCGAGGCCCCAGATTGGCGTGGGGTCTGGCGTCATTGTTTCGTCTGATGGTTATATCGTCACCAACAACCATGTGGTCGCCAATGCCAGCCAGTTGCAGGTGACCCTGAACAATAACAAGAGCTATGAAGCGGACCTTGTGGGCACCGACCCCAATACCGATATTGCCTTGCTCAAAATCAATGTTGACGAAAAATTGCCATATCTGGCATTTGGCGATTCTGACAATACCAAAATCGGGGAATGGGTGTTGGCCGTGGGCAACCCTTTCAATCTTACCTCTACGGTTACCGCAGGCATCATCAGTGCCAAGGCCCGGGATCTGGGAAGAAACCAATCGTTTATCCAAACCGATGCGGCCGTCAACCCCGGCAACAGCGGGGGGGCCCTGGTGAATACGAACGGTGACCTGGTGGGCATCAATACCGCGATTTCATCCCAAACCGGTTCATATGTCGGTTATTCCTTTGCGGTACCGAGCAACATTGCCAAAAAGGTTGTGAACGACATTTTGGAATACGGCAACGTATTAAAGGGAATTTTAGGTATCAGCACCCCACAGACCAATACCCCATACGCCATAGAAAATGGTATCGATGAAATTGAAGGGGTATACATCAGTGAAATTCAGGAGGAATCGGGTGCGGAGGCTGCCAACTTACGGGTGGGCGATGTCATTAAAATGATCGATAATGTAAAAATCAGACGCTTTCCGGACCTGACAGGGTATCTATCGGCCAAAAGACCAGGTGATGTAGTAAATGTCACCGTGGCCCGCAACGGGGACGAGCTTACCATGGCCGTAAAATTGACCGAGTTGCAGACCCTCGACCTTCCCGTGATGGGATTGACCGTAAAAAACCTTACCGAAAGTGACCGTAAAAAATTCAAGACCAAAAAAGGGGTGAAAATTGTGGGCGTCCCCGAAACCTATCGGGGCTATGGTCTTGAAAACAAAATTTTAATTTCCGTGGATGATGAGGATATCGATGACATTCAGGATGCCAAGGTACTTTTCGGTAAAATATCAAGATACGGCAAAACCAGCATAACCATGCTGAACGACAAAGGGGAACGTGAAAGGTTGATCTTTCAATAAGACATTCCAACATTGAACGGGAACGCTCCATTAGGGGCGTTTTTTTATGGTTTGCTCCCCAAAGAATCAATCATTTCTGTAATTTTACAAACCGCCCCCAGCCACAAAACCATAAAAAATGTCACAGATCAGCACCTACGAAAAAGAATTGGCCTTCCAGGCAGACCGCAGAAAGGCGACTACCGAATTCATCAAAATCACCAGCGATTTATGGTACGACAAATCCATTGAGGTGGTATTGTTCAAGAATCAGGTGATCGATAAGAACGTGAGCGATATCATCAACCTGCATGAATATGCCGGGGCGTTCGTGCAAAAACCGATTTCTATATTTGACTCTGTTGAAATACTTAGGGCGATCAACGATATGCCTCTTCCCCCTTCAAAATTGGACATCGGCAAATTGACCTATGAATACCATTCGGATGACAACGGTTATGACGAGGTCAAGGGTTTTGTAATAGACAAGCTCAAAGGGGCCAATAAAAGCAATATCCTGGAGCCCAAAGATGTGGTGCTCTTCGGTTTTGGGAGAATAGGCCGATTGGTGGCCCGTGAACTCATGGCCAAAACCGGCAAAGGAAACCAATTGCGATTAAGGGCCATCGTTACCCGGGGGCCCATTACAGAGGATATCCTCGAAAAACGGGCAAGTTTGCTGCGTACCGACTCTATCCATGGCAAGTTCATGGGTACCGTGAATGTGGATCTTGACAACATGGCGTTGGTCATCAACGGAACCACCGTATATGTAATGAGCGCAACGGCCCCGGAAGAACCGGACTATTCCAAATTTGGAATTTCCGAAGCCTTGATCATCGATAATACAGGCGCTTTCCGAGATCAGCGCCAGCTCTCGCGTCACCTCAAAGCAAAAGGAGTTTCAAAAGTTTTGCTCACGGCACCCGGAAAGGGGATGCCGAACATCGTTCACGGGGTCAACCACAACGAACACAATCCCGATACAACGCACCTCTTTTCCGCCGCTTCCTGCACCACCAATGCAATCAGCCCCATATTGAAAGTCATCGATGACTCGTTGGGTATTGAAAAGGGTCATTTGGAAACGATACACGCCTACACCAACGACCAAAACCTAATGGACAATATGCATGGCAAGCACAGACGGGGAAGGGCGGCCGCCTTGAACATGGTCATCACCGAAACCGGTGCCGGAGAGGCTGTTGCAGAAGCATTGCCAGGTTTAAGGGGTAAATTGACATCAAATGCGATCCGCGTTCCGGTTCCCAATGGCTCTTTGGCCATCCTCAACCTTCAAGTGAACAACAAGACTTCCATTGACGGGGTAAACACCATTTTAAAGAAATATGCTTTGGAGGGAGATCTTGTCGAGCAAATCAAGTATTCCTTGAGCAAGGAAATCGTCTCCTCCGATATAGTAGGTACCTCTGCCCCATCGATATATGACAGTACGGCCACCATTGTGTCCGGTAATGGCAAGAATATCATCCTATATATTTGGTACGACAACGAATATGGCTATTCACACCAAGTAATACGATTGGCCAAATACATCGCAAAAGTTCGTCGGTTCACCTATTATTAGTCAGCCAAGTTTGGCGTTCGATTCGGTCCACAACATTATTTGAACCATTTTTAGGATAGGTCGCACAAGCAATAAATTGACAGGAAACCAGTCTTTCAACGGCTAAAGTCCCATTTTTTTTCGTATTTGGTTATAATGGCTTACTTTAGTCCACTCTGAATCCTATTGAATTAATTAAAACTTAGCACCCACTTAAAAATGAAAGGTTTAAGAATATTATGTATTTTGACCACCTTGTTGACCCTTAACCTACAATTTGCGCAAGAGGCTGCAGCACCGGACGAAAACTTATCACTGGATAATGGGCCGATCAGCAGTCAGTTCGATTATATCTTTACTAAATCAGGAAACTATAGGGCCGATGGCGTTCGCTACGAGGTAGTGAGGGAAAGCAATCTCTATAAATTACGGAAGAACGTACTTGATTCGCTTACGGCCGTAAACAAGATCACCAACGAATTACAAGCCACCATTGCGGGTCATGAAACCACCATCGTTTCCCTAAACAAAAAATTGGAGGAGACGACCAGCAACCTTACGGCAGTCAGCGAAGAAAAGGACAGCATGTCTTTTTTGGGCATGCAAGTGGCAAAATCCACCTATAATTTTATCCTTTGGACACTGATTGCCGGCTTGCTCCTGATGCTGTTGTTCTTTATCTACAAGTTTAGAAATAGCAATATCTTGACCCAAGAGGCCAGGACGAGTTTATCTGAACTGGAATTGGAATATGAAGACCATCGCAGAAGGGCCTTGGAAAGGGAACAAAAGATAAGCAGGCAATTACAGGATGAAATCAACAAATACAAAAAACCCAAATAAAAACTCCGCAAGGAGTTTTTTCTTTTCCCATGGTCGACATCATTAGAGCAACCCCGAACCACCTTTCCCTGATATTGCCGCTTTTCGATGCGTACCGGGTGTTCTATAAACAACCTTCGAACCTCGAGGAGGCCAAGGAATTTTTAAGCCAAAGGCTGCAGCACGACGAGTCTGTGATTTTTCTGGCCATGCAAGAAAGCACTGCTATTGGTTTTACACAGTTGTACCCCTTGTTTTCGTCGGTATCGATGGCTTCCGTTTATCTCCTTAACGATTTGTTCGTTATAGACTCCCTAAGGGGCAAAGGTGTGGGGGAATCCCTGCTAAACCATGCCAAGGACTTCTGTACAGCTGTCGGTTTTAAGGGCCTTGCATTGGAAACCGCCTTTGATAATCCCGCGCAAAAGCTATATGAAAGGTTGGGTTGGCAAAAGGATGTGCATTGTTTTCATTATTTTTGGACGGCACAATAGCAACCTAATCAAACTCCCTCATGCGTATCGACATCATAACCGTGCTGCCAGAACTTTTAAGAAGTCCGTTCGAAGCCTCGATTTTGAAGCGGGCCATAGATAAGGGCTTGGTAGAGGTGCATTTGCACAATTTGAGGGATTATACCAACAATAGTTACAACCAGGTAGATGATTATCAGTTTGGTGGTGGGGCCGGAATGGTACTGATGATCGAACCCATCGATAAATGCATCGACAAACTCAAGGCCGAGCGCCATTATGACGAGCTGATCTACATGACCCCCGATGGCGAAACCCTGAACCAGAAAATGGCCAACCAGTTGTCGCTCAAGGAAAACCTGATCATTTTATGCGGGCATTACAAAGGGGTAGACCAGAGAGTGCGGGATTGGCTGATCACCAAGGAGATCTCCATCGGTGATTATGTGCTGTCGGGCGGCGAACTCGGGGCCGCTGTGCTTTGCGATACGATCATTCGACTTGTACCGGGCGTGCTCGGCAACGAAACTTCGGCCCTTACCGACAGCTTCCAAGACAATTTGCTGGCTCCCCCGGTGTACACCCGACCTTCAGAATACAAGGGCATGCGGGTGCCCGAAATACTGTTGAGCGGCCATACGGCCAAAATTGAGGCATGGCGGGAGGAGGAGGCACTTAAGCATACCAGGGAACGCAGGCCCGATCTTTTGCATTAACCCATCTCCCCTATGGCAAAATTTTGTGAAAATCGCTTGTTGGTTCTAATATATCGACTATTTTTGCAACCTGTTAAATCAACCTCTGACGAGAATCGTGAATGTTGATATTGACCAACACAGTAAATCATAACCATGGAATCATTAATAAATTTTGTAGAGAACGAGTTCGTCGCCAAAAAAGAATTTCCGAATTTTTCTTCAGGGGATACGATAACCGTTTATTACGAGATCAAGGAAGGTGAAAAAACACGGACCCAGTTCTTTAAAGGCGTGGTGATCCAAAGAAGGGGCTCGGGATCAACGGAGACCTTCACCATCCGCAAAATGTCGGGAACCGTAGGTGTGGAGCGTATTTTCCCAATCAACATGCCCGCATTGCAGAAGATCGAGGTCAACAAAAAAGGGAAGGTACGAAGAGCACGTATCTTCTACTTCAGGGGCCTTACCGGCAAAAAGGCAAGGATCAAGGAAGTTCGATCGTAGTGCCCACAAAAAAAACGAAGCTAAAACGTCCCTTTTTCAAGGGACGTTTTTTATTAACAATTGTTCATATAGCGCGTTGATAAGGTGTTGATTTTAAATTTGTTAAAAAATTGTGTTTTCAAAAAGGATTCGCTTATCTTTAAGATGTGATTAAGAAATGATTCTACCAAGAATCTTATTTAATCGCTATAAAGTTCACGTTATTTATACTGTCGTTTCAGTTTTGACCCAAAATAGTGGCAACACGAGTTAGGGAAAGAACGAGCAAAGTGCTTCGGGATCAAACCCAGAAGCGATGCTTTGTGAAATCATCCGGCCCAATTGAAATTTCGGTTTCACGAAAGGCTCAAATGTTTTAGGGCGATGGGAAGAAGTACATACTTGAACCTTGATTTCAGGATTGGGGTCAAAAGTATTTCAAACGTGGAGATAGTGGTGTAAATGCAATCAATGGTTGCGGTTTTACTTTAGGGTGAAACAAACAGTTTACCAGCTATTTCAAAAAAGCCATGTCAATGTATCCGTACAATGATATGGCTTTTGTTTTTGCAACCCTTCCCATACTTTCCAATGCCTTGATGCGGTTATCGCATCCCGATAATTTCATCTCCGGTAAAGTTTGGTTTCCACCCTCTTTTTTGTGCCATAAATTGTATATTTGCCCCGCATCAAACAAAAACAACCAACGTTAATGCCCAAGATTTACTATACCCTTACGGATGAAGCGCCTGCGCTGGCCACCCAGTCTTTTTTACCCATCGTGAAGGCCTTCACGAAAACTGCCGGAATCGATATTGAAACCAAGGACATCTCCTTGACCGCTAGAATAATCGCCGCTTTTTCCGATTATATTGAACCCGGTCAAAGATTGGCGGATGATTTATCGATATTAGGGGAAATGGCCAAAGATCCAGATGCCAACATCATAAAATTACCAAACATCAGCGCCTCGATACCGCAATTAAAGGAAGCGATAAAAGAACTGCGGTCGAAGGGCTACCCTCTTCCCGATTACCCAGATCAGCCGAAGGATGACAAAGAAAAAGACATAAAATCACGGTACGATAAAATTAAGGGAAGTGCCGTAAATCCAGTACTTAGGGAAGGCAACTCAGACCGTCGTGCCCCAAGGGCGGTAAAGAATTATGCCAAAAAGAATCCGCATTCCATGGGTGCATGGAGCCCAGATTCAAAAACCCATGTCGCCACTATGGCATCCGGTGATTTCAAAGCGAACGAAAAATCGTTGACCGTCCCCAACGCCACTGCTGTAAAAATCGCCTTGTACACAAAGGACGGCAGCGAAGTGGTGCTCAAGGGTAAAATTGAACTTTTACCGGGAGAAATCATCGACGCATCGGTATTGAGCAAGAAGGCCCTGGTTTCTTTTTTGAAAGAGCAGGTTGCAGATGCCAAAGCAAAGGGCGTCCTTTTTTCGATTCATCTCAAGGCCACCATGATGAAGGTATCGGATCCCATTATTTTTGGCCATGCGGTGAAGGCCTACTTCGCCGATCTTTTTGATCAATTTGGAAGCATTCTCGATCGGGCCGGCATCAATGCAAATGATGGTCTGGAGAACCTGTTGACCAAAATCAAGGAACTTCCTCCCCAAGAACGACAAAAAATAGAAGCAGCCATACAACAGGATCTTAAGACCGGTCCGTCCCTTGCCATGGTAAATTCTGAAAAAGGAATCACCAATCTACACGTACCAAGCGATGTGATCATCGATGCCTCCGTGCCCGCGATGATTCGGACATCAGGCAAAATGTGGGACAGCACAGGAAAATTGCAGGATACCAAGGTGGTCATCCCGGATAGCAGTTATGCAGGTATTTACACGGCTACCATCGATTTCTGCAAAAAACACGGGGCCTTGGATCCCAGGACCATCGGTTCGGTGGCCAATGTCGGGCTCATGGCACAGAAAGCCGAAGAATACGGTTCCCACGATAAAACATTTGAAATCCAAAAAAACGGAACCGTCAAGGTCATCGACCTGAACTCGGGCGCCACCCTTATTGCCCATGAAGTTGAAACGGGAGACATTTGGAGGATGTGCCAAGTAAAAGATGCCCCGATCCAAGATTGGATCAAATTGGCGGTTTCCCGCGCCAGGGCCACCATCGACCCAACCATTTTTTGGCTTGACAAAGATCGTGCCCATGATAGGGAATTGATCAAAAAAGTGAACCATTACCTGCCTGGCCTGGACACCAAAGGATTGGATATCCGTATCCTTTCGCCGATCAAGGCAACCGAATTCACCCTGGAACAGATCACACAGGGTAAAAACACCATTTCAGTTTCAGGAAACGTGCTCAGGGATTACCTGACCGACCTGTTTCCCATCTTGGAAGTAGGAACCAGTGCCAAAATGTTGTCGATCGTGCCCTTGATGAACGGCGGCGGACTTTTTGAGACCGGGGCCGGTGGATCTGCACCCAAACATGTGGAACAATTTCTCGAAGAGGGCCATCTGCGTTGGGATTCATTGGGCGAATTTTTGGCACTTGGGGTCTCGCTCGAATTTTATGGTGAAAAATACGGTAACCTCAAAGCACGTATTTTGGGCGACGCCCTCGATAGTGCAACGGAAAAGTTCTTGGACAATAACAAATCCCCTTCGAGAAAGGTGAAGGAATTGGATACCCGGGGAAGCCACTTTTATCTGGCCCTATATTGGGCCGAAGCCTTGGCTGCACAGAATAAGGACCAACAATTGAAAAATATTTTTGAGAAAGTCGCAGGGGCCATGAAAACGAATGAAAGTAAAATTGTCGCCGAGCTCGAAAATGCCCAAGGAAAGGAACAACATATCGGGGGTTATTACCAACCCGATATCACCCTTATGAGCAAGGCCATGAGGCCAAGCCAGACCTTCAACCATATTTTGGAAAAGATCGAAGGCTAGGTCAATACGAAATAGGATAACAGACCCCCCGGGAAACCTCGGGGGTTTTTGTTTCCCAAAAAACTGTTAAGCTTTTTTATGTGCGGTCTAACCCGATTACTTTTATAAAAAAATTGCTTTTGATGTTCCCTCGCACGAAAATCGCTGTGGTTCTGGCCTTCTTTTGTTTTGTATTTTCTTTCGCGCAACAAAAATTTACAATAAGCGGCACCATAACAGAAGCTTCGAGCAACGAAACGCTCATTGGGGTCACCATCGCGGTGCCCGAGTTGCGAACCGGCGTGACCACCAATGAATACGGTTTTTATTCCATTACCCTCCCCGAAGGCACCTATCGATTGCAGGTGAGCTATTTGGGTTTTCAAACCATATCGCAAGATTTGGAGCTGACCTCCAACCGGCAGATTAACTTTCAGATGATCGAAGCAGCGGAACAGTTGGACGAAGTAGTCGTCACCGAAGATGTGGAGAAAATGGATGTCAGGACCCCCCAAATGAGCGTCAATGCCCTTTCGGTCGAAACCATTAAAAAAATCCCGGTCATATTGGGCGAAGCCGATGTCATCAAGTCCATTCTGTTGCTACCCGGAGTTACCAATGCAGGTGAAGGGGCTTCTGGATTCAATGTAAGGGGAGGCTCGGTAGACCAGAACCTTATTCTATTGGATGAAGCCACCATTTTCAATTCCTCCCACCTGTTCGGTTTTTTCTCGGTTTTTAACCCGGACGCCATCAAGGACATAAAATTGTATAAAGGTGGTATCCCAGCGCGTTATGGCGGTAGGGTTTCCTCGGTCCTCGATATTTTTCAAAAGGAGGGCAATAGCAAGGCATTCAAGGTCAATGGCGGACTCGGTGCCGTGGCCAGTCGTTTACTGGTGGAAGGCCCGATCATCGAAGATAAGGCCGCTTTTTTGATCGGGGGTCGTGCCTCCTATGCCCATTTGTTCCTCCCTTTATTCAATCAAGACAATACGGCCTATTTTTACGACCTGAATACCAAGATCAATTTTAATCTCGACAGTCGTAACAGTATCTATCTTTCTGGCTATTTTGGACGGGATGTTTTTGGTATCAGTGGCACATTTGAAAATACCTATGGTAATGCCGTCGGAAATTTTAGATGGAACCACCTATTTTCCAACAAGTTATTTTCAAACCTTTCCCTGATTTATTCCGACTATTATTACGGGTTGAAATTAGACTTCGTTGGTTTCAACTGGAATTCCGGCATCAGAAATTTCAATTTGAAATATGACCTGAAACATTACGTCACCGATAAACTGCAGGTGAATTATGGGGTGAACAACATATATTACCAATTCAATCCCGGCAAAATAGAGCCCAGCAATAGTAATTCAGGTATTATAGAAGATCAATTGGTGAGAAAATATGCCAATGAACTGGCCGCCTATATCGATGTCAAACATGACCTGAGCAACAACTTGAGCCTTGGTTACGGACTCCGATGGAGCAATTTCATAAGACTGGGTCAAGATGAGATCAATGTTTACGAAAATAATGAAGCCGTATTCTTTGATCCTGCCCTTTTGATCTATCGCGAGGCAGTCCCCATCGCCACGGTAAATGCAAAAAACGGAACTTTGGCAACCTTTAACAATCTCGAACCAAGGGTATCTCTGTCCTATACACTGAGTACCGAGAGTTCCTTGAAGGCCAGTTACACCCGGTTGGCCCAGTACCTTCATTTACTTTCCAATACCAGCTCCCCAACCCCGTTGGATGTTTGGACCCCAAGCGGGCCTTTTACAAAACCGCAATTGTTGGATCAATATGCACTTGGATATTTCAAAAACCTTGGAGGTGGGGATTATACATTGGAAACGGAAGTTTTTTACAAGGAACTCCAAAACAGGATCGATTATATCGATGGCGCAAATCTTATCGCCAATGATGCCATTGAACAGGTAATCTTAAATGGTGAGGCAAGGGCCTATGGCCTAGAACTGTTGCTTCGCAAAAATGAAGGTCGGTTCCAAGGTTGGCTGGCGTATACCCTATCAAAATCGGAGCAGCGTACCCCTGGCAGAAACACCGGCGAAACCGGGATCAATTTTGGGGAATGGTACAATACGCCATATGATAAACCGCAGGATATTTCCTTTTACGGGAGTTACGAGCTCAATGAAAAATGGAGCTTCAATTCGAACTTTGTGTTCCAGACCGGGCAGCCCACCAACTATCCCATCGGCCAGTTCGAATTTCAGGGCCTGAGCATTCCGTATTACGGTTTGCGCAACAAGGAAAGGTTGCCCGCTTACCATCGTCTCGATATAGCGGCAACCCTTACCCCAAGGAAGAACAAGGGCAGAAAAAAGCAGGCGGAATGGGTTTTCAGCATCTATAACCTGTACAGCAGAAGGAATGCCGCTTCCATCAATTTTAGAAGAAATCAGGATACGGGAGCCAATGAGGCCATTCGTACTTCCATTTTTGGAATCGTGCCGGCCGTGACCTATAATTTTAAATTTTAACGGCATGAAAAAGCAAATACTACCGATCATTGTTTTAGGATTGTTGCTTGGATGTGAAGATGTCATTGAAGTGACCGTGCCAACGGATCGACCGAGATTGGTCGTTGATGCCCTCCAGCGCATCAACGATATATCGCAGCCCACTACCGTTTTTCAAATGAGGGCCACATTGAGCAGCTCGTTCTTCGAGCAAATTGAGCCCGCTATTTTGGAAGAAGCTACCATCACCAATGAACTTGTCGGTACTTCAGCGAATCTTACAGGAAAACGAACCTGGATCGGGAATCTATGAAGTGGCGCTGGATACCGGTTTTCTTTTGGAAGGAGCGCTAACCCTATCGGTCGTTTATAACGGCCAGCGCTATTCGGCCAAAACCCAGTATGTGCCGACTGTTCCCATTGATTCCCTGATACAAGGAGAGGGCGGCCTGTTCGGGGGAGATGAAACGGAGGTCATTGTCTCCTTCACGGATGCCCCCGATAGGGATGACTTTTATCTGTTCGATTTCGATTTTAACGAATATTTGGTTACCGAGGATGAATTCTACCCGGGCCAACGATTTGAGTTCTCCTATTTTTACGATGACGGTTTGGAAGCAGGAAGGGAAATTGACATCGACATTGTCGGTGTTGACAAGCCCTTTTATGATTATATGAATCAAGTGATCGTGCAGGCCGATGGTGGTGCGCAAGGGCCCTTTCAAACTCCAGCTGCCACTGTGAAGGGCAATTTTATCAATGACGACGATGCGCTGAACTTTGCGCTTGGGTATTTTGCCATATGCCAAAGCTATTCCCAGCGATTGGTCATCGAGTAATGTCATGACCCTTGAATGACCACTCGAGGAATGGAGCCCGCTATTCACCCAATCGGGCCAGAAAATCCCCGACCTTTTCCCGAATCAACCGCGCCGCATTCGCCATGCTATAGGAGGCGGCCATCTTCTTATCCTGAATCTCGATTACTTGGCTGAGGCCCATGGTTTTCCATTGCTGCTCTTGAAGTTCCAGTTTTCCGCAGACCGCTACTACCGGAACCCCGCATCTTTTTCCCAGTGAGGTGACGCCTTTGATCAGTTTGCCGTTCAAGGTCTGTTGGTCGAACTTACCTTCACCTGTGATGATGAAATCGTAAGGATGGGCCATCATCTGTACCTCGGCCTTGGCCAGATCCAACATAAAATCGGTGCCTGAAACAAAGTTGCCATCAAAGAACGCCTTCAATCCGTATGCCGCTCCTCCTGCCGCCCCAGAGCCCGGAACCTCGGCAACATCTTTGCCGAGCTGCTTCGAGACCAGCCCTGCCAGATGCCTTAAACCCTTGTCCAACACATCGATTTCAGCATCGCTGGCGCCCTTTTGCCTGGCATATACAAAGGCAGCCCCATTGCTGCCGAACAAAGGATTGTCAACATCATTGACAGCATAAAATTGAACCTCATTCAATTGGGAAATCAACCCTGTCCTATCGATCGTTGCTATCCGATTCAGATGTCTCCCTATCGGGGACAACCGATTGCCTTCCTTGTCCAAGAACCTATAACCCATGGCACTGGCCATACCAATTGCCGCATCATTTGTGGCGCTTCCTCCCAAACCGATGTATATTTTTCTGGCACCCCTAGATAATGCATCTTTAACCTGCAATCCTGTGCCATAAGTGGATGTGTCCATGACCTTCCGGTCGGTAGGTCGGAGCAGCTCGAGGCCGGAGGCCGAAGCCAATTCCACGTAGGCGTTCTTAGCAGTGGCATCGAACAGATAACGGGCTTGCATTTCATTTCCAAGTGGGTCTTCGGTATCGACGAAAATCTCTTGGCACGGCAGCTGTTTGGCTATCGCATTCAAAAAACCGTCCCCACCGTCAGAAGCCAATATGGAATGTATCTCGGCATGGGGAAAAACATCTTTGATGCCCCTATGCATTGCCTGCATGACTTCCTCAGCGGTCAAAGAGCCTTTGAACTTATCTGGAACCAATAAAAAGCGCTTGGGATTGGACATGGAAATCAATAGTTTAGATGTAAGAAATATAGGGCTTAATCGCTACTTTTGAAAAAAAAACTGCCAGTCCGACATGAATACGAATAAAGAAATGCTTTTGAAGGGGGTTAAATGGTTGGGCTATACTATCGCACTGATGTTTACTGCCCCTCTCACATTATACCAAGCCTTCAAAAACCAAGAACATCCTTTTTACATCCCGGTGTTGGTGGTAGGTTTGGCATTGGCCATCGGTGCCGTGGTCATGGGCTTCAAAAGCATCAAGACCATCGTTGACGCCTTCTTCGGCAAGAAGTGACCCCCTGAAATTTATATGGTCATATTACGGATGAATTGATCACTACCTGTTGTTCCCTTGGGTCAATCATTAATTCCTGTCTCCCTTGGCACCCCACTTATCGGTAAGGGTAGCATAATCGAAATCGAGGACAGATTCCTGACGTTGCAGCCGATCGGCCGCGAATGCCCTTTGCAAAATATCCTCGATAAGATAATCTTCGTGAACCCTTTCGGGATGAAATTCTTCTTTGAGGCTTATCTTAAACATTTTGGCCGTGGTATTGTACCAAAAAGCGCGCCATCCACTGCGCAATTCCTTCACCAGATCAAAGGCTGTGGTGCCGGTTTGCCGATGGATCAGCTTCACCAGGATTTGACCTTCGGTGCGTGTTAATTTTTTCAGTTCCTCCGAAAACTCTTCCTCGATAAACTTCTGCACTTTCTTGGTGTAGCGCCTTTGATGCCGCGGCTTTTTTATTTTGGAGATACTATCGTTCAGTTCCACCAAGCGTTCGGCCGCCATTTTGGCGTAGGGATAAACCTTGATGGTCTTTCGCCTCAATATATAGTAACGCAGTTTTGAATTGTAATCGGAGAATTTTAGATTCCCAAAAACAAAGACTTCTTTAAGTGCAATCGAGCTTTGGAAAATAGAATCGCCTTCGATGATGATCATCGATTCGGCCAACGAGTCGATCGGCTCTTCTTCGACCTGGGACCATAGTAGATTATTGAGCAATAGGGCCAATCCAAAAAACAAAAGTTTTTTCATCATCTTCATCAGAGCAAAAAGCACTCCAAAATTAACGATAAATACGCATGCTTATTATTAAAGATTAGTGAATATTACTAAGTTTGCATTCATAAAATTTTGACCATGCCCGATAAGAAGATACTTACCAAAAAATCGATTGCTTTTTTAGAAAAATATTTGAACAATGCCGCTCCTACAGGTTATGAATGGGAGGGGCAAAAGCTATGGATGGACTACCTGAAACCTTATGTCGACACCTTTATTACCGACACTTATGGCTCGGCCGTTGGCGTTATCAATCCTACGGCGAAATACAAAGTGGTCATCGAAGGGCATTCCGACGAGATTTCTTGGTATGTGAACTATATCACCGATGACGGACTGATCTATGTGATCCGCAATGGGGGAAGCGATCACCAGATCGCCCCGTCCAAGTGGGTGAACATACACACCAAAAACGGCATTGTAAAAGGAATTTTTGGATGGCCTGCCATACATACAAGGGAAACAGCCAAGGAGGAACCCCCGAAATTAGACAACATCTTCATCGATATCGGGGCAAAGGACAAGACCGAAGTGGCCAAAATGGGCGTTCATGTTGGCTGTGTGATCACCTATCCCGATGAATTCCAAATCTTGAACAAAAACAAATTTGTTTGCAGGGCCATAGACAATCGGGTAGGCGGTTTTATGGTGGCCGAAGTGGGCAGATTACTCCATGAGAACAAGAAAAAATTGCCATTCGGTCTGTACATCACCAATTCGGTACAGGAAGAAATCGGACTCCGAGGTGCAGAAATGATTACCCAGACGATCAAACCGAATGTGGCCATCGTGACCGATGTGTGCCATGATACCACTACCCCGATGATCGAGAAGAAAAAACAGGGCCACACCGAAATTGGATCCGGACCTGTGATATCCTATGCGCCCGCAGTGCAGAACAAATTGAGGGAACGGATATTGGAAGTTGCCGAAAAGAAAAAAATCCCATTTCAGCGTATGGCATCCTCCCGTCATACGGGCACCGATACGGATGCGTTTGCCTACAGCAACGGCGGTGTCGCTTCGGCCTTGATCTCATTGCCCTTGCGTTATATGCATACCACGGTGGAAACCGTGCACCAGGACGATGTTGAAAACGTGATCCGATTGATCTATGAGACTTTGCTTTCCCTAAAAAGTGGGGAGACATTCAGCTATTTTGATACCTTGGCACAAAAGAAGTAGTCCGGTTGTTTGCGGAATACCTTCCTTGAAGGATTTCACATCATTGGACCATTATGCCGGCAATTGGTGTAGCTTTGAGGTTCATGTTCTTTAGACAACAAAATCGACGTTATGGATGAACTGGTCGACATCTTGGATGACAAAGGAAATCGAACCGGAGCAACCGCGATGAAATCGATGGCACATCGTCGGGGTTTGTTCCACCCCACCGTGCATATTTGGTTTTATAACCAGCGTGGACAATTACTGCTCCAACAAAGGGGGAAAGACAAAGAATCGCATCCGCTGCTGTGGGATGTTTCAGTGGCAGGGCATGTGGGCGCCGGTGAGAACCTGGAAAATTCGGCACTTCGGGAAGTTTTTGAGGAAATAGGGCTTACCATCGATAAAGAAGACTTGGAAAAGATAGGGGTCTTTAAATCGGTTCATAAAATAGGCGATACACTTACAGATTGTGAATTCCACCACACCTATTTAAGTGAACTGCGGGTAGAACTGCATCAGCTCAAAAAACAGGACAGTGAGGTCGCCGATCTTGCTTTGGTTCCGCTAACCAGATTTGCCGAGGAAACCTGGGGCATGGCTAACCCAAAAAAATATGTGCCCCACGGTACAAGCTATTACAAGGCCATCGTAAAAGCCGTAAAAAGCAGACTAAAATAATTTTAGAAATTCTTCCGGCCGGTCCAAGCTATAAGTGGTTTGACCTCCTTCCTCCATGTCTTTGACCACAAAGGATCCTTGGGCCAATTCTTCTTCCCCGATCAGGATAACATAAGGCACCTTTCTGTTATGGGCATATTTCATTTGCTTTTGCATCTTGGCATCAGTGGGGTACAAATCGGCCTTTTTTCCCGCATTTCTCAGTTGACCCACCAGTTTAAGGGCCACTATCGCTTCTTTTTTGCCAAAGTTCACACATAAAACGTCGAGTGAACGCTCAATGGATTCAGGAAAAAGTCCGAGTTCTTCCAAGACCAGATAAATTCGATCTAGTCCGAAGGAAATCCCCACCCCGCTAACGTCCTGCAGGCCGAATATGCCCGTGAGATCATCATAGCGGCCTCCACCGCCTATGGAACCCATTTGAACGCCTTCCGGGGACGCCACTTCAAAAATGGTCCCCGTATAATAATTGAGCCCTCTGGCCAATGTCACATCGATATTGAGTCGGCTCGATTTCATTCCCAAGGCCTCCACCGTTGCGCAAATGAATTCCATTTCCAAGATGCCCTTGGTACCCTCAACCGATTCTTTAAGAAATAGTTTCAAGGCTTCCAACTGCTCTAGGTTGCTTCCTTGTAGCGAAAACAACGGACTTGCTTTCGCAATGGCCGATTCGGAGATGCCCTTGCCCAGCATTTCGGCTTTGACCCCTTCAACTCCTATTTTATCGAGTTTGTCGAGTGCGACCGTAAAATCGACCAATAGATTCTTTGCACCAATGACTTCGGAAATACCCGAAAGCACCTTGCGGTTATTGAGTTTGATCTGGACCCCAGCCAGGCCCAGTTCAGCAAAAACCGCGTCATAAAGCTTAATAAATTCAACCTCCTGTACTAGGGAATTCGCCCCGACCACATCGGCATCGCACTGATAAAATTCTCGAAAACGTCCTTTTTGAGGCCTATCGGCCCGCCAAACGGGTTGTATCTGATAGCGTTTGAAAGGAAAGTCGATCTCGTTTCGGTGCATGACCACATAACGCGCAAAAGGTACGGTGAGGTCGTACCTTAGTGCCTTTTCCGAAATCTTGCCGGCAAGTGACAAGGCGTCTTTGGAACGATAGGTCTGCTCATCGACGGCGCCCAAAAAATCACCCGAATTCAAAATCCTGAATATCAAACGGTCCCCTTCTTCTCCATACTTGCCCAATAGGGTTTCCGAATTTTCGAATGAGGGCGTTTCTATGGGGAGAAATCCAAAGCGCTCAAAGTGTTTTTTGATCACCTCGATGATGTAATTTCGTTTGATGACCTCCGTAGGCGAAAAATCGCGGGTACCTTTTGGCAAACTTGGTTTTTGAGCCATTTATTTAGAGTCTAAAGCTATTTTCCTGTCGGCGGGTTCATAGTGCGCCGGTGTTGATGGACTTCCTGAATTATTGAACAAATATCGGCTTATCCAATCACTTTATCAAACCAAGCATACAATTCGCCTTTGGTGATGACCGCGCCTTGTTCGATCAGGGTAAACTTATCGACATTTGGATCGGCAGAATAGGCCTTCGACGCGGTAAGGTATTCCACGAAATCGGATTGCCAATTTTTCTTGAACCAATCAAATCCAATGTTGGTAGTAAGGTCTATATTGGGATTCGTCACTTTGACCGATATCAGTTTCACCTGCTTTTTGGTGCAATGAAATAGATGCATCTGCTGGGTGGAGAGATTCTCAAGATAAACGACCTTGGCGAGCACCCCTTCCCAGATCAAATCGCTGAATACATCCAATTCCTGTTCGGCTACCTTGGGCCGCTCACTTTTGATATGCTGCCAT
The DNA here is from genome assembly GCA_963700435.1 of uncultured Flavobacteriaceae bacterium. GTDB lineage: Bacteria > Bacteroidota > Bacteroidia > Flavobacteriales > Flavobacteriaceae > Pelagihabitans. The sequence goes on from CAVOXM010000003.1 coordinate 37,144, forward strand.
TCTTCCGCAGTAACCGATTGGGTGGCCAAAAAATTAATGAATTCCTGCTGGAGTTCTTCCAACTGTTCTTTGGTAAGCCTACGATACTTCATTGTTGTGTAAATAATAAGGCCGCACAATTCGTGCGGCCATAACGTTCAACAGTTTGAGCCGATCAATTAAAAATATAACGCACCCCTACCTGGGCCCTCCAGCGCGACAGCACACTGCTATTCGCCGTAAAGGTGTCCTGTCTATTGGGGTCAAAGGTATAGGTGGGTGTATTGGTTGCATCAACACTAACACCCAACAATTGATCAAAAGTTGGTTCTTGGACCACGCCCCAATTCGAATTGATCAAGTTGCCTATGTTCAGGATGTCGATGCTCAACTGGATTTTATTATTGTCGTTCAGATCGATATCCTGTAGCGCCTTAACATCCCAGCTGCTTCTCCATGGCGCCAAGGCTCCGTAGCGTTCGGCATACTCCCCTCTCCTGTCATTAAGGTAATCATCCTGCTGGATAAAGGCTTCAAATGCCTCTGCCTGTCCGGGACCGCTGAAATTCATTTGCCCCAATTCCGATGCCGTAGGGATATAGAGCAGATCGTTGATGCTCGATCCATCATTGTTGATATCCCCGCCATAGATATAGTTATAACGGCCACTTTTGGCGTATTCAAAGAAGGTGGAAATCGTCGTGCCTGTCTTGAATTCCTTAGAAATTACGCCGATTATCCTATGATTGTCACCATATCGCGAGAAAGAGAGTACGTCATTGTTGGCATTTCCCACGATGGCATTCCCTGCAAAAGCATCACCGGTGATTTCGGCGTCGACTGAATTCACCTCCTTCGCGTTCAAGAAACTATAGGCCAGTTGGGCATAAAGCCCGTTATCCCATGTTTTTTGGGCTTTCACGGAAGCATTGAATATCCTCCCCTTATCGGAATTGGTAAATACGTAGGCATTTGTAGGACCTCCGAATATCTGCGATTTGTCGCTATTACTGTATACGGCCCTATTGTCTACCCCGTTAAGCGTGGCGGAAGGCGCTTTTAAGCCCCAGTTTTGCACGTTCGCCGCATTGACATCTTTGGTATAGGCGACATCCGCTGTCAAAATCACATCGTTCTCAAGACGTTTGTCCAATCCGATATTCGTACGCCATACCTGAGGCCATTGAAAATCAGGATCCACCAACTGGTAAAAGAAGAAATCGACCCCCTGCACTTGATTTCCGAGCCAAACAAAAGGAAACCGTCCCGTGAAAAGGCCCGAACCGCCCCTGAATTGCAAAGTCCTATCATTTTTAACGTCCCAGTTGAAACCTACTCTTGGGGAAATCAACCAATTGGTGCTTGGCAATGTCTCCGAATCAAGAAAAATGCCTTGGTTCGTTGCGGGATCAAAATATTCAATCGAAGGGATATAGGTGCCTGAAGCACCGCCCTTTCGCTCAATATTTTCCCTGATTTTTTCAGTGGTATCGAAATATAGGGGCCTGTCGAACCTTACACCATAGGTAAGTTTGAAGTTTTCCGTTGCATCCCATTGGTCTTGGGCATAGAACGACAATTGACCAACATTGGTCTCCGCCAACGCCCAACCGCCCGGGTTACCCACTCCGTTTGCTTCCAAGGCGTTATAGGCGCCGATCGCATCGTCAAAAGCCTGTTGCAACGCTCCGGAACTGGCGAATGTCGGGAAATCGGCAATGGTGGTCGTTGGGAAGAAAACACCTTGCCCGCCGTAAGCGCCCAGGTTAAAAGAGTTGTCGAACTGAAATTTTTCAAAGGAAAACCCAATGGTAAACGTATGGTTACCCTTATAAAAGTTAAGGTTATCCGTTATTTGAAATACTTTTTGATCCAGGGTATTGTTGATGGAAAATGGTTCATGGCCCGCAATTATATAGCTTGAAGCCCCCGCTGCGTCTAAAATTTGAAGGCTGGGTGCAGGGGTGGAGAATGGATTTCTAAAATCGTCGAAATGCGTATACCCGATTTGAAGTTTGTTGCTCGCGTCATCTGAAAGCGTGGAATTCAATTCAAGTTGTACCGACCGTATTTTATTATTGATTTCGTATCCAGCGTTTTCGAACTGCAGCGTCTGGGTATTGGGTCCCCTGAAAGCAATCGCATTTCTGTTTGCTGGTTTGCCTTTTGAAGCATCCAAGAAATTGTAGATCAAGGCCAGCCGGTTGTTATCGTTGATGTTCCAATCCAATTTCACGATACCTTTGGTCGATTGTTGATCAAAATTAAAGCCCTCATATCTCCCTGGGTTATAAAATTGATCATTTCCCTGAGCATCCTGCCCGATCACTACCTGTCGCAATAGATTGTCTACCAATTGAAAATCGGAGACTGTGACCCTCGATTCGTTGATGGCACCAGATCCCGTATTGGGGACAAAACCGTCGGTTCCCAATTCGGTAAGATCATCCTTTTCAAAATTGACGAAGAAAAACAGCTTGTTCTTCACAATCGGACCGCCAATACTAAGTCCATATTGCTTTTGTTCCAGGCCGGTCTTGAAGACCTTGTCTCCGTTGATTTTGCCCCCAGTTAAATCATCGTTCCTAAAAAAACCGTAGACTGTACCATAAAATTCATTGGTGCCACTTTTGGTCACCGCATTGACCGAAGCGCCTGTAAAGCCTGACTGTGTCACGTCATAAGGGGCGGTGGTCACTTGAATCTGATCGATGGCATCCAATGAAATGGGTTGTGCGTTGGTTTGTCCGCCCGGAGTTGCCGCATCCAATCCAAAGGGATTGTTGAAAATGGCGCCGTCCAATGAGAAATTATTGTACTGGTCGTTCCGCCCGCCAAAAGAAAGTCCTGAAGCCCCTGAAGATGCCGATGGGTCTAACCTGATGAAATCGCTGGCCGATCTCGAAATCGTCGGCAAACGGGTCAATTCCCGCCTTCCTACACTGGTCTCAGCCCCGGTACGATCGCTTCCGAAGGTCCCGGCCTGATCGGAGGTCACTACCACTTCGTCCAAGGCTTGGGTAGCGGAAACCAAGCTAACTTCTATATTGAATGTTTTGCCCAGGGTCAAAAATACGTCTTGCTGGGTTTCTGTCTTAAAGCCGACATAGGAAATGGTTATCTCATAAGGACCGCCAATACGGAGGTTCAGCATGTTGAACCTGCCATCTTCGTTTGTGATGGCCCCATACTTGGTCCCCGTTGGGGTATGAATGGCCACGATATTGGCGCCCAACAATGGTTCAGTACTTTCATCCAGGACAACCCCTTTGATATTCGAAGTCGTGGTCTGTGCATTTGTGATCAAGGTGGCCAAAAAGAATGACATCACTATAAGTATATAATTCTTCATTTTATATTAAGTTTTATAGGATTGAATTAGAACTACAAGATAAATAAAAAAAGAGCCATGCACGCATAGCTCTCTTTGATTTTTGTTTGTGTTGGGGCGGCAAGTTTACTTTTCTGACACTACCTCAAAAGTCATGTCTACCACAACCGCTCTGTGTAGTCTGATCTGCGCATTGTAAGGCCCGGTGCGCTTAACGGCTCCACCTTGAATGTTGATGAATTTTTTATCCACTTCATGTCCAGCGGCCAGCAACGCTTCTGCCAAATCACCATTGGTCACTGAACCGAACAATTTATCACCTGCGCCCGTTTTGGCTGCAATCTTGATTTCCAATTCTTTGATCGCATTGGCCATTTTGGTAGCTGCATCCACAATCTTCTTTTCTTTGTGGGCACGTTGCTTCAAATTTTCGGCCAAAACTTTTTTTGCCGAAGGGGTTGCCATGGCAGCCATACCGCGTGGTATCAAAAAGTTTCTACCGTAACCGTTCTTCACATTGACCACATCGTCTTTAAAACCTAAATGCTCTACGTCTTGTTTTAATATAAGTTCCATGATGTTTTTTAGTTTATTTTAATAAATCACCAACATAGGGCATTAAAGCCAAATGGCGAGCCCTCTTAACGGCCTGTGCCACTTTTCTTTGATATTTCAATGAAGTCCCGGTAAGTCTTCTAGGAAGTAATTTTCCTTGTTCGTTCACCAACTTGATCAAAAAGTCGGCATCCTTGTAATCGATATACTTGATACCCGATTTCTTGAAGCGGCAGTATTTCTTTTTGGTGTTGGTTTCGATGTTGAGCGGGGTCAAATACCTGATTTCCCCGTCTTTCTTTCCTTTTGCTTGTTGTTCTATTGTTGACATACCTTATGCTTTAGCTTTGTTCCTGGTTCTTCTTTTTTCCGCCCACGCTATGGCGTGTTTGTCCAATTTTACCGTTAGAAAGCGCATGATACGCTCATCCCTTCGGAATTCTTGCTCATACGGAGCAATGACCTCGCCCGGACCGGCAAATTCGAACAAATGGTAAAAACCACTTTTTTTGTGCTGAATAGGGTATGCCAATTTCTTTAGGCCCCAATTTTCTTTGGAGACCATTTTGGCTCCATTCTTAATTAAGAAATCCTCGAATTTCTTAACTGTTTCCTCTATCTGAACATCAGATAGAACGGGATTCAAGATGAAAACAGTTTCGTAATGGTTCATATTTAAATTTTAATTTTAGGAGTGCAAAAATAGGAATAATTGCGACTATTCACAAGAAAACATAAAATTCTTCGTTATAGCTTCATATAATCATAAATCGAACTTAACCTAAACCCAAACTTATGATCATTGCCAACTACACAGAAAACCGCTCATTGTTTACATCTTTTGTTGCAGTTAAGTGTGTTTTTTCGGTAATTTGACGATGATTTAACCCCACAAATCAACCCATTTATGAAATTAAGAAGTATAATCGTAGACGATTCGTCAATGCAACGAATGGCAGTCGCGAAGCTGGTGAACAACCATCCAAATTTAGCTATGGTGGCGGAGTACAGTAATGCGATCGAAGCCAAAAACGGCATCAAAAACAATGAAATCGACCTTATTTTTCTAGATGTTGAAATGCCCATAATCAGTGGATTCGACCTTCTTGAATCCCTAGAAAACAGTCCACAGGTCATCCTGATTACCGGTAAGCCCGATTACGCCCTTAAGGCCTTTGATTATGATGTGACCGATTATTTGCACAAACCCATTACCATGGCCCGTTTTGATGCATCGGTAAAACGTGCGGTGGCCAAATATGAGCAAATGCACAAGGTGAACGAAGATGAGGAGCATATCTTCGTGAAAAGCAACCTGAAGAAACGCAAGGTGATCCTGAGTGAGATCAAATGGATCGAAGCCCTTGGAGATTACATCAAACTGGTAACCGATGAAGCCAACATTGTAATTTTATCAACAATGAAATCTTTCGAAAACCAGTTGCCTGAAGACAAATTTTTGAGGATCCATAAATCCTATATTGTCAACTTGGAAAAAATCGAAAAATTCAACAGCAAAAATGTTGAAGTTGGTGGCCGATCGATACCCTTGAGCAGAAATAAGAAGACAGAATTGGCAGAAGCGCTGAGCAACGTCTAAGAATTTACACCATACCTCCCAAAAAAACCGTGGTCCTTGAAGGCTGCGGTTTTTGTTTTCCGGCCATGCCATTCGGCTGCACTTAAAATTCAAAAACTTACAATAAGAAAAAAGGCGCTTGAACCAGGGCCTATACGTGGTCGACATTATAGATCACCCTCACCGAGCGGTACTGCGATATGGCGTTAAAGGATTTTTCGATTCGTTTGATGCCTTTCTTCGTTTTGGCCAACGACCGATCATGGTTGATCTTGACGATGACATTCTTTAAATATTGATTGCGGATACGGGCCACCGGGGGGTATTCCGGGCCTAAAACCCAGCCACCCAAAAGGTTTCTAAGTGCTTGGGCGAACCACTCGGAAGCTTCGTTCAGCCTGTTGAATTCTTTATGCTTAAAGGTAATCTTTATGATCCTGTTGGCAGGGGGGTAATGGTACTGTTCCCTTTCATAGGACTGTTCTTTGTACATCCCCTCATAATCGTGATTGGTCACTTGCTGTAAAATCTGGTGATACGGGTTATAGGTTTGAATGATCACCTTGCCCCTTTTCTTGGTACGACCCGCCCTTCCGGCCACTTGGGTCAGTAGTTGGAAGCATCGCTCATGGGCCCTGTAGTCCGGAAAATTGAGCAACGAATCGGCATTCATGATGCCCACCAGGCCCACATTGCGGAAATCCAGGCCCTTGGTAAGCATTTGGGTTCCGACCAAGATATCCGTTTCCTGTTGTTCAAATGCGTTAATGATTTTTTCATACCCGTGTTTTCCGCGGGTGGTGTCCAGATCCATACGGCCCACCTTTGCATCGGGGAAAAGGGTTTCGAGTTCTTTTTCCACCTGTTCCGTACCAAAGCCCTTGGTATCGAGCGTAGCGCTTCCGCAGGCCTGACAGCTTTCGGGCAAGGCCATATGATGGCCGCAATAATGGCAACGCAATTGTTTTCTGGCCTGGTGGTATGTTAGGCTCACATCGCAATTGGGACATTGTGGGGCATGTCCGCAGGTAATACACTCCAATATCGGTGCATATCCCCTTCTGTTTTGGAAAAGAATGACCTGCTCTCCCAGTTGCAAGGCATCCGATATCTCATCCCGTAAGCGTTCGGAGAAGTGCCCGTTCATCCTGCGTTTTCTTGATTGTTCCTTGATGTCAACCAACTCCATCTCGGGCATCAAAACATTTCCATATCGGTTCTCGATCTGGGCATAGCCATATTTCCCCCTTTTTGCGTTATAGTAACTCTCGATACTTGGGGTGGCCGAACCCAAAAGCACCTTGGCACGATGCATATTTCCCAACACGATGGCCGCATCACGTGCATGGTACCGCGGAGCCGGGTCGAACTGTTTGAACGAACCTTCATGTTCCTCGTCTACAATGATAAGGCCCAGATCTGAAAATGGCAAAAACAGGGCCGACCGGGCCCCGATGATCAACTGGGCCTTGCTTTTTTTGCTGAGTACATTGTTCCAAACCTCAACCCTTTCCTGAACGCTATATTTAGAGTGGTACACCGAAATCCTATCGCCGAAATACGCCTGTAATCTTGAAATCAATTGGGTCGTCAAGGCAATTTCCGGCAGCAGATAGAGTGCCTGTTTGCCCGAATCGAGACAGGCTTCCAATAGTTTCACATATACCTCCGTTTTCCCAGACGAGGTAACGCCATGGAGCAAAGTGACTTTTTCCTTTTCAAAATGGGCTTCGATAAGCCGCAATGCGGACTGCTGGGACAGGTTCAATTCCTTTAATCGATCTGGTTCTCCATCCCCATCATAGTTCACGCGATCGACCTGCAGGTGATATTCCTCCAAGATTTCCTTATCGATCAAGGCTCTGATCACCGCTGTGGAAACCCCGCTTAATTTTTCAAGTGCCGATATTTTAATCGGTTTTGTGTTGACCGCTTTTAGTTGGAACAAGGAAAGCACAACCTGGCTCTGTTTGGGGGCCCTTGACAACGATTGCAACAAGGCTTCCAATTGGGTCTCCTTTGCGTATGCCTTGCCCATTTGAACGTACCGCACCAATTTAGGCCTGTAGGCCTCATGGATCTCTTCTTGCAGCAGGATCACATTTTTGTTCAGGAGACGGTTCAAAACCGGTAAAACATTTTTCCGTTCTATGATGGCACCGACTTCCTGTACCTTCAATATCGGCTGGTGCTGCAAGGCCTCATAGATTAAGAATTCATCATCTTTGAGCGTGCCTTCGTCAACCTCGACAAGTTCATTTTTTAGGATCAGGGTTTCACTTTCCAACAAAAATGCGCCGGGCAGCGCACTTCGAAAAACTTCCCCTATGCTGCACATATAATAATCCGCGATCCATTTCCAGTGCTTTATTTGAATATCGTTCACTATGGGCACTTCATCCAGGAGCTGGTGTATTTCCTTCGCTTCATACACTTCGGGAGGGGTAGTGTGAATTTTAGCCACAAGGGCGGTGTAGATCTTTGATTTTCCAAAGGGTACTGCAACCCGCATCCCCGGCAACAAGTGGGCCGCTTCGGATGGGGATACCGTGTAGGTAAATAACTTTTCTAAAGGAATGGGAAGTATGACATCGATAAAATGTTGCATGCTGGTCTACCTTCTATCCATCAACGCGCAGCCACGTTTGGGTCCTGTAAATGAAGGCGAGATAACCCCTTACTTTGAGTTCATCAATATTGTCGGGATTGAGCCATATCTTACAGCGAAAGGTCATCGCCTGTTCAGGATCAAAAAGGGTGTCGCCCTTATAAACGCCATCTGTTGTTTCACGCGCCGCATGAATGACGGTCATGCCCAAAATGGGTTTGTTCTTTTGCTCCCCGTCACATTTGGTGCATAGGGAATCTTCCTTGCCAAATTCAAGTATTTTCTGGATATGGCCGTACATCAGGCCATCCTTTTCAAAAATATTGATGATGGCTTTAGGGTTTCCGGTACGGTCGTCTATGGTCTTCCATTTCCCGAAAATGCTTTGGGAATGGGCCTCAAAACTCCAAAATACAAGCATGAAAAATAATACCCTAAACATCGTTCGCATCTTTTTTGTAGTTTTTCCTGAGCCAGTTCAACGAGGCGTTCAATTCAAAGCCCAGTAGCAAGATATTCGAATTTAACCATATATATACCATTAATATCAATAATCCGCCCAATGCGCCGTACAATTCGTTATATCGGGCAAATTTCTCCACATAGACCCCAAAAAGATAGGAAGTCAATAGAAAGAGCAAAGTGGTCATCAACGCCCCGGCCGAAAAGAATTTGGCCTGTTTTCCTTCCCTGGTGCCAAAATAATAAAGGGTGGCCGTCGTAAAGTAGGAAAGCAAAATGAAGAACAGATATTTAGCGAGCTGAACCCCAACAATATCCTCTTTCCCCAAAACATAGCCGCCTGTCCTGGCCGCGAATTGATTTAGGTATCCCAAAACATAAAATTCGAAATAAATGAAGGCCACAAAACCGACTATTAAAAGAATCGAGAGAATCAAGCCCACAAAAAGAGCGAACAGATATTGTTTGAAGATATTTCTGTTGAGGTTCACATGATAGGAATTTTCGAAACCCCCAAAAATGGCATTGACCCCATTGGCCATCAAAAAAATCGACAACAAGAAGGTGGAAGACAACAATCCACCGCGCTTCTGGTCTTTGATCTGTTGATAGATTTCACCAAAATAATCGCCAGTGGCAGATGGAAAAAATGACTCCAAAAAGGATTGAAATTGAAAATCAAAATTGGCATTTTCCAAACTGATATAGGAAACCAAAAATGGCACCAAGGTGACCAGAAATATCATCAGGGGGAAAAGCGCCAGAAAAAGACTGAAAGCGATGGCGCTGGCCCTGGTAGACAGGGCACCCTCAACAATTCCAAGGATATACATTTCCATCAGGTCGTATATCGACAAGCCCTCGAAACCGGGCAAACGAATATTCTTCAACAGTTTTACCAACCAATTGATGATCGGTATTTTCTCCAGTTTTTTTTCAATTTCCACCGACATCTAGACCGCTTTTAAACTAAGGTCCATATTATGAACCGAATGTGTCAACGCCCCTGACGAAACATAATCAACGCCACAATCGGCATAGTTTCTCAATGTTTTTTCATTGATGTTCCCGGAAGATTCTGTTTGGCAAAATTCCCCAATCAGGTTTACCGCCTCCCTGGTCTGTTCAAAATTGAAGTTATCGAGCAAAATACGGTAAACGGGTTCCGATTTTAATATTTCCCTTACTTCATCCATGTTTCTGGCTTCCACGATGATATTTAGATTCAGGCCATTGGCTTTTAAGTATTGTCGCGTCATGGAAATGGCTTTGGTAATGCCTCCTGCAAAATCGATATGATTGTCTTTTAACATGACCATATCGAACAGTCCAAACCTATGGTTCTCCCCTCCCCCGATGGTTACGGCCCATTTTTCGAGTGCCCGAATCCCTGGAGTCGTCTTTCGGGTATCCAAGATCTTTGTATCGGTGCCCTCCAGAAGTTTCACAAAGGAGGCCGTTTTGGTGGCTATAGCACTCATGCGCTGCATGGCATTAAGTACCAGTCTTTCGGCTTTTAAAATGCTCTGTGACTTGCCTTCGACGAAAAATGCGATATCCCCATAATCCACCGCCGAACCATCACCCATTAGGATATCGACCTTTAAATCAGGGTCGACATAATCAAAAACCTGTTGTGCAAAGGCGATACCTGCGATTACCCCTCGGTCTTTGACCAATAATTTGGCCTTGCCTTGGGCGGCGGCCGGGATACAGGCCAAACTGCTGTGATCGCCATCCCCAACATCTTCCCTGATGGCATTTTTAATGATCAGCGCTAATTCTTGTCGAAACCGTTCTTCGGAAATCATACTTGTTTTTTGATGCTGGCTAAATTACTAAAATGTTTGTGGTTTGGGTGATGGCCCAGGACATCGTTTCCCTAAATCGCCTTCCTTTGTCAAGAATATTTCAACATTAGATCGGCTCCAATGATAAAACGAGTTTTAAGGTCTGAAATTGCTGCCAGGCAATGCAATTGCATTTTCACGATCCAATAATAAAAATTTACTTTGTAACATGACCATTAAACTGATAGCCATAGGAAAAACCGATAGTCGGCATTTGCAATTCCTGATCACGGAGTACGAAAGCAGATTGAAGCATTATGTCAACTTTGAAATGGAGGTGCTCCCAGATCTCAAAAATGCCAAAAACCTGACAGAAAATCAGCAGCAGGGAAAAGAGGGCGAAGCAATCTTGAAAAAAATAGGCGCTTCGGAGGTTTTGCTGCTGTTCGATGAAAGGGGCAAACACTATACCTCGGTCGATTTTGCGGTGTTCTTGCAAAAAAAAATGAATTCGGGAATCAAACAGTTGGTTTTTGCCATCGGAGGGCCTTACGGCTTCAGCGAAGCGGTTTACCAACGTGCACAGGGATCGATCAGCCTTTCAAAAATGACATTTTCCCACCAAATGATACGTCTGTTCGCAGTGGAGCAAATATATAGGGCATTTACCATTTTAAGAAATGAGCCCTACCACCACCAATGAACCTTTTGATGGGGTAGACTTAATAAAGCACCCTGAATTTAATCGTATTTTCAACCCTTTTAAGGGCCTTGATCACATCCTTGTTATATTCCTTGTCCAGATCGGTGATCACATATCCCACTTCGTTGTCGGTGGAAAGGTATTGTCCGGTGATGTTCATTTCGTACTTCGCGAGTACCTCGTTGATTTTTGCCATGATACCCGGTACGTTTTTGTGGATGTGGAGGAAACGATGGGCATTTGATTGTTTCGGCAACCGTATGTTTGGGAAGTTGACTGCATCGACCGTATCGCCGGCATTGATATAATCCATTATTTTTTTAGGCACAAAATCGGCAATATTGCGTTGTGCCTCTTCGGTGCTGCCTCCTACATGGGGGGTGAGAATCACGTTGGAAAGTCCTTGTAAAGGCGTTTCAAATTGTCCGTTCCCACTGGGTTCCTCCGGATAAACATCTACTGCCGCGCCTGCCAATCTTCCGCTTTTCAAAGCATTCGCCAGCGCATCGACATCAACCACAAAACCTCTGGACAGGTTGATCAGCATGGCGCCATGCTTCATTTGGTTGATTTCGCGTTCCCCGATAAAGTTCCTGTTCGCCTTGTTGTCATCGATATGTAGGGTCACCACGTCCGAAACCGAGAGCAAATCTTCCAGGGTATTGCATTTGATCGCATTGCCCAGGGCAAGTTGGTCGTTGATATCGTAATAGTAAACCCGCATGCCAATTGCTTCCGCGAGCACTGAGAGTTGCTTACCTATATTTCCATAGCCCACAATACCCAGGTTTTTCCCCCGAACCTCACGTGAACCGGAAGCAGTCTTTTGCCATTGGCCGTTATGGATCTCCGTACTCCTCGGAAAGACACTTCGCATGAGCATTATGATTTCCCCAACTGCCAGTTCAACGACAGAGCGCGTATTGCTATAGGGCGCATTAAAGACCACCACCCCTTTTTTCCTGCAATACTCCAGATCGATCTGGGTGGTACCGATGCAAAATGCACCGACCACCAAGAGCTTGTTGCCGGCATCGAGCACTTTTTGTGTGACCTGTGTTTTGGAACGTATTCCCAAAACATGGACTCCCTTAATTTTTTCGATCAGCTCGTCCTCCGATAAGCTATTTTTAACCAATTCTACGGAAAAACCGTCATCCGACAGGTTTTCGAAGGCCGCAGGATGCACGTTTTCAAGCAATAAAATCTTGATCCGGTTCTTGGGGTAGGAAATATTCCGGGGCAGATCGTTCACAAAAAGGAACTCATCCAAATTTGGGGTCACATGGTCGGCCTTGTTGGTGGCCTTTTCACGGTGCACGTTCTCAGTATAGGCGAAGAACTTATGGGCGATGCCGGCTTCCCGCATCACATAATCGCTATAACCATCGCCGATGACCTGAACTTCCCCTTCCAGGTTCAAACGCTTCAAACACTCAATCTTTCCATTATGAGAGGCCAGGACATTCGCGGTATCAAAGCCAACGATATTGTCGGCTTCATCAAATTCAAAAGTATTTGCAAAAACCCTTTCAGAAGGAATATTGTATTCCTTTACAATGGGATCGATGAACTCCTTGAATCCACAGGAAATCACATAGATGTCATCTGAAAACTTTTCAAAAAACTCTTTGTTCGATTCAATCGATTTGGATATTTTTTGGCGCAATTCGGTCACCAAGCCCGCCAAATCGGATTTGTTCGCCTTTAGAAGTTTGATCCGCCTTTCCAAAGATTCCGTAAAAGAAATGTCCCCATCGATACCCAGATTGGTGATTTTTTGAATTTCACTGACAATTTCATCGCGGTTCGATTTGCCCTGCAGCGTCATTTCGGCCAAAACGTCAAGTGCCTCGACCCTGGTTAGGGTGCTGTCAAAATCGAAAACATACTTTCTGCCCACCTCTGTCATCCTTAAAAAAAATTAAGTGGTAAAAATAAAGATTAATTCCGACCGATTTTTGGAATGTTATTAAAATTTGTTCAGACCGCCTACTGAAGCTACATTTATTAGTTATTACCTGGGGAGGGGAAAAAAATGAGCGTTTACAATTATTCGCCATGGCATATGCCAAGCGGAATCAAGCCCAAATAGGGTTAAAGGTAGGTGTACAGCAGTCCTGTTCCCATCGCTATCCCAAAACTTAACAAAGTCCCGATGAGGATGTATTCCGTAAGTTTGCGATTGTTGCTTTCCTTGAGATCATTAAATCGAAATACCGATTTTGCCGTAATCAGCAAACCTATGGCCTCCCATCTCCCCAAAACCAGAAAGGTCAGCACAAAAAGACGTTCAATAATCCCGATATATTTACCTGCATTGGAAAGGGATTCATGATCCAATTCGATCTGACGCGACATGCGTTCCAACAGCTTCTCCATGATTACGGCCGAAGGGAAAGTGACAAAAACCGTAGCCGTAACCAAGGCCCAGTCGATTTGTTCCAATAATTCCCGGGAATGGCCCAAAAGGTCGCCATAATAACTGCAACCGTAAAGCACTACAAGGTGGAGCAGCTGATCGATAAAAAAGGGAATGCCGCGATTTTCGAACCAAGGGGTGGCATAGATTTTCGCCAAATCGATCAGATAGTGGGATATGGTAATGAGCAGCACCAATTTCCAGTAATCGATATCCCAAAGCAATACCATCGCAACCACAAAATGCAGCAATACATGAAAATACAGATATTTTGAGGCAATTTTTTTTTCCTCCTTATCCCGCACCCATGATTTGGGCTGCAAGAGGAAATCGCCTATCATATGGGCAAGTAACAGCTTTAAAAACAATATCATTCAGTGCTATCTTTTATGGTTAGCGCATAATATTCGATCAGTGCAAATATCAGGTCTAAACGTGCGCGCTTTTGGCGCTGGCTTACCGCCGATTGCCGAATACCCAATTTTTGGGCCATCGTTTGTTGCGACGCATCGGGATTATCCATGGCCAAGGCCACCATTTCAGCTGAAACGGTACTCCAATCATCCATAAAACCCAAGGCCAGCTTCAACATGAGGTTCAGGGTACGGTCGTAGGTATCATTCCCTGAGGCCATACTTAGATTTACCTTGTCCCGTTTCAGCGTTTCAAAGGTTCGGCCCGAACGCTGGTAGGCGGTTCCGTTCGACTCGCTGACACTGTTGCCTTCATAATTTATTTCACCGATGCCGATACCCATGCGAACATCGAGGCCCTTGATCGATTTTATGACGGCCTTTAAGTGGATGGCCACTTCCAATGCCATCGCCGGCGATACTTTGAGCTGAAATTCGTCGCCCCTATAGATTTCCCATTCGGTAGGGTTCTCTCCATGTCTGGAAAGGTATTGTTTCAAATAGGCCAGCCACTCCGAGGAATGGGCGTCTTCCGAATTGATAATGTCTCCGGTAATGATGGCTACTTTCATTATATAAGTAAAAACGCTAATATAATAAATTATAAGCTAATATGCTAATTTTTTAAAATATAAGTTATTGGGCTAATATCAAATGGTGAAAGACCCCTTTTAGCCTCAAAACCATCGACGCACATTCACGCAATATTGTTGATAGGCATTTCCGAACAACTTCGCCAGTGCCCTCTCTTCAGCGCTGATCTGAAATCGGTTCATATACCCTACAAATCCTGCAGCGACCAAAGTGTTGAACGCGTTCCCCAAATATAGGCCCCAGGCCAACAGAACCATCAACAATGCCAAATACATGGGGTTCCGGGAATATCTATAAATACCATTGGTCATCAAAGTGGATGCCTTGTATGGGCGGGCGGGATCTAAGGTTGTTTTCGCCCGTAAAAATTGAATCAAAGCAAAAAGGCCGATGACCATTGCCAGGCCCAAGAACGCTTTCATCAGGTAGCCACGGCCAAAAAAATCGAAATGGCCGATGGGCAGAAATTCCGCGAGCAGGTACATCAAAATCCCAAAACAAACAAAAACCAAAGCGGGTGGTATCTTCAATTCCATGTCCTAAAATTAGTACTTTTGATCATATGCAATTGGTTTTTGCCACCCACAATCAAAATAAAGTCAAGGAAGTAAAAAAATTACTTCCGGCCCATATCCATTTGGTCTCTCTCAAGGAGCTGGGCTGTCCCGATGAAATTCCGGAAACGGCCTCCACGCTGGAAGGAAATGCCAAACTGAAGGCCGACTACATCACCAAAAAGTATGGGCTTCCTTGTTTTGCCGATGATACCGGACTTCTGGTCGATGCCCTTAACGGAGCTCCAGGAGTCTATTCCGCCCGTTATGCAGGTGAACAAAACAATGCGGAAGACAATATGAACAAACTGCTTGCAAACCTGGCCAATAGCAGCGACCGAAGGGCGAGATTTAAAACCGTTATTGCACTGAACCTGAACGGTGTTAAGGAATTTTTCACAGGGACGGTGGAGGGTACCATCACCCATCAAATTAAAGGGACACTGGGTTTTGGATACGACCCCATTTTTATGCCAGAGGGATACACTGTGACCTTCGCGGAACTTTCCACCGAAACCAAAAACCGTATCAGCCATCGGGGCAAAGCCATGGAACAGTTGCTAGATCACCTAAACAATGTCCGTCTCGATAAATAGTTGTACCTTTGCCGCTAATTTTAACGCCGCCGGTATGGCAGGTGTTGCGCTGAGTCCAATGGGTTATATACGATAATCGCTCTATGCAACACACATATTCGCGATTAAGTATAACTTATTATGACAAAATTTGAAGCACTGGGACTGCAGAAGTCCCTATTGGATGCTGTGGCCGATATGGGGTTCGAAACTCCATCGGAGGTACAGGAAAAAGCGATTCCCATTCTTTTATCGGGTGAAGTGGATTTAGTGGCCCTGGCCCAGACAGGCACGGGCAAAACGGCTGCATTCGGCTTTCCGCTGATCCAAAAAATAGATGGCAATAGCAGAACTACCCAAGGATTGATTTTATCCCCTACCCGAGAACTCTGTTTACAGATCACCAATGAAATCCAATTGTACGCGAAGTACGAAAAGAATATCAACGTGGTGGCCATTTATGGTGGGGCCAGCATCACCGAACAGGCAAGACAGATCAAACGAGGGGCCCAGATCGTAGTGGCCACTCCGGGAAGAATGAAAGATATGATAGGACGCGGACTGGTCGATATATCCAAAATCGACTATTGCATCCTCGATGAGGCCGACGAGATGTTGAACATGGGCTTTTATGAGGACATAAAGGATATCCTATCGAACACCCCGAAGGAAAAGTCGACCTGGTTGTTTTCCGCGACCATGCCCGCCGAAGTATCGGTCATCGCCAAAAAATTCATGCGCAGTCCACAGGAAATTACCGTGGGCACCAAGAATTCGGGAGCGACCACGGTACAGCACGAATATTATGTCGTAGGAGGCCGGGACCGATATCCCGCCTTAAAAAGACTGGCCGACGCACATCCCGATATTTTTTCAGTGGTATTCTGCAGAACAAAAAGGGATACCCAAAAGGTTGCTGAAAACCTGATCGAGGACGGCTACAACGCTGGCGCCCTTCATGGCGATTTAAGCCAGAACCAACGCGATATGGTCATGAACGCCTTTCGAAAAAAGCAAATCCAACTTTTGGTCGCCACTGACGTGGCCGCAAGGGGTATCGATGTCGATGACATCACCCATGTGATCAATTACCAATTGCCGGATGAAATCGAAACCTATACCCACCGCAGTGGGCGTACGGGTCGGGCAGGTAAATCGGGCATCTCCATGGTGATCATCACCCGTAGCGAAATGCGCAAAATACAGGCCATGGAGAAAAAGGTGCAGCAGAAGTTCATCGCCAAAAATATACCCACGGGTCCTGAAATCTGTGAAATCCAGTTGTACCACCTCGCCAATAAAATCAAGGACACCAAAATTGACAAGGACGTTGAAAACTATCTTCCTGCGATCAATGATGTACTTTATGGCATCGACAGGGATGAACTGATCAAAAAAATCGTATCGGTAGAATTCACCCGTTTTTCGAACTACTACAATAAAACCAAGGATTTGAACGGTAGCGATTCAAGAGATCGTGGCGAAAGGAGTGAACGTGGAGGCCGTGATGGTAATCGTGATGATTCCTTTTCCCAGTCGAACAATGGCTCAGTTCGTTATTTCATCAATGTTGGGGAAAAGGATGGTTATGACTGGATGTCCCTTAAGGATTTTATCCGCGATACCGCCGCCCTTGGTAGGGAAGATATTTTTAAGGTAGATGTAAAGGATAGTTTTTCCTTCTTCAATTCGGAAGCCGAAGTAACCGACCAGATATTGACCACCTTTACCGAATTTAAGGTCGATGGCCGTTTTGTGAACGTGGAAGTTTCCAAAAGCCCAGGTGGTGGAGGTGGATTACGACGCAGCGGCGGAGGCAAGGACAAGGGCCGGAAAAGGGATAAAGTCAAAGATCGAGGCGGCAAGCGCTCCCAAGGTTTTTCAAAAAGTGGCTCAAAAGATTCGGGCAAGAAAAGAAGCAAGCGCAGAAGCGATTTCTTTTAAACCTTGGACCCTCTTAACTCTGTTAATTCTAGATTAAAAAATACGCTCCGGCGTATTTTTTGGTTATGTTTGACTTTCTTATTTCGTAGATTCCTCGAATGACAAAATTCTTGCATTGTGTTTTCTTGCTGATTTCCTTTATGGCCTTTTCACAAGACCCTGTGGATGAGGTGGAAACCAAAGAAGTGACCGCAATGGTCATCAATGCACAGACCGATGAGCCTCTGGAAAGTGTGCATGTGATCAATCTTAATGAAGTTGTAGGCACCATCACCAATGCCGAAGGCCGTTTTACAATCCGGGCAGCGGTGAACGACACGCTTTATCTATCTTACCTTGGTTTCAAAACCCAAAAAATTAGGGTTACCAATGATATGTTCCGGTTTGAGGATACCAAAATCAGCCTAACGGAACTGGCCTATGCCCTGGAGGAAGTTATCGTGACGCCCTACCAACTCACCGGATACCTTGAAATTGATGTAAAAAACCTGCCCATCAATACCGCCTATCAATACAGCATTTCCGGCCTCTCCGTGGGTTATGAGGCAGGAAACAAAAACCCGAGTGCAGTGACCAAGGTCTTAGGTGCCATCCTAAATCCAGCAGACCTTTTGCGAAATCTATTCGGAAAAAAACCAAATCAGATGCGAAAGTTGAGGCAAATGAAGGAAGATGATGAGATACGCAATCTATTGGCCAGTAAATTCGACAGGGAAGTACTGATGGAACTGCTTCAGGTCGAGAAGCTCGATATTGAAGATATTCTTAACAACTGCAGTTACTCCAAATCTTTTATAACCACGGCGAACGACCTGCAAATATTGGATGCCATCAGCAGCTGTTATGAGGAGTTCAAGGTATTGAACCGCAAAAAATAAATTTTCTAGTTCCCCTTTCATTTTATAGCTTTATCGCTAGAATCGAACACGCATTGCTGTGTTATCCCCATGATTGCTTAAAGCCATATTCATGACCAAGACTTTTGTAAGCCTATTTGCCTTGTTCCTTTTGTTTTCCTGTAAGGTTGAAAACAAAAAAGCCGAGCCAACCACAAAGACCTTAAATGATACTATCGCCGCGGCACCGATTAAAAAGACGCCTTTTTTCTGGGAAGGGGCCAATGTCTATTTTCTACTTACCGATCGATTTTTCAACGGCAATCCCGAGAACGATCTGAACTACGACAGGGTCGAGCCCACCGGTCTGCTCAGGGGCTTTATGGGCGGTGACATTCAAGGCATCACACAAAAGATCGATGAAGGCTATTTTACGGATCTGGGAATCAATGCCATTTGGTTTACCCCGGTGGTGGAACAAATTCATGGTGCTACCGATGAGGGTACGGGAAACAGTTATGGATATCATGGCTATTGGGCCAAAGACTGGACGGCTTTAGACCCGAATTTCGGCACCAAGAAAGATTTGGAGATTTTGGTTAAAACCGCTCACGATAAGGGCATCAGGGTGATTTTGGACGTAGTGCTCAACCATACCGGTCCGGTAACCGATATTGATCCGGTATGGCCTGAAGATTGGGTAAGAACAGGCCCTGTCTGTGAGTTTACCAACTATGAGAATACCACCGCCTGTACTTTGGTCAAAAACCTACCGGATATTCTGACTGAAGCTGACAATGCCGTTGAACTGCCCGATGCCTTGCTGGCCAAATGGAAAGAGGAAGGCAGGTTGAGCAACGAACTGGATGAATTGCAACTCTTTTTTGAAAGGACCGGATACCCTAGGGCACCACGCTTTTATATTATCAAATGGTTGGCCGATTATGTGAACGACCTGGGCGTGGATGGTTTCAGGGTGGATACTGTAAAACACGCGGATGAAAAAGCATGGAGTTCCCTTTACGAGGAGGCTTCACGTGCCTTCGAAACATGGAAAAAGAGAAATCCCAATGCCGTACTGGACGATAATGACTTTTTTATGGTGGGGGAAGTGTACAATTATGGTATTTCCGGAGGTCGTGAATTCGACTTTGGCGATCGAAAGGTTGATTATTTTTCAAATGGCTTTTCCAGTTTGATCAATTTCGAATTGAAAAAGGACGCACAATTGCCCTACGACGATATCTTCAACAAATACAGCACCCTGTTGAACACAAAATTGAAGGACAAGAGTGTGCTGAACTATTTGAGCTCCCATGATGATGGCCAGCCTTATGACAAGGAACGGAAAAAGGCCATCAGGGCGGCCAACGTTCTTTTGCTCACCCCTGGTGCCTCACAGGTTTATTACGGGGACGAAACCTCCAGAAGTCTTGATATTGTGGGTACGGAAGGGGATGCCACCTTGAGGTCGTTCATGAATTGGGATGATCTGGACAGTTTGCCACAAACCAAAAAAATATATCAACACTGGCAAAAGCTCGGCCAATTCAGAAGCAATCATCCGGCCGTCGGGGCGGGCAAACATCAACGCCTTGCCACAAAACCCTACGTTTTTAGCAGGTCTTTTGTGAAAGACGAATTTAGGGACAAAGTCGTGGTGGGCCTTGAACTGCCCAAAGGCAAGAAATCGCTTTGGGTGAAAGGTTTTTTTGGTGACGGTACCAAACTGTTCGATACCTATTCCGGCACCGAGGTGGAAGTCAAAAATGGAAAAGTGTTGTTAGACAATGAATTTGATATTGCTTTGCTGGAATTGGCAGAATAAATCATTTCTGCGAATGCAGGGCCACCCTATTTCCTTCCGAGTCTTTGCATAGTGCCATAAAACCATGATCTCCCCCTATTTCCTTTTTGGGTTGGAGAATCTTGCCCCCGGCAGCCTCTACCCTACCTAATTCGGTGGCCACATCGACACAGGAAAAGTACAAAAGGGCGCCGGCCTTATCACTTGGCTCATACATTTCGTGTTGAACCAATGAACCGGTAGCTCCCATCTTATCGAGTGCCATAGGAAACCAGCCCATTTTGAAGCCTCCCAGGTCATGTATGGAAATCGCAATATCGAAAACTTTCTCGTAAAATTTTTTGGCCCGTTGCATGTCCGTAACAGGAATCTCGAACCAACCTACCATATTATGTTCCATAGTATATCTATTTAAATGAATACGGTTAAATCGCTTATGGCATCAGGGATGCTCCAATTTGGACTTCAAATTTCGCATACCCTCCTCAAAATCCTTACCCACCATTTTATCCATGCTCACAAATAGAGAGACCAGGCACATTGGAAATTTGTTCTTTCCCGAGAAACCCCACACTACCTTGCTCTTTCCACTACCCGCATCTTCGACCTCAAGATAACAGTCTGAGGTGGATTTCCATGGTTTTAGAAAACGCAGTTCCGATTCGATCCGCTTCCCATCGATGATTTTTTTGATTTCCTGTTCCCCCTCGCCCACGTCTTTGTTTCCTTTCCAATAACTCAGCGCCCCCACTTCGCCGTCTACCCCGCTGAATTTTTTCTCCATATTCGGGTCTTTTTTGGCCCATGGCGACCAATCATCCATTTTCTTCAAGGATCTTAAATACCCGAAAACCTCTGAACGGGGCCGTTCGATCTCCACTTGTCGTGATACGTCATACGATTTTGGGGCGACCGTGGCCAAAACCGCGATGACCACAATCACTGCGGCCAATATAATAAGAAGAGTATACATTTGTCTGTCAATTGGTTAGGACTGTTCTAAAGATAATGAAATATTCATTTCAATCCGTGATAACGCGCCAAAACATCATCGATGCTTCGCACCGATTTTTTGGTCCAATCCAGTCTTTTTTCCAATTTTTCAGATTCACTAAGGCGCCAGTTGAGCTTTGTGTTTCGCAATTGCGATGTCAAATGTTGCAAAATGATCGCTGCGGAGACAGAGATGTTCAGACTATTGGTAAATCCGAACATGGGAATGCTGATCAAACCTTCGGCCTGTTGCATGATCTCTTCGCTCAAACCTTCTTTTTCGGTACCGAAGAACAAGGCAATTTTGCCTTCCAGCTTAAAATCGTTAAGCTTAGTGGCTTCCGGGTCGGGGGTAGTGGCCACAATAAGGTACCCATTTTCTTTTAAAGTGTCCAAGCAGGTCTTTGAACTGTTGTAACGCATGACATTGACCCATTGCTGGGCGCCCATCGCAATATTTTTATCCAACCTCCTGCCAAACCGACCTTCGATCAGGTGGGCATCTTGAATGCCAAAAACCTCACAACTTCGAACTACCGCACTGCTGTTGTGCATTTGGAAGACATCTTCCATGGCAACGGTGATATATTTGGTCCGTTCTTCCAAAACCTTGGAGATACGGGCCTTTCGTTCCGGCGTAATAAAACCTTCCAAATAGGCCAAAAGATCCAAGTCTACCATGGCCCTAAAGTAATAAAAAGTCTATTTTTAGGTATCAAAAGAAACGATAATGAAAAAAATTGTGGTCTTGACAGGGGCAGGGGTCAGTGCCGAAAGTGGTCTCAACACCTTCAGGGATTCCGATGGACTATGGGAAGGCCATGATGTCATGGAAGTTGCCTCGCCAATCGGATTTGCCAAAAATCCGGCATTGGTACTCGACTTCTACAACCAAAGGAGGAAACAGCTGAAAAAAGTGATGCCCAATGCGGCCCATTTGGCCTTGGCCGACCTGGAACAACATTTTGAAGTACACGTGGTCACCCAAAATGTGGATGACCTCCACGAACGTGCAGGCAGTACCAAGGTACTTCATTTGCACGGTGAACTCTTAAAAGTTCGAAGTACGGGCAATGACCGGGACATTCGGGATTGGCACGATGATGTGCACTTGGGTGATGTGTGTGCATTGGGTTATCAACTTAGGCCTCATATCGTGTGGTTCGGGGAAATGGTGCCTTTATTGGAAGAGGCGGCCCTGCTGGTGCAAAAAGCCGATATCATGATCATTATAGGCACTTCCATGCAGGTGTATCCGGCGGCCAGCTTGGTCCATTTTGGCCGTAAAAACGTACCGATCTATTTTATTGATCCCAAACCCAACATTGCGCCCACCGATTTTGAACAATTGACCATCATACCGGAAACTGCAGTGGTGGGGGTGCCTCCCTTGGCGGACCGATTGATTACGGGGTTGGACAAACATTTATAATGCTATATCCACAACGTTTTTTAGGCGCGGTCACCCGATACCATTTCATTTTAAATCAGCGATTTGTTATTTTGTACCCCAACCCTTTTAATTATTTTGGAACCTGCAGAAATCAACCAACTTTTAATCGAGGTTGACGCTTCACGACAAAAGCGTGCTAAACTGGCGGCCATGGTCATCGATGATCCCGAACTGTTAGGGCGCATATTCACAAAAGCTTTTGAGATGAACGATCCATTGTCGAGCCGGGCCTGTTGGGTTTTGGAAGTCATCGCGAAAGAACGCCTTGATTACCTCTTGCCCTATTTGGATGACTTTATACCGAAATTGGCACTGTTCCATCTGGATTCCTCCATCAGGCCCATGGCCAAAATCTGTGAAAAATTAACCAAGTCGTACTTTTCCAAAACCGTGAATGAAACCCAAAAAGTCGTTACGGAAATGCATTTGGAGCAGATTACCGCTGCCTGTTTTGATTGGTTGATATCGCCGCAGAAGGTCGCCGTTCAAGTATATGCAATGCGCACTTTGTGGTATATCGGTAACAAGGTCAACTGGATTCATCCCGAACTAAAATCGATCTTGGAACAGGGATATCGGCTAGGAAGCGCTGCCTACAAGGCCAGGGCAAGGCACATACTTGTCAAAATTGGTCAACAATGGTGAAAAGGCCTGATGAAAAATTACTTTACTTACATTCCATGACATTGGAAACCGATGCCATTCACAGATAATAAGTATCTTTGAAACTTACGAAATTTCCAAGCGAACCTGGCATGTCTATAAACCATTTGAACGCTATTTCCCCCATTGATGGGCGTTATAGAAACAAAACCGAAAAACTGGCCAATTATTTTTCCGAAGAAGCGCTGATCAAGTACAGGGTTCGCGTGGAAATCGAATATTTTATGGCCCTCTGTGAACTTCCCTTGCCGCAGTTGGCTTCTTTTGACACCAAAAAATTCGGAGCACTTAAAGCCATCTTCCTCAACTTTGATCATGATGATGCCTTAGCGATCAAAAAAATTGAAAAAACGACCAATCATGACGTCAAGGCCGTAGAGTATTTCATCAAACAGCGATTTGATGCCTTGGGCCTGGAGCCATTTAAGGAGTTCATACATTTCGGATTAACTTCCCAGGATATCAACAACACCGCCATACCCCTCTCATTGAAAGAAGCGATGGAGGAAGTATACCAGCCATTATTTTCGCAATTGTTGGAAAAAATTTCCGGCTTGGCAGACGAATGGAAATCGATACCGATGTTGGCAAGAACCCACGGCCAGCCTGCTACCCCTACCCGCTTGGGGAAAGAAGTGGCCGTTTTCCTCGCGCGTTTAAAAGAACAGCACCAGTATTTGGAGAAAATCCCAAATGCCGCGAAATTCGGTGGCGCTACAGGCAATTACAATGCCCATCACGTCGCCTACCCCGAGGTAGATTGGAAAGATTTCGGTCAAAAATTCGTAGCGTCGAGGTTGGGATTACACCAATCGTTTCCCACCACACAAATCGAGCATTATGATCATATGGCCGCTTTGTTCGATGCCCTTAAACGCATCAACAATATTGTTCTTGATTTAGATCGCGACTTTTGGACCTATGTTTCCATGGATTATTTTAAGCAAAGAATCAAAAAGGGGGAAGTGGGATCGTCTGCTATGCCCCATAAAGTCAATCCCATCGATTTTGAGAATTCCGAAGGCAATTTGGGTCTTGCGAATGCCATGTTCGAACATTTGTCCGCAAAACTGCCGATATCAAGGCTTCAACGCGATTTAACCGATAGTACCGTGCTGCGCAATATCGGCGTTCCGTTTGCGCATACCCTTATCGCATTTCAATCGACCTTGAAAGGACTGGACAAATTGCTGCTCAATACAGAAAAATTGGAACATGATCTTGAGCATAATTGGGCGGTGGTCGCCGAGGCCATTCAAACCATTCTGAGAAGGGAGGGTTATCCGAAGCCTTATGAAGCGTTGAAAGGGCTTACCCGAACCAATGCGGCCATGAACCAGCGATCAATTTCCGACTTCATCGATTCCTTGTTGGTTTCCGATGCCATCAAGTCGGAACTCAAAGCAATAACGCCCCGAAATTATACAGGCATTTAAGTATGATCGGATTGAAAGCCCCACCTCGAAAATATTCTGGATGGGACTTTTAAATTTTTAGGAGGCCGTTGGTTATTCCTTTATAAAATCCCCAATGGCACCAAGTCCCTCACCTTTGTAATCCGATTTTTCAATGGCCCTAAGGAATTGCACCAGATGGGCGGGGTTCATGTCCTTGCCCAAAACCCTTACCAGCATAAATCCTTTGTCGTCGCTGTCGCCAAAAATAACTACCTCATCAATGGCATCCTCATCGCCAAGATATTTGATGGAAGCTTTGCCGTAAGAGGTATTGATTTTCATCAATTCGGTGAATTTTTCGCTTTTGAGAATGGCCTTAACCTTGTTCTTTTCGGCCGTAAATTCAACCGTATTGCCTTCATTATGATTAAATGCCAGCACATTCAGTTTTTTCAGGGATGCCATGGCTTCCCTTTCTTCGGTGGTTAGATCGGCCTGATCCATATTCAGCAGGCTCACGGGCAGATCGATGGACAGAAAATTGGGGTTCTCCGCATTGTCGACATAGTATTCCTGCAGACTTTGTGTGGAAGAACATGCCATTAGCATCGTTAAAACGCTCAGGGCCACTATTGATTTTTTAATTTGCATGTGCTTGATTTTAAAATATTCCGTTCGACGGCGGTCCAACCGGAAATATTATTTTCCGTCTTTTTTGCCCGCCTTGTTCAATTCGTTGGGAAGGTTCATTTTTTTGGTGAGCGCACCGATTTTGTCCAGATCAAGGTCACCGTTCAACGAAACCAAAACCGTCTCAAATTTTCTTTCATGTTCCCCGGTCTCCTTATTTTTAATGCCGGAAACGAACATCAGGAGTTCGGTGATATGGTTTTCATCCCTACCATTTTTTACATAAAACTTCACATTGGTGCCTTCGTCCTTAACCCGCATAAGTTCTTCCATGGAACCTGAGCTCAAATATTTCTGAACGGTGCTGCCCATCTCGGTGCCAATGTTTTTGTCCTCGGTAAGAAAAACCCTAATGCCTTTCAGACCTTTTGCAATTTCCATAAAATCCTTTGATTCCGGGTCATTCTCATCGATTCCCAGCGCACCTACCAGGTCGATCATGCCCTTGTTGATAATTACGGCGCTCACCTGATCCATGTTCTCGTACTTATCGAAGATCGATTGTGAGGATACCACTAGGGGTGCGATTGCGAGAGCGATACTAAAGATTACTTTTTTCATGATTTTCGTTTTTGATTGATGAATATTTATTGATGAATATTTTTTTTCTCCTCGTTGTCAAGGAATCCTGAATGCGTTTTGTTTAGGCTTGGAACACCGAACTTGTCTGAAACACCGATCAATTCTTCTTTCCAGCCTTGTTCAGTTCCTCGGGAAGGTTCATCTTTTTGGTCAGGGAACCGATCTTGTTCAAGTCGATGTCACCCGTCAAGGACAGGAGCACGGTTTCAAATTTTCGGCCATTTACCCCCACATCCACATTTTTCATGCCTGTGACGAACATGAGCAACTCACTTACATGATCTTGGTCCTTTCCGCTCTTGATATAGAACTTAACGTTGGCATCCTTGTCTTTTACCCGCATCAATTCTTCCAATTTGGCTGATTTTAGATAAGATTCCACGGTGGCCTTCATATCGGCCGAAATTTTGGCGTCCTCGGTGCTGAATACTTTCAATCCATTAAGACTTTTCGCGATGCTCATAAATTCTTCAGCCTCTGGATCATCGACTTCCACGTCTATTTTAGATAAAAGGTTGAACATACTTTTATTGACCACTACCGCGCTCACGTTATCGAGATCTTCGAACCGATCGAAGACCGATTGTGAGAATCCAATCGCAGGCAAAACCGTCAATAAGGCTATCATTGTTATCTTTTTCATGGCTTTCATAATTAATTTTCGTTATAAATTTTTTGTTTTGTTTTTTCAAATTGTTTTAAATAGGCCACCTTTTCCGTACCCTTGTTGAAGTTTTGCGCAAAAAGGTCGAGGGCCTTCTTGGTCTCATAATAAGCAAATTCGGCTTCCTTTCTATCTTGGTATTCCTTCCCAAAATAGACCCCGAACAGCAAAACGGCCACCGCTGCAACGGAAATCCATTTATAGACGGCTTGCCTATGCCATACTGGTCGGGGAATGGGCAGCTGTTTTGTGAATTCTTCTGCTTTGGCTTGGGCAAAAAATTGGAACATCGACGCATACTGCTTCAGATGCGGAGCCACCGTATCTTGGGCAAAATATGCTTTTAAGCGTGCTTCCTCGGCGACCGTGGTGGTGGCCTCAAAATACTTTTCCAATAACTTTTCGATCTTATCCGATTCCATAACTGTGTTTTTGTACTAATTTTTCCCTAACTGCTTTTCTTGCCCTGGATAAGGTTACCCTTACGGCGGTGGGCTGCATGTCGAGCATTTCAGAAATCTCTTCAAAATCATATTCCTCCACATCCCTCAACTGCAATACCAGTTTTTGTTGTTCCGGTAATTCTTCCATTATTTTTTGCACCCAACCTACACTATCCTTGGTCTCCAATTGTCTTTGCAAGGACGAATTGCCGTCTTGATAATTGCTATGGACCAGTTTTAGGTTATTGGCCTGCTTTGATTTTAACCGATCCAAGCAAAAATTCTTGGTCATGGTCATCGCAAAGGCCTCAACATTGTTAAAGGTTTCGAAATCTTTATTTTTAGTCCACAATTTCATCAAGATCTCCTGGGTGGCGTCTTCAGCCTCTTCCTTGGAGACCAGCAATCTTTTGGCCAACCTATAGAGCTTATCCTTAAAAGGCAGCACTACTTTTAAAAAATCCGACTGTTGCATTCTGGTTGGGTTGTTTTGTAAACCTCTTTCTTATCCGTTTACATTAGCAAGACGAAGTACATCGAAAATTGTTACAAATTATTTAATTTTCCTTTTTATGGTGGTAAATTAGGAAACCATTTCCCAATAAGATACGTATATAGGATACTTGTTTGCATGGCTCTAGGTTAAAACTCAAATTTGGAACGATATTTGACGCTTAGGCCTCGGAATTCCTTCCTATAAGATGAAATAAGGCCAACCGATTGTTGCGAATAGAGATAATTGGTATTTTTGCTAAAAACATTGCTAAATAAAGAAAAATGAAAAATTTCGTATTACTGTTCCTCTTCCTTGGCCTTCTATTGACCAATTGCAATAAGAATGATGATGTAGTCGCACCACCTGCCCCGATTACTGAAGAACCTAATGAAACGGTTAATATAGTCGTTCAGGATTTTATGTGGCAGACCATGAATGCTTTCTATCTATGGCAGGCAGAAGTTGCTGATTTGGCCGATGATCGTTTTGTCTCGCAAGATGACTATGAGGCCTTTCTGGCAGAAGCACCGGACCCCGATGCATTTTTTTATGACCAACTGCTCGTTCCCGATGACCGCTTTAGCGTAGCGGTTGAAAATTACAAAGACCTGGTGAATTCGTTGGCAGGGATCTTCACCAGCAATGGTTTGGAATTCGGTCTGGTCCGGTTCTCGGGCAGTGATGATATTTTCGGCTATGTGCGCTATGTGATAGCGGGTTCGGATGCTTCCACAAAACCGATATCGAGGGGCGATATATTCACGGGAGTCGACGGACAGACATTGAACATCAACAATTATATAGACTTATTGTTCGGCAGCAATGCTACCTATACGTTGAACATGGCCGATATAGTTGACAATACCATCACCCCCAATGGGATAGAAATTTCGCTAACCAAACAGGAAAACCTAGTCGAGGACCCTGTCTTGGTATCCAAAGTACTTGATGTTGGGGGGCAAAATGTTGGCTATTTAATGTACAATCAATTTACTGGGGAATCAAGTGACCAGTTAAACCAGGTGTTCGGCGACTTTAAGGCAGCCAATATCACCGATTTGGTTTTGGACCTAAGGTATAACCCTGGCGGCAGTGGATCAACGGTACAGGTTTTGGCCAGTTTGATTTATGATACCAATACCTCGAATCTGCTGTGGAAAGACAGGTACAATGCAAAAATCGAATCCGCATTTGGCCCCGGGGAATTGGATAATAATTTCGTGAATTCAACGGGCACTGCGTTCGGCAATATGAACGCGCCTTTGAACAATTTAAACCTTAGCAGGGTCTTTGTGATAGCCACAAGGGGATCGGCCTCCGCAAGCGAGCTGGTCATGGTCGGCTTGGAGCCATACATCAATGTGATCCATATAGGTGAAACCACAGTTGGAAAAAACC
Organism: uncultured Flavobacteriaceae bacterium; assembly: GCA_963700435.1. Classification (GTDB taxonomy): domain Bacteria; phylum Bacteroidota; class Bacteroidia; order Flavobacteriales; family Flavobacteriaceae; genus Pelagihabitans. The sequence goes on from CAVOXM010000003.1 coordinate 66,075, forward strand.
AGGGCTCCAATACCTTCGTGGATGATCCGGCCAACAACAATTTTTATCAACCCGATAGGGAAGATCAAATCAATCCGGATAATCAATGGGCCGTTCAACCCATAATCATTACCGTAGAAAATTCAGCGGGTTTTTCGGATTACTCGAACGGACTGGTCCCTGATATCGAATTGGAGGAAGACCTTACCAACTTGGGTATTCTTGGTAATCCCAATGAACCGCTTTTGGCCAGGGCTATCCAAGAAATTACCGGCGTAAGTGCCAAGGTTAGCTTCGATGTCAACTATCCGATACATTTAATGACCAGCTCAAAAATGTTCAAACCGGTTAAAGACAACTTGGTCATGAACAAGGTACCCATCACCAAAACCAATATCAAAAATTGAACCTGTAGAACAAATAGATTGTAATCATAATGAATATGTCCCCAAAACATGTCCCTTTGAAAAAAATGCTAGGTATTATGTTGTTTATCCTTGTGCTTTCTTGCTCCAAGGATAATGACCTGAATATCCCAAAAACAGTATCCCCCGACCCAGCTGCAGGTGCCGATGTTCAAGACTTCATGTGGAAGGCGATGAACTACTGGTACTTCTGGCAGGCCGACGTCCCTGATTTAGCGGACGATAGATTTCCTGTGAGCGCAGAAGGCACAAAACTTTATACCGAATTTTTAACCTCGGAGGAAGATCCCGGCGCTTTTTTTGACAATAAACTACTTTTTAGCGAGGACCGTTTCAGCTATTATCGCAACGACTATAAAATTTTGACCCAATCGCTTTCAGGGATTTCAAAAAGCAACGGCATGGAATTCGGGCTGGTACGTTTTTCCGGAACTGATGATCTTTTTGGTTACGTCCGTTATATCGTACCTGGATCCAATGCGGCCACCAAAACCATCAAACGGGGCGATCTGTTCACCGGGGTGGATGGCGTAACCTTGAACCTCAATAACTACATCGACCTGCTCTTTGGTGACAATGATAGCTATACGCTCAATATGGCGACCATTCAAAACAGCACTGTGACTCCGAATGAGGAGGAAATCGACTTGACCAAAACGGCCAATTTAAGTGAAAATCCTATTTTCCTGGATAAGATCTTTGAAATCAACGGACAAAAAATCGGGTATTTGATCTATAATGGATTTGTCACGGAATATGACGAGCAATTGAACGACGTGTTTGGCCGTTTTAAGGCTGGCGGAGTTACGGAATTGGTCATTGACCTTCGCTATAATCCAGGGGGTTTTGTTAGTTCGGCGATTATATTGTCTAGCTTGGTTTATGGCACCAATACCAATGACCTTTTTCTAAAGTACAGATATAGCCCCAAAATCCAGCCCCTTTACAACGATAACCAACTGAATCGTTTCTTTACCAATAAAACTGGTGCGGGGACCAATCTCAATTCCCTTAATTTGACTAAAGTCTATTTTCTAGCTACCAATAGTTCAGCTTCGGCGAGTGAATTGGTAATCAACTGCCTTGCACCTTATATGGAGGTAGTTCAGATAGGCGAAAGCACTCGGGGGAAAAATGAGTTTTCAATCACTATGGTCGATGATCCGGAAAGCAACCTAGGACCATGGGTCTACAGTCCAGCACGGGAGGCCAAGATCAATCCTAAAAACAAATGGGGCCTGCAGCCTTTGGTAGGAAGAAGTGAAAATGCCGATGGTTTCTCCGACTACACTGCTGGTTTGATTCCAGATATTGAATTGGAGGAAGATCTGGAGAATTTGGGCATTTTGGGCGACCAGAACGAACCCCTTTTGGCAAGAGCCATCCAAGACATCACCGGCGTTTCCGCCAAATACGACTTTACCGTGGCTATGCCCGCAAAAATAATGACCAGTTCCAAAATGTTCACCCCCATAAAAGATAACATGGTCGAGGACAATCCCTTAAATATCAAATGAGAATCATCCGATTCAATTATCAAAAAAACCACCGGCCAAAACCGGTGGTTTTTTTGATGGTTGCCCGCCAATTTATAGGGACAACGAAAGTCCAATGTTGAAATTTCTTCCCCTGGTCGTGTAACCAAAAACCTCGGTATAGCTTTCATTGAGAAGATTGTCCGCCCTAAAGAATACTTTCATTTGCTCCAAAGGTAACTCCTTAGAACAGTAGAGACTTATCAACGAAAATAAAGGCAGATCAACATCTTTAAAAGTAGTAAAATCTGTATCGGTTCTCGACCCGGTGAGGGCGTAGTTCACCGAGAGGTATGTTTTCTTTGAAACTGAAAATCCCAAATCCAAGTTTGCCTTATGTTTTGGCAGCCGTATGCCCGCATCCCCTATGCGTTCGGTAAAGGTATAGTTAGACATAAGCTGTATTTTTTCCATAATCTCCCAATTCAATTCCACCTCAAAACCCTGGGCCATTATTTGTTCGATGGCATTACGATATACGGCGTTTTGACCATCGTAAAAAACGAAATTATCTTCCGTTCTATTAAAATAGAGGGTGCTGATACGCAAATTGTGATCCGCCAATTCAATACCTGCCTCCAATGTTTTATCAATTTCTGGCTCCAAGTCCGGATTTGCTCCAAAAAAACCATAAAGCTGGGTCAGTGACGGGGTGACATATGATGTTGCGTAAGAACCCAGTAACTTCAAATAACCCCTGTTGGTCGCAAGCGTATACGATGGGTTGAAATTGTAAACCAAATGCGACCCATATTCAGAGTGATTGTTCCATCTCAATCCCATATTTAGATTCAGGCCTAGGTTGGAGATTAGAACCATATTCACATATGGGTCTAGAATGGTGATGTCTTCAGAGGCGCCAAATTGGGCGGTATCCTTTATGTAGTTTAGGCCAATGATGGAATACAAAACCCCATGCATATCATACTTATGGTATAAGTCGGCCACTACATTCTTGCCATTGAATATATTGGGGAAATCACTTATATTCTCTGATCGATAATCAGTTAAGGCAAAGTTGAAGTTTAGTGATGTTTTCGAAATGGGAAATGCACTTTGAAGTCCAACCCTTTTTTGTGTACTTCTGAATTGAAAGGGGGCATCGGTGAACCCAAAAGCAACATCATAATCGGTTTTTAAATGGGTTGCATTGCCATAAACAAAAACATTCACTCCTTCTCGGGAATGATATCCTATTTTGAAATCGGTACTATAGGTTGAAAAAGCATCTGCCTGGTTTTCTGGTGTAATTACGGCTGAGAGCCCATCAGCATATCTATTGGCAAACACCGTTTGATAAGTAAATCTACCCAAAGTTCCCCCAAAATTGGCATTGTTCGCGGATTCGGATAGGTTATAATTTTGATTTTCTGAAGTCTGGTTGGTGCCCCAACTTGTATTAAGGTTAAGCGCGGCCCGAGCTTTAGGCGCTTTTTTTGTGACCACATTGATGACCGCAGTGGCCGCATTCGCACCATATAGAGTACTTGAGGCTCCCTTTATGATTTCTATCGATTCTATATTGGCGATCGACAACAACCGTAAATCGTATTCTGAGGAAGAAGAAGCCGGATCGGAAACCCGAATACCATCGATAACGACCAAAACTTGACGGCCCCTTCCGCCCCGAGCGAATAGACCGAGTATTGCGCCTTCCCTTCCCCTGCTGCCATTGATTTCAATTCCGCTTTTTAAATTGATGATCTCTGCGACATTCTGTCCTTGGTGATGTTGCAGTTCCTCCTGGGTAATTTTGATTACTGTTTTTCCCGAATGTTCCCTTTTCAATGCAAAGCGGGAATCACTTACGACAACTTCATCCAAGATTGTGGGTTGGAGCGTGTCATTTTGTTGCTGTGCCGCACTGACGAGGCACAACAAACCATTGGCACATAGGCTGATAAGGAGTTTGTTCATTGGTTTCAACGAATTATAAGGGCATAATATATGCTGGTCACCATTCCTAAACCTTTATCCCGAAAGTTTAACAACGACTTTTGAATTTGGCAGGTCTCCTGACTTGCGTACTGCCATCGACCTTCCCATTTGGCGAACAGGATCCGGTCCAAACAGTGGTATTCGAAGAAAATGACAGCCATCCTTGCTCACTGAGAAGAAGGACAAAGCTTACAGTTGCGGGAACAGTTCCAGAATTTTTGATTTTAAAACCCCAATATGGTTGCAAACCACAAAGGCCAAAATCCATTCACTGGATTCCCTTTTAATTCCGATCCGCTTTCAAAAGAGGACAGAAACCAATATTCGCATCCAAATTAAACAATTAATGCATTTTTTCAAGCTAAAGATGAAATAATGCTACTTTTGGAAGGCAATCAAATTTTACCCTTGAAAAAAATAGTACTCTTTGTTTTGATGGTTTCTCTTTTGGCATGTCAGAGGAAGCCAAAGACCGTATTTTCCATAGAGAAAACTCAGATTACCCATGAAGTAAGACATGCCAATGGGTTTGAACTTGAGCACCTGGATTCGGGAATTACGCTCCTGAAAATTACTTCCCCATGGTCCGATGCCGGTTCGGCACTTACCTATGCTTTGATCCCCAAGGATAAAATAGAGCGTTTGTCGCCCTTTGCTGAACAATACAATGCCATAGTCCCGATCCCCGTAAATCATATCGTGGTCACCTCCACAACCCATATCCCAGCCTTGGAAGCGCTGGGGGTTGCCGATCGATTGGTGGGCTTTCCAGATACCAAATACGTTTCCTCAGAACAAACCAGAAAACGGATCGATGCCCATTTGGTGAAAGAGCTGGGCAACAATGAAGCCATTAATACCGAAATGCTATTGGCTTTACATCCTGAATTGGTAGTAGGTTTCGGGGTTGATGGGCGAAATAAGGCCTATGAAACGATTGAACGATCTGGTATTCCAGTGGTATACAATGGCGACTGGACCGAAGAATCCCCGTTGGGAAAGGCGGAGTGGATCAAGTTCTTTGCTGCTTTCTTTCAAAAAGAAAGGTTGGCAGACAGTATTTTTCGTGAAATCGAAAGTTCCTATGCAGCGGTAAAGGCATTGGCGGCAAAGGCCAAATCCAGGCCTACGGTGATGAGCGGTGCCCTTTACAAAGATGTTTGGTACTTGCCAGGAGGGAACAGTTGGGCCGCGGTATTTTTAAAAGATGCGAACAGCGATTACTTATGGGCAGACAATCAAGAATCAGGAAGTTTGGCATTGAGCTGGGAATCTGTCCTGGAAAAAGCCCAACAGTCCGATTTTTGGATATCACCTGCCCAATACACAACCTATGTCGACCTCGCAGCCGGAAGCACGCATTACAAGCAGTTCAGGCCGTACCAAAATAAAAAGGTCTACACCTTTGCCAAAACATTGGGAACAACGGGAGGGATAATCTACTACGAACTTGCACCACAACGACCCGATTTGGTATTAAAGGATCTGATCGCCATTTTTCATCCGGAGCTGTTGCCCGACCACGAACTTTTCTTTTTTAAACCCTTGGACTAATTGGGGTCTTTTCGCACATATCGATTCTCGTTTCTTTTAGTGACGGTCGCTTTGATTCTTGCGCTGGTCCTGAACATTAGCCTAGGATCGGTGACCATTCCTTTCGGAGCTACTTTAAAAGCGATTGTTGGCGGCACTTTGGAAAACCCTTCATGGGAATATATAATTTGGAACTACCGGATTCCAAAGGCCTTAACGGCCGTTCTGGTAGGCAGCGGGCTCGCCTTGAGCGGGTTGCTGATGCAAACTTTTTTCCGGAATCCTTTAGCGGGTCCTTATGTCTTGGGTATCAGTTCCGGTGCCAGTTTGGGGGCTGCGATATTGGTTATGGGAAGTTCCTTGTTTTCGGGACTATGGGCCCTGGGTTTAGTGAACGACATCTCCCTAGCCTTGGCATCGAGTATCGGTAGTTTTCTGGTGTTGATGGCGGTGATGGTCGTTGCTTCAAAAGTGAAGGACACCATGGCCCTGTTGATCATTGGTTTGATGTTCGGCAGCATCACCGCTGCCATCGTCAGTGTCCTGTCTTATTTTTCAGATGCCGAAAGGTTGCGGCAATATATCTTTTGGTCTTTCGGAAGCCTCGGGAATCTTTCATGGTCTCAACTCTCGCTGCTCTTTGGTATTTTAGCCACGGGCAGTGTCATGGGCATTTTCTCGATAAAGGCCTTGAATGCCCTATTGCTAGGTGAAAATTATGCCAAAAGTTTGGGAGTCGACCTGAAAACTGCGAAATATATGATCATCGTCGCCACCGGTATCCTGGCAGGGGGCATCACCGCGTTCGCGGGCCCCATAGCATTTGTAGGATTGGCGGTACCGCATTTGACCCGGCAAATATTCGACACCACCGACCATAGCATCCTCTTGCCCGCCGTTTTGGTGTATGGGGCCATATTGATGCTGCTCTGCGACACCGTGGCCCAATTGCCCAATTCGGCAAATGTATTACCAATCAATGCCATCACAAGTATTTTAGGGGCACCCGTGGTCATATGGCTATTGGTCAGGAAACGTAAAATGGTATTTTAGTGAATAAAAAGGGAGACAACAAGATGAACAAGTCTAACCACGAACGTCCAATCCTAAAGGCTGGGTCACTGGCAATCGGTTATCACGGCCGTGCGGTGGCCAAAGGCATCGATTTTGACCTGCATGCCGGGGAATTGATGGCCATAGTGGGCGTTAACGGAATTGGAAAATCAACCCTTTTGCGAACCTTGGGCAGTGTACAATCGAAAATTTCGGGAAACATCGAAATCAATGGAACACCCTTGGAACAATTTTCGCCAAAAGACTTGGCAATTGAGATCAGTGTCGTTCTTACAGAACCCGTTGCCTCCAAAAACTTGACCGTTTTTGAGCTGGTCGCCTTGGGCAGGCAACCCTATACCAATTGGTTGGGTACCTTGACCAAGGAGGATCATAAAAAAATAAACCATGCCCTTTTGATATTGGAATTGACACCCCTTAAAAACAACAAGTGCTATGAACTAAGCGATGGCCAACTGCAACGTGTGATGATTGCCAGGGCATTCGCGCAGGATACTTCGCTTATCTTTTTGGATGAACCCACGACACACCTCGACCTATACCACAAGGTGAAAATCTTGAAGCTCTTAAAGTCGATTTCAAAACAGACGCATAAAACCATCGTTTTTACCAGCCACGAAATCGAATTGGCCATTCAGCTCTGTGATAGCATGCTGCTCCTGAATGGGATCGATAACCCCTTCGGGCCACCGTGTACCTTGATAGAACAAAAGGCCTTTGACCAGTTGTTTCCCTCGGATACGGTTACATTCGACGCGAAGACGGGCTCGTTCCGTATCGAAAAGTAAAAACAGTACGACTTACAATTTTAATGTCAAACCCGTATCTTTACTACTAGTATTTTAGGACAAGGATGAACGAATATTTGATTTTTTTAGGGCTAGGATCGCTTTCCCTGGCGGTGGGTTATCTTTTGGGCAATTATATAAAAGGGCTGAAGACCAAATCTGGCTTGAGCAATCTGGAAGCGGAAGAAAAACAGCTTCTTTACCGGGTTTCCGACCTGGAACAGCGGCTGTTCGCCATGGAGGACCAAAAAAATGAATTACAGGCCGAAAAGGAACGTTTGGGCAACCAAATCGTGCGCTATGAGGCCGATATGGAAAATTTACAGCTGAAAAATGAAGAACAAAAGGAAGAAGTAGAAAAACTACAGGAGAAGTTTACCAAAGAGTTCGAAAACCTGGCCAATAAGATTTTGGATGAAAAAAGTACCAAGTTTACCGAACAGAACCAGTTGAACATCAGAAACATACTGAATCCCTTGCAAGAAAAAATTCTTCTGTTCGAAAAGAAAGTGGAAGAAAGCCAAAAAGAGAATATCAGCATTCATTCTGCCTTGAAGGAACAACTATTGAACCTGCAGAGCCAAAACCTTAAAATAACACAAGAGGCCGAAAACCTCACCAAAGCCCTTAAAGGCGATAGCAAGATGCAGGGCAATTGGGGGGAACTGGTGTTGGAGCGTGTGTTGGAAAAATCGGGCCTGGAAAAAGATAGGGAATACAGCGTGCAACAGAGTTTTACCCTTGCCGATGGCACCCGGGTGCTTCCCGATGTGATCATTCACCTCCCCGATGGCAAAAAAATGGTCGTCGATTCAAAAGTCTCGCTTACCGATTATGAACGTTATGTGAATTCGGACGATGATGTTTTGAAAGACAAATTTTTGAAAGACCATGTGAATTCGCTGAACAAACATGTCGATCAACTTTCCGCAAAAAAGTACGAAGACCTCTATGAAATGGAAAGCCCGGATTTTGTGCTGATGTTCATCCCCATAGAACCTGCCTTTGCCATAGCGCTCAACAGCGACAGTTCCCTTTACAACAAGGCCTTTGAAAAAAATATTGTTATCGTGACCCCGTCGACATTGTTGGCGACGCTCCGCACCATCGATAGTATGTGGAACAATGAAAAACAACAGCGCAACGCCATCGAAATCGCCCGGCAGGCAGGGGCCCTTTATGATAAATTTGAAGGCTTTGTTGGCGATCTCACCAAAGTGGGCAAAAAAATGGACGAGGCGAAATCTGAATATAAAGGCGCCATGAACAAATTGGTGGAAGGCCGTGGCAATATCATCAACAGTATAGAAAAATTAAAAAAGATGGGCGCCAAAACAAAAAAATCGCTCCCCGAATCCGATTCTGAAGCGTGCCACGGAAGACGATTTCGAAGAAGAACCCAAATTGGAACTATAAAATGAAAAAAATATTGATTTTGGGATTGGCCATTATTAGTGGCGTTCTTCTTTGCGGTATATGCCTTTATCTACTTTGTGCCCTATAGCGATGGCATCCGTTCGGGAGAACTTGATCAAAATCAGCCATAAAGGGGTGCTCATCAAAACATGGGAAGGGGAAATCAGCCAGGGAATTTCCGGGGCACAGATCTTCACTTTTTCGGTTTTGGACAAGGATCGGGAGGTCATCGAACAATTGAAGGAATTTCAGGGCCGCTACGTAAAACTGCACTACATCGAACGTTATGCCACCTTTTCTTGGTTGGGCGATACCAAGTATTTCATCACCAAAGTGGAGCAGGAAAAATCGCCCCATTTCAACAATTGATCATGAAAACCTTTAAAACGGCGCGGGAGTCCCGTATTTCGATTACGGAATTAATGCTTGCCCGCTCACTCCAATTTTGGGGGCAAGGTCCATGGGGGCCATATTCTCAATCTGATGGACCAAATTGCCTTTGCCTGCGCTTCCAAACATTCAAGGAGTTACTGTGTCACCGCTTCGGTGAACCGTGTCGATTTCCTACATCCCATTGAAGTAGGCGAATTGGTTACCTTGAAAGCCTCCGTAAACTATACGGGCACGACCTCCATGGTAGTTGGCGTTCGGGTGGAATCGGAAAATATAACAACGGGCAAAAAAAAGCATTGCAATTCTTCATACTTTACCATGGTCGCAATAAGTAAAAAGGTATTGGACATTGCGGTGCCGGGCCTATTGGTAGAAGATACACAGGGTATCAGGAGATTTGTGAGAAGTAAGTTCAGAAAGGAGGCCTCGAACCAGCGCGACAGCCGATTCGATGAATCCAATTTTGATGCCATGGCCCACCTCAAGTTTTTGGAAGACGAGAATATCAAGGTATGCCCTTAAGTGATGTCCTTTGCGGCTTCACTGTCCATAAACCAAAGCAAACTTCCTGAATTAGGGGTCACTAAACTTGCGGGCAATTTTTCATAACCGGATTCCCGCTGCAAAATTTGCCGTACCCTCCCCGATTTATTTTCGCCCGTGACCAAAAAGGCAACCGTTTTCGCATTATTGATGACTCCTCCTGTAATCGTGATCCGCCGTTGGCCCGAATCGGGATGCGTTGCCACCTCACAACAATTTTTGGAATCCCAAAGGGCAATTTCATAAGGAAATATTGAGGCCGTATGGCCGTCGTCGCCCAGTCCCAGAATGACCAGGTCAAATTGGGGAAGCCCATTTGCAATGGGCAAAGTGTTTTCCAAAACATGGGCATAACGCGATGCTTCCTTTGAGGGCTCCTCTTCACCCCGAATTCTATGGATATTGTCCTCCGGTATGTCTAATTTGGAAAATAGATAGGTTTGGGTCATTTGAAAGTTGCTCTCCATATCGGAAGGTTGCACGCATCGTTCATCGCCCCAATAAAACTGAACTTTTCCCCAATCTACAAGATGGCCATGGTTTTGGGCCAGTTCATCAAAAACGATTTTTGGGGTACTGCCCCCCGACAGGGCGATATGCACTGTCTGGTTCGAATCGATCAAAGTTGCCAAATATTCGGCAAATTCCTTGGCTACCCCTATCTTATCTTTTGAGATTTTCAATGTCATGGTCCGTTCAATAAAAAGCTTGGAAAATGGGTTTATAACCTGTTATGTAAAATCAACTTATCACGCAAAAGCCGGGATCATCGGCCAAGTTTTCACCTGGGTTGCGCCAGATGGAATTGCCCTCGAGCAGGTCATCAGCATTCGCGGGACCCCAAACTCCGGCCGAGTAACCATAAATCTTGACGTCTTTGCCCTTTTTCCAGTAATCCAAGATGGGATCGACGAATGCCCAAGCGGCTTCCACTTCATCGGCACGGGCATATAGGGTGGCATCGCCTTGCATCGCATCCAAGAGCAAGCGTTCGTAAGCCTGCATCACGTGGGTCTCTGTAAGGCTGGAATAGTAAAAATCAAGGTTGGCGCGTTCCACTATGAAGCCTTGGCCCGGTACTTTCACGCCGAATTTGATCAAGATACCTTCATCCGGCTGTATACGGATGATCAATTTATTGTCCTTGCTATCCATCCCCGAATTCTTAAAAATCTGATGATGGGGCGATTTAAAATGGATCACCACTTCGGTGACCTTGGTAGGCATCCGTTTTGCGGTTCGTACATAAAAAGGAACATCGGCCCACCGCCAATTGTCAACAAAAAATTTAATGGCAGCAAAGGTTTCGGTGGTCGATTCAGGATCTACCCCTTCTTCTTCCCTATAACCCAGCACTTTTTTACCATCGATGTTTGACGATATATATTGTGCTCTGATGGTGTTCTCGCGAAGGGTTTCATGATCTTTCATGATGCGCAGCGATTTCAGCGCTTTGAGCTTTTCGTTCCTGATTTCATCCGCATTCGCGCTCAATGGAGGCTCCATAACCACCAAGGCTACGATCTGGAGCAAATGGCTTTGGAACATATCGCGTAAAGCTCCTGATTTATCATAGTAGCCGCCTCGTTTTTCGACGCCCCCACTCTCCGCGTTGGTGATTTCCACATGATGTATATAGTTCCGGTTCCAAAGGGGTTCGAAGATACTGTTCGCAAACCTGGTAACCAGCAAATTCTGTACGGTCTCCTTGCCCAAATAGTGGTCGATACGGTAGATTTGGGATTCGTGAAAATAAAGATGTAAACCGTCATTAAGGGCTTTGGCGCTTTCCAGACTGTACCCGAAGGGTTTTTCAACGATCAGTCGCTTCCACCCCTTGGATTCATCTGCCAGCCCTTGATCAGCAATGTTCTTTGCAATGGCTTCGTAAAGACTGGGCGGGGTCGACAGGTAGAAAATAAAATTCCGATCCGTACGATAGCGCTTGTCCAGTTCCCCGATCCGCTGGGCCAGCTTGCCATAGTCGGTATCATAATCCTTCCCCAGGTCTGCATAAAATATCTTTTCGGAAAATGCCTTGACGTGGCTTTTGGTTTGGTCTAAATCCCCTTCTTTCAAAAAACCACTTTCGAGGACCACCTTTTTCCGAAAGGCCTCATCGCTCAGGTTCGATCTGCTCGCCCCGAGTACTACAAAATTTTCAGGGAGATGGCCTTCCTTGAACAAATTGGCTAAGGCGGGAATCAGTTTTCGGGCGGTTAAATCACCAGATGCCCCGAAGATAATGAGCATTTGATTTGCTGTTTTGGCCATATTGCTTTCATTGCTTAATTAGGTGCCATGAATATATTAAAGCTATTTGAGTTTATCGATCGATAACCGAGAAAACTCGGTAATTTGATTTATTTTTGATTCTTTCGGTAACTTGAACGTAACATAATGGAGCAGAAATACGATTTTGGATTGATAGGTTTGGGCGTGATGGGGCGCAATTTTATTTTGAACGTGGCTGACAACGGATTTACGGCATTTGGGCACGATACGGATTCCGAAAAAGTGAACGCCCTCAAAGAAGAAGGGGGCAATTTGAGCAAGGTAGATGCCAGTACCAGCATCAAAACATTTGTACAATCCCTGAAACAGCCCAGAAAAATCATGCTGCTCGTACCCGCTGGAAAAATTGTGGACACGGTGATAGAAAGCCTGTTGCCGCAAATAGATCGAGGGGATATGATCATCGATGGCGGCAATTCGTTTTTTACCGATACCGATCGCCGGGAAGCTTATTTGGAAACCCGGGGCGTATACTTCTTCGGTGCAGGGGTCTCGGGCGGTGCGGAAGGGGCCAGAAAAGGACCCAGCATCATGCCCGGTGGATCTAAAAGTGCCTACAAAGCAGTACAACCCATTTTCGAGGCGGTGGCGGCCAAATACCATGGAGAGCCCTGTGTGGCCTATTTGGGGCCCAAGTCGGCCGGAAATTACGTTAAAATGGTGCACAACGGCATCGAATACGGCTTGATGCAGTTGACCTCGGAAATTTATGACCTGCTGCAAAAAGGGGGCAGTTTGGACAACGACCAACTGCATAATTTGTTCAAAAAATGGAACAAAGGCCGATTGCAATCATTTTTGATCGAGATCAGTTCGGAAATATTTTTACAAGAAGATGATCAGGGCGCAGGCCGGTTGCTCGACAAAATATTGGACAAGGCGAAACAAAAAGGGACGGGAAAATGGACTTCACAGAATGCCATGGATCTCGGGATACCCATACCCACTGTAGACATCGCCGTGAGCATGAGGGAGATTTCCGCACTGAAGGAGGAGCGTATCAAGGCAGACGCTTTGTACGATCGGCCCAAAATTGAAAAGTTGCCCAAGGAAGAGCTTGAAAAATTGAGCGAGTCGGCCTTATATTTTGCCTTTATCATCACTTATGCACAGGGCATGCATCAGTTGGCGGAGGCCTCCAAAGAGTATGGATACCAGCTCAACATGGCGGTAATCGCAAAGATATGGCGGGCCGGATGCATTATCAGGGCAGGCCTGTTGGCCGATATTGCCTTGGCTTTTGAAGCCGATCCGACCATTCCTAATTTATTGCTGTCCCCGGCTTTCGTTGAAAAAGTGCGCGGAACCGTAGCCGCTGCCCGAACCTTGGTGGCTTATGGGGCCAGGAACGGCATACCATTACCGGGTCTTTCGGCTTCCCTCACTTATTTTGATGCCTACACCGCATCGCGTTTGCCGTTGAACCTTATCCAGGCCCAACGCGACTATTTTGGCTCCCATACCTATGAGCGTCTCGATAAAGAGGGCATCTTCCATACAGAGTGGTAGTTTTTCGCCACGGATTACAAGAAGGTCAATAGGCTGTACATACGGTTGTCGGGGAAAAATCCTTCAAGGGATTTTCCAACAAGCAAAAGTCGGCGTTAAATGCCATAGTGGAGCATCCGCCAATTACCGATTCCATTCATAAAATATTCCGATTTACCGCCTTTATTTGCTCAGATACATCTTCCTTCGTCCATAGAGGTTGTAGAATTCGTCGTCCTTTAGACTATCGATGAAAAGGATACTCTCGCCGGTGCTCTTCATTTCAGGACCCAGATTTTTGTTGACATTGGGGAATTTATTGAAGGAAAACACCGGTTGTTTGATGGCATAGCCCTCCAACTGCGGGTTAAAGTTGAAATCCCTCACCTTCTTCTCCCCGAGCATCACCTTGGTCGCATAGTTCACATATGGTTCTTTATATGCTTTGGAAATGAAGGGGACGGTACGGGAGGCCCTAGGGTTGGCCTCGATTATGTATACAATATCGTCCTTGATGGCAAACTGTATGTTGATCAATCCCACCGTATTGAGCGCAAGGGCAATTTTATGGGTGTGGTCTTTGATCTGCTGCATCACGAATTCCCCCAAGTTAAACGGTGGCAAAGTGGCATTCGAATCCCCTGAATGGATTCCACAGGGTTCAATATGCTCCATGATACCGATAATGTATACTTCCTCCCCATCACAGATGGCATCGGCCTCCGCTTCAATGGCTCCATCCAAATAGTGATCGAGCAATAATTTGTTGTTCGGTATTTTGCGAAGGAGGTCTACCACATGGGCTTCCAATTCTTCCTTGTTGATGACGATTTTCATCCCTTGCCCACCCAACACATAGGAAGGCCTTACCAGCAATGGGAAACCCAGTTCATCGGACAGGGCCAGGGCGTCATCGGCCGTTTCCGCCACCCCGAATCGGGGATATGGAATGTTATTTTCTTTCAAAAGGTTCGAAAAACTGCCCCGATCTTCTGCCAAATCAAGCGATTTGAAGCTGGTTCCGATAATTTTGATGCCATATTTGTCGAGCTTCTCGGCCAGTTTCAAGGCGGTTTGTCCGCCCAACTGTACGATCACGCCTTCCGGTTTTTCATGTCGTATGATATCATAAATATGCTCCCAGAATACAGGTTCGAAATACAGTTTGTCGGCCGTATCGAAATCGGTGGAGACCGTCTCGGGGTTACAGTTGATCATGATCGTTTCATAGCCACATTCCGCAGCAGCCAATACCCCATGTACGCAACAATAGTCAAATTCGATACCTTGGCCGATACGGTTGGGCCCTGAACCCAGGACCACAATTTTCTTTCGGTCGGTGACCACGCTGTCGTTTTCCACATACCGTTGGCCATCCGCGGTTTCGATCTCGGCCTCGAAGGTGGAATAATAATAAGGCGTCATCGCCTTAAATTCTGCGGCGCAAGTGTCGACCAGTTTGTATACCCTGTTCACATTCAGCTCCACTCTCTTGTTATAGACCTCACTTTCGTAACAATCCAACATATGTGCGATCTGCCGATCGGCAAAACCTTTTTGTTTGGCTTCAAGCAATAATTCCCTGGAAAGGCTGGCAATCGTATACTTTGAAATTTCCTTTTCCAATTGGTACAATTCCTCATATTGTTTCAGGAACCACATATCTATTTTGGTGATTTCATGGATCCTGCTCAAGGGAATGCCTATTTGTATGGCATCATAGATCACAAAAACCCGATCCCAGCTTGGAATGGTGAGTTTGCTGATGATCTGTTCGTAATCCCGGTATCCTTTTCCGTCGGCTCCCAGACCATTTCTTTTGATTTCGAGCGATTGTGTCGCCTTGTGCAATGCTTCTTGGAAGGAACGTCCGATGCCCATGACCTCCCCTACCGATTTCATCTGCAGGCCGAGCGTACGATCAGATCCTTCGAACTTGTCGAAATTCCACCTTGGAATTTTAACGATCACGTAATCGAGGGTGGGCTCAAAAAGTGCCGAGGTCGATTTGGTGATCTGGTTTTCCAGTTCGTCCAAGTTGTAGCCGATCGCCAATTTGGCGGCAATCTTTGCGATGGGATAACCCGTAGCCTTGGAAGCTAGGGCCGATGATCTGGAGACCCTCGGATTGATTTCAATCGCAATAATATCCTCCTTTTCATCAGGACTCACGGCGAACTGAACGTTACAGCCACCCGCAAAATCCCCGATACTGCGCATCATCTTGATGGCCATATCGCGCATTCTTTGATAGGTCCGATCTGAGAGTGTCATTGCAGGGGCCACGGTAATGGAATCGCCCGTATGGATTCCCATGGGATCCATATTTTCAATGGCACAGATGATGACGACATTATCGTTATGGTCTCGAAGCAGTTCCAGTTCATATTCCTTCCAACCCATCATCGCCTTATCGATCATCACCTCGTGGATCGGGGAAATTTCAAGTCCCCGACTGAGGAGTTCATCAAAATCCTCAGCTTTGTAAACGATTGACGCGCCTGCGCCCCCAAGGGTAAACGAGGCCCGAATCACCAATGGAAAACCATATTCCTGAGCGATTTCCTTTCCTTTCAAAAACGAAGTGGCGGTGGTTTGAGGCGCCATGCCGATGCCGATTTTCAGCATCAGTTCACGAAATTTTTCACGGTCTTCGGTGATCTTGATCGCATCGATGTCCACACCGATGATCTCAACGTTAAAATCGTCCCATATTCCTTTTTCACCCGCTTCGATACAAAGGTTCAAAGCGGTCTGGCCACCCATGGTCGGCAAGACCGCATCGATTTCGGGATGCTCTTTCAATATTTCGATAATCGATTTGGTCGTCAATGGTTTTAAATAGATATAATCGGCCATAGAGGGGTCGGTCATGATGGTCGCCGGGTTGCTGTTGATCAAAATGGTCTCAATACCGTCTTCGCGCAACGAACGCAAGGCTTGCGAACCGGAGTAATCAAATTCACAGGCCTGTCCTATCACGATGGGGCCTGAACCGATGATCAAAATCGACTTTAAATCTTCTCTTTTTGGCATTTACCTTTTATTTTAATAATTATAGGACAAAAAAAAGGTGCTACTTTCGGGAAAGTAACACCTCAATATTTTAAAAAATTCGTCATTATTTTTTGTGTCTCGGGTCAGAGGATACGGTTAGTTTTTTTCTTCCCTTGGCCCTTCTTCTAGCCAGAACCTTTCTGCCGTTCGCCGTTGCCATGCGTTCCCTAAAACCATGTTTGTTTCTTCTCTTCCTTTTGGAGGGCTGATATGTTCTTTTTGTACCGGGCATTTTTTAAACCTTTTGATGTTTCGACCATGATGCAGACTAACCCGCAAAACTGGGCGCAAATATACAAAGAGTTTTCGCTTTGGCAAATCCAATTTAAAAAATGTTTCCAATTGTTTTTCTTACTTTTGCAACGTTTAAAAAAATCGAGCCGTCATTGCGATGAAATCTACCTTATACATCTCATTTTTCCTCTGTTTTGGCCTTATGGGATTTGGCCAAACCACCTTATCCTATAACTTGGAAAAAGGCGATGTGTTTATCATTTTACAGAAGGCGCACCAAGTGATCACACAAAGCATGGAAGGTACAGATCATGAAATTACGAATGATATAGAAGGCGTTTTGGAGTTTAAGGTTCTGGGTAAAAAGGAGGGCAATTACGAAGTCGCACTCACTTTCAAAGACCTCAACATGAAGATGACCTCCAGTTTGCAGGGTGAAATGATGAATGTGCGGGCCAAAGAGGTCGAGGAGGGTAATATACAGTCCCGTATCTTTAATAGCCTGCTCAACAGCCCCGTTCAGATGACCCTGGCAAAAACGGGTGACATCATTTCGGTCATCGGCGGCGATAGCTTGGTCGCCAAAATGGCCAAGGCCTCAGGGCTTACCGATGAATACTCACTGAACCTGATGAAAAAGTCGCTCGGTGACGAATTCGGATCGGAAGCCATGGCGAACAGCTATGAACAAATGACTTTCATTTATCCGAACAGAACCATTAAGATCGGTGATATTTGGGAAAATAACTATGGCGGCAAACTAAGGGCGAAAAACAAATGGGTCTTGAACGGCATCGATGCACGCCAAGCCGAAATTGGTGGTACGGCCCAAGTAGACATGGATGTGACCGAACCCGGAACCACGATGAAGCTGGAAGGTTCCCAAGTCACCGAAATCACCACGGACCTCAAGTCGGGATTCATCGAAATGATGAAGGTAGAGGGTCGACTGGAGGGCACTGGCACCGTGGTTCAGCTGGGAGCGCAAAAGATACCGACCGCCATCAGAACAAGTATTACTTATCAATTAATAAAATAATACCATGTTTAATAAAAACATCAAATTGGTCATTGCGGGCTTGATCATCGCCTATGCGGTTTACCAATTCATTGAAGGCAATATTGGCAACGGCATTTTCTTGATCTTGCTATCGCTGATTTTCGTATTTCTCTATTTCAGAAATGAAATGATTTTATTGGCTTTTCTTAGAATGCGAAAACAGGATTTGATAGGCACCCAAAAATGGCTGGATAGGATCAACAACCCGGCCGCCGCACTCACACAAAAACAACAGGGCTATTTCAATTACCTACATGGTATTATCCATTCACAAAAAAACCTTACCGAAGCTGAAAAGTATTTCAAAAAGGCGCTGAAGTTCGGATTGACCATGGATTATGACGTGGCCATGGCCAAATTAAGCCTTGCGGGCATTGCCATGCAAAAACGTCGAAAGCGAGAGGCCACTACCCTATTGCAGGAAGCCAAAAAATTGGACAAGAACAATATGCTTACGGAGCAAATCAAGATGATGCAGCAACAGATGAAAAAAATCTGAGGTGCCGCTGCCCTACTTCACTATTTTGTAGTACCCCTTATTTGGAATTTCCAAGGTATATACCTTTTTGGATTGATTGGCCAAATGTGGCTCCCGAAGCCAAGGATTGTGCCTTTTCAATATCTTGTAGTTGATTTCGTATTTGTTCGCAAAATCGGCAAAACTCAGCACGGGTTCAGAGACTTCGACCTTAAAGGTAGGCACGGCCGAATACATATCCTTGGGATCCAGGTGGAAGCCATATTTTTCCGGATCGTTCAAAATCTCCTTGATGGCCATGATTCGAAAGACATAACGCCCGGTCTCCTCGCCCAAAAGCAAGTCATAATAATTTTCGGCCTTCTGGATGCCCATGAATTTATCGATTGCCGCGGGTCCGGCATTATAGGAAGCGGCGGCCAGTGTCCAGGTTCCGAATTTCTCCTTTGAATTTAGAATATACTTACAGGCCACTTCGGTCGCTTTTTCCAAATGGTACCTTTCATCCACGTTGTCGTTCACTTCCAAGCCATAATCCCTGCCGGTTCCCTTCATGATTTGCCAGAACCCGGTCGCACCCGCCGGAGACACTACATTCTGCAATCCACTTTCAGCAAGGGCAAGGTATTTAAAATCGTCAGGCACCCCATTTTTGGCAAGAATGGGTTCAATCACCGGAAAATATTTATGGGCCCTTTTCATCAACAACAAGGCATTGGACTGCCAATAGGTATTGACCAAAAACTCGCGGTCTACCCGCTCCATCACCTCAGGATCGTTCAATGGGACCGATTCCCCGGCGAAGTTTAGGTCGGCGGGAATCTCGATGGCCGTGATACGGTATCCCGTATTGGGTTCGGGCGTAACATCCCGCTCCGCCACATCGGCGGCATCCACAGCATCGCCTTGCACCGCAAACACCAGCGTACTTATTACAAAAAATACGCCTAAGAGCATCAATATATTTTTTATGGCCTTCATGATTTTATATTTCGTTTATGGTAAAGGTATTAATAGAACTGGCTTATTGCAAAATAATTGTGGGCAGATGTTCATTGAACCATTTTGCCCGATGAATGATCATGGTATGGCTGCCATTCTTAACAATGATGCAATCTTTAATGTTTCCAATGGGAAATACGGCATCCTTTTCCCCATGGATATGCACCAGCACTTCGTGCTTTTGGGTTTGACGCCAGTTCACCATTTGGTCGATAGACCAGTCTATGTAAAATCTGTCGCGAATGGAAAGGTACTCCTCATAAAGTTTGAGGCGTTTGGTGACGATTTCGCCAAAGGCATATTTCGTCAGCAGTTCAATATTATTGACCAAGCCTGTGGGCAGGAGCTTATGTATATGGGTATATTTGGCAAAGATCATGCGCTTCGGCAGTTCCGACTCATGCTTCACGCTGGAAACCACAATTATTTTTTTGGTTTGGAGAAATCGCCCCATCTCCTGAACCAAAATACCCCCGAACGAAACCCCGACGAGAACGGGATTTTTGTGCTTCACCTTTTTCGACATTTCCAAGGCATAGGCCGAAATGCCCATTCCCTCCGAGGGTATGAACCATTCCAGTAGATGCATTTCAAATTGGGATTTGGGGAGTTCGATGTTTTTAAAGATGGATGGGTTTGCAGCCATACCGGGCATAAAATAAACATGGATTTTATCATCTGCCATAGGTGGATGCTTCTTATTTGGTTAGGAAATTAGCATTTTTTTTACTACTTTTGTACAAGATTGCCAATATATGCCCATGTTTTAACTTATGTGAGCTTTCATCAGAAATTACGATACGGGAACATCGTAATTTTTTTGTCTAAGACCAATTTTAAACTCAACTATATGAATGAAGTAGAAATTAAGGACAACAGTTTCTTGCGCCAATTTGAAACTAGGGTAGACGGCCATTTAGCCAAGATTGAATACTCCTCCCAAGAAAGAAAGGTGTTTTTGACCAAGTTGGTTATTCCAGAAGAGATTATAATTGAAGGCTTCAAAGAACAGTTCATTAAGTCGGTCTTGAACCATATTCAAGAAAAGAACTTAAGAGTCGTTCCAACAAGTCCGCAGATCGCAGGGTTTTTGAGAAAGAACCGGCAGTACAAAGAAATGCTTCCCGTAGGCATACGAATCTGATCAAAAGTTTAGGCCTCCCAAAATGGGAGGTTTTTTTTTGCCTTTATTTTCCGATCCATAAATTCAAAACGAACCAAACCGTCCTCGTCAATCGTCTTGAGCTTCACCTGATGCAGGGTGTTGATCAAATCTGGATTCCATGGTGCTTTTACCCTGACGTAATTTTCGGTGAATCCAAAAATATAGCCTTCCCTGTTCTCCCCTTCAAAAAGCACCGTTCTGCAACTTCCAAGTTCACCCTCATAAAAGGCCCTTCTTTTTTTGACCGATAGGCCCCACAACATCTTGCTCCGCTTTTGCCGTACTTTCCTTGGTACCACGCCAGTCATATGGGCTGCCAGCGTATTGTCCCTTTCGGAATAAGTGAACACGTGCAAATAGGCGATATCCAAGTTATTTAAGAAATGGTAGGTTTCCATAAAGTGTTCATCGGTTTCGCCAGGAAAACCGACAATCACGTCGACCCCGATACAGGCATGCGGCATTGCTTTTTTGATACGTTCCACCCTTTCGGCATAGAGATCGCGAAGATATCGCCTCCTCATCAACTTGAGCACGGCATCACTACCGCTTTGCAGCGGGATGTGAAAATGGGGTACAAAGGAACGGCTTTGGGCCACAAAATCGATGGTTTCGTCCTTCAGTAGATTTGGCTCGATCGACGAGATTCTCAATCGGTTGATCCCCGGGACCTTATCGAGGGCCTGCACCAGATCGAGGAAAGTGTGTTCATGTCTTTTATCTCCGAATTCGCCTTTTCCGTAATCCCCGATATTCACCCCGGTCAAAACGATTTCCTTTATGTCATGGGCGGCAATTTCAGCGGCGTTCCGCAGTACGTTTTCCAAGGCATCGCTTCTCGAAATGCCCCTGGCCAGTGGAATGGTGCAATAGGTACATTTATAGTCGCAACCGTCCTGAACCTTTAAAAAACCCCTTGTCCGCTCCCCGATCGCATAGCTGCCCACATAAAAATCCGCTTCGGTGATTTCGCAGGAATGGACCTCGCCAAAATCGTTTTTACTGAGGTCATTGAGATAATCGGTAATCTTGAATTTTTCCGTTGCGCCCAAAACCAAATCCACACCATCCACTGCGGCCAATTCTTCGGGTTTCAACTGCGCATAGCAGCCGATGGCCGCTACAAATGCCTTTGGATTGGCATTTAAGGCCTGCCGTACCACAGTCTTAAAGCGCTTGTCGGCATTATCGGTCACCGAACAGGTATTGATGACGTACATATCCGCTTCTTCCGAAAATTCGACGCGTTCAAAACCCTTCTCCTGAAATCCTCGTGCAATGGTCGAGGTTTCAGAATAATTGAGCTTACAGCCCAGGGTATGAAAAGCCACCTTTTTTTTCATGGATGCCAAATGCGTTTTTAAGGATTGCAAAGATAAGCAGTTTCATTGGCAGAATTGTCGCCGAAGCCATGCATTTTGGATAATGCGGCCATTTATTCGGATGCACCGGGTACGAAACTTATGCTCGAGCTACGGCGATGACGGATGGCCGACCCCCAATTTACATGCCTATAGGAAGTAAAGCGGGTGCAATCAATAATTCCTATATTTTTGGGTCAACTCGAATACGGCTTCCAAAATCCTGGCCTCTTTTCCATCAAATTCAACGCCCCTTCTGGCCATCATGACCTTCGCGGCCTCAAAAGCCTTATCCGTTGGATAGGTAGAGAAACCGGAAGCCCCTCCCCAGCTGAAGCTGGGCACAAAATTTCGAGGAAATCCGGGTACGTAAATATTGCAGTTCACCCCGATGACGGTCCCGGTATTGAACATGGTATTGATCGCCGTCTTGCTATGGTCTCCCATCATCAAACCGCAGAACTGCAGGCCGGTCTGCTCAAAACGCTCCGTGGCATAATCCCACATGCGCACTTTGGCATAATTGTTCTTGAGGTTGGAGTTGTTGGAATCGGCCCCGATATTGCACCATTCGCCCAAGACGGCATTTCCCAAATAGCCTTCGTGGCCTTTACTGGAATATCCAAAGATGACCGAATTGCTGATTTCCCCACAGACCTTTCCATAGGGGCCAACCGTAGTGGCACCATAGATCTTGGCGCCCATCTTAACCACCCCGTGGTCGCAAAGGGCAAAAGCACCTCGAATAAGGTTGCCTTCCCAGACCTCTGAATTTCGGCCCAAATAAATAGGGCCCTCAGTGGCGTTAAGTATACTGAATTCTACCTTGGCCCCATCTTCCAGGAAGATGTTCTTGGCATTGATCAAGTGGTTGGTTTTGGAGATCGGAGCACTTTTGCGGCCCGCTGTGATCAAATCGAAATCGGCCTGAAGGGCTTCCGCGTTCTTTGAAAAAATATCCCAGGTATGCTCTATGCGGATGACCTCCCCAAGGAATTCGATAGCCCGGTATTTTGTGAAATCAACTTCCTCCTGGGTGTCCTTGGTATAAAAGGCAATCACTTCCTCACCATGAAAAATCGCCTCGTTCTCACCCAAAGCCTCCACTAGGACGATCAATTCGCCATTGGGCAAATAAGAGGCGTTGATCAGGACATTCTCCTGCATTTCCACCATGGGAAACTTTTCCGAAAGGTACTCTTCAGTGAGGGTGGTCGTGGTGGTTCCAAGGTAATGCTCCCATTTTTCCCGAATGGTCAAGATGCCAACCCTGATGTCGGCCACAGGCCGTGTAAAAGTAAAAGGGAGCAAGTGGTTCCTAACAGTCCCATCGAAAAGTATATAGTTCATGACCCGGTCGATTTACGTCAAAAATAACCAATATGAAGTGAAGCTGGTGGAGAATTTTAAATTAATGCCCTGTTGATTATAACAGCCGCTCTGCACGGGCAACCCACCTACTGACGGTTCATGCCAAAAAAAAGCCTCCGAAATTCGGAGGCTTACATATCTTGAAAGGAATGCTTTTGTTATTCTCCCTTTGCGGCTTTATCCTCCAATTCGGGTTTAGCCGACTTCGCGGGCTCCACTTCCTCAGTGGCGGGAGTGGCTTTCTTGAATTTATCGTACTTGTTCTTGAACTTATCGATACGTCCTGCAGTATCCAAGAATTTTGCCTTACCGGTATAGAAAGGGTGTGATGTTCTGGAAATTTCCAATTTTACCAAAGGATATTCCACCCCATCTACTTCAAGGGTTTCTTTGGTATCTGCGGTAGATTTGGTAAGGAATACATCGTCATTCGACATATCTTTAAAGGCAACCAACCTATAATTTTCCGGGTGTATGTTTTTTCTCATCTCCAAAAACTTTAATTCTGCTGAAATTCAGGCTGCAAATTTAAGCAAATTTCACAAACCAACAATTTTATACCTCAAAAAATATTGAAACAAATTATCTTATCTTTAAATGTAACGAATGACCTTAAAAATCAACTAACCTTCGAAACTATAAAAAGTGATTTAAAATGGAACAAAATCAACCAAAAATTGGAAATTATTCGTGGACTTTCGGATTACTTCTGGGACTGGCAAGTGTGGTCTTCTCGTTCATGCTATATACCATGGAAATGCATTACGAACAAAGCTGGCCCGTTCAGGTTATCGGAATTCTATTGACCGCGGTAGCCATTGTGATTGCTGCCTCACAGTTCAAAAAGGCAAACGATGGATACCTAAAAGTTTCGGAGGCTTTGAAACTTGGGATGGGCATTGGCCTGGTTTCAGCCGTCATAGGCCTTATTTATTATGCCTTGTTGACCAATGTCATTGAACCTGATTTTATGGACAAGGCCATGGACATCGCCAAGGTAAAAGCCCTGGAAGAGAATCCCAAAATTACCGATGAACAATGGCAGCAAGGCGTAGAAATGCAAAAAAAATTCGCTTGGTTGGCGTATCCGTTCATTTTAATTTTCAGTATTATAATTGGACTAGTCATCGGCTGGATTACCGGCCTGGTCATGAAAAAACAGAAGCCGGACGCTTAAATTTACTTACTTTTGAAAATATTTCAGAAGTAACGCATGAACCTGTCCATTGTCATTCCTCTGCTCAACGAGGAAGAATCCTTAATAGAACTTCATGATTGGATAGCAACGGTAATGCGATCCAATCGGTTTTCTTATGAGATTCTTTTTATAGATGATGGAAGCAGCGATGGTTCATGGCACCTCATCAAGGCTTTATCCATTGAAAACCCTGAGGTAAAGGGAATCCGATTCCAGAAAAATTATGGCAAGTCCCAAGCCCTGCACGCTGGTTTTAAGGCAGCGGAAGGCGAAGTGATCATTACTATGGATGCCGACCTTCAGGACAATCCAGAAGAAATTCCCGAATTGTATACAATGATCAAAGAAGGAGGCTATGATCTGGTTTCGGGCTGGAAAAAGAAAACGATACGATTCGGTGGTTTTAAAGAACATGCCCTCAAAACTGTTCAACTGGGCGGCACGAAAGACTTCCGGGGTACGCTTGAACGACTTCAATTGCGGCCTAAAGGCCTATCGAAATACGGTGGTGAAGTCGATCGAAGTCTCGGGCGAAATGCACCGATACATTCCCGTTTTGGCAAAGAGTGCGGGTTTTGCCAATATTGGTGAAAAAGTGGTGCACCACCAAGCAAGGAAATACGGAAAAACAAAGTTTGGCATGGAACGATTTATCAATGGTTTTTTGGATTTAATAACGGTTTGGTTCGTTTCCAAATTCGGTCGTAGGCCCATGCACCTTTTTGGAGCCCTAGGGGTCTTGATGTTTATCATTGGCCTCGGATTTGCGCTGTATCTCGGAATCGACAAACTCTTTTTAAACCCCACCGGCAGATTGATTACGGATCGCCCCCAGTTCTTTATAGCCTTGACCGCCATGATTATAGGTACCCAGTTGTTCTTGGCGGGCTTCTTGGGCGAAATACTGATTCGCTCTCGAAAAAACGAAACCCGCTATACCATAGCGGAGGAGCTGAACCTTTCCCAAAAACAAAAAGAATATTCTTCGTAATTTTATTGTATAAAGAAAGCAAAATACTATGGATGTTACCCTTCAAACAGCCAAAGGCTGGCTTAGCGATTTTTTCGATGAGAAGACCAAGCGTGAAGTCGAAAACCTGTTCAAAAACGATCCGGAGGAACTCAAAGACCGTTTCTACAAGCACATGGAATTTGGCACGGGGGGCATGCGCGGCGTCATGGGAGTGGGCACCAACCGTATCAATAAATACACTTTGGGCAAAAGCACCCAGGGCCTGAGCAATTATCTTAAGAAAGCCTATCCGGGGGAACAGGTCAAAGTGGCGATCGCCTATGATTGCAGGCACAATAGCGACACCTTGGCCAGAACTGTGGCGGAAGTGTTTTCAGCCAATGGAATCAAAGTTTATCTTTTTTCGGCATTGCGCACCACACCCGAACTTTCGTTTGCGGTAAAATATTTGAAATGCCATGCGGGCATTGTTTTGACGGCCTCCCATAATCCGCCCGAATACAATGGCTATAAGGTTTATTGGACCGATGGTGGTCAAATCGTTCCCCCACAAGACGGTGAGATCATTGCAGAAATAAACCGCCTTTCTTTTGAAGACATCAATTTTAAAGCATCCAATTCCCTGATCCAACTGATCGACCAGGAAGTGGATGAGGCTTTTATCAAGGCTTCGGTTTTAAATGGAAATTTCAAAGCCAAAGGCAAGGATAACTTCAAAATCGTTTTTACATCCCTGCACGGCACTTCCATCACGGCCATACCCGAAGTATTGAAGCGCGCCGGCTATAAGAACGTGAACATCATAGCTGCGCAAGCGGAACCCGATGGTAATTTCCCCACGGTAAAATCCCCGAACCCCGAGGAGCCCGAAGCGCTGTCCATGGCCATCAAAGAGGCGGAGGCCATCGGTGCGGACATGGTGGTCGGTACCGATCCCGACGGAGATCGTTTGGGCATAGCCGTAAGGGATCTGGAGGGAAAAATGGAGCTGCTCAATGGGAATCAGACCATGATCTTGATGACCAAATTTCTTTTGGAACAGCGCAAGAAAAAGGGATTTTCGGGGAATGAGTTCATCGCCTCCACCATAGTCTCCACGCCGATGATGCAGGAGATGGCAAATCATATGGCGTTGAATATAAAACCGCCCTAACCGGATTCAAGTGGATCGCCAAAATGATCAAGGATTTTCCCAGATCAGTATTTTGTAGGGGGCGGAGAAGAGAGCTTCGGTTATATGGTAGGCGACTTTGTGCGCGATAAGGATGCCGTAACCGCTACCCTGCTCGCCTGTGAAATCGGTGCCCAGGCCAAGGCCAATGGCAGTTCTTTTTATAAAGATTTGATCGATTGCTATGTGAATTATGGGTTTTATAAGGAAAAATTGATTTCCTTGACCAAAAAAGGAATTTCCGGAGCGGAGGAAATAAAACAGATGATGATCGATTATAAGGAAAATCCCGTGAAGCAGCTCGACGGTTCTCCGGTAATCATAGTCGATGATTACAATACATCGACCTCAAAACATCTAATCACAGGTGAGACCACCAAAATCGATATCCCAAAATCGAACGTATTGATCTATACCACCGAAGATGGCACCCGAATGGCGGCAAGACCCAGCGGGACCGAACCCAAGATCAAATTCTATTTTAGCGTGAATGCCCGTATTGGACAAGGCGGCGGACTTCCAAAAAGTGGGAGTGCAACTGGATGCGAAGATCGATCGTATCCTCAAGGAACTCAAACTCAATTAATGGATTATTTCAAAAAAATCCTCCGTTTTGCGAAACCCTATCGCAAGTACGGTTACCTGAACATCCTATTCAACATACTCTATGCGCTGTTCAGCGCGCTCTCGTTCGCTGCACTGATTCCCATGCTGGAGGTGCTGTTCGACAAAACCAAACAAATGACCGCTCCGCCGAATTTTGAGGGGATCGGAAAGTTGAAAGACTATTATCTCGACTATATGAACTATCAGGTGGGCCGCCTCTCCCAAGACGATCCCATGAACGGGCTCATATTGGTCATCGGTCTGGTTCTTGTACTGTTTTTGTTCAAAAACATCTTCAACTATTTGGCCATGTATTTTATCACTTTCCTAAGGAATGGGGTATTGATGGATATCAGGAACAAATTGTACCAAAAAATCACCGAATTGCCCATCTCGTACTATTCGGAGAAGCGCAAAGGCGACATCATAGCCAGGATTACCTCCGATGTTTTGGAAATCCAGCATTCCTTTCTTTCGGTGCTCGAACTTATCGTCAGGGAACCCCTGACCATCTTGTTTACCATAGTGATCATGTTTTTGATCAGTGTGAAACTGACCATCTTTGTATTCATTTTCATCCCGGTGTCAGGGATGATCATCTCGTCTATCGGCAAATCGCTTAAGCGACAATCCGACAATGTGCAACGCGAACAGGGCCAGTTTTTATCGATTGTCGAAGAAACCCTTGGCGGACTCCGGGTCGTAAAGGCCTTTAATGCAGAATCACACTTTTTTCAGATCTTTAAAGCCTCCACGAAACGGTTCTTCGATTTTTCGAACCAATTGTTGAACCGACAGAATTTAGCGGTGCCATCAGGGGAATTTTTGGGGATCTTGGTCATCGGCGTATTGCTTTGGTTCGGAGGCAAAATGGTATTGGTGGAGGATACGCTGGATGCCTCCTCCTTTATAGCCTATATGGGCTTGGCCTATAACATCCTAACCCCTGCTAAATCGATCAGCAAGGCGGCCTACGGGGTAAAAAAGGGCAATGCGGCCGCGGAGCGGGTGCTGGAGGTATTGGAAACCGAAAATCCAATCAAGGATGCCGCCAATGCGGTAGAGAAAAAAGATTTCACAACGGCGGTGCATTTGGCGAACATAACCTTTCGATATGAAGAAGATTCAGTACTGAAAAATTTCAGTTTAACCGTTCCGAAAGGACATACCGTTGCCTTGGTTGGCCAATCGGGCAGTGGGAAGAGCACCATTGCCAATTTGGTAACCCGGTTTTATGATGTGAACGAAGGTGAAATCCTAATCGATGGCATCAATATCAAGGACATCTCCAAAACCTCGCTGCGCAACCTTATCGGCCTGGTGTCCCAAGATTCGATTCTATTCAACGATACGGTCAGGAACAATATCGGACTGGGCAAGCAAAACGCCGGTATGGAGGAGATTATCGATGCGGCGAAAATTGCCAATGCCCATGAGTTCATCACGGAACTTCCGGAGGGCTACAACACAAATATCGGGGACAGCGGCAATAAATTGAGCGGGGGACAGAAACAGCGGCTCTCCATTGCGAGGGCGGTACTAAAAAACCCCCCGATCATGATCTTGGACGAGGCCACCTCCGCACTCGATACCGAAAGTGAACGATTGGTGCAGGATGCCCTGGAAAAAATGATGCGGAACCGAACTTCCATAGTCATTGCGCACAGACTCTCCACCATTCAGAGCGCCAATACCATTGTGGTGCTCCAAAAAGGGGAAATCGTGGAACAGGGTTCACATGCCGAACTTCTGGCAAAAAAAGGAGTCTACAAAAAGCTGGTTGAAATGCAATCGTTCTAGTGCGAGGTGCCACCCATACTTGTCATGGCGCAGTGGTTTTAATATCGGCTTGAGGGACATTTTGCCAACTTTCCCAATAAATTAGGTTTGTGGTTGGTTAAACCTTTTACTAATTTTAGGGTCTTATCAGCAACCTTACTACCGAATCATTTGTTAACGGAAGAAACATTAGTATACCAACTAAAAGATGGGAATACCCGGGCATCGGCTTTTGAGGTGTTGGTCAATACTTATAAAAAACCGTTGTACTGGCATATCCGCCGTATCGTTCTAGACCATGATGACACGGATGACGTGCTGCAAAATACCTTTATCAAGATCTTTAGAAATATAGAGGGCTTTAAAGGGGATAGCAAATTGTACTCATGGATGTATCGCATAGCGACCAACGAGGCACTCAGTTTTTTAAAATCAAAATCGAAAATATTGGGTCAGGATCTGCAGGGATACCAAGAAACCATGGCCAACAATTTGGAAGCCGATGTTTATTTTGAAGGGAATGCGATACAGCTCAAGTTGCAAAAAGCGATCGCCACGCTTCCTGAAAAACAGAAATTGGTGTTTAATATGAAATATTTCGAAGCAATTGAAGTATGAAGAGATTTCGGAAATATTGGAAACCTCGGTAGGCGGACTTAAAGCCTCCTACCATTTGGCGGTGAAGAAAATTGAAGCCTATTTAACGTCAAATTAAACCATTTGCACTGAACGCAGTCAAATAAATAAATGAAGGAATTGAACAAGAAGAATCCTTTTAAGACCCCGGAAGATTACTTTGAGGGTTTTACGGGCCGACTTATGGGTCAAATCTCCAAGGAAGGGCCCCGTATACCGGAATCGGAAGGTTTTAAGGTTCCCGATGGTTATTTCGATGATCTGCACAGCAACATTGAAAATAAATTGGCAGGTCCCCAGGTCAAGGTAATCCCGTTGCATCGGTATCGCAAATATTATTTTGCTGCGGCAGCCGTTGCGGCAGTCAGCGGTGCTTTACCTGGGTATACAGTGGAATGCACCCCAAGAAGTACGATTTGAGGATTTGGCAAACTCCGATATCGAAAATTATTTTGAAGCCAATGAATTTGGCCTGTCTACAATGGAAATCGCGGAAGTTATTCCGGTGGATGAATTGGAAATAAGCGATATTTTGGAAAATAGGCTGAATGAAGAAAATGTTATTGATTATCTGAATAACAATACGGATGAATTCGAAGAATTAAATCTGAACAATGATGAATAATATCAAACGCATGATGTTTATGGCTTGTATTCTGGCCAGTATGGCCTTTTACGGACAGCAAAGACCAGACGGCGATAAGATCAAAGCATTAAAAGTGGCCTTCCTTACCGAAAAACTGAATCTCAGCAGTAAAGAGGCACAAGCATTTTGGCCGGTTTACAATGAATATGAGCAGGACCGGGAGGCACTGCGTCGAAAAGAACGTGTTCAAATCCGGGAAAAAATAAGGAACGCCGACGCACTTTCCGAGAAAGAGGCTTCGGATTTATTGAGCCAGTACATCGACTTGGAAGAAGGAAGAAGAAGTACTCGAACAAGATTTCCTGAAAAAGATGGTCAAAATTGATCTCCGCCAAAAAAACCTTGGTATTGCTGCGCTCGGAAGAGGAATTTAAACGTCAATTGATCAAGACAGTACCGTCAGAAGAACGGGGGTCGCCCCTAATATCGGCAATTACTCTTTTCGAAAAGTTAGTTTTGCAATGCGATTCTTGCCTGCCGCAATGGCCATGGTATCATTGATCGTCCTAAAGGTGTAAAAGGGTTCCTCCGATAGCTTTTTCCAATGGTTTCCGAAGTCGATTGAATAATAAATTCCCGTAAAACCCAAACTCACCAATTCCTTGCCATC
Organism: uncultured Flavobacteriaceae bacterium; assembly: GCA_963700435.1. Classification (GTDB taxonomy): domain Bacteria; phylum Bacteroidota; class Bacteroidia; order Flavobacteriales; family Flavobacteriaceae; genus Pelagihabitans. The sequence goes on from CAVOXM010000003.1 coordinate 96,829, forward strand.
GGAATTTGGCAAAAACCGAACACAACTTTGATACCCGGGATCCGAATCCGCTCGGCCATGACCTGCCATGATTTGCCGCCATCGATAGTCCCAACTTTGTTCGCATTGTTTTTCTCAGGATCCGTATAATCCCCACCTATCGCGAAACCTATATTTTGATCGTAAAAATCAATGGAATAGATACCTTCGGTGGGCTTTTCATTGATGATAGGCGTTGTAAAGACTTCCCAATGAAGTCCCTTGTCGGACGAGTGCAGCACGCGCCCGGTCGTGGTACCTATCCAAACCTGGTCGTCAATGATCTTTATATTGGTATTGCTGGCGGCGAATGCACCTTCGCCTTCCAGAGCCCCGGGCAGGTCTGAACAGGGCAGTTTTAACCAATTCAAACCCCCATCCCTTGTGATGATAACGCTTAAACAGCCATTTGTGCTATCTCCAAAAGCGATACCTTCGCTATCGTTCCAAAAAGCCATGGCATCGTAAAATACCCCTTCGCCCTCTTCTTTATAAACCAACGCCATACCTCCATTGTCGCCCGTTTTATACAATAAGGCAGGGTTACCTATCGAAAGCATAAAAAAATCGGTCGAGGTATGGGCCACAGAACGGAATTCGGGAACAAGGGTGTCAAATCGCTGCACTTTTGAGCGCAGCTTCCCGGTTTGAAGATCGATCGTTCCAAAAACACCTTTGTTCGCCGCAAATGCCAAACTATTGCCCATTATTTCTATGGCCCTGATGCTCAGCGAATCCTCATAAATGATTTCTATTTCAACCGAAGCGATAGGGTTTCGTTTGTCTTTGGTGTTGCAAGAAATTATAAAAACAAAAAACAATGAAAGAGCGGTAGCTCGCATGGGCATAAAGTTTTTCAAAAGTAAACGGATTCTTTTTGAATACCATACCTTTGCTGCCTTAATTTTTATGATGAGATTACATAGAAACCTGGTCTTTGCGGTAGTCGACGCACTTAATTTCATCTTCAACGAAGGGGAATATGCCGATAAAGTGGTGGAAAAGGTGCTCAAATACGATAAACGATGGGGCGCGAGAGATCGTGGTTTTATTGCAGAAACCACATACGATATGGTGCGTTACAAAAGACTTTATGC